>CAWKYG010000023.1:0-157931 GCA_963853855.1 uncultured Solibacteraceae bacterium | reverse complement strand
GAGCGGTTTGTGCAAGTGCCATATGCACCCAGGAGTAATAGTACAAGTGCCTATTAGGTTGCTCCGAGACTCTTCTAAATGCCTGATGTCATCTCTTTCTGCCCGTACTCGACCTTGCGAGCCAAAACTCGTTTCAAACGAAGGGATTCTCCACGCGAACTCCAAAGTATGTCTTTCCGGGATTCAAGTCTTCCGACCAAATTCGCATGCATCCGGCTTTTTGGGCCGGAGCCACGACTATTCCGTCATAGAAGTGCAGTCCGTACCTCTCCCGCACTTCGACGGCGCGGCGCACTCTGCCGGAATCCATGGCAATCGCCGGAATGGACGCCAACACATCCAAAACCTTCTTCACGTCCTCTGCTCCGGCCGGCGGCGCCTTTTTGTGCAACAAAACGGCCGCGAACTCGGCCAGCGTCTGCGTGGATACCACATACCGGCCAGCGAGCCTTGCAGCAGAAGCTCTTGGGCAATCCCCTGCTTTCGCGGATCGGGAAGAATCATATGCATATGAGCAGATCACCGCGTTCACAGAGATCGCCACGCTTCCAATTTATGGGTCCAACACCAAAATCCAACTCCCGGAAGCTCCGCAGCAGCCGCTTCCCGTTCTCTCCGTTTACGCCCGCTGGTGGCGTTGTTCTCCTCGGCCAACTTCTCCAGGTAAGCCCGATCAATCCGGTCTGCGCTTCTGCAACCTGCGCGTTTGGAGCACCTCTGCGCCGCCAACAACACCCCGTCCCCTACTGGCTCATCCGCAGTAGGTCCCGGCCGGAGAGCCCCAATGACAATGTACGTCTCAACCGATACCATTAATAATGGTATATGGTATTGTAAATGGCATGAGATTCAAGATCGATAAGGTGGGCCGGATTGTCGTCCCCAAACCTCTCCGGGAACGGCTGGGCCTTAGCCCAGACACGGAACTCGAGGCTATGGAGCAACCGGAAGGCGTGCTTCTCAAGCGGGTTCACCAACGGCCCTCCATGCGCAAGGTCGACGGTCTGTGGGTCCATCAAGGCAGCCCGGAACCAGGCGCAAACTGGGAGCATATCCTGGAAGCCGTACGCGAGGATCGGATTGAGTCCGTTTGGAAAGCATAGCCCGGTGGATATCTTTTTCGATACCACAGTGCTCGTTGCCGCCTCCGAGCAAAGCCATCCGCACTACGTGCAAGCCCGGCCTGCACTCCTCCGCGTCGCCACGGGGCAGGACAAGGGATTTATGGGCTTACACTCGATTGCCGAGGTGTTCGCAGCGCTCACTCGCCTTCCGGTCCGGCCACGCATTCACCCAATCGAAGCGGCCCGCATCGTCACCGAGAACATCCTGTCCCATTTTGAGATCGTGTCCCTCAACAAAGAGGATTATCTAGTGGCACTACATGAGATGGCAAGCGGTGAATGGCTCGGCGCGAAGATTTACGACGCTCTGCTGCTGCGCTGCGCGGCAAAATGTCCGGTAGAACGTATTTACACGTTCAATCTCGGAGACTTCAGGCAGTTAGCCCCGACCAGCCTGCAACCGAAAATATGCGCGCCGTGACAGGAGCCACGCTCCGGAACGTATCCGCTTCGGCTGGACCGATGGGAATGCCTTCAACGTCACCTAAACTGATTCCTCCCCCGCATACCGGCGAAACGATCCTTAGGACGTCTTGAAGCCGCTGGGAATGAGCGTGAACCAGCTCGCAGGCAATCTGGGCGTTACCGCAACTCGTCTCAACGACATCGTCCGCGGCCCGCGCGGAATCACCGCTGATACGGCCCTCCGCCTAGCTCGGTATCTGGGAACATCCGCCGAATTTTGGCTGGGACTGCAACTCGAGTACGATCTACGCGTGGCCAGACAAGCAAAACAAAAAGAGATCGACCGCGCCGTGCGGCCCGAAGCGGCTTAGGCACAGACTGCAGGGGTGGCGCATAAGAAAAAGAGGAGAATTCATCATGCCGATCCATCGTGCCGTGAACAAGTCGGAAGGGCCGCACACTGGGGAAGCCGCGGCAGCCATAAAGAACCGCAAGGTTGGTGTTCGGCTTCAGATGGTCGCAGCCCTTCAGCGTTTAGGAGTCCCCTATCGCGAATGGCCTGATTTCGTTCAAAAGTTCCATGCAAGCCCACGGGCGCAGGCCCTATTTCAGGAGTCGATCAATCCCCCTCCATTTCAGCCTCCTGATTTTGAGCGTTTGACCGAATCCCCAGCAGAATGGAAAACGAGAGCCGACGCTTGCTGGCGCCATCACCGCGACGACTTTTTGCACCAGTGTCAGTCGTTTGTCGATCGCGGCATCGATGAAGAAATCCCTCCCGCGAAAAACACCCGCGGTGTTGGCCGGAAAGGCCGGAACGCGCCCCCAGACCAGCGCTTCGAATGGGCTGCCCGCAGGTTGATGGGAGAGCCGTGGAAGGAAATCGCAGGGGAATCCTTTCAAAAGGATCAAGTTACGAAAACCGCAACAGCGAATTCTGAAGCAGGCTACCTGGCCTACAAAAGTGAAACACCTCTAGTTCCGCCTTCCGCCCCGACTCTTCCGCCTAAAAAGGGAAATAACAACATATTGCTTATGTCCTTTTCTTTTCATATACTTGGCTGAACTTGCCTCGTTATTGGAATAGGGACCGCATGCGCCGGTCCGAGAACCCTATGACGATCGCGATCCTTCAAAAAGCGCGTCGAAAAGCTTGAGCGCCGACGGCGCTGCTGCCGCCGGAAACCGAAGCCGCCCGGAAGCTAAGGCTCGGCTCGCGGCAGCATGCCGGCGCATGCGGCAGTTTTGCCCGCCGGGAGAGTTCATCTCGCTTCTGCCGACGATCTGTCTGCCACCGATCCGTGCGATGCGCTCTGCGGCCTCACCATGGAGGAAATCATTTGCCACCACTTGCAACGTGGCCGAGAACGGAACCATCGCGCATTGGTCGACGGTACAGGGAGCCAGGACCCCCGGGACCCATAGAAATAATTATGCGGCGGCTTCCACCATTCCTGCCCTTGATATCCAGCTCTCTGAACAGCCCGCAAAGTACTATGCGGACCCTCTCGGGTTTGTCCGTTTTGCGTTTCCGTGGGGCGAAAAAGGCACCCCCCTGGAGCACGACCATGGTCCCGATGACAACCAGACGCAATTTTTGACTCGACCTGGGAGCCGAAGTCAGAGCCAGAGGATTCGATCGGCGCCACCCCCGTGATGCCCATTCGCATGGCCGAAGCCTCCGGCCACGGCACTGGAAAAACGGTACTCGGTGCTTGGCTTGCCTGCTGGATCCTGAGCACACGTCCGCACTCGATCGGCACAGTGACCGCTGGCACGAAGACACAGCTCAAGGCGCGCACTTGGGCGGGCATCCGCCACTGGCTGCGCCTCTGCATCACCGCACACTGGTTCGAGATCGGCGCGGAAACCATCTACCGCAAGGGCGCGCCCGATAACTGGAAGCTAGTGGCCCAGACTTGCAAGGCCGAAAACGCGCAGTCCTTCGCCGGCCAGCACGCGCGCTCCTCCACGAGTTGGTATCTGCTGGATGAAGCCAGCCGCGTCCCTGATGAGATCTGGCAGGTGGCCTATGGCGGCCTGACTGATGGCGAACCCATGATCTTCGCCTGGGGCCAGCCGGAACGGCGGGAGGGCGAGTTTTACAAGGTCACCTTCGGTAAACAGCGCGACCGCTGGGTCCAGCATTCCGTTGACTCCCGAAACAGCCGCTTCACCAACAAAGCGCTGATCCAGGAATGGATCGACGACTACGGCATCGACAGCGACTACGTGCGCGTCCGTGTCCTCGGGAAAGCGCCCCTCGCGGCAGCCGGTCAGTTCATCGACGCCGGCCGCATCATGGAGGCGCAGCGGCGCACGCCGCAGTACATGCCCGACGATCCGCTGATTGTAGGACTGGACGTCGCGCGCGGTGGCGGCGCCAATACCGTGTTCCGGTTCCGCCGGGGCCCGGACGCCGCGACTATTCCGGCGGTGCGCCTCACCGGCGAAGACTCGCGCGATACCATGCGTGTGGCCGCGGTCGCCGCCCATATTCTCAATACCCTCTACGCCGGCATCCCGCCCACCGCTATGTTCATCGACTCGGGCTTTGGAGGGCCGATTGTCGACCGGTTGCACCAGCTCGGCTACCGCAATATGATCGAAATCAGCTTCGGCGCCAATGCTCCGGACACCCGCCATTTCGCCAACATGCGTTCCTATATGTGGTCGCAGATGCGCGACTGGCTGGCGCGTGGGTCGATCGACCACAGCGATCGTTTGGAAACCGATTTGCAAGGCCCCTGGTTTCACCACAACCAGCGCGACCAACTGCTCCTCGAATCCAAGGACGAGATGCAGAAGCGCGGCCTCGACTCTCCGGACGACGGAGACGCCCTCGCCCTGACCTTCGCACAACACATAGCGCCGCTCAGCGAGCAGGAGTCCGACGACGAAGAACCAGCGTATTCCTGGTCTACCTCGGGTAGCCCCGGACGTGGAGCCTGGATGCGCTGAATCCAATGAACCCAAGGAAACATACCCAATGTCAAAGTTCAAAAAAGGAACCAGCGGCAATCCTTCCGGCCGCCCCCAAGGAAGCCGCAACCGCGCTACTCTCCTGATGGAAGCCCTGTTCGAAGGAGAAGCGGAAGAACTGACCCGCAAAGTCATTGAACTCGCCAAAGCGGGAGACACTCACGCCCTGCGGCTTTGCCTGGAGCGCCTCATGCCCCCAGGCAGGGACCGATTGGTCTGCTTCGACCTGCCGCCCCTGCAAAGCGCCGACGACTTCTCATTAGGACTTGCCAGCATTCTGCAGGCCGTCAGCGAAGCAAAGATCACGCCACAGGAAGGTGAGGTGCTCTCCCGAATCCTGGCAGAGCAAGCCACCGTGATCCACACGCGAGACTGGGAACGGCGCCTGCAAAAACTGGAGCATCCCTCGCTGCAACAGGAAATCACCGTTACCCCGATTGAAGATGATCCCCTATGCTGAAATTCAACCACCCCAGGGATAGAAACCGCCGGGTTTCGTTCCCTGGGAAACCTCGATCTACCCACTTCTCGTCCTGTATTTTCCCTGTTCTTTACAGGCAAGCCTCCAGATCCGCTGGCGGATTACTGAGCCGATTGCGTTCACTCGCCCGTCGAGCCCGTCCCACCGCCCCAACCGCTACCATCGCCAACCCCAGCAGCGCGATCGAAGCCGGTTCCGGTACTCCAGGAGGATCCGGCGGATCGTAAGCCAAATTTCCCAAGGCATACAACATAGGCCCACTGTCGAAGCTGATCGTCGCGGTGGAAAATGGCAATACTGTCCCGGACGAAAACGTGCCGGCAGCGATCCCTATACCGAGGTCAGTCGTTGTAAACAACAAGGGACTCCCCCCATCCAGGACCACGCTCCCTGTGGGAGTCACGCCCACCCCAAAATCCATGTCAAAAGACAAAAAGGTGGTTGGATGGTCAAAAGCGAGAGTAATTGTCGTGTCGCCGGGCCCCTGCAGTCCGTTGACGATTCCCCCTACGCCCACCGGGGCTCCATAAACTTCGCCCGTCGTGTCGCTAAACGTAAAAGTAACACCCAAGGCGTAGAAAGTACTGCCGCTGAGACCCACCCCATTATCAAATGTCGGAGCCGGGGGCCCCGTCCAGCCTGGGGGCATCTCGCCTGGTGTAAAGTGGTTGGTAATTATACCCGCCTGGACAACTGTACTCATCGCCAGTGAGATTGCGGTAACCGCCAGAAGTTTTATGCTCATAAATGGTCGGACCTTTGCCGACCAGATCCTACCGGATGTTACTCTCAACTGCAATGCTGACTGTGTTCGTACTAACTCTAATACCTTCTGGAGTATTTCCCGATAGTAACAGCGGGATGTCATTACCCGGCGCCATCGACGGTATGGTGAAACAGATTTGATACAGACCCGGACGGTCAGGTACAGGAGTCACTGCTGCCGTTGCTACTTCGGATTCACCAACCTGCAACACGATATTAGTCAAACCGCCGATTCCTGTACCATAACTTACAACCTGCTCCCCTGCCGCAACGGGCTGCCCGGCTATCTGGTAATTTCGAATTATCGCCGGGTCATTAGTGCCACGCAGCGATACCCGTCCCTGACCCCTGCCGGAACCATCCAGAGAGAACAGTCCGGGCGACGCTGATAGAGCCTTGGCCCGAACCGGATCGGCAGTGCCATGGTCAGTTTGAACAACGAATTCCAGTGCACTGCCCGGCGCCGCATCGGGACACAGGATATTCAGTTCTTCTTCAGATGCGGACAGAACCGGAACCGCGGCGCCGTTCGCCCATACTTTCGTGCCGGCCAGTTCCAATGAGGCCCCTGTGGGATCCGCAACCGTGGTGCCGTCGGTCAGCCATCGGCCCTCTATGGTGGCGATAGCACCTGGACTGCAAGCCGCCTCCCGCTCCCGGCTCGCCGCATTGACGACTCCGGTTACCACCGGGCCGCCGGAATCCACCTGCACAGTCACCGAAGCAGTCGCACTCCCGCCGGCCGAATCGGCGGCAGTGAATTTGATGTTGTGAGTCCCGGTCTGAGTGCTGTCCGGCGTCCATCGGAATTCGCGGGCGTTCGCGTCGAAACTTGCACCCGCCGGCAGACCTTCGGTCGAAAGAGTTGCCCCTGGATCCAGCGTAGATACCGGGAAGCGGAGTTCGGTCCCATACTTTACGGACCGCCGCCGCGGAACCCGGATGGAGGCCGAACGCTCCGCGGCCACGGTCACCGTGTCCTTGACCTCATCTGGCCCCAGATTCGCTGCAACTACGACGTCTGCACCTGTACTGACCGCATCAACCTGGAATTCGAGCATGGACTGACCGCGACGGGTTATCGCTTTCTCCGGCAGTCGAATCGATCCACTCGAACTGGATAGTTGTAACTCCGCCGAACTGGAGCCGTCTACAGGATCGAGAGTCACTCGGCAAATTCCCCGAGAGCCCACCGTTAGAGACTTCGGCGCACACGAAATCTGCTTCAGTGTTACCTGCGGGGTCTGTGTGTTGCTGGTCGTGGCGGCGGTGATGGTCACCAGGGTCTGCGTGCTAACCCCGCTTAAAGTTGCCGTGACGACAACCCAACCCGAGGCTGACGTTGTAGTGGTTACCGGGAACCCGACGCTGGCCGTACCCTGGGGCACCGTAACCGTAGGTGGAACCGTGACTCCGGTGCTGCTCGCTCCCACACTGACCACGATGTTACCCGCCGGTTTTGAAAGGACGATTACACACGTAGTCCCCGTTCCCGCCGACACACTGGCCGGGCTGCAGTTTACAGAAGACAACGTCGGCGTGGACCACAGCGTAAAAGTCGCGCTCTGCGTAGATGTTCCCAGCGTTGCGCTGACTGTATCACTGCTATCGGCCGCGATCTTGCCGATTGTAGCAGTGAAGGCTTGCGTAGTGCTCCCTGCGTTTATCACCACACTGGCGGGAACCGTTACAAGCGTGGACGTCGAAGTTAATGAGATTGTGGCATTTGCGACAGGGGCCTGTGACAGGGTTATTGTACAGCTACTCGTCGCGCCTGACATTACGCCGGTCGGACTACATACCAGCGAACTGACAAGCATCGGAGCAGTCAGGGAAATCGTAACTGATTGCGAAGAACTGTTGTACGAAGCAGTCACCGAACCGCTTTGGGTCCCCACAAACGAGGCTGCCTGCAGAATGAATGTGGTGCTGTTAATACCGGCGCCCACTGTCACCGATGGCGGCGCAGTGAGCAGACTGTTAACGGTAGACAAGGCAATGGTCGCTCCACCCGCGGGCGCGTTGTTCGACAGCGTCACGGTGCACGTACTGGAAGTTGAGGGTCCAAGGGTGGTTGGAGTACAGACGAGTGAAGATACTGTCACCGGCGCCACCAGGCTCACCGTGGCGTTGGCCGAACTGCTGTTATACGTCGCCGTCACCGTGGCGCTCTGGTTGCTCGCGATGGTCGTCGTGGTCGCGCTGAAGGTCCCCGTAGTCGCGCCCGCCGCCACCGTCATCGACGCCGGCACCGTCAGCACCGTATTGCTGTTGGTCAGCGTCACTGCCGCCCCGCCCGTGGGCGCTGCCTGGGTCAGGGTCACCGTGCAGGTGCTCGACGCATTCTGTCCCAAACTGGTCGGATTGCACGCCAAGGACGACACCGTCACCGGAGCCACCAGGCTCACCGTGGCGTTGGCCGAACTGCTGTTGTACGTCGCCGTCACCGTCGCGCTCTGGTTGCTCGCGATGGTCCTCGTGGTCGCGCTGAAGGTCCCCGTGGTGGCGCCCGCCGCCACCGTCATCGACGCGGGCACCGTCAGCACCGTGTTGCTGTTGGTCAGCGTCACCGCCGCTCCGCCCGTGGGCGCTGCCTGCGTCAATGTCACCGTGCAGGTGCTCGACGCATTCTGCCCCAAACTGGTTGGATTGCACGCCAGCGAAGACACCGTCACCGGCGCCACCAGGCTCACCGTGGCGTTCACCGAACTGCTGTTGTATGTCGCCGTGACTGTCGCGCTCTGATTGCTCGCGATGGTCCTCGTGGTCGCGCTGAAGGTCCCCGTGGTGGCGCCCGCCGCCACCGTCATCGACGCCGGCACCGTCAGCACCGTATTGCTGTTGGTCAGCGTCACCGCCGCCCCGCCCGTGGGCGCTGCCTGTGTCAACGTCACCGTGCAGGTGCTCGAGGCATTCTGTCCCAAACTGGTCGGATTGCACGCCAAGGACGACACCGTCACCGGAGCCACCAGGCTCACCGTGGCGTTGGCCGAACTGCTGTTGTACGTCGCCGTGACTGTCGCGCTCTGGTTGCTCGCGATCGTCCTCGTGGTCGCGCTGAAGGTCCCCGTGGTGGCGCCCGCCGCCACTGTCATCGACGCTGGCACCGTCAGCACCGTATTGCTGTTGGTCAGCGTCACCGCCGCCCCGCCCGTGGGCGCTGCCTGCGTCAACGTCACCGTGCAGGTGCTCGACGCGTTCTGTCCCAAACTGGTCGGATTGCAAGCCAAGGACGACACCGTCACCGGAGCCACCAGGCTCACCGTGGCGTTGGCCGAACTGCTGTTGTACGTCGCCGTGACTGTCGCGCTCTGGTTGCTCGCGATGGTCCTCGTGGTCGCGCTGAAGGTCCCCGTAGTGGCGCCCGCCGCCACTGTCATCGACGCTGGCACCGTCAGCACCGTATTGCTGTTGGTCAGCGTCACTGCCGCCCCGCCCGTGGGCGCCGCCTGCGTCAGGGTCACCGTGCAGGTGCTCGACGCATTCTGCCCGAGGCTCGTTGGATTGCACGCCAGCGAAGAGACGGTCACCGGCGCCACCAGGCTCACCGTGGCGTTGGCCGAACTGCTGTTGTACGTCGCCGTGACTGTCGCGCTCTGGTTGCTCGCGATGGTCCTCGTGGTCGCGCTGAAGGTCCCCGTAGTGGCGCCCGCCGCCACCGTCATCGACGCCGGCACCGTCAGCACCGTATTGCTGTTGGTCAGCGTCACCGCCGCCCCGCCCGTGGGCGCTGCCTGCGTCAACGTCACCGTGCAGGTGCTCGACGCGTTCTGCCCCAAACTGGTCGGATTGCACGCCAAGGACGACACCGTCACCGGAGCCACCAGGCTCACCGTGGCGTTGGCCGAACTGCTGTTGTACGTCGCCGTGACTGTCGCGCTCTGATTGCTCGCGATGGTCCTCGTGGTCGCGCTGAAGGTCCCCGTAGTGGCGCCCGCCGCCACCGTCATCGACGCTGGCACCGTCAGCACCGTATTGCTGTTGGTCAGCGTCACTGCCGCCCCGCCCGTGGGCGCTGCCTGCGTCAACGTCACCGTGCAGGTGCTCGACGCGTTCTGCCCCAAACTGGTCGGATTGCACGCCAAGGACGACACCGTCACCGGAGCCACCAGGCTCACCGTGGCGTTGGCCGAACTGCTGTTGTACGTCGCCGTCACCGTCGCGCTCTGGTTGCTCGCGATGGTCCTCGTGGTCGCGCTGAAGGTCCCCGTAGTGGCGCCCGCCGCCACCGTCATCGACGCTGGCACCGTCAGCACCGTATTGCTGTTGGTCAGCGTCACTGCCGCCCCGCCCGTGGGCGCTGCCTGCGTCAACGTCACCGTGCAGGTGCTCGACGCGTTCTGTCCCAAACTGGTCGGATTGCACGCCAAGGACGACACCGTCACCGGCGCCACCAGGCTCACCGTGGCGTTGGCCGAACTGCTGTTGTACGTCGCCGTGACCGTCGCGCTCTGATTGCTCGCGATGGTCCTCGTGGTCGCGCTGAAGGTCCCCGTAGTGGCGCCCGCCGCCACTGTCATCGACGCCGGCACCGTCAGCACCGTATTGCTGTTGGTCAGCGTCACTGCCGCCCCGCCCGTGGGCGCTGCCTGGTCAACGTCACCGTGCAGGTGCTCGACGCGTTCTGCCCCAAACTCGTCGGATTGCACGCCAAGCGACGACACCATCACCGGAGCCACCAGGCTCACCGTGGCGTTGGCCGAACTGCTGTTGTACGTCGCCGTCACCGTCGCGCTCTGGTTGCTCGCGATGGTCCTCGTGGTCGCGCTGAAGGTCCCCGTGGTCGCGCCCGCCGCCACCGTCATCGACGCCGGCACCGTCAGCACCGTATTGCTGTTGGTCAGCGTCACCGCCGCCCCGCCCGTGGGCGCCGCCTGCGTCAACGTCACCGTGCAGGTGCTCGACGCATTCTGTCCCAAACTGGTCGGATTGCACGCCAAGGACGACACCGTCACCGGCGCCACCAGGCTCACCGTGGCGTTCGCCGAACTGCTGTTGTACGTCGCCGTGACCGTCGCGCTCTGGTTGCTCGCGATGGTCTTCGTGGTCGCGCTGAAGGTCCCCGTAGTCGCGCCCGCCGCCACCGTCATCGACGCCGGCACCGTCAGCACCGTATTGCTGTTGGTCAGCGTCACCGCCGCCCCGCCCGTGGGCGCCGCCTGGGTCAATGTCACCGTGCAGGTGCTCGAGGCATTCTGTCCCAAACTGGTCGGATTGCATGCCAAAGACGACACCGTCACCGGCGCCACCAGGCTCACCGTGGCGTTCGCCGAACTGCTGTTGTACGTCGCCGTCACCGTGGCGCTCTGATTGCTCGCGATCGTTTTGGTTGTGGCGCTGAAGGTCCCCGTAGTCGCGCCCGCCGCCACCGTCATCGACGCCGGCACCGTCAGCACCGTATTGCTGTTGGTCAGCGTCACCGCCGCCCCGCCCGTGGGCGCCGCCTGGGTCAATGTCACCGTGCAGGTGCTCGACGCGTTCTGTCCCAGGCTCGCCGGGTTGCATGCCAGCGATGACACCGTCACCGGCGCCACCAGGCTCACTGTGGCGTTGGCCGAACTGCTGTTGTACGTAGCCGTGACTGTCGCGCTCTGGTTGCTCGCGATCGTCTTGGTCGTCGCGCTGAAGGTCCCCGTAGTGGCGCCCGCCGCCACCGTCATCGACGCCGGCACCGTCAGCACCGTATTGCTGTTGGTCAGCGTCACCGCCGCCCCGCCCGTAGGCGCCGCCTGGGTCAGGGTCACCGTGCAGGTGCTTGACGCGTTCTGCCCCAAACTGGTCGGATTGCAAGCCAAAGACGACACCGTCACCGGAGCCACCAGGCTCACCGTGGCGTTGGCCGAACTGCTGTTGTACGTCGCCGTGACTGTCGCGCTCTGATTGCTCGCAATCGTCTTGGTCGTGGCGCTGAAGGTCCCCGTGGTGGCGCCCGCTGCCACCGTCATCGAGGCCGGCACCGTCAGCACCGTATTGCTGTTGGTCAGCGTGACCGCCGCCCCGCCCGTAGGCGCTGCCTGCGTCAATGTCACCGTACAGGTGCTCGAGGCATTCTGTCCCAGACTCGTCGGATTGCACGCCAGAGACGACACCGTCACCGGAGCCACCAGGCTCACCGTGGCGTTGGCCGAACTGCTGTTGTACGTCGCCGTGACCGTCGCGCTCTGATTGCTCGCGATGGTCTTGGTCGTGGCGCTGAAGGTCCCCGTGGTCGCGCCCGCTGCCACCGTCATCGACGCTGGTACCGTCAGCACCGTATTGCTGTTGGTCAGCGTCACCGCCGCCCCGCCCGTAGGCGCTGCCTGCGTCAATGTCACCGTACAGGTGCTCGAGGCATTCTGTCCCAGACTCGTCGGATTGCACGCCAGAGACGACACCGTCACCGGCGCCACCAGGCTCACTGTGGCGTTGGCCGAACTGCTGTTGTACGTCGCCGTCACCGTCGCGCTCTGATTGCTCGCGATGGTCTTGGTCGTCGCGCTGAAGGTCCCCGTAGTTGCTCCCGCCGCCACCGTCATCGACGCCGGCACCGTCAGCACCGTATTGCTGTTGGTCAGCGTCACTGCCGCTCCGCCCGTAGGCGCTGCCTGCGTCAATGTCACCGTGCAGGTGCTCGACGCGTTCTGCCCCAAACTGGTCGGATTGCACGCTAGCGAAGAGACGCCTGGCGAAGTCGCTCCGCCAGTCACTGTGCCGCCGGTCGCATTCAGCGCGATTGCACTACCTGCAGCAGAGGAGGCTACATTGTTGCTGATTCCGATCGCGGTGGCGCTGACCCCCGCCGCCATCACCAGATTTACCGTCGCGGCCGTGCCATTCGAAATGGTGCTCGCATTCAACCCCGAAACCAGGCAGGTGTAGTTACCGGAACCACCGGAGCAGTTCAAGGTTTTACCCGCAGCGGTAAGGGCTGCACCGGCACTCGCGGATATGGATACCACATTGGCGGCAGGATACGTCAGCGACCACTGTAAAGCTGCCGGTTCGCTGCCGGAAGGAGAGGTCAGGACCAGGCTTAAAGATACGGTGCCATTAGCCCCCGCGGTTCCTGACGACAGTGCGATCGCGTCTGGACCTGTGCCGGGAGCGCCGAAAGATAGCGCTGAGGCGGCTGCGAAGATCAACGCAATGAGGCCTCGTGTGCAAGTTTTTTTCATCACGGCATTAGAGCTAAAGTACTAAAACCATCCATAATAAATTCGGATTCTAGCCGAGCCCCTGGGCCAGGACTATCCCGGAAAAAGTTAAGGCAGTAGTCCGGCTAGAAGTTAATAGTTCTAGATACATTTACGGCATTTACCTACTGAAATCAGGTTTGATTTCAATAGTATTTTTTAAAATTTTAAGTTCTAGAATGATGTAGTACAGCAGTTCCAACAGGGGCTGTACCGTGTTCACCAGCTTGGAAAAACTCCGCTGGCTCCAGATTAATTTAACCCAAATCGTGCGTTTGAGCATGGTTTTTTTGTTGAATGTGTCAGGTTTAATCCGTTTGGAAAAATACTGCATATTTGACATTGCAAGGTAAATAAGAGGGGTTTTAAAACCGCCGAGTTTGTCGCGTTTTTGTAACTTGATTATTTGCCGGCCGCACTGCGGGGAGGAGACATAGTACTGGCTCGGAAATCAGAGGAGAAAGTCTGAAAAATTAAGCGGCAAGGGGGAGGGACGGTAACCAAAAAAAAGGCCCCCGGAGAGGTCTTCTCCTGGGAGCCTGATCGAAGAAATGAATCGCTGTGCCGCCTACTTCCGGCGCCTGCCCCGCACAACGAGCACGGCCCCCGCAATCAGAGCCAACGCATTGACACTGCTGCCGGCGTCAATTTCCGGGGCAAACGGAATCCCTGCAGAGGCCACAGTCAAAACACCTAGGCCGAGTAAAACCGCTCCGAACAGTTTTTTCATCACACCATCCTTCCTGAACACGCCTCGGTAACTTTCTGGCTTCAAGTTCTCAGAAGTACCCAGGCAAGAGTCAAGTATATGGTCCGCTGCCCCACGAATCAACCTGCCAAACCGGCAAGCAGTCATACTAGTACTATAGTTCTATCGAACTGTGATCACGGCGGTCGTACCCTTGATCCCGGTGGATTTCGCATCCAGGGAGACGCCTACTACGTGTTCTATCATCACTCCGATGCGCTCGCGACGCCCGCCTGCCGGCACCTCGTACCGGACTACGGCGATGTTCCCATTTGTTATGGGTCTGACTCCCCCGGCGAGAATACAGGTATACGTGGTTCCCCCCGCCGCGGGCTGATGTGGGCGGACGGCACAGGTGAGTGACTTCCCTGCCGCTTCAGCCGCCTTACCAACCGCGATGTCTTCCGCGCTGATCTTGAGCGCAGCCGGAATTTGAAACTCCCACTGTAAGGCTACCGGTGCCTTTCCCGGGGGCGAATCCAGGAACACCGCAAACGACCCGTGGCTCTTCCTGTGTGTGCTGGAAGGCGGCACGCGCAATGACTGCCCCCACAGCGCAGCGGCGCAGAGCAGTCCGACAAGTCGCCCCATCATGAAGCTTTCTGTTCCGGTTACGAAGCCACAGCATAACAGAGTGAACCTGCTACTGTGGCAGTTTCCCCGTGAATTCCTCGAAAGAGATGAAGGTGAGACGGCCGGCAACTTCGTGCCGCAGGAGTCCGGCGGCGACTTCCCGCAGGTTCTCCGACCTCCACAGCGCAGCCGACCGGTACTGCTTTTGCACCCGCTTCTGGATTTGGATAATCTCGTCCTCGTACTTCTGCGGCGGGTAATTTACGTCGATGTAATGCTGAATTTCCTGCCGGCGGTATTCCTCGTACGCGTGCAAATGTTCCGGTTCCGCGCCAGTAGCCTGGGTCACTGGGACACCGGCGGGCGCCTTCGTCTGATGCAGCTCGGTGAGAAATTCCGACGGCGGCAGGACATTTTCCCGGATCAGGTAGATATAAAATCCCGGCGGGTTGTAGATGCGGCCGCGATTTTCCTTCACCAGCCGGTCTCCCCAATGGATCTGTTCCATCACAAGCTGCCCGGCGGTTGTCTTGCTCAAAAGCTTCCGAGCCTGGTGTTGCGAGACGCCGCGTTGCATCAGTTCCTGCTCCAGGCTGGCGCCGGGCGATGGCTGCCTGGTAATTACCTGAACTTCCGCGGCCTCAGCGCCGCTGGCCTCTTCCGCTACGGAGTTGTGGGCCGCTGTTCCAGAGCGCTTTTGGAACACCGCGAACTCGGCCCGCGCCCGCGGTCCGGGATCATAGAGCATGGCCCAGTCCGGGTTCCCTGCCCCGTCCACGGTTTGCTGGTAGCTGATCTTGGCCAGGTAGCCGGAATCCAGATGCGGCTTGTGAATCTTGTACATTTGCTTCTTGAAATGGTCGTAGTCAAAGTAGCGCTGGATTGCGGAACAGGTGCAGAGATCCGAATAGTGCAGTTTGGCCAGGGGATGCTGATGTTTGAGGGCTGCGAAAATCTTGTAGCTCACGATTTCGTAAAATCGCTGTGCGGCCGGCGGCAGAATTTTGAGATATTCGTAGTTCAAGGGCCGCATTGGCGCGCTGTTCAGTACTTCCAGGTAAGGCTCGTTCAGGATGAGGTACACGCAATCCGCGCTTCGGCCGTCCGGAAGTTTCTCTCCGGCAAATACCACGTTGTATCGCGTGAAGTCGGCCTCCACCTTTCGCTCGCTGCCGTCCGTACCCCGGTAGGTCAAGCGGGCTGCGATGCCGGTAAACGCATTCTGGCGTAACGCCTTCCTGGCATTGTTGGTGTCACCCCCGAGCCCGAGTTCGCCGGCGATATCGCGCAGACTTCCCAGGCGAATAATTTTCGGTACGGGCCGCCCCTGTTCGTCAATGCGCCGGTTGATGACGATGGTGTCGATCTTGTACGCAAGCTGCCGCGGTGGACCGTACCTGGAATTGTAGGACACCTCCCAGCGGAGCTCCACCTCCCCTCGGTCGTTCTTGCGAATAATCTGGATCTCGAAGGAACCGGTCTTCGAAAGGTTGTGAATCGGCAGTTTCGAGAGTACTGTTTCGGTCCGGATGATCTGCAGAGGAGCCAGTTGTGTATGGCCGGGAGAAAAAGACAGGTCTAGAGAAGCCTGTGCCGCTGGTGTGTCGCGGCCGGCACCATCAGCAGGGGTGGTTGCTGTTGTCAGTTCTGTCTTCATCGTGTCTTTGTGCTTTTGTCCACAGATGTCAAGTTACTGATTTTACGGTTAAAATCGAGTGTCATCGTCTCCCCAAACCGTGCAAGGCGTCTCTTCAAACCGTGCGGTCGGTATACCGAAACCGTGCACATCGTCTCCCCAAATCGTGCAGGGTGTCTGTCCAAACCGTGCACATCGTCTCCCCAAATCGTGCAGTAGGGTACCTTGTTATCGAAGGTTCGTCTCCCCAAATCGTGCAGGTGTGAGGAGGAATTCCTGTGAAGAGGTACCGGAGGGTTGGTAAGCGGGTGATAATGAAGGCGGTTAATCTGCGTACGATGCGGCACTCTGGCGTTAGTCTAGGGCGTAGGGATTGATTTGTCAATCACTTGTGAGTAATCTATAAAGGAATCCACGTTCAATCAGGGAAATTGGAGAGCGGGCTAGACGAGCGAATGGCGAAATCGGGCAAAAAAGGGATTAATCCCGGGGGTTCGTTGTCAACGCAAGAGGTTGCTACCGTTCTTGGCGTAAGTCACCCCACTTTGTTGAAGCTGCTGAAACAAAAGAAAATCCCCGAACCGCAGATGCACGGGAAGGCGCGTCTGTGGAATAGCGCCGATGTCCGGCATGCCCAGGTTGTGGTCCACAAACTTCACGAAGACGGAGAACTCCGGGCAAAAGGGAGGGAGTAAGGTGATTCGGATCGCCATCGTAAACATGAAGGGCGGGGTTGGAAAGACCACGACCAGTGTCAATCTGGCAATCGGGATCGCTAACCTGGGGCGAAAAGTCCTCCTGGTGGATATGGATCCCCAAGGGAATGTGGCGCATTCGCTCAAAATCCGGGCCCATCAGAACACGATTTACGACCTCCTGGCGGACGACATGCTGATCGATCAGGTGATTCGCACCGGCATCCGCGAGAATCTGGACGTGATTCCGAGCAGCAATGTGGCCTTTGGACTCGAAAACCGCCTGGCCGGCGAAACCCTCCGCGAGAAGATCTTCTCCCGCCGGATGAGAACCGTGACGGACTACGATTTCGTGGTGGTCGACACCAGTCCTGCCATGAGTCTTCTGACCGTCAATACCCTGCTCTACGTCGATGTGGTGATCCTGGTGGTCTCCATGGACCAGATGGCCATCATCGGCGCCGTTCAGAGTCTGGCCGGGCTCAAGCGGATCCTTTCCGCGTTTGAGTCGCCCAGCAAAGAGATCATGGTTCTGCCTACTCTGTACAATGCATCGACCAACGGGTCGAAGGAAACTATGACCGCCCTCCAGGATGACCCGGACCTGGCGCCGTATCTGATTCCCCTGCTGATCCGGCAGGATGTAAAACTGAGTTACGCGGCGGCATCCAAGCGGTCCATCTGGGAGTACGACCCGCGCACCCGCGCGGCCGAAGATTATACGAAACTCGTCGAGTACCTGGTGAAAAGGTTGGGACATGAAACAGAAAAAGTCGAACCCGTCGAAACCGAAGCTCAGTTTTACAGTTGATCGCAACGAATTCGACATCAGTAGCGATTGGGTGCAGGCGGTGATGCGGCCGCCTTCCCTGCCCGTTCAGCCGCCCCCCTTTTTTTCGCCCGATATTAATAATGCTACAGGCGTATCTTCCGCTACTGGAGAACAGAATGAGCCTGTAGCGCAAACTGTGCCAGCGGTAATCAATTCCGGTGTAGTAGAAAATCGGACAGTAGTTGAAACTGCTACGCCTAAAATAAGTGAAACTGCCACAGTAGCAAAGCAAGCCACACCGATAGCGGTAGAACATAATCCCCCTGTAGAACATACTGCTACAGTGGTAACACTCAGGCCGCCTTGGAAACTGCGCCCGCTCCGGCGCGTTACCGACGGGCTAACGCCTGGCCAGTATGCCGTTTACAGTCTCATGTTCGAAAACGCCGATGGCGCCGGGGGCGGGGAACGGCTCTTTCGCGGAGGTTATGCCGATATCGGCCGCTTGACCGGTCTCAGCAAAAGGGGAATCCAGAACGTCATCGCGGAACTCCAGGAAAAGAGTGTGATCCGCCTCCATCAGGCTCCCGGCCATCACCGGCTCCAAACCAGCGCCTACCTGGTTCCCAACCCGGAGGCGGTCCTGGTGGCCTGGGCGGCACAAGGATGGCGTTTCGCTTTCGGGAAGAGCAAACGCCTGACAGATGGTGCCACTGTAGCATTGTTAGCTACACCAGGAGCGGCCTAGACCGTGATCCGGGCGTCAAAGCCATCCGGATCGTTGGCCATCGCCATGATCAGTGCCAGCATCTTCTGCTTCGCTTCCTCGGGAGTCAGGAAGTTTTCGATTACGATCCGGCCGGGGGAGAGATGCACGCCGGGCGGTAGTTGATCGAGTTCCTGGTTGGCCACGGCCGCCGGGGCTTCGACGAGCACCCTAGGCTGCTCCCGGGCTTCGACGTGCAACTGGTCCAGAATCCGGTGCAGACGCTCCCGGCGTTGCTTTTCGAAGACCACCGCCTCGCCGGCCGCCAGTTCGCGGAGATGCCGGATGACTTCCTCCCGGTCCGCCAGCCCGTTTCTGCCGATCGTCCGGCGAACCAGCGGTTCCAGGATCTGTTGGGCCCGGCGGCGGCCGACGCCCAGCGTCCACTCCAGCGTGGCGCGGTCCACCCAGGGGGAGGGAAGCTGTTCGAGTTGCTCGATGGCGGCATCCAGCCGGGTATACCAGATCGGCCGGGCGGGCACCGGCGGCCTCCTTGCATGATTAAATGATAGAGACGGCTCCGCTTAACTCCGCCGCCCAGGATAGCACATCCACTTGCGGTTATGCGCATGTGCGCAAAATAGTGCCCTGAAGGAATTTATGCTAAGTCGACCGCCGCCCGTGACGCCCCTCGAGTAAATGCACGATAAGCAGATATATCGTGTATTCTGATCCCGGCCACCTGTCGTGTTGCTGTAGACAGAAATGCCTACATCTGATACAACGCAATTGTAGTAGCACCGCACAACCATGCCGAGCACCAGCATCCGCATCGATGAACAGGCGCTGGCCGTGCTCCGGGAACTCGCTCGCAGGCAGCGGCAACCGGTGCAAACTGTCCTGAAGCATGCCATCGACAGTTACCGCCGGGAAAAGTCTCTCGAGGAAGCCAATGCTGCCTTTGCCGCCCTCCGGAGCAATCCGGAGGCCTGGGTTGAAGAACAGCAGGAGCGGGATCTCTGGGATCAGACCGCCGGCGACGGGCTGGAGCGGGAATGAGTCTGCCCCGGCCGTCGCGCGGCGAGATCTGGTTCCTCAACCTGGATCCGGCCCAGGGGCGGGAGCAGGCGGGGAGCCGCCCGGCCCTCGTGATCTCCGTTGACGCTTTCAATCATGGTCCAGCCGATCTGGTCGTCGTTCTGCCCGTGACCTCCGCCGCGAAAGGCATCCCGTTTCACGTGCCCGTGCCCCCACCCGAGGGCGGCGTCCGGCTGCGGATTCTAATGGGGTTATGAACGAACCAACCGCACTGGCGCATAGCTCCTCGCTGGTTCCGGAATCACGCCCCACGGGCGAGAATGACGCCGCCTTCGTCGAACTCTGGCTCGGGACCAAGGTCAGCGTCCATACCCGGCGCGCCTACCGCTGCGAGATGGATCGGTTCCGCCAGGCGATGGACAAGCCGCTCGCCTGGGTGACGATGGCCGATCTGCAGGCGTACGCGGAGCAGCTTGGGCGGGGAGGTCATAAACCGGCGACGCAGAACCGGGCGCTCACTGCCATCAAGTCGCTGCTCTCGTTCGGCCAGGAAACAGGCTATCTGCCGTTCAACGTGGGAGCGGCCGTGAAGCTTCGGCCGAATCCCGACGGGCTGGCCCAGCGCATCCTCGAGGAAAGCGAGGTGGCAAAACTGATCGATCAGGCCCAGCCCGGCCGCGACCGGCTGCTGCTCCGTCTTCTTTATATGTCCGGCATCCGGGTCTCCGAACTCGCGCAATTGAAGTGGTGCGACCTGATGCCGCGTGCCGAGGCCGGCCAGATCACCGTCTTCGGCAAAGGCGGCAAGACACGGGCTATCCTGCTGAAGCCGAAGACCTGGAACGCGCTTCTGGCTTTCCGCGGCGAGGCTGGAGCCGTCGCTCCCGTCTTTCGCAGTCAGAAGGGCGGCCCCCTCGATGTGTCGCAGATCCGGCGGATTGTGTACGCGGCGGCGAAACACGCGGGCCTGCCGAAGAAAGTGTCGCCCCACTGGCTTCGGCACGCGCACGCCAGTCACGCGCTCGATCGCAGCGCGCCGATCCACCTGGTACAGGCAACGCTCGGCCATGCGTCGGTTTCGACGACCGGCCGGTACCTGCATGCGCGGCCGACCGAATCCTCCTCGCTGTATCTGCCGGAGTAGGCAGCCGCCGGCAAATCCGAACGCGCCATCATGAACCAGACCGGCCATCGCAGCGTCACCACCGTGCGCCGCTACATCCGAGATGGCAATCTCTTCCGGGAAAACGCGGCCGGCAGCCTGGGCCTTTGAGGCGCGAGCACTACGGGTATGTTCATGCCGGTTCCAGGATCAGAGATTTCACGGCGTATCGGGAAAAGCCTTGATCGAAGGTCACCAGCGTGGCGCCGTTGACGGCCGCATACGCCGCCAGATAGGCGTCGCCCCAGAGATTCGTGGCCGCTTGGTTGACGTCCGAATAGGTCCTGAGCAAGCCATCCAGAGCCGGCCATTCAGGAAAGAAACCGACCCGGGCGTCCGTTTGCAGGGTTTCAAAGATCCGCCAGGCCTGCCGGTTGGTGAGCGGGAGCCCTTTCATCGTTGCGGCATTGGTGAGGTGCCGCAACAGCCGAGCTGCGTGAAGCGGCAGAACCCGATAGTGCCGGGTTAATCAATCCTGGTTCGCGAGCCAGACATTAATTAATGTCAGGAAAACAGCACGTCATAGATCTGGTCCTGGCTCGGATCGACCGGCTCGCCCTTGGCCAAAACCAGCGGAGCGGTTACGCGCCCCTTGTCGCCGGAAGCAAAAGCCACTTCCCGCTCAATTGAGGACAGGATCAGGGCCCGCGCCGAACAGCCGCGCCGCCGGGCGGCCTCGTGGAGGCGGCGATGCAGGTCCACGGGAATGTCCAGGGAGGTGCGGACCGTATGAGCCATCGGTTTCAAAATAGCGATTGACTTACGATAAGTCAACGCCCGATTCGATCACCGTCCGGAAGGGCTGAAAAGGATGCGCCTGCATCAGGCGGCGAAGCCGTGGTTCCATACTCCCGAGATTGGTGTAGTGCCGGAAGCGCGATTTGGCATGCGACTGGATACGCGGCTGACCGGGGTCGATCTCCCACGGGTGGAAGTACATCACCACCGCCCGGCCATCCTCCTCCGCCAGGCGGCGTAACGCCCACCGGGTATACGGAAAGGGTAGAATCCGCAAATACCCGCCCCCGGCCGAAGGCAGGATCGAATTCCATACCTTAACGGTAGCCGGCGGAAACTCCATCAGTTCTCCGGACTGCGTCTTGAGGCGATACGGAAACCGTTGCGCTCCCGGAATCCCATACAGATCGTGCCGGATGGGAAAGATACTGGAGTCATAAACAAAACCCTCCTCCACCAGCACGTCCAACGCCCACATCGACTGCGCCGTAATCGACCAGGTAGGCGCACGGTAGCCCACAACCGCGGCGCCGCCGGCCTGTTGAATCGCATCCCGCGATTCCCGCAGATCCTCGCGGAAGGCTTCGGGAGTCAGCGAATAAACCGGCCGGTGCCAGAAACTGTGGCAGGCCAGCTCGTGGCCGCGATTCTGGATCCCGGCCACCAGGGCAGGGAATTTCCGCGCTACCCAACCCAGGACAAAGAACGTTCCCTTAACGCCGAACTCGTCGAACAAATCCAGCGTCCGCTGCGTGTTGGCGACCACCCGGGAGGGGTAATTGTCCCAGTCCGTCCGGGATACCTGGCGCGCAAAAGCTTCCACCTGAAAATAGTCTTCCACATCGACCGACAGGATGAATTGAGGGGCGCGTGGCATCCGTTTGACGAGACCAGTATAACGTGAGCCTCCCGACGGGGCAGGGAAGAGTAGCCCTCCCGGAGCCTGGGTACAATTGAGTTTTGCCAATGAAGACCATCCACATCTCAGCAGTTGTCGGCGCCCGGCCGAATTTCATGAAAATGGCGCCAATCCTGGAAGAGATCGGCCGGCATCCCCGATTTTCGGCACGCCTGATCCATACCGGCCAGCATTACTCCGCTGAAATGTCCGACAGCTTCTTCCGCGATCTCGGCATGCCGATGCCGGATGTCAATCTTCAGGTAGGTAGCGGCACGCATACCGCTCAGACCGCTGGGGTGATGCTGAAACTGGAAGCCGAGTTCGCCGAACACAGGCCCGGCCTGGTGCTGGTCGTCGGCGATGTGAATTCCACCATGGCCGCCTCGCTGGTGGCCGTCAAGTTGGGTATTCCTGTCGCCCATATCGAGGCCGGGCTGCGCAGCTTCGATCACCGTATGCCGGAAGAGATCAATCGTCTGGTGACCGATGCAATCGCCGATTACCTGTTCGCGAGCGAACCGAGCGGCGTGACCAATCTTCGCGCCGAAGGCGTCCCGGCGGAAAAGATCTTTCTGGTGGGCAACGTCATGATCGATACCCTGCTCAAATTCCGGGACCGCGCTATTTCCGGCGACATCCTGCAGCGGCTCGGACTCGAGTCCGGGCACTACGCCGTGGCCACGCTGCACCGCCCGTCCAACGTGGATGAACCTGCCTCCTTGGCCGGCTTAGTCCGGATGCTTTCCAGACTTGCCGAAAAGCTGCCGGTGGTATTTCCCGTCCATCCGCGAACCATGGCGCGCATCGAATCCACCGGCGCGCCTCACCCCGGTCTCCTGCTCCTGCCGCCTCTGGGTTATTTGGATTTCCTGGGGCTCACCAGCCAGGCCCGCCTGGTATTGACCGATTCCGGCGGCGTTCAGGAAGAAACCACGATTCTCCGCGTCCCCTGCCTGACCCTCCGCGAAAACACCGAGCGGCCGGTTACCATCGAGCAGGGCACGAACCAGTTGGCCGGAACCGATCCGGAGAAGGTGTTTTCCATGGCCCTGCGGATCCTGGATGCACCGCCGCCCGCGTCCGGAGCGCCCGAGTTCTGGGACGGCCGCGCCAGTTCCCGCATTCTCGACGTGCTGGAAAACCTGTTTGGATAGGCTAAAAGACCGCTTGCTGACGCGCGCGGCTCTGTAGATTGAGCGTCTTACAGAGCCGCGACCGTCAGGGAGCGAGTCTAGCTAAGCTAGCGTTCCGGGGCTTTCCTGGCGATGGCGATGATAGAAACCGCGGGCCAGGGCAATAGCCGGTCGATTCTGCGCCAGAGCCAGACCAGGCGGTCGAACCACCAGAGTTGCAGGCGGCTGAAGTGGCGGCGCCTGAGCACCTGGCCGTTGAACCACCAACCCGGGCGCGTGACCCGGTTGAAGTGCAGTACCCGATCCACCTGGAATCCGGCGGCCTCCATTTTTTTGCGGAGTTCCGCTTCGGAATAGCGGCGATAATGTCCCAATACCTTGTCCAGGGTTCCGTAAATCGACTGGTCCTGGGGCACCAGCACGATCGCCGTCCCACCGGGCAGCAGCGCCCGCACAATGTTTTGCAGGCCCACCGCGTCATCTTCGATATGCTCCAGCACGTTCAGGCAGATGACGGTATCGGCGCTGGCTTCGATCGGCGCGAAATCCCCGGGATCGGAGAGATCGCAGCGGACCAGCGAGAGGTTGGGCCGGTGGGTAAATCGCACCCGCAGCCGCGCCAGGTGCTCCTCGTCGATATCGCTGGCAGTGTATGATTTGCGGCGAGCGGCCAGGAACTGGGAAAGGTTGCCGATGCCGGCGCCGATCTCCAGAACGTGAGTGCCTACAAACGGCTGGATGGTGTCGGCCAGCCAGCGATTGAATCGCGGCGTTTGCGCCAGCGAGTCCAGAATGCGTGCGCCGCGATCCTGGTAAATGTCGCGCCGCAGGCCATAGTAGAGGATCGTAAACAACGCCGCAACGGCATCTTTGAAGCCGATCTTCTTGCCCTCGGCGTAGGTGCGGCCGTGATAGCTGATGGGCACTTCGTACAAAGCGATCCGCCGCTGGGCCAGCTTGACGGTCAACTCCGGCTCCATGCCAAAACCGTCGCTGCGCAGCGGAATCGATCTTACCAGCGAGAGGCGGAAGGCTTTGTAACCGGTTTCCACATCGGTCAGATTCAGGTCGGCCACCATGTTGCATGCGGTGGTAAGCAGGTGATTCGCCAGGGAATGCCAGAAGTACATGACCCGCCGCTCTCCCGAGATCAGGAAACGGGAACCGTAGACCGCATCGGCGCGGCCTTCCAGCAGCGGCCGTAACAGGTGAGCCAGGTCCTGCGGATTGTATTCCAGGTCGCTGTCCTGAATCACGGCGAACTCGCCGGTGGCGTTTTGAATGGCGGTGCGGATGGCCGCACCCTTGCCTCGATTGTGTTCGTGGCGGATGACCCGGAGCTTGCCGCCGAGTTCGACCTGCAGTTGATCCAGCGCTTCGGCCGAGCCGTCGGTAGATCCGTCATCCACCGCAACCAGCTCCGTTTCTACGCCGGGTCCCAGGTCTGTTTCCAGAAGTCGCTGAATCGCCGCGGCAACAAACTCTTCTTCGTTGTAGACCGGGATCAGGATGGAAAGTCGTGTCTTCACGGCGTGAGCGGCGGCCGGCATGGCGCTGTTGAGGTTCCAAGATAACAGACGGCGGTTCAACAATGTAGGGCTCTTCCGAGGCACCGGAAGACCCGGTCACAAGGTTATATTAGATCTCGATGCACTATCTGCAGCCCGCCCTACTGGTCTTTATTCTTGTTTCCGCTCTGGGTCTGCTACTACGCCGCCGGAGGATCGCCTGGCTCGGGCTGATTTTGATTTTTCTGTGGGCATGGCCGCCATTTGCGTGGCTCTTCTCGGGAACCCTGGAATGGTTCTACGCGATGGGGGCAACCCCGCCCACGGATGCCGGGGCTATCGTGGTCCTGAGCAGTTCGGCGGTCCCGGCGAATCCCTCCATCCCGGAGCCTTATGTCGGTTGGGACACTTACCAGCGGTGCCAGCATGCCGCCTGGCTCTATCGCCAGTTGCGATCCGTGCCGGTAATCGCGTCCGGGGGTCCGATTCCAGGCAACCTGGTCATATCCCGGCTCATGCGAACGGAACTGGAAGCCGAGGGAGTCCCGGCCTCGGCCATCCTGACCGAAGAAAGCTCCATCTCGACGTACGAAAACGGAGCCTTCACCGCGGAACTGCTGCGCGCCCGCGGGATTCACAAAATCGTTCTGGTCACCGAGGCTTACCACATGCTTCGATCGGACGCGGTGTTTCGAAAACAGGGGTTGACCGTGGTGCCTGCCCCTTGCGCCGCCTACACGTCCACGCTCCATTTGGATCTCAACAACCTCCTGCCATCGGGAATTCCCATAAGCGTAAACAACAATGTGCTCCATGAGTGGCTGGCACTCGCCTGGTACAAGCTTCGCGGCCGGATTTAAGCTCCCTCCCATCCCCTTCCCTTTGTATGAGTTAACTTTGGTTAGGGGACGACAATGCAACGTTAAGAAACCTTTCTAACCCTGGCACGTTTTGATACGCTTCTATGTCTAGACGTACTAAACCCAGGGAGTTTCCTCAGTGCCCTCTCATCAGAAACGTTTCCTTGCGCGCGTGTTTTCCGGTGTTCTTTTTGTATCAATTGCATCGGCAACTACTTACAACGGAACGCCTTCCACCTACGTTTCTTTATTGCCGGGCCTCAAGGCCGGCGACACCCTGAACCTTGCATCGGGCACGTATCCGCATTTCACTGTAAGTGGACTTTCGGGCACTGCCTCAGCCTGGATTACCATCACAGGTCCTGCCAGCGGCGCACCTGCGGTTATCCAGGGGGCCACCTGCTGCAACGCCGTTGAGATCCTGAATTCCAGCTTCGTCGCAATCAAGAACCTCCGGATCGACAGCCTCGGCATTGCGGGCGTGTTCGGGGTGAGTGCCAAAGGCGACACCGGCAATCTGGTCCATGACATCCTGCTGGAAGGCAACACCTTCGTGGGACAAACCGGCTCCCAGCAGACAAATGCGATCTCGACCAAAACCCCAACCTGGGGGTGGATTATTCGCGGCAACACCATCACCGGAGCAGGGACCGGTCTGTACCTGGGCGAGTCGAACGGAACGGATCCTTTCATTGGCGGACTTATCGAAAACAATCTGATCCAGAACACGATCGGTTATGACGCCGAGATCAAGTACCAGATTCCCCGCCCGAGCGTTCCGGGAATGCCCACCGGGCAGAATGTCACTATTATTAGAAACAACGTCTTCATCAAGAACGATCAGGCCAGCCCGGACGGGGATCGTCCCAACCTGCTGGTAGGCGGATTTCCCGCGACCGGGGCCGGATCCACGGACTGGTACGAGGTATACGGAAATCTCTTCATTCATAATCCCCGCGAAGCTCTGTTCCAGGCATCCGGCCGCGTGACCGTTCATGACAATGTTTTCGTGGATGGTCAATATACGGCCCTGCGTCTGCAGAACCAGGAACTGCCGCTCCAGACCGCATACATTTATAACAATACGATCTATTCCTCCCAGGTGGGCATCAGCTTTGGCAATGCGGTCACTGTTGACGACAGCGTAACCGGCAACCTGGTGTTTGCCGCCACTCCGATGGCCGGGCCGATCGCCCACTCGTCCAACAATATTGTGGATACGCTGGCAAACGCGGTTCTTTATGTAACGGCGCCTTCGTTTACGCCCGGCGCGATGAACTTCTATCCGCTTACCGGAGAATGCCAGGGGGCGGCGATCGATCTTTCGAAGTTTGCCTTCGATACGGACTCGGGCATCGACTTCAATGGCACCTCGAAAACGGCCGTTACCGGCACGGTGGCTTTCCGGGGCGCTTACGCCGGCCAGGGAATCAACCCGGGGTGGGCTTTGCAGGCCGGCATCAAGCCGGTAGCCTCCGGCGCGGTAGTCCCTGGTTCCCTGCAGTGCACTCCCTCCACGCTGACCAGCGGCGCGCCGGGCAGTTGCGTGGTTACCCTGACCGCGGCCGCCGCAACCAGCCAGGTGGTCGCGCTGAGTTCCAACAATCCCGCGGTCACTGTTCCGGCGAGCATCACCATTCCGCCCTCATCGGCATCGGGAACTTTTGCCGCCACGGCAGGCACTGTAACCGCCACCCAGACGGCGACGTTGACGGCATCCTTAAACGGGTCCTCTGTCACCAATACGCTCACGGTAGATCCCGCGGCCTCACTTCCCGAGCTTGTCTCGATGACCTGTGCGCCGGCATCGGTCACTCCTGGCGGAACCGCCAGTTGCACGGTCAACCTGACCACCGCTCCCCCGGCATTGACCACGGTCGCCATTTCCTTGAGTAACTCCATTCTCAGTGCCCCGGGTTCTGTGAACGTGCCCGCCGGCGCGAAGAGTGCCAGCTTCACGGCCACAGCCGGTAGCGTTTCGTCCAGCCAGAGCGTGGTTCTTACGGCGAGCCTGAACACAAGCACGGCAACGGCAACCGAAACGGTCAGCCCATCCACCGCCATTTATTACTTGAGGGGGAACAGTACAGAGATTGCCGGCACAGCGAACGGAGCGGTTGTGACACCGGCTACGGGGCCGGCCGGTTTCACCGGCCTGTTGAAAATCCGAGGCACCGGAACGTTCGCCTTCACAACGGTTCTCAACGGCGACGGCATGATCTTTGGGCCGGGTGGTCAAACCAATACCAACACCGCGTTTCTGAACTTTTCCGGTTCGCAAATCGGAAACCTGTTTACCCCCAGCCACGGGGACATTACTTTCTATCTACAGTCGCGCTACAGTTTTGCACAGCGGCAGGCTTTGCCCGCACCCAACTACGGGTACGTATTCGACGTGTACGACAATACCCAGCGGCTGTTCAGCTTTCTTGTCTACACTACCGGCGGACGCCTGGTGTTCTCATATGCCACGGGGAGCGCCGCGATGACTTCGTATTTTGTGCCGGCCGGTCAGGAGGATGCGGTTTTCGGTAAAGGCTTGGTCGCCAAGTTCCGGCTGACGTGGGATGGGACCAACAATGTCCTGTACATCAACGATGCCGTGGCCCGGCCGGCGACCCCCTATACGAAAAGCGTGCCGAACTGGACCGGCTCGTCCATTTTTACGATCGGCGCCAGCGCCCCAAGCACCGGCGGATATTTCGCGCTGCGGGATGCGTTAGCCGATTTCACCATGAACTGATTCCTGCGTTGGTTATACTGATCTTTTGCCGGAATGCCCAAACGTGCCACTGCCAGAGATCCTGTACCTGTCCCATGTGGTTCCTAACCCCCCCAATAAAGGGGAAAAGATCCGCTCCTTTCATCAGTTGAAGTATCTGGCCAGGCGGTTTCGTATCCACCTGGCCTGCTTTGGGCGGGACCGGGAAGATGTGGAGGCGGCCCGGGAACTCTCCATGTTCTGCGAATCGGTGCACGTCGAGCTGAATTCCAGAAACACGGCTCTGATGAAAGCAGGGGTTCGCTTTCTGGGAGGCGCGTCGCTGAACATGTCGTTCTACCGGAGCGGCCCACTGCTCCGGCACGTGCAGCAAGTGCATGCCACCCGGCCGATCCGCGCCGCCCTGGTATACTCCGCCGTTATGTTTCCCTACGTTCCCGAAGGCGTCCCCAGCATTCTGGACATGATGGATATCGATTCGGAAAAGTGGTTCAGTTATGCAACGGAACGCCGTCCCGGTTTCCTGTACGCGATGGAAGCGCGGCGGCTGCGCAAATTGGAGATCCGTTTTGCCGAAGAAGCGGTTATATCGCTTTTCACTACCAGGAGTGAGGAGCTACTATTTCAAGGCCTCTGCCCCACTCCCCCGCGGACGGCAATACTGGAAAACGGCGTGGATTTCGAGTACTTCGATCCGGACAAGGTAACCGCCGCACCAGCTTCCGGTAAGCGAAATCTGGTGTTCACCGGCACGATGGATTATCAGCCCAACATTGAAGCAGCCTGCGGGTTTGTCTCCGAAATATTGCCGGAGTTACGCCGGGCGGACCCGGCGGTGGAGTTTACCGTCGTGGGCCGGAATCCCCCGCGAGAAGTCCTCCGGCTGGCGGAGACTCCCGGCGTCCACGTGACTGGCTCAGTACCGGATGTCCGGCCTTACCTCAAAGCTGCCCATGCGGTGGTGGCGCCGCTTCGAATCGCCCGCGGAATCCAAAACAAGGTTCTGGAAGGGCTGGCGATGGGCAAGCTGGTCTTCGTATCGCCGGCAGTGGCTCTCACGTTTGGTTCCGGATTGCCGCCCGGAGTGATTCCCTGCGGCTGCCCGCGCGATTACCTGCAAGCTCTCGAGCCCGAGCCTCTTTCCGGCGAGGAGATCCGCGAAGCGACCCGGAAGCGATTCACGTGGGACGGCAATCAGCTACTGATTGATGTTTTTACGGATCTCATCGCCAACCACACTACCTCCCCGCCGCCGTTCCCGAAGCCCGTAATCCGCTGAGCCCGGGCGCCGCGGGACCGGCAGCGAGTTTGGGACCGAAGCGAGGAAGCAAATCCCATTGGGGGCTGTCGTCCAACAGGCGGTTTTTGGCCATCTGGCCGGCCATGAACGACCACGCCTTAGCGCCATCCGGCTGATCGGCGAGTTGTGCGATCGCCGCGGCGGAAATGACATCGTATCCCTGCGCTGAACTGAGCGGGAACGCGGTCAACCCCCGCCATATCGGAGAGTTGCACCGGCACTTTGCCTTCGCGGTATCGAAATCGGCCAAATATCCCTTTTTCATATCCGCCCAGTTGTTAATGAGCCGTCCATCCGACTTATAGACCGTCGGCACCCGCCCGGCAGCCAGAAGAAAAGGATTGAAACCGGGATCCGTGGCCGCTTTATTGTAAAAGCCGGCGACGAATCCCAGGATCCTGTTGAGTGAGTTCGTGTAAATACCGAGATCCCGGGTCAATCCCAGGGTCAAGGTGAAATAGCCCATTTCAAAAAGAGATGTGGCGCCTCCGGCATAGGTGTTATCGATGCCGTAATTCTCTTCGGCAAAAGCGGCTCCCTGGTCTGCCCGCAGCAAACCCATGGGGCTCGGCGAGCCGTTGACGCGAAAGCCGGCCTGCTGCGTGGTGTATTTGAGGCCGTAGTTGTACATGGTGGTCCAAACCGAATCCCCGGGATTGGAATTGGGTAACCCGAGAGTAGCCTCGAGGGGCGCGAGCGCGTCTGCGATGTATTGTTTGGATAAGCGTTTCTCTAAGACCATGCTGTCCGGGAGATAAGTCGCCAGTTCGCTCTTATAGCGGAGATTCCAGGCTTCCGCGCGGAGGCTCCCTACCACCCAACATTCAGAGCCTGTTGGTCCGCGGCCGTAGATGGTGGGCGGGACTGCGGCGCCATTCAGGTAATTACAGGCGGCGGATTCGTAAAAGAGCCCCTCTTCAAGGTAGAAATGATCGCCCGTCACAATGTACAGCGGAAGGTGAAGGTTTACCAGGTGCTCCCCATCGAAAATCCAGCCGCCGTTAGTAAACGGACCGACCGGCTGGATGCGGTCCGACGCAACTGTGTCTGGGAAGTTATACCCATACAGATTGGTGGATTTTCGGTCGCTGGTAGACATCGGTTCGCCGAAGCCGGAGGAGGTGCGTTCCCGGTCCAGGTGCTTTGCCGGATTGCCCTCGCGAAAGTGGACCGTCCAGCCGCAGGAAGCCAGATCCGCATTCTCGAAGGCAACGGTGCGCATACGGTCATATCCGGTGTACAGCCAGTCGACAAACCAGAGATTTTCCGGAGCAATCTCGGGGCGTCCACCTCCGGTGCCCATGGAGCGTTGCAGCGTGCCGGCATCGCCGCAGGATGTGTGAGCTTTCGAATCGTAGGATGCGTAAAGGGAGTCCATAAAGGTGGTGCTGGGTTTCCTGGATGGATCCCAATTCCAGATGAGCGAAGTGCTGGACAGGTATGCCACGTTATGGACGACATCAATCGCCGGAGGCGCCTTCCCCACCCAGGCAGTCCGGGTGAATCGGGTGGCATGCCTTTGTACATGGTGGCCGGAGTAGAACGTCACGGGGGCCGAGGCGCCAACCGTCGCCACCAGGTCGTAGACCTGATCCTGCAATCTTTCCGTGTCGGCTATTTCGGAGACGATACGGACGGAGACTTTGTGGATCGCCGGCCAGAATGTGGCATAGAAGAGCGGCTTGATGGACTTATAAATATCGCTTGCGGGTTCCTGCCAGTAAATATCGGGATGAATCCGGGTGCCCGCGGGAAATGTAAAAGACCTGCTTCCGCGGAGGTGCCTGCCTGCCGTGGCGGGAGAGTTGCCGCAGCCGACCGGGCCGACGGTCAACTCGTGGGGCGTAACCCCGGTATTCACCGAGCAGATATAGACGTCTTCGGAAGCCGTGCCGTTGGATAACTCCCTGGAGGAACCGGGCCGGAAAATGCGCGCATAAAAAGGGGCTTTGACTCCGCTCGCATCGACTACGCCGATGGTGGTTCCGGTAGCCGGGAGAGTGGCCGCAAGGGTCATTACGTGTGCCGGCTGCCAGCCAAGGTCGTACAGATGATTAGGGGACAGGTCGCCGATTTCAACGGTGGTGGCTACGGTTCCCGCGACCCAGTACTGCACCCGCTGATCGGACAGAGCATCGCCCGCGGAGTGTCTGACGGCAGTGGTTCCGTAGTAGCCGCGGACCACGGTCCAGCGGCCGCCGGTCCCTTTGGAGGTGACGTTCATGGTTTCTGCGCCGACCGTGATGGGGAATGGCGTGGGAGGGAAACCCTGAGCGCCGGTGACGGCGATGGAGGTGGCGCCGGCATCGGCATCGGCGGCCAGGGTGGTCTGCGCCAGGTCATTGAGGATAGATCGGGCGGAAGCGGTTTTGGTGGCGCCGTTTTGGGTGAACTCCATGCGGGCATCGAAGTTGTACGCATCGGACAGCATCTGCTGTTTGGTTTCTCCCGTTCCGCAGTTGCACCCGGTCTGGTTGCGAAACAGGTAATGCGTGGAGCCGGTTTTAATCGACGGAATCACAACGCTGATGATGGCGTGTTTTACCGAGCCGTCATCCCAATGAACCTTTACATCCGCTTGCGTGGGGAACCAGGCCGAAACGCTGGTGCAATCGGAATTCGTACACAGGCCGAGCTGGGGATAGTTGGCGATCTCTCCCCGAACGAAGGGCCGCGCGAATTGCAACGGGTAGTTCGTCACCGTGGAGCGGTTGTGATTTATGAGGGTAATCGAGTCGGTGACAGCAAAACAGGGGATGGCCAGCAGAACAATCCAGATTGCGTATCGCATTGGCTTTTATTGTCCCCGTTCGGCGGCGGTGTCCGCAATTCGCCGGGGCGGGCTGTTTTTTCAATGCGAGGCGGCGTACATTCCGGGTGCGCGCGCGTAAAGGCGAGGATCCACTTTCGCAATGGATCGCGTGCTCCGCTGACCACGGTGTGGGTCAAAATGAAGGTTCTGGACGGGAAGCAACTTTTGAAAATCGCGGCCCGCGGGCTGGTGGAGGTGCCCAAGGCATGCTGAACAAAGAGCTGGCGCACACGGGCTGCTACCTCACGGAGGTGGGGATCGGCACATCCAATTACCAGGCCGGCCCGGAGCCCCTTCGGAAATGCCTCGATGCGGGAGTTTTGTTCTTCGATACCGCGGAATCCTACGGGACCGACCACATTGTTGGTGAAGCTGTGAGAGGCGTGCGGGGCAGCGTTTTCATCGCCACCAAAGTCTCTCCTTGGAACTTCCGGCACAGCGACTTCCGGGCGAGCGTGGATGCCAGCCTGCAACGCCTGGGAACGGATTTTATCGACCTGCTGCAACTCCACGAGCCGAATCCGCAAATCCCCATCGCGGAAACCATGGGCGCCATGGCGGATGTGGTGGCGGCGGGGAAGGTGCGCTACGCCGGCGTCAGCAATTTCTCCGTGGCACAGCTCCAGGAGGCGCAGCAGGCCCTGGGCGCCATTCCCATCGTCTCCAACCAGGTGCGGTACAACCTCATCGACCGCACCATCGAAGGCGCCCTGCTCCCGTATTGCCAAACGAACCGGATCACGGTGATCGCCTATACCCCGCTGGCCCGTGGCCTCGCGCGCATTCGGGATTGCGATCCCTCCGGCATCGTCGATGCGATCGCCCGAGAATGCGGCAAGTCACCGGCGCAGGTGGTCCTCAACTGGTGTCTTTCCAAAGATGGAGTGGTCGCTATCCCCGGCAGTAATTCCAGCGGCCACCTGCTCGAAAACTGTGGCGCGTCGGACTGGCGTCTGACGGCAGAGCAAATGCACCGCCTGAACACCGGTATTCAATATCGACGTCGAAATCGCATAGATGCTCTACTGCGCCGTTCCCTGCCTCCGGGTATGAAGGCTGCGGCCCTGCGCATGGCCAAATGGCTTCCCCGCGGAATCCGCCGGCGGTTCACTTGAATAAGAGAAGAACGGTACGGGCAAGTCCTCAAGGCGGAGTTGAAGAAATTTTCAATACAGTAATTCCCTTATTTTTGTTGTACTTTCGGAATGGTACCTACCGTGCCTGTCATCTCGCTGTAGCGAACTCCCAGTTGGTATTCTGAAGATGGTGCATCGCTAGCCGGCACAATGTACACAGATTTCTTTGGCCTACAAAAGCTGCCCTTCAACCTGACGCCCGATCCGGCGTTCCTGTACCTGCCGCCGAAGCATCGCGAGGCCCTGGCAGGGTTGACCTACGCGGTCCTGGAAAGGAAGGGCTTTGCCGTTCTGACGGGCGATGCCGGGACGGGTAAAACCACCCTGATCAACAGTGTTTTGAACCGTTTACCGGCCGAGCGGGTGGAAACCAGCATCATCCTGAATCCCACCCTGACCGCTTCGGAATTCCTCGAAATCGTAATGCTGGACTTCGATATCCCCGACGTTCCGGCGAGTAAGGCGCAACGCCTCTGGAAGTTACAGGAGTTTCTGGCGCGCACGCATCATCAGAACCGGTACGCCGTCCTGGTGATCGATGAAGCCCACAAGCTGAGTCTCGAAGTGCTCGAGGAGATCCGTCTGCTCGGCAACTACGAGAGCGCCTCCGAGAAGTTTCTCCAGATTCTGCTCCTGGGCCAGCCGGAACTGGACATTCTCATCAACCGCCGGGATCTGCGTCAACTCAAGCAGCGGCTCGCCCTGCGCCTGTACATCGACCCCCTGACCCCCTCGGAAGTGCAACAATACATTCGGGTTCGATGGGCCAAAGCGGGCGCTCACGAAGCCCCGCCGTTTAGCCCGGATGCCCTGAACATGATCGCTCAATGGTCGCAAGGCATCCCGCGCCTGGTGAACTCCCTCTGCGACAGCTCACTGCTGATGGCTTATGGCGACGAATCGCCCCTGGTCGGCTCGAATTACGTGCGCGATGCCGCCGCCAACCTGGGCCTGTTCGAGTCGCTGTCCACTTTTGCCGGTGAGACCCCTTCTCCGCGATTGGGTCCGGTGGAATTGCCCCAGGAGGAATCCTATACTCCGAAACTGGAGCCCTACGGCGCGCCTAAAACGAACTCTTCCCTCATGAAGCGGCTGTCGGAGAAGTTCGGTCTGCCTCATTAAACCGCGCTGGCCAGCCCCACCCCGTTGCACTCTTTGACAGACTTTCTCCATTCCGGGCAACTCCCGCCTTCCTCTCCGCGTTCTACGAAACGCCACAGTGAGTGAGTCAATTATGTGGAGAACGGGTTCTCTATCCGCACCCCTGCAATAATCTGGCCCGGATTCAGATCTTCGGACAAAATCCGAACGGCAGCGGCTTTGCGCGCCGTCGCAACGATCAGTGCGTCCCAAAAGCCGATACCAGCCTGGTCCTCGATGCGGAAAGCGGCAGAGATCTCCTCCGGCGTGGTGACAATGCACCAGAGGGTATAGCTCTCCACAACTGCCCGAGCGGAGGATTTCGGCAGGGGAGTGGCGATCTTTCTCGTCACATTGACGTAAAACTCCTGGAGGACCTGTGTGCTGAGGATGCCGTCACGCCGGTCCCATAGACCGCGCAGAGTGCTCTTGGCGGTTTCGTGCTTTGTCCCCGCATCCACGTCGTGGGCGTAAATCAGGACATTCGTGTCCACGAAAGTCTTAGCGCTCATGCAACTCGTCCCGGCTGGCGGAAATCAACCCGCCCAGATGAAAGCCCCGCTCCAGCAGGGCCAGGGCCGAGCGCTCGGAGCGCTCCCAGGCTTCTTCTTCACCGACCAATAGTTCAATCTGTTCGGCTAGGAGGCCACTGATCGAAGTCGAGCGCCGGGCGGCAAGAATTCGGGCCTTCCGCACCGTCTCAGGGCTGATGCTGATGGTGACATTCCGCTTTTCGGCTTTATTGTTGGCCATGACAGGTTATCCACACCTATTTAACGTGCTACACGTATTATACGTGATCCGCCGGCTGCCCATCTGTTTGCACTTTGTGACAGATTTCTTCCCGGCGCGATCCGGGCGTTATGCCGTTGTATCACCACTTGACCTTTGGCGATGCGGTTGCTCGCGGTTGGCAAGAACCTAACAGGCGAAAACATTACCCTCAAGGCACTTTTCGAATCGCTTATCACCCCCAGTCATCTGAAGCAGCGGGCCCGGCTGCATCGATTCCGATTGGTTCGATGTCATGGCGAAAGCACCCGAGCGCGCATCGCCAACCAGCCCGGGGCAAGCGCGGCGGGGGAGGACAAGCCCGGACGCAAATCGGCCGAGCCGAGCCGACGGTATCGCCGGCCGTCAGGACAAAGCAGACCGGGACGGCCGCAGCCGAAGAAACGCGAAAAACCCCAGCAGGCCAGCCACGAGCAGCAGGCCGGTCCCCGGCTCGGGAGTGGCCGCGGCCGTGACCGTGACCGTCGAGCCGGCTGTGGTCTCTGTGAGCCCCTGCCCAAACGAATTGAGCGCGATCAGGTTGAAAATCTGCACGCTGCTCGATCCGGACGTCAATGCCTGAAATGTCACGTCGAGCAAATCACCACTGCCGTTTACTCCGGACACGGCGCCATTGAGGATGTCGGCGTTGGTGGTAATGGAGCCACCCACATTGTCGATCGTTCCCGGCAGGAAGATTGTCGGCCCTCCTGTGGGCAGAAACGCTCCTTCAGTCACGGACGTGGCCGCCAGAACCGTGGGGTTGAATCCGAGGTCGAATTGGTAGCCATATAGATCGGTTGCCCCGGATATTTGCATGCTCAACGTGAAGCTCTGTCCGACTGTTACCGACGGAGTGGCGGGCAGAACCGAGATTGTGCCCGCCTGCAATGCAGCGGAGGCGGCGAATAGCAAGAAAGCCGCGGGAAATTGCCATGTTCGCATACGCTTGTCTCCCTATCTTTCTACTTGGAAAGCTAATGACAGACTGTACCAGCGGGCAACTGCCGGCTGACTATGAACAGATCCAGGATATTTACCGTTCCGTCGTTGTTGAGGTCGGCGGCTGCGTTGTAGCCCGGCTGACCGGTATGTGTGCCAAAGCTGCTTTTCACGATTGAGACGTCCGCGCAATTCACTTTTCCGTCCCCGCTCACGTCGCCAAGCACGCTCCCGGTGGACAAATATGCTACGACGGTGGAGAAGGTGACCACGTTATTGAATGTGGCGCTTACCCCGTCCGCGTTAACGCTCCCGATCACGGACTGTCGCGAGGCGTTCATCGCCGGAGCGAGGCCGATGATGGGGTCTATGTGGTAAAGACTGAGCTGTGCGCCGGGAATCATCGGAGTCAACAGCGGAAGAACTATAGTTATGCCGGGTGCTGGAATGGGTTCCGGCAGAGGCGGCCAGAACGATAGATTCTCAAAGTACGTGCCAGCTCACCGTGAATCCACGCGGGGTGGGCACGGACAGTGGGCTGGCGAAAACATCGATCGAGACCGTTGTCGGGGACGAAACCAGCCCCGGCGGGAAGGTAACGGAAGCGCGTGTACCGAAGGCACTGTCGTCCACCGTGCCGCCTGCGGGTCCAATGGTGCCGTCGGGTGTGAGAGAAGGATACTCTATTACGATACTGGACGGAAACCCCAGCGTCTGCAGTTGCGCAGGGTTGTAGTACGCGAAGTTGCCCACCGCGTCGAACAAAAATAGGTAGCTCAAGTTCCAGGTGCCCTGCTCGCTGTATTGGGGCCATTGCTCGGTCAGTTGCCAGGTGCCCGCCAGAGGCGTTCCGGCGATGGGGGCTGGGTGACTATAGCCAAAGGCAAACACGAACTGGTTGCCAGAGGGGCTTTGGAATCCTACGTCCGCATAAATGTAATAGTTGTTGAAAAGGCCGAAGTAAACGCCTGAAATGTCGTCGGAAGCCGAGAGCGTGATCGTAACGTTCTGGCTGGACGCAGACGTGTCGACGACCGAGGGAGCGAAGCTGAGGCCGGTGACCTTTGCGGGGGTCACGTCCGCGGGCGTGGAGGAATCCGTGAGAACTGGATTGATTCCCATGGCCGCCAACTGAGTGGACGTAAGAATAACACGGTTGGTCACCGCGTCGGACAGGCACACCTGGGAAAGCGCCCAATTGCCGCCGGAGTACTGGGGCATTATCAGGGTGGCTTGCCAGACCCCATTTTGGGCGGTTCCCGACACCCGTGTGAAGTTGCTCCCCAAAAGAAGCAGGGATTCTGTGGCGCTTGTGCCGGCGCGCGATAAGTTCACATTAGTCCCGCAGGACGAAGAATTCGAGAAAACTGCGCCCGATTGACTGTCGGCGACCTGAAGACTTACCGTAATGGTCTGCGGCCCCGCGGAGGTATTTATCGTGGAAGGCGAGAAGGACGCACCGAGCAAGGTAGGGGGCGTCGTGTCGGGGGTCGAATCGACTACGGTCAACGTCCCTGGAAAACCAAGACTCACAAGCGTAGCGGACTGCAGATATGATCGAGTTCCCGGCGTTGTCCCGCAGATATACAGAAACGGTCCATACGCCAGGTTCCACAAACTGAGGAAACGCGACCGTCGTCTGATACGCGCCAGCGAGGTTATTCCCGGACATTATCGTGAAGAACCCGGATTGTGGGTAGCCTGCAGTCTGACCTGAAGGGCTTGTAAACACGACGTAGCCGTAGTTTACACCGGACTTGTCGTCCGTTATCGTCGCGTTGACAGTCAGATTCTGTGCCGTTGCTGATACATTGACGCTGGTAGCGCTGAAGGACAACGCGGTGAGAGTTGGCGGAGTCGTATCATCCGACTGGGCCATTGATAGCGTTTGCGACGCGGCAAACGCCGTTACCATAACGAAAAGTCGAAAGCCATTACGCATAGCTGCTCACTTCCGAAGGTTCAGTTGGTTTCTATTCTTAGGTTTTGGTCCGCAAGTTACTATACACCTAACTTACATACTTTGATCCGCCAATTTGCATTTTTTTTCACTCGCGTCCCAATTAGCTCCTTGTCCCTTCCGCCCGTGTTGACAACGTTGGCCAAAGCTCCGCTCTGACCTGGACGCGCACCCGCGCTGTCGGCCCCGACCGGAATAACTGTCCCCCGCTATCTCGTCGCGCTGCTGTCCGAGTTATCTGCTCCTATGCCGTCAGGAATCAATGTCGCCTGTTTTGAATCGGTTTGCTGCTGTCCAACTGCCTCTACCACGTGATTTCAAGCTGTTGCGCGTCGTCGTGCACTCCGGCCAGCGCGGTGGCGCAGCAAAAGGGTCGTCCAGCCAGGCCCACAGATCGCGATAGAAGAACAACTGCTGCCGCAGCAAAGCCGCCAACGTCGATAGCGACCAGGCGAACTCCGATTTCATTTGCAGGTACTTCAACACCAGCATCGCGATCAGCGCCGTCCACACCTGGGTCCGAACTGCATTGGCGCTGGTCCCCACAAACGTCTTGATCTTTGCTGTTTGTTTCAGCGCCTTGAAAAACAATTCCACTTGCCAGCGGTCCTTGTAGATGGCGCAATCGTCGATGCGGCCAGGTGCAAGAGGTTGCTGAAGAACACCAGGATTTCCGACTTGTCTTCGTTCCAGTATTCGATGCGACGGAACAGCAACGGGTCCTCCCCGCCTTTCGCCAGCGCTGGCAACGAGACGATCTGATCCTTCAGTACATTTCCATTCGCTGGAACCTCGCACTCTTCCAGCACCGTGTAGACCGTGTTGGTTTTCATCCGCGTCACAAAGAACACGCCTTCCTGCGTCAGTTCCCAGAACCACTGGAAATCGTTGTAGCCGCGATCAATCGCCAGAATCGTGCCCGGATCGAACCGCAGCGTGCGTGCCACCTTGATCTCGCTGGCCTTGCCTTCGGTCACCACCGCGAACGACGGCAAGTACCGTCGTGGTCCAGCAGCAGATGCAACTTGATCGCACCCTTGGTCCGCCGGAATTTCGCCCAATCGAACATGCTCAGCGACAGGTCGATGATGCTCCCGTCCAGGCTCATCAGCTTGTTTTTGAACGAACTTCTTGCGAACGCCTTGCCGGCTCACCAGTTCCTGGCATTTGATCAACGTCTGCTCGAATACCGTCTGGTACAACTCCCACGGCCGATTCTCATTTGCGTAGGCCAACGTGGACTTCTTGGGCGCCACGGGCACTCCCAGATGCTTCAACTCTTCAACTGTCCCTCGCAGCACGCCAAGCCACCGCAAATCTCACGCAACGAATGTGCGCGCCCCACTTGGCAAAACAGCATAGCTACGAACTGGCCCCAACTGCTGAAACCCCGCGCGTGCCGTTCGGCCTTGTGCTCCTTGACTGCCTTCTCGAACTCCGCGCGCGAAAACAGCTTCAACACCTGCGAGAAAATGCTGCATACTTTCATTAGGTTGAGTCTCCTGTGGTTGAATTGGTCCTTGCTGGGAACCCAATCCAGCGTATCAGGGGCTCAGCCTCTCACTGCTCCGCGGCCCTTCGCCGCCGCGATCCAGTTAGCTCGCTAATTTGGACAGCAGTGATTGTTTTCATTATCTTCCATAGCCTCACGGGTTCGGCTTAGCGTACAAAATTCCCGAAATGGTCTCACCTGTTCAACTCGCTGCCGGCGCGGAGGAAACGTACGCCTTCCTCTCCGCGCTCTACGAAACCCACCAGTTCCACTTCGACCGGCTTGTGCGCTGGTTGCAAGACCACGTCATAGGGCCAACCCCACGCCGTTGCACTTTGTGACAGATTTCTTCCCGTCGCAGTCCCGGCGTTATGCCGTTGTATCACCAGTTGACCTTTGGCGATGCGGTTGCTCGCGGTTGGCAAATGGCAACCATCGGGACCCACGCGGTAACGCACCCTCGCCACTACGCCTGGTGGTTTCCCGGTTCCCCCGTCAGGGTGCATATCGACCTCCGCGTGATTGAGGGACTGCAAGCGCGGCTGCGGGATACCGGGCCCGGTACGGACGAACACGGACTGCTTTTCGGCAGGGTTCAGGAAGGCGCCACCGAAATTTTGGAGTTTCGGCCCGCCTTCGGCCGCAGCGTGCCGGAAATGATCGTCGAACTGTCTCCGGAGCCGGGAAAGCGGCTGGTGGGATACTACCGCACCGGAGACGCCCTCCGTTTGAGCGCGGAGGATCTCTCCCTGTTCAAAACCTTTTTCGGCAAACCCTACCACGTTTTCCTGATGGTGCAGCCAAATGGCTTCGGTCCGGCCAACGCGACTTTCTTCTTCTCCCAGGGCCACCAGAAAGTTTCCGAATTTCCGTTCCTGGAATTCCCCCTGGATGCTTCCCTGCTGGCCATTGAAGAGCGCGAGCGTATTTCGCGATGCCGGCAGGCAAGCGAACAGCCCGCCGCGGCGCCGGAACCCTTACACCAGGAGCCTCTCAAACCGCAAAAACGACGCCGCCTTTTTCCGAAAGTCGCCTTAGGGGCGGCCGCCGCGGCCGTGCTTCTTCTTCCCGCGCTCTGGTTCAGCAACACGCGATTTCGGGAAGGGTCCACCCGGGCCTGGAATGCGATCTGGATTGCACCCAGGCAGCCGCAACCCGCTCCGGTTTCCACTCCACCACCGCCGGCGCCGCCCAGCCTCGGCCTGCAGGTGAAGAGGCAGGCTGAGGATTTGAAGCTGACCTGGGATCACGGGTCGCCTACAGTCACCGCCGCGACATCCGGGCTGATCTCGATTGAGGACGGCGCCCTCAAACGCAAAATCGCTCTGGACACGAAACAACTGCGATGGGAAAGCATCCTGTATGCGCCGGTGTCCGATCAGGTTCTGATCCAACTCACCCTCACCGGGCCAACCGGCGACGCCACGGAATCCGTCAGAGTGATCCGCGGGCAGGAGATCCCCAGGTACGCAACGCCGGTCCCAGCGCCTCAGTTGCCGGCCGATCGGGTTCCCATTGCCCAGGCATCCAAGCCATTCGTTGCTCCTCCGGTTGTGAAGAGCGCCCCGGCGCCGCAAACTTTGACGACGCCGCCCATACTCCCTGGCGTTCAGGAGCGGCCCGCTTACGCGATCTCCGCGCCTGTCGCTCCGCCGCGGCCATTGCCGGCATCCACGCCGCCGCCGGCGTCCGCCACGGTGGTCCTTCCGCTATATTATCCGCCGGTGCCGGTCCGGAAGATCACACCCACCTATCCGCCGGAGCTTAAAGGGGTGTCTTCCAAACCCATCGTAGTCGCCATCCGGGTGGTCATCGATAAAGCCGGAAAAGTGCTGAAAGCCGAACCGCTGCCGCAGCAGAACGTCCACCAGCTTTTCGTAAGGGAAGCGCTCCATGCGGCGGAACTCTGGCGATTCCAGCCGGCGCGGCGTGGCGACGAACCTGTTGCCAGTGAGTCCGTGGTGCGGTTTTCGTTTATCCAGTAACTATTTCTAGTGAGGAATCACGACCGTATCGCCGGGCAGTAGCACGATATTCTGGTCCATGTTCTGCCCTTTGATCACTTCGTCGTAATTGAAATCCTGCTGATAGGTCTGGCCATTTACCGTGTGTTGAATATAGATCTTCTTGCGCTTGGCATAGTCGGTCAGACCGCCGGCTTCGCTGATCGCCTGGAGAACCGTCAACCCGTAGGTATACGGCAGCGGACCTTCTTTCCGCGCCGCGCCCACAATATAAACCTTCTTGCTGTTGATGGTGGCGACGATAACCGTCACATTCGGGTCCGTAATGAACTTGGCCAGCCTCTCGGTGATTCTTTTCTCCGCCTCGGGGGGCGTTAAGCCGGCCACTTCGATGTCTTTGATCAGCGGTACGGTGATCTTCCCGTCCGGCCGCACTACTCCTGTGGGCACCGAAGCCTCCTGCTCTTTCCAAACGGAGATCTGCAACGTGTCTCCGGCGCCAATCACATAATCGTCCGAGACTCCCCGGTTTACGGCGGGTGGCTGGCCGGCCGGCGTTTGCGGCGGGGCCGCCATCTCCTGGGGAGTGGCCATTTTTGGCTCAGGCGTCTGCGACTGCGTGGGAGTCTGCGCAGCCGCCGATGGTTCGGCCGTCTTGGCCAGGCGGGCGGCCTGCTCGGAGGCCTTCTCGTTCTTTAAGTAAGTGAATGCCTCGTCAACGCTGGCCGCCGACCAGCCCACCGTTTGGGCCTGCTTTTTGATTTTGCTATCCGCGAGTCCATGACTTTTGCTGTCGCGAATATATTGGAGGAGTTCCGGGGGAGGCGTCTTGTCTGTTTGTGCCGCACTCGAAATCATGCCGATTCCGAGTGCCATTAGTATCAACGCCACCGTTGATTTGTATCGAAAGGCCATTCTGTTCACTGCTAAGGTTTCCCTAAGAATTATACTCGGGTAGCATTTTCGAGGCCATGCGCCTCTACACCATCGTAATATCCCAGGAAATCGCAAACAATAGGAATTGTTCTCAATGTTCCGCACACTGTACGCTCTTCAACCCCGCCTTTGATGCGTAAACCCCGCCGCCTGAAGTCCCGGCGAACCGGAATTCCTACAGCGGCGTTCGGATTGCTATATCCGACACGGTTTAAGCAAAGCTGCATATGGTCCAAAAACTGAAACGTCCGATCGGGAGTTGTTGGCTTCCTCTAGGACTCTGCTTTCTGATGTCTTCGAACGGGCTGGCCCCCATAGTTGCCGCCCAGACTCTTCCCGCCCAAATCAACATTGTGGTGGTTTCCGGCGAAGGGGCCGCGAGCCCCGCCCGGCAGCACGTGACGCAGGATCCCGCAGTCAGAATCGAAGATGACGATCAACAGCCTGTGGCCGGTGTCCCCGTTGTTTTTGCGCTCCCGGTGTCCGGAACCAGCGGCGAATTCACTAACGGCGCCAAGACCCTTGCCGTAGTGACCGATAAGACCGGTCTGGCCACCGCTCACGGACTCAAAACCAACGATATCCCGGGCAAGCTGCAAATCTATGTCACGGCATCCTTTCACGGCTTGCGTGCCCGCACCCTGATCAACCAGATTGTGGAGGGCGTGCCCGGAGCACCGCCACGGACCCAGCGTACTGCGAAATCCGGCAGTACCTGGAAATGGGTTCTACTGGGAGTCGCCGCCGCCGGTGGCGCCGCCGCGGGCATCTACTTCGGCACGCGTTCGTCATCGTCTCCTACTTCCAATCCGCCCATCACCATTGGCACGGGTCCGGTTGTGTTCGGGGGGCCGCAGTAAATGATCTCCAGTTGTTATCGCGTTTCCGCGCCGGCGGCACTGCTGCTGCTGCTGGCTTCTGCGGGGAATACCCAGACTGCGAATTTTCAAGGCCCCATTGGCGGCTTCGTATTCAGTGGCGCCTCCAAAACCGTCCGGCCCCTGCTGGGCGTCGCGGGCTCGACGCACCTTGCCTCACCCATCCTGAACCAGGTGGAATCCGCGTCCATCGCTCCGGGAGGCAAGTGGGCTTTCATCACCAGGTCCCGCCGCTCCGCTTTCGTCAGTGGCCTTGATGCTTTGACTCCCGCGGAAGCTTCCGTGGATGGGCTGATCGAGGCGGTCGATCGCATTGCATGGAGCCGTGACGGTTCCTTTGCCGTTTTGTACTCCTCGTCCGGAAACCTGCTGCAGCGAGTCCAGTTCTCCGGCAGTCAACCGGTGGCGGATGCGGCGATTGATGTTTCCTCGTGGGGACAGGTCACTACCCTGGCCATCGACCCGGCGGGACAGCAGATCGCCGCCGGCTTTGCGGCCTCGGGGCTGTACCTGTTCGCCGCCGGTCAGTCTCCGGCCCTGCTCTTATCCATGGCCAATCCGCAAGCGGCGGTTTTCGATGGCACCGGGCAGTGGCTGTACGCCATAGACCCGGACAATCAGCGAATCGTGCAGTTCCAGTCCGGCTCGGCCTTCTCAGTGTTCGTCTCCCTGGTGCCGCCGAACGGTCCGGCGCTCCAGCCCGCCGGCCTGGCGGTTTCCGGAGACGGCCGCTATCTGCTGATGCCCGATGCGACTACGCAATCGGTCCTGGTCTACGAAGTCAGTTCCGGAAGCCTGGCCAATACCATTCCGTTGAGTTTCGCTCCATCCCGTTTCGAAGCTCTCTCCGCCGGCCCGGTATTCCTGCTGAACGGCAATAAACGAAACGAATGGCTGCTGGTTCTGGACGCCAGCCAGACTCCCACAGTTTACTTCGTACCCGGGGAGGCCGCCCGATGAGAAAATTCCTCACCTTCCTCGCGGTTGCTCTGGCCGCCGCATTCGCCGTGGCAACCCCGGCGCAGAGCCAGGTTTTGCAGGTTACTGCCACAGTGGCAGGAACCCCCGCCAACGTTCCTTCAGGCGGTTCGGTGAACATGACCGCGACGGCTACGGGACAGCCGGTCTTCGCGGTCGTATCGGTTCAGTACACAGGCACCGCCAGCGCTACTATCAGCAGCGTGACTCTCACCGGCACCACGGAAATGTCGGTGGTGCAGACCACACCCGCGCTGCCCTCGACGCTCAATCCGGGCCAGAATCTCAGCTTCACGGTGCAGTATGTTTCCACTACCGGCCTGGCCACCGCCGGGCAGGTGATCATCGGCTACAGCGAGAATTCGGTAGCCGCCACCTTCCCGTTCACGCTGAACGGCACCGCGGGCCGCCTCACCTACAGCTACGCCATCCAACCCAGCGGCGCCGCCACGGTTGTCACGCCCGGCGGCTCCATCGCGTTTCCGTCGACCAACCTGAATTCGTCCACCACCGCCGTAGTGACCGTGTTCAATGCCGGAACCGCCGCCAGTTCTCTGCAATCGGCCGGCGTAAGCGGTACGGCTTTTCAGATCTCAGGTGCTACCACGCCTCTGCAACTGGGCCCGGGGCAACAGACTACCTTCAATGTCACCTTCACTCCCCAGACGGCCGGCACGGCACAGGCCACGCTGACCCTGGGACTCGCCGTCGGCAGTGCCACGTTCACCCTTTCGGGAACCGGAACCACGGCGAACTTTTCGGTCACCTATACTCTGGCTGACGGCAATGTCCACGCACTCGCCAACGGGGCCGCCATCACTTTCCCCGCGGTGGATGTCAATGGAGCTGCTACCGCCAACATCAATATTCTCAACCAGGGGACTGGCAGCGGCTTAGTCACCGCGGTTTCGGTCACCGGCGCCAGCTTTCAAGTGAAATCCCTGACCGCCCTGCCGGCCACGGTGAACCCCAACCAGCCCCTCACCTTCCAGATCGTTTTCACTGCCACGCAAGCCGGGCCAGCCAGTGGCACTTTCAGCTTCACCGTAGGCGGCGCCACCATCGCCGGCACTCTGGCGGGAAGTACCCTGTCGCCGACTCTCTCCATCGTGTACACGGATCCAAACACCAACAATGTGATCGGCTTGCAGGACGGGTCCACGCTCCCATTCCCCAGCACCCTGGTGAGTTCCACCTCCAGCATTTCGCTGGCGGTCATCAATTCCGGGGCCGGCACAGGCCTGTTGAATTCCATCGCGGTGGGCGGAAGTTCCGCTTCCAGTTTTCAAATTTTGAACCAGCCGGCTTTGCCCGCGTCCATACCGGCTTCCCAGCGTGCTACGTTCAGCATCCGATTCAGCCCTCTGCAGCAGCAGACGTTTGCGGCCACCCTGGTCCTCAATTTGAACGGACAGACGGTGACGATCAACCTCACCGGCCAGGGCACGGTAAAGGGCCAGACCCTGCAGGTTTCCGTCTCCGCGAACGGCATCAACACGGGCGTTTCAGCGGGGGGTTCGGCGAGCATTACGTCGCCGGGCGTTGGGCAGGCCCTCCTGGCCTCCGTCTCCGTTCAGTACACCGGAACCGCTTCGGTAATCGTCAATAGCCTGTCGCTCACCGGCACCTCGGAGATGACGCTGTTGCAACCACCCGCTTTCCCGCTGACTCTGAATCCGGGCGGCACCCTCACGTTCACCGTGCAATATATTTCCGCCGCGGGCGCCGCGGCCACCGGACAGGTAAGCATCGCCTACACGGAGAGCGGACAATCCTCCAGCTTCGCCTTCACGCTGAACGGCACCGCGGCCAAATTCACCTACACCTATGCGGTGCAACCCACCGGCGCCGTTACGGCCGTGAATCCCGGCGATTCCATCACGTTTCCGTCCACCAATGTAGGCGCGAACTCCACCGTCGTCGTGACCGTGCTGAATTCCGGAAGCTCCGCCAGCAGCCTGCTCTCGATCAGCTCGAGCAATGCGTTCTTTCAAATCTCGGGCTCCCCCGCGCCAATTCTGCTGAACCCGGGCCAAAGGGCGACATTCAGTATCATCTTCACTCCCCAGGTGTCCGGCAACGCGCTGGCATCGATGACCATCGGGCTCACCGGCGCCAGTGCCACATTCAGCCTGACGGGAACCGGCGCCTCGCCGAATTTCTCCGCTGCTTATACGCTTGCCGACGGCAACACCCACATACTCTCCAGCGGGTCCACCATCACTTTCCCGTCTGTGGATATCAACGGAACAGCCACCGCCAGCATCAGTATTCTCAACCAGGGTACCGGCAGCGGGTCAGTGACCGCGGTGACGGTTTCGGGTACTGGGTTTCAGACGAAATCCCTGGCGGCCCTGCCGGCGACGATCGCCGCGAACCAGACCTTCACCTTTCAGATTTCGTTCACTCCCACGCAGGCAGGGTCTTTCAGCGGATCTTTCAGTTTCGCCATGAGCGGAACCACCATCACCGGGAGTCTCGCGGGCGCCACTTCTTCGCCTACTTTCTCGGTGGCATACACGGACCCAAGTACGAACAACACCATCACCCTGTCGAACGGGTCCACCCTATCGTTTCCGAACACCCTGGTCAACGCCAGTTCGAACATCTCCCTGGTGGTGACTAACAATGGCGCGGGCACGGGCCTTTTGAACTCCATCACGCTGGGCGGCAGCTCCGCCTCCGTGTTTCAGGTATTGAATCAGCCTTCCCTGCCGGCTTCCGTACCGCCGTCACAGCATGCCACTTTCGCCGTCCGTTTCAGCCCGCTCCAGCAGCAGACATTCTCGGCCACGTTGACCCTCGATTTGAATGGGCAGATTGTGACCGTTACCCTCTCCGGGCAAGGCACAGGGCCGCAATACACGTACACCTGGGCCAGTACCACGGCGAGTAACGCAGTGACTCCCGGCGGCACCATCGCCATAGGAGACACGACGGTGGGCCAGACGTCCACAGTCACTATCTCAGTCACTAATGCGGGCAGCGGTGACGGGCAGATTTCGGCTATCTCGGTAACCGGAACCGGCTTCTCGTTTACGAATTTACCGAGTGTCCCGCTGACCCTCCATTCCAGCGGATCGCAGACCTTCAAGCTTAACTTCGCCCCGACGCAGCCTGGCGCCATCAGCGGGACCCTGACCATTGGAACCGATACCTTTACAGTCACCGCGACCGGTATCGGCTCCCTGCTGACTTATTCGTACACCAACGCGGCCTCCACGGTACCGGTGACCGCGGCAGGGATGGTCATCTTTCCGCCCACCGCGGTGGAAAGCACCGCCACTCTGACCTTCTCGATTCAGAACACGGGCACCAGCAGCGCCACCATTTCCAGCATCAACCTGGGAGCGGCGACCACCATTTTCAACCTGCAGCAAATGCCCGCGCTGCCCACCAATCTGAGTGCCGGCGGCACCCTGACGTTCTCCATCAGCTTCGTTCCCAACAACACGGGAAATCTGACGGCCACGTTGCTGGTCAACAGCACCAGCTTTACGCTCTCCGGCACCGGTACGCAGCCGGCGGCGCTGCCTGCTTACCAGTTCCAGGGGCCGTCCGGAACGCAGCCGGCGGCGCAACAGCCTTCCATCGGGCTGACGCTCTCGACCGGCTACCCGCTGGCCCTGCAAGGTACCTTGACCCTGACATTTACGTCGGCCGTTTTCACGGATGATCCCGCCATTCAGTTCGCCGCCGGAGGGCGCACGGTGAAGTTCACCATCCCCGCCAATTCCACGCAGGCTGTATTTACCGGCGGCTCGACTACCATGCCCATACAGACCGGCACCACGGCGGGCACAATCGTGATCACTCCGTCTTTTGCGACGCAGAGCGGCTTCGCCCTGACGCCCGACTCTCCCCCGGCACTCACTTTGAACATCGCGCGGTCCGTTGCGCAGTTGACCAACCAGAGCGTGACCGCCGAGACGACCACCAGCTTCACGGTGCTGCTGAGCGGATATTCCACAACCCGGGCGTTGACCCAACTGACGATTCAGATCAACCCGGTTGCGGGCGCCACGTTTTCCACCACCAGCCTGACCATCAACGTGGCCTCAACCGCCTCATCGTGGTTTCAGAGCACCACGTCGCAAGCGTACGGCGGCGGCTTCTCGGTTGCCATTCCGTTCACACTGTCGAACGGCACTACCACGACCAACCTGGTTCACCAAGTGCAATCGTTAACCATCACCGCGACCAACGATGTGGGAACGTCGAGCGCCATCACGGTGCCGATCCCGTAAGTGCTATTGACGGACCGGCTCGATGGCCGCCGTAACGGTGTTGCTGTTGAACTGCCCGCCCGGTGTGGCGATTTGAATCTGCACTGGAACGGCATCGCCGAACACGGTTCCCGCGGGAACTCGCGTCTGAATGGAATACAGGCCGGCGAACCCCGGAACCGGATTCACCGATTCGACTTCACCAGCGATGTCGCCGATTTTCACCAACACCGGCCCGGAACCCAGGCCGGTAGCCACGATCCGGATCGGGTCGCCCGGTTGAGCGGGATGTGCCGGCACCAGGGAATTCCGCATCATCGGCAGGTCGGCCGAGTCACTATGGGAAAGTGACTGGATGGTTGGAGAGGCCTCCAGCATGACTGCGGTCAGTGGTTCAGTCACTCCCGAATCCTTTTCCACAGTGACTGAGAGTGTGGTTCCAGCGTCCAGCGCGGGGCACAGGAAGTGTACCCGGGTGGCTGAACTGAAGAGCACCGGCACATATTGGCCGTTGACCTTCACCTTTGCGCCACCTAGTTCCAGGGCGTTGCCAGTGGGGTCGGCGACCGCGGACCCGGGCGCCGCCAGCCATTTGCCGGTCAGCCGCGCAACCGAGTTCGAACTGCAGGCGAGTTCCTGCGAGGGTGTCAACGCCGGTGTTCCGGCGTCCACCTCGATGGTGGTTTGCGCGGTGGAGGTTTGGGCCATGGCGTTGGCGGCCGTAAACGTGATTTGGTGCTTTCCGGTTTGCGATTCGCCGGGAGTCCATTCGAAGCGTCCGCTGGCCGGGTCGAACGATGCGCCGGACGGGGCGCCGGCGATGGCGAGTTGGACGGGCAGACCATCCGGGTCCACGGCGCTCGCCGTAAAGCTGAGCGGCTTGCCAAATTGGGCTATCTGCCGGGCCGGAACCGTCAAAACGGGGCCGGAGGCCGGCATCACCAGGATTGTGTCCTGCGCCTGGGAGCCATTCAGACTCGCGCTGATCGTTGCGGATTGCTGTTTTGCGGCCCGCTCGACAAAAGCCTGGAACGTCAGGCTGGATTGATTCGGGCGGGTGGTGACCGTCGCGGGAACCTTGAGCTGCGCGGTGCTGCTCCCGAGTGCCAACTGCGTTGCGGTGGCGCTTGCGGTCACGCGCAATTCGCAGGTGACTGTGCTGCCCGGGTTCACGGCTCTGGGCGAACAGGAGAGGCCCGAAACACCGTTCGCAATGGATACTCCCTGGGCTGGTGTTGTGCGGGAAGGCCGGGTGGCCAGGGCAGTGGTCGTGGGCGTCGCGATTGTGGACGGTAACGAGACTGCGGAAGCCGGTTTGAGGGCCACAATCTGCATGGTCCAACCTGCGTTCGCTGTGCCAGTTGCGGAATAAGTGCCCGGGCTGCCGGCTATCTTGTCACCGAGGTAATTGCTATTTAAGGTTGATCGGGCCGTAAAGCCGGAACCCGCGCTGCAGGCCGAATCTCGCGAGGCAGAAGGCGTAGAGCAGGTCGCCAGGCACCGTCGTCGTGATATTTCCGCTCGAATACCGCACCAGCGCTTGCCTGTGGCGCCCGCTTGTGCGTCGATGGGATTGGTCTGGTTCAGGCCGGAATATTCGGCGAGATACATTTCGAGGTAGGTGGACTTGCCGGAAAGAGTGACGGTAAACTGTGTCCGAACCGCCTGTTGATGTTGTTGGCGTAATAAACCCGACTGCCTGGCACCAGTTCGGAGAGTTCAACTGGGTTCCGACCTCGGTGAAGGTATTGCCTTGGGAATCGGTGATAGACACTGGTGGGACACTGCTCACGAAATCGATAGCCAACCAGGATGAGATTACCAGCGGCCGTCTTTTTCGTGAAGGCGACCGACAGGGACTTGGAGTTTGTAGCGGCCGCCTTAGACGCTGTCTGTACAAAGTATGTGGACATCACCGTGAGGGTGAGGTTCGCAGTGCCGGTTCCCATGCTATTTGTGGCACTGAGCGCTACCGTGGAGGTCCCCGTAGCGGTGGGGGTTCCGGAAATGATGCCGGTGGTGCTGTTCACCGCCAGGCCTGCGGGCAATCCCTTAGCTCCATAGCTGGTGGGAGAATTGCTGGCCGTAATCTGGTAGGAGAAGGCCGCCCCCATCATCCCGGTCGTCGAGGTGCCGCAAGTGATTGCCGGCGCACTCATAGTGAGGGCAATCGTGGTGGTGGTGGAACTGCCGTTCAATGCGGCTGTCACAGTCACGGATTGGCTGCTGGTGAACGATCCCGATGTAGCTGTGAAGTTCGCTGTAGTGCCGCCTGCAGGGACGGTCACGGATGCCGGAGTGGTCAGGTTGGCGCTGGTATCCGAAATGGCGACTACCGAACCGCCGGCCGGCGCCGACTGGTTCAGGGTGACCGAGCAGGTGCTGGAAGCGTTTTGCGACAGACTCGCCGGATTGCAGACCAGCGAAGAGACCAGCACCGGTGCCATCAGGTTGACGCTCGTGTTGGCAGCGCTGCTGTTATACGTTGCCGTGACGGTTGCGGTCTGGTTGCTGTTGATGGTCTTCGTCGTTGCATTGAACGTCGTTGTGGCCGCCGCAGCGGGTACCATCACAGAGGCCGGTACGGTGAGCGCTGTGTTGGTATTGGTCAGCGTGACTGCCGCTCCACCCGCCGGCGCCGCCTGCGTCAATGTGATCGAACAGGTGCTGGAAGCATTCTGCCCCAGGCTATTTGGAGTGCACGCCAGCGAAGACATCAGGACCGATGCCACCAGGCTGAGGGTTACGTTCTTCGAACTGCTGTTGTACGTGGCGGTAATCGTCGCGCTCTGATTGGTGCCGATGGAAGTGGTCGTCGCCGGGAACGTTGCTGTGGTCGCTGTCGCCGCTACGGTCACCGACGCCGGTACCGTGAGCGTGGCGTTGGTGTTGGTCAAGGTCACCGCCGCGCCACCGGCCGGAGCTGCCTGAGTCAAAGTGACGGTGCAGGTGCTGGAAGCATTCTGCCCGAGACTTGTGGGATTGCAGGCCAGCGAGGAGATCAATACCGGCGCCACGAGACTAATGCTGGTGTTTGCGGAACTGCCGTTGTACGTGGCGGTAAGCGTCGCGCTCTGATTGCTGCCAATGGTGGTGGTCGTCGCCGGGAACGTTGCCGTGGTCGCTGTCGCTGCTACGGTCACCGACGCAGGTACCGTGAGCGTGGCGTTGGTGTTGGTCAACGTGACTGCCGCGCCACCGGCCGGCGCTGCCTGCGTCAGAGTGACGGTGCAGGTGCTGGAAGCATTCTGCCCGAGACTTGTGGGATTGCAGACCAGCGAGGAGATCAGTACCGGCGCCACCAGGCTGATGCTCGTATTCTTAGAGCTGCCGTTGTAGGTCGCCGTAATCGTAGTGCTCTGATTGCTGGTGATGGTGGTGGTCGTAGCAGGGAACGTCGCCGTGGTCGCTGCCGCCGCTACGGTCACCGATGCCGGTACCGTGAGCGTGGCGTTGGTGTTGGTCAACGTCACCGCCGCGCCGCCGGCCGGAGCTGCCTGAGTCAACGTGACTGTGCAGGTGCTGGAGGAATTCTGCCCGAGACCTGTGGGATTGCAGGCCAGCGAGGAGACCAATACCGGCGCTACCAGGCTGATGCTCGTATTCTTAGAACTGCCGTTGTACGTGGCGGTAATCGTAGCGCTCTGATTGCTGCCGATGGTGGTGGTCGTCGCCGGGAATGTTACTGTGGTCGCTGTCGCCGCTACGGTCACCGATGCCGGTACCGTGAGCGTGGCGTTGGTGTTGGTCAGCGTGACTGCCGCGCCACCGGCCGGAGCCGCCTGAGTCAAAGTGACGGTGCAGGTGCTGGAAGCATTCTGCCCGAGACTTGTGGGATTGCAGGCCAGCGACGAGATCAATACCGGCGCTACGAGGCTGATGCTGGTGTTTGCGGAGCTGCCGTTGTACGTGGCGGTAAGCGTCGCGCTCTGATTGCTGCCGATGGAGGTGGTCGTCGCGTTGAACGTTGCTGTGGTCGCTGTCGCCGCTACGGTCACCGACGCCGGTACCGTGAGCGTGGCGTTGGTGTTGGTCAAGCGTCACCGCCGCGCCACCGGCCGGAGCTGCCTGAGTCAAAGTGACGGTGCAGGTGCTGGAAGCATTCTGCCCGAGACTTGTGGGATTGCAGGCCAGCGAGGAGACCAGTACCGGCGCCACAAGACTGATGCTGGTGTTCGCGGAACTGCCATTGTACGTGGCGGTAATCGTAGCGCTCTGATTGCTGGCGATGGTGGTGGTCGTCGCAGGGAACGTCGCCGTGGTCGCTGCCGCCGCTACGGTCACCGATGCCGGTACCGTGAGCGTGGCGTTGGTGTTGGTCAACGTCACCGCCGCGCCGCCGGCCGGAGCTGCCTGAGTCAACGTGACGGTGCAGGTGCTGGAAGCATTCTGCCCGAGACTTGTGGGATTGCAGGCCAGCGAGGAGACCAATACCGGCGCCACCAGGCTGATGCTCGTATTCTCAGAACTGCCGTTGTACGTGGCGGTAATCGTAGCGCTCTGATTGCTGCCGATGGTGGTGGTCGTCGCGTTGAACGTCGCTGTGGTCGCTGTCGCCGCTACGGTCACCGATGCCGGTACCGTGAGCGTGGCGTTGGTGTTGGTCAGCGTCGACTGCCGCGCCACCGGCCGGAGCTGCCTGAGTCAAAGTGACGGTGCAGGTGCTGGAGGCATTCTGCCCGAGACTGGTGGGATTGCAGGCCAGCGAGGAGACCAGTACCGGCGCCACCAGGCTGATGCTGGTGTTCTGCAGAACTGCCGTTGTACGTGGCGGTGATCGTAGCGCTCTGATTGCTGCCGATGGTGGTGGTCGTCGCGTTGAACGTCGCCGTGGTCGCTGTCGCCGCTACGGTCACCGATGCCGGTACCGTGAGCGTGGCGTTGGTGTTGGTCAGCGTGACTGCCGCGCCACCGGCCGGAGCTGCCTGCGTCAAAGTGACGGTGCAGGTGCTGGAAGCATTCTGCCCGAGACTTGTGGGATTGCAGGCCAGCGAGGAGACCAATACCGGCGCCACAAGACTGATGCTGGTGTTTGCGGAACTGCCATTGTACGTGGCCGTGACCGTTGCGCTCTGATTGCTGCCAATGGTGGTGGTCGTCGCCGGGAACGTTGCCGTGGTCGCTGCCGCCGCTACGGTCACCGATGCCGGTACCGTGAGCGTGGCGTTGGTGTTGGTCAGCGTCGACTGCCGCGCCACCGGCCGGAGCTGCCTGAGTCAAAGTGACGGTGCAGGTGCTGGAAGCATTCTGCCCCAGACTGGTCGGATTGCAGACCAGCGAGGAGACCAGTACCGGCGCTACAAGACTGATGCTGGTGTTTGCGGAACTGCCGTTGTAGGTCGCCGTAATCGTAGCGCTCTGATTGCTGCCAATGGAGGTGGTCGTCGCCGGGAACGTTGCCGTGGTCGCTGTCGCCGCTACGGTCACCGATGCCGGTACCGTGAGCGTGGCGTTGGTGTTGGTCAACGTCACTGCCGCGCCACCGGCCGGAGCTGCCTGCGTCAAAGTGACGGTGCAGGTGCTGGAAGCATTCTGCCCGAGACTTGTGGGATTGCAGGCCAGCGAGGAGACCAGTGCCGGCGCTACAAGACTAATGCTGGTGTTTGCGGAGCTGCCGTTGTACGTGGCCGTGACCGTAGCGCTCTGATTGCTGCCGATGGAGGTGGTCGTCGCGTTGAACGTTGCTGTGGTCGCTGTCGCCGCTACAGTCACCGATGCCGGTACCGTGAGCGTGGCGTTGGTGTTGGTCAGCGTGACTGCCGCGCCACCGGCCGGAGCTGCCTGAGTCAAAGTGACGGTGCAGGTGCTGGAAGCATTCTGCCCGAGACTTGTGGGATTGCAGACCAGCGACGAGACCAATACCGGCGCCACCAGGCTGATGCTCGTATTCTTAGAACTGCCGTTGTACGTGGCCGTGACCGTAGCGCTCTGATTGCTGCCGATGGAGGTGGTCGTCGCGTTGAACGTTGCTGTGGTCGCTGTCGCCGCTACAGTCACCGATGCCGGTACCGTGAGCGTGGCGTTGGTGTTGGTCAGCGCGACTGCAGCGCCACCGGCCGGAGCTGCCTGAGTCAAAGTGACGGTGCAGGTGCTGGAAGCATTCTGCCCGAGACTTGTGGGATTGCAGACCAGCGACGAGACCAATACCGGCGCCACGAGGCTGATACTGGTGTTTGCGGAACTGCCGTTGTAGGTCGCCGTAATCGTAGCGCTCTGATTGCTGCCGATGGTTCCAGCAGTCACATTGAAAGTTGCCGACGTGGCTGCCGCCGCCACGGTCACCGACCCAGGCACGGTGACAACCGAGTTGGTATTGGTCAGGGTGACGCTTGCGCCGCCGGCTGGTGCCGCCCCACTCAAGGTGACAGTGCAAGTCGAACTCGCACCGGTACCCAGGCTGGCGGGAGAGCACTGCAACGCCGACACCGTCGGTAGAGTTGCCTGGACCGTAATCGTGCCGCTGGTTCCGGAGACGGCCAAACCTGTTCCATCTGCTGCGGATCCCATCAGATTGCCCAGCGTCAATGGTACCGATGAGGCAGTTCCAGCCGACAACGCAACCGTGACCACCGCGACCACGCCGCTGCCGATTCCATTCGCGTTCATGCCGGAGGCGACGCACATTGCCGAACCACTGGCCGTATTGCAGCTAAGGGTTTTCCCTGCAGCCGTCAGAGCCGGCCCGGCGGCGAAACTGACTGAGGTCACGTTCGCAGGTGCATAGGACAGCCCCCACTCCAACGCCACCGCTTGACTACCGCCGGTTGCGCTCAAAGAGAGATTAAGTGAAACCAGTCCACCTGGCGTTCCCAGACCAGAACCCAGGCTCAAAGCGGTGGTTTGACCGTAGGCAGAACTGCCTAAGAGGAGGAGCGAGAGACCGAGAACGATCTGCTTCGCGGACAATGTTGAAGAAGGCATTTGATCAGGGCGCTCAAGTATAAACCTGATTCTAGTATGACCAGTACTGTCTTGAAAATAGTAACAATGGACAGCACGGTCTGCTATTACTTTCGCCCGTATGTCATTGGGGGTAGATAGATACCTATAGTAAGTACTGGAGCGAGTCCCGCTCAGCAGTCGCTAGGCCAATGGAGGATCAGATGATGGAATTCGCTTCAATAAACCGGTAGTCTTCGATCTGGCACGCGATGCCGAAGCACTGCCTTCCCTCGACCGGTTCGACCCGTACCACGCGGATCCTGCATTCCAGAGAAGACACTCGGCCATGATTGACCGGCTGGTGGGAAGGAACGCGAAGCACACAAACCATGTGTCCGCCGGGCATCAGTGGCACGGGAGAAAAGCAGTGAAATCCGGAACTGCTCAGGTTTTCGGTGACCGTTTCGAACGTCTCCCGGGAATCGACTCCGAAAAAGCACACCGGCCAGTGAACCTGAGACCGCGTCCGCCTGCGTCGTTCTTGCCGGCTTGTGGACAGGGGTCGCCGGGCTTCCAGTCTTTCGAGTTCGGCGGGGAACGGCTCCAGAGGATGTCCGAGCATAAGCTGTTTTTCCGATTTAAGCACTTTCGCTGCCATCGGGATCAACTCGATGTTGTTACCAAAAATGTCCTGTCCCTCCAATAACCTGCGTGTAGTCTTAACCTCTTTATCACCGCATTTCTACAGCCCTGAAACCCTGATAACTAAGGTTAAGTTCCAGACGTACTAGGTGGAGCTTAATGAACCTGGAGGGCATATTATGTCCCCAGTTTGAAGGCTTAGATCCCTTTCGTTGGGAAAATCGCCATCAATCTCGTCCTGGTAACGCCAACCGCATGCACTTGCGCAGATTGGATCGTTGGATTTCGAATCAGTGGCAAAGAGAAACAAGAATGCAAAATGTCTTCAATTTTTTCCTGTTCCGCTTTCCTTCCGGTGTTTAGAGCGCCCGTCATACTTCATAACGGCTGATACCGATGGCATTAAACATGCTATCTTTGTGCGCGCCACCACTAAAAAACCGCTATGCAATCGCTGCTAGAATACAACGATCAACCGACCCAGGTGATTCCGCCCGCTGAGAAGGCACCGTTGTGGTATGCCGTGCGCGTGCGGTCTAATTTCGAGCGAAATGTCAGCATCGTATTGGACCACAAAGGCGTGGAACAGTTCCTACCCACCTACCGTTCGCGTCGCGTCTGGACCGATCGGGTAAAGACGGTGGACGTTCCCCTCTTCCCCGGTTACGTCTTTTGCAGAATTCCTCTGGACGAAAGGAACCGGGTGGTTACCACCGATGGCGTTGTCGGGTTGGTAGGCGCAGGACGCCAACCGATTCCGGTGAGCAACACCGAAATTGCTGCGATCCGGACGCTGGTGCAGTCGCAGGCGCCGGCCCAGCCTTGGCCTTTCCTCAAGATCGGCGAAACCGTGCGCATCAGCCATGGATCTCTCGCCGGCATCGAGGGAATTCTCGTCAGGGTCAAGAATTCCTGGCGTCTGGTTGTTTCCGTGACCTTGCTCGAGCGCTCTGTCGCCGTCGAGATCGACGCTGCATACGTTTCCCCTGCACGGTGAGAATATCTACGAAGTTTTCGGGTTCGGTCCGGTAGAACCCTGCAGCACACTCTCACTAAATGAGCAAGTGCGGCAAAGGTTCTAGAAGTTCTAGCTACATACCGAACCTATTGCCCACTTTTTGGTACCACTTTCCCCTTTCTCTTCCTGAGTTACTAAGGTATTCTTGGTTGCTGGTTAATTAAAGTTAGTGCTTGGGCGACTCTCCGTTCGAAGTCGCAGCAAACTGTCCCAAGGTGTGGTACTCGCTAGGACTGAAATTCGTGGATATTCGATTAGTTTCGGAAGATCGTGAATTGCTCAAGATGTGCCGTGAGATCGTCACGAGCTTTCCCCGGCAACCCGGCAGCTTTATCGCGGCGGCTGCGGACGGCTCCAACGACGGAGCGGACCTCTGCATCTGGGACTTCGAATCGGACACGACGCATCTGCCGGATCCCGACGCCGATCCTTCCAAGCACCTGTTCCTCGTGAATCGCAGCGATTTGCCGGCTTTTCGCGACCGCATCGCCGCCGCAGAGGTCAGGATTCTCCTGAAACCCGTCACCCGGGCAACCCTGGAGGTATTTTTAGCGCAGGCTCTCGCGGCCCATCAGGTTCGCGAGGCTCCCACGACTTCATTGCGCGCGGATCGCGATGAAATTCTACAGTGCCTCATCGAGACGAACCTCAGGCTGCAGGAATACGACCAGGATCGTACGACATTTCTCGCCCGGGCGGTTCACGACTTTCGGGCCCCGCTGACCGCCCTGCATGGCTACTGCGGGCTCCTGTTGAGCGAGCCTCTGGGCCCTCTGAGCGATAGCCAGAAAGAAATCCTGCGGCGAATGCAGCACAGTGCCAAGCGGTTGTCCCGGATGACCAACACCATGTTTCAGTTGAGCGTCGGACGGCACATCAAGACCCTCCCCGACCTGAGGCTTGGCGACATTCGGGATTGTCTGGAACAGGCACTGCACGAGATCACTCCCTTTGCCGATGAGAAGGGCATTGCGATCCGTGTGGATCTGGCTCCAGCCGGTCTCCCGCTTTATTTCGAAGCCGGCCAGATCGAACAGGTTTTGATCAACATTCTCGACAACGCATGCAAGTTCACTCCCAAGTCCGGTTCCATCGATATTCGCGGTTACCCGTTTTTCTGGCAGCGGCGCATGAACAACTCCTCTTTGCCGCCGGCGTCGGAGCGGCGATGGCACCACAGTACAGAACCCAATACCTATCGTATCGACATTCAGGATTCAGGTAGTAACATACCAGAAGAGCATCTGGAACAGATTTTTGAGGAATATACCTCTTACGCAGGTGTCCGAGACCGTTCCGGAGGCGGTCTGGGACTTGCTGTCACCAGAATGATCGTAAATCAACATGATGGCGCTGTGTGGGCCGAAAACACAGCGTCCGGTCCCATGTTTTCGTTCGTTCTTCCTAGCTCCGTGCGTGACTTATCACATACAGTAGACCAGTTAGGAGAAACTATAAAATGCAAGATGTGAAGAATGGCCGAACCATTCTCGTGGGGGAGGATGAGTTGGAAGTCCGCGGATATCTGGACATGGCTTTAAAATGCCTGGGCTACTCCGCAGAACTGGCGCAGGACGGCGATGAAGTGCTTTCGTGCATGCGATCGTCCCGGACGGACTTCGCCGCTGTGCTGCTGGACATCATGATGCCAAATCGCGACGGCATCGAAACTCTGCGTGAAATCCGCAGCATGGATCCCGAGATTCCCGTCATTGTCGTGTCCGGCGCATCTTCGCCGTTGAACATCGTGACGGCGATGAAGAACGGCGCGACGGATTTCCTTTGCAAGCCCGTGGCCCACGAAGATCTCCGCGTGGCCATTACCCGCGCCCTTGCATCCAAAGGCACCACCGAGTATGTGCCCGTCCCGCGGAATACGGCCCCTTCCAGCAGAGTCTTCATCGGCCGTAATTTCAAGATGAAGGAAATCCAGACGCTCATCGCGCAGATTGGCTGGTTCGAGCCGCCGGTTCTCATTCAGGGCGAAACCGGGAGCGGCAAGGAAGTGATTGCCCGCGAGCTGCATGCCCAATCGCCGCGCGGTCACAAATCTTTCCTCAAGTTGAATTGCGCGGCGCTTCCCTCCGAACTGGTGGAGAGCGAGCTGTTCGGCTATGAACGGGGGTCGTTTACAGGAGCTTTTCAAAAGAAGGCCGGCATGTTCGAAATGGCCGACGGCGGCACCATCCTGCTGGATGAAATCGGCGACATGGATGTGCGGCTTCAGGCCAAGCTTCTGCAGGTTCTCCAGGATCATGAATTTCAGCGCATCGGCGGTAAGGAAACGATCAAGGTCGATGTCCGCGTGATTGCCGCTACCCACCGGGACCTCGAGAAGGCCATTGAGGAAAAGAGTTTCCGGGAAGATCTGTACTACCGCCTGAACGTGATCAACATCCATGTTCCGGCGCTTCGCGAACGTAGCGAAGACATTGTTCCGCTGGCCGAATTCCTGATGAAGAAGCATGCCTCACCGAACCGGCCCAATCCTGTGTTTACCGCCGAGTTGAGGCAGGCAATGATGAGCCATAATTGGCCGGGGAACGTGCGGGAACTGGAAAACTTTGTTCGTAAATTTATCATCTTGAGAGACCCGGAGCTGCTTGCGCGCGATCTGCAGAATAAGATCTCACGGCAGTCCACGATATCGGCGCCGGCGCCTGAAATCCACGCACCTGTCGCCAGTCAGGTAGCCGACCGGTCCATTCTGGAACAGGTGACCAGAGCCAAACAGCAGGCGGAAACCGAAGCCATCCTGGCGACGCTGAATTCCACCCGGTGGAACCGCAAACAGGCTGCCGTACTGTTGAAAATTGACTATAAAGCGCTCCTCTATAAGATGAAGAAGCTGGGCATCGAGGATAAACCCATTCCCTTCCCCGCCTCGACGGAAAGCACCATGGCGGCCAACGGGTAAAGGTAAGGCGCCCGGCCTTAAGTTCGCGAAGGTACAACGTCTGCGGGGCCGTTTTCGAGACAGTCACCGTTGTATAGCGCATCCCACTATTCCCGGGTGAAGTTCCCGCTGTGCGTCTTGGCAATGCGGAGCGATGGCGCGGGAGTCACCGTCATGGCTGCTGGGAAGGCTGGAGGTTGCCGCCGGACACCGTGAGTGTCACCGCGCTGCCATACACGCCGACTGGCAGACCGCCGGGGTTGGCCGATATCGTGAGTGTGGCCGGCGAGGTTTGGGCGCTGAGTACGGCCGATAGCCAGGAGACGCCGGATGCCACCGAAAGGCTGAGCCCGGCCGGTGTGGTAGCGATGGTGCAGGTTTCAGTGGCCGGAGCCGCCCCGCCGGGGGTAAATGTGAAGGTCAGCTCCGGCGGCGAACAGACCACCGACACGGAAATCGGACTGACGTTCAGGGATCCGGGCGCCGACACAGAGAGAGCGTTTCCATCAGAATCGGCACCCAACGAATTGCCAACCTTGATCGATGCTGTGGTGACTCCGGGGGCGAACGTCACCGAGACCGTCGCAATAACCCCGTCGGAAATGATGTTGTTATTGATCCCCACAGCCACGCAGGTGTAGTTCGCCGCGTTCCCGCCGCAATAAAGCGATTTCTGAGGTGCGGTTAAAGCCGGCCCGCCAGACACCGAAAAACTCGTAATCGTACTGTCGGAATAACTGAACGCGAACTGGAGTGCCGCCGGCTGGATGCCGGATGTACTCAGGTAGAGATTCAGAAGAATACTGTTGTTCGCTTGTGTGCTCGCTGACACCAGCGTCAGCGACTGCGCGGGAAGGATGCTGCTGACGCTTGCCAGGAGACTCGCGACCAGCAGAAAACGACGGGTCCAGCGCAAAACGGACATGCGGGTATCATCGGCCGATAATACCGCTTTGCGGTTCACAGTTCGCATGGAACCCTGTTGAAGGTTTCAGTCTAGCATTGTAAAACCAGGCATTTTTTGTTTTTTCACTATAAATACAGGTCCCATTTGTACTAGGACATAAGAACGAATTTCCTCCATTAGTTGAGTACTTTTTGGCAGCGAGGCTGGCCTTCAATGCTATTAAGTGTCTTGTTATCAATTGAACAGATGGTGGCCTACAAATTGCTCGCCGCGAGGGCGGGGGAGCATGCGTATTTTTTTCAACATCGTTCCGGAGGGCGACACGTTCTGAAAACCGTCCTCATTGTCGATGGGGATCTGGGCTTCGCATTCTGGTTGGGGCATCTATTGGACGCCGCAGGCTATTTGGCCATGCCAGCCAAAAGCATCCCGGACGCCGCCAAGCTGGTCGTGCAACTCAATCTGGCCGTGGACGTGTTGGTGATCAATCTGGCCGTGCCCGGAAGCGTAGATTTCATAGCGGCATCGCAACGATCTAATAGCGATCTGCGGGTGGTTGGTGTCTTAAACGATTCCGTGGAAGTGGCCAACATCCCCCGTGTGCATACCATTCATTTCAAAGGCACCGTCCTCGACGAGCAAGCCAAGGTGGACTGGCTGCACTGTGTGCAGGGAGTTCTGGTGCGTACCGGCCTGGCAGTAGGCTGAGCGTTCCACATAAATATGTGGAACACTTGTATACGTGGAACAAAGGAATATTACTTTTAGTCTCCCTGCGGACCTTTGCGACAGGCCAGGATTTACGCCGTGGAGCATGACATAACCGTCAACGCTCTGGTGCGGGAGTTGCTACAGGAGGCGTTACACCGCGAGGGACGGGCACGCGCAGCCGCCGATCGATTGCTTGCCCTTGCCGACCGGGGCCCGTACTTCACAACGGATCCCGGCTCGATCCGGCGCGAGGAACTGTATGAGCGGCGCTAAGGCATTCTTTGACACCAATATTCTCCTTTATATGTATGCAGGCGACGAACGCAAACGAGCACGCGCCCAGGAGCTTTTCCGGGAATACGCTCGGGCTGACCGTATGTTACTGAGCACGCAGGTAGTTCAGGATTTCTATGCGGCCGGCTCACGAAAACTCGGGATGCCCCGTCGCGAATTGTGCGAGGCCACCGCCGCGCTCCTGGATTTTCCGCTGATTGCCATCGGCCCCGCTCACATCAGGGCAGCCATTCAAAACGAAGAGCGGTACAGGATCTCCTTTTGGGACGCCCTGATTCTTTCAGCCGCGGAATCCGCAGGTGCCGGGGTCCTGTATACGGAAGACCTGAACCACGGGCAACAGTATGGGAGTGTCCTGGCGCAAAACCCTTTCCGCCCCGCTGCATCCTGAAACTCCGCATCTCACGAGGCACTTTTTCCGAGCCATGCCGCGATCGCCCGCAGAGCCTCTCCGGCCGGTGTGCGATGGATGCTCTGAGCCTTCTCCGCAAGTTCCGAAGCCTGCTCCGGATCTCCGGCGGCCAGAGCGTGCCGCGCCGATTCCCGCAAGCGCCACCCATGTAGCGCGAGGCGCATCAAAGGCGACAGATCCGCTCCGCAGCGCGAACAGCGGCGAGTCCCGCGAAAACGTGCCTGGCAGACCGGGCATCGCACCGTCAGCCCTGGCCCTCGACGAAGAACAGCAACTCCTTAAGCGCCCGGGTTGCCTCCTCAAGCGCCGCGGAATCGCCCGATGACAGAGCCGCCTCAATGGTTTCGTGGAGACCGATGGCTTCCTCCCGGTCTTCGTCATGCATACCGGGGAGCAATCGCCGCGAGCGCTCCAGCAACTCCTGCGCTTCGGCCCATTCTGGCGATGGCGCTTGTGCCGGGGTTTCGATCAACTTGCCATTCACTGTCTGCTCCGGGTCAAGTTCGATGACTTCGCCTTCTTCTTCCGGCTCCCATTCTTCGCGCGATCCGTACAACTCCTGAATCCTCTTTCTGCCCGCCGCGATCTCCTCCGGACTCTTCGCGCGGAGCGCCCCCTCGATGGTGATCCGTTTGGATTTTCCGGTGTGCTTTTCGATGGCCGCGACCTCCAGGATGCCGTCCAGGTCAAGGCGCATCCGGCAGAGCACCTCATTGGGCTCTTCGGTGGGGGTCAACCCTTCGATACGAAATTCACCTACGGGAATATTCCGCAGCGCGTCCTCGTCGTCGCCCTGGTAAACATGGACATCCACCTCGGTCTGTTCGGGGTAGGTGGTGAAATACCGTTCGGTGCGCGTCAGGGGCAGCGGCGTATTGCGGTGGATGATCGGTTTGTAGCAGTAGGAGTAGTCTTCGCCTCCGCGCTCGCCCAGGTAGGAAACGCCAAACGAATAGGGCGAGACATCCACCAGAACCCGCTCCACATTGTGCCCCCCGAGGCGCGACGCCAGCACGCCCGCACCCAGCGCCACGCAGAGATCCGGATGCACATCCTGGCGCGGGTCCAGCCCGGTGCGCTCGCGCAGCAACTGGAAAACCAGGGGCGTGCGCGTAGAGCCGCCCACCAGCAGGATGGCATCCATGTCAGCGGGCTTTTTGCCGGCATCCTGGAGCGCTTTCGAAACGCTGTCCAGCGTGGATTCCACCAGGGGGCGTATCAAGTCTTCGTACCGCTCGCGAGAGACTTCCATTTCCAGATGCAAAGGCTTGCCGCCTTCGATCACCAGGGCTTCCTCCCGGACCTTTACATAAGGTTCGGAGCTCAATTTCTTTTTGGCTTCCTCGGCGGCCCACCAGAGGCGCGCTTTCGCCGCCGGCCGGCCCTGGCGCACATCGATGCCGTGTTGCCGCAGGAACTCGTCCGCCAGCAGGCCCGCCAGCAGATCGTCGAAATCGTCGCCGCCCAGGTGATTGTTGCCGTGACTGGCGAGGACTTCAGTAATATCGCCTTCATTGGTCACCACGGAAACGTCGAACGTACCGCCGCCCAGATCGTAGATCAACGCGGTATGGCGTGACCCGTCGCCATGCCCGTAAGCCAGGCTGGCGGCAGTGGGCTCATTCAGAATACGCACCACCTCCAGTCCCGCCAGTGCGCCGGCCTCGCGCGTCGCACTCCTCTGGGCGTCGGAGAAATAGGCGGGCACAGTGATCACGGCCCGCGCCGGCCGCTCGCCCAGGGAACGATGGGCCCATTCCACCAGTTCCTGCAAAATCAGCGCCGAGATTTCCTGCGGCGTTAAGGTCTTGTCGCCCAGGGTGACCGCCTCGCCGGAGCCCATCTTGCGTTTGATGCTGCGCACCGTGCGCTCCGGGTAAAGCGCGTGCTGATTGCGAGCCGTCTCGCCCACCAGCAACTCACCGGCGGCCGAGAATCCCACGCAGGAAGGCAGCATGCGCGTATCTCCCGGTCCGAGCACCCGCACCTGGCCATCGGTGAAGGCCGCGATCTCCGAATTGGTGGTACCCAAATCGATGCCGACAATCAGTTCACTCATTTCGATTCCCCGCGGCCGGAGCGCAAGCCACCTTCACCTGCGCCGGCCGAAACAGTTCCCCATTCCACTCATAACCGCTGCGGTAGACCTCCAGCACAGTGCCTTCGGGCACCGCCTGGGATTCTTCGCGGTCAATCGCATTCATCCGTTTCGGATCGAAGATCTCACCCTGGCAGCGAATCTCGTGAGCATTCCACTCGCCGAGCGCATGGTCGAGCCGTTCGATCGACAACTCATATCCTTTAGTAAGCGCGGACAGCATGGCCGCCGTGGGATCCCCGGGACGCGGCACATTGCGAGCGGCGAACCAGCGCGCGAACCAGCCGGCTTTGCCGCTCCGGGCGATTTCCGCTTCGCCGCCCCGCACCGCTTCGAGCCCGCGCGCCATGCGGTCGCGCAGATCCATGAGAACCCCGAGGGCATCCTTCCGGCACCGGTATTCGGTGGCGCGCTGCACCTCCCGCTCCCGCTCGCGCGCCTGCTCGAAAGCCGCGCGGATTTCCTCAGCGGTGCGGGCGGGCTGCGCGCCCACGGAGTCGCTCAGTTCCTTGAAGCTCCTGCCCTGCAGCTTCACTTCCTGCGCCAGGGTGGTCATCGCCGCCCACAGCGCATAGGAATCGCAGCCGTCTTCTTCTTCGGTGCCGGCCGTGACAGCGGCGAGCAATTCCGAATCGATTCCCGGAGGCGGCTCTTCGGAGGACAGCGCGCGATCCAATAGCCCGGTAAAGCGGCGCAGGATTTCCTCCCGGCCGAGGTCCATCATCACTTTCCTTTCAGAACCTCCAGCCAGTGCCCGGGTCCCACAAACCGGCGTAGCGGCGGCAACCCGTCGAGAAGCGAAACCAGCGGCGCGCCGGGGTCGTCGGCCAGCAGCAGGGCGCGCATGCGGCGGCGAGGATCCCGCAGCGTCTCATAAGCATCGCGAATTTTTTCGAACTCCTCGGGCGCGCGTTCCGGCGGATACTCTTTCACCTTTCGCAGATAGGCGGCGCGGATCTCCTCTTCGCCTGCGCCGCCGGAAAGGCCCAGTATCTCCAACGCATCCATTAACGCCGCCGCCCTTTCTTCCCCGATCGCCGCGAAGAGCCGGGGCCGAACAGGCGGGACATCAAGGAATCCAGCGATTCGCCGCGCTCGACTGCCTGCCTGGTTTCTTCCAGAATCATTTCAGCCACATCCCTGGGCATGTCCGGTGGAAGGGGCATGCCCGCAAGAATTTCATCCAGATCCGGCTCGTCTTCGAACTCGTCGTCGAATGAATCGGGCGCCTCACCCCGGGCCCGGCGGCACTCGGGACAGTCGCACAGTTTTTCCTTAAGGATGTCGCGATAGTCCGGACCGTTCCCGCTGCGGGCAAGAAATTCCGGCTCGGCTTTCTCTTTGCGGAGCACCTCGGCGGCTTGTGCGGGAGTGAGCTCAAGCTCGGCGGAACGAAGCGGTCCGCGAAGCAGATTGGCAGCCTTTTCCAGAAGTTCGGTATCGCGATTCTGACGGGCAATCTGCACCACGGCCGCGGCACACAAAAGACGCCGCTGGAATTGTTGCGGCGGCAGGCCCTGAGCCCGCAACAGAAGGAACCTGGCCTCGCTGGCGCCGCCGCGTTCCAGTCCGGCCGCCGAAGCAGTATAAGCCAGATCGGAATGATCGGCGTTCACGCCTGCTTCGGCCAGTTCCTGAATCTGGGCGGTATCCAGAGACGCTGAGTTTCCCGGAATCTGTTGCGCGGCGGCGCTTATATAAGATAGGGGAATCTTGATAGTTGCGCTGTTCATGTCTTTAGCCAGCGCGATGACCCTGGCCAGGGCGGCCGGAATGCCAGCCAACTGGGCCTGCGTCAGGATTCCGGGCGGCTCCAATAGCACCGGTGAGAGTTGTTTCGCGGCCCTCGCCAAACCGAAAATCAGGAGCTTCGAGGGGGTCCTGCCACCCAGTAGCAGCTCCGTTTCCGTCTGCGCGTCGCTCATTTGCTGCATGTCTGCGCGCAGCTCATGAATCAGAAACCGCAAGGCCGCCATAAAGGCCGGCCGGTCTCCCTGTTGCGCCTGGGGCAGCGCCGCCAGGGCGTCGAGCTTCGCCATTGCCAGGTGCGGTTTCTTCTGCTGGATGTGCCGGAGGATGCCGCCCGCCATCAACTGCAGGCGCGCCCGCCGCACCTGGGGATGAACCCCGTCAATCTGTTCCGCCTGAGCCAGATATTTGAGCGCCTTGGAAAACGCGTTCCTCGCGGCGGCTCCTTTCATCAGAAAGAGCACCGGATCGAGATCGGCGGGACAGGCTCTGTGCCATTCCTCGGCTACCCGTTCCGCCGGTGCCGCGCCGGAATTCTCCCTGGTCCAGTCCAACCATGTGGAGAATGCATCGGTGTGTGGATCGAGCGCGCATGCCCGCCGGTACAATTCTGCGGGCTTCAGAAAGTACGCCTCCTCGTGGGTGGCTTTGTTCCGCACGGCTTCGGCGTTTAGTGCATTCAGCAAATGACGGGGTATCCTGCGTGCCAGGCTCGCCATATGGAGGTAGAGCGTGGCCACTTCGGTGCCGTTGGGTGGAAACCAATCTTCTTTTACAGCCGCCTGCCGGAAGTCATCCCAAATCGCGCACGCCAGGGGGATGTCTTCCAGGTCCCCGGTTTCCTCATACGCCCGTGCGAGTAATCGGTGGAAATACGCATCATGGCGGGTAGTACCGCCCAATGCCTGAACGACAGAGTTTTTGTCGAACCCGGCCACGGCACACCGTACCGAAATATGCTGCTTCAAGCGGCTGAGTAGCCCGGGTGCGGTCTCGCGGCATTCCAGGACCGCCGTGCGGGTCGCGGAGAGGACGGTGCGTGGCGAGTCTCCGGTCCATGCCCGGTCGAGTGCAGCCAGAGCTCGCTGCAGAGCGGCCGGATCTCCGCCGGACTGTTGGACAAGAGCCTTCGCTGCCGGAGAAAGCGGGACGGAATTCTTGACGCCGAGCATGGTCTGCATCGCCGGGACCAGACGTGCCGGCGCCGAATCGGCCGCTACGGCATTCAGTTGCTCGCGGCACGCTTCCGAATCGCCGCGGTAGTAGCCTGCGATGGCGCGAACCAGCAGTTTCCAGGGCGCCAGCGGGCTGCGGCGTGAGACTTCGGGCAGCCGCGTGGCCTCCTCCTCCACCGGGCCGGTGGTGACCATTCGGAACGCCCGGTCCAGGGAGGATGCGGCTAGCCGCAGAGGATGTTCCGGCGGCAAGGCCGGACACGCGGCCAGCGCCGCCAGGTCGAAGACGTCCTTGCGAACCGCCTGCTCGATAGCTTCCCGATGTTCCGGGCTCAGCAGGGGATCGTTGAGCGGCCGGAGCAGATCGTCCAGGGTATTGGTGCGGGCGGCCACTGAAGCGCTGATGGATTCCAGCCTGGCCCGTGCCCCGGGATATCGCTCACAAACCAGATCCATCAGGCTCTGAGCTTCGCGAAGGAGATTCTGCGCCAGCAGCGATTGGATGCGCGCGGCATACGCGTCCAGCAGCAGCGCCTCGGAAGCGGCGTTCGCCTGCTTCTTGTGGTTGTCCTTGGCCTGGTCGAGAGCAGTTTTGTATTTCCCGTTGGCAATCAACTGGCGAATACTGGCTTCAGCCGCGGTTGCCGGAGGATTGAACGGGACGGCTTTACCTGACTGGGACACGGGTATCGAAAGGCGTTCCTTTCTTCTCGGGGGGGTAATGGCATTATGACGGATTCCGCAGCGATTCGCCAGTCTTCCGGGGTCACCCGCTATGGGAGCGGGTAAAGCTGTAGTTCCGGCATCGGAAAATCTTTCAGGTTGCCAGTCACCAGGACCAGGTCATTCGCCAGGGCGACGGCTGCGATAGTTGTATCAGGAAGCGAAAGAGTACGATTCTGCTGCCGCCATACGTTCATTAGGGCACCGGCTTGTTTCGCGATTTCCCAGGTTACGGGATAGAATTTCAGACTCTTCAAAAACCGCTCGGTTTTGACTTCCTCGCCTGGCCGGAGTCCAGCGTAAATCTCAGTGACATTAATCGAACAACAGGCCATCTCGGCCCCGTCCTGGATCAGTCGATCGATGAGTTCCCACCGGCCACGCCTTCCGTTGAGGGCGTCTATGATGATGCCTGAATCGAGCAGACAGGTAGCGGCCATCTATTCGGCTTCTCGCTGATGCTCTATTTTTTCAAGCCGCTTCACCGACTCCTGGCGCATTTTCTGGACCCACGCGTCCGCGCCTTGGGCCAACTCGGGATGCTCCTCGCTTTTCCAACTTCCGGCAGCTTCCCAGAGTGCGTCGCGCTGTTCGCGGCGCCGGATTTCCCGCTCTACAAGATTAATGATGAAAGCGGCGCGCTGCTTCGGGCCGGCAAGCCTGTCGATTGCAACCGCTAAGTATTGAGGAATTGGAACGAGAGTCCGAGGTTTGCGCATGGTCTACTTTCAGTAAACCATGCCGCCAACCGTCTGCGCAACCACAGTTGGAACCAATCTGGAAACCCGACTCCAGGCGTCACAACTCAGTGAATGGCAACGCGACGATCTTCGGAGCCAGGGGTAGCCGCACCGCTCCGGGATGAATCACAAATCCGGGTCCCGCCTTTTCGCCAAGGTCTTCCTGAAAGGCCCGAATTCCGCTTGTCATAGCCGGGCGGGGCGTGGCGGAAAGCTTCACTTCAACGGGAATCAACTTGCCCCCGGTTTCGACAATCAGATCGACCTCTACTCCAGCCGAAGTACGCCAGAAGTGGATACGCGATTCTTCACCCCGGTTGACGAACGCCTTTACGATTTCCAAAAGAACGGCGGTTTCCAGAATGGCGCCGCCCAGCGGACCCGCCGCAGCGTGATCCGGATCTTTTAAACCAGCCAGGTAGCAAAGCGTGCCGGTACCTGTAAAGTACACCTTCGGCGTCTTGACCAGACGTTTGCCAACATTGGCATGGTACGGCCGCAGAACAATGACCTGGAAAGTCGCTTCCAGCACGGAGAGCCACGCTTTGGCGGTGTTTACCGCAACGCCAAGGTCGCGTGCCAGGCCGGCGAGATTCAGCAGTTGGCCGGATCGCGCCGCTAGTGCTTGCAGGAAATTCTGGAATGAAATCAGGTCCCCAATCTGGCGAAGCGATCGGGCGTCGCGCTCCAGGTAAGTCTGAACGTAGCTGGAGTGCCACAACGGGATGTCGCGATCAGGTTCCGCCACCAGTTCCGGATATCCGCCGCGCAGGAAGCGCTTCCAAAGGTCTGGCGGCCCAACCCTGGTGACGGCATTGCTTTGACGATTCCCAAAACAGCGCGTCCTGCCGGACTCCTCGCGTTGCGAGACGGGCATAAGCCTCAGTATTGCTGCCCGGCCAGCCAAGGATTCCGTGACCTGTCCGGTCAGAAGCAGGTTCTGCGATCCAGTCAGAAAGTACTGGCCGTGCGTGCTCCGGCGTTCATCAATGCGCTCTTTGATGTAGGGCAACAGATCCGGGGCATACTGAACTTCATCAAAAATAGCAGGCGGGGGGTATCTGTCGAGAAAGCCCCGAGGGTCCCGCAGCCTTTAGGAGGACTGGCTCCAAAGCCCGGGGGATGTAATTGTCACGCATCGGTGGAATCACCACCATTCATCATCTGCAATTATGCATTTGAATTGCTAATCTGCATAAACAGCGCCAACGCGTGGTGGGATTGGCCTCCGGACGCGTATGCTACCATCGATGATCGAATGGCGCAAAAGCGAGCTCTGATCACGGGGATTACAGGGCAGGACGGCTCGTACCTCGCGGAGTTGCTGCTTTCCAAGGGTTATGAGGTGCACGGCATTGTCCGCCGCGTGGCGCTGGAAGACCCGCAGAACCGGCTGCGGCGCCTGGAACCGGTGCGCGACCACTTAAATCTGCACGCCGCCTCGCTGGAAAGCTTTGCCAGCATTCACCAGGTGGTCGAAAAGATCCGGCCTGACGAATGTTACCACCTGGCTGCCCAGAGCTATGTGAGCTATTCGTTTGACGACGAGTTCTCCACGCTGCAAACCAACATCAACGGGACCCATTACATTCTGGCAGTGTTGAAAAACCTGGCACCGGATTGCCGCTTCTATTTCGCGGGTTCCAGTGAAATGTTCGGGAAAGCCGGGGAGGTGCCCCAGAACGAGCGGACGCCTTTCCATCCTCGCTCCAGCTACGGAATCAGCAAAGTCGCCGGCTTCGATCTGACGCGAAACTATCGTGAAGCCTACCACATGCACGCATCCAGCGGCATTATGTTCAACCACGAATCTCCGCGGCGCGGCTACGAATTCGTGACGCGCAAGATCACTGCGGGCGTGGCGCGCATTCTTGCCGGAAAATCGCGGGAATTGCGGCTGGGCAACCTGGACGCCAAGCGCGATTGGGGCCACGCGCGGGAATATGTCGCGGCCATGTGGTTGATGCTGCAGCAGCCGTCTCCCGACGACTACGTGGTGGCCACCGGGGAGACCCGCTCGGTACGGGAATTCGTCGAACTCGCGTTCTCCTACGCCGGTCTGGACTACCGCCAGTACGTGATGACCGACCCTGACCTGTACCGGCCTTCCGAGGTCACCCTGCTTCTGGGCGATGCCTCCAAAGCTCTTCGCGTTTTGGGATGGCAGCATGAGACCAGCTTCGCGCAACTGGTGCGTGAAATGGTGGTCAATGACTGCCTGCTGCAGGGCCTCACCGGCTTTGTTCCCTGCGAAACCGTTTCGCCCGCATCTGTTATAGCCAGCCCCCCTAAAGAAATCCCGCGTTCCCGCCGAAAGACTAAGCGTGTTTACACGGACGCTACTACTTGCTTTGCTGGCGAACGGTGCGGCTTTAACTGCCGCCGGCCCCGTTTCCACGGTTCCCTTGTTCTTTGTCCCCGATTCCGAACAGGCATCCTCATCCGCGGGATTCCTGGCGAAGGGGTCCGGGTTGAATGCCTCCTTCACGCCGGGCGAAGTCTCGTTTCGCCTTGGTGAAACCACGGTTCGCATGGAATTCGAAAACGCGAATCCGCGCCGGAGGCTCGAGGGTGGAGAACGCCTGCCCGGCCGCGTAAACTTTCTCCGCGGCGAGCGGAGTGAGTGGCGAGTGGGAATCCCGACCTACGGCTCGGTCGTGTACCGCGAGTTGTATCCGGGAATCGATATGGTCTACGGCAGCAACGGGAGGAATCTGAAATCGGAGTTCCGGGTGAACGCCGGAGTGGATCCATCGAGAATCCGGATCCGTTATTCCGGCGCGGATTTGGTGCTTCTGGGGCGAGACGGAGCGCTGGTCGTCTCCGTGGAGGGGCAGGAACTTCAGGAACAGGAGCCGGTGGCGTACCAGGAGCGCGGCGGCAGCCGGATTGCCGTTTCCGCGCAATTCTCGGTAAATCGCGATGGCAGCGTGAGTTTCCTGGTAGGGGAGCACGATCCGGAACTTCCTCTGGTGATCGATCCGGTGCTGGTTTACAGCACCCTGCTGGGTGGCTCTTACACTGACGCGGCTCTTGCCATGGCGGTGGACCCGGCAGGCGCTGTCTATCTGGCCGGCTATACCTCCTCGTCCGATTTTCCCCGCGCCAATCCCCTGCAAAACCTCAACGGCGGCGGAAACGACGCCTTCGTGGCGAAATTGAATGCGGCCGGAACTGCCCTGGTGTACTGCACCTATCTGGGCGGCACGGGAGATGACCGGGCTTACGGTATCGCGGTGGATGCCGCGGGCTCCGCTTATGTCACCGGCTCGACAGCATCCAAAAATTTCCCGGTTGTCAAGGCGTTACAAACGAAACTCGCGGGCTCCAAGAATGCTTTTGTGGTCAAACTGAATGCCTCCGGGAACGCTCTGCTTTTCGGCACGTACCTGGGGGGTAACGGCGGCGACACGGGTTACGGAATCGCGGTGGACGCTTCGGGCAACTCCTACGTAACGGGGGACACCACATCATTGACTTTTCCGGCTACGGGTTTGCAAAAGGGGCTCAAAGGAACCCAGTCCGCCTTCGTCAGCAAGGTGAGCGCCGATGGGAGCCGCCTGGTCTACAGCACCTACCTGGGCGGCGCCGGCACCGATCACGGAGCCGCGATTGCGGTAGATACGACCGGCAGCGCGTACGTTACCGGGTCGACATTCTCGACCGATTTTCCCGTGGTGAACGCCTTTCAGGGATCCAACGGAGGCGGGCAGGATGCTTTTATCTCCAAACTCAGCGCCGACGGCAATTCACTGGTTTTCAGCACTTACTTCGGCGGTAGTGGAGGCGGCCTGTCTTATCCGGAATCGGGGCAAGGAATCGCCCTGGACGGTCAGGGCGGCGTCTATGTTGCTGGAATGACGAGCTCGCCCAATTTCCCCATGGTGCTGCCGTTCCAGGCTTCGTTGGACGGATGGGAGGATGCGTTTATCGTCAAACTGACCTCCGCGGGCTGGCCGGTGTACAGCACGTACCTGGGTGGATCGGGTGTGGACTTCGCCAACGCCATCGCCGTGGACGCGGGCGGCAATGCGTACGTCGTGGGGTACACCTACTCTATGGACCTGCCGGTGGTTAATGCGCTGCAGCCGTTCATCTCGGCGGCCGGCGATGTGGATGCTTTTGTCGGCGTGCTCAATGCCGGCGGCAACGCACTGTCGTACCTGAGCTACCTGGGTGGCCCGGGGCCGGATACCGCCAGTTCGGTGGCTCTCGATTCCGCCGGCGGAATCTACGTCGCGGGATGGACAATGTCCACGAGTTTCCCCTTGCTGCATCCTTTGCAATCCACCAACGGTGGAAACTACGGAGCCTTTGTTTTGAAGATGCAGCAAGTGGCGCTTCGCGTGACATGCACGCACACCGGGAACTTCACTCAGGGCCAGAATGGCAATTACACCGTGACCGTAAGCAATACGTCGGCCGTGCCGGCGAGCGGAACGGTGACTGTGACCGATACCGTTTCGTCCGGCCTGTCCCTGGTTTCTATAGTGGGAACGGGATGGACCTGCACCGGTGGGACGTGTATTCGCGGCGATGCGTTAAGCGCCGGCGCCAGCTACCCACCCCTTACAGTAACGGTGCAAGTGGCAGCAGGGGCGGCATCCCCGCAGCAGAACACCGTGAGCGTGTCTGGAGGCGGTGACATGCTTACCCGTACGGCCCTCGACTCGACGACAATTGCCGGTGGAATTACATACACGATCTCGGGGACCGTCACGCTTTCCGGCGCCGCAATGGCCGGCGTCAGTATGGCGTTGAGCGGCAGTCAGACTGCATCGGCAATCACCGATAGTTCCGGGAAGTACGCCTTTTCCGGCGTGGCCGCGGGCGGGAATTACACTGTGACTCCATCGGCCCCCAACTACATGTTCACGCCGGCGAGCCAGTCCGCCGCCGGTCTGAGCGCCAACCAGATTTTCTCCTTTGCGGCAACGCCCAATCTGGCGAAAGGGAAAACAGCAACCGAGAGCTCCACCTATTCCACGAACGTGGCCAGTCTGGCGGTGGATGGCAACACGGATGGAGTGTCCGCGGACGGCTCGGTCGCGATCGCCGCCTCCGGCGCCAACGCCTGGTGGCAGGTGGACCTGGGCGCATCGGCAACGGTAAACTCCATTGCTCTGTGGGGCAGGACGGATTGTTGCGGCAGTGACCTGAGCGACTATTGGGTTTTCGTTTCCAATACGCCATTCAACGCTACGGACACGCCGGCGACCCTGCAGAACCGCGCCGGCACCTGGAGCAGCCATCAGACCTCATCTCCGAACCCCTCTACCTGGATAACGGCCGGCGGCGCACAAGGCAGGTATATTCGGGTGCAACTGACGGGGACAAACGATCTGGCGCTGGCCGAGGCACAGGTATTTGGCAGTTGGGTAAACTCCAACCTGGCGCAAGGGAAGACGGCTACGGAAAGTTCCACCTACTCTGCGAATGTGGCCAGTCTTGCGGTAGATGGCAATACAGATGGAGTTTTATAGCCATGGCTCCATCGCCATCGCCGACTACCGCGCCAACCCCTGGTGGCAGGTGGATCTGGGAGCTTCCGCGGCGGTGAGCTCGATTACCGTGTGGGCCCGGACGGATTGTTGCAGCAGTTTTCTGAGCGATTACTGGGTTTTTGTTTCCGACACGCCGTTCAATGCCACAGACACACCGGCGACCCTGCAGAACCGCGCCGGCACCTGGAGTAACCACCAGACCGGAGCCCCGAGCCCCTCGACCGCCATTGCCGCCGGCGGCACGCAAGGCAGATACGTTCGGGTGCAGTTGACGGGCACCAACTATTTGGAGTTGGCGGAAGTGCAGGTATTCGGCAGTTGGATCGCCAACCTGGCGCAAGGAAAAACCGCCACCCAGAGCAGCACCTACTCTACCAACGTGGCCAGTCTTGCGGTAGATGGCAACACAGATGGAGTTTATAGTCACGGCTCCATCTCCATTGCCAACTATGCCGCCAACGCGTGGTGGCAGGTGGATCTGGGAGCTTCCGCGGCGGTGAGTTCGATCGCGATTTGGGGCAGGACGGATTGTTGCAGCAGTTTTCTGGGAGACTACTGGGTCTTCGTTTCCAATACCCCGTTTAACCCGTCGGACACGCCGGCGACGTTGCAGAACCGGGCCGGAACGTGGAGCAGTCATCAGACCTCAGCTCCAAACCCATTGACCACGATTGCGGCGAGCGGTGTGCAGGGCCGTTACGTCCGGGTGCAACTGAGCGGCACCAATTATCTGGAGATGGCGGAACTGCAGGTGCTTGGCGCCTGGCAATAGCGTGTTGGCAGCTATTCCTGACGCACGATAGGCATGCGCCAGCCGGTGCCGAATGCGCGCGACGTCACCTTGAGCACCGGTGCGGCCTGTTTTCGTTTGAACTCGGCGATCCGCACCAGGCGCAACACGCGGCGGACGGTTTCTTCGTCGAAGCCTTGCGCGATGATGTCTTCGGCGGACTGGCACTGCTCCACGTGCAGTTCCAGAATCTGGTCCAGCAGTTCGTACGGCGGCAGCGTGTCCTGGTCGGTTTGATCGGGCCGCAATTCGGCTGAAGGCGCCTTGGTCAGAATCGCTTCGGGAATGTCCGGCTGGCGCTGGTTGCGCCACCGCGAGACGCGGTAGACCATCATTTTCGGCAGATCGGCAATCACGGCCAGGCCGCCGTTCATATCGCCGTAGAGCGTGCAATACCCAACCGACATTTCGGATTTGTTGCCGGTGGTGAGCAGCAGCGAACCGAACTTATTGGAAAGCGCCATCAGCAGGTTGCCGCGAATGCGCGATTGGATGTTCTCTTCGGTGACGTCCGGTTTCCGGCCCTGGAAGGCGCCGGAGAGCACGCCTTCGTAGGTGTCCATGATTCCGGAAATGGGCAACTCCATCGTCTGGATGCCCAGGTTGCGGGCCAGTTCCACCGAATCCGCCACACTCCCCGTGCTGGAATACCGGGAGGGCATCAGCACGCCGAGAACATTTTCCGGGCCCATGGCGTCGGCCGCAATCGCCGCGGTCAAAGCGGAATCCACGCCGCCGGAGAGTCCCAGCAGCACCCTGGTGAAGCGCGTCTTCCGGGCGTAATCGCGCACGCCCAACACCAGAGCGTTCCAGATCTCGGCCTCAGGCGTGAAATCGTCTTCCGCGATGGTGCCGGTGCCCTTCGCCAGGTCCACCACCACCAGATCTTCGGTGAAACCTTTGGCCCGTGCAAACATGCGCCCGGCGGCATCGAAGGCGCCGCTGCGCCCGTCGAAGATCAGGTCGTCGTTCGCTCCCACCTGGTTGACCCACGCCAAGGGGAGTCCGTATTTCTGTGCCATCTGGGCCAGCATCCGCTCGCGCAGCAGTTGCTTTCCCACGGTGAAGGGCGAGGCCGAAAGATTAATGATGGCCTGTGCGCCGGCTTGCGCTAATACTTCTATGGGATCCTGATGATAGCGCCGCCGCTTCCAGAAATCGCGATCGTTCCAGACGTCTTCGCAAATGCTGATCCCCAGGCGCCAGCCGTTCAGCTCCAACACACAGGGTTCCAGCGCCGGCTCAAAGTAGCGGTCCTCGTCGAACACGTCGTAAGTGGGCAGCAGCGTCTTATGGAACGCCGGCCCCACCTCGCCATTCCGCAACAGTACGGCGCTATTGAACAGCGGACGGCCCATTTCCGCCGGATTGGGCGTGGCCACTCCTGCCAGCAGCGGAGGCGCGTTGCGGATTTCCGTGGCGATGCGCGCCATCTCCTGGCAACTGCGGCGCACAAACCCGGAGCTCATCAGCAGATCGCGCGGCAGGTAACCCATCAGCGCGAGTTCCGGCGAGACTACCAGGTCCGCGCCCATAGCTTGCGCATCGCGCACACCGCGAATCAGCAGCGACGAGTTGCCGCGGATGTCGCCGGCCGTCGGATTGATCTGTAGAAGCGCTACCCGCAAGTGTAATTTCAGTATAAACAGCCCCTCCCGCCCAAGGGGAAATAAGGCGCCACCCCTGCTATCATGTGTTTTCCATGAACGTTCGGTTGCTGGATGTACGCCGGCAGAACCTGCCGCTCGAACAGGAACTGGCGGAAGCATTCAAGCGGGTTTTGCATTCCGGCCGTTACATTTTGGGTCCCGAGGTGGAGAGTTTCGAACAGGCCTCGGCTGCCGTGGCCGGAGCACGCTTCGGCATCGGCATGTCTTCCGGCACGGACGCCATTCTGGTGGCGCTGATGGCCCTGGGCATCGGCCCGGGCGATGAAGTGATCTGCCCGTCATTCACGTTTTTCGCCACCGCCGGCTGTATCGCGCGCGTGGGCGCCAGCCCGGTATTCGCCGATTCCTGCGAAACCAGCTTCAATATGCGCGCCGACGCCATCGAGCCGCTCATTACCCCACGCACCCGCGCCATTATTCCGGTCCACCTGTACGGCCAACCGGCCGACATGGACCCGATCCTGCAAATCGCCCATCGCCATCGCCTTGCCGTGATCGAAGATGCCGCTCAGGCGTTCGGCGCCGAATATCGCGGCAAGCCGGTCGGTTCGATGGGTGATTTCGGAACCGTCAGCTTCTTTCCGTCCAAAAATCTGGGCGCCCTCGGAGACGCCGGCTTGCTGGTCACCAACGACCCGGCCCTGGCGGAAAAATCGCGTCTTCTCCGGGACCACGGCGCGCATCCCCGCTATTTTCACAGCATGATCGGCGGCAATTTTCGGCTGGATGCTTTGCAGGCCGCTTTACTCAGCGTGAAGCTGCCGCACCTTTCCGAGTACACCGCCGGCCGGCAGCGCAACGCCTGCGAATACACGCGTGTGCTGGAAAGCCTGAAGGGCGGGAAAGTGGTGGAAATTCTGACGCCCGCCATTCTGCCCGATCGCACTCACATCGCCAACCAATACACTCTGCGCGTGCGCCGCACCGAGGCCTGGCAATGGGCCGAAACGCCGCGCGATTCCCTGCGCCGCTGGTTGCAGGAGCGCGGCATCGCTTCCGAGATTTACTACCCCGTGCCTTTGCACCAGCAGGAATGCTTCCGCCCGTTCGGTCCTTATCCCGCGCTGCCGGTTTGTGAAGCGCTGGCCGATGAAGTCCTCAGCCTGCCCGTGTTCGCCGAGATGAGTTCCGCGGAATTGAATGCAGTGTCCGACGCCGTTTCGGATTTCGTATACTCGGCATCGCAGCTCCCCCCCGGACAGCGGCGCCAGCCGACAGGCCTGGCGTGAAGCGGGTACTGTTCGTCTTCGGCACACGGCCCGAAGCCATCAAACTCTGCCCGGTGATCCGCCACATGCGGACCGTGGCCGGGTTGGAAGTGCGTGTCTGTGTGACTGCCCAGCACCGGGCCATGCTCGACCAGGTGCTGGAGTCTTTCGAAGTGACCCCGGATTACGACCTGGACCTCATGACTCCCGGTCAGACCCTGGCCGAAACCACCGCCCGTATCTTCACCGCGCTGGACCCGGTGTTGGCGGCTGAGCCATTCGACTATGCCATCGTGCAGGGCGACACCACTACCACCATGGCCGGCGCGCTGTGCGCGTTCTACCGCCGCATTGCCGTGGCGCACGTGGAGGCCGGACTGCGCACCGGCAACCTGGCACATCCGTTTCCCGAGGAGATGAATCGTCTGGTCACCGCGCGCGTGGCCGCGCTGCACTTCGCTCCCACCGCCGCCGCCCGCCGCAACCTCCTGGCCGAAGGGATTCCGGAAGCCAGGGTCTTCGTCACCGGCAACTCCGGCATCGACGCCGTTTTGTTTGTGGCGGCGGCTCTGGAGCAGGGAAGACTGCGCGCCCGCGAATGGCCCTGGCTCGACGCCGGCAAAAAACTGATCGTGGTCACGGCGCACCGGCGCGAAAGCTTCGGCGGCGGCATTCAGCGTATCTGCGACGCACTGGTCGAACTTGCGCGCCGCGACGACGTGCAACTGGTGTATCCGGTTCACCGCAATCCGAATGTGCTGGACCCGGTGACCGGGCGCCTCTCGACGTTGCCGAACCTGATGCTGGCCGAACCGGTGGACTACGTTTCGTTCGTCGACCTGATGCGCCGCGCCCATCTGCTGATCACCGATTCGGGCGGCATTCAGGAAGAGGCGCCCTCGTTAGGTAAGCCGGTTCTGGTAATGCGCGAATGCACCGAGCGTCCCGAGGCGGTGGAAGCGGGGACGGTGAAGATAGTGGGTACAGACGTGGAGAAGATCGTCGGCGAAGCCACGCGCCTGTTGACCGACGAGGCTGAGTACGCCCGCATGTCGCGCATCCACAATCCCTACGGAGATGGCCAGGCAAGCCGGCGGATTTCGGAGATTATTGCGGGCGATTGACTGACCCGAAATAGGGGCTCCACACTTCCCGGCATGCGGCCGTCACTCACTTGGGAGTTCGTCGCATGAAGAGACGTCTGCCTGGCATCACGGTTGTTTGCGCAGTGTCCTTTCTTCACGTCCTCGGTGCGCAGGATCGTCTTAAGTTCGAAGTAGTCTCGATCAAGGAGTGCAAGAATGCCGATCGGCCGCCCCCCTCGACCTCCTCACCGGGCAGGTTGGGTTTGGGGTGTTGGCCGCTGTGGCGTTTGATCGCGGACGCGTATGAAACATTCGCGTCCGGTAAAGTCAACCATCTGAATCTTCTCGTTCCGCGGCCGATTGAGGGCGCTCCGGCGTGGGTCAATTCCGCCCGGTACTCGATCGACGCGAAAGCGGAGGGTCCGCAGAGCGGCGCAATGATGCGGGGCCCCATGATGCAAACGCTTCTCGAAGATCGCTTTCAATTGAAGATTCATCGCGAAACCAGAGAGGTTTCGGCTTATATCATGACCGTGGCCAAAGGCGGTCCCAAACTGCATCGTACGGTAGAAGGCAGTTGCAATCCCGTCGATCCGACGGATCTTACGCAATCCCTGAAGATCCTGCCGGGCGGCAAACCCTGGTGCCTCATCCCAATGAATGGGAGCAAGGGACCGCTCATGGTGTTCGACGTACATGGCATGACGCTGGATGCCTTTTCTCGGCTTCTCCTCCCCAAAGACCGCCCGGTCATCGACCGAACGGGCCTGTCGGGAGCCTATGATATCCATCTGGAATGGGAGTCCGACGCGCCAACTTCGTCTGCGCCGGATGATGGCGCTGCAAGTGATCCTTCTCCCCACGCGTCAATTATGGTGGCGATGCGTGAGCAACTCGGTCTGCGGCTCGACCCCGGAAAAGGAACGCGCGAATTCCTCATGATCGATCGCGTGGAGAAACCCTCGCGAAACTAGCGTGGCAAGCATGGGGTAACGGCGGTTCCGCGCCTTCCCTATCCCGGTTTTGAGCCTGACATGTGCCAAAGCGTCCCGGTGGTTGCCCTCCTTTCAGCCACCGTGGTATGAGAGAGTGGTGAATGAGCGGCCGTTCCAGTTCGACTGGGACGAGGTCAAAGCCGATTTCCGTTGGCATTGCCGCCAACGGCGTATTGCTGTCAGTCGTCTATCTCTGGTCGGATGGCGATCCCGCCGCGATCGAGGTCCGGCAGATTTCAGCGCGACGAGCGACGCAGTCCGAGTGCGGACAGTATCAGGAAGCCTTATGAACAATCGACCGATGGACGAAAACGATACGCCCTCCGAAATCGACTTCAGCAAAGGCATCCGCGGGCTTCACCACATTCCTCCCGGCGCCAAGGTGCTCATGCCCGTGTCCATCGAGCGGGGTGTGTGGGAGTACTTCTCGGGGAAAGCCGAGCAGCGCGGCGTCAATCTTTCCGAGTTGCTGACTGAAGTTCTGAAGCGCGATATCGAGATCAACGAGGCGATGAAGTAGAGCGCGAGTCGGCCGGTTTTTGGAGCGGGAGACGGGGGTCGAACCCGCGACGTCCAGCTTGGGAAGCTGGCATTCTACCACTGAATTACTCCCGCTTGCCTTTACCTGCTGCTATCAAAAATACCATACGCTCATCCTCTGGTGGGGACTGTTCCTCAAACACTCGCCTCCCGCCGCAGCTTCCAACCGCCGGCGATCTCTTCAAAAATCACCGGCAGCGTTTTGCCGATCTCCCACCCGGGATAGTGCGCCTGCATTTTTCGCAGATCGCTGTAGTAGCAGATGTGGTCGCCCACGCGATTTTCTTCCATGTAGTGCCAGTGCATCTTCTTCCCGGTGACATCCTCCACCATGCGGAACGCTTCCAGAATGGAGCAGGAATTGGCCTTTCCCCCACCCAGATTGTAGACCTCGGCAACGCGCGGCGATTGCCAGAACGCGTACATAAAAGCGGCTACATCCGCGGCGTGTATATTGTCGCGCACCTGCTTGCCTTTGTACCCGTAGACCTTGTATTCCCGCTCTTCGAAGTTGCACCGGATCAGATAGCTGAGGAAGCCGTGCAGCTCCACGCCGGCATGATTCGGACCGGTGAGGCATCCGCCGCGCAGACAGCAGGTGGGCATTCCGAAGTACCGGCCATACTCCTGCACCATGATATCGGCGGCAACCTTGGATGCGCCGAAGAGCGAATGCTTGCTCTGGTCGATAGCGAAATCTTCGGGAATCCCGTTCGCAAAAGCAGGATCCGCGTAGTCCCAGCGCGTTTCCAGTTCCGTGAGCGGCAGCGTGTTCGGCCGGTCCCCATACACCTTATTGGTCGACATGTGGATAAAGGGCGACTCCGGGCAAAATCGCCGCGCCGCTTCCAGCAGATGCAGCGTGCCCAGGGCGTTCACCTCAAAATCCAGAAACGGGATCGCCGCGGCGCGGTCATGCGACGGCTGGGCGGCTGTGTGGATGATCAGGTCCGGCCGCAACTCCTCCATCAGGGCCAGGACTGCTTCGCGGTCGCGGATATCGATGGCCACGTGCCGGTAGCCTGGAATTTCGCATTGCAGTTGCCCGAGCACCCAACTGGTATCGCCGTCGGGTCCAAAGAAAACAGCGCGATGATTGTCGTCGATGCCGATGGTCCGGAATCCCAGCCGCGCGAACCAGCGAGTCACTTCCGAACCGATCAGACCGCACGAGCCCGTGACAAGAACCGCGGGGCCGCCTGGCGATGTTGTGTTCACCGGAAGCATTATTGTATAAGACGCGCTGGTCAAACCACATGTGAGGGCTGTCGTGGCCGCGATCTAACCGTCAACCGTCTCCAGCACCAGCCGCACCGCCTCGACCACATCCGGCGCCACGAAATCCGCATCGCAGGGCTGTTCGGCGCCGTAACCGGTGAGGACCTGGATGGTGCGGGTGCCGGCGCGCCGGCCGCATTCGATGTCCAGACTCTTATCGCCGATGAAAAAGGATCGCGCCAGGTCAAGGGAACGCTCCGCCGCGGCTTCCAGCACCATTCCCGGCTCCGGCTTGCGCCGGCTGGAGGGTATGCCGGGCAGGTCCACGCAGTAGTAAGTCGCGTCGATCAGGCCTTCGCCCACCTGCCGCAGAAACTCCTCCTGCACCGCGAGATACTGCGCCTCCGTGAAGTATCCGCGGCCGATGCCGGCCTGGTTGGTGATCACGATGGCCGCGAATCCGGCCTCCTTCAGCTTCCGCACGGCGCCAGTCACTCCGGGGTACACGTGCACGTCCGCGGGATCGCAGCAGTATTTCACCTCTTCCATCAGAGTGCCGTCCCGGTCGAAGAACACCGCCCGCCGTCCGCTCATAAGGACGTAAAACTGGCCAGCAGTTCCTCGCGCGTCGCGGTGGCCGTTCCCACTTTGCCCACCACAATGCCGCTGGCATGATTGGCCAGTTCGGCGGCTTCCTCCGGCGTGGCGCCGGCGGCGAGCCCCAGGGTGAAAACGCCGATCGCCGTATCGCCCGCCCCTGAAACATCGTATACGGCCTGCGCCCGGGTGGGCGTGTGATAGGGGGCGGCATCGCGCCGGAACAGGATCATGCCCTGCTCCCCCAGCGTGATCAGCAGGCACGCCGTGTTCCAGCGCTCCAGCAGGCGGTTACCGACCTCCAGCAAGGCAGTATCCTCGAGCGGCGGTCCCGACGGTTCCACCGGTTGCAGGCCGGCGGCCAGAAACGCTTCGGCGCGATTGGGCTTGATGGCCGTGGCGCCACGCCAGCAAAGCGCATGGTGAGGGTGCGGATCCACCGTCAGGATCTTGCCATGGGCAGCGGCCAGGGCGCAGATGCGGTCCGCCAGCGGCTGCGAAACGAAGCCCTTGCCGTAATCGGAAATGACCATCCCATCCAGGCTTTCGACGATGGAATCCAGGTGCCGCATAGCCTGCGCCTCCTGTTCCGCATGCAGCGGCGCGTGGCGCTCGCGGTCCACGCGTACCACCTGCTGGTGCCGGGCGATGATGCGCGTTTTTACAGTGGTGAAGCCGGCCGCGTCCTGCTGCACTCCGGCTGTATCGATGCCGCTGGTCCCCAGCAGCCGCACCAGCCGGTCGCCGTGAGGGTCGGCGCCGGTGATTCCCATGACTCGTGTATCCGCCGCAAATTCCCGAACGTTGCGCGCCACATTGGCCGCGCCGCCCGGGTAGTACGATTCGGCAGTCACATCCACCACCGGAACCGGAGCCTCCGGCGAAATGCGCGACACTCTCCCCCAAATGAACTCATCCAGCATCAGGTCGCCGATTACCAGAATCCGCTGTTCTCCAAACCGGCCGGCCACCCGGTTGAAACGCGCCGCATCCATAGTTGAATCGAAATGATAGCAGTGTTCGAGCCGTGCGCAGAATAACTGCCTGCGCGCGATTTCGCCGCCACCGGGCAGCGGTGAATTGTTAAACTGGGACTCGCCGTTTCTTTTAATCACATGCGCGTCACTGTTGTAGGAACCGGATATGTGGGAACCGTCACAGGGGCCTGTTTGGCCTACATGGGTCATCGCGTAACGTGCGTTGATACCGACGAAGCGAAAATCAGCGTTCTGCAGCGTGGAGAATCTCCCATTTACGAGCCGTGCCTGGAAGAGTTGCTCCGGTTAGGCGCGCAGAAAGGCGGTTTGGATTTCACCAGCGATCTCAACACCGTCGTGGCTGAGAGCGATGTGATTTTTATTGCCGTGGGAACTCCTCCCCTGCCCAGCGGCGAGGCGGATCTGTCCTATCTGGAAGCGGCCGCCCGAAGCATCGGCAGGGCCATGGACACTGCGCGTTTTCACGTGGTCGTGAACAAATCCACGGTGCCGGTAGGTTGCGGAAACCTGGTCGAGACACTGGTGCGCGAGGGCATCGAGGAAGTACATCCCGAAAAGCGCCGTGACATCCGCTTCGGCGTGGCCAGCAATCCCGAATTCCTGCGCGAAGGAAACGCGGTCGCCGATTCCCTGTATCCGGACCGCATCGTGGTGGGAGCCAGCGACCGGGAAACCATGGAAACGATGCAGGAACTGTATCGCTCCCTGGTGACCCAGGCTTTCGCTCCGCCGCCCGGCGTGCCGAGACCCGCAAGCATGGATCAGGTGCGATTGCTCGCCACGGACCTGACCAGCGCGGAGATGATCAAATATGCGGCCAACGCTTTTCTGGCAATGAAAATCGGGTTCGCCAACGAAATCGCCAATATCTGCGAGCGCGTAGGGGCGGAAGCGCCGGAAGTGATGGCCGGAATCGGGCTGGACTCCCGCATTGGCGCCAGGTTTCTCAATCCCGGCGTGGGCTGGGGCGGCAGTTGCTTCGGCAAGGATATTCACGCGCTCCTGCACATGGCCCAGGAATACGGCTACGACAGTAAACTTTTGAAGGCCTCGCTGGAAGTGAACAACGCCCAGCGCCACATGGTGATTCAAAAGCTTCAGGAAAAGCTGTACATTCTCAAAGGCCGGACTATCGGATTGCTGGGACTCGCCTTCAAACCCGATACCGATGATTTGCGCGACGCTCCCAGCCTTTACATCGCCGAACGTCTGCTGCAGATGGGTGCGCGGGTCAAGGCCTACGACCCTATCGCTATGAACGCCTGCAGGCAGCAGCGGAGCGACCTGAAAATTCGCTACTGCGAATCGGTGCCGGAAGTCGCGCAGGGATCCGATGCCCTGGTGGTGGTGACGGAGTGGAGTGAATTCCGCGCTCTGGATCTGCCTGCCCTGGCTGCGGTGATGGCGAATCCGATTCTGGTTGACGGGCGAAACGTCTTCCGTCCCGAGACTGCCGCGGCGGCCGGCTTCGATTACACCGGGGTAGGCCGCAATGCCCGCCCGCGCCTGGAAATCGGAACATCTACGGCAGTGAAAAAGTAGCCTGACGGGCCGGTGTGCGAAAATGGCGGAGAATGCCTGAATCTCAAGCCGTAACAGCATCCGCAGGGAAGGTTCTGGAACAGAAGATTCTCAGCCGCTCGGCCCGGGTCGGTATCGTCGGGTTGGGGTACGTGGGACTTCCTTTAGCCGTGGAGTTTGCCCGCGCCGGTTTCCACGTGACCGGAATCGATCTGAGCGCGGACAAAACCAGGCGCGTCTCCGCCGGCGAGTCCTACATCGGCGATATTTCCAGCGCCACGCTCGCACCCCTGGTGCAATCCGGTAAGCTGGACGCCACCACCGATTTTGCCGCCGTGCGGGAACTGGACACCATCAACATCTGCGTGCCCACGCCGTTGCGCAAAACCAAAGACCCGGACATGAGCTATATCGTCTCGGCCTGTGAAGAAATCGTCAAATACCTTCAACCGGGCACCCTGGTCATCCTGGAGTCCACCACTTATCCCGGCACCACCGAAGAACTGCTGCGGCCGATGCTCTCCAAAGGCGGCCTCGAGGCAGGGAAGGATTTCTTCCTGTGTTTTTCCCCGGAGCGCGTGGACCCCGGCAACCCGAAGTTCCAGACCGCGAACATTCCGAAGGTAGTGGGTGGATGTACGCCCGCATGCACGGAAATAGGCCGGCTGTTTTATGCGCAGGCCCTGCAGCATGTGGTTCCAGTGAGTTCCACCCAGGTGGCGGAGATGGTGAAGTTGCTGGAGAACACCTTCCGCATGATCAATATCGGGCTGGTGAACGAAATTGCGATGATGTGCGACCGCATGGGCATCAATGTGTGGGAAGTGATCGAAGCCGCCGCCACCAAGCCCTTCGGATTTATGCCGTTCTTTCCGGGGCCGGGACTGGGCGGCCATTGCATCCCCATCGATCCGTTCTATCTTTCGTGGAAAACCAAGCAGGCGGGGATTGAAGCGCGCTTTATCGAACTGGCGGGCTACATCAACGGGCAGATGCCGCACTTTGTGGTGGACAAGGTGCAGAATGCATTGAACGATGCGAGCAAGCCGGTCAAAGGCTCACGCATTCACGTGATGGGAGTGGCCTACAAGCGCGACATCGACGACATGCGGGAATCGCCCGCGCTGGACGTGATGATGCTGCTGGCGCGGCGGGGGGCGGTGCTCACTTATAGCGACCCGCATGTGCCCAGGCTGAATCTGGAAGGTTTGGAGATACAGGCAAGTCCGGAAGCGGCGGCGGCGGAATCGGACTGCGTGGTGATCGTGACGGATCACGCCGCATTCGATTATCGCACCCTGGTAGAAAGGGCCGCGCTGATCGTGGACACGCGCAATGCGCTCAAGGGCGTGAACTCGCCAAAGATCGTCAGGCTGTAAGTTCTACAGCGGCAGCTTACGGGCACTTAGCCGGTTGTTGAAGGCCGACTCTAAAGAGCCATTGGATCACGACTGTATTGTTTGCAACGATTGAAGGGTTAGCATCGTCAGACCCTATATGCCGGTCTCTCTTGTTGTCGATGACGAGCCATCGGTTCGCCGGTACATGAGCACCATCTTGCAGGGAGAGAATTTCAAAACACTGGAAGCGGAAGACGGTGTTCACGCGCTTCAGATCGTCCAGGAACTTCGCGGCGGTGTGGACCTGATCGTCAGCGACATCCAAATGCCGAATGGCGATGGATTGAGCCTGGCGCACGCCATCAAGAGTTCGTTTCCCACCATACCGGTCATTCTGGTTTCCGGAAATGCAAAACCGGATACCGAGTTCGAGTTCGTAGACAAACCATTTGGACCCGCCGCCCTGATGAAAGCCGTGCGGAAACTCTTTCCACGCAAGGCGAAGGGCTGAGTTACGCCAACTTATTTGGGCAGCAGGGGATAAAGGCTCAATTCTTTCATCGGGTAGTGCTTCAGGTTATCGGTGATGACGGTGAGTTGGTGGTGGATGGCCACGGCCGGTAACATCAGTGGCCGCCAGAGTGATCCCCTTCCTGGCGTGGTCGCGCTTGAGGAGGCCAGCCAGGCGGGCAATCGGCCAGGTGATGGGGAAGTATTCCAGGCTTTGGTGACGTTAACGGCACAACAGACCAAAAGATGTCCTTGCTGGAGCAGGTCCTTGAGGAGGCCTGGGCGGCCTTTCTTGTTGTTGATGGTATCGATGATAACGCTCGAATCGAGCAGGAATGTGGACATTTGGCTAGCGGGCGGTTACTCTTTCAAAACGCTTTTCGTCCTGTCGCCGCAGCTTGGAAATGTATTTGGCTGCTCCCTGCTTGAGCTCGGGATGGTCTTTATCTTTCCATGCGCCGGTCGCGGCTTCGATAGCTTTAAGCTGGCGGCAGGGCATCAACTCATTTTCGGCCGCTTGGGTGATAAACGTGCTGCGCTTCCTGCTGCCCACCAGGGCGTCGATGTCCTTGACCAACTGATCGGAAAGCACGACGTGTGTGCGCCTGTTCATATGCGTTAGGTAGTCCCACTAGCAACTAGCAGGTTAACAGATTGTGGGACTATGCGGCTCCATGAGAGAGGCGGGGGCGCGGCCGTGTTCACGTTTTTCAGATCGTCCAGGAGCTTCGTGGCGGCGTGGACCTGATCAAATCATTCGGACCCGCCAGCGGACTCGGACAAACTTCAGCTTCCCCACTGCCGCCTTCCTACCCGGAATTCCTGAACAAATCGCTCAGGATCGTTCACATCTTCGTCGATGCGGAGCGTTCCACTCAACAAATACAAAGCGGCAAACGGCAATCCTATGCCACTAATGCACAGAAGCCAGAAAAAACAACCAGCTCCCCATGAATTCGTATCGAACAATCTTGGATACTGGTCAATTATAACGGCCCCTCGATATCTGAGCTTACCGAGTGCAGTTAGTCGTGTTGACTCCTAACTTGTCATGTGCCCCACAGTTACCCGATTTATCACGGGTGTCCGGAGCAGCCGCGTCCGGCGGTCTCTGGTAAACTGCATATTTTAATGAAGCTCACCATCCTCATGCCGGTCTACAACGAACGCACCGTTGTGGAACGCTGCATCGCGCAGGTTTTGGCCGCTCCGATACCGGAGAGCATGGAAAGGGAACTGGTGATTGTGGATGACTGCTCCACCGACGGCACCTGGGACATACTCCAGCAGATCGCCTCGAATTCCCCGCAAATCCGCCTTTTCCGCCATGAGAAGAACAGCGGAAAAGGCGCGGCCGTGCGTACCGCCATCCAACAGGCCACCGGCGATTTTGCCCTGATCCAGGATGCCGACCTGGAGTACGACCCGTTCGAGTATCCCCGCCTGCTCCGGCCTCTCCTCGATGGCCATGCCGATGCCGTGTTCGGCTCCCGCTACCTGGCCGGCGAGCAGACCCGCGTTCTGCCCTTCTGGCACTCCATGATCAACAAAGGTCTCACCACGGTTTCCAACATGTTTTGTAACTTGAATTTGACCGACATGGAAACCTGCTACAAGGTGTTTCGTACGGACCTGTTGAAAAGCGTCCCGATCCGCTCCGACCGTTTCGGCTTCGAACCCGAAATCGTGATGAAGAGCGCCAAGCGTAAGTTCCGTATCTACGAAGTGCCCATCAGTTATCACGGCCGCACTTATGAAGAGGGCAAGAAGATCGGCTGGCGCGACGGTCTGAAGGCGCTCACGGTCATTTTGAAATTCTGGATCATCGACGACCTGTACTCTTCGCCCTACGGCCGCGGTGTGCTCAATAACCTCACCGGCACCCCGCAGTATCTGAGCTGGCTGGCGCGCAAACTGCGCCCGCACATCGGCGACTCCGTGCTCGAAATCGGCGCCGGCATCGGCAACCTCTCCGGACGCCTCATGTCCCGGCGTGTTCTGTACGTGGCCGCCGAGAAGGACCCGCTCCACCTGCATGCGCTGCGCAACCGCTTTCTCCGAACGCCCAACGTAGTGGTGCAGCGCGTCAATCCGGAAGTGGCTGAAGATCTGGCGGGCATGGAAAACTGCTTCAACACGGTCCTCTGCCTGAACGTTTTGGAATACCTGGACGATCCCGGGGCCCTGGTTGCGTCGCTACGCGCTACGCTGAAGCCGGACGGCCGGCTGCTGATTCTGGTGCCGCAAAATCCCGGGCTCTTCGGCAGCCTGGACCGGAGACTGGGCCACAAAGCGCGCTATCGCAAGGCGGATGCCCGTGCGCTTCTGGAGTCTTACGGTCTGGAGATCGAAACAGTTTACGATTTCAACAAAGCCGGGGCGCCGCCGTGGTGGGTATACAGCAAGGTACTCAGTTCGAAAAACATCAACAAGCCGGTGCTGAAGGTTTTCGATAAGACCGTCTGGTTGTGGAGCCGCATCGACTGGTTGATACCCTGGCACGGGCTATCGTTGATTGTGGTGGCGCGCAAAGCCCCGGAATCCGATCCTACGGCGGCGATGCAGTCGCACGAAGCGGCCCGCAGCCGCATATGAATTTCACCCTGGCGGATGCGGCGGCAATGCTCGCCGCGGTCTGCCTCTATCCTCTCTTTGTATTCATTCCGGGATATCTTCTGGCGTGGTCCGGCAATCTGTTCGATTTCCGCCGCCGCACTTTGATTTTTCGCCTCGCGCTCAGCCTTCCGCTCTCCATTGCGCTGTGTCCCATCGTGATCTACCTGGTGGGCCGGTTCGGTTCGATGCACGCGGTCTGGTTTCTGTACGCTGCCTGTTGGATTGGCTTTGTTCCGGTAGTTCTGTGGGATTTGCGGCAGCACCGGGGGCGTCCTCCGGATCGACAGGAAGTGGTGGATATTCGCTGGCATCGCCGCCTGCTGGCTGATCCTGGCGCTGTTTTCCTCGGTCGACTTGCAGCTTGGCGGCGAACGCGACTATTTCCCCACCATCGCTTTCGACTACGCGCTGCGCACGCAGTTCGTCCACGCCATCACCGCGACCGGAATTCCACCCGACAATCCCTACTATTTTCCGGGCCACCCCGTGGCTCTCCGCTACCACTATTTCTGGCTGCTCTTCTGCAGCCTGGTGGAGCAGGCCGGCGGCGCTTTTGTGGGCCCGCGCCGCGCGTGGATGGGCGGCACGGTTTGGGGTGGTTTCGGCTTCCTGGCGGTCCTGGCGCTATACTTGCGCCTGTTTTTTTATCGGGGCGCCGCGAGCTTGCGCCGCCGCCTGCTGGTAGCCTTCTCTCTGGCGTGCATCACCGGTCTCGATATCATTCCGACCGCGCTGCTCTGGCTGCTGCGGGCCACGGGCATGAAGAACGCGGTGTTCCTCAGCGTCGAGTTCTGGAACGAACAGGTGGATGGCTTCGTCTGGACATCCCTCTGGACGGCCCACCACCTGGCCGGTTTGATCGCCTGCCTGACCGCTTTTCTTCTGCTTTCCGAGGCGGTCAAAAAACTCCCGTACGCAGTTCTGGCCGGCATTGCGCTGGCGTCGGCCGCGGGTTTGTCCATTTATGTCGGTTTCGCATTCGCCGTTTTCCTGGCGGCCTGGGCCGTGGCCGCGATGAGGCGGCGCTGGTGGCGAGAAACGGTGGCCCTGGCGATTGCCGGCGCCGCCGGATTGATTCTCTTGTTGCCGTACGCCTTGGGCCTTCGTGGTCCGGGGCTGTCCGGCAACCCGATCGAGCTTTGGGTCCGTCCGCTGCACCCCGCCACTTTTGTGTTTCAGGCGATGCACCTGAGCCGCCCGGCGATCAACCTGCTAAACGGGCTGCTCCTTCCCGTGAACTACTTTCTGGAGTTCGGTTTCTTCCTGGTGGCCGCCGTCATCTGGTGGCGCATGCGAGGGAGAAATCCGGCTCCGCTTTCGCGCCCCGAGCTGGCTCTCGCCCTGATGGCCGCGACCAGCACCATTGTCTGCACGTTCCTGCGATCTTCGGTCATCGCCAACAACGACCTGGGCTGGCGCGGATTCCTGATTGCCCAATTCGCCCTGCTGCTGTGGGGCGTCGATGTGCTGATGGATCACGGGCGCCCGCGCCGCGCCCTGCTCACCGCACTACTGATCCTGGGAGCCGCGGGCACCACCTACGATGTGCTGATTCTGCGATTCTTTCCCGTGCTGGCCGACCAGGGAATCACTGCCAAATTCCCCTGGATGGCCGGCGATCCCGACCTCGGCAAGCGAAACTACGCCGGCCGGGAGGCATTTGAGTGGACCACTCGCGCCACTCCGCCCGGAGCCGTGATTCAGTTCAATCCGAAAGTCGTCTTTCAGGATATGCCCGCGTTTCTCTACTCCGCCCGCCATTTCGCCGCCGCCAGTCAGAACTGCATGAGCGCCTTTGGCGGCGATCCGGCGCTGTGCCCCGCCATCATTACCAAGCTGAACCTGCTCTATGCCAGCACCCCAGCGCCTCTGGCGAGCGTCTGCGGCAGCCTGCCGATCGATATCCTCGTCGCCAAGGATACCGACCCCGCCTGGGCTGACCGGCAGGGATGGGTCTGGACCAACCAGCCTCTTTACGCGAACAGCTATTACCGGGTATTCCAGTGTAAAATCAACCACTAGATGGTTGAATTTCACCCATATCGCGCGCCTTTCTAAAGGAACAAATCGGTAGAGACCCCAAAGCGCTCCGCCAGCTTCTTCGCCGCGCTCTTGCTGACACCGCGCTTGCCGTGCAGTACTTCTGAGGTCGTTCCCTTCGAACCGAAAATCGAGTACATGTCTTTGGGCTTCAGGTCGTTCGCGCGCATCAGCTCGCGCAGAATATCGTCGGGACGCGCTCGCCGCTTTGGCGCGTGCGCCCTTTCGTATTCCTGAATTAGCGCCAGCAACAACTCAAGCAGTTCCTTCTGCTCGGGAGAAACCTCCGCCTGCCGATCGAGTTGCTCCACCAGCATAAGCAGGCGCTCATTCTCTTCATCGGTGTGCGGCACAGTCGGATGCGCCGTGCTGAGCAGGTGCACGTACTCGGAAAGATTAAATGCTTTCGCAGCCATACTTCCAATCACCCTCATCGTATTCTTTGTGCGTGTAAATGCCTCGAATGTAAACCAGTTGCCAGTCGTAATTGATTCTCGAGATCAATCTATACCGATTCCCGTGAATGTTAAAAACCGTGCATCGTCCTACGGCATCAGCGTGTGGATAAACTTTGCGAACATCCATTAGAGACTTCCATTGGGCGTTCACCGTCATTCGATACCATGCATCCAAGGAAGCCGCTGAGGCCGTGTGCCGCTCCACAAAATCCCGAATCGCCCGGCGGCTAATCACTCGCTTTTTCTAATCTTGAGGGATCGGGCTCTATAAGGCCCACTGCTGTAGGTTCTCATATTGAGAACCAGAAGTCAAGCCGTTTATGAAATCCCACAGCGGGTACTGCAGAATATGACCCTGCTCCTCACCCCGCCCACCGATTGCAGGCATCGATAACGCGCGATCTCGCGCCGGATCGCCGCCAAAGGCGCTACGCCGATCATCAGGGTTGGATCTGTCTATTTTATCGCTTAGCTGCTGCTTCGTGACAATTGGTTTCCGACAGGAGCTCCGGGTTTTTGGCTCACTACCGGGTTCGATCCGCGATGATCCGTTGCGTGCGATCCGGCAACACGCGTCCTCAGTTCGCCGTGGGTTTCTCGGCGTGATCCACGATGATGACGTCCAAGGGAGCCTTGGCCGGCGTCAGCTTCAATCCAAGCTGTTTCTCTAACGCCGAGAAAATGGAGGGACCGGCCGTGGGATCCGCCGCAGCCGCTGGCAGATCCGTCACCACTCCGTTCAGGGTGACGGGACCGGTTGTGTGGCGGTCGGGAACATATTCGATGTGGACATCAAACCGTTGCGTCAACCCTGTCTGATCCACTACCGGTAGATCCACTGCACTAGTCAACATCCTGCTGGCAAGTTCCGCCATACTCACACCGTACCAATCGGCGACCATCAACGATCCGTTGCTTCTTGCGTGGCCCATTCCACAGTAATTCGGCATCGTCTCACCAGTTTTTGGCGGCGCTGGCCGCCGTATGTTATTCAGGTCCATCTCGATGCAGCTTCCCGCTTTCGCCGGGCTGCAGCTTGGGACCGCCGTTGGCGGAGGTCAGAAGGTATACGGCAGAACTCTTGGCCTCTTTGTGGACCTTAACCTTGAATCTCTCTTCGAGCAGCGTTTGCAGCATAGGCGCCGCCGACTGCCCCGCGGCACTGCTCTCGGATTTCGCGAAAACATCATATCGCTCCGTGTCGAGCCAGCCCGGACCACCCTGAACCTCCATCCGGCGCGCACCCAGGCCTAGGCCGACCAACACGTCCCCATAGGCTAGCCGAATCAGTGCGCGGAGCGAAACGCATGGTAACGCCAGATTGCGCGGCGAAATGCCAGCACGCCCGCCGGACCCCGCCTGACAATTGGAATTGAGCTTGACCGAAGCTACGTCAAACGCCGGAGGAGTCGATTGCGCAACGCTGGGCGGGGCAGTGAGAAGTGCAAGGAAAGAGAAGAGGACCGTCGAACGGATCATCCTCTCTTGTAGCTCGGCTCAGCTAGTAAAGCAACAGGTTCATGCGCGCCGAACCCTTCGGTAGTCCCTATCCGGCTAAGATTGTAGCGCCGATAGGTCATGAGGAGTTCTCGGAAACTTGCCGGACCAGTGGCGGTATCCCCAGCACCCATAGCGCAGTCCCACCGGACCCAGGAGTGCTGCCATCGCTTCCGGTTTGCTTGAAGGATTCCTGCCAGTCATATCCGAGCCCGACCTGCGCCGCCAAATCGATGACGATGTATGGCACGCTCTTGCAGGAAAAGAGAAGCAATCGAGCGGCGCGGGCTGCACATGGGGAGAGGCTGCTGTGCCCGTTGTGGCTCCTTACCCCGGCCACTGATTGCAGGCGTCGATGACGCGTGCGATCTCTGCGTCTTGCAAATAAGGATGGATCGGGAGACTCACTTCCGAGCGGCAGATGCGCTGCGCGGTGGCGAGGCCGCCGATTACTTCGAACTTCACGCCGGCCATGGCGGGTTGATCGGGAATCAGAATCGGGTAGTGCTCGCCGCAGCCGATTCCCTGGCCGGCCAGCCAGGCCATGAAGTCCCGCTTGCGGGCCGCGTCTACCAGCACCGGGAACAGATGCCAGCAGGAGCACGAACCGGCGGGCGCGCCCGGTACCTGAATGGCCGGATTCCGAATGCCCGCCAGATACGCGGCGGCGATGCGGCGGCGGGCTTCGATCCAGGCCGGCAATCGCCCCAGAGAGACGCGGCGTAATAGCCCGGCTTGCAGTTCGTCCAGGCGGCTGTTGTAGCCCACCATTTCGTGGCGATACTTGGCGCTCTGCCCGTAATCGCGCAACATGCGGGCACGCCGCGCGTATTCCTCGCCACGCGCGAGCACCGCGCCCCCGTCCCCCATCGCGCCCAGGTTCTTGGTGGGATAGAAGCTGAGCGCCGCCATGTGTCCGGCCGATCCGGTGACGATTCCCTGAAAGCAGGCGCCGATGGATTGCACGCAGTCTTCCACCATGCCGCAGCCCAGCCTTTGGCGTAGCGCCTGGAGCCGATGCATGTCGAGCGCGTGGCCGTAGAGATGCACCGGCACAAAGAAACCGATGTCGGGCCGCGATTCCAGCACCGCCTGGCAGGCGTCCAGATCGATCTGGCCGTATGGGTCGGTGTCCACGAAAACCGGGACTGCGCCCAGATTCAAAATTGCCAGCGCGGTGGCGAAGGCCGAAAGCGGAGTGGTCAGGACTTTATCGCCGGGTCCGCATCCCAGGGCTTTCAAGGAAATTTCGATGGCGTCCAGCCCGCTGGCAACTCCCACCACGTGGGGCAGGCCCCAGTAGCCGGCCAGCGCCTCTTCGAATTCGCGGACTTCGCGCCCCAGAATGTACCAGCCGCTGGCGCCGATTTCCTCGAAAGCCGCCAGGGCATCTTCGCGCGTGTCTTCCCACTGGCGTTTGAAATCGTTCAGTGGAATCAATGGGGCGCCTTCAGCAGTTTCACAAACTCGTCGTAATTCCGGATGTAGTCCGCGGAGTCGTACTTCTCCGATGCCAGGACCAGCAGCACAGCGTCCGGAGTGAAGCGGTGTTGCACACCCCAGACCATGGGCGGCAGCAGGACGCCGATCGAAGGACGGTCCAACAGAAAGCTCTGGCGATTCGCTCCATCGTCGGCGATCACTTCACAACTGCCGTGCACGCAGAGCAGCATCTGCCGGAGTGTGAGGTGCGCATGCTCCCCGCGGATGTCCGCGCCCGGCACACCGCTGACCAGGAAGACGCGCTTCACTTCGAACGGAATCTGGCCGCCCGATTCAGCCACGCTGAGCAATCCACGGGAATCCTGGAAGTGCGGCAGTTGGTACAAAATCACACCGTTAACTTTGGTGTTTATGGCACAACTATCAGGCCCCGCGATTTGTCGGGTAACAGACGCAACCATCGGTAAACCGGAACAGGCTATTGTAGTTGAACATTCAAACGTATAGCAAATAACAGAAATGACTATCCTCGGTACGTTATCCATTGCGATCTTGTGTGGATCCCGCCCGCCAACAGACCATACAGAAAGATACCTGTGCCGAACTTCATGCTGGAGGATCTGTCGGGAAGTCTGCGCGCCATCTACCTGCTACCCCTGTTCATCCTGGTGCCTGGGTACACCATCGCCTGGTTGTGCGATCTTTTCGGTTTCCGCCGCCGCTCGGGACCGTTCCGGCTGGCGCTCAGCGTGCCTCTCTCTATTGCCATCTGTCCCATCGTCACCTACCTGCTGGGACGCTTCGGAACCATGGATGCGGTCTGGGCCTTCTACTGGGCGGCCGCGCTGGGCTTTGCGGCGATCCAGGTAGTATCGCTGCGCAGCGGCGTGCGGCTTGGATTCGGGTTCGGGAAAGACATGCGGATCTTCGGCGCGATCGTGGCGGCGTGGCTGGTGATCTCGCTGGGTTCGCTGATCGATCTGCAGTTCGGCAATCGCCTGTACTACCCCACCAACGCGCTGGACAATTCGCTGCGCACGGCATTTGTGAACTCTATCGCCACTACCGGCATTCCGCCGCAGAATCCGTTTTTCCATCCGGCGCAACCGGTGTCTCTGCGGTATCACTACTTCTGGCTGATGATGTGCAGCCTGGTGGAGAAGGCCGGAAATCACGGCGTCACTCCGCGGCAGGCTTTGGTGGCGGGCACGTTCTGGTGCGGCGTCGGATTGATGGCCCTGGTGGCCCTCTATCTGCGCCTGTTCAGCCCGGGCGATCCGGCGCGCTTTCGGCGCAGAGTGCTGATCGCCGTATTGCTGCTGTCGATTACCGGACTGGATATTCTGCCCACTGTGTATTTGCTGGTGCTTCACGCCAAGGGCGCGCTTCCGTTCGTGCTGCCCAGCGTGGAATGGTGGAACGAACATGTGGACTGGTTTGTCTACACGGCGTTGTGGGCTCCTCACGCGTTGAGCAGTCTGGTAGCCGGGCTCACCGGCTTCCTGCTGCTCTGGAAAGCTCCGGACGCGCGAGGTGCGGGCGGAATGCTGCGCTACAGTTTGCCGGCCGGCTTCGCGCTGGCAACCTGCGTGGGCGCCTCTATCTATGTAGCTTTCGTGTTAGGCGTGTTCCTGGTGGTGTGGACGGGCATTACTTTCTGGAAAGGCTGGCGCCGCGAGACCACCGGGCTGGTAATGGCCGGCATTTTGTGCACCGCACTGGCTCTGCCGTACCTTCTGGGACTGCGCGGTCCTGCGGCCGCCGGTTTCGGCAGTTCCCCCATCGAGTTCACGGTTCGGGCGTTTTCCTTCGCGGCGCTGATCCCCCGCTTTGCCGGCATGAGCGAATCGGTGCGCCTGCTGGTGGTCAACGGTCCGCTGATTCCTGTGAACTACCTGATGGAGTTAGGCCTGTTCTTTTTGGTGGGAACCATTCAGTGGCGCAAGTTCCGTCGCCGCGGCGGGCCGCTCTCCCGCCAGGAACTGGCTTGCACCACCATGATTGCCACCAGCATCCTGATCTGCACGTTCCTTCGCTCCAGTGTCATTGGTTGCAATGACCTGGGCTGGCGGGGCTTCCTGCTGGCCCAGTTTATGCTCCTATTGTGGGCCGTCGATATCGTGAGTGAGCGCAACACTCCCGGTTTTTTGACGGCCCGCCAGATGCGGATGGCGATGGCTTTTCTGATTCTCGGCGGTGTGGGTACGGTGTACGATCTGACCTTGACCCGCTTCTATCCGATACTGGCCGACCGCGGCACGCTGCCTCCGCTGGACTGGATGTCCCCAGACCGCCAGTTCGGCGAGCGCACCTTTGCCACGCGCTCGGCCTATGAATGGATTCAGGGCATGACGCCCGATACGGCGATCGTTCAATCCAACCCCAGAGTGGTGTTCCAGGACACCCCGGCGCTGCTCTACGCCGACCGCCGCACCGTGGCGGCCGATACCGGCTGCAACACGGCCTTCGGCGGCGACCCGCGTCTCTGCGCCCCAATTGTTTCGCGCCTGGAGCAGATCTATCCAGTGGTGGGCCGCCCCGCCGCTCCGGGACTGCGCGATGTCTGTCTCAATCTGCCCATCGACCTGATCGTCGTCAAGGATACCGACGCGGTCTGGAACGATCCGGCGAGTTGGGTGTGGACGCGCAAGCCCGTATTCGCCAACCGCTACGTCCGCTTGTTCAGTTGCGGGGATGGCGGTGGGGAAGTGAAGGCGGAGCGGTAAGGCCGCACCGAAATCCACAGCTACTGTGGAAATATACCGGAAATCCTACTGCGATTGCGCGCCAAATCCTTGACATTACAGTAGCGTTAACAAAATGCACAAAACACGGGCATCCCTTAGGGAGTGTTACGTGGTCTTCTCTTCGTGATAATCCGTTTCCGTGTTTACCTGCCAAAGGGCCGCCTTGTCCGTTTTGCCGGCGATGATGTTGTCCACCGCCATCATCGCGGTGAGCATCGAATGGTCCTGGTTGTTGTACCGGTGCATGCCATTGCGGCCGATGAGGTACAGGTTTTCGTAGCGGTCTACAAAGTCCCTGATCTCGCCAAAGCGATCGTACGTGCCGAAGTATGCGGGATATGTTTTTTCCATTCGCAGGACGGTGGAATCGAGCACCTCACTGGTGTTCACGATTCCCAGTTTGCTGAGCTCTTCGACTGCCAGGGCCGTCATTTGCGCGTCGGACAGGTTCCAGATGGCGTCGCCCTGATTGCAGAAATACTCGAGTCCCAACCACACGTTGGCCGGATCCGCCACCAGAAACGGGCTCCAGTTGTTGAACACCTGCAGCCTGCCGAGCGCCACGTCGGGTTCCTGAATATAGATCCAGTTGTCGCTGATCAGCCGCTTCCCTTGCGGTGTCTCGTCATGGATGCGAAGCGAGCGCACCAGGAGCCCAACGGTGATAAAATCCCTGTACACCAGACCGTCGGAAACTTCGAGGACATTGCCGGGCGGCGTGACGTCGAAGGCCCTCATCAGTTCCTGAATAGGGGCCGTCGAAAAGAAATAGTCGCCCTCGATAATCTCTTTGTGTCCCGTGGCGGAATCGACCGTTTCCACGGCTTTGACGCGCCAGCCATCGGTGATCAGCCGCGCCACGCGGGTTCCGGTGCGAATCTCTCCGTCGCTCTCTTTGACGCGCCGCGCCACCTCTTCCCACACCTGCCCCGGGCCGAATTTGGGATAGAGAAACTGTTCGATCAAAGAAGTCTCGGTGTTTTTTTGCCCGATGTCTTTGCCTCTTCCGCCAATCGCCTTTTTTAATGCGTGGGTGAGCGTGGACCACACCGAGAGGCCTTTGATGCGCTGCGCACCCCACTCGGCGCTGATCCGGTCGCAGGGTACGCCCCACACCTTCTCGGTATAGGATTTGAAAAATGTCTGGTACAGTTCCCTGCCGAAGCGGTTGATGAAGAACTGTTCCAGGGTGTGCTCGTGCCTGGTGGGCAAGACGGCACTCCGGAGGTAGCTGACACCGATCTTGAAGGTTCGCCACAGACCGAGCTTGCGGAGGGTGTCCACGCTGAGCGAAATCGGGTAATCGAAGAAGCGGCGCAGATAATAGATTCGGGACTTGCGCGGCCGCAGCAGCATCACCCGGTCCGCGGCGGCCGGGTCGGGGCCCGCTGCCGAAGGCTGGATGGGCCGTTCCATGTTGTGATAGCGGATGGCCGCCGGGCTGTTTTCCGAAGCTTGCAGGGGAAGGAGCCGGAGCCACCACTCCATGACGCGGTCGGATTTCGAAAAGAAGCGATGGCCGCCGATATCGATGCGGTTGCCCTTATAGTTCACGGTGCGGGAGATTCCGCCCATGTATTCGCTTTTTTCGAGGACCACCGGCCGGATTCCAGCCCGCGTAATCAGCTCGTAAGCGGCTGTTAAGCCGGCCGGACCCGCTCCGATGATGATGGCTGTTTTTTGGTTCATTGCGGTTCGCACGCGGAAGTGCAACCCTGAGAGGTTTCCTGCCAGCCCGGACCAGAATAGCATCCCGCTTCGAAAGTACGGAAAGGCGATTCAGCAAGATTGCAGGATCGCTTGCTCATAGAGCGTGTCGTAGTTGCGGAGCATACCCTGCAGGCTGAACCTCTCGACAGCCGAACAGCGATTCGCCGAGCCGAGCCGCCGGCGCAGTTCCGCATCCGATGCCATTCGCGCCAGCGCTCGGACAAAAGCTTCCCCGGGGGGCACGACGAACGAAGCGTTTTCCTGGCTGACCATGAAGCGGGTATCGCCCACATCGGTGGCGGCCACAGGCAGGCCGGAGGCCATCGCTTCCAATACGGAAAGCGGCATTTGTTCGCTGAGAGAGCTCAAAGCGAAAATGTCCATTCGCCGGTAGACGCCTGGCATATCCAGTTGATGTCCCAGAAACTCCGTTATCGCAGACACCCCCAGGGCCCTGGCTGCCTGTTCCAGGCTTCCCCTTTCCGGGCCCTCCCCGGCGATGACTAACCGCACCGGAAACGACCGGGAGAGAACCGAACACGCCTGCAGCAACCGCACCTGCGCTTTGACCCCCGTCAGGTTCCCCACCGTGCCGATGACGATCTCCTGCTTCGCTGAAGGCTCCCCGGGGGTGAACGCGGCAACATCTACGCCATTCGGTATGTGACAGATTTTTTCCGGTGAAATGCGCCAGGTATAGCGCATGAGATCAAACAGCCGGAAAGAGGGCGCAACTACCGCGTAGGCCGTGGAGAGGAGCGCATTCCGGACAAAAACGCGGCGGTGTTTCTGGCGCTGCGCCTCGTCCGGGCCGAAACCATCCTCGGTATGGATCAATGGGCAGAAGCGAGCCATCGCATTTGCCGCCACGCCATCGATACCGCCCCAGTTATAAGTCAATAACAGGCTCGGATGCAGCGATCGCAACAACCGGATAAGCCGGTGAATCATGTCGAGGGGATTCGAAGTCTTGCGGAACTCCACCATTTTCGCGGAGACATGCGATTGGAGCTTTTGGGCCGCCGTGAAATTGCCATCCAGCGCGACGATGCACATGCCGGTAACGGTCGCCCAGATGATTCAGGATTTGTACCGTGCGCATCTCTGCGCCGCCTATTGAAAATGAAGGGCGAACGTGTACAAGATTCGGCAAGTCTTGCAAGCTAAAGATCTTACCGCACATTACGCCGGTCCTCCCCAAGCTCCGGCATGTTATTCTGAGTAGCAAGTCCCTGGCGCGGACCATACTACCGGAAATCCGATGCGCGAGCTTTTGCTGTTTCTGATTGTTGGAGCCCTTTGCCCGGTCGCCATTCTCCGGCCGCGTTGGGGGCTATACGCCTACACGTGGTTCGCACTCATGCGCCCGGATTATCTCGCGTGGGTGCCTGGGGATCACCCGTTTTCGTTTGCTTTGGCTGTCTGCACCATGATAGGCGGCCTGGTCTATCTGGACCGGATTCCGCGTCTGTTTAAAAATCCGATTTCATTGATTCTTATCGCTCTGCAGATTCCGATGTTGCTCTCGGCTGTGATGGCGGTGCGGAGCGATCTCGCCTGGCCCGTGTACAACATGTATGCCCGCGTATTGGTGATGGCATTACTGATTCCGATGCTGCTGGACACCGTAGAGCATCTGCGCGAATTCTTTCTGGTGGTTGCGTTCTCCATGGGATTTCTGGGCGCGAAGTTCGGCCTTGGGGGCATTCTGCATGGGGGCGCCCGTTTTGACTCCGGTTATGGCGGATTTCTGGCGGACAACAACTGCGTAGCTCTGGCATTTGCGATGGTCATTCCCCTCTGCTGGTACGCGCGGTCCGTGGTAAAAGCCGTATGGGCCAAAAGCATGTTCCTCATCATGGTGTTCGGAAGCATGGGCGGGGTTGTCTGGACGCATTCCCGTGGTGGCGCATTAAGCGCGGGAATAGTCCTGCTCGGGCTGGCCCGGCGTTCCAGGCACAAAGTTCTTGTCCTCGTGCTGTTGGTGGCGTTGGCTGCGCCCGCGGTTTATCTGGTGCGCCAGACCTATATTGACCGCATCGCTTCGATCGACGACATACACTCGGACAGTTCCATCAGGGAAAGGCTTGTTTACTGGGGAGCGGCACTCCGTATGTGGAAGGATCACCCCCTGTTCGGCGTTGGTTTCGGCTCAACTAATTTTCAGGCGCTGTTGGACAGGTACATCGCCCGCGACGATAACCACGTTGTGCATAACACGTATCTGCAGGTGCTGGTAGACTCCGGCTTGTTTGCATTTCTGTTATATGACCTGCTTCTTGTTACTACCTGGGTCTGGCTGGGGAAGTCTGCGCGCAGGATGCGGCAGACTCATCCGGAACTGGAGGCATACCCCGCGGCCCTGCAGGGCGGGATTCTGGCATTCGCGATAGGAAGTATGTTCTTATCCCGTGTCACGTTTGATTTCTATTACATCCTGGTGGCTACCGCCGCGGCTTGGTACTTAATTGAAAAGCAGATCTCTGTTGAGGGCGCGGAGCAAACCGCACCTGTCCCGGCGGTACCGGTGATCGCTGTTCCGGCCAGGCTGGGGCAAAGGGTCTCGCTTGTCCGCCGGTGATTCCGAGTGTCCGCTGACACTCTTCCTGGCTTACTATTTTCCGCCTCAGAATACCTCCGGTGCCGCCCGGCCGGCCCGGTTCGTCAAGCACCTTCAGCCCCTTGGCCACGAACTATTGGTCATTTCGGCGGGCGACCGCGGAATCCCGGACCAACAACCGGGTGTCTGGCGTGTGCCGGAGGCCTCCACGGCGGCTCTGCCGCGCATGTGGAGCGCCGGAGCAAATTGGTTTCAACGCTGTTTCCTGCCGTACGAGGAGCATCTCCCCTGGGTGCCGCATGCGGTGGCAGCCATCGGCAGTGTGTGCCGCCGCCGTCCGGTGGAAGCCGTCATCTCTACTTCACCGCCGATTGCGTCGCATCTGGCCGCCATGATCGCCAGGAAGCGCTACGGCTTTCGCTGGATTGCGGATTTTCGCGACCCCATGGCTGACAATCCCTTCCGCAACAGTTGGCGATCCCGTCAATATGACCCGGTACTCGAACGCAGTTTTTTCCGCAATGCCGACGTCATCATAGCCAATACGCAGCCCCTGGCGGATCTCTGGAAAACACGCTATCCGCGGTGGGGCGAAAAGATTCAGACCATCTGGAACGGTTTCGATCCTGGCGAAACTCTGCCCGCCCGGCTGAATCCGGCACGGACACGCCGGGTGCTCGCGCACATCGGATCGTTGTACGGCGAGCGTCACCCCGGCCTCCTCTTAGCCGGTATGGAGCGGTTAATCCAGAGGGGCCGTCTGAACCCGGAAACCTTTGTGGTTCGCCTGATCGGCGAGATAGAGCAGATTTCCGTTTCCATGGAGGAACCGCCATTCCGCACCTTGCGGGAACGCGGTTGCCTTGTATACGACGGCCGGCATGTTCCCCGGGCGATGGCCATGCAGGAAATGGTGGATGCCGATGGATTGGTGCTACTCGATATCAATCGCACCAATCTGGGACTTCAGGTGCCGGCAAAACTGTTCGACTACATGCGTTCGGGCTTGCCCATCCTGGCGTGTACCTCGAACGGCTCCGCCACCGAATCGGTGCTCGCCGGCGGCGGCGTACCGTATGTTTCGGTCTACCCCGCGGACCGGCCGGCCGATATCGACCGGAAAATCGAGGAGTTCTTCGCGATTCCGCCGGAGATAGTACCTCCCAACGACTGGTTTCGGAAGAGCTTCGACGCCTCTTTTCAGGCGCGGCTGCTAAGCGGACTGATCGCTCCATCGCGATCGAAAAATCAAATGTCCCTTACGGGGTTTCAATTTGAGCAATCGAAATCATCGGGTCGCGTCCAGTGATTTCTCTCTCCCGAGCGCCTGCCGCCGCCTGATCCAGGCTACGGTGTTATGGCGCAGTCCAACCACCCTGTCGCCGATTTCCGCAAGGTCCGACATCGGGAAATAGCCGCTTTTCCAAATTGCCAGGAGGAATACCAGCATCCACGCGGAACTGGCGGCGACGCCGCCCCAGAAGGCTCGCGGAGTGGTGGCCGCAGCCCCATACAGCGTCAGCATCGCTAACGCCAGCCCGCTGCCCAGGGAACGCAACGGGAACGGAAACTGATGCTCCCGGTAAGCCGCAACCCAAAAGATCAACATATAAGCGCCCCAGGAAGCCACTGTCGCCCAAGCCGCCCCGTACATTCCATAATGCGGGATCCAGGCAAAATTCAGAGCGATATTAAAAATCGCCGTGCCACAGGTCATTTTCCCGATCAAACCCGATCGCTTGCTGATCAACAGCAGATCCCGGAAAAAGTCCCCTGCCTGCCTGAAAACGTAGGCAAACGCGACGATCGGGATTACGTAAAGGGCCGGCCGGTACGCATCGGTTACCATGATCTGCAGCGCGGGGCGGCTGAACAGGCTTAATCCGGTAGCGCCCAGAATCATCAAAAACAGCAAGTGACGCAAGATGCGGACAAAGCTCAGCTTCCATGCCGGACCCTCGGCGAGCTGATAAAAACTGACCCCCCAGGCGCGTGAAAAAGGCTCCGCTATCAGTACCGGAAGCATGAAGGCAAAACGGTATCCCAGCGCATACTGTCCCAGTTGCGTGCGGTAGCCGTAGGCGTTCAGGAAAAAGCGATCGGAAAAATGCAGCGTGAAAAATGCCAGTCCAGAAACCACCAGCGGAGCACCGAACGCGATCAACTTCCGGGCGTACGCGCGGTCGAAGTTCAGGCGGGCGTAGCGAAGGCCGATGACTAACAGAAACAGGGCTCCGCCAGATCCGACGATTAGTTTGCTCAGAACAAATCCCCAGATACCCCTTCGCTGGAAGGCAATAAAGAAGATGTTCAGGCTTGCCGCCGCCACCAGGCAGACTAAGGCATAGCTGACGATCAATATCACCCGGTCCCGCATCCGCATAAGGACCGACAGGATCTCGCCTATGTTCCCAAAGAACATCGCGGCGAAGAAAGCCATGATGATCCCGGCGTTTGCCTCGGAATGAAATAACAAACGGCTCAAGGGCCGTGACGCGAACATGCCGCCGATGCACAAGGGAACCGTCGTCAGCACCACTAGAATCAGGGTGGTGGAGACCACACGCTTTCTGTGGCCTTCATCCGGCTTCTCATGATACATGCGGACCATGGCGGTCCCGGCGGCTGAAACTCCCACGCATAGCGCCGCTATCGTGACCATGAGGTCGATCAAATCCACCATTCCGTATTCCACGGGGGAAAGGTAGTGCGCATATAAGGGGACCAGGAGAAATCCGACCGCTCGACTGGCAATCGTACCGATCAGGTAGAGAGAAGAATGCCGGACGATTTTTCCTATGCCCATGGCCGCCCTTTGATGTTTGAACAATCCGGGGCGATTGGCTCCGGATTCAATCGCTGAGGCCGGATGCGGGTCGAAACGAACGGTCTATTGTCCAATTGCCCCCGGAGTGCGGCCCGAAGCGGTGGATCCGTTGCGCGGGAGTATGGCATACCTTGGATCGGCCTTGAAGAGCGACAACTCTGGAGTCAGAAGCTTGTGAATGGCTGTCCAGGCTTGAGGTCCTCCCGGGAACTGTGACAGCATTGCGGTCGCCGCCAGGGCACTGAACGCATATCCTTCCGCGATCTGAGCCGCACTGCCGGGAAAGCTACTGGTATTTTGCATAATCGCCGGGAAGCCCTCCCGGACATCGGCCCAACTCTGAAAATACGTATTATCGGCTTTCATCACGGGAGTGTGATAAGCGCCGGTAAGATAGCCATTGTAGACCGGATCGATGGCCTGGGAAATCAGATTCGTTCCGGCCCATGCCAGCAGCGGCCCCGAAGCGAAACCCAGTTCCCCGGCTCGTCCCAGTCCGTAAATCAGATAACCCTGCATCCACACCGCGGTGGCGCCACCCACTTGAATCGTGTTGGTGCCGTCATTCAGATCCTGAGTGTATCCGTTGTCCGTGTTGTTCTCCCAAAACTGCAGGGGGGGAGGGCCAAGCGACTTGGAGGCGTGGTTAATTATCACGGTCCACTTCCCGCTCACATCCTGCTGGCTCATTTTGTAGCCCCATGTCCAGTTAGGAGTATTTTCGAAACCGGTTCCATGAATGCGCCGCTCCCCCTCCCAAATTGCAAGGGCGTCATTCACCAGTGTCGTGAAATAGTCTTTTTCGGGCGATCCGTCCGGGCTCAGAAACGCTGCCTCCGCCCGGCTGCGCAACACCCAGCCGTCGCCGCGAACTTCATCGTGGATTCCGCCTTCGCTGCCCGTCGGGCCTCGGCCGTAGTCCAGAGTCGTCGCCGCCCCGTTGTATCGCGCCGCGCTAAAAGCAGCCCATAACTGCATCTGTTCCAGATACCAGTAGTCGCCGGTAAATATGTAGGGCACCGAATACGGGTTCGGCTGGTGCGCTCCATCGGCGAGCCACCCTCCGCTCGTCATGGGACCCACGAGTTTGATCTTATCGCTGGTCTTGGTATAGCTATAAGTGAACATCGCGCTGGTATAGAGAGCGATCGTAGGCCGGTTACTGATCGACATTACTTTTCCGGCGCCTGGAACCTTCCCTGCCCGGTCGAAGTACTTTGCGGGATTACCCTCGCGCAAATGCAAGGGCCACGCGCCTGCCAGATCCGCCATTCCGCGCGCAATTTCCGCTGCTCGCCAGTCGCCGGTATATAACCAATGCGTAACCCACAGCGTTAACGGACCCAGGTCCGGCCGGCCGCCGACGTTGGGCATTAGTTTCTGCCACAAACCGTTGTCATAAAGGTCCTGCTTGGCTTTCTGCCAGGCTGTGTATTGCGTGCTCAAAGCGCTTTCCGGCACAACAATGGAGGGGTCCAGATTCGGTACAAACCGGGTCTGCGCCAGGTATGCCAGGTTGTAATCGATGTTCACCTGGCTCTCCGGAGCCCCGCCGATCCAGAATTCCTTGGTCCATCGGGAAGCCGCGATCATCGTCAGCGGCGATTTCATCTCATATACCAACGCCGGAGCAGCGTGGCCGATAGACAACTGCAAGTCGGTAACCGGCACATCTTCCAGTTCTTCGGTGTTGCTCACTTCGCCGATGAAACGGACCCGCACCTTCCCCAGCGCAGGCCAGAAAGTCGCATGGAATATGGGACGAAACGGCCGGTACTGATCGAAGCCGAGGTCGTATTTCCGGTTGAGGTGGTCCGCCAGAATAATCGTAGTCGCGACGGGACCCTGGGTCCAGTAAGTAAAGTCGCCCGCAGCCAGCATGGCCGCTGCCGAGACACTCTTTGTGCCGCCGGCGCCCGCCAGAAGCATCGTCGCGTCAAAATCGTATGCCGGGGCGCTCATATCCGATACGGAGAGGGGAGTGTTGTTCCCGGACGTCTGGTCCTGAAACGCGATGTGGACGGAATGCTTTGGCGGAACGGAAGGAATGATGAATGAGAGAATGGCGAATTTTACCGATCCGTCGGGGTATCGTTGTTTTACATCGGCTTGCGTAAGCACGGGCGTTTGATCCACTGCTGCTTGCGGAAAATCGGGAATCTCGCCGGGCATAAACGGCCGGCCGATTTGAAGCGGATAATTAGTGAGGCCGACGCCGCGGGTCTCCGTTACCGTGACGATATTGGGAACCAGACGCGTAGCTCCGCCCGAACGCTGTCCCGAGGCCGTTGTGCTGATGAGCAGTAAACAAAAGATAGCGCAAATGAATCTTGGCAAGATGCCCCAAGGCTTAAATGCATACTTCGCCATTGATAAATGATACCACCGGGTTTTTCCAAAACCGCGGGTTTGGGGACCTGCGCAAGTGGAGTCGAAAGAGAGTTGATGCTTTATAATACAGAGTTGACCTTCACCCCGGTAAATGCCGGGAGAAGTTAGGTTGCAAGAACCGAAAGCATGGGTCAACTCCTTATCGTGCAGGACCCGGACCCGGAAGCAAGGGCCGGCATTTTTACGGCCGGCATAGCTTTTTTAAAATCTCTTTACCGGGTGCAGCCACTGGGTGAGATACATCTGCCGGAGGCCTCGCTGGCTCTTTTCCCGCCAAGGCAAAGCCGGGCTGCCGGTTTTTTGCAGGAAGAGAATACGGGTTGGGTCTGCGGGGTGGGGACTTGGTTTTTCGCAGGTGCGGCCGGTCAGGATGGCTTGCGGCGCCTGGCGCTTCATCCGGCCCGGGAGCGGGACAGCGCAGCCTGGCTGAAGGAACTGGATGGCGCCTTTGCCATTGCCCTGGCCGGACCTCATCCGGGTGACGTAAGAATCATTACGGACCCTCTGGGAACATTGCACATCTATGCGGTACAGAGTGGATCCGCGACGATTATTTCCACCTCCTCTTTGACCCTGGCATACCTGGTTCAGCCGGAATGGGACCTGGTGGGATGCCGCCAGTTCCTGGCAACGGGCACGGTATTCGAATCGCGCACTCTGTTCACCGGGATTGAAAAGCTCGCTCCGGCGTCAATCTACACGTTCACAAACGGGAGCGCCCCGTCGCGGGATATTTATTGGCGACTCTCCGATGTTATGTACGACCGGGCTCCCCGGCAGACGGACGTCGCGGATCTCGCTGCCGCGCTGCAACAGGCGGTCAAGACCGTCCAGTTGAACTTCTCGCACCCGGCAATGGATCTTACCGGCGGTTTCGACTCCCGTGCGATTCTGGGAGCCGCCCTGCAGATCGGAGCCAATTTTGAAACCGTGGTAAATGGACCGGAGAGCAGTCCGGACGTCGTAGCCTCACAACGCATCGCGCGCGAGTTCCACCTGACCCACCACCACAACTTGCGAACTTCTCCAACCGAACAGGAGTGGGAGTCTCAGGTCTCCGAAGCGCTGGCCCTTTGCGACGGGGAGTACGATGCGACACTCTACGCGCCCGTATTCGCGACCCACACCAGCCTGGCGCAGAAGTTCGACGCCAGTATCAATGGATCCAATGGCGAAGTCGCCAAGGGCTACTGGTGGGAACTGCTGGTGCCCCACACGGGGAAACACGGTCATTTCGACCCGGCGATGGTGGCCCGCAGGCGATTCGTAACCGATGGCGAGTGCTCCGGGTTGCTGGCCGGCAAATTCGACGAAGATCTCCCCGAACTCTTCGCGGGCATCATTAGAAGAGCCAATGCCGGTCTGGAGAATTATCCCAATACCGCCCTTATGGACAACGTCTATCTGCGTCTTCGGATGCAGCGCTGGCAAGGCCGCATCGCGAGTGCGACCAGCCGCATCTGGCCGTGTGTCTCGCCCTTCTGCTTCCGGGGACCCATGGAGGCCGCCCTGGCGGCGCCCCCTGCGGTTCGATGGAACAATCGCATGAGCTGCAGGCTGATCGAATTCCAGAATCCAAAACTTGCGGCGCTTCCTCTTGCCGAAGGTTACCCGGCGCTTCCGTGGCGGTTATCGAACGCCCACCTTTTCGGACCGCTTTACCGGCAGATGTCCCGTGCGCTGATTCGGCGGGCCTTGCTGACCGCGAGACTGCCCTCTCCGTTTGGCGGCAAAGCTCCCGCTCCGTCCGGAAATGGGTTTTGGGACCACCGGCTGGTGCGCGATTTGCTGGATTGCCCAGGCATGCAAACGGCGCATCTCTACGAGCCGGAAAAGCTCGCGGGCGTGTTCACGGAGTCGCGCTCCGGATCGGCCGTGGCGACCGCGCGAGCTTCCAGAATCCTCACGCTGGAAATGCTGGCGCGGGCCGTACGGAAATCGACAGTGATTCTCCGGGGTGCTGGTTAGAATGTACGTTGTGGGAGAGAGCCGAATTGCCTGATCTTGAGACCTATCGCGCCGGTGAAAACGAAAAAGCACGGACGGCCGATCTCCTTCGCCTCATGCCGAAGGGCCGCCGCTCCGTTCTGGATATCGGCGCAAGAGACGGTCACTTTTCCCGGTTGCTCACGGAGTATTTCGACGAAGTGACCGCGCTCGATCTGGAGCGGCCCAGGTTTCAGTTCGACCGGGTCAGGACGTTGGCGGGCGACGCCACCAGTCTGGAATTCGCCGACGGCTCTTTTGACTGCGTGTTCTGCGCGGAAGTGTTGGAGCACATTCCCGACGTGCAGCGCGCCTGCAAAGAGATTGTCCGCGTGGCCAGGCATGAAATCATCATTGGCGTGCCCTTCCGGCAGGACACCCGAATCGGCCGCACCACCTGCCGTTCGTGCGGTAAGGTAAACCCCCCATGGGGCCATGTGAATACCTTTGACGAGAAACGGCTGGACCGGCTTTTCCCCGGTGTAAAAGTTCTTTCCAAGTCTTTTATCGGCGTGGCAAAAGAAAAAACAAATCCGCTCTCAACTTATCTTATGGACCTGGCCGGAAATCCCTGGGGCACCTATGACCAGGATGAGCCCTGCATCCATTGCGGAGCCGGATTAATCCGGCCGCCCGCGACCCCGGTCTGGCAGAAGGTCTGCCTCGCAATTGCCGCCCGTATCAAACGGGTTCAGGCGATTTGGGTGCAACCGCATGGAAATTGGATTCACCTGGTGCTTTCCAAATCGACCCCTGAGCGGCTGTAATCGAAAGCACATCTATTGTCCGCATGTCACTCAAATTGATTGGGTTATTTCGTTCGCCAAGCTTCCTGCCGAGCGCCGCGGCGCCGGAAACTAATGCTATAATTCGACACTTGAGCGCCTGATGACAACCGGCTTGGACTACTTGAAACTTGCCCGCGAGGGCAAGAAAGTGGATGGGCGGGACTTGCCAAAGATCAAATTGGCGCTGCTCTCCGATGCCGCCACCCAACTGCTGGTACCGCTTTTCCGGGCCCTGTTTCATCGGGGCGGGTTCGACGTTGAGGTTTACGAAGCTCCCTTTGCCGGCATTGAATTCGAGGTTTTCAATCCCGCCTCCTTCTTATATCAATTCCAGCCGGACGTCATTATTATCCTGAATGCCACGCAGGCGCTGCGTGCATCCTGGTTCCAGCGGGGAACGTCTCAGGCGGATTTCGCGGCGCGAACCGAAAAACACATTATCCACATCTGGGACTCGATCGGACGGTACTCCCGGGCCATGGTTCTGCAATCCAATTACGTGCTGCCGCACGAACGGATCTTCGGGAACTTCGATCAGAAGCAGCCGCAATCTTTGTACTCGACCGTGGCAGAGATCAACGGCCGTATTGTCGCGCGGGCCAGGGAGTATAAGAACGTTTTTGTCAATGATGTGGAAGCCGTGGCCTCCTGGATCGGCCGGCGGAACTGGTTCGACGACCGGTACTGGGACATCGCCAAACAGTTTTGTGCCACGGAGTATCTCCCGGCGGTGGCGGAAAACGTAACGCGGATCGTACTGGCGGCCCGCGGACGGTCCGTGAAATGCGTGATCCTGGATCTTGACAACACTTTATGGGGCGGGGTCGTGGGCGATGACGGCGTGGACGGAATTCAACTCTCGGCGCACGGCGATGGCGAATGTTTTTACCGCTTCCAGTCCTACCTGTTGGCGCTGAAGAACCGCGGCATCCTGCTTTGCGTGTGCAGCAAGAATGAGTATGCCGCCGCGATCAAGCCTTTTGAAGAGCACTCCGAAATGGTGCTGCGGATGGGCGATATCACGCTCTTTGTGGCCAACTGGGAGAACAAAGCCGACAACATCAGGAAGATCCGCGAGACTTTGGAAATCGGCTTCGACTCGATGGTTTTTCTGGACGACAACCCTTTCGAGCGAAACCTGGTGCGCAGTATCCTTCCCGACGTGGTGGTCCCGGAATTGCCGGAGGATCCCGGCGATTACGTGAAGGCCCTGGCTGAGTTAAACCTGTTCGAAACCACTGCGTTCTCCGAGGAGGACACGGCGCGTTCGGACCTGTACCGGGCCGAATTCGAACGCCGGAGTTCCGCGGCCGCGTTCGCGAACTTCGAGGCGTATCTGTCATCGCTCGACATGGTGATCGATGTGTCCCGTTTTGCTCCCTCGAAACTTGCCCGTATTGCCCAATTGCTCCAGCGCAGCAACCAGTTCAACCTCACAACCCATCGCTATAGCGAGTCGGAGTGCGAGCGAATGATGCTGGATAACAACTGCATTCCGCTTTCCGCCAGTCTGGGCGACCGGTTCGGCGACCACGGCCTGATTTCGATTGTGATCGTGCGGCCGCGGGTGGAAGAGAGCCGGCTGGAAATCACCGATTGGCTGATGAGCTGCCGGGTACTGGCGCGCGGGGTGGAGGAGTATCTCATGAATCATGTTGTGTCCATCGCCGCGAGTGCGGGGCTTCGGGAAATTGCGGCGGAGTATATTCCCACCGCTAAGAATGCTATGGTCAAGGATTTCTTCGGCCGTTTCGGCTTTCAGAAGATTCTCGAAAGCCCGCAGGGCGCGACGTCATGGCGTCTCGATGTGGCCGGTTATGAAATGCGGAATGTCTTCATCCGGCCCGTCGATCGCGCATCGGAAATGACAGTAAACCTATGAACGAGCCTCTCGAACGACTCACTGAGCTATTCAGAATGGTTTTTGACGACCCCTCCCTGAACATCTCGCGCACTACCACGGCCAACGATGTAGAAGCCTGGGATTCCCTGACTCACATTAACCTGATCGTCGCCGTGGAGCGTGAATTTCGAATCAGGTTCACCACCGCCCAAGTCACCGGAATGAAGGATGTGGGCGATCTGGTTGACCTGATCGTCCAAAAAACCTCCTGAGGTATGCGTTTTACTTCTCCCGATTTCCTGGTGTTTTTGGCGATTGCCGCGGCCGTTTACGGATGCTCTCCACGATGGCTCCGGGCTCCCTTCATTCTGGGCGCGTCTTACCTTTTTTACCTGGCATGGGATCCCGCCATGGCGGGACTGTTGCTCCTGCTGACGGGCATCGCCTACTGGTCGGGTTTGCGGCTGGAGCCGGACTCCCCGCAAACGGCCAGGTTCTGGCTGGGCGCCGGTTTGTTTGTTCTGCTCGGCTGCCTTCTTTTTTTCAAGGTGGCAATCGTAGTGCAGTCGGGGCAGCTCCTGGCGATCCCCCTGGGAATCTCGTATTACACGTTTAAGCTGATCAGCTATCTGCTGGATGTGTACTGGCAGAAATCGCCGCCTGAGAAGAGTTTCGTCCGGCTGGCGGCATTCGCGGCCTTCTTTCCCCAGATTGTGGCCGGACCGATTCAACGCTGCGAAAGCTTTAGCCCGCAACTGGCCGTTGCGCGCCGGCCGGATAGGAACGCCATACTTTCCGGCATCGCGCGCATCATGATCGGATTCATGAAGAAGCTGCTGGCGGCCGACAATCTGGCGCTCCTGGTGGGCTCTATTTTCTCTCGCAGCGACAGTACCGGCGGTCTTACCAGTTTGCTGGGCATTTATCTTTTCCCTCTTCAGTTATACGCGGATTTTTCCGGGTTAACCGATATCGCAATCGGATCGGCACTGTTGTTTGGCATCGAGTCACCGGAAAACTTCGACGCTCCTTTTGCCGGAAAGAATATCAGCGACTTTTGGCGCCGCTGGCACATGAGCCTGACGTACTGGCTGAGGGATTACGTGTTTACTCCGCTCCGCATGGCCACGCGGAATTGGGGAAACCTGGGGCTGGTGGTCAGTATCACCGTCAACATGGTGCTGATCGGCCTGTGGCACCGCTTATCCGCCGCGTTTCTGGTGTTTGGCCTGCTGCATTCCCTGTTTCTGGTAATTGACGCACTGACTCTGCAGCGGCGCAAACGTTATTACAAGACTCATCCGCGGGCCGCGTTCCTGACGGATCTGGCTGGTCCGGTTCTGACGTATCAACTGGTGGCCGTGGCCAGCATTTTCTGTCGTGCGGATTCCGTGGCACAGGGGTTCGAGCTGCTTGCGGGCGTATTTCGGAGCGGAGCCCCCGCGACTCTGGCGGCGACCGTTTTCAGTACCGCGAATCGCATGGCCTGGATTGGCCTTCCGGCCCTCGCCCTGGCCGAAATCCTCGATCGCCTGACCCGGCGGCTCTTTGCCAGGGATGTGGCGTCGCTGGACCGTCCGGTGCGCTGGTCCTTATATGCGACTGCCTCCGTGACTGCCGTCTTTCTCCTGATGGTCCTCCTTACCCACAGCCTGGCGGTCAGCCCCTTCTTTTATGCGATGTTTTAGGGACCTCGCCATTGTCCTGGGCTGGACCATCGTGGTGCTGTTCCTGCTGGAACTCGGAGTCCGCGGCGCCGGCTTAAGATTTGAAGGCTCCTTCTATCAGCCCGACCCGGTCTGTTACACGGCCTTCCGCCCGAACGCGGCCGGCTGGATCACGGAAGGCGAGAATTTCTGCCGCCTGAACAGCAAGGGAATGAGGGACCGGGAGAGATCCGTGGCGAAGCCGGCGAACACTCTCCGGATCGCAGTGCTGGGGGATTCCCTGGCGGCCGCGATGCAGGTTCCTTTAGCGCAGACCATGGCTCAGCAATTGGAGAGCCGCCTTGCAGCGGCGGCAGCGCCGCACGGGCGCCGGGTCGAGGTCCTGAACTTCGCGGTTGGCGGTTACACCCCGGCTCAGATGTACCTGCAGATGCGAGACAAGATCTGGGCTTACCAGCCGGATATTGTGATGGTCTTCTGGTCGTTGACGTCGGTCGCCAATGCCAGCCGGCACTTTTACCGAATGGGCGGCGATCCGCCTTTTTTCGTTTTTGAAGGTTCCCGCCTGGTGGAGGATCCCAAGAACAGCCGGCTGCCGGCGGTGAGTCCGGAACTGTTGAAGCGGCAGGCTCTGTTCAAGGATATCTACAATCGCGTTTATCTTCTGCAACTGGCGATGACGGCCGCCCAGAAAGGGACATTCCCGGTGTTGGATGAACTGCGCCACCATGACCCGGCTCCGCGTACCCCGCCGGAAGATAGTGTCCGGGCCTTTCCGTTTCGCCCACCCAACTCGCCCGAAGCGGCCGAAGCCTGGCACGTCGCCGACGGCATCCTCGGGTTGATGCACGATAACGTCACAAGTCACGGGGCGGAATTTTGGATCGTCAGTTATGGGGATGAAGTTCAGCGCGACCCGGACCCCGGCGAACGGGAAGCGTTCATGCGCAGGATTGGTGTGAACTCTCTGGATTACGCCGACAGGCGCCTTGCGGACATCGCCCATAAAGAGGATGCCTTTTTTATCGCCATGGCGCCGCCGATGCTGGAGTATGCCGTAGCGCATCGCGTCCTGCTCCACGGTTTTTTCAACACGGCTCGCAATCATGGCCATTTGAACGAAACCGGCAACCGGGTGGCCGCCGAGGTTGTGGCGGCAGAACTCCTGAAGCGTAGCCCGGCGATGGCCAGGCATCTGAATTGAAAGGGGCCAAGGCAAAGGAATGGATCAGTTACTCTCAGATACAGTGGCGCGGGTCTCGGCACTCGACCCCAAGGCCGGTGCGAATCTCCGCGAGTTCATCGGGCGGTCCGGACCGGCCTGGCAACTCCGCGGGGAGCGGTTTCTCTCCCGCTTCCGGCGGGTCCTCGAAACCAGGGGCAAGACGTTCGACTATGGTATTGACTGCTATCTGAAGCTCTGCGCTTCGGTGGCCGGCGAACGCTTGAATTTTCTGCGTAACCAGCGCTATTCCAACACGTCCTTCGCCCAGGTGGCCGAGTGTGTCTATCACAACCCGGAGGTGATGGAGTATCACATGTACGGCCTCGTCCTGGCCCAGTTCCTGTGGCCGGAGCAGTATCGCCGTTACTCGTTTTTTTGTGACTCGTTTCCGGGTTATGCGCCGCGCATCCAAAGCTATCTCGAAATAGGCGGTGGCCATGCGCTGTATGTCGCCGAAGCGGCATCGGTTCTCCCGGCGGATGTGCAGATCGATGTGGTGGACATCAGCGCCAGTTCTCTCGATCTGGCTCGCGGAATGATGCCGGGCGCGCCGGTAGCGTGGCATCAGGCCGATATCTTCGATTTCGCTCCTCATCGCCGCTATGACTTCATCACCATCGGTGAGGTTTTAGAGCACCTGGAAGACCCGCGTGCCATGCTGCGCAGGATCCTGGAACTACTCACGCCGGATGGCCGGGCCTTTATCACCACACCGGCGAACGCACCCATGATCGACCATATTTATCTTTTCAACAACGCCCAGGAAATCCGGGAGATGTTGCGGACATCGGGCTTCGCAATCGAGGCGGAAGCCTCCATGTTCGCTGACGATATGCCCGCGGCGCGGGGCGAGATGCTGAAAGCGCCGCTCATGTACGCGGCGTTCGTGAAACCGGCGGCCTGAAGCCGGCACGAACGACGTTCGTGGTGGAATGAGGGGGGGGAACCTCGCAGACGAAAGGGGTTAGGGATGGGGGTTGGGGATGGGGAATGGTGCGGCCCTTCGGGTCTTTTTTCCGAGCCTGTTACGCTGGCGGGGAATCAACAGTTTGCGGGTGGGTTTCCGGAGAGACCGCCCCTTTCTTCGCGTAGCGGGTATGTATATTGTTTGTTTTTGTTTAGTTTTTTGCTGTGTCTTTTTGTTGCTTTTTGAATGTAAATGTGATTACATGGAAGCACGAAGAGTGTATGGGAGCCTCTACATTATCCCGACCCGATTTGGCAGCACACCGTCGCGCTGTTCAGGCATCTTTTGCCGAGATCGTGACAGAACTCGTTCCTATCCTGGGGAAGAAGCTGACGGCCTATATTGCCGGAGTGAAGGACACTCGCGTTATAGAACGCTGGATGCAAGGCGGAATAGAGCCTTACCGGGATGCTGACCAGCGGATCAGGCTGGCCTATCAGATTGCCAAGACGCTGAGCGAGCATGAGTCTGCCCGAGTGGTTCAGGCGTGGTTCACCGGCCTGAATCCCGAATTGGAGGACCGCGCCCCAATTCGGCTGTTGAAAGAGGAAGAAGTCGCAAAAGCCGGGCCAGAGCTATTGAATGCAATGCGTGCCTTTTTGGCTGGCGGATAGCCCAAGCGAGACCGCACGTTCGGCAACCGATTCGATGATCCTAACGGAGAGTACCGCATTCTGTATACTTCCTCTGTCCGTCTCGGCTGCTTCCTTGAGACGCTCGCCCGATATCGCCCGGACGTGGCATTGTATGCCGAGTTGCAGGAAATCGAAGGGGAAGACGATTTCGTTCCGGCAGGTTTGGTGCCATGCGAATGGCTGGAGAATCGCCTGATGGGCTCTGCGAATGCCGAGGGGAAGTTTGCGGACATCGGAGCAAGCCAATGGATCGAAACCCTGCGACGCGCTTTGGCACCCCTGATGAGCAGTCTTGGCATCGCGGATTTCGATGCCTCTGTGCTCCAGAGCAGTGGGTCCAGGCTCTTAACCCAACATGCCTCTAGTTTCCTATACAGACAAGGATTCAACGGCATTCGATACTTGTCGAAATACGGGCATGACATTGAGAACTGGGCCCTGTTTGAACCGGCGGACCTTACGTCCCGAGCCGTGAGTCATATCGAACCGGATGACCCGGACCTGCTCGCCGCCCTGCGTATTTTTAATCTCTTGCTGGGCTAACCGCCTCAACGGAGACCGCCCCTTCCTCCGCGTCTTCCGGCGGGCCTCGGTCGAGCAGGCCCCGCGGAGAATGACACCGTCGTTGAGGCGCCTGAGGCGATAGTGACTGCCGCCGCGGTCACCAGGGCGTTGGCATCCGCAGTCACCGATCCGCTCTGTCCGGTGGAAGCGGTCCACGTTACGGTCTGGCCCGGCGCCGCGCGGAAATGTTGCCGGTTGCGGGGAGTGATATCGACAGTCATTGGCGCGGTATTCAGGGAGTTGGCGACCGATACCTTCCACTCGGCGGTACTGTCCGCCAGCACCCTCCAACTGAATCCGCAATTCACGCAGCCCGTGAGGTCCCCGTTAGCCGGGTCGCCATTGCCATAGTTTGCATCGATACTGCTGTTTTCAAATGCGGGGTAGCTCACATTCCGGGCGAAGGCCGACTGATAGTACGGCATGATCACGTTCAGCGCCGTGACTGCGTCGGCGTGGGTGCCGTTGTTCCAACTGAATGCGAAACCGGCATGACAGCTCTTCAGGGCATTGGCCATGGCGACATTGCTCGACCACATTCCGGGCCACGAGGTATCCTGCCGGGCAACAGCGAATCCGGCGAAGGGGAGGTTCGCGCAATTGGCCAACGCGTACGCCACCGTGTCAAAGTGACTGGAATAAGTGGTTGTCTGGTCCGGCATGAGCACGGTGTTATCGGCGTAAACGGTATTCGTAGAGCCGTTCGAATTGACCCGGTTCAGAATGGGGGGACGCCAATTCCCGGCGCTGGGGAATATGGCGGCGAAAATCTCCGGATGCCGGAATGAGTACATGTCACTGCCCCATCCGCCGAGTGACTGGCCGGTGCTGTAGACGCGATTGGGATCGGCATTATAGGTGGCGATCGCCCACTGGATATACCAGCTCTCCATGGCTTCGGAGAACGGATAGTACCGCGCTTTGTGGTCCGCGGCGTTCAACGGCACATCCTGGTAGCCGCTCCAAAAAGTCTCCAGGGACGCTAATCCGTTGGGCGCCCATATCGTATCGCAGGGTTGCAGAATCAGAGCCAATTGGCCGTAGCCGCCGACGCTCCATGCCGCTGCCGAGTGGGTTTCCCATACGGAGATGGCCTGCTGTACACCTTCCTGGTAACCCATGGTCGAATCGCCCCAGAACTGCCAGAGATCGCCATAGGCGATTGCCCCGGGGCAACCGCCGGATCCATGGAGTTTCAGAAACATCGGCCGGCCGGGGACGCCGGTAATTTGCGCCGATGGAGCGCCGCGCTTGACATTGGAGGAATCGTAATATTTCAGCGGCCGGATGGGCGCTACCGCTTCGGCCACTGGCATGACTGTGGCATTGTTCCCGGGGGAGATAGCGGAATCGCTCTGCGCGCCGGTAGTATCGTGCGTCACCACGGCATAGAACGCCGATTCGCTGGCGGTTGCCGTGTGAACAGCCAACCCGGTGAAAGCGGCCAGCGCCGTTCCGCAGACTCCATTTGACGGGCAGGCGCCCTGCTGGATGAGGGACATCAACTTCGTGGGATCCTGCCGTCCTGTCTGGCTCCACACCTGTGCGGTCATCTGACCGCTATTGTTGAAGACGTTGTCCTGGATTAAGAATGCAGCCGCCAGCGTATTGGAATCCATAATCGGCGACAGGCTCCGGTAGACCCTATATCGATAGTTGGCGCCTGACGCTCCCTGAGCTACGTCGGTCCACGTGAGGAATGTCTGGCCATCATGGTGAATGGCGGCGATGCTGGTAACCGCGGGGGCCGGGGTTGCAGCGAAACTGTACGCCGTACCACACAAAAATGCCACCAGGACACTCAGTCGCATGATATTTTCCCGCTCCCTCCCGACCAGTTATGACTCAGTCCCATGCGAACCGGACCGGCGCGAAAACCAGAGAACATGTGCGATGTTCGCTTCCCCAGTTTAATGGATACCGGGCGGGTGCGCACGCCGCCGCCGCTCTACAGTGCGATACAATTGGACGTAATCGTAACCTCATGTGCGGAATAGCCGGTTACTTCTCCCAACACCCAGTCCAGGATCCGGCATTATTGAAGCGCATGTGCGACCGGCTGCAGCACCGCGGCCCGGACGGATTCGGCTACTACCAGGAAGGCTCGATCGCGTTAGGCCATCGCCGCCTGAGTATCATCGATCTCAGCGGCGGCGCGCAGCCGCTGGGCAATGAAGACGGCAGCATTCAAATCGTTTTTAACGGCGAGATTTACAATTACCGGGAACTCCGCGAAGACCTGGTGAAAAAGGGGCATCGCTTCGCCACCAACAGCGACACCGAAGTAATTGTCCACCTGTACGAAGAGGTCAAAGAGCGTACGCCCGAATACCTCAACGGGATGTTCGCCCTGGCCATCTGGGACAACCGGAACCAGGAACTGTTTCTGGCCCGCGACCGCTTCGGCAAAAAGCCTCTCTACTATTCCACCAGCGTGCCCGGATTTCACATCTGCTTTGCCTCGGAGCTGAAGGCGCTGATGGTCATTGCCGGATTCGCTCCGGCTGTAAACCCGCAGAGCGTGGCGAATGCTCTCTGCCTGGGTTATGTTCCGGACCCGGACACGATCTTCGCAGGGAGCCACAAGCTCCCGCCGGGCCACTCGGCGCTGATCGATACCAGCGGAATTCGCCTGCGGCAGTATTGGGCGGCTTCCTTCGAGCCCGACGAAAGCCTGGATTTCACGAAGACCATGGAGGAATTGGAGGCACTCTCCGCCGACGCCGTGGAACGCCGCATGATCAGCGACGTGCCTCTCGGCGGATTCCTCAGCGGTGGCGTGGATTCCAGCGGCGTGGTGGCTTTTATGGCGCAGCGCGCCGGCAGCCGGGTCAAGACCTTCTCGATCGGCTTCACCCGTGAGGAATACGATGAGGTTCGGTATGCGCGCATGGTCGCGGCGCGCTACCAGACGGATCACTATGAGGAAGTGGTTAGCCTGGGCGTCCACGATATGCTGCGCACGCTGGTGGAGCACTATGACGAACCGTTTTCCGATTCCTCCGCCATTCCCACGCTGTATCTCTCCAGAATGACCCGGCAGCACGTCACGGTGGCCCTTTCCGGAGATGGCGCCGACGAACTCCTGGGCGGATACCGGCGCTACCGCTTTGGTGTAGCGGAGCAACGCGGGCGCGCCATTCTGCCGCGATGGTTCCGCCAGACCGCGGTGGCCGCCGCCGGACGCTATTACCCCAAGTTCGACCGCCTGCCGCAAGTCTTCCGCGCGAAAGCCACGCTGACCTGTCTGGCGCAGGAACTCGGGGAAGCCTATTTCGACTCGATGACCGGTTTCGGTTACGGCCTTCTGAACACCATTCTCGCCCCGGAAATCCGCGCGCAGTTGGGCGGGTTTACGTCCCGCGCGAGTTTTGCAGGCCGTTTCGACAAGTACAGCCACCTGCCTCCGCTGCAGCAAATGCAGGCCGTAGACCTGGAGACGTATCTTCCCGGCGATATTCTGGTGAAAGTGGATCGCGCCTCCATGGCCTATTCCCTGGAAGGACGCTGCCCGTGGCTGGACTACCGGCTGGCCGATCTGGCGGGACGCATGCCGGCGCGATTCAAATTAAGAAACGGCAGCGGCAAGTACATTTTTAAGGAGATGCTGAAACCGCACGTCCCTCAGGAGATATTGACGCGCCGGAAAATGGGGTTCATTGTGCCGCGGGCGGAATGGTTCCGCACCAGCCTGAAACCGGTTTTCGAAGCCATGGTGTTGCGCCCCCGGATGGCCGCGTACCTTTCGCTTCCGGAGGTGCGGCGGGTATTTGCGATTCACCAGTCCGGCGCACGGGATTACGGTAGAGAACTGTGGTCTATGCTCATGCTGGCCTGTTGGGAGAACCGGTGGCTCGGTTCCGGCGGCGATCTTTTGTCCGAGGTGACGGAAAGTTCCAAGGCGGAGTGGCAAAGCTCCGCGGCGGCCGCTCGCGCGTAAGCCGTACCCCACTGTAACTATCACAAAATAATGGCTCTTATCGCCCGCTTAATGCAGCAGGAAGATGGCTTGAATTGGGATTCCTTTGTGAGGGCCCACCCGCACGGCAGCCCCTTCCACCTGATCGCCTGGAAGAACAGCATGGAGGAAGTCTTCCGCTACCGGCCTTACTACCTGGTGGCTTCCGAAGACGGACGGGTTCGCGGCGTCCTGCCGCTGTTTCTGATCGAGAACCTTTTGATGGGCCGGGTGCTTCTCTCGTCGCCGTTCGCGGTCTATGGCGGCATTCTCGCCGATTCCACGGAAGCCCAAAACGTGCTTCGCGAGGAATTGCAGAAACTCAGCCGGGACTTGCGCCTGGATTACGCGGAGCTGCGCAATGCTCACGCCGGACAGTGCGTGGGGTTCTCCAATGTCTCCCGGTACGTCTCTTTCGTCCAGCAGATTGGGCCCGACGAGGAGGAAATGCTGGCAGCGATTCCCCGCAAAACCCGCTACATGGTCAGAAAGGCGCTGAAACACCCGTTCAGCATGGCCCCGGCGGATTCCCCGGCCGCCTTCATCGACCTGTACACCCGGAACCTCCGCAGATTGGGGACGCCGAGCTTTCCCGCCAGGCATTTTCACGTGCTCGCGCGCAATTTCGGCAAGGAAGCCGATATCCGCGAAGTGCGTCTCGATGGCAAAGTGGTGAGTGCCGTGATGACCTTTTACTTCCGCGATCAGGTCTTACCCTATTACGGCGCTTCCGATCCCGCGTATAACGAGTATGCTCCCAACAATTACATGTACTTCGAGTTGATGCGCTGGGGAGGCCGCAACGGGTATCGCCGGTTCGATTTCGGACGCAGCAAAAAGGAAAGCGGATCGTTCGATTTCAAGGCTCACTGGGGCATGGAAATGCTCGATCTGCCTTACGAGATGCTGCTCGGGAAGCGCAAGGAATTACCCAACTTCACGCCCAAGAATCCAAGCTTTCAGAAAGCCATCCATCTGTGGCAAAAAGTGCCCCTGCCGGTCACACGAGCCATCGGGCCGATGATTATCCGGCTGGTACCGTGAGTCGTGACCTGGATGGTAGGCGGAGCAGGAATTGAACCGTACAACCTCCTCTATGTATATAAGAGGCGCTCTACCGTTGAGCTATCCGCCTGAAACTGGAGCGTTTTGAAGCCTACGGGAAATTCTACCAACTCATGGCGGATTTCCCAAATCCGGGCGTACGCCCGGCTGCCGTTAGAATGAGATTCCGGGGGATTCCTTGCATATCGTCGTTTCCGGCGCTGCCGGGTTTGTTGGTTCTCATTTTTGCGACCGGCTGCTGGCGGAGGGCCACTCCGTTGTGGCGCTGGATAATTATCTGACGGGCGCGCCCCGGAACCTGGCGCATCTTTCCAGTTGCAGCCGTTTTGAGTTTTTCGAGCGGGACATTACCCAGCCGTTCACCATTTCCGGCGCCGTGGATTGTGTGGTCAACATGGCATCCGCGGCCAGCCCCAAAGATTACCTGGCACATCCCATTGCCACGCTGGATGCCGGCTCGCTAGGTAGCCGCAACATGCTGGAACTGGCCCGCGCCAAAAGCGCCCGCTACCTGGTCACTTCCACCAGCGAATGTTATGGCGACCCCGAAGTCCATCCGCAGGTGGAAACCTATTGGGGCCACGTGAATCCGGTAGGCCCGCGCTCCTGCTACGACGAAAGCAAGCGATTCACCGAAGCCCTTACCATGGCGTATTATCGCCAGCACGGGTTGCCCACCAACATCGCCCGCATCTTTAATACTTACGGCCCGCGCATGAAGCTGGACGACGGCCGCGTGGTGCCGGCGTTCCTGGGCCAGGCGTTGCGCGGGGATCCGCTCACGATTTTCGGCGACGGCTCGCAGACCCGCAGTTTCTGCTACGTCTCCGACATGGTGGACGGTCTCTACCGCCTGATGCAATCCGCCGAGCGCTACCCGGTGAATCTGGGCAATCCGCGCGAGATGACCATTCTGGAGTTCGCCCGGCACATCCTGGCGCTCACCGGCAGCCGCTCGGAGATTGTTTTCGAACCCCTGCCGGTAGACGACCCCAAACAGCGCTGCCCCAACATCGCCAAAGCGCGCACCCTGCTGGGCTGGGAACCTCGCGTGGACCTGGAAGAAGGGCTCCGCCAAACAGTGAATTACTTCGCCGCACTACAATAGGTAATCGCGCACATGCAATTTCCTGAACTGTACCGGGCCGAGGTGTTGAAGGCCCTTGACACCATCGATCTCTCGAAAGTCAGCCGGGCCATCGAAATTCTCGCGGAGGCCCGCGAACAGGGCCGCTGCATCTTTACCTGCGGCAACGGCGGCAGCGCCTCCACGGCTTCGCACTTCGCTACCGACATGGTCAAGGGCGCCAGCTACCAGCGCGAAAAGCGCTTCCGGATCCTGTCGCTGGCGGACTCCATACCCACGCTCACGGCGTACTCCAACGACGTGGCGTATGAATGCGTTTTCGCCCAGCAACTGCAAAACTTTGCGCAGGCGGGCGATGTGGTGATGGCGTTCAGCGGGTCGGGCAATTCGCCCAACGTGCTGCGCGCCGTGGAATACGCCAATTCCATCGGCTGCCACACCATTGCGCTGACCGGCAGGGACGGCGGCCGGCTCGGCCCCCTGGCGCAGCTCAACATCCAGGTCTCCCATCCGCATATGGGGAACATTGAAGACGGCCACTTCATTGTGATGCATATGATCGGCTACTACTTTATGGACGCCGATACCCGCAATACGCCGAGCGCCCTATGAGCTCTGGCGGGCGCCTGCGCCAGGCGGCCTGGTGGGTGCTCTCTTTCCTGGTTTCGGGAGTCCTTCTTTACTACGCGCTGCGCGGTGTGGATTGGGCCGGGGTGTGGCGCACGGTGGCAGCGGCCCAATGGTGGTACCTGGCGGGCGGCGCGGCGATCTCCGCGGGATCTTATTTTCTCCGCTCGCTGCGCTGGCGCATTCTGCTGAACGCCGAAGGAAATTTCGCCGTCGGCACGGTTTTCTGGGCCAACATGGCCGGTTATCTGGGCAACAATTTCCTGCCCGCCCGGGCGGGCGAACTGCTGCGCAGTGTCCTGATCAGCACCCGCTCGGCGTTAAGCAGCGCTTACGTGCTGACCACGGCGCTCAGCGAGCGCCTGATGGACGTGATCGCGCTGGTGCTGGGCGCATCGCTGGTTCTGCTGACGGTGGACCCCAAGCCCGGTTGGATGGAGGCTCTTTCCCGCACCATGGCTATTGTCGCCGCCGCCGGCGCGGTAGTCATCATGGTGCTGCCGCATACCGGCATGCTGCTGGAGACCATTCTGACGCGCATTCCCATGCCGGCCGGCCTGCGCAAGAAGCTCATCCAACTGTCCGGGCAGATTCTGCTGGGGATGCGCGCGTTCCACGATTGGGCCCGCTTTGCCGGCTTCGTTTTTCTGACGCTGGTCATCTGGACGGCCGATTCCATGGGCGCGATCGTGGCCGCCCGCGGCCTGGGCCTGCACTTTTCGTTCGGGGTGGCGCTGCTGTTGTTGACCGGCATGGGGCTCGGCAGCGCGCTGCCTTCGACGCCGGGGTATGTAGGGGTTTATCAGTTCGTTGCCGTGACCGTGCTGACGCCTTTCGGCATCTCGCGCGATGCCGCCCTGGCTTACATCCTGGTGGTTCAAGTGGTGGGATACGTTGTGGTGATACTGTTCGGTTTACCCGGCCTCTACCTGCTGCAGGGTGGCCTGCTGCGGAAGTCTGAATCCGCGCCCGCACCGGGTCAACCATAGGTTTTCCGCTTCCCACAATCAGTGCCGCGGCCTCCGCATCGGGCTTCCGCGCCAGGACCACACACCCGGGTTCGTAAAACGGCGCATTCCCGCCACGCCGCGCTAACATTAGCCATGCGCTACCTTCTATTGCTCGCGTTGTCCTGCCCCCTGATTGGCGCCGATCCCCCAAAACTGAAACTGGGCGACGACGTTCGCCCCGTCAAATACGCCGCCGATCTCACGCTCGTCCCCGGCGCCGCCACCTTCGCCGGCAGCATCGATATCGACATCGCTCTCGCCCGGCCCGCCTCCCTCATCTGGCTCAACGCCTCCGCCCTCACCATCGAGCAGGCCACCATTACCCGCCAGGGCCGCACGTCGCCCGCCGCCGTCGAACCCGGCGACGACTCCTTCATCGCCCTCCGTCCGCGCGCGGAAATCCCTGCCGGCCCCGCCGTACTCCACATCCGCTATCAGGGCAAGATCAGCCCCAAGGACAGCACCGGAGTCTTCCAAGGCAAGGACGGCGGCGAAACCTACCTCTATACACAGTTCGAATCGCAGGACGCCCGCGCTGCCTTCCCCTGTTTCGACCAGCCGGACTTCAAGACTCCCTGGCAGCTTACCCTGCACATCCGCGCCTCCGACCGCGCCTTCAGCAACTCTCCCCAGCTTTCCGAAACGCCCGAGCCCAACGCCATGAAGCGTGTCGTCTTCGCTCCCACCAAACCCCTGCCGAGCTACCTTGTAGCCGCCGCTGTCGGCCCCTTCGAGGTGGTCGAAGCCGGCCGCGCCGGACGCAACCACATCCCCGTCCGCATCATCGTCCCCAAGGGCAAGACCGCCTGGGCCGCCTACGCCAGGGACGTCACCGCCGGCATCGTTCAGCGTCTCGAGGACTACTTTGGCGTGCCGTACCCCTATGAGAAAGTGGACAACGTGGCCATCGCCGTCAGCGCCGGATTCGCCATGGAAAACGCCGGGCTGGTCACCTACGACCAAAGCATCATCCTCAACGATCCCGCCACCGATACCATCGGCCGCCAGCGCGGCTATGCCAGTGTCGCCGCCCACGAGCTGGCCCACCAGTGGTTCGGCGACCTGGTCACCATGGCCTGGTGGGACGATACCTGGCTCAACGAGGCCTTCGCCACCTGGACCTCCTCCAAGATCCTCGCCTCCTGGAAACCCGAGTGGAAAACCCGCCTTACCGACCTCGACGACAAGTTCGGCGCCATGGGCAAAGACAGCCTGGTGTCCGCCCGTCAGATCCGCCAGCCCATCGAGTCGAAGGACGATATTGAGAACGCCTTCGACGGAATCACCTACGAGAAAGGCGCGGCCGTCATTCGCATGTTCGAAAGCTGGATGGGGGAAACGGAATTCCAGAAGGGCATCCACGCGTATCTCACTCGCTACTCCTACAGGAATGCACGCGCCAACGATTTCCTCGACGCCGTCGGCGGCGCCGCCAGGCCCGGCCTCACCAAGGCCTTCGCCACCTTCCTCGATCAGCCCGGCATCCCGGAAATCTCCGCCAGCCTCGATTGCGGCGCAGGCCGGCCCCGTGTGCGCCTCAACCAGTCGCGCTATCTCCCCATCGGCTCCGCCGGCTCGGGCAATCAGCTTTGGCGGACCCCAGTGTGCGTCCGCTATCCCGGCGCCTCGGGTCCCCAGAGTGAATGCTTCCTGCTCGAAACCGCCTCGGCGGAATTCCCGCTGGCCAAGACGCAGTCCTGCCCCGCCTATCTCTTCGCCAACGCCGATGGAGCCGGCTACTACATCTCCGCTTTCCCCGGCGACAGCCTTGCGCGGGTGACGGAGCACGCCTCCGCCCTGAGCGCCGCCGAGCGGCTGTCGCTGCTCCACGACGTCGCTTCCGCCTCCGCCGCCGGCCACCTCAAGGCCGGTCTCGCCCTCGGTGCCGCGGAGAACTTCGCCTCCGTCCCCGAGCGCCAGATCGTCGGGCAGGTGCTGGACATGGTGAGCAGCGCACGACGCTACCTCCCGCCGGAATTAACCCCCAACTACCAGCGCTACGTCCGCAAACTCTTCGGTGAACGGGCCAGGTCCCTGGGCTGGTCGGCCAAACCCGGCGACAGCGACGATACCCGCCTCCTGCGCGCTTCCGTGGTCCCCTTCGTCGCCCGCGGCGGCGCCGATCCCGAACTGCGGGCCGAAGCCCGCCGTCTTACCGAAGGCTGGCTCAAGGACCGCAAGGGCATTGACCCCGACATGCTCGGCGCCGTGCTCCAAACCGCTGCCCAGTCCGGCGGCCAGGACCTCTTCGAGCAGATGCGCGACGCCTTCCAGCGCAACCGGGACCCGCGCGAGCGCGCAATCCTCCTCGGCGCGCTGGGATCTTTCCACGACCGCAAAGTGCTCGACCAATCGCTCGGCCTCCTGCTCTCGCCCGATATCGATATCCGCGAGGCCGTCGGCCTGTTCTTCGCCCCCCTCAGCGAAGGGCAGACGGACCACGCACCTTTCGAATTTCTGAAGTCCCACTACGATGCCGTAGTCCAGAAGCTGCCTTCTGGCGCGGGCATGGATTACCGCGCGTTTCTCCCCTTCGCCGGCGGGGCATTCTGCGACGAGGCCTCCCGCAACGAGTTCGTCGATTTCTTCCAGGAACGTGTGAAGGGTTACAGCGGCGGACCACGCAACTATGCCCAGGCGCTCGAATCGATTCGTTTGTGCGAGGCCCGTCGCGCGGCTCTCGGACCCGATATCGCCGCATTCTTCGCGAGCCGGTAACGCAGGCAGGTCTGGAAGGAGGTACTACTGCCGCCCTGGCCTGCTGCGGAAGTCTTAGCCTGTCTTGGGATTCAGGACCCGGTTCACATGGTCGGGATCGCGCGCAATGAGTGTCAAATAAGCCCGGGCAGGCTGGTCCGGTTCGGCGCGGCCCTGTTCCCAGTCACGCAGCGTGCCGACTGGAATATGATAGCGGGCGGCAAATTCCTCTTGCGTCAGTTCCAACGCACGCCGTATGACTTTCGCCTGCGGTGTCCGCCGCATCCGCTGGAGATCGCTTCCCGTAAGAGGCTGGGCATCGGGATCCGCGCGGGCCGCCCGATCGATCGCTTCGGCGGTCATTGGCCGGGGTGAACTAGCTGTTCTGCCGGTAGTAGTCGTCCTGTTCATCTTGTGTGGCTCTCCTGGCAGATATGATTCGAATCCGGTCTTCGCGTTCAGTGAAGGCTACAAACAACACCACGTTACCTTCCGCCATGCCGATGATGACATACCGGTCTTCGCCATAATCTTCGCGGTCGTCGAGACGCTCGACGGCCAGCGGGTCCTCGAACACCGTCTTCGCCAAATCGAAGCCCACGCCATGGGCTTCCACGTTGGCCTCGGCTTTGGCTTCGTGCCATTCAAAGTCCACTCTCATGATACTACGGGTTACCCGTACATGAGCCGGCGGCGATCCCAGTCCGCTCCGGGTCAACCGCCGGCTTCCCGCTTGCCAGAAATGAGTGCCGCGCCCTCCGCATCCAGCTTCCGCGGCAGGACCACGCACTCCGGCCAGTTCAGCATATCCGGCAGATCTTTATCATCACCTGTCCGATGTGCGGCCCTGGGGCCTGGGCCTGCAAGGCGGCTTGCTGCGGAAGTCTTAGCCGGCCGCTGTAAAGCTTCTTCGAACAGCTGTCGATAGGAACATCAGCCGATTCGAATTTCAAGATTGCGTAAGGAGTTCCTATATTGAATGTTCCTCGACGACTGAGCCGCATCGTGTCGCACGGAAAACGGTTCATTCCCGAAGTGGACGGGCTTCGCTTCATTGCCGTATCTGCCGTTGTGCTTTTACATCTGCGCGGGCTCACGATCGTAAAACATATGGCCGGCGCCGCCATCCAGCCTTCCGAGCAGTGGCTTTTCAACCTGCTTTCTATTGGACATTGCGGTGTTCAGTTATTCTTTGTTCTTAGTGGCTTCCTGCTCGCTCTTCCATTTGCCAGATGGAGACTGGGGATGGGGACAGAGCCTTCCTTACGAGGCTACTACCTCCGCCGTCTCACGCGATTGGAGCCGCCCTACATTGTTTTGATGCTTCTGGTCTTCATTGGCCATTTGTTTGTGTTCGGAATGTCGAACGGGCTCTTGTTATTGCCCCGGCTGCTCGCCGGCCTGGTATACCAGCACAATCTCATCTACCACAGTTTCAATGCCATTAATCTGGTCGCATGGACTCTGGAAGTGGAAGTGCAGTTTTACTGCCTGGCGCCTTTCCTGGCGGTGCTGTTCTCGATTCGCAACACCCTCGCGAGACGCGCTACCTTCGGAGCGATCATCTTGGCACTCCCGTTCTTTCGGAGCTTCGTTCCGTCGGCGATTGGCGTACGCTTCAATTCTCTACCCTGGCACCTGGAGTTCTTCATCGCCGGCTTCTTCCTGGCCGACCTGTTTCTGGTGGAATGGAAAGGCCTGCCGGTTCGTTCCCTGGCCTGGGACGGTTTTTCCCTGCTGGCGTGGCCGGCTTTCGTAACGCTGCTGCTGTACCAGCGACTCCCGATTTTACTGGCGCCGGTGATTCTTCTGGCATACGTCGGCGCTTTCAAAGGCAAAGTGTCGAGCTGGCTGCTCAGCCGTCCGCTGATTACGTCAATCGGAGGCATGTGTTACACGATGTATCTCGTACACCTGCCGATTATGTCAGCGACGGAACGGCTGTCCAGCCGAATGGCATGGGGTATCTCATTCCTCTCGCGGTTCGCAGCCGACGCCATCGTTGCCATTCCCGCGATCCTCGGCATCACTGTATTGATTTTTGTCACTTTGGAACGGCCCTGCATGGACCCGGAGTGGTTCGACAGGTTGCGGGCGCGATTGGGCCGCCGGACCGGTGTTGCCGGAATGCAAGAACAGGTTGCGGGCTTATCGTGTCTGGAGTCGCGATAAAATAACGCGAATGCGCGCGGAGGGCGGCGTAGACCTACATGGCCTCTGTTGATCTCTACCGGGCGGTCGGCGGCCAGGGTGTGTGCAGGCAGCTATCGGAGGCATTCTACGCCCGTGTGGGCCGGGATTCCGTGCTGCGGCCGTTGTTTCCGGGGAAGAGCATGCGCTGCGCGGTGGAAGCTTTTACGGCATTTCTCGCCCAGTTTCTGGGTGGGCCCGCCGCGGATGCTCAGGAGCGATGGTGGCTGAGCCTGCGCGAATCGCATCTGCGTTTCAAAATCGGACCGCGAGAACGGAAAGCCTGGATGCGCAACATGGTGGAAGCTCTCGAGGATGTGCCTCTGGACGAGCCCGTCCGCCTAGCGCTGCGCGACCTGTTTGAGCAGTCCTCCGCTTACATCGTAAACACCGGCCAAGCCCCGGATGGGCCGGCTGCGCCAGAAGATCCGCCAGGCGATGGCATCCACCGCGAAATCGCGCATCGCTGGGCCGGACAGCGTGCGCTGGACGATCTGGTATCCGCCATTCGCGCCGGCGATACGGGCCGGGCTCTCGAGCTGGCACAGAGTCCGGCGCTGGCACTCCGATTCGCACGCGATCGCGCGGTGTTTGCCCATGTGCTGGCGCTGATGATGGCGCATCGCCACGAGGCCCTCCTGAAATACGCCGAACGCGAACTACGAGCCGATCCCCCATTGGCGCATATCCCTCACAGGCACGGCCGCACCCTTCTTCACGAAGCGTCGGCACAGGGGAACCTGCGCATGGTCGAGTTGCTGCTTGGCCTTGGCGCCGACCCCACCGTGAAGACTTTGGGCGGACACACCCCGCTATACTGCGTGGCGAACGAATGCCAGGTGACCGGCGGCGGCAAGATTGTCCGCGCCCTGATTCGCGCGGGAGCGCAGGTGGATGCACGAAGCCCCGCCAAACAGTGCACCGCGCTCCACATGGCCGCCCGGCGGGGCAACACCGAGGTCGCCGAAGCTCTGATGGACTGCGGCGCGGACATCCATGCGCGGGACAAAGCCGGCGATACGCCGCTCCAGCGCGCGAAGAATTGCCGCAAGCCGGGCGTTGCTTCGCTGCTGGTCTCGCGCGGCGCGGATGCCCCTACAGAGCGCCATAAGTAGTTGCGCATTCGCTCCCTTACGGTCGCGGCTCCGATCCGGCAAAACCTATGCGGCCGTTTCGTTCAAATCCTGGAGCTTGACGATCATCGCCTGATTGCCCGGAAGCTCAATGGCCGTTTCGCACTTGTCCGCGAAAAACTCTCCGAAGGCTCTTCTCGGGCCATCCGCGCAATAATCGTGAGTCAGAATAATTCCCCCCCGAAGCATCCGCGGGTAAAAGAACCGAAGGCCGTCGAGGGTGCTCTGGTAGAGATCCGCGTCCAGATGCACGAAGCTGAACGACCGGTCCGCGACAGGCCCGGCGGTGGCTGGAAAATACCCAACGTGAAAGTGGACTTTGTTGAAGCCCGTGAGGTTCGCTTTGACCCGCTGCAGATCCACCTTGAACTGGCCCGTATGGAAGAGTCTGTCGTCCTTACCCACTTCCGGCAGTCCGTCAAAAGTATCGAACAAATGAAGGGCCTTTTCGGAGCCGATCGCTTCGAGAATAATCCGGGCTGAAGATCCGTTATACACGCCCAGTTCGGCAGCGTCCCCGGCCAGATGTCTGGTCGAGCACGCGGTGGAGAATACCGTGTAGGCCTCGAGAGGAGTGAGCAGACTTTTGGTCCGCTGCTGGATGGTGCGAATTGTTTCAAACTTCTGTTTCCGCAAAGGATGACGAAAGTTCGTGATCCCGTAGTACACATGGGCAAGTGCCGCCTGCGTTGCGAGTTGGGCAGTAGAAAGAAGAGATTTGTCCACGCTGGATTACCTCAAACCGGCTGTCACAGATCAAGAAATCAATACCTTATCCGGGATCCCCAGTGGCGCCCCGGAAACCGACATGCTGCCATCCGGCGTCCCATGGATCACCTTCGGCAATCCCGGCTCGAATTGGAAATTGACGCGCTCCAGTTCCACCGTCAGAGGACGATGCTGCACTTGCGTCAGAATCGCGCCCACATATTCGCCCAGCACGCCCATGAACACCAGTTGAATGGAGCCCAGCAGAAAAATGCCGATCACCAGCGGCGCCATTCCCACTTCAAACCGGTTCCAGAACAGCAGCTTGTAGATGAAGTATCCCAGGCCCACCAGAAAGCTGAGCGCCGCGCCCGCAAAGCCCGCGAATGTCGCCAGCCGGAGAGGCACTTTGGAATGATTGATGATGCCCAGCATTCCCAGATCGAAAAGCGAATAGAAATTGTTTTTGGTGATACCGTGCTTGCGGAGCGGCTGATCGTACGGGAGTTCCTTGTGCGGCAATCCGACCTCGGCGATCATGCCCCGGAAGTACGGGTAGGGATCGTCCATCGCCTTCACTTCGTCCACCACACGCCGGTCGTACAGGCCGAAGCCGGTGAAGTTCTCGAAGGTCTCAATCGAAGAGAGGCGGTTCACCAGGCGGTAATACTTTTTGCGGACCCAGAACATCAGCGGATTTTCTTCGCTGGCGCGCTTGATCCCCAATACCATCGAATAGCCGTTTTCCCATTCCCGAATCATGTCCACGATCATCTCGGGCGGGTCCTGAAGGTCCGCCACCAGGCTGATGACGCAGTCGCCGGTAGCCTGGTGGAAAGCATGCATGGGGGAGCGGATATGGCCTACGTTGCGCGCATTGACGATGACCCGGACATTGCAATCCTCCGCGGCGATGCGTTTGAGAACGGCCACCGTGCCATCGGTGGAGGAGTTATCGATGAAGATGTGCTCGTATCGATACCTGCCGAGCGAGGCGATGCTTTGCCGCACCCTCTGGTACAGTTCTTCCACGTTATCCACTTCGTTAAAGCAGGCCGTAATCACACTGATGGTTTTCATGAGTCACTCCTGAGTCACTGCGAGTCACTGAACCGGCTTCAGGACACGGTCGGCATTGTCGGTGGAGAGCCTGCCCTGCATGCGGAGTTTGGGCAGATCCTCGACAAGAGTGGTTCCCTCCTTGCCGACTACGGCCAATCCTCCGGGGGGCGCCGTCTCCGGCAATCCCCGCCTGTAGATCAACTCACGCAGCGATGGAATATTGGCGTAGGGACTGTCTATGTCGTCGATCCGGATCGGTTCGTCCTTGCTTAATCCATGCAGCAGCACTTCGCCCCGCATTAACTCGCGGCAGGAGATCTGCCCCTGCAGCAGCGGAATCGCCAGATACACGTCCTCGTCCTGCAGAATGTGGCCTTCCGGCAAATCGCGGCGCGCATACACTCCGCGCACCAGCGAATCCAGATACTGAATCTCCTTTACGGGAGGCATGCGCTTCTGCGTGCCCGGCGCGCCGCACATCTCCTTGGCCTTGTGATAGGCCTTGAACCATGCGTCCGCCTGTTCGGGCCTGGAGCAATACGGGGCCACCGGGATTCCGTCGGCTTCGATATCGATGTGCCGCTCGAACGTGCGCGCCCCCTTGGCATAGGCGATCAGCATCGAAGAGCTCCAATCGGCGTGCTCGTGCGTCGAGAAGCCGATGGTATGCGAGGGGTACCGCGCTCGCAGGTAATCGATCTGGTTCAGCTCCAGTTCGCGGTCTTCCGAAGGATAGATGGAAACGCAATGGTTGACCGCCATGGGAATGCCGCGGTTGTGGAAGAAGGTCACCAGGTCGTCCAGGTCCTTCACCGAACTGCCGCCGGTCGAGACAATCACGGGCTTCTTGGTCTGGGCGATTTTCTCCAGCAGGAGCCAGTCATTCAGGTCCGAGCTGGCGATCTTCAGAATAGGAATCCCCAGCTCGCAGCACAGGTCCACCGATTTCTCGTCAAAGGGCGTCGCCATCGGCATGCACCCGGCCTTCCGGATGGCCTTGACCAGTGTGGCGAAGTTGTCTTTCGACATCCGCGTATCCAGCGTCTTCTTGATGTAACGGATGTCCGTCCGCCCCAGGTAGTCTTTGTGCACGAAGCTATCCACGTCGCGGAACTGGAGTTTGATCGCGGCGCGCACATTGTTAAAACGCACCACTTGTGCGAACGTGTCGATAATCTTCAACCCCCTGTCGGCGCGGCCCCAGTGGTTGTTGGCCATCTCCAGAACGAAAAGCTCTTCGAAAATATCCCGGTCAATCATACGGTTACCTCGCTGCGCATTTCCTGCAGTTCCTGCCATCCGCCGATGCGGCGGCAGCCGGAAAGATCCGGTGCGCCGTAACCGTGCGGCACGATGACACACGCAATACCAGCCGCCTCCGCCGCGTGCGCATCTTCCGCGGTGTCGCCTACCATCAGGCATTCTTCGCGGTCCATCCCGCGGCGTTCCACAAGCTCCCGCAGCATTTCCGCCTTGGAGCCGAAAACCGGCATACGGGAATCGCGGCAGACCGTCTCCCGAAAGAAGCCCGAAAGTTTCAGCTCCTGCAGAATCCTGGCAGTCGCAAGCCGCGGCTTATTGGTCACCAGCCACAGCCTGGCGCCGCTGGCCGTAAGCCGCCTCAGCATTTCAGGGACGCCCGCATGGCAGACCGTCCGGCGCCATCCGCCGGAATCGTAGCTGGCTCGAAAGCCGTGTTCGAGCCGGTCCAGCAGGGCTGCGTCTGTCGCTCCGGAAACCGCCGCCAGAATGTCGCGCACCGGCGGCCCGATCAGCGGCGCCAGATCCCGGTTCGCGGCCGCCATGCCGCAAGACCGCAAAGCCGCGTCAACCGACCACGCGATACCGGGCAGGGAATCCACCAGCGTGCCGTCCAGATCGAAAATGATCTGCCTCATATCGCCGCCTCCTGGCCGGTCAGGAGATTTTCTTCCAGCTCCTCCGGCGGCAGAAACGGATACATGTCTTCCAGGTTGGGAGAGACCATTTTGCCGTCCGGCAACTGGCGGGATTTCAACCGCGGTTCGAATTCCTGCGTGGGGTCGAGCCGTACGTGGCAGAGCGCCGGACCCGGCGCCTTCAGCAGCTCATCGATCGCGGAAAAGTCGTTGGCACTTTCCAGCCGCATGGCCGGCAGCCCATACGCCGCCGCCACTTTGGTCATATCGGGGAAGGAAACTCCGCTCGCCGGGCTTTCGCCCACCAGCTTTCCGAAGAAGTTGGATTGCGTCTGCCGGATGGAAAGATACCCGTTGTTGTCCAGGACGAAGATCTTTACCGGCAACTGGTAATGAACGATGGTTTGCAGTTCCTGGATATTCAGTTGGATGCTGCCGTCGCCGGCGAGACAGATGACGCGCTTGCCTTCGCGCGCTACCGCCGCCCCTATCGCGGCAGGAAGTTCGTAACCCATGGAAGCCGAGCCGGAGTTGGAAATCAATCGCTGGCCGGCCTGCAAGCGCGCCACCTGATAAGGCACAATGCACGCCGAGGCATTCCCGCAGACGACCACTTCGTCTTCGGAAAGCCCGGCAAACAGCCGTTCGACGAAATAATACGGATTGACCGGCGAGACCGCGCCGCGGTGCTTCTCCTGCACCACCGGATACCGGCTCACCCGCTCCCGGCACCACGACAGCCAACCTCGGTGGCGCTCCGCCCGGTAGGAAGAAGCGGGAAGCTGGCGCAACATCTCCCGCAGAAATACCTTGAGGTCGCAGTGGATCCCCAGATCGGGCCGCACCGTGGGCTTTTCCAGTTCCGCAGCATCCACATCCACCTGCATCAGGAAGGCATTCCGCGCAAACGACGCCCAGTTATAACTCACCTGCCGGATGTTCAGGCGCGATCCCAGCACCAGCAGGGCATCCGCATTCTGCACAGTGAAATTGCCGGCGCGTTCGCCGATTGTGCCCGGACGGCCGCAGAATAACGGATCGCCGGTGGCGATCAGGTCATGAGTCCACGCTGTGGTCACCGGGATCGCCAGGCGCCGCGCCACTTCGCGGAATTCCTCCAGCGCGCCGGCGGCGCGGACCCCCGTGCCGGCCATCAGAACGGGACGCTCCGCGGAGGCCAGGCGGGAGATCGCTTCGCGGCATTGCCGGGCCACCGTTTCGCCGTCCCAGGAAAGGGCGTCTTCCGCCGGGTCATAGCCGCGGAGACTCTCCTCCGCCACGCGGGCCGCCTGCACATCCACCGGAATATCCAGCCAGCAGGGCCCCGGGCGGCCGGAGGCGGCCAGAAACCAGGCCCGCTCCAGGTGGTAGCGGATACTCTCCGGGTCGTCCACCAGAACCGCGTATTTGGTGATTCCGCCGGCCATGCGCACGATATCGGCTTCCTGATCGCCCAGTTGCCGGATATTCCTCGTGCCCGCGGTGGCCATGCAGGTTTCGCGCTTTACCTGCCCGGAAATCACCAGCATCGGCACCGAATCGGTCCACGCGCCGAACACCCCGTTGAGCGCGTTAATCCCGCCGGGTCCCGTCGTCACATTCACCACGCCGGTCTTCCCGGTCACACGGGCATAACACTCGGCCGCCATCGCCGAAGCCTGTTCATGGTGGTTGCAGAGATAGCGGAGGCGCGGTTCCCTGCCGAAGGAGTCGTTCAAATGCATGGCGCCGCCGCCGGGAATCAGGAACACGTGGCGCACGCCCCAGTCCGCCAGTTTGCCGGCGATGTAGTGGGAAACTTTGATCATGCGTGGGCCTCGTCGCGGGCCGCGGACGCGGAGCGGTGCCAGTGCGCCGTCCTCCGAATCGCTTCGTCCAGTGAAATCCACTGTTCCAGCCCGAGTTCCTGGCGGGCCCTCGCGGTATCCGGCACATAGCGTTCGGCCGGTACGCCTTTCAGCGGCTCTTTAGCGATCTCCACCGGCTGCCGGGCGCCGAGTGCCTGTATCACCCGTCTGGCCAGTTGCGCGATACTGACGGCTTCTTCGGAGCCGACGTTGTAGACCCGTCCCGATTGCCCGCGAACCAGAATCGTCCAGAGCCAGATCGCCAGGTCGGCGGCATACAGATAGGAGCGCAGAGGCGTACCGTCGCCGAGGATCCGGATCGGACGCTTCTTCATGCAATCCGCAATGAAATTGCCGATCGCAAAGTGGATTTCGAGCGGCAGGTAAGGACCCGTAAACGCGAACGGCCGGGCGATCGGACACTCCAGGCCGCTCTGCCGCGAATACACCGTGCCGAGGAGTTCCGACAGGCGCTTGGCCTCGGCGTAAACCAGCCGCGGATCGGTTGTATCGGGGCCGCCGGAATAGCTTTCGGGAATGCGCGGGAGGCCCGCCGGCTGCGTGCCGTAAACCAATCCCGAACTGATCAGGAGGAAGCGCTTCACGCCGGCAGTCACGGCGAAATCGAGCGTCCGCCGGGTGCCGTCCACAATCGTGTCCAGCATGAGCAGCGGCTGCTCGCGGTTGAGCGCGGCACTGGCTTCGGTGGCGCCGTGAATCAGATGCGTAAAACGTTCCCCGGGAAATTCAAAGCTCCGCACGTCGCCGCGCCACAGGCGGATGGCGGGGTGTCCGGCCAGGTGCGGCGCTTTGACGAGGAACGCTTCCGGCGAACGCGTGAGCACCGTCATGGTCGTATCCAGGTGCAGCGCATCGCACGCCCATACGAAGCTTTCCAGCAACCAGCAGCCGAAAAAGCCGGTACCACCGGTCACGAACAGGCGCGCCCCGCGCAATTGCGTCCAGACGTCCGCGGTGTGAGCCAGGATGTGGTTAAGGTCGCGCTCCAGAGGATTCGGCATAAGTCACCGGATGGCGAAGACGGATTGGCGAGCGATCGCGGCGGTGATGGTTTCGATCATGTAGTCGGTCATTTCGCTGGTGATTCCGGGGTAGACGCCGACAAAAAAAGTGTTGTGCATGATGCGGTCGGATTCGGTCAGCGTGCCGTGGATGCGATGCCGGATGTCGGTGAAGCCCGGCTGGCGGAGAATATTGCCGCAGAAGACCATGCGCGTTTCTATCTGCGCCGCTTCCAGTTTTACGGTAACGGCTTTGCGGTCGATGCCCTCACGGACGGTGATAGGGAAGCCAAACGGCGAGGGATTGGCACGCGGGTCGATGGTGGGCAGGATGATATGCTCGGCCAGCGGCTGCAATCCTTCCAGCAGGCGGCGGAAATTGCGGCGGCGGGCTTCGACGAAGCCGGGCAGCTTGGCGATCTGTGCCAGGCCGATGGCGGCTTGCAGATCCGTAGGCTTCAGGTTGTATCCCAGGTTCGAGTAGATGTATTTGTGGTCGTAGCCGGACGGCAGATCGCCCAGTTCCCAACAGAAGCGCTTGCCGCAGGTATCGTTTTTGCCGGGGTCGCACCAGCAGTCGCGTCCCCAGTCGCGAATGGACCGGGCGGTTTTCTTGAGCCGCGGATGATTGATGACAACGCCGCCCCCTTCGCCCATGGTCATCTGGTGGGCAGGGTAGAAACTGAGCGAGGCCATGTCGCCGAATGTGCCGGCGAGCTTGCCGTCGAAGGTCGCGCCGAGGGCGTCGCAGGTGTCTTCCAGCAGCCAGAGATTGTGGCGGCGGGCAATCGCGGTGACGATATCCATGGCGCCGGGATTGCCGAGCGTGTGCGGAATCAGGATGGCTCGCGTGCGCGGGCCGATGGCGTCTTCGATCAGGTGCGGATTGAGATTGTATGTTCCTACTTCGCAATCCACAAAAACCGGAACCAGGCGGTTTTGCACGATGGGAGTCAGCGTGGTGGGGAACGTGACCGCCGGCGTAATGACTTCATCGCCCGGCCGCAGGCGCGGTTTGCCGGCCTCGCCCAGCAATTGATCCAGTTCCGGCGAGCAGAGCGTCGCCACCATAAGAAGATTGGCGGAGGATCCGGAGTTCACCAGCACGAAATCACGGGAGCCGAAGAAGTTCTGCATGGTGCTTTCGAACTTCTCGCCGTAGGGGCCCAGGGTGAGCCAGAAATCCAGCGACGCGGAGACCAGGTTCAGCATTTCCTGCTCGTCATAGACGCGGCCGGAATACTGGATACGGCTCTTGCCGGGAATGAACGGCTTGGGCCGGTGCGCGGCGGCGTGGTACTCGCGCACCAGATCGAGAATGGCGGAGTGCAGTTGTTGGGCGTGTTCAGTAGGCAAGGGTTACTCTTTCCGGCTGGGAATACCGGCCGATGGGAAGGCAGGTGACGCCTTCGGGAAGCGCGATGTCGCGGAGGACGTTGCGGCCGTCGATCAGGAGCGCGCGGCGCATCCCCTGAGTGAGCGCGGCCCAATCGAAGGCGGCGAATTCGGGCCAGGCGGTGACAATGATGGCGGCGTCCGCGCCGGTGAGGGCGTCCCGGGCGGAACCGCATACGCGGATGCCGGGTATCGCGAAGATCAAAGGATCGTAGGCGCGGATTGCGGCGCCCTTGCGCGTGAGTTGCTCGATCACGGCCAGGGCGGGGGAATCGCGGAGATCGTCGGTGCCGGGTTTGAAGGCCAGGCCCAGCACGGCGATGGTGGCGCCGTGCAGCGAACCGAGGGCGTCTTCGGCCATATCGGCCAGGCGCGCCGGACGCGCGGCGTTGATGGCGGAGACGGCATCCAGCAGGCGCGGGGTGGTGCCCTGCTTGCGGGCAAAATCGCGCAGCGCGGAAACATCCTTCGGGAGGCAGCTTCCGCCGAATCCGCAGCCGGCCCGGATGTAACTGGCAATGTCCGGCGTGGTACGCACGCCATTACGCACCGGCGACAGGCGGCGGTCCAGGTGGAGCGCGTTCAGCACCTCTTCCACGTCGGTGCCGGGAGTGGCTTCGCAGAGGGCGGCAAATTCGTTGCTGAACGAAACCAGGGTGGCCAGCAGCGCGTTGGAAGCGTACTTGGTCATCTCGGCGTTGCGCAGGGTGGTGAACAGCTTGGGACAATCGAAAGTGCTGTAAAGCCGGGCCAGCGCCTCGCCGCTGCGCTCGTCCCACTGGCCGATCACGATGCGGTCGGCCTCCATGAAATCGGCGACGGCCGAACCCTCGCGCAGGAATTCCGGATTCATGGCGAGGCCGAAGGAGCCGGCCGGGCATCCGCAGGCGCGTTCCAGAATGCCGCGTACCAGGGTATCGGTAGTGCCGGGGACCACCGTGCTCTTGACCACCACGGTGTGGTAGCCGGAAGTGGCGCGCAGACCTTTGCCTACTTCGGCGGCGGCGGCGGAGAGATACGAGAGATCGATCTCGCCTTCCCGCGACGGCGTGCCCACCGCCAGAATGGTGATATCGCTGGCGGCCACGGCTTCGGCAGTAGCGTCTGACGCTCGCATGCGGCCGTCGCGAAGCGCGGCGGAAAGCATCTCGGCGAGACCGGGCTCATAAAATGGCGGCTGGCCCTGATTCACGGCGGCTACCCGCCCGGGTTGGGTGTCGATGCAGGTGACGTCGTTACCCAGGTGAGCCAGGCACGTCCCGGTGACCAGGCCGACATAGCCGGTGCCTACTACTGTGATTCGCATGGAGCCTCCGTGAGATAGGGCGCCAGACGGACGGCGCATTGGCGCGGGCATGCCGCGCAGTGTACTTTTTCCGCGCTGGAGGGGACTTTGATCGCCACCGTGCGGGTTGCCGTGCGAACCAGGCGTTGCACGCAGTCTCCCGGCGGCAGCACCCGCAGGTCGCCCGGGCCGAACCAGTGAGTTTCGCCGGTCATCGAGTCCCGGTGGCCGATCTCGCCTTCGAGCACCAGCTCATATTCGGTAACTTCCGCGTGCCAGTGCGGCAGGCCGTCGTCGCCGGGCTGGTAAAAGCAGACGATCAGTTCCAGCCGGGAGTCGCGCACGAAGGCGTGCGGATTCTCGCGCTGCAGATTGCCCACCAGAAACAGGTGCTTGAGGGCGGTGAAGGGCTCGTACTCGGTGCGCGCGATGCGCGTCATCGGGCACCCCGGTACGATAGCAGCGTGCGGCCCAGACCTTCGGTGAGCCCCACCTTCGGCTGCCATTGGAACCGCGTGCGGAGCTTGCCCAGATCCGGGCAGCGGCGCTGCGGATTGTCGGTCAGGTATTGCGGGTCGCTGCTGGTTTCGTGGATCACTTCAAGCGCCGGCGGCCCGGCGGCGCGGGCCAGTTCCCGCGCGAAATCGGACATCGAAATCTCGCGCTCGTCATTGCCGACGTTGAAGGCCTCTCCGTCGCTGCCGGAAAGCAGAATGTGGAACATGGCGCGGATGGCATCGCTCACATAGCAGAAAGAGCGGGTGGCGCGGCCGTCGCTGTAGAGCACCAGGGGACGCCGGTCGAGCGCGGCGGAGATCAGGTCGGGCACAATGCGGCGATCGTCGAGGCGCTGGCCCGGGCCGTATACGTTGAACGGGCGGATCACCTTGACGGGCGTCTCATAAAGATTGCGGTAAATGCCGCAGAGGGCCTCGGCCAGGCGCTTGGATTCGTCGTAGCAGGCGCGCGGGCCGGTACACGACACGAAGCCGCGGTAATCCTCGGGTGTCGGGATGAAGCGCGGGTCGGGGTCGCCGTATATTTCGCTGGTGCTGATATAGAGCAGGCTGCGAACGTCGCGGTGGCGCGCCAGTTCCAGCATCTGGCGCGTGCCGGAGACGTTGACATCCACGGTTTCCAGCGGGTACTTGCGGTAGAAAGTCGGTGAAGCGATGCCCGCGCCGTGCAGGATCCAGTGCACCGGCTCATCCAGGCCGAGAGGCTCGGAGACGTCGTGGTTGAGGAACCGGAAGTCGCGGCGCCCGGCCAGGTGTTCCACGCGGCGGGCGACGCCGCTGCGCAGATTGTCCACGCTGATCAGGCGGCAGGGATGGTCCCAGGCATTGTCGTTCAGCCAGGCGATGGTATCGAGTACATAACTGCAGAGGAATCCGCTGCCGCCGGTCACCAGGAGTGTGGTGCCGGCCAGGGGGGCGAGCACCTCGCTTTGCTCCTCTGCAATGGCCCGGACATCGGCCTCAATCACGGGATTGACCGCGGCTAGGGTTGTGCTTGGCATGGTGTGTCCGCAACTCTCCAGGGTGCGTCGCCGGAACTCCAGAGCTGGTTCAAAATCTGATATTCGCGGAAGGTGTCCATGGCATAGAAGAAGCCATCGTGCCGGTAGGCCATCAACTGGCCTTCCTCCGCCAGGCGCGCCACGGTTTCGCGTTCGAAAATGCAGTCGTCGCCGCCCAGGTAATTGAACACTTCGCGATTGAGCACGAAGTAGCCGGCGCTCATCCAGCCGTCGGATTTGGGTTTCTCGGCAAATTGATAGACCCTGTCTTCGGCGCCCAGGTCGAGCATGCCGTAGCGCACGATGGGCCGGACGGTGGTGACGGTGGCGAGCTTGCCGTGGCTCTTGTGATACTCCACCAGCCGGCAAATATCGATGTCGGCCACCCCGTCGCCGTAGGTCAGCAGGAACGTGTCGGCATCGATGTATTTCGCGATGCGAGCGATGCGGCCGCCGGTCATGGTTTCGTTTCCGGTATCGGCCAGCGTCACACTGAAGCCCTGCTCGGTATGCAACCCGTGATAGCGGATCTGCGATTTCTGCCCCAGACAGATGGAGAAATCGTTGTTCATCGCTTCGTAATTCAGGAAGTAATCTTTGATCACGACGCCGCGGTAACCCAGGCACAGCACGAACTCACGGAACCCGTGGTGGGCGTAAGTTTTCATGATGTGCCAGAGAATTGGACGGCCGCCCACCTCCACCATGGGCTTCGGCCGGAACTCTGTTTCCTCGCGGAGACGAGTGCCCAAACCTCCGCACAAGATCACTACCTTCACGCTGGTAAGCCTCCTCTACTTAAAGCTGGGTTTCCGGTTTCGGCGCCCAGAAGCCTCATTATTCGGGAGATCCGCGCACGTCTCTACGCCGAATTTGGTAACGGCCCGCTGTAAACTTTGGTTATGAATCCCTGGCGGGCGGAGTACTCCCCCTAAGCTTAAGAAAGCAAAAAGAATAGGGACCGCGGGAGCGGACCGGCCGGCGCGGCTCTCAGGTGGCCGCAGCGTTATTTTCGAATTTGTATTCCAATGGATCGGGTGTACTAAAAAGCGCGGGCCGAAAGTTGCTTTTGTCGAATTTAGAGCGTAAATCCTGAATCGAGGGTGGTTCCATACTACTGTCTACTCAGAGGGATGGCGGGCATCGGATATAATTGGGAATTTAAACCCGGTTCCCTTGAATGATTCGTTTATTTCGAGTCTATGTCCCTGTTGGGACGCTGGCCCTGCTGATCTCCGAGATCATTCTGCTGGCAGCCGCATTTGGTGTGGCAACATACACAACGCTGGTGGGCGACCCGGAGATTTTTCTTTATTATGAAGGCGGCTGGATTCGGATCAGTATTGTAATCGTCAGCATTCTGATAGGCCTCTATTTCCACGATCTCTATACAGACCTCTTCGTAAAAGCGAAGCTGGCTCTCCTCCAGCAACTCTGCCTGATTATCGGCGGCGCGTTCCTGCTACAGGGCTTCATCAGTTATCTGGACGTCAATTTGAGAGTGCCCATCCGGGTGATGGTCGCAGGGAAATTTCCTGTGTGTCATAGGGATTTTCTTTTGGCGGATATTTTTCACCAAGTATGCCCTTCGCGTGGTCAATCGCGACGTCCTCCTTCTGGTGGGGGGCAGCCCGCTGCTTGAGGATATCGGAGATTACATCCAGCGCCATCCGGAGAGCGGACAGATGGTAGCCGGCTATGTGGACGACGGCCACAGAGCGGGCGCGGATCTCCCTAGCGGAAAATTCCTGGGGCCGCTGTCCGCACTGGAAGAGATAGCTACCGCTGTGAGTCCCAACCGGATTGTGGTCGGCATGTCCGAAAGGCGCAACCGGGTACCGGTCAATACGCTGTTGCAGTTGCGCTTTGCCGGCCACATCATCGAAGAAGCCGCTTCGGTCTATGAGCGGGTCTGCGGGCGGGTGTGTCTCAAGGAATTGCGCCCCTCCCAGTTAATCTACTCAGGCGAGTTAGGGCCGCGCCGCAGTACCTTCATCTACCAGGGCGCGCTGAGCCGGGTGATCGCGGGTCTCGGAATCCTGGTTTCTCTTCCCTTCATGCTGCTGACCGCACTGGCCGTTCGCCTATCCTCTCCCGGGCCCGTTCTCTACCGGCAGGTTCGCGTGGGGTTAAACGGAGAGCCGTTTACGGTCTACAAGTTCCGCTCCATGCGAGTGGACGCGGAGGCTGCTACCGGAGCCGTGTGGGCCTCCAAAGACGATCCCCGCGTGACCAGGGTGGGCCGGATCATTCGCAAGATCCGCTTCGACGAACTGCCGCAGTTTTTTAACGTGTTTGTGGGCGAAATGTCCCTGGTGGGACCCCGTCCCGAGCGTCCCGAATTCGTCAAAGAGTTCTCGGAGCACATCCCCTACTACAGGCAGCGTCACTGCGTCAGACCCGGAATCACCGGATGGGCCCAAATCAACTACAAGTACGGCGACACACTGGAAGATACTCTCTGCAAACTGGAGTACGATCTTTTCTACATCAAGAACAAAAGTTTAAGTCTGGATACTTACATCATTTTCCACACTGTTAAGGCCATGCTCCTCTCCCGCGGCTCGCAATAACGGGGTGGCCATGGTGCAACACTATATTTACAGTATTTGGCGCGCCGCGGGCAACTTGACAGTTTCCGGATAATCACGTCAGACTTTGGTTTGACCACAAAGGGAAAGCTCCCGGAGGAGTAAACGCATTGAGAAGGCTTTTGGCAGTACTCGGAATGGCAACCCCGCTGTTCGCGCAGTACGGCGGTCCGGCGATTCTGAGCCGTGGCGAGGCTCCAGCGGCGATGGCTGGCCCGCAAATCAGCTTCCGGCCGTTCGTGGAAGTTAGCGGCATTTATAGTACCGGTCTTTCCGGAGTGTCCGTAGATCCCCAAGGTACGGTCCCTAACAGGTCCGGAGCCGGGGTAAACGTCAGCGGCGGCATTAGTGGCTCGCATAATTGGCGCCATACTACACTCGGGCTTAGCTTTATCGGCGGCTACAGTCACTATGCGGGATACGGCAAGTTTGACAGCACGGATGTGTCGCTGCTAATGGGCCTCAGACATCAGCTCGCCCGTCATGTTACCTTAACCTGGAGTAACACGTTCGGCGTATTTTATCGCGATGCCACTCTTCTTTCGACCCTTTCCACAGCCGTTCCCTTCGACCCTAACCAGACTTATGCTCCTACAACAGATTTTTTCAATAACCGCACGATTTCCGGCTCCTCCCAGCTAGGTCTGGTGATCCAGCGAAGCACACGATTGTCAATGAGTTTTGGCGGAGGGTTCTTCGACACCAACCGCGCGGCCATCGGTCTGTATGGGCTGGTAGGTGAAACCGCGACCGGCGACGTGCAGTACCGTATGAGCAGAAGAACCACCATCGGAGCGACTTATGGCTACTCGCACTACGGCTTTACTCACCTGATCAGCTCCAGCGATCTGCAGGGAGCTGCCGGAACCTTAGCCTACCAGATAAGCCGGTGGTGGGAGTTCTCAGGGTATGCCGGATTTGAAAGGGTGGAGACCAAATTCGTCCAAAACGTACCGGTGGATCCCGCCGTTGCGGCGATTATTGGCATTACGCAGAGCAGCCAGATTATCTATAGCGTGCGCTATGTTCCCAATATCAGCGGGCGGCTTTCACGAACCTTTCACAAGGGCGTCCTCTATATGAGCGGCGGCCATGCGATAACGCCGGGAAACGGCTTGTTTCTCACCTCAGCGGTCACCATGTTGTCTGCCGGATATACTTACACCGGCTTACGGCGCTGGAGTTTTGATGCTAATATTGCGTATCAGCGGGCTAAGTCCATCGGTAATGTGATTGGCGATTATGGCGGCACCACGGCATACGTGAGTATGTCGCGTCAGCTTATCCATTCCATTCATATGGTGGCAAGTTTCAGCGGCCGGAAATATAACAGCCCTAACTTCGCTGCGTACAACCAGGTTGTGTATAGCGGTACGATCGGTTTGGGATGGACTCCCGGCGACCTTCCGCTTCGCATCTGGTAAGCCACGCGGCGGACGCCCCCGTCCGCGCGGGTCCCCCTGGACCCGCTGCTTTCAGCCGGTAGTCGTTTAGCGGAACATGCGCACGTCGAATTCGAAAGGCTCCGGATCCTGAAACCGGATTCCGGAGAAATCCGCGTGAGCCGGTTTCAACAGCACGTTCCATCCGCCCCGGATCGCCGCCGAGGGCACCAGCAGCGCCACCGTCTGCCCCTGGCGAACCCACTCGTCGCCGAACCTGTGCAAGGCTTCGTTTCTGGTTGCGTGCCAGCGGGCCGGCAGCATCTTAACGTCTAACGTATTGAGTTGAAGCGCATCGGGAATATCGCCTTGGATCGAAACCAGGTCCGCGGGCCGCAGCATGGGCTCCAGGTTCACAAAGGTCTCCACTGCCGCCAGGGCCAGCGAAGTCGAGGCATACACCACGTGGACGCCCCGGCTGTTCCACCGGCCGCCGTAAAGGCGTGCGCCTTCCCCGCTTGCAGCCTCGGCGGCGTACCGCTTGCGGCAGATCCTCCAACACTGCATCAACTGTAGACGCCGTACGCAATGCGGCCGAGGACGTCTTCCACCATACGTGCACCTATGTCGCTATCCAGTTGATCCAAAGGACATTCGCCACCAAGCGCGCGATTCGGCGTGCCCAGCCAGGCGATGGCCTTCTCCTGGTCGCCGATCATCTCGACGGCATGCGCATAGACCCGCGCCATGCGCACCGTGCGGTCGGATTCGGCCGGCGTCAATAGGGACGTCTGGCCCAGACGGCGCGTCAGCGTGCGCTGCGGAATCCCCAGCTTTCGGGACAGGGCGCGATTCGCCATGTGAAGCTTCCCGGCAAGCGCCGTCACCGAAAGCGCCGGAAGCCCCTTGCGGACGATCCTCGCCAGATCGTCAGGGTTCGAGACCACTTCCCCCAGCACCTGTTGCCCGCCCAGAACCTCGGCAATCGCCTGCGTCTCCATTGTGGCCTCCTGGCTATTTATGTTACGCCATATGGCCAAGAGAAAACAGAATGAAAATCAGGCGTATAAGCATGACTTATACGCCTGTAAACGCTGCATGGCGCCGGAGCAGGATAAGGAGGACCAGTAAAAACCAGGAGGGAGTCAGTGTGCGAACGAGAACGATTCCAGCGTTTGAAACCATACGGTACTTTGGGATGACACCGAAAGTCAATAGGGCGTCTCCGCTGTAGGGTTTTCCGCCCCTGCTTTTGGTAAAGTGTTTCCTACGGTCCCGGAAGCCCGGCCGGATGAGGAGCATTGGTCATGGTAGCCCGACGTCGCTGGATAGTCTTTCTTACTCCATTTTGTTTTTTCGCCTTGCTGGGATTCGCCATCTTTGCACAGCAGATGAACTCCGGCGGCCAGTATCCCGCCAGCCTGCTGGCCGGCCTGCAGTGGCGCGATGTCGGCCCCATGCGCGGCGGACGCACCTTTGGCGTGGCGGGCCACGCCAGCCAGCCCGACACCTTTTACTTCGGCTCGGTCGGCGGCGGCGTGTGGAAGACCGAGAACGCCGGCCGCACCTGGTATCCCATTTCCGATGAAGGCATTCCCATCGGCTCGATCGGCGCCATCGCGGTGGCGCCTCGAATGCCAACGTCGTCTACGTGGGCACCGGCGAGCCCGATATCCGCAGCCAGCACTCCTACGGCATCGGCATGTATCAAATCCACCGATGCCGGCAAGACCTGGACCCACATCGGCCTCGAAGGCACGCGTCAGATCGGCCGCGTGGTGGTGGATCCGGCCAACGCCAATCGCGTCTATGTCGCGGCGCTCGGCCATGTCTACGATGCCAACCCCGAGCGCGGCGTTTATCGCTCGACCGACGGCGGCGCCACCTGGAAGAAAATCCTGTTCAATGCCAAGGACCCGAACAACGTCGGCGCCATCGACCTGGCCATCGATCCCAAGAATCCGCGCGTGCTCTACGCTTCGCTGTGGGCCACGCGCCGTCCGCCATGGTCCGTCTACGCGCCCACCAACCTGCCCGGCGGCGGACTGTACAAATCCACCGACGGCGGCGACACCTGGAAGCAGCTGACCGGCGGACTGCCCACCGACGATTTCGTCGGCAAGATCGGCATCGCCGTGGCGCCCAGCAATCCGAACCGCCTCTGGGCCGTGGTGGACGATATCGGCGCCGCGATTGCCGCCGGTGGCGGCGGGGGTCGCGGACGAGGCGCCGCGGCGCCCAGCACCGGCGGCGGAGTCTACATCTCCGACGACGCCGGCGCCACCTGGAAGCTGGTCAATACCGAGACCCGCCTGTGGGGCCGCGGCTGGTATTTCGAAGCCGTGGCGGTCGATCCCGCCAACCCCGACCGCGCCTACGTCATCAACACCGCGCACCTTACATGACCACCGACGGCGGCAAAACCTTCGTGCCGGTCAAAGGCGCGCCCGGCGGCGACGATTACCACCAGATCTGGATCAATCCCAAGGACGGCAACCGCATGGTGCTTGAGCAGCGATCAGGGAACCGTGGTCAGCGTGGATGGCGGCAAAAGCTGGAGCACCTGGTACAACCAGCCGACCGCGCAGATCTATCACGTGGCCGCCGACAATCGCTTCCCCTACTGGCTCTACGGCGCGCAGCAGGATAGCGGCGGCGTGGGCGTGGCCACCTGGTCGCGCGAGGGCGTGCTCACCTTCCGCAACTGGGAGCCCACCTGCCTGGCCGGCGAAAGCAACACCGTGGTGCCCGACCCCAAGGACGGCAACATCCTCTACGGCGGCGGAGCGGGCCGCTGCGATCAGGCACTTCAATATCGCCGCGCCGCTCGGCGGGCAGTTGCCTCCGCCCGATCCCGACGATCCCAACCGCAAGACCTGGACGCTGCCGCAGGTCTTCTCGCAGGCCGACGAGGCGCTGTACTACGCCAATCAGTTCGTCATGCGCTCGCGCGACCGCGGCCGCACCTGGGAGAAAATCAGCCCCGACCTCGCGCGGCTGCATCCCGCCGTGCCCGAAACGCTCGACCCGGTCACCGCCAAGGATATCGACGAGCCGATGACCGACCGCTTCGGCGTGGTCTATTCCATCGGCCCTTCGCCGCTCGCAGGCCAACACCGTTTGGGTGGGCACCGACGACGGCTTGATCCACGTGACGCGCGACGACGGCAAGACCTGGAACAACGTCACGCCGCCGGCCATGACCGCGTGGAGCAAGGTCTCGCAGATCGAAGCCGGCCATTTCGACGTCGAGACCGCCTACGCGTCGGTGGACCGCCATCGCATCGCCGACAACAAGCCGTACATCTATCGCACGCACGATGGCGGCAAGACCTGGCAGAACGTGGTCGCCGGCATCCCCGAGGGCGCCTATGTCAACTCGGTGAAGGAAGACCCGCAGGCCAAGGGGCTGCTGTACGCCGCCACCGAACTGCGCGTCTACGTTTCGTTCAACGATGGCGCGCAGTGGCAGCCGCTGCAGAACAATATGCCGGTCACCTCGCGTGCGCGACATCGTGGTGCACGGCGACGATCTGGCGATCGCCACGCACGGCCGCGGATTCTGGGTGATGGACCAGATGACGGCGCTGCGGCAGATCGCCGAGCGCGGGGCGGCAGATTGTTTCCGCCGAGTGCGTACCTGTTCAAACCCGGCGAGACGCTTACGCCATCCGCGCCGGCGGCATGAACGGCACGCCGCTGCCGCATGAGGAGCCGCAACTGCAGAATCCGCCGGCCGGGGTGGTGGCTTACTACTGGCTGAAGACGCCCGCCAGGCAGCCGCTGAAACTGGAATTGCTGGACCGCTCCGGCGCGGTGCGGGCCTGCGCCGCCAGCGATACGCCGGTGCGCGAACCGGATACCGAAACGCTGAACGTGCAGGCCATCTGGCAGCAGCCGGCGCAACCGCCGTCGGCCGCCGCCGGAATGCATCGCTTCGCCCTGGGCGGCGGCGGGGGACGCGGCGCCGGAGGATTTGGACGCGGCGCCGCCGCGGCGCCGGTACACGATGCCTGCACGCCCGCCGGCACGCCGGCTCCCGCCCCACAGACAGCCGGTCGCGGAGGCCGCGGCGGACGGGGTGGCGGCGGAGGTGGGGGACGCGGCGGAGCGCCACCGCTCCAGCCCGGGCCCTACACCGTGCGCCTCACCGTGGATGGCCAGACTTATACCCAGCCGGCCACCGTGAAGCCGGATCCCCGGGGGACGCCTAATGGAGTTAGTGAAGGCGGGGGAGAGTAAGGCTCGAGATTGGACATAACGCCGAACTATCGGAAGCTGATAACGGGCCGCCCTGGCGTCGCTTCATCACCATTCCCCCGCAACTGACCGGACCGTTCCCGGCTGCTTTTCAGACCTGCCCTTTCACCTGCATCAGGACGCGCTCTTTGAAGCGGGGTGCCGCACTGCCAGAAAGGACCGGGAAGAGTGATAATCTGGCGTTCGCCTAAACATAACCAAGGGCTGCGCCCTTGAAATCCCAAGGAGAGGGAGTTGAGCATCTGAGCGAGGGCACAGTTGATTCCACCGGCCGCCTGGACAGATGATTTTGGTATCCAGCCAAACCACTGAGGAGGCGACCGATGGAAACCTTCGCGAAGCTTTTCGAACGCTTCCTGGTTTTTGTATATCACTGTTTCGACCGCATCGTCATCCAGGGATACCTGCCGCTGTTGACCCGGCCGGAGCACATCGTTCATTTCTTCCGCGACGTGCACGGCCAGTATCCCATCACCCCGCAAATCCTGGCAAAGCGCACCTCAGAGTACCGGGGATGGGTGGAAGGCTATGCCCGTAACCACAACATCCCCATGCTGAGAGCCGAGAAGGGCGTAAGCAAAGAGGATGCAGTCCGGCCTCATCTGCAACGCATGGAGCGGCGGAATCAACATGGTGTCTACTGCATCTTCACCAGTATGGAAATGGGCAGCACGTTCACCTCGAAGATGCCCAAGTTCCCTACCGACGATCCGAATTACCGCATCATCCGGCGCGTCCCCTCACGATACCTGCATTACTACTTCTACATCCGCGATCCGGTGATCGGTCCATTGGCCATGTGCGTGGGCACGTACCTCCCTTTCCAGACCACCTATTATCTGAATGGCCACAACTTCATGGAGATCGAACTCCGCCGTCAGGGAGTGGCCTTTCGGAAGGACGATAATGCGTTCCTGGCGACCGCAGATCCGAAGGCTTTGCAAGCGGCTGCTGACAAGCTCAGCGCTGCCACCATCGAAAAACGATTGAACTATTGGAGTTGGCTGCTGGGGCCGAAGTTCTCCGAGAAGGATCGCAAGGCCGTGAACCTGGACCGCAAGTATTCTATCAACCAGATCGAATACTGCCGCAACTTCGTCTTCAAACGGCACTTCCCCATCCACAAGATATTTGAACAGTCCTGCGAGATGGGACTATTCCGTCTGGCCGCCGACAAGGTGGCCTACATCTTCGGGGTGCGCGTCACCAAACGGCTACGCGGCAAACTGTACAGCGTACTCGAAAAGCTCGACCACGGCCATCACGTGCTACGCATCTACTGCAAGAACCTGGTGGGCCGCATGTACGAGAAATTCAGCACCTTCCTGCGGGTCGAGGTCTGCGTCAACCGGATGAAAGACCTGGGCCTCAACAAAGGGTTAGAGAACCTGGGGCGCCTGCGCCAAACTCTCGTCGCGATTACCGACCGCTTCGCCGGTTTCGAAGCGCAATCCTTGAACGTCCACGTCGACTTTCCTTTGTTTCAACGGATGGCTCTGCCCATCATGGCCGGCAAAACCAAAATCGCCGGCATCAAGATTCACGATACCCGGATGATGCGGCTGATGGAGGTGCTGCTGCACGGCGGCACACAATTGAACGGATGGCGGTCAACCGACATCCACCAAGCCATCCTCACCACCTTTGGCCTGTCGGCCACCACCTACACCCTCTCCCAACTCCGATACGATCTTCGCAAACTGAAAGCCCACGGACTGCTCGAACGCATCGGAAGGGCCTACTCCTACCGCCTCACCGACAAGGGCGTCAAAGCGGCACTCATGTTTATTCTGTTTCACAAGCGCGTCTGTGGACCCTTGGCCAACTCCCTGTTTCATCATCGGCCCGACGAGACCCTCAAGCCTGCCAGCAAGGTCGAAACCGCCTACTACAAGGCTGATCATGCAATTCAACGGGTTCTCGATCTGCTCGCGGCGTGAGAATTGTGAGAGACGAATTCTCACTTTTGGCTATGCTAGAAAGAGCCAAATGTGAAACCAGGCTGCAACGGTGGCGGCCGTTCCAAAAGAAGAAAGAAGAAAAGCCCGACAGGTGCAACTGTCGGGCTTCAGTGGAAATACTGATTAGCGGCCCACACCAAAAGTGCAGGTCTAACATCTGAAACTCTACCCTAATACGATCCCCTGCGGGAAGCCGTTTTTTGTTTATCTGCCCCATAAGCAAACGTCCATCAACTACCAAGTTTCATAGAATCTAGTGGTGCGAATCCTGTTTTTCATTTATTTACCCCATCATAATAATTTTCTTGTCTGTACACCAAAATGTCTGGTCTACTGACCGTGGGCCGATTTGGGGCCTTCTAAAACGATAGGCTTCCCGTATCAGGTGCAACTGGTTGGGAAGGACCTGGGTGGGAATACTGATAGGCGGCCCGTCGCGGGTACGGGTTCTAACATTCACTCCTATTTGGACCTCGCCACCGTTATAGCTCTGAGTCGGCCACATCAATTTGGGAGGGATTGTCTTGATGTGGTCCAATGTAGTGGATTTCTTTTCTAAGGCTGAGATGGCTCTCGTTATGGCAGCAGCCCTGGCGCTTTTGGGCATCTCCGTCTATAAGGTAGTCAAGCACGAAATCAAAAAGGAGTAATGCCGGTGGTTGCGGTCTGCGCGGTCTGCGCTACGTCTATGCTGGCTTCCTCGGCAGTATCTGCGGCATCGGTGATGCCCTGGCTCAGATCCTTTGCCACGTTGATAGCGGTCGGCCCCATCTGCGCCAGCGTGCCATTAAAAACGCCAGATAACTGGACTTCTCAAGCGGAACCGGGCGTAGCCTAACCCGACGGGGGAAGACGCGGCACAAGCCTGCTTGCGCCAGCGCCCAAACGGGCAGTGAGGCGATGTGGTGAAGAAAATGCGAAAATGATCCCATGCCGACTCGTTTTGCGGACTTGGCAATCGAACTGACGCAGAAGGAAAAGACCCTCGCCGCGCGGATACGTTTTGACGAGGCTGCCCATAGTCCGCTCGTCGCAGGTTCGTGGCAGAAAACGGCGGACGCCATGGAAGAGTTGATGCGCTCGCTCACGGAACGAGATGCTATTCCAGCGGCTCGCAAGAAGTTCTTCACTAATCCGGACTATAACGTGGGCGGCCGTGGCCGTTCGCGGCTTCAGGTCTTCGAGCACAACGGCACGCGCGGCGTCGATATTTTCCGCCACGGTAATTTCGTGAAGTACCTGCGCTATTTTCTTTATGGGCCCGATCTACCGGGGCCGGTGATCGAAGCGTTTCAGCGCAAGGTAATCAGCTGCGGCCAGCCGTTTACGGGCAGCGACGCGCTCGAAGTCGCTCAGTTCGCGCGGTGGCTCACGCGCTCCCATAATCTCGATACCCGTATAGCACCGGATGAATTCTATAAGCTCGCTCTCGATTGCAGCTTAGACGCATCGGATGCCCGCACAGTCCGCGACTCCGTAATGCAGGTGCGGTGAGAGGTTTAGAGAAGAGAGAATTCCCGAGCGGAAGTCGGGGCTTCTCCGATCTCGGTCAAATGTAGGCGGGAGACTTCAAGCGGGCATAAGGGGGATGTTCCATCCTGCCTGTGTTGAGTGCAGGGGGAATCAACGTAGACGTCGAAGGGCGCGGAAAGACGGGAGCCTTGGACTCCTTTAAGGTATTGGTTGTTGTACCGGATTTGATCCGCGGAGTTGGAATTGGAGTTGCCTTTCTTGGAGTTGAAGCTGCCTTTCAGTGAGATCCGCTAGTCGCTCGGTCTCGACCGCCTGGAATACTGTCGCGCCAGCGGTTAGAATCGCGGCGAAAAACAGTGCCCCGGTTAACCAAACCAAGCGTCGACTCAGTTTGCCGCTCTCGGTATTTGAGTTCTGGAGATCTGTACTAGCACTGGAGAGGCCAGCGGTAAGTGCTGCGATCTCGTTCTTGATGGAGAGGGCATTTTGGCCGCTGGCCTGCGTCGATCCTTCAAATGCCTCCTTCATCAGGTTGGCGCTGCGACCAATCGAGCTCGCGGTTTCGCTTAGTTGTTTACCAAGATGCTCTGCGGAGCGAACCGTGAGCAAGCTCTCAAGGTACCTGGCGATCGGTTGAATGTTTTCCGCACCCAGAGCTTCGGTGCTTGGCAAGAGTGACCCATTAGGGCTTGATTGAAGTGACCCAGGCCGGGAACAGGACTGGGAAGAGAGATACGGGGCATCATCCACGCCGAAGGCGTGTTCGTTGGTTAGGCTGGAAGGACGAGCAGTATCATCCACGCCGCAGGCGTGCGGGGTGGGTTTCCATCATCCACGCCGGAGGCGCGTTCATCGAGGTGGCGCGGTGCGTGCGAGCTTGTAGCGGAGATATTCGAAGTACTCCGGGCTGACGTGCGACGCCAGCACCTCCTCAATGACAGGCAGGAAATAGGCCAGCGAACGAATCGTGCCCAGAGGCGGTGCTTCGGACGGCCGAATCAGGCGACGCATGGCGGCCAGCACCAATGCATTTTCGATGACCTTCAGCGAAAGGCCGCGTTGATACAGTTGCGCCGCCAGCAACCGGTCGGCACGACTCACCGTCCCCATCGTGCCCGGCGTCTTGCGGTACGCCTCCAGCACCTGGCGAACATATTCTTCCTGGCCGTCCATGCTGGCGTCCTCAGCCTTGCGGTTCGCGCAATGCCGGGCCGTCGATGACGACGGTGTGGCAGTAATGCCGCAACCGGCTCAGCAAGGCCTCTACCATGGGCCGGTTGCCCAGAAAATTGGGCCACTCGTCGTAGACGAGGTTCGTGGTGATGATGGTGGGACGCCGCCGGTAGCGTTCTTCCATCAGCTTGAAAAAGATGTTCGATTGCTCCGGTTTCAGATTCAAATATCCAAATTCGTCGATCAAAAGGACGTCCAGCCGCGCCAGACGATTCAGCAACTGCCGCGTCGAACGATCCGCCAGCGACGCATACATTTCATCGAACAGGTCCTGGGCCTTGATAAATTGACACCGGTAGCCGTTCTCCAACGCCTTCATCAGCAGGCCAGAAGCTAATCCGGTTTTGCCAACGGCGGTCTTGCCGACGAACACGATATTTTCCGCCTTGGCGATGAACTCCAGCTCTGCAAACCCGCGGATCTGCTTGCGGTTGACGCCCGGCTGGCGCGCGAAGGGGAACGTCTCCAGCGTCCAGCGCTCGGGCAGCTTGGCGCGCTGGATGCGCCACTCCAGCGCGCCCTCCTGCCGGGCCTGAAACTGCGCGCGCACCAGACGCGTGACAAAGTCCGAGTAGCTGATGTCGTCCTTGTCGGCGGCGCGCAACTGTTCGTCATAGATCTCCAGGATGCGCTTGAGCTTGAGGTTCTTCAGCAGTTGTTCCAGTTCTTCAGTCATCGTTCGGCCCCTCATCGAGCAGAAAGTATTCTCGCGTCACGCGGCGCAGGATCATCCTCTCCAGCCGGTCCAGATCGTAAAGTCCATAACGGGCGGCCTCTTCGACCGCTCCCACCAGCGGTTCGCGCGGATACTCGCGCACAAACCGCAGCAGTTGCCGCAGAGCAAGCGTGACCACCTTGCGGCTGCGCTGTTTCAACCCCACGACATAGTCGGCCAGTTCCGGCGCGGCGGTGACGATGGCCTGCTCTTCGGGATGCGGATCGGGACGCGCGTCTCTGTGACCGCGCGGCGGGCGGTGCTCCGCCAGCATCACGCGCTGGTGCTCGGCTTCGGCAATGCGCCGGTGTGTCACCAGCCGGCGGGCATCGAGTTGAATCTCGATCTTGTCCTTGGTTTCGCGCACCTCTACACGGCGCCCGATCCACTCCACCGGCACCGAATAGCGGTTGCTGTTCAACGCCACGTAGCCTTCGATATCCACCAGGCGCTGCTGCAGCCGGTAGACTTCCGGAATCCACGCCGGCAGAGGCTTCAGATGCAGCCGCTCCACCGCGAACAGCTCTCGCGGAACCGCGCGGATGTGTTTCTTGTAAGTCGAGTTGACCTTATCGCACCACTGCCGCGCCTGCTGATTCAGATCCTCCCAACTACGGAAGGTGCGCCCCGCCAGAAAGTTATGCTCGATGAAATGGAAAGGCCTCTCCACCCGTCCCGAACGGTTGGCATTGCCAATCGCGTGCGCCACGAACTGAAAGCCGAAACGCTCGCCAAAAACAGCCATCTCCGGTACCGGCACCATGTCGCGTCCGCTGCCACGCAGCACCACCACGTGCGTGTTATCGATCATGGTGCGGGCTGCCGCGCCGCCGAAGTAGCGCAGCGCTTCGGTGAGAAACACCTTGCAGTCGAAACGCCGGAAGGTGGGATAGCACTGGAAGAACAGCATGCGCGAGTAGCACAGCACCGCAGACGCGGTCTGCACCTTGCGTTTCCTGCCGTCCAGTTCGAGCTCATGCGGAGAGGTGTCGTGCTGCATCTCCTCCCCAGGCGCAAAATCATACTGGCCCGCCGGCGTGGGCGGCGCGTATCCGATTCCATGCCGCCGGCAGAATGAGGTCAACGCGGCATACGACATCTCCCCGCCCGCCGCCACCAGTTCCTCATGGACTCGCACGAGATTCCCCTGGCACTTGTCGAAAAGCTCCAGGATCTGTTGCCGGTAGGGTTCCGCCTTCTCGGGTCGATGCAGTTCCGGCAGGGTTGTCGAGTTGGATCGTAGAACTTTGCGCACGGCCACGCGGGAGACTCCCAGTACCCGTGCGATCTCGCGTTTGCTCACGTGCTGCGCATTCAGTTCCAGAATCGTGGTCCGTTGTGCCTGGCTCAACATGGGGTTTCTTCTCCGGTTGGATTTCTTCGTCGATGCGATGGAGCTGCTTTTGAATGCGTTCGATCTGATACCGCGCCGCTTGCGCTTGCTGGTCATCCACCTCCGTGGCAGCCGCACCCGCCAGTCGCCGCTGTGCGCGGTTCACAATCGCCACAACCATTTCCAGATCGCGTAACAGTTCGGCGCCAGTTCCGGCCGGTGCTTGCTCCCGCGCCTGTCGCTGCGCTTTGAAGAACAGCTCGGGATCGTCGAGAATGCGTTGGCGGATTGCCGGCGAACCTTTGCGCCACGCAGCATACAGTTGGCCAGCCTCACGCGTATCGCAGTGATGCTGGGCGAAGATCGCCGCCATCCGCTGGCAATCCTCCAGGCTTTGGCGTGCCACCGGCACCAGAAACTTCAATGCCACCTGCGCTGGAATCTTGCCCTCGCGCACCTGCTGTTGGATCGCTTCCGGCAAAACCTCCACCAGTGCCAGCCGTCGCGATACCCAACTCACACTACGGTCGAACCGGCGCGCCAACTCCTCCAGCCCGTAACCGAAACGCTGCTCCAACTCGGCCAGCAGCCAACCCACCTCCAGCGTGGTTTCGTGTTCGGATAATCGCAGCGAGCGGTCCAACAGCACTGCGGCGGCCTCACTCATCGGCCATACCACCGCCTCCACCGTGTCTCGGCCCAGTTGTTCCAACGTGGCGATCCGTTTGTAGCCGTCGATAACCACGTAACGATCAGCCGGGCCTTCGGCCGCCACCACCACGATGGGCGTTTGCTGGCCCACCTCCGCCAGCGACGCCAACAGTCGCCGCTGCCGCCCCGCATGGCGCACTCGCAGGTGCTCCCACCGCCGCTCGAGCTGGTGAAACTCCAGTTGCATCGACAGGCTGAATGTACGGCCAGCACTGCCGCAGGATCAATATCTCCAGATTAAATGCGCGCCTGTTTCCAGCGCCGCTCCCGCTCCTCAACCCGTTCCAGCGCACGCCGGCAGTCCTGCGAACAAAAACGCTGCAAGGGACTTCGCCGCTCTGGCGCGAATCGCTCGTAGCACCCCGGCCGGTCGCAGGCGTGCTCGAAAAAAAAGTGCGGTAGTGGTTACCCTCGCGGCCTGCTTAACCGCCTCTGGATCTGATGCTTCCCGGGTTTTCGCGCGCTGCCGGTAACACCGGCTTTGCTCGTTGCGTTTTGCCTTGCCGGCAACCGTCTCCCGGTATCGCTGCTGGGCCTTCCAACGCGACCACTTCCGCGCCGCCTTCCGGCAGTCCTCCCCGCAATAGCGCTGGCCCGCCTGGCGGGGATGAAAGCGTTGCTCGCACCCTTTGAGCAGGCAACACCGCTGCCGCGGCCGACGCCCGGATTGCTGCCGTCGCCCACCCGCTTGCCTTTTGCGCGGACCTGTAAGATTCTCGGTAGGGCCCATGGGAGGTGATGACTCCCAGAAGCTCCTGCCCTGGGGGGGAATCTACTCCTCTCCAGGGCGCAAACCTCCGGCTCATTACGAAATCAACACTGTAACGGAAACGGCGCCACGTTTTGCGCGGCTGCCAGCGAGAGTGTGGCTCAGCTACAGACTGCCTGGGTCATTTTTGGCAAGCACAGGTGGGTCAGTTCTGGCG
>CAWKYG010000022.1:0-60205 GCA_963853855.1 uncultured Solibacteraceae bacterium | reverse complement strand
GGTGCCGGAATCGGGGAAGATCGGAATCTTCAACCGGTCGCATTACGAAGATGTGCTGGTGGTGAGCGTCCGGGCTGGTGCCGAAAACGGTGTGGTCCAAGCGCTACGACCAGATCAACGACTTCGAGCGCATGCTGGCGGAAAACGACGTTGGCATTATCAAGTTTCTGCTGTACATCAGTAAGGACGAGCAGGCCAGGCGGTTTCGAGAGCGGCTGGACGACAAAAGCAAGAACTGGAAGTTCTCCATGGCGGACGTGAAGGAGCGGGAGTACTGGGACCAGTACATCGAGGCTTACGAAGAGATGTTGCGCAAATGCAGCACCAAGGATGCGCCCTGGTACGTGATACCGGCTAACAAGAAGTGGTTCCGCAACCTGGCCGTCTCGGAAATCATGCTGCACACGCTCGAGAGCATGGACTTGAAATTTCCCAAGCCGGCGGCGGACTTGAAGGGCATTACGTTCGAGTGAGGCGCGGAGCTATTTCTTCAACAGATCGCGCCGTGCTTTGAGCATCGCTATCAGGGACTGCACCTGGGTATCGGTAGGGATGACGGTGCCATCGGCGGCGCGGGAGGAGCGCAGGGTACCGATCACCAGCCCGCGCACAGTTTGGATGCAGGCGTTGAGGTCCTCGTCGAGACCGGCTCCCATCTCCTGGCCAAGGGCCATCTGAAACTGCTGGACGATCAACTCGCGCCGCTCCCGGCTTTGGCGGCCTGGGTCAATTCTCCGATGGATTTATTCAAGCTGACGAGCATGTAATTGCGGCGGTCCAGAATCTTCTGCACGGTGGCCTTCTCGCCGTACGAGGTGCCGTCGGCGAAGACGCTGGCGGCTACCGCGACCTTGGCGTACATGCCGTTGCCGCCGATGCGAAACGGCAGCGTGATCTCCTGCCCTGGGGGCACGGGCTGGGCGATTTGCGGATCCGTGAGCGCATCGTAGTATCCTATGTAGGCGCCGTAGGCGGGCCCGTTGGGATCGCGATGCAAGGTGTAGATGAAGTTAAACGCGGTGAGCGTCGCGGAGGCTCGGTTGTGGACCACGACAGTGGCAGCGCCGGAGGGATCGTGCGTAATGGTGCTGGTGACGGGCTCGGCCGGTTGGTCGGCCGCGGCGGCACAGATTACAAACAGCAACATGGATGCCAGCGTCTGCATTCACCCTCTCACTCCTGGTATACACCCCTGCGCGGCAGCGGGCAAATCGGCCGGGGAAAATCGCGTTGCATGGAGCGGTCGCATGATAAAATGATTCAACCACCAAAAGTATGGAACGTGCCAGCAAGCTCATCCGGGGATTGAGACTGCCCGGCGACACGCTCAGCCTGAAGAACTGGCGTGCGCCGCGTGGCCCGCAGGCCGTCGGAAAGAAGATCGCGGCGCATACGCGGGCGGCGCGACTGGTGCGCGACCGGCTGGTGGTGGAAGTGGAAGACAAGACCTGGCAGCGGCAACTGTTCACGCTGAGCGGTTTCATTCTGCGGAATCTGGAAAAGCATCTGGGCAGCGGTCTGGTGGACGATCTGGAATTTCGCATGGTTCCGCTGCGACGCGAGCCGCAGCGCGCGGCGCAAGCCATGCCCGCACTGTTCGCCGACGAAGCCAACGGCATCGACGATCCGGTGCTGCGCAGCATCTACCGCGCATCGCGGAAAAGGCACTGGCGTGAAAATCACGGAAAAAGAAGTCCGGTATGTGGCCGGGCTGGCGAATCTGCAACTGGAAGAGGGCGAAGTCGCCAGGCTGCAGGCCGACCTGGAAAGCATTCTGGAGCACTTCGACAAGTTGAACGAGGTGGATACCAGCGACGTGGCGCCCATGGCGCAGGTGCTGTTCGAGGCCGGGGAGACGGCTACGCTGCGCGCGGACGATACGGTTCCGCCGCTGGGCAACGAGGCGGCGCTGGCCAATGCGGCGCAAACGGGCAGCGGATATTTCAAAGTTCCCAAAGTGATCGAACGCTAGCGGCCGCTAACATCATGGACATTCCATCACTCACGATCGACAGCATCAGGGAAGGCCTGCTCGCGCGCCGCTTCAGCGCCATGGAACTGGCGGACGAGGCGCTGCGATTCGCCGAAGCCGAGAATCCCAAGACGAACGCCTATCTGCACTTCTCGCGCGAGCGCGCGCTCGGCCGCGGCGGCGCGGGTGGACGAACAGATCGCGCGCGGGGAAGATCCCGGACCGCTGGCGGGCGTGCCGGTAGCGGTGAAAGATGTCATCGTGACCAAGGGTCGTGCGGACCACCTGCGGGTCGAAACTGCTGGCGAATTACATTCCGCCTTACGATGCCACGGCGATCGTCCGGCTGGAGCAGGCGGGCGGAGTGATCATCGGCAAGACCAACTGCGACGAGTTCGCCATGGGGTCGATCAACGAGAACTCGGCCTTCGGGCCGGTGCGCAATCCCGGTGGCGCCGGACCGCGTGCCGGGCGGTTCCAGCGGCGGCTCGGCGGCGGCGGTGGCGCAGGGTACGGCGGTGGTCGCGCTGGGGTCGGATACCGGCGGCTCGGTCCGGCAGCCGGCGTCGTTCTGCGGAGTTGTGGGTGTGACGCCGACGTACGGGCGTGTTTCGCGCTACGGGCTGACGGCTTTCGCCAGTTCGCTGGATCACATTGGCCCGTTCGCGCGTTCGGTGAAGGATGCGGCGACGGTGCTGGGCGTGATTGCGGGACGCGACGCCGGCCGATTCGACCTCGGCCGATGCGCCGGTGCCCGATTACACTTTGCCACTGGACGGAAACGTAAAAGGCCTGAAGCTTGGACTCCCGGTCGAGTATCTAAAGGACTTGACGAGGAGAATCCGGCGAGTTAATTGCTCGCGGCGTGGAAACGCTGAAGAGGCTGGGCTGCGAGGTGCGGGAGATCAGTCTGCCGGCCACCGATTACGCCATCGCGTGTTATTACATCATTGCCACCGCGGAAGCCAGTTCTAACCTGGCACGGTATGACGGCGTGCGCTACACCGTGCGATCGGGGCACAGCGATACGCTGGCCGATATGTATCGGAACACACGGGGAGAGATTTCGGAGCGGAATGTAAGCGCCGCATTATGCTGGGCACTTATGTGTTGAGCGCGGGCTATTATGACGCATACTATTTAAAGGCGCAGAAAGTGCGGGCGCTGATCGCGCGGGATTTCGCGCGGGCATTCGAGCAGGTGGATGCGATCGTGGCTCCGGTTTCTCCTTTCCCGGCGTTCCGGCTGGGGGAGAAAGTGGACGATCCGGTGGCCATGTACCTCTCGGATATCTATACGATCACCGGCAGTCTGGCGGGCATTCCGTGCATGAGCGTACCGTGCGGAAAAACCGCCGGAGGGGTTGCCGGTAGGGATGCAGATCTTAACCAGACATTTCGACGAAACCACGATGTTTCGGGTCGCCGATGCGTTTGAAAAAGCCGGCGCCGTTTAAGCCGGCCGATAGTTCAACATCAGAGGAGCTAAAGGAGAAGATATGGCATTCACACTACCAGCGTTGCTCTATGCAACTGATGCACTGGAACCGCACATCGACAAAATGACGATGGAGATCCATCACGGGAAGCACCACGGGGCCTATGTCACGAACCTGAATAAGGCTCTGGACTCGGCGCCCGACCTGGCCGGTAAGACCATCGAGGAACTACTGGCGAACAATTGCGCGATTGTTCCGGAGAACATACGGACGGCCGTGCGCAACAACGGCGGCGGGCACATCAACCACTCGATGTTCTGGCGGATCATGGGTCCGAACGGCGGCGGCGCTCCGGTGGGCAACCTGGCATCGGCGATCGGCAGCACTTTCGGCAGCTTCGATACGTTCAAGGAGAAGTTCTCCGCGGCGGGCGCGACCCGGTTCGGATCGGGTTGGGCGTGGCTGGTGAAATCCGGCGGTAAGCTCGAAATTATTTCGACGGCCAACCAGGACAGCCCGGTGATGGACGGCAAGTACCCGGTCATGGGCCTGGATGTTTGGGAGCATGCCTATTATTTGAAGTATCAGAACCGCCGGCCGGATTACATGAATGCCTGGTGGAATGTGGTGAACTGGCAGGAAATCGAAGAACGGTTTAATTCGGCGAAATAAGACTCGACGGAGCTAGAGACGGCCGGAACGCCGCCGGCCGTCCAACTCTCGCCATGCAAAAATTCGATCTCATCGTAATAGGATCCGGGCCGGCCGGGCAGCGCGCGGCTATCCAGGCCGCCAAGTGCGGACGGCGCGTGGTGGTGGTGGAGCAGCGCGACATCGTGGGCGGTGTGTGCATCAATACCGGCACCATTCCGAGCAAGACCATGCGGGAAGCGGTGATGCACCTTTCGGGATTCCAATACCAGGGGATCTACGGCGTCAATTACCACGTGAAGGACAAGATCTCGATGGCCGACCTGAACTTTCGGGTCAGCCAGGTGATCAAGACGGAAGTGGACGTCACGCAATCGCAACTGGCGCGCAACGGCGTGAGCGTGATCATGGCGCGGGCAAGTTTCCTGGACGCAACGCATGTGCGGATCGAGAACAGCAGAGGACAGGCGGACCTGGAAGCGCCGGTTGTGCTGATTGCCACGGGGACCAAACCGGCGGTGTCCGCCACCGTGCCGCTGAACGGGCACAGCATCGTCAATAGCGACCAGATTCTGAGCATTCCGGACATACCGCGGACGCTGATCGTGGTGGGCGGCGGTGTGATCGGGGTGGAATATGCGTGCATGTTCGCGATTCTGGGGTCGCGCGTGATTCTGGTGGAGAAGCGGCCGCGCCTGCTGGAGTTTGCCGACAACGAAATGGTGGAGGCGCTCAGCTACCATTTGCGGGATCATCGCGTGACCATGCGGTTGAACGAGGAAGTGGCGGGCGTGGAGGAGACGGCGGAGGGCGGCGTGGTGGCCAACCTGAAAAGCAACAAGCGCATTCAGGGAGATGCTCTGTTGTATGCCGTGGGGCGCCAGGGAAATGTGGACGAGTTGAACCTGCAGGCCGCGGGCCTGGAGGCCGACAACCGCGGGCGCATCGCCGTGGATGCCGAGTATCGCACCAAGGTGCCCAACATTTATGCGGCGGGCGACGTGATCGGGTTTCCCAGTCTGGCATCGGTATCGATGGAGCAGGGGCGGCTGGCGGCGGCGCACGCGTTCGGGCTGAAGATTCAATCCAACCCCGCGACTTATCCCTACGGCATTTACACGATTCCCGAGATTTCCTTTGCGGGGAAGACGGAAGAACAACTGACCGACGAAGACGTGCCTTACGAAGTAGGCGTGGCGTTTTATCGCGAGACGGCGCGCGGCCAGATTCGCGGCGATACGACGGGGCGGCTGAAGCTGATTTTCCACCGCGAGACGCGCGAGATACTGGGCGTGCATATTATCGGGGAAGGCGCTTCGGAGTTATTGCATATCGGGCAGGCGGTCATGATTCTGAAGGGCACAGTGGACTACTTCGTGGATACCGTGTTCAATTATCCGACTCTGGCGGAATGTTATAAGCAGGCGGCGTTTAACGGGATTAACCGGCTGCGAAGTTAGAAGCTTTGGTAGCAGTCGGATGATGCTGGTCGCCGGCGACTTACGGGTCCCGCGTGACTTTTTCGAGCTATGCCGGGTCAGGGAACAAATATCCGCGTCGGAGCTGCGATTTTGACGCCCGGCAGTTCGGTCCGCAGCTTTACGCTCTGCGTCCCGCGCTTGTTCAGCGCTTGAAAAGTGAGCCGGTACTGGTGGTCCATCCGATCCTGGAAATCATTCAGGAAGGGCGCAATTTCGACCGGGTCCGTGAAATCCTCGAAATACGCGTAGCCGCCGGTCTGGTCACTCACCTGCCCCAGACGCGATTGCGCAAAATTGGTGGTCCAAGCTCCCCGGCCGTACAAGCCCGCGCCCCGCAAGTAGATCGAATAGACCGCGATGCCATGCTGGAGGGTGTCCCGGATGGCCGCCTCGACATAAGGATCCTCGATCTCTGAGTTGTCGAAATAGCGGTCCACCCCGTCGGTCAGCATCAGCACGGCCCGGCGGCCGGTAGCCGCTTTCGAAGGCCAATGCTTGGCCAGATCGGAAAGCGCGAAGTACGGACTGCCGTTCTCACCAGGCTGGGCTGAGGGCAGACGCAGAGAGCGGGCCGCGGCCTGGTGATCCACGGTGAATGCCTGCGCTAGCGCGAAGGTGCCGTTATGCATGTAACCGATGGCCACTTGCGTGGAGGCGGGCAGCGCCTTTACGAAGTCTTTGAGCTGGCCTAATTGCACGCCCAGGCTGGAAGACCGCGTGGAATCGTCCAGGTAAATGAACAATTGCATATTAGCCAGATTGCCCGCCAGGCGGCGCAGGCCTGTGACCGGAACCGGACTGCCGCCTTCCGTTACCGTCACATCGTTCATCTGCAGTGTTGCGGGTTCGGCAGCGCCGTGATGCGCCGGTTGCATCGTAATCACCATCTCGGCCGGGGTGGAAGCCCACAGGGAGGAGAGCAATGCCATTGTTCCGGCAAGCAAACCCAATTTCTTGATCATCCTGCTATTTGGATGCTTTGCTGCCAGCCGGGGTTCCTACCGCAAGCGTAGTAGAAACGATTGTACGGATTTGTACAACGGCCGCAACTTTAATAAAATATCAGACCGGATATGGGACAACTCGAAGAAAACCTCAAACTCGGGCTGGAAGCCGTTAAGTACGCCAAGAGCCAGGTGCGGCGGTCCGGCAACCAGCATTACTACAAATCCAATGCGCCTTTCAAGGAATCGCGGAGGAACCAGTTTCTCCTCAGCGCAACAAGGGGTGGAACCTATTCGCCGTCTGTCGACGACAAGGACGAAATCGTATGGACGAAAGATGTGCTCATGTCGCAGCGGCGGCAAGAGATCGAATCGATTATCACGTCGGGCGACCCGCAAAACGTCAAGAACAAAAAGATTGACAAGTGCATCAAAACCTGGGGCAAGAGCTACTTCAACAACTTTGACCTGTTCGACGAGCCGGGCGATGGCAAATACAAAAGCCGCTGGCAGACCCTTTCCGGCGATCAGCAGCTCAATAAGCTATCCAAGAAACTGGGTGTCGATCGAAACACCGTTTTGACTACCGCCCAGAAAGACGATCCGGCGGAATGGAATGAAATGTTCGAGATGTTCAAGACGATCGTTCATGCCGATAACGCCAAGAAGTTCGGCACCGGCAATTGCGGGGAGAAGGCAGAGGTCGCGGCGCTTTATCTGCTGAATCGAACCCCCGGCGGGCTCCGGATCTCGCTCTACCAGCTTGACCCCAAACACAAGGGCGTCACCGGAATCGTCACTCGCTCCGGTGGCGATCACGCCTTCTGCGTGCTGGGCCACGACGCCGTTACCACCGATATAGGCTCTCTCGGCCGGAACGCGATTATTGTGGACGGCTGGATGAACGACGCCTACCCCGCCCAAAAGTACCTGTCTCTGAAGCACGGCCTGAATTACGACAACGTGCGCATCAACATCAAGCAGCACACCACGCGAAGCATGGTCTGCTGTTCTTACCGCTCTCACATCCAGTGTTTCCGGGACTTTGGCACTCCGCCAAAAGGCCCTGGCACGATACCGACGCCCACGGTCTCGCGGACTAAGTTCTAGCGTTCACAGGCGTCCGATAGATCACTTAGTAGTTATGATTCGTTTGTCTTACAAACGCGCATTCAATTACTGTCGGTACTACTAAGTCGAAATCCCACCTTGCGCGCACTCCGGCAATGGTGCCAAATGTGAGTATGGCCGTGGACGTACGCACACCCGAAGTGGAGCAGGAAAATCAGGATTCCAGCGCGTCCGCCCACTGCCGCCGGGTTGCCGCGCTGGCCATGGAATTGAGTCGTATGGCTGGCTTTCCTTCTTCCACGCCGGGGCTTCTCCGCCTCTGCAACCTGGTGGACCAGCAATTCGAATCGCTGCAGTTGGAATACAAAGACACAGATTCGATTCTGGACGAAATCCGGGCCTTTGCGCCGTTCGAAGGGTTTGACGCGGACCTGGTGGAGCATTTTCGCCGCCTGCGCTGCCGGCTGCCGGAGCAGATCACGCGTGGCGAAGGCTTGCCGGTGGAAGCCGGCACGGCGCGGCACATCTTTGGCGCATTGGGGCAGCCGCGGGAATATGAGGTGCAGGAACTGGCCGCCGTCGCCGTCAAAGATCCGGTGGTTGCCGCCAGTCTGATTCGGGTTGCAAATTCATGTCTATTCTCACCGGCCAGCAGGTTTTCCGGAGCCGGCCCGGCAATCGCCTATATCGGCACCCTGGAAGCGCGCAAGGTGATGCTGGCGGCCGTGCTGCGTCCCCTGTTTACGTCGGCCGGCCTGATGCGCCTGTGGCACCACTCCGTGAGCGCTGCCCAGTTCTGCTCGGCCCTGTCCGCCAAGACTGAGCGTGTGGGAGCCGACGAAGGGCTGATGCTGGGATTGATTCACGATTTCGGGGCGCTGGCAGTTCAGTTCGCCCCGCGAGAAGCCCGCGATGCCTACACCCGGCTGGTGGAACGGGGCTGTCCGGTGACCTATGTCGAGCGTCTCATCTTCGGCCGCGACCATGGCGAGATTGGCGCTGAGATCCTCTCCAACTGGAATTTTTCCGGCGAGATGATTGAGGCGGTGCGCTTCCATCATCAGCCGGAACGCTCGGACGCTCCGCTGACCGCCTTCATTTACCTGGTAGAGTTCTGGAGCGGCCTGGATGAGGATCTGCCCTCCTTCCACAGGGTGGAAGAGTGCCTATGTCGGGCTGGCCTGACGCTGGAGGCGCTGGCGCAGACGGGCACGAAAAACAGCGCCCTCAAAACGCTCCGCTCCCTGACCTAAACGGGCGCCGTGCCGCTACCCGGCTACCCCCAAAAACGGGGTACCGACCTACCGCAAAGATTTCGTTGAAAGCCTCATCTGTCTACGTTAGGGTTACATCAACAGGCACTTGGAGGTTTTTATATGAAACTCTATCGCAGCAGCAAATACGCGGCACAATGGTTCGCATACGCTCCGAACGTGGGTTGGGTCATGTTTCCGGCGGAAGCGAACGGATGGGAAAAGCGCCGTCCCGCTCGTGGTTTCGACCCTGTCGACGTTCGGGAAGTTCCGCTCCGCCTGGGATTCAACACTGGAATACCCGGCGCGTCCGGCATTTCCGAAGTCCAGCTTCCGGAGGCCGCATGACCGTTCAAATCACCAATGGCGACTCCGGCAAAGGCAGCACCGGACGTAAGGTGACGTGTCTCACCTGCAAGCTCAAAAAATGCGTGGGACGGTGCCACTGGCAGACCGTACCGGCACCGAAAGCAGCGTAATGCCGGAAATCGAAAGGAACTTTCCATGCCGTTTGCACTAGCTTGGGTCGGAGTCGTTTTGGTCGCCGCCGGCGCCACTCTCCTGTTCGCTCTTTTTGGCGGAGAAGAGAGCGGGGCATACCAGAAGGAATCCGACCGGCTCCCTAAATGAGCCCCGGGCGGGCGAAATCACCCGGCCCGCCAACCCTCCACCCCTCCCTCGAGAACCGCCCTCGCGTTTGACACCCGCTGTTTGAAAGAGGTATTACTCAAAGATCTCAAGAGGATACCGTCAAACTATGAATACCCGCTTTGCCCCCCTCGGGAGCGCGCTTCTGGCGCTGGCTCTCGTCTCCGGACCCGCATTGGCCCAAACCAAGAAAGGGAAGGCCGCCTCTGCGGCCGCTGCGGCGCCCGCTCCGCAAAAGCAGGACGAAGAGTACACCAGGCTGATCCACGAATACCTTCAGGACCCGCGCATCACCACCGAACTGGTGGACCACATGCCCGCCTCCGATACCGTGCCCTCGCCCTTGAAGTTCCTGGGCCGCATTCCGGGTAAACCCGGCGAGCTCACCTACGCGCACGACATCGAACGCTACTACGAGGCCCTGGCCAAAGCCTCGCCGCGCGCCCGCTTCTGGAAGATGGGGACCACCGAGGAAGGCCGCGACATTGTGGTGCTGGCCATCGCCGATGAAGCCACCATCAAGGATCTTGACAAGTACAAGGACATGGCCGCCAAGCTCGGCGATCCCCGCAAAATCACCGAGGCGCAGGCCAAGGAACTGTTCCATACCGCCAAGCCCATCTACTGGATCAACAGCGGAATCCATTCGCCTGAAACGGGTGGTCCGGAGATGCTTATCGAACTGGCCTACCGGCTCATCATCGAAGAGACGCCGTTCATCCAGAACATCCGCAACAACGTCATCACCTTCATCACCCCGGTGCTCGAAGTGGACGGCCGGGAGAAAGTTGTAGACGCCTACTATTACGGCAAGAACCACCCCGGCGTGAGCCGCAACAACCTGATGATGTACTGGGGCAAGTATGTGCAGCACGACGACAACCGCGACGGCATGGGCCAGTACCTGCAAATGACCAAGGCCTTCACCCAGGGTGTTCTGGAGTGGCATCCCACCGTCCTGCACGACCTGCACGAGAGCGTTTCCTACCTCTACGTCTCCACCGGCACCGGACCCTACAACGTGTCGCTGGACCCGATCCAGGTGGACGAATGGTGGTGGTTGGCCGAGACCGAAATCATGGAATTGGCCAAACGCGGCATTCCGGGCGTCTGGACGTACGGGTATTACGACGGCTGGGTCCCCAACTACCTGTTCTGGATTGCCCTGACTCACAATTCGTTCGGGCGTTTCTACGAGGTGCAGAGCTACGGCCCCGACATCACGCCGAACCTGCAATTGCCCGCGCAGACTACCAGCCGCGAATGGTTCCGGCCCGAATCCTCCGCTGCCTTCCATCAAGTGGGGGCCGCGCAACAATACCAACATCCAGGAATCGGCCATTCTGTTCGCGTTGAGCCAGGTGGGCAAGACCCGCGAGACCTACCTGGAGAATTATTATCTGAAGAATAAGCGCTCGATTGATAAAGGCAGGGCGGGCGTCGACAGCCCCACCGCCTGGATCATTCCGGCGGGCCAGCGGCGCAAAGAGGAAGCCGCGGATATGGTCAATGAACTGCGCCGGCAGGGCGCCGAGGTGGACACGGCCAACTCCGCGTTCAAAGTGGGCGATCGTGAACGTGGCGGCCGGCGACTACGTCATTCGCGCCGATCAGCCCTATCGCACGCTGGTGGATATGTACACCAGTATCCAGAACTATCCCACCGCCAACCCGCGCCCTTATGACGATACCGGCTGGACCATGCAGTATCTGCGCGACGTGAAGCTGATCAAGACCCACGAAAAGTCGATCTTCGATGAGCCGATGACTCTGCTTACCAGCGACGCGAAGGCTGCCGGCGGGGTGGATGGCAGCGGCGGCACGCTGGTGGTGGACCACACCAGCGACAACAACCTGATCTCCTTCCGCTTCCGCAATCCGTCCGTCAAAATGATGGCCGCGGAAGAGGATTTTGAATTGAGCGGCCACAAATTCCGCGCGGGCGCGCTGATCATTCCCAATGCCGACCGTGCCACGCTGGAGCCCATGTTGAAAGAGCTGGGTCTTTCGGGCTGGGCCGTCTCTTCCGCGCCGCAGGTCAAGACTCACGACCTGACGGTGCCGCGCATCGGCTATGCGCATTCCTGGTCGCGTACGCAGGACGAAGGCTGGGTGCGCGCCGCCCTGGATCACTACAAGGTTCCGTACACCTACTTCGGCGACAAGGAGTTGAAAGACCCCAACCTGCGCGCCAAGTACGATGTGATTATCTTTCCCCACACCGGCGGGACCGCGGCTTCGATCCTGGCCGGCGTGAACGCCAGCGCGCCCATTCCATACAAAAAGACCGCTGAGACCCCCAACCTGGGCGGTGTGGATTCCAGCGACGACGTCCGCGGCGGTATGGGGATGGAAGGACTCGAAGACCTGGCCAAGTTCGTCGAGCAGGGCGGAGCGCTCATTTCCGAAGGCGCCACCGCCGCCATGCTGGCGGAGTACGACCTGACCGGCGGGGTCACAGTGGAACATCCGGCGAATCTGTTTGTGCGCGGCTCTATTCTGCGCGGCAAATTTACCGATCTGAAGAGCCCGATCGCCTACGGCTATGACGGCAGCGACCTGCCGGTGTACTTCAATCAGGATCCCGTACTGAATGCGGCCGGTGGCGGCGGCGGTTTTGGCGGCTTCGGCGGTGGCGGCGGACGCGGCGCCGGGGGCCCCATCAACGGCGGGGAAGGGCAGAACATCACCCCGAACGTCACCCCAATTCACGTCTCGCCGCTGGATGCCTCGGAGGCTGCGGAGGTAGCGGCGCCGGCAGCCGGCGGTCGTGGCGGGCGCGCAGGCAGAGGCGCGGCGGCCGCGGGTGGCGGCGGCGGTCGTGGAGGACGCGGAGGGCGCGGGGGCGCGGCCCTGGAAGATCGCGCGCGCGTCGTCCTGGCGTTTCCCACCAACACCAGCGATATGCTGCTCTCCGGCACACTCGCAGGCGGAGAGGCCCTTTCCGGCCGCGCCGCAGCGGTGGATGTTCCCCTCGGCAAGGGTCACATCGTCATGTTTGCCATTCGCCCCTTCTGGCGCTGGCAGACGCAGGGCAGTTTCATGCTGGCCTTCAACGCCATCATGAACTGGGACCACCTGGACGCCGGCAAGCCCGCGCCCGCGAGTTCGAATCGCACGGCCCCCGCGGGGGGGCAGTAAAACGGGGGTTGGGGGTGGGGGTTGGGGATAGGGATTAGCTCCCGATCCGCTCCGGCTCGGACGGCGAGCGAAGCGAGCAACAGGCCCCCCATCCCCAACCCCCATCCCTAACCCCCGCTTACTGGTAGCGCAGAGCTTCCGTGGGCGCGGTGGCGGCCGCGCGCCGCGCCGGCACGTATGTCGCGATCACGGCCACCAGCGTCAGTATCACTGCCACAGCTCCAAACGCCAGCGGGTCGCTGGATTTGATCCCGAAGAGCAGACTGGCCAGCACCTTGGTCACGCCGTACGAGACCGCCAGGCCCAGCGCCACCCCGATTCCCGCCAGCTTCATTCCCTGACCCATGATCAGCCGGAGCATGGCGGGGCGGCTGGCGCCGAGAGCCATGCGAATGCCAATCTCCTGCGTGCGCTGCTGTACCGAATAGGACATCAGGCCGTAGATACCGATGGCCGCCAGCAGGAGCGCGATGCCCGCGAAGACGGAGAGCAGCAGCATGTTGAAGTTCTGGCGCGCCAGCGAAAGTTCCAGCACCTGTTCCATACTGCGCTCCTCGGCCACGGTAAGGTTCGCATCCACAGCGCGGAACTCCCGCTCCACCGCGCTGCGCAGGCTCAACGGGTCCATCGACGTGCGCACGGCCCACGAAAGTGGAATTACCCCGTTGGCCAGTTTCGTCATGCCCTCCGTCACCTGGCTTTGCGGCACGTACATCACGCCCACTTCACCATCCTGGACTCCGGTTTCGCACACATTGCCCACCACGCCCACGATCTGGCGCGGCGATTCGGCGAACTGGGGACCAAGGCCCTTTCCGATGACGATCACCTGCCCCACGGGATCCTGCTTGGGCCAATACTGCGCGGCCATCTTCTGATTGATGATCACCACGGGCGAGGAGTTGCCCGTGTCGGTTTCCGCGAAGGCGCGGCCGCGGATCACCGGAATCTTGAAGGTCTGGAAGTAATGCGCCGAAACGAAGCGCCACTGTTCGTCGCCGTCATAGTCCTGCCCTGCTTTGGGAGTGCGCCCGATGACGTTAAACGGCAAATCGGCGCCGCCGTTGCCCGAAGCGGGCAGCATGATCGCCAGAGTGGCCGATTCCACGCCGGGCAGACCTTCCAGCCGGTGCACGGCCTGCGCGCCGAAGCGCTCCATTCTGGCCGTGGTATCGTAGCCCGCGCCGCCCATGGAAGTGGCGAAGGTGAGCACGTGGCGCGGATCGATTCCCGGCTGCGTTCCGCGGAGCCCCATGAAGGAGCGGATCAGCAACGCCGCGCCGGAGAGCAGCACCAGCGCCAGCGCCACCTCCGTCACCACCAGAATCGATCGGGTGCGGTTGGTGCGCCGTCCGGTGCCCGAACGGCCGCTGGTCTCTTTCAGGCTGGAGGCGAGGTCGGTGCCAGAGATCTGGAGGGCCGGAAAAACGCCAAACAGGATGCCCGTCAGCAGCGCCAACCCAATGGTGAACGCCGCCACGCGCCAATCCAGCGGAGGCGCTACCGGCTGTAGACCATCCGGGCCGGTGAGTCGCGGGATCTTCCCGGGCACCAGCAGCAGGAGCACGCGCACGCCCCACGCGCCTATGACGAATCCCAAGGCCCCGCCGATGGCTGCCAGCAGTACGCTCTCGGTAAGTAGTTGCCGCACCACGCGCCCGCGGCTGGCGCCGATTGCGGCGCGTACCGCCATCTCCCTCTGCCTCACCGCCGCGCGCGCCAGCAGCAGATTGGCCACGTTCGCGCAGGCAATCAGCAGCACGAATCCCACCGCGCCCAGCAGCACCAGCAGCGCCGTCCGCACATTCCCCACTACGGCGTCCCGCATGGGTATCGCGGTAGCCGATTCGGACGGGTCCACCAGTTTCGGATTGGCCAGCCGGTACCGTTCCGCCAGCACCTTCATTTCCGCCTGCGCCGCCGCCAGGGTGACACCCGGCTTGAGCCGCGCCGCGGCGGACAGATAGTGCCCCTGGTTGGTGCTGTTGGGGTCCGCCTGAAGAGGGATCCAGATATCGGCTGGAGGGTCTGAAGCGAAACTCTTTGGAAGTATGCCCACCACCGTGTACGGCGCTCCGTTCAGTTGAATCGCGCGCCCCACAAGCTGCGGATCTCCGGCGAAGCGCGTCTGCCACAGGCCGCCGGAAACTACGGCCAGCGCCGGTCCATGGGGCACGTCCTCTTCCGCGGAATACACGCGGCCGCGTGCGGCATTCACTCCGAATACGGGGAAAAATCCACTCGACACGGTGAGCACTTTCACCTGTTGAGGCCGGTCCCCTCCGCCCAGATTCATGCCGGGCGCGTTCTGCCCGTACAGGGTCATGCTCTGGAATACATGGTTGTGGGTCCAGGCCATGTACTTGGGAATGGAGTTTGCACCCTGCGGACCGGTCGGGTACATGCGCTGCAGCTTCACTATGCGGTCCGCCTGCCGGTAAGGCAGCGGCTGCAACAGGACCGCGTTGACTACCGTAAAGATCGCCGTATTGGCCCCAATCCCCAGCGCCAGGGCGGCCACCGCAATCGCCGCGAACGTGGGATTCTTCAGAAGCATGCGCCAGGCATAGCGCAGGTCGTCAGCCAGTGTGCCCATGTAGTAAACAACGCGACAAAGGCCCGCGTGTTCCGTGAATTCACCCGGCCCGGGAATGCCGCCGCCCTCACCGCCGCGCGGCCGGCTGCGCCACAAACGTAGCCACGTCCTTGGCCGCTTTGGTCTCAACCCCGGGCTTTTGCAGGAATCCCAGGTCGCGGAACCAGTCGATAAAGCGGAATTGCCACGTGCCGTATGGCGTATCGTTGCGATCCGTCAGGCCTCCGCTTTGATGGCTGCCGTCCGGCAACGGATCCCCCGGGTGGCGTCCCACGCCGTAGATGTGCATCTCGATATTCGGCACGCTCATGGCCAGCATGGCGCTGAAATACTCGATGGCCCAGACGGCGTGTACCCGGTCGCCCGAACCGCCGCAGACCAGGAATGCCGGGGGCACGTTTCTCGGAATTGGCGGCGGAGTCCGGTTGCGCGCAAAGGGCGAAGGTCCGGGATAGATAATTCCTGCGAAGTCCGGCCGCGAGGTGATGCCTGCCAAAGGATCGCCCGCGCCATTGTTCTTTTTGTCGAAATCGTCATAGAGCACCGCTGCGGCGGCCACCAGTTCCGCGCCGGCTGAAAAACCCATGACGCCGATCTTGTTCGGATCCAGATTCCACTCCTTGGCGTATGCCCGCACCATGCGGATGGCCTGCTGCATGTCATACACTTCGTCGGTCTGCGGGTTGTAGCCGTCCCGCCGCAGGCGATTGCGCAGAATGACGGTGTTCACGCCGTAGTTGTAAAAAAACGGTACGAAATCGGCCGCTTCTCCGCCCACGTTGAGGGTGTTGTGCCCGCCGCCAGCCGCCAGAATCACCGCCACCCCGGTATTGATCCCACGCTCCACCGGATGAAATTCAATCGACGGATTGTGGATGTTGACGATGCTGGAGATTCGCCCGGGCACGGCACCGCTCATGTTGTACTTCTCCGGCTCTTTGATGCGGTCCATTTTGAGGTACGGCGATCCGGGCGGAAACAGGGGCACCACCACGCCGCCGGGCAGAATGGGCTGGGGTGCATATGGGGCATCGGTCGCGGGACCGGGTTTGGGCACATCGAGCGGAGCGGGAAGCGGGGGCAGTGGAGCGCGCGCGGGTTCCTGTGCGTGTCCGCATACCAGGCCCAGCGCCGCCAGAAACAACACGGCTTTCGGGACGGAGGATAAAGGTCTCATCGTCTCAAAACTATATCACTGGCGGATTGGGCTCCTTTGGGCAGGCATTCCACCACTTCAGCAGATCCCTAGTGGTTCTAAGTAAAATCCGGTAATTCTGGCTATCGGCTTCAGGGTATTCCCGCAGTTTATCGGTACTCCTATGTTGTTGGATCTATAGGATTTCGATCTTGCGTGGGACATCATGAAGTTTACAAGTATGAATGGTCCGAATCCAATCAATTGTCCCCGGCTGTCCGTCGTGATCATCCTGGCGCTGATGACTTTGGTTAGCATCCCCCTCTATGCCGATAGTTATTCCTTCTATCTGGGTCCCCAACCGAATCCCATTCCGGCGGCCAATGGCGAGGCCATTGGTCCCTACCCTGGAAAACTCACCGGCACCACCACCCACACCACCGTCTCCACTGATCCATTTATGTGCCTGGATGGCAATATCACGACCAATTGGGGCTCGACGTTAACGGATGGGACCATATCCACGCCGGTGGGAGAAGCGGAAGATGAGGCGGCTTTTCTCGCTTCGCTGCTTTTGTCGAAAGCCAAGGTGTTAGGCGTGACGCCCGATTCCTACGCGCACCCGAACCCTCCATCGCCCTATACGCCGGCGTACACTGCCTTCATTGATTCCTATGCCGCGCCGATCACCTTTGCAATCTGGCAGGTGATGGGAACCTTGCCGGCCGGGCCTCTGGAACCGGCGGGAACCCAGGCGTTCGTAAACCAGGCTCAAGCCAAGTACGCCAACGTCTTCAGTAAGCCCACGAGCGCCTTGTTTGCCGCCGGCCAGGTATTCTTGTCGAGCGTGATCATCTTCAACCCGAATCCGCCGGGCAGCAATCAGCGCTTCATTACCGCGGTGGATAGTTCCTTCGTGACGAACACACCCGAACCGGCTACCCTAGGCTTACTGGCGGGAAGCCTTCTGTGCCTGGGATGCATTCGCCATGCCCGCAAGCGGGATCGTAACTAACTGCGCCCTGGCGGAGAACTTGGAACTCTCCTGAATGAAGCAGCTATGCGTGCACCAGCAGTTGGCCTGGGGGATCGAGTCCACTTCGCGGCGCATTTCCTCCGACTCCAACGCCCGCCCCACGTCGAAATTGTAGTCGCGCAGGTTCCCCACGATGCCGCGCATCTCGCAGGCGCGAAATCGCCCGTTGTGATCGATGACGATGGAGGTTTCTCCCGCGGTGCAAGGCATGGGCCATGCCTGCGGCGATTCCAGGCACTGTTCATGCAGGTCGAAGTGAAATCGCAGATTGCCCAGATAGTAAACTCTGGCTAACTGCCGCACCCCCAAGGGTAAGTTAGCAAAGAGAGCGTCGGCGTAATAGCGGTGAAACGGCATCAGGCGGCGATGTAAGTCCGCTACCGATTCCCTGGTAAGGTTCTTCAATGAAGGATCCGGAGCCTGGCCGCGTATTACTTCGAAGTAATGGCCGTCGATCTCGGCGCTTTCCTTCAATCGGACAGCCAGTTGCTCGATCTCCCGGTAGTTCTCGCGGGTAATTACCGTGAGCACATTCCGCCGTAGCCGTTTAATGCCGCCATAGCGCTGCGCCGCCTTGTGAATCGTCCCCAAGGTTCGGACGAAGTTCTGGGGAACGCCGCGGATCGAATCGTGAGTTTTCTCCAGGCCGTCCAACGAGAAGTTCAAGTCGATCGAAGTCTCCGGACACATCTCCAGCATCCGGTCCATCGTGGGGAAGATCTTTTCCGGCAGCAGGCCGTTAGTCGGCAGGTTCACATTGCGTACGCCGTTGCGCCGCACGAACGTGGCGACAATCTCAGCCAGATCGGGCCGCAGAAAAGGTTCCCCTCCGGAAAGCCATAACTTGCGAAACGGCGGAGAGGTCTGCGAGATCCGCTCGATTTCTTCCGTTGTCAGATCGTCTTTGCTATTCAGCTTGTCGAAATAAAAGCAGGTGCGGCACAGCGAATTGCATCGGGAAGTGACGAACAGGAAGAGGGAATTGAACTCCCGTTTTCGCACCCGGTCGTGCAAGATCGGCAAATACCCGCGCATCCCGCTCATGAAACCATTGAAACACATGCTCGAGTATCGATCAATTCTTTGGCACCTGAATTGCCATACATATGTGGAAAGGTAGTGACGATGCCGTTTATCTATATCGCGGTCGCCGTGATCCTTGTGGTGGCCATCGCGCGGCTTGCCAATAGTTACATACCCATGCCGAGCGGCGCCAAAGCAGTCATAAACATCGTTCTGACGCTGATTGTCGTGGGAATGGTGCTGTGGCTCATTAACACGTATATTCCGATGGCCGGCTCCATAAAGGCGCTGCTGAACCTGGTAGTCTTCCTGGCGGCCTGCGTGGGCGTGCTGCAGGCGCTGGGACTGTGGGCTTCCACGCTCAGGCTGTGGCACAACCTCTGGAATCACGCTGCCGGCCCGGGGCAACCCGGCAAGTAGCCGCCGCGCTAGTGCTTGCTGAACATCTCGCGCACGTCCTTCCGCAATCCGGCCTGGCTGTCAGGCCGGCTGTAGAACATGTGGCCGCCCGGATATTCGTGCACGGCGACGCGCGTGGCATCCCCCATCACCGGCATCTGGTCCACGGTCAGCACCGAGCCCATGAACGGGCATGAGAGGTCGTTCCAGCCGTGGGCAATGAGCACGCGCAGTTTGGGATCGGCCGCCACCGCCTGCCGCAGGTCGGGCACCGCTCCGGCGCGCAGCGACTGGCTGTCGCGGTCCCACTGGGAGGCCACGTCGTAACTGAGTGCGTTGTATCGCGCATCGGTCTTCCAGCCCACTACGCGCGTTACGAAATCCACCATCGCGGTCGTGGTCGGCGCGATGATGCTCTCCAGAATCGGATCGTTGGTGCGCTGCTCGGGGGCGAACGGGTAGGGGTCGAACGCGGTCACGTTCGAATCGTAAACGCTGCCGATTTTGCCCTGCTCGCGAAAAACTTCGCGCAGGTAGGCGCCGATCTCCAGGCGGCCGCCGGCCCGGCGCACAAACTCCTGCTCCAGGCCGGTCATCTGGGTCACCCGCTCCACGATGCGCGGCGTCGCCTTCGGGTCGCTGCGGCCCTTCAGCAGGTCCGTGGCATACTCGCCGCGAGTGTAGGCAATCACCTGCGCCATGGCTTCGGGAGTCAGTTTGTGCTCGCGTTCCAGATGCGCGGCGGTAATCGAGGGCAGCGTCAGCATCCACGGAACGGGGGACATGTCGCGGATTCTCATCCTGCGCCGGGTTCAGATACGGCGAAACCAGCACCACGCCGTTCATCGCCACGCCGAGCTGGACTGGAGGTAGTGCGTGATCCGCGGGCCGCGGTAGCCGCCATAGCTCTCGCCCACCAGGTATTTCCGCGAGGCCATGCGTCCGTTCTTCACCAGCCAGTCGTAGACGATGCGGGAAAGATAATGGATATCGTTCTCCGTGCTGTAGAACTGCTTCTTGGTCTCGTCCGCCGAGACCAGCGACCGGCTGTACCCGGTGCCGATGGGGTCGATGAATACCAGGTCGGTGAAGTCCAGCCACGTCCCCGGATTATCGGTTAGCGTCGCCGGGTCCGACGGGCTGTCGCCCTGGTCGCCGAACTTCACGTGCTTCGGCCCGATGGCGCCAAGATTCAAATATACCGACGCCGCACCCGGGCCGCCGTTGAAGGCAAAGGTTACCGCGCGATCCGCGCCGCTCATCACATAGGAGGTGTATACCACCTCGCCGCTCTTCTTACCGTCCTTGTCAAAAACCGGCAGGGTACCTACGGTCACCGTGTAGTTCAGCGCCCTGCCTTCCAGTTGGATGCTCTGTGAGACGTGCGCGTCGGCCGGCAGGGGCGGTTCCTTCTCGGCCGCGGGCTTCTCCTTATCCTTCGCATCGGCCGCCGGCTGTGGAAGCGGCGGTTTGGCTTCCTGGGCGACGGCCTGAAAAGTGGCGAGAGCCATCAACAGGACAACGGTATTTGTCCGAAGACTGAAAAAGGTGCTCATGTGGTTACGATAGCGTAACCGCCGAAATCGCCGCTGCCCGTGACGGAGGGCTGACCGAAACGCTTCACGAAAAGGGTCGGCCCTTGACAAGTAGTTTCCAAGGAAAGTATACTGGTTTCCATGGAAACAATATTGCCGCGCCAGCCGCGCCGCGGGCAACAGCCGGCGCCGGACCTCGAGTCTCACCTTGGCTACTGGCTGCGGCGCGTTTCCAATCACGTCTCCGGCTCATTCGCCAGGGCTTTGCAGGCGAAGCACACTTCCGTGGCCGAATGGGTTGTGCTGTGCCGCATCCAGGAACGGCCGGGGATCACCCCTGGGGAACTCGCCGCAGCCCTGGATCTGACCCGCGGAGCTGTCTCCAAGATCATCGACAAGCTGGAAGCCAAGGACTGGGTTACGCGCGCGACCAAACCGGAGGATAGCCGCGTCCAGTTGCTTTCCCTGACGCGTTCGGGCAGCCGCGTTCTTCCCCGCCTGGCGGAGATCGCGGACCGGAACGATCGGGAGTTCTTCAATGGCCTGGATGCCGGCGAACGGGCCACTCTGCGCCGCCTGCTTGGCAAACTGGCCGAGTTTCACCAGATCAGGGACGTGCCGACCGACTAATCCCCCAAACACACGAAGGAGAATCTTCTATGAGTAAAGCGATCGAGACCTTAGAGACGGCCCAGAAACGCGCCATGGCTATCCGGCCCAAAGCCGGAGGCTTTCCCTACCTCGCCGAGGCGTTGCGGCAAGCGGGGGTGACTCGGAATGTCTGGTTCCTACCCGCATGCCAGAGCCTTTTTCTGACCAATGACGGGCCCGTCGTGACCCAGGGCACGCCATTAGCGACGGGCACGATGGACGTGCCGCCATTCAACCGCGAGGCGCTGATTTCCGCGTTGCGAACGGATCAGGCGGGAGAAAGCACATTTCCGGAGTTCCTGGCGGCTTCGTGGCGCGCCGGCGTTGTGCGTTACGATGTCGATTTCGCGGCGCGAACGGTGGCGTATTACGGCTGCCATGGAGAGGAATACGTCGAGGCCTATCCTCTTGTCGAGATCGCTTCATAGCGGAGCTTTGCCCAGCAAGACGACCCGCCGCGCTCCCTGCCCGGACTATCCCTGTTTCAGGCCGCGGCCGCGCAGTGCCTGGCGGGACGCCATGACCGTTGCACCCGCTATCCGTTCAGGCAGATAATTCTGTCAGTACCTCGGATGCATGAGGAGGGTGGATCGATGAGCAATATCACACTGAAGGTGAATGGCCGTACGCACACACTGGATGTAGATCCGGCCACGCCGCTGCTCTATATCCTTCGAAACGATCTTGGCCTGCAAGGACCCCGGTTTGGATGTGGACTGGGCCAGTGCGGCGCCTGTACGGTGATTATCAACGGTGCGGCGGTTCGTTCCTGCATCATGCCTGTGTCCGCCGTCAGGGGTGAAATCACCACACTCGAAGGCCTCTCTTCGAACGGCAGGCTGCACCCGCTGCAGCAAGCCTGGATTGAGGAGCAGGTGCCGCAATGCGGATTCTGTCAGAACGGACAGATCATGACCGCGAAGGCCATGCTCGATAAGAATCCGCACCCGACCGACGCGCAGATCCGCGAAACCATGAACGGAACGTTGTGCCGCTGCATGAGTTACTACCGCGTTCAGACGGCCATCAAACGAGCGGTCAAGACCCTCGCCGATGCCTCGCCCGCTTCTGTGAAGGAGGTGGTGGCATGAGCCTGTCTGACCGGATTCCGAAACAGATTGAAGATGTCCTGGTGATGAACCGAAGAGGCTTCTTCCGGAGCGCGGGATTGCTCGCGGTGAGCTTCGGGGCTTCGGCAGCCGGCTCGGGAGGCGATGCGCAGAGTAACGCCGCGCCTCAGGGACCGGGTCCGTATCCCGATCCTGATTTTCGCCAAATCGACTCGTGGATCGTGATTCACGAGAACAACTCGGCCACGTTTTACGTCGGCAAAACCGACCCGGGCCAGGGTACCGGAACTGGCTTCCGGCAGTTGATGTCCGACGAGCTCGATATCGCCTTTGATCGGACCGCGTGCATCATGGGAAGCACCGACATCACCGTCGATCAGGTCGGGTCGGGCGGCTCGACCGCCATGGAGAGGGATTCGTGGCCGATGCGCCGCGTTGCCGCGGAAGCACGCCGTGTGCTGCTGGAAATGGCGTCGGCCCGCCTGGGAGCGCCGGTCGATCAGCTCGCGGTCAGCGATGCCGTCATCACCGTGAAAGCCGACCGTTCGAAGCGCGTTACCTATGGCGAACTGATCGCAGGAAAGAAGTTCCATGTCACGTTGAATGGCGCCAACGTCAATTCCGTCACCGGTCAGGCCAAAACGAAGACGGTGCCTGAACTCAAATACACGGGCCAGTCTCTGCAGCGCGACGACATTCCGGCCAAAGTGGACGGTTCGCTGAAATGGGCCGTCGACGTCCGGCTGCCCGGCATGGTTCACGCGCGCAACGTGAAACCTCCATTCGCGTGCGCGACGCTCACGGGCATCGATGAATCGCCGGTGAAGAACCTGCCGGGCTTCATCAAGGTGATGCGCAAAGGCAACTATGTCGCCGTGGTGTGCGAACGCGAAGAGCAGGCCATCCGCGCCGCCCGCCAGCTCAAGACAACCTGGGAGAAGCCACCCACCGCTCCATTTCCTGCATCCGAAGATCTTTTCAACTACATGCGTACGGCAACAGCCACCTCGCCCGGCAGGCCCAATGTCACGGGAGATCCCGACGCGGCATTTTCCGGCGCGGCCAAGGTGATCGAAGCCGAGTATGAGGTGCCGTTCCAGGGACACACCGCATTCGCGGGCGCGCATGCCACAGCGGACCCTTCCAACGGCCAGATGACCGTCTATTCGAACGACATGAAGTCGTATGGCATGCGGAGAGGCGTCGCTACGTTTCTCGGCATGCCGCATGACAGGGTTCGTGTGGTCTGGATGCAGGGCCCGCAGGGCTTCGGCCGCACGGCGGCGGAGGATGCCGGTTGTGAGGCGGCCTGGATTGCCCGCGAGCTCGGCCGGCCTGTTCGCATGCAGTGGATGAGAGATGAGGAGACGGCTTGGGACACCAAGAGTCCGGCATTCCTGGTGAAGATGCGCGGAGCTTTGGATGCGGAGGGGCGACTGATCGCGTACGACTATAACGCGCGTTCGTGCGACTACAACCATCTCGGATACAACGAGCCGGATACCGTGCTGGTCGCACAACTGATGGGGTCGAGGCGGGCAAGACCCGCCGCCGGGAGTGCCTCGCTGCCTTCGGACATGTACGTAATCCCCAATCGCCGTATGACTGGCGAGGTTGTCAGCTTACCGAGTGTGTGGGAGACGCCGCTTCGCACCGGCAATCTGCGCGATCCCAACGGCCCGCAATCGACATTCGCCGCCGAGTCTTTCATCGACGAAGCGGCGGCGGCGGGGAAAACCGATGCCCTGGAATTCCGCATGAACCTGATCAAGGCCGGCACAAACGATGATGGCGGATTCCGGCGCGCGCGGTCGCTTGCGGTTCTCAAGGCCGCCGCGGAAAAGTACGGCTGGGACGCGCGGCCTTCGCCGAAACCACTCGCCAAAGGAGACATCCTCACCGGGCGCGGCATCGCTTACTCCTTCCGCGGCCAGACTGTGGTGGCGCAGGTCGCCGAGGTTGAGGTGAACCGCCAGACCGGTCATGTATGGGCGAAGCGCCTGGTGTGCGCGCATGACTGCGGGCTGGCAGTCAATCCTGACGCCCTGCGTCACACGGTGGAATGCGCCACGCTCCACGGCCTGAGCCGCGCCATTCACGAGGAAGTCCGCTTCGATACGGAAAAGGTGACCAGCCTGGACTGGTTCTCCCATCCGACGCTCCGCCACGCCGATGTGCCCGAACGCGTCGATGTCGTGCTGGTGAACGGCGACCCGAATCCGAACCGCCCCGACTTGCCGCCCTACGGAGCCGGTGAGGCCTCGCTCAAACCCATGCTCGCGGCGATCGCCAACGCCATCCACGATGCTACCGGCGTTCGCATCCGAAGGGTTCCCTTCCGGGACGACCGTGTGCTTGCCGCCCTGAAAGCCGCGGGCGTGTGATCAATGCCTTGCTCGACCTTTTCACGCGAATCGATCGTCGGTGCTAAGCTACGGAAATATCGCCTGACCTCTCCATTGCGCCTGACTCCCTTTCACCAGCACAAGCCGCGGCCCTGCGTTATGTGGACGCCATAGCGCGCGATAAAGAGGCCGCCGCGCACTTGTCCGTAGCCGCGATCTTCAAGCGCGCTGGATTCACACTCGACGACTATAGCGAAGCAATGGAATCGGTCCGGCGGCACGCTCGAATCGTGGCTCACTTCCATCCTGACCGTTTTGGCGGGAAGCCCGCAAATGTCGCGGACTGCCTGCTGATCGAGGGTGTGTACCGAAATCAGTTTGAGACGGGACTATCGAGCGGAAGCCCGACCGCATTTCCCGGCGGCGAGCGCGATAATTGGGAACGTACGTTGTTCGGAGGGGCCTACCACAGCGAAGGCGTCCTGGCTTCGGAGCGTCCCAAATATGGATCACTCGAGTTGATCCGTTTCCCCGACGGGCCGGCGCCGCGCTTTGGGTCGTGCTATTTTGTGCTCCGAGGCGTGGGCGAACGAACTTCCATTACCTTCATGGGCAGCGAAGACCCGCATGCCACGAACCGGGCCGGCACCCTTGCAACACCCCACGCCGTGACGGCCGCATTGCTTGCTGAAATTGAAAACGGCGGCATCGCCACTCCGCCCTGGCCTCCGTTTCGTGCCCCGACGCTTGGCATGCCCGGCATTACCGTGAGGGGATTCTGCGACCTTCTCAAGATCCTGCGCGAGCGCCGGCCGAACCCGTCACTGGGCGAGCCCGGACGTGTGTTGGACACTGGAGTCGAAGCACAAGTTCATGGCCCCGTCCTGCTACCCCGCGATGTTGAGGCATTGGTGGCCGACCCGGCCTTCGCGCGCACGCCTGTCGGGCAAACACTCATCGATCTGGCGGATAAATACGGGTTCGACCTTCATTGGCACTGTGGTTTCCGGCTCCCCGTTCGCGATGTACCAGACGACTTCCGCGGACCGGCGATGCCCCGCATCGCGGAACGCATCGCCGGAAGGGACGGAATCCTCGACGCTGCGGTAATCGGGAGAGCGGCAGCCTCGTTGCATCAAGACCCCGGGCAATGGAGCGAATGGGGCGGCTACTTCGATGTCCTCCGGCTTTTCAGACAACTCTGGCACGTGCTCGTCCACTTCGGTTGAGCAAGAGGCCCGCCTACCCTACTTCCTTTTCCACCGCCGCGCTGAACGTGTCGATCTCCTGCAATGTGGTGTAGATGTGCGGCGTGATGCGCAGCCCCGTGTATTCTGCATGCGGCACGTACGCGGTATAAATGGAGTACTTGCCGATCAGCGGTCTCGCGCATCTTCCCCGGATCCACGCCGTTGAAGGCCAGAAAGCCGATGCCGCAGGATTGCGCCGGGTCTTCGCTGTGCAGGATCTTGCACTTCGGGTTTTGCGCCAGGCGGTGGGCCCAGCGGTCGCGCAGATAGCGCAGGCGGGCGGCCTTGCGATCGATGCCGATGTTCTTCGTTGAAGATCAGCGCCTGGCTGATGGCGTTGTGATTGGCCGCCGGATGCGTGCCGATCTCCTCGAACTTGCGGATGTCGCCCTCCTGCGTGGCGCTCGACGCCATCAGCGACCAGGTGCTCGCGATCCGCGACTTGCGCACGTACAGGAAGCCTGTGCCGACCGGCGCGCAGGTCCATTTGTGCAGGCTGACGCCGTAGTAGTCGCAATCCAGATCCGAAAGGCTGAAGGGGAAATGGTTGAAAGCGTGCGCGCCGTCCACAATCACCGGAATGCCGCGCGCGTGGGCCATCTGGCAGATGCGCTTGATGGGGAAAATCTGGCCGGTGCGATTGGTGATGTGGCAGACCAGGATCAGCTTGGTCTTGGGGGTGACGGCGCGCTCGAAGCGGTTGTACAGATCGTCCATGGAGGGCGGCGGCACCGGGAAACGAAATCGTCTTGAGCACGATGCCTTCGCGCCGCTCCCGCTGGCGGAACGTCTCGATCATGCGCGGCATAATCCTGGTTGGTGGTGAGCACCTCGTCGCCGGGCTTGAGATCGATGCCGTACTGCGCGTTCTCCAGCGATTCGCTGGCATTGCGCGTGATGGCGATCTCCTCGGGATCGCAGCCGGCCACCTTGCGCCAGGCGCCGCCGCACCGTCTCGATCTGCCGCTCCAGCATGTTGATCATGGTGTGTGTACGGGCCCATGTCGCTGTATTCCAGATACTGCCGCAGCGCGTCCTGCACGGTGCGGGGCGAAGGGCCCACGTGCCCGTTGTTCAGGTTGATCATGTTGCGGTCGACGGTGAAGGCCTGGCGGATTTCGGCCCAGTAGTCCTCATCTTTGGCCATTTCCTCGGGCGAGCGATCCTTCGTGGCGCTAGCCGCTGCGCGTAGGCGCTTCAGCGTGTCGTCCTGCATGGCGAACGCTGCCGCGCCCGCCGCCATTTGGAAAAGGTTTCTGCGGTTCATTCCACGGATGCTACCACAATCGGCAGTCCCGGAATGGTTTCGTGATTAAACGAACTTGTAGGCGCCCGGCACCGGTAATGGCGGCACCGCCACGCTGTCCTTATAGTCGAAGCTCTTAGGCAGCAGGTCGAGCTTGGAATTCATCATCATGTCCCAGGTGACCTTGACGCCCGAATAAGCGGCTTCCCGGCCCATGAGACAAGTCATGGTGCTCTCGGCAACCGCCATCGATTCGTTCAGGTACGGCCCTTTGCCCAGGATGCTGTTGACCATGTCGATGTGCTCCTGCACGTATGGGTCGACGGCCGCCCGCCCGCCGCGCAGCGACGCGCTATCGATCACGCCCTTGGCTCCCACAATGCGCTCGCTGACATTCTGGGCGACGCCTTGACCCTGAAATTGCCGGCAATGGCTGGCCATGTGAACGCCGTTGGCATAAACAAAATCGGCATAAATGTGGTCATAGATATTGCCGTACTCCTCTTCGCGCGGGCGCCAGGCAGCGCCGCCGGAAGCCGTGACTTCCACAGGATGGCCGCCCATGAACCAGTTGCAGACGTCGATATTGTGCAGATGCTGTTCCACAATCTGGTCGCCGGAGACCCAGACGAACGAGTACCAGTTGCGATTCTGGAATTCCATGTCGCCCCACTTAGCATCCCGCTTGCCATTGGGGAACCTGGTGAAGTTCAGGACGGGGCTGCCCACCCAGTTGGCATTCAGTGCCACGATATCTCCCAGTTCACCATCCTTCACACGCTTGTACTGGTCCAGATACCACGCCTGCGAGCGCCGCTGCGCCCCGGATTTCACGGTGAGCCGCAGTTCTTCGACTGCGTTTGGCGGCGGCCATAAAGCGCCGCACGTTCACCGGGTCTGTACCGAACGGCTTCTCGCAGAAGATGTGCTTCTTGGCTTCCACCGCGGCTTCGAAGTGGATCGGCCGGTATGCCGGATAGGTGGCCAGCATGACGATGTCCACGTCCGAACCGATTATTTTCTTATAAGCATCGAATCCGGTGAACCGGTGCTCGGCATCCACCTTGACGCGGCCGGAAAGCGCCGGCGGCAATCTCTTCAGGGTGTTGATGGAATCCTGCAGGCGGTCCTCAAAAATGTCGGCCATGGCGACGAATTCGACGTTGTCGCATCCGGTCAGCAGGTTCTGGACGGCCTGCGTGCCGCGCCCCCCGCAGCCGACCAGCCCGGCCTTCAGTTTCTCGTTGCCGGCGCCACGCACCAACTCCGGTTTGACGATCTGAAAGGCGGAGGCCCCAGCAATCGCCGATGACAAAAAAGATCTGCGGGAATGACGGTTTGGATCCATGTACGTTCCTCGACGTGGCCATTCTAGCTCCTGGCGCGGTGCTGCGCAGGGCAAATCATCCGGCGCCGCGGCGCAAAGTCACCCCGCCCATTCAACGGCGAACCTCGATTGCAAAGCGCTACACTGAACCGATGCGCTACGTCATGAAACAGAAACTCTTCTCGTTCGGAGACAAGTTCGCCATTCAGAACGAGAACGGCGCCGACGTTTATTTCGTGGACGGCAGGGTGTTCAGCATCGGACACCAACTGGCGTTCGAAGACCTCGCAGGCAACCAATTGGCCTTCATCAAACAAAAGCTGCTGGCGTGGGGCCAGACCTACGAAATCTACCAGGGCGAGGACCATGTGGCCACCGTAAAGAAGGAACTGTTTACGTTCTTCCAGTGCACTTTCCACATCCATGTGGACGGGCAGGGGGATCTCGACGCTACCGGCAATCTCAGCGACCACGAATACGTGTTCACGAGCGGCGGCGAGCAGGTGGCGCAGGTTTCCAAGCAGTGGTTCACCTGGGCGGACACCTACGGAGTCGATATCGCCGATGGCCAAGACCCGGTGCTGATTCTGGCCAGCACGGTGGTTATCGACATGTGCTGCCACGGCGATCACCGTTAGCGTGAGGGAATCTCCGCCGAACTGTCGCTTCCCGGTTGAGGGGACAGATCAAGGAAATGTACAAACTCGGATTACGTATCGCCGGTGCGGTTGCCTTCGCGCCGCTCGCCATTTTGGCGCAAACCATTCCGGTCGCACAGGATGCTTATATCGTTCCGGGCGTAGCCACGAACTTCGGCACGTCCGGCAACATTACGGTCGGAAGTGCCGCCAGCCAGGGACTGGTAATGTTCGACCTCACGCAATTGCCCGCTGGCACGCTGGGAAGCTCGGTACAAAAGGCTACGCTGACTTTGTTCGCGAATCACGCCGGCGCGCCGGGCACGATCAATATCAGCGCCGCCAACGGGATGTGGACGGAAACCGGCGTGAACGGCAACAACGCCCCGGTGCCCGGTGCGGCCGTGGCCACCGGCGTGGCAGTGACCGCCTCCCTGCAATTCGTCACTGTAGACGTTACCGCCGCGGTACAAGGATGGGTGAATCTGCCGGCCACCAACAACGGCTTTCTCCTTACGGCGAACGGAAACACCAGCGTCCAGTTCGACAGCAAGGAGAGCACCAATACCAGCCACCCGGCAACATTGGCGATCGTGCTGGCGAATACCGGGCCCGCTGGCGTTGCCGGCCCCATGGGGGCCCCCGGTGCCACCGGACCGCAAGGCCCGGCCGGGTCCCGCGGGCTGACCGGCCCTCCCGGCCCTCCCGGACCTCCGGGCACGGCGGGGCTGTTTGGCTACAATCCCAACACCTATTTTGTGGGCACCACTGCCGGCGCCGCCTGTACCATTGGCCAGGTGATTCTCAGCGCGGCCGCGGCGTACCCCACAAGCTGGCTCCCGGCGGATGGAAGGCTGCTCTCCATCGTTCAATATCCGGCCCTGTTCAATTTGCTGGGTGCCTATTACGGCGGTAACGGCATTAACAGTTTTGGCCTTCCCAACCTTACCGCGGCTGCTCCCGACGGTGTGGCGTACTTCATCTGCATCAGTGGCGTTTTTCCATAGGCGCAGCCCTAACTTTGGTTTACTGGCGAGGCCCCGAAGGATTTAGGATACTGGGGCCATGCCACTGTCGGTCCCGGTACTCGATGAGACGACGTCCGGAACCCGCAGCGCCGCCGGCGCACTGCAACTCGAAGACTCCGCCTCGACCCTTCGCGAGATCATCCGGCAGCGCGTGCAGCAGGAGGTCGAGCGGTTTAACCTGTCGGATGTTGAGGGGTTTCACGGCCTGGTGGAGCCCGGGGAAACGGAGCGAATCCTCAACGGAGTGCGCGAGCGCCGCTATTTGGACTGGCAGGAACAATTCGCCAGGGCCCTCGCGGCTTTCGAGCGGAATGGCTTCCTGGTTCTGGTGGACGACCGGCAGATTACCGGCCTCGACGAGAAGATTCCGCTCACGGCACAGAGCACGGTCACCTTTTTGAGGCTCGTTCCCCTCATCGGAGGCTGAAGTTGGCGGAAACAAATTTGGTCGCGAATGTTTTGGAGGAAATTCGCCGCGAATTGGCGGACCAGACCTTCCTCCGTGCCGAGGACAGCGAGAGGGCCGCCCGCCGCGCCTTGGAGCAGTTGCAGGGCGCGCCATCCGACGTTGCCACAGACTTCGCGATTTCGGGCCTGCAGGTTGTGAGGGAAGATCGCACCTGGGTAGGCCGCGCGGTACACCAGGCCGTGAGGATGGTGCTTCGCTACAAACTCGACTTCACCGAAGAGCAGGTGGTGCGGATGATCGAACTGGTCTCCGTCGAGCATAGGGAATTTCCGTTTCGAGGCGTGCTCAAGGCAGCGGCGTCCGTGCAAATGTCGCCGCGCATCGCCGCCTCCCTGGCGCAACTCCGCCCGTGCATTACGGAGTACCTGGGGGGTGGGGAAGCGCGCGATCTCCACGCAGCGATCGACAACCTGCTGAACGGACCCGCTCCCCCGACGGCCCTCACGGCGCAGGGCGCGTGGTCCCAGGCCGTGTTCCAGGAGATCGCGCGATCGCCTCAGCAGCAAACGTGGGAACAGATCTTCGTTCATACGGCCGGGTTGAAATCGAGCGAGGCGCCCCGCAAGTGGCGCACCGGCGCGCAAGACCTGGTCAATCAGGCCGGCCAGGCAGCGTTCCTGGACGCCGCCGCGCGCTGGCTGGAGTTAGGTCCCAGCCCCGGACGTCCCGGCGTGCAGCTCAGTTCCGGCGAAGCCGAATTCCAAACCGGCTTCGTGTGGTTTCTGGCGGATTGCCGCGAGGAACGTTTGCCCGTACTGCTGGCCAGGTTCGCCGAAGCGGCCCTCAAGAAAATCCCCATGCTGGGTGCGGTCTCGCAGAAAGTGGGCAACGCTTGCGTGAATGTACTGGCGGAACTGCCGGGCGCGGATCCCGTGGGGCAGCTCAGTCGCCTGGCACAACGCGTCAAGTACGATACCGCGCAGCGGCTCATCGAAAAAGCCCTGGCGCGCGCCGCGCAGAAAGCCGGAGTCAGCCGCGAGGAGATTGAAGAGATCAGCGTGCCGGATTGCGGGCTCGGCCCCGGCGGCACATGCACCGTGCGGTTCGGCGAGCATTCGGCTTGTATTTCGGTGGAGGAAACCACATCGGTCGCCGTCCAGTGGAGCGACGCCCAGGGCAAGGCCCTCAAGAGCGCGCCCGCCTGCGTCAAGCGAGATCACGCGGAGACGTGGAAAGCGCTGCAACAATCCGTCAAAGAGACGGGAAAGATGCTCGCCGCTCACCGCGCGCGCATCGAAGGGCTCCTGCTCAGCCAGCGCGCCCTGCCCATCGAAACACTGCGGGCGCATTATCTGGATCATCCCCTGCTCGCCGATATGGCGCGGCGCCTGATCTGGCAATTCGAGTCCGGACCCGGCATCTGGCACGAAGGCCGGGTGGTAGACGATGCCGGGCGGCCCATAGACCTGGGCGCGCAGAAAACCGCCCGCTTGTGGCATCCCCTCTCGTCGGACCCCCAAACCATTCTGCACTGGCGCTGCTGGCTGGAAGACCGCGGCATCCGCCAGCCCTTCCAACAGGCTCACCGCGAAGTGTACCTGATCACCGACGCCGAGCGGCACACGGGCGCCCGGTCGAACCGCTTCGCGGGACACGTTCTGCGCCAGCACGTGTTCGCCGCGCTTTGCGAATCGCGGGGCTGGACGTTTCGCCTGATGGGCCAGTGGGATTCGCACAATACGCCCGCGAAGCTGCTGCCGCGGTTCGCGCTGCGGGTGGAATACGACGTGGATTTTCCGCGCGACGAAAGCGAGGTCAGCGGACATTTTATTTATCTGCTGATCCGCACCGGCGCCGTGCGATTCCTGGACGCCGCCGGCATTGCGCGCCCGTTGGAATCGGTTCCGCCAGTGGTGTTCAGCGAAATGATGCGCGACCTGGATCTCTTCACCGGCATCGCCAGCATCGGAAGCGACCCGGCGTGGGGTCGGAAAGAACCGGTCCCGTTCCGCGAATACTGGCACGCGTTTTCTTTCGGCGAATTGACGGAGATGGCGCTGAATCGCAAATCGGTTCTCGATCGCCTGCTCCCGCGCCTTTCCATCCGCGACCGGTGCCGTATCGAGGGCCATTTTCTGGTCGTGCGCGGGGACCGCACAACCTACCGGATCCACCTGGGAAGCGGAAACGTGCTTATGGAACCGGGCAGCCGATACCTGTGCATCGTGCAGGGAGGCGCCACGAAAGCATCGCCCGCGAGCCCGCCCCTGCCGTTCGAAGGCGACCAGACGCTCTCGCTCATTTTGAGTAAAGCGTTCCTGCTCGCGGACGACCGGAAGATCAAGGATCCCTCGATTCTGCGGCAGTACTAAGCGAATCGCAGGCCTGGAACCCGTTCGAAATGGCGGCGGTTCCGGGTCATCAGGATTCCATCGCTGCTCACGACGATACCGGCAATCAGGCTGTCGGCCATGCCGATCGCGTTGCCCGATTGTTCCAGGGATCTGTGAATCTGAGCCGCGGAATCGGCAGCCGCCTCATCCAGATTCAGCGCCGGCACGGCTCCAAGGAGTTGTGCGACGCGCGCGCGTTGCTTCGCGTTGCGAGCGCCTACCAGAAGTTCGAAGCGGCTGATGACCGTGGTGACAAGAGCACCGCGACGAATCAACTGTTCTACCGCATCGGCCTCGCCTTTGCCGGAGAGATAATCGATCAGGACGTCCGTATCGGCCACCGTCATCGCCAGTTTGCCCGAATCTTGTGCGTGCGCGCCAACAACGACGCGGCTTCCTTGTCGCTTATGGATCCCTTTGCCGCAAGAGCATTCCGAATCGCTTTAGCGCGACTCTTCTGCGCATGAAGGTAGAATTCCAGTGCCTCGGCGATGACTCCCGAGAAGCCTTTCTCGCCCCGGTTGGCGGCCAATTCGAGGATCCTGGTGCGGTGTTCCGGCTTCATCTCAATGGTAGTTCGCACGTCTTCAGTATTACATGCATGCACATGCATCGGAGGGATACATCACGGCTTCGAAATCGCTCCCGCGGGCGCCATCACCACTCGCAGCACGCTGCGCACGTACTGCTCGTCGGTAAGGCCTTCCAGAGCGGCGGGCGGGAACTGCACCAGGCCGCGGAAATACCCGGCCAGATCTTCGAAAAGCTCCAGGCGCGCGGCAGGGTCGTAGTTGTCGCGCCCCGTTGCCGCCTGAATGGCGTAGCCCACCGCCACAGGGCTGCGAGAGACTGCGCAGGCGGGCCGCCAGGTGAGGATAAGCCAGCAGCGAATTGTACTTGGCCGGGGCGATCTGTTCCAGATCGGGCTCTTTGAAAACGGGCTCGCGGGCTACGACGGTGTTGGCCGCCAGGTCGCCCAGGCGCTGGCAGCGCCGCGTCAGCAGGCTGGCCGTACCTCCCACCAGGTAGACCAGCGGCAGCATATCCACCAGGCGCAGCAGGTTGCGGAGCGCCACTTGCGGGAACTGCAGGCGCAGTCCCTGGGCATCCACCACGCGCAGGCGCAGCAGGCGCTTGCCCAGTGTCTGGCCGCGCCAGCGCCACTCCAGCACGATGCCGTAGCCGATGGTCGCCAGGAAGAACAGCACCGCCGAAAGCGCCCCCGCCCAGTCCGCGCTGAGGGATCCGAAACTGTCCGCGGCTTTGCCGATTACATATGCCGCGGTCCCCAGCGCGGCGACATCCACGGCCCATGCCAGCGCGCGCAGCGCCGGAGTCGCCAGTTGATAGCGGAACACCACGCCTTCCGGCGTCTCGATCTCCAGCGAACGTTGGCGCGGCGTGCTCATCTCTCCCGGCCCGCCCAGCCAAGAAAAATTGTGAGGCCGGCAAGCTCGCACAACCCGAACGCGATCTTCAGCGAATACGGAATCGCCGGCTGGTGGTATTGCGAGACGAAGCTTTCCATGGTTCCGGCCCACACCAGCATGACGGCGGCGCCGGCCATGATGGCGAACAGGTCGGGAGCGGCGGCGCGCAGACGTTCGGCGCGCGAAGTGCGGCCTCCCCAGCCGATCAGGGCGCCGGCCAGAATGAATCCGGCCTGGCCGCCCAGCAAAATGGCCGGAATCTCCACCACGCCGTGCGGCAGCAGCCAGCCCGCCAGAAAGGTGCCCTGGCCGGCCGCAATATAATCGGCGCATACCGCACCCAGGATCACGCCGTTGTAAAACAGCTCGATGAAGGTGCCGAATCCCCAGGTCAGCCCCATGGCGAAAACCAGGACCGTCACCTGGATATTGTGCGTCATCAACTGCGCGCCGAAGGTCGCCTTGACTCCGCTCAGGCGGTCTTCCTTCACGTTCTCTTCCTTCTGTACGCGTTCCGCGGGCGACCCGCCGAGACCCGGAAAAGGCATCAGAATGGCCTTGGCGCGCGGGTCCTGCCGGATGGCGAACCATCCGAAGGCGCAGCCCAGTAGCGTCACCGCAAGAGACAACTGAAAGGCGCCCAGGTGCCGCCGGAACGCACGCGGGAAAGCCAGGATGGCGCCCTTCCAATTGAATTTCAGTGGCGCCCGCGTCTCGTGGATTTCCGAGTATGCCCGCGACACCAGCGATTCCAAGAAAGCACGCAGCGAGGAATCCGTAGCGAAGCTGTCGAGCTGCGAAAGGTCCGCCGAGCAGCGCTCGTACAGATAGTGCAGTCGCTGAATCTCCGGCAGGCTCATGCGGCGCTCCGGCGCGGTCTCCATCGCCGAAAGCAAGCTATGCAGTTCGTCCCAATAGGGGCGCTCGGCGGAAACGAAGCGCGGCAGATCGAGAATCACAAGACCTGCCTCCTTTTCACATCGAGATACTGCGCCGTCACCTGCGCTTTGATGCGCTCCGGATCCACGATGGAAAGCCTGACGCCGCGATTCTGCAGAGCGATTTTCAAGGTGCGCATGCGATTCCAAAGAAGCTGCCCGGCCAGGCCGTCGTAGAGCGAGTCCAGGTCATCGGGCGCGCGATCGAACAGTGGCGTCATGCCGGCGGTCTGCGTGCACATTGACCAGCACTACATGGCGCCGCGAGAGCAGTCCGATATCGCGCTCGAAGCTCTCGGCCAGAAGAGCATCGTCCAGCGAGGTGAAGAAAACCAGCAGCGCGCGCCGGCGCAGATTGAGTTGAAGGCTGGTGATGCAATCGCGGAAATCAGGACTCACCCGGTCTGCGCGCAGGTTATATATAGTCTCGCGGCAGAGGCGGAAATGGTCCATGCCGTTGCGGGCGCGCAGGAATCGATGCGTGCGGTCGCTAAAGGTGATCAGGCCGAAGCGGTCGCCCTGCCGCTCGGCGACCAGGGCCAGGTGCAGGGTCGCGTTGACGTAATTCTCCAGAATGCCCTCACGGGCGGAAAGGCGCGAAGAATCGATCACCGCATACACTTCCTGCGCATGTTCCACGCGGTACAGCTTCACGGTAGGAGACCCGCGCTTGGCGGTGGCCTTCCAGTGAATGTCTTCAAAGCTGTCGCCTGCAAGGTAGTGGCGCAACTGCTCGAACTCGCGGCCCCTGCCCACCTGCCGGTAGGTGCGGACGCCCAGGCTGGCTGTTTTCAGAAACAGGCCGGCGGTGGCGTGGTCGCGCATGTTCGGGTACACGCGGAACGTGCAATCCACCGGCTTGGACGCGCGTGCTTCCCACAGGCCCAGCGGCGAGAGCGCCTCAATATATATGCGTCGCAGCGGGTGGTCGCCGCGGGCGCGCCCCGTGCAGTTCCACTGCAAAAGCGCGGAGCCCGGCGGCAGCTTTGGATCGAGCACCGGCTTTTCCGATTCCATGCCCTCCGGCATGACGAGGCCGACGCGCACCCTGCGTTCGGCGCCGGAGCCGTTTTGCAGGGTCAGCCGCAATGCCGAAGGAACGTCCTTGGTGAGGCGCAGGTAAGCGGGAGTACCGGCGTCGATTTGCTTCACGCGATGCCATCCTGCCCAGGCGTCCGCTGCCGCCGCGAGCACGCACACCGCCAAAAGCCCGCCGCATGGCGCCGCCAGGACCTTCGAAAATCCCGCCGCTGCCAGTAGAGGCAGGAAGATCGCCAGCGATATTCGCAGCAGGCGTTGGGAGGGAACTAGCATGCGGGCCCGCCACGTCAGGCCAGTCCCGAGCGCTCCAGCAGGGCGCGAGGGTCGGGTTCGCGGCCCATGAAGTTGCGGTAGAGCTCCGCGGGGTCTTCGCTGTCGCCTTTAGACAGGATCTTCGCGCGGAACTCTCCGCCGATCTCCGGGCTGAAGATGCCGTTGTCGCGGAAGCGGGTGAAGGCATCGGCATCCAGCACCTCGGCCCATTTGTAAGAGTAATAGCCGGCGCCGTAGCCCACCGGGGCCGCGAACAGGTGTGTGAAGGCGGCGATCATGGCGTGCTGCGGCGGCAGCGGCGCGGGGCTGTATTCCTGCAGTACCTTGCGGGTGTACGTGATCGGGTCGCCATCGCGCTCGGCGGAATATTGCACGTGCAGCAGCAGGTCGATGAAAGCGAAGCCGAGCTGGCGCATCTGCGCGTTGGCGGCGCGGAAGGTACGGGCGCGCTTCATTTTGCGGAACAGCTCTTCGGGTACCGGCTCGCCGGTCTCCCAGTGTCGCGCAAACAGATCCAGGGCTTCCCGTTCCCAGCACCAGTTTTCCATGATCTGCGAGGGCAGTTCGACGAAGTCCCATGCCACGCTGGTCCCGGCCAGAGAGCGGATTTCCACGCGGCTCAACAGGTGGTGCAGAAGGTGGCCGAATTCGTGGAAGATGGTTTCGACCTCGCGATGCGTGAGCAGCGCGGGCTTACCGCCCACGGGCGGGGTGAGGTTGCCGCAGATCAGTCCCAGGTGGGGTTCGAAGCCGTCCGGGGTGGGACCGCCGGTGATCAGGCTGTCCATCCAGGCGCCGCCGCGTTTGTTCTCGCGGGGGAACCAGTCGGCGTAGAAGCCTCCGATGAAGGCGCCGGTTTCGTCGTGGACGTTGTAGTAGCGGACTTCCGGATCCCACGCCGGAACGCCGGTCTCTTCGGTAACGCGGATGCCGTAAAGCCGGCTGACCAGGTTGAACATTCCAGCCACCACGCGCTCCACCGGGAAGTAGGGGCGGAGCGCTTCTTCATCGAAATCGTAAAGCGCGGCGCGCTGCTTTTCGGCGTAATACGCTACGTCCCAGGGAGCCAGTTCGGGCGCGGAGGCGCCTTCGAGGGCGCGGCGGAATTCCAGAAGTTCGGCATTTTCCTCGCGGAAGCGGCGTTCGGTTTTGGCCTTGAGGTCTTCGAGGAAGCTCATGGCCTGGTCGCCGCTATGCGCCATGCGGTCTTCCAGCACCAGGTCGGCGAAATTGGCGAACCCCAGCAGCGCCGCTTTCTCGCGGCGCAGTTCCAGAATGCGGACGATCAGGCCGCGATTGTCATGAGCGCCTTCGGTGGCGCGCACGGCGTATGCTTCATATTCCCGCCGGCGGATGGAGGCATCGTCCAGGTACGTCATCAGGGCCACGTAATCGGGACCCTGTAGCGTGAAGCGCCAGCCTTCCTGATTCTTGCGGGCGGCGCTGGCCCGCGCCGTCGCGACGGCGGTGGGCGGCAGTCCGGCGAGCTGCTTTTCATCCGTGATGACCAGCTCGAAGGCATTGGTCGAATCCAGGACGTTCTCCGCGAATTTGGTAGTGAGTTTAGTTAACTCCACGTCGATGGCTTCCAGGCGCTTCTTGCCTTCCGGGTCCAATTCGGCTCCGTGGCGGCGGAACGAGTCCATGGTTTTGGTGAGGAAACGGCGGCGTTCGCCGGCCAGGCCGGCCGCTTCCGGGGTGGCGGCGTATGCCTTCATGGCCTTCCACAGGCCTTCCTGGAGCGGAATGCTGGTATAAAACGCGCTCACCTCGGGTTGCGCGGCATTGAAGGCTGCGCGCAACTCCGGATAGGTGGCCACGGCCTCCAGATGGCGCACCACCCCCATGGCATAATCGAGCGGCTCGGTGAGCCAATCGAGTGGATGCATGGTATTGTCGAAGTTGCGTTCTTCCTGATCGCCGGATATGGCGTTCAGGCGCGCTCTCGCTTCGTTCAGGAGCTGGGTGGCCGCCGGCTGTACGTCCGCCGCGGTGATCCGATCGAACGGAACGCGAAACGATACGGTAAGGAGCGGGTTGGATTGACTGTCACTTTGCATTATTAAGAGGTTAGCAGGTGAGTCTGGCGGTGCAGACCCGCCGCGTGCAAAAAACTACAGAATGGTTAACATAGAAGAACATGGGTTGCAATGAGAATGGGGTGCCGTCCCGATCTTCACTCGATGAGCGGCTTAACGTTTTCGCTCTGGTAGTGTACATACCCGGACCTCTGGGTGTCTTCCTGGATCAACTCCGCAGGGAACTGGTGCCGCATTACAACCCCCACGCGCACGTGAGCGTCCTGCCGCCGCGGCCCTTGACCGTCGAATGGGAGACGGCTTCCGAACAGGCGCGCGCGTTGATTGAAGGCTGGACCCCCTTCGACGTGCACCTCACCGATATTCAGATGTTTCCGGTAACGAGTGTCATTTATATCGAGGTCGGGGGCGGGGCGTCGGAATTGTACCGGATGCACGCCGCCATGAACCAGACCGACCTGGCTTTCGATGAGCCGTTTGCCTATCATCCGCACATCACGCTGGCGCAGGAGATTCCGAATCACGGCGTGAGCGAGGTGCGCGACCTGGCGGAGCGGCGTTGGCGCGAGTACCAGGGTCCGCGCGTTTTTCGTGCGGAGCGCGCCGCCTTCGTGCAGAACACCGTGGCCAACTGCTGGCTGGACCTGGCCGAGTACTCGCTGGGCGCGGTCCCAGTGCGGTAAGCGGGACGCGACCTCAAAGTGGACGATGTCAGTTTTCTGAGGGCCGTTCCACGTGATCAATCACAAAGAATGGGCGAGGCCCCTTGGCCCTTACGAGCAGCAGCCCAACCTTCGCTAGCGATTTTTTAGCGTCTGCCAGTCGGACCAACTCTGCCGCATCGGTTTGGTTCGGCGATGCCGGCGGGTTGCCGCCGCTGACGGCGGCATCCGAAGGCAGCTCAGCGGGCGACCACTCAAACGGGATATCAAAGGCACCGGCAATTCCAGTCTTGTCAATCACGTCCTGGCCAATTGCAAACGACAGTTGCAGGCAAAGTCTCGCCATGGTCACACCGTACGTGTAAGGCTTGCCGATCGAGCCACACCAAGGGAGTCGAGGCTGGCCTGGCGTCGGCCGGGCTGGTGGATGGTTGAGGTCAAAATTAATGCACTTTCCTTCTTGCGCAATTTGGAGCTTGGGGCCGGCACTGGCTACTATAAGGTCATAGAGCGGGACCGTTCTGATTTCGCGCCGTATCTTTAGCTTGAACCTGGCTTCAAGAAGCGCCTGCATCATAGGACCGCTTAGTATCTCGCGGCCCGGAGCGCCCGCGGCTCTTGCGTCGATATCGTAGCGTTCGGAACTGATCCAGGCTGGGCCTCCATCGATTGGTATATCCGTCTGGAACACCCGTTTACCACCCGCGTATTGGACATATGCCATCTGGAGAAGATCCATCACAGTCCGGCATTCCAGGGTTAGCCTGCCTGGAGACCAATTCCCGCCTCCGGGTCCACCCCTGCCGCCGTCTTGACAGCTCTTACTGCGTTTGACAGAGGTCACTTCGAATTGGGGCCGAACAGTTGTCTTCGTCTGCGGCTGGGCTGATCTCGCAGTTGCTGGTAATGCAAGGCCGGCAAGCAAAACTGAAAGTATCCGCCGTTGCAAATGGTGATTGGCCGGTAACATGCCGGGATCCTCGATCAGCTCCGCCAGGCTAACGCAGCATGGCGAACCCGAAAAGCGTATCTCCCGCGGCCGCTACCAGGTACTGCGTGCCATCCAGTTCGTAAGTGATGGGCCCATTGGTGACGCTGTTGCCGAGATTGGCGTGCCACAGCGGACTGCCGTTGGCGGGGTCCAGGGCGACCAGGTTCCCCGCGCCATCGCCCGCGAAAAGCAGTTTGCCGGCGGTCGATAGCATACCGGAGCGGCCGCCGCTTTCCCATTTGTGAATCCACTTCACCTTGCCGGTCTTGTAGTCGATCCCCTCAATCATGGATTCGCCCCAGCCGCCGCGATCGTTGCCGCCCCAGCCTTCCGGCTTGTCGCTCGGATCGTAAATGTAATACACGCTGAAGGCGCGCGACGCGCTGACGTAGAACAGGCCGGTATCGGGATCGTAAGTGGGAGGCGGCCAGTTGGTGGCGCCGCCCTGATTCGGCGAGACCAGCGCGCCGTCGAGTTGCGGCTCCTTGGCGGTGTTGGGGACCGGCGAGCCTTTCGCATCCACGCCTTTGGACCAGTTGATCCTGACGTACTCCGTGCTCGAAAGGTTCTTGCCCGTGGCCCGGTCCAGCACGAAGAAATATCCGTTGCGGCTGGCCTGCGCCACCAGTTTGCGCGGCTGGCCGTTGATTACGCCGTCGATCAGCACGGGCGTCTGGGTGGCATCCCAATCGTGCGTGTCGTGGGGTGAGGATTGGAAGTACCACTGCATCTTGCCGCTATCCGGATTCAGCGCCACGATGGAAGCGGTGAACAGATTGGCGCCCTGCCGCGCCTTTCCGGCGATCACCGGCTGCGGGTTCCCGGTGGGGACGTAGATCATGTTCAGTTCGGGATCGTAGGTGGGGGTCAGCCAGGTCATCCCCCCGCCGTGCAGCATGGCCTCTTCGCTGGGCCAGCTTTCCGACCCGGGGTCGCCCATCTTTTGGGGAACCGTGTACCAGCGCCACTGCAGCGCGCCAGTCTCGGGGTCGTGCGATTCGATGTATCCGGGGCGGTCCAGGTCGTCGCCGCTGACGCCGGTGATCACGTGGTTGCGGATCACCAGCGGCGCCATCGAACCGAAATAATACTGGTCCAGGTCGCAGATGGATTTGCGCCAGCGCTCGGAGCCGTCTTTCAGATTGAGCGACACCATGTTGCAGTCCGGCGTCAGGAAATACAGCCAGTTGCCGTAGACGGCGGCGCCGCGATTGCCGATATGTTCGCCGCCGTGCGAGGTCCAGCGGTAGTGCCACACCTCGCGCCCGGTGCGCGCGTCCACGGCCCACACGTGGTCGGGCATGGTGAAGTAGAGCACGCCGTTCACCAGCACCGGGGTCGCCGAAATGCGGCCGCCCGAGATGCCGCTGCCGCCAATCGCACCATTAGCGCGGTAGACCCATGCCAGGCTGAGCGAATTGATATTCGACTGGTTGATCTTGGAGAGCGTGCTGTAGCGGCGGCCGGAATAATCGCCGTTGTAGGTCGGCCAGGTATCGGTGGGCGGCGCTCCCAGTTTGGCGGGATTCAGGCCCTGCGCCAGGAGGGCCGCGGAAGCCAGGAAGAGTGTGCGCGTAGGGCTTTCATTTCAGGGTCTCCAGGTAGGCGACGATGTCGTGGATGTTCTTATCGCTGTAGCGGTCGAGCAGTTCGTGGTGCATTTCCGCCGGGTCGTTCTTGACCACTTTCAGGGCCGGTGTGCGCTTGAAGGAGCGATATTCGCCGGCGCTGTCGCGCAGGGAAACGTTGAAATCGTCCATCTCCAGCAGCCTGCCTGTGACCGGCGCGCCCGAGGCCGGCGTGACCGTGACCGTCACCGGCTTCGAGGTTCCGCCGCCGCGGCCGCCCGGGAACAGAAAGCGCTGCTGCAAAGCCGGAGGATCCATGCGCGAAGCGATGTGGGCCAGGTCGCCGGTGGGCGAATGGCAGGTGGCGCAGCGGCCCGCGCCATTGAAGTACGCGGCGCCCGCGGTAGCGTCTCCGGTGAGCACGTTCTGAATCTGCAGAGCCGCGCGGAGCGTGTTGTAGACCTCCTGATGCAGCGTGTGGGAGAGGTCTTCAATCTGCGCGTCGGTAAGTTGCGCCGCAGGCGTGGTCTGGGTGGGATGACCTTTGCGCAGGAACGGGCCGATGGTGCTGCCGTAACGATCGTGCAGGACGATTTCGGAGCGCACCAGGTCGGTGCCGCGCTCGCCGCCGCGCGCATGGGTGCCGTGGCAGGTGATGCATTCGGCGCTGTACACCTTGCGACCGCGCGCGGCTGCCGCCTGGTCGATGATCTGGCGATCCGCCGGACCGGGCGCGAAGGCGTTGCCGCGGCCCCGGCCCGCGGACGCGCTGGTCGCCGGCGCCGGGCCGTAGACCGTGGTGAGGTAATCCAGAATCAGGCCAAATTGTTCGGGAGTGCCCTTGGCGCCCCTGGCAATCATGGAGTTGATATTCTCCTGCCACTGGGCGCGGGTGCGGCGCTGGGAGGTGACCGTCTCCAGCGCATGACAGCCGGCGCAGACCTCCTGAAAGGCTTCTTTCGACCCCGCCGGAGGCTGCGCGCTGCCCCACGTGGGCGCCAGCAACAAGGCTGCTACACATACGCCGATTCGCATTTCCCGATTCCCCTCCTACGCCAGGCCGGTCCCAACCAGCCATTGACCAGTGTACAATCGCAACCGGGATTCCATGAGGCTCCTTCGCAATTTGTCACTGCTATCCGGGTTGGCCGCCGTTGCCATGCCGGCACAAACCATCCCTGCAGATCTGTCCGGCGTGAAGCCCGGGCCGGTCACGGTGGATTCGACCGCGACCGCGCTGGCCGTGCACTGGAAGGACGAACGGCAGCGGCCATGGGAGGCCGTGTTTTCGCTGGACCCGAAACAGCCGCTTCTTTCGGCCGTCGCCGTGGAAGGGCGGAAAGTCATCCAGGGGGCCAGGCCTTTCTACCGCTGCGAGACCGGAAAACGGCGCGGAGGCTGGGACGCGTTCTTCGATTTTCCGCCCGGCGCGCCGGAAGGTACGCGAGCCTTTCTGGCCGACTTTCATCCGAAGAATGCGCGGGCGCGTTCCGTCGGGGATCGCGTGGAAGTCTCCTTCGACGGGATGCGGATGGGCATCTTCGAAGGCACGCTGCGCTACATCTTCTACCCGGAGAGCCGGCTGATCGAGCAGCAGGCGGCCCTGTCCACCAGCGAACCGGATGTCGCCTACTTTTACGACGCGGGACTGCGGATGACCTCGCGCGCCGACGAAACCGCCGGCGGCAACATGAACTCGCACGTGAGCTATTACGATACCGCGGGACGGTTCCAGACCTTTTCGCCGGTCTACGGCTCGGAGCGAAAGCCGCTGGCCGTGCGGTACCGGACGCTGGCCGCAAAGATGGGCGCGGGTTCGGTGGCCATCTTCCCGGCGCCGCACCAGTATCTGTTCGCGCGCGACTATACCACCAACATGGGGTACGTCTGGTACACCGCATGGCGCGGCACCGTATCGCTCGGCATCCGCCAGTTGCACGACGACGATTCGCCTTTCTATCCCTGGATGAACGCTCCGCCGGGCACCGCGCAGGAGATGCGCATGTTCCTCCTGGTGAGCGATGAAGATGCCCGCGCCACGCTGGACGGCGTGCTGCGCTACACCCATGGCGACCGCTTCCCGAAGCTGCCCGGCTACATCACCTTCGAGCCGCACTGGCACGAGGCGTACACCATGCAGGCGCGCGCGCACGGGTTCGACTGGCAGCCGCCATTTAAGGCGGCCATGCAGGCCATCGGGCTGGATGCCGCCATGATCATGGATTTTCACGGCGATGGCCATCCGGCGGACAAAGGTCAGGTCCGGCTGCAGGAGCTTCAGGATTATTTCCGCGCCTGCGCGGCGCAATCCGGCAAGGAGTTTCTGCTGATTCCGGCCGAAGAGGCCAACGTCTACCTGGGCGGCCACTGGGCGGTCGTCTTTCCCAAGCCGGTGTACTGGCACATGAGCCGCGGGGCCGATCAGCCCTTCACCGTGCAGGACGCGAAGTTCGGGACCGTCTACAACGTGGGCAGCGCGCAAGACATGTGGGAACTGGTGAAGCGCGAACACGGCTACGTTTACCAGACCCATCCGCGCACCAAGGGATCCACGGGATACCCTGACGCCATCAAGGACACCGATTACTTCCGCGACCCGCGCTACCTGGGAGCGGGCTGGAAGGCGATGCCCTCGGATCTTTCCTTGCCGCGACTGGGCGAGCGGGCCTTCCGCACCATCGACGATATGAACAACCTGGGCCTGCACAAGCGCATGATGGGCGAGGTGGACGTGTTCCAACTCGACACCACGCACGAGTTGTACGGCCACATGAATGTGAATTACGTGCGCCTGCCGGCCCTGCCTTCGTACGAGCATTACGGCGAGTTGCTGGACGCGGTGGCGCGCGGCGATTCGTTTATCAGTACCGGCGAGATTCTGATTCCGGATGCGGAGGTGAAGGGCGGCGCGGGCGACGTGGTGACAGCCGCCGCCACGGTGAGCTACACGTTTCCGCTGCGCCTGGCCGAGATCGTGTGGGGCGATGGCGCGGCGACGCACCGCCAGACGATTCCGCTGGAAGACACGCGGGAGTTCGGCAATCGCCAGTTCCGGTGGCAGACCGAAGCTCCGGGCTGGAAGTGGGCGCGGCTGGCGATTTGGGATGTGGCCGGGAATGGGGCTTTCACCAATGCCGTGTGGCGGTGAGGGCGCCGGTAAATACGCGCGAATCGAACGCGAGCGCCGCTACCTGGTTGAGCGTCTTCCCGCGGATGCAAGCGTAACGCGCGTGCGCCGCATTGCAGACCGCTACCTCGACCTCACTACTCTGCGCTTGCGTCAACAGAGTGAGGAGCGATGCCCGGCGGTGTTCAAGCTCACCCAGAAGATTCCAGCACGCGCGCCCGGAGCGCAGCAGGGCTTCCTCACCACGATGTACCTCACCGAAGCCGAGTATGCCGTGCTCGCCAACCTTCCGGCACACACGCTGAGCAAGACTCGCTACAGCGTGCCGCCCTTCGGCATCGACGTATTCGAGGGCGCCCTGGAAGGCCTGGTGCTTGCCGAAGCCGAGTTCGATTCCGCGGCCGCCGCTGACGCCCTGGCAATTCCGCCTTTCCTTTCCCGGGAAGTTTCGGACGACGACCGCTTCACCGGTGGCCGTCTTGCTCGTGCGTCCCGGGAAGACATCCGGAACTGGCTGTTGGAATACGGCATTTGAACGGTTAGGCGGACCCCTGGTCCGCGGCCGACGCCTCGTCGGCCTCCCCGTCTTCTGGAGGCGTTACCGACCGGCGCGGGCAGAGGGTCCAGGGGGACCCGCGCGGACGGGGGCGTCCGCCTACACAAAGGTGAAACCTGCCGGAAGCTGTTCGCCTGAAAGGCGAAAATTCCGTCGGCGCCAGTGGAGCAGTTGGCCGGGTTTTCGAAAAACGGCTGCCATGGCACTCTCGGCATAAACCACCCACTCAGAAGCTTTCGCTCGTGCCAGAAGTTGGGTGAAGGCAGGGCTCTCGAGGCCGTTACTCTACGGGTTCGGGAACGACCGGCTCAGCCTGTTATCGCCGGATACACTTTGCGGATGGCGGCCACGGCATCGCTGGTGTCGCGCTCAGTGTATTTCGGATTCATCATCACCCCGGCGAACCGGCTCAATATATCGATGGTGCGTGGACAGCATTCCCGTCCGTAGCGGATGGCCTGCCCGCGTGCGCTGGCGAATGACGGCCAGCGCGGCGTCACCGTCACTTTCTGCTCGATCTCCGGCACAGCCGGCAGAATCACCGAACCCGCCGGCGCCATGACGGGGACGCCTTCGGCTTTCATAGCCTGTGCGTAACGGTCGCGCGCTTCCTTCGTGCGGAAGCCCAGAAAAATGCCCGTGCCCAGTTCGCCCTCCGGATCGGGCAGGCGGCGCAGGTGGGTGCCGGGCAGATCGCTGATTCCGTCGATACACACGGCGTGCGTTGCGCCGTACGTCGCCAATGATGGTGTCCAGTTTCCGTAACTGCGCCAGCAACACGCCGCCGGTGAATTCGTTCATCCGGTAATTCAGCCCCGGAAGAAAACGCAGCTTCGTGGGAAAGTCGCGGCGCACCGTTATATCGTGGAACCGGCAGGCGCGCTCGTACAGGTACGCATCGCCGGTCACCACCGCTCCGCCTTCCCCGGCGGTGATGGTCTTGCTCTGTTGCAGGCTGTAGATCCCGATATCGCCCATCGAGCCGAGCGGCCGCCCTTTGTAGGTGGCGCCCACGCTTTGGCTGGCATCCTCCAGCACCTTCAGTCCATGCCTGCGCGCGATCTGAAGAATCGGGTCCAGGTCGGCCGGATTGCCTTGCAGATGCACCACCATGATCACCTTGGTCTGCGGCGTGATGAGCGCTTCGATGCCGGCAGGGTCGAGGTTGAACGATTCGTCGATTTCGGCGAACACCGGCAGCGCGCCCGCCTGAATGATCGTGTTGTAGCAGGAATACCAGGTCCACGCCGGAAGAATCACCTCATCGCCGGGACCCACCTCCAGCGCCGCCATGGCGGTGTGCAGGGCCGCGGTTCCGGAAGTCACCGCCAGCGCGTATTTCGTCCGCATGCGCGTTGCGTACTCGTTCTCGAATGCCGCTACCTTCGATCGGTCCAGCGGGTTGCTGAAGCGGAACGGATTGCGGCCCTCGAGCACTTCGTTGAGTTGCGTCTGCTCTTTATCGTCGTAATATTGCGGCCCCCAGTTAGGGCCGGTCAGGGGTTTGGTGCGCACCGGCGTGCCGCCGTTCACGGCCAGTTGCGGAGCAGCGTCCGCATCCGCGGCGGCGGTCATCATCGCGCCCGCCAGGAAATCCCTGCGATTCATCTATCCCACCTCCTCGTTGGCCCGCCGCAGCAGGGCTCGCATGTATGCCAGGCAATAGGCCGTGCCCGCGCGCGGCATGCCGGTTTCGCCGGCCAGGCGCGGCACGTGGTCTGGTTCGATGGCGCCGGCAAAGCGTACCTCGCGCAGCGCTTTCATCACCGGGTACATGTCCACATACCCTTCGTCGGGAAAGGTCTCGTCGAAGTGCGGCAGCGGCCCGGTGACATTGCGGAAATGCACTTCGAAGATCTTCCCGCGGCCGCCGAAATCGGCAATCATCTGGAGCACGTTCTTGCCCATGCGGTCTCCTCCCTCAGACCACGTGCCCACGCAGAAGGTGAGGCCCCAGTTGCGGCTGCCGCCGGCAATCTGCTCCGCGCGCCGGTAGCCGTCGTAATTGATGAACAGCTTGGCCACGCCATTCATTTTGGCCACGGGCGGATCGTCGGGATGCAGGGCCAGTTTCACCCCGGCCTCTTCGGCAACCGGCAGGACGGCCTTCACGAAGTACGTGTAATTGGCCCAGATCTCTTCAGCCGAATACTCGCGGGCGAACGCGCGCTTTTCCACGCGCCGGCGGAAATCCTCCAGATCGAATTCCCGCGTGGTATAGCCGCGGTGCTCCACCATCTTCGTGGTGTAAGTGTTGGCCGGATGGAAATCGTAGGACGCGATGGGGATCTCCAGCTTACCCAGGTCGCGAAGAAAACGGCGGTATGTCTCGATATCTTCATCGCGTCCCGGTTCGCCCAACTGGATGCGGCGCGACCGGTACGCATAGAGAACGCCCGAGTAGATCCGCATGCCGTACCGGGCGAAGCGCTGCTGTGCCGCGCGGAGCGTATCCAGCGTGACCGCGCCTTCCCCGAACTCCAGCCTCACCCATTCGAGGCCGATCTGCTGGAGAAAGTGCAGATCCTCGTCCGTGATGCTCCTGGCGTCCAGCCGGTGGCACAGCCTGGCGTTCCCCGCGTCAGACCCGGCGGTCGGAGTACCCTTCTGCTGCGCCCCTAGCGGCGCGACGGCCGCGCCCGCCAGATATCCAAGAAATCGCCGCCGCTGCATAGACTCACGGTATTGCAGGCGGAAGGCGCGGTCAAGCGGGCGGCCAGGCGGAACGCTCGAACACCAGGTCGCGATCGGAATCCTTGGGGCGCATCTGAATGGCGATGATATATTCCCCCGAATCCGGCGGTTCGCCCGGCTTTTCCTCGTCCATGCGCGACCGTTCGAAAATCAACAGCGTGTTGCCCTTCGCCCAGTAGCGCCCGTCTCCGCTGGTGTGCTTGCCGCCCCAGAGCTGGACCGTCTTTTCCGAATCGGCGATGTAGTGCCCGGGCATCCAGCCATTCGTGAACAGTTGCGTCTGCGCCGCGCGTTGAAACGTATCCAGCGCGGCTTTGGACATCTTCTCTGGCGTAATCCCGATGTTCAGTACGCTGACGTGCGGATCGTTCTTCGGCGTCTGGAGCCAGTAGTAGCGCGACTGCGGAAAGCGCACGGCGGAGTCGCCAATGCGAAATTCGAAAACCATGTCTTCCACGCCCATGCGGGATCCATCGCCCATGTGGCCCGGCTCTTTCATCTTGATCGACGACCGCTGCTTCACCTCTTCGATCGTCATGCCGATATCGGCGGACAGCACTCCCTGCGAGCGCAGAGGCAGCCGGAAGCCGATGTCGTAGAGCGCAAAGGGAACCGCCACCACAGTTCCCAGTGCCAGAAAGCCCCAGGCGGCGAACGTAATCCCGGCCTCGTGATCGGTCAGAAAGCGAATCATCGGCACATTGCCGTTTCCGGCTCCTGCCTGCATGACGATGAAGACGTGCAGCATCAGGCCGATCAGCGAGAAGCCGAACAGGAAGAAGAACAGCAGGATCGCGGCCTTCACGCCCATGTCTACAGTCTTCTGCTCCACGCCGGCGAGCGCAATGAAATGCCCGGTCACTCCGGAGAGAAAGATGAGGACGAAGGAAATCGCCGCCACCAGTACTTCCGCCTTCACCAACCCCCTCATAGACTCCATGTTTTATACCACGGGTGCAGTGCCATAATTGCAGGCACCGATGCGGAAACGGCGAATTCTCACAGGCGGGATCCGGCGGTGGCTGCGCGCCACTATGTTCCTGGCTTGCGCGGCCGGAACCGCCGGCGGGCAACCGCGCCCCATAGATACCGCAAAGTCCGTAATGACGGTCCACGTGTATAAGGCGGGCCTTCTTTCGGCGTTCGGCCACGACCACGAAATTTCCGCGCCGCTATCCGGCGGCACCGTGGACGTGGAAGGCCGCGTGGTGCAACTCTCTGTCGACGCGCGAGCCCTGCGCGTTCAGGACGCCAAAGCCTCCGCCGCCGACCGCGCGGAAATTCAGGCCACCATGCTGGGCGCCGCCGTGCTTGACGCCGCCAATTACAAAGAAATCCGCTTCCGCTCTACCGGCGTGGAGCCCGCCGCCGCGCGAACCTGGAAGGTGAACGGCGAACTCACACTGCACGGCCAGACCCGCCCCGTCTCCATGGAAGTGCGCGAGCAGGATGGCCACTACACCGGAGCCTGCCGCTTCCGCATCACCGATTTCCGCATCCAGCCCGTGAAGGCGGCCGGCGGCACGGTACGGGTGAAAGACGAAGTACAGGTCGAGTTCGACATTCAGTTGGCGCGTTGATCCCACCTTCAAGCAACCCATCGCCTTCGGCCTGGTACTCGTTTTGACCTCTCCGGGTCTTTCGCGCAGCTCAACGGCGCTCAACCGGGAGCATCCAACTGACCACGACGGCAAAAACGCCTTGAGCCCCTGGCATTAAAGTCGTACACTCGTTTATCGATGTCCGCGCTCATTATTTTTGTCTGCACGGGACTTTTTGTCTATTGGGTCGCACGGACGTTGCTGCTTCTGCATGGTTCGGAAGAAGCGATAGAAGAGGTCCTTGGAGGCGATTTATGGTGGGGCCGCAGACTTTGGCTATGTCTGCGTGCCACCTTTGAGCCGCCACAAATGATCGGGTAATGGCGACGGCGCGCCACTGTTACAGCGTCGTCTTTCGAGCTTTTGAACGTCACGCACCAGTTGGGCAGACTTCTCCCGCACAGACGTTCACACAAGAGCTAACTGTTCAGATGTGCTTCGTGTGAAATCTGTAACTTACTGATTCTATATACAAATCGTACCGCTCATACCGCTGTTGCGGCGAAATGACTGTGCACCAAAGTGTGCATGGTAAAAGCACGGGACACCGAAGAGCTTACCGGGCCTACGTGAGCAGGCTGGCATACCGTGCAAATTCCAAGAGACACCGCGCTCGGATTTGGTGGGGGCAAGTGTACGCTGCCAGACTGGCCCGCCGCTACGTGTACCGCTGCGCACGCCCCTCAGAAACGGCTCACCTCTATCAGCAAGACTTCCTCGTTGATGGTGTCGTCCAGAATGCGATACCCCTCCAGCAGGTTTGGCTTTACACCGAGGACTTTAGCAACCGCCGCCCTTGCATCCGCAGGTATCTGGGCTGGAAACTTGTTCGGGTGTCGCCGTGCACCCGACATCCCCCACGAGACCTCATAGCCGCCGGGAACTTCGGCGTGAGCGTGGTATTCATCGCCCTGGAAATGAGGCTGATCGCGTCTGGCAGTGTACTTTCCCACTGTCGCTTGCTTGGCCTCGTTAAGCTGCACCGAATCGGAAACCTCAACACGGATCTTAGTCGGAGCGATAAAGTTCTCGAAGCTCTTCAACTCTTCAAGACTCATTCTAATACGGACGCATCACTACACTATTCTGCGCTCCGCACTTTGGACACGCGACCGTAACCATTGGAGCCTTCCCGGAGAGGGATTTAAAGATTTCGGTGACATCAGAAAGGCTAATCGCGTCGTGGCACTTGCTGCACGTTTGGCCGGGGACAGGTTCGTAATTCTGGCCCTCAAATATCATGTTCCGATCATACCCCCATGCAATCCTGGAAGTAGTTGGGGAGTTGTCGGGAGTCGCCAAACGTCGAAACCCAGGGTCTACGCGTAGACATTAGCTCTCCCCAAAAACGCTGGTGTTCCGTTTAGCTGTTAGCACCCCTCGATTCATTGGCTTTCTTCGCTGACAGGGCACGAGCAGGTCACTTTAAGCCTTCCGCACCGACTCTGAAAGCGCTCGAATACCCGTAAACATTGCTCAGTGGCGTCTACGGGCTCATACCTTTTGGATAACAACAGGAAGGAAACGACGTTTTGGGGTGCTGGTACAGGCCGAATACTGGCGGCAGATGGCTCCACGGGGCTGCTGTGGCAAAGTAGGGTAATTATATACTTGACAGACCAAGCGATTGGCCGTAAAATTTATCCATGGACGCCATTCGCACCCTTCAGCAAGCAGTTCAGTACTTCTCAAACTACGAGAACTGCAAGACAGTCATGGCCCAGCTTCGCTGGCCTGATGGCGTCGTAAAATGTCCGCAGTGCGGTTCCGATCACGTGACCTATTTGGCGAAGGCTCGCGTTTGGAAATGCTACGAGAAGCATTCGCTTGCCAAGTTCTCGCTGAAGACCGGAACCATTTTTGAAGACTCTCCGCTTGGCCTGGACAAGTGGCTTCCCGCGCTCTGGCTCGTGGTGAACTGCAAGAACGGTGTCAGTTCCTGCGAGACAGCCCGCGATCTCGGTGTAACCCAGAAGACCGCTTGGTTCATGAATCACCGGATTCGGTTCGCACTCACAGAAGGCGGATCGGGCCTGCTCTCCGGACAGGTAGAAGCCGACGAAACCTACATCGGCGGCAAGGCCCGGAACATGCACGCTCACGTTCGCGCCAGAAAGATCACAGGGACTGGCGGAAAGGATAAGACCGCCGTCCTGGGCATTTTGGAGCGCGGCGGAAAGGGCAACAGCCGTGTGCGGGTGAAAGTCGTAGACAACACGAAGAAGAAAACTTTGCAACGCGAAGTGCGCGAGCATGTGCTCGCTGGCTCCGCGATCTTCACCGATGCCCTGAAATCGTACGAAGGCCTGGACGAGTTTCAGCATGAAGTAGTTGACCACGCCGTGGAGTACGTGCGTGGTGAAGTCCACACCAACGGCATGGAGAATTTCTGGAGCCTGCTGAAGCGCGGGTTGAGCGGAACCTACGTGAGCGTTGAACCCTTCCACCTGTTCCGCTATCTTGACGAACAAGCATTCCGCTACAACAATCGGACTTGCATGGACGACGGCGACCGATTCTTTTTGGCCCTCTCGCATATCACCGGGAAGCGCCTCACTTACGAACATCTCACCGGCAAGGATCGCGGCCCTGCTGATCAGGAGCCTGCGCCGGGCGTCATCTGAAGCGGCAGAATAGAGGGAAGAGAGAAAAAGAGGTAGACGTGCTAAACTTATGCAACACATGTCAGAAGGCTTCGACTGGGTAACGTCACGTTTCGGATGCTCGCTGGAACGTGTTTTCAAGGAACTTGAACTGGCGGCAAAGAGCGATGTGGATACCATCCGGGGACTAGAGCGGGACGCGGCGAAAGAAACGGGGAGTTCGCTCACCCATAGTTTTGAAGCTGTCAGTTCTGGTCGGCGCTTCTCGATCACGCGCAACGATAGGGGGAGCGGCGTGCTCAAAAGCGTTGAGTTCACGCTCGACCCTCCAGTGATATCCGTCAGGTCCGATTATGAGGGCGGCTCATCCTTTTCCGCTGCAATTCGCTTGAACAGTGACGGTCGATGCTTATTCGTGGTCGATGGCGCTGAGATGGAGCTTTGGCAGGTTCGCCGGAAGGCTCTTGAGAACCTGTTTTTTGGTGCGCCTCAACAGCAGATGGTGACCGTCAAAGCCCGGCTATAGGCAAAGACTGTGCAATCGAAAACGAAGGCCAAGGTCCTGACGATTCTCACCTACGTAGCGATTCATCTCGTGGGTGCAGGAATCTTTCTGTTGTAACGGGTCACACTGTTTTCCTTCGACGTTCTCACGGTAGTTCCCGGCGAGATTTGTCGAATTGCTCCGCTTCCGAGTGCATCGTGACGTGAAGGAGCGGGATAGGATACTCACTCGTGTAGGCACCGGTAGTATCCCGGAGCGTGGGAACGCAAGTTAGTACGCCCGGCAAAAGCGGCCGGGCGCGCGTTTTAGAGCCCAGGGCCTCCGCTCGGGAGTTTCACCAAAGAAATGCAGGTTTTGTTTTTGTCGGTCGGAAAGCAGACAGCCCTCCCGCGCCCCGATTCGGGAACTGCGGGAGGGCTCTGGTGAGCCGATTTCTTCGGAGCCAACTCCGTCGCATCGGCCCTGGGCATCCGCCGGGCGCGACCCCGAGCGGACCTCGATGCGGCCAGGCGCAGCTACAGCGGTAGCCGGTATTGGCCGTCAACTTGAACAATCAAACCTTGGCGGCAGGCTTCGCCGATCGCCAGTTGGGCGGTACGTTTGGAACACTCGGCCTGCTCCATGACTTGCTGGCGGAGTTGGTTGTAGCGAGCCTGCCGTCCCAGACCAGCCAGCGCCTGAGTCACATGCTCCTGCTCCACTTTCTTGCGCGCCACCGCTGTCCGGGCGGGCGCCGCCCCAGCGGCGGAAAAGCACAGCGTCTGCGGATCGAGTTGCAGCAAGCGAGGCTCGGAGGCCGCGGCGTAGCGAAACTGGAAACGCAACTCCACGGTGGCGGCGAGATGGGCCGAGGGGCGTGTGAGCAGCAGGTAGGAGTCGCCCACCGCGTGCAGCGCCGAGGAACCGCGGAAGGCGCTGCCGATCTCTTCGCGCCCGATCGATTTGCGCACGTGATGCACGACGATGAGCGCGGCCTTGGAAGCATCGCGTAGCCGCAACAGGCTCTGGCACAGCGCCGCCATGGAGCGCGTATCGTTTTCATCCTGATCGTGAGTCGAGTACAAAGGGTCGAGCACGATCACCTCGGCGGCAGCCTGACGGGCGGCGTTGAGAAAGTGATTGAGTCCCTGCGGCGCGCTCAGCAGATTGCCGCCGGCCCGCGTATCCACCAGCAGGTTCTGGTCGGCGGCCGCTCCCAGGGAGCGGCGCATCGTCGCCAGCCGGCTCACAAACTGCGGGGTGGGCAGTTCGAACTGGCAGACCAGAACACGCCGCGCCGCCGGGATGGTGAAACCGGCGCGGTCTTTGCCCGCGGCCAGCGCCAGCGCCAGGTTGGCCACCAGCAGACTCTTGCCCACCTTGGGCTCGCCGCCCACGAACAGAATGCCCGACGGCGGCAACAGTCCCGGTTCGATCCAGCCGGGCGGCGGGGTGGCCGGTTGCTCGGCGAGTAACTGCGCCAGCGATAACACCGCGGGTTTCGGAGAAGCTTTGGCGCTCTCTTTCACAGCATCGCCTCCGCCGCGGCATCGAGTAAGATGGCTTCATTGACGGTTTGCGACTTACTCGCCGCCGCCAGCCGCAACGCCGTCATGGCCAGCTTATTGACCTTGCGCGGAATGCCCTTGGTGGCCTGATACAGCCCCTGGCGCGCGGTATCGTCAAACAGCGGCTGCGACACGCCGGCGGCTTTGAGTTGCTGTGCCAGATAGGCGTCGAGTTCCTCGCGCGTGAGTCCTTCCAGGTGATACTGCGTGCTGACCCGCTGCCGGAGCGCTTCGTGCATCTGCAGCGAAAGCGTGCGCCGCAGCAACGGCTGGCCGACTAACAACAGAGTGAGGTAGCGCGAGGAGTCCATGTCGAAGTTCAACAGCAGCGGCAGTTGTTCCAGGGCGGGATGCGGCAGCAGATGGGCTTCATCGCAGATCAGAATGGGATGCTGCTTTTTGCCCTGGTTCAGGCGCACGATGGCATCGGCAATCTGGCGCACCAGGTCGCCGCGGAAGTGCGCCGGCGTCAGGTCCAGTTCGAGCGCGATCTGGCGCAGCAGGTCCAGCGCCGAGCCCGAGGAGAAGTGCACGTAGAGAATCTTGTAGAGGCTGGTGTTGAGCGTGGCGGTGAACACGCGCGCGGCGGTGGACTTGCCGGCGCCCACTTCGCCGGTGATCAGGCCCACGCCGTGATGCTGAGCCAGAAACTCCAGCCGTGTCTTGACCTGATTCCAGGCTTGGGAGGCGAAGAGTTGTTTGGCGTCGGGACTGTCGGAGAAAGGCGTTTTCTTGAAGCCGAAGAAAGGATTCCCACATGGTTACTTCTCCTCCGTTTCCCAGGGCGGCAACAATCCGTTGACGACCGCGTCCACCAGCCGCGCCCGGCCCTCCGGCTTGCCTTCGGAGTAGATCTCCAGTTGGGTGAGATCGAGCGGATCGAAGCGCACTTCGATGCGCTTGCCGGCCAGATGCGAGGGCGCTTCGAAGAAACGATTCTTCAACAGGAAAGTGGAATCGCGGCGCACCAGCCGGTCCACGCGATGAAAGAACAGACGGCGTAAATCGGTGGCCGGCGGAAGCTGGCGAACCTGTTCGATATCGCGCTGCCAGCGCAGCAGCGGCGTGGTCTGGAGCGAGCTGTGTTCGCGGCGGTGATAATCGGTGTCGAGCCAGTGCCACAAGCGCTCGTTGAGTTGCTCGAGGGAAAGCAGAACTTTGGGATCGAGCGAGGCCAGAAACTGTTCGCGCACGGAACGAAAGAAACGTTCGATCTTGCCGCGTCCTTCGGGCTGATAGGGAGGGGTGTGCACGATGAGGATGCCGATGGAAGCGGCGATGCGGGCCAACTGCGGGGAGCGGTAGATCTTGGCGTTGTCCATGTAGAGGCGAGTGGGGATGCCGCGGGCGGCGATGGCCTGGCGCAGGCAGTCGAGAAAAGCGTCCAGTCCCTGGTTGAGATAGAACTGGGCGTGCGGGATGAGGCGGCTGGCGTCGTCGAGTGCGGCTTGCAGGAAGACCTGCTGCTTGCCTCCGCCCGGGCGTGAGACCCAGGGGCCGAAGAGCATGTCGGACTGCCAGATCTGATTGGCGAACTCGGCTTCGTACTTTTTGTGGGCGGTGGCCTTGTCGAGCAGGAGTTGGCGTTCGGTGAGGCCGCGGGCGCGCAGGAAACGATAGAGCGTGGAGGCCGAAAGGCCGGCTTGATGAGCTTCGCTGGCGGTGGCCAGTTCGCGCAACAGAGCGGCGCCGGTACGATGCGGGTTCTCGCGTTTGAGCCGTTCGATGAGAGCGGCGGTGTCCGTCGCCACGGCGCGGGCCTGCCCGCGATCCTGGCGCGGTTTGGGCGATAGCGCTTCCAGTCCGTTGCGGCGATAGCGCAGGGTCCAATCCAGCAGCGTGTCCACCGAGACCTGGCGGCGGGTGGAATGAGGAAAGTCGTAGAGGCGGGCGGCGATCTGCTGCGCGCGGCGCGTGAGTTCGCCGCGGGGCAGCGTCTCCAGCACCAGGGGCGCAATCAGCCCGTAACGAAAGAGCGCGACTTTTTCGGCCTTGTCGTCCATCGAGTGTTTTTCTCTCCTGGACGGCATCTTACGGCGGAAGGCTTCGCGGTTCCATGCAAATGGTGTGTGGGGAGGCTCAGGCGGGCGCTGCGGCGGAGGAGAATGCGGCGCGGCGGCCGTCGGGAGCCAGACCGCGCGGCCAGCCCAGCAGGTGGCAGCGCACGCCGGCAAACAGGAAGCGATGAGCGGCGATCCAGCCGGTGGATTCGAGCATGGTGAGAGCGCGATGGACGAAGTCGGGCGCGGGAGTGGGCTGAGTCAGCGCGGCCAGTGCGGCGCACAGCGCTTCGGCTTGTGTGCGAAAGCGGCGAATCCAGAACTGGCCGCGCTGGTAGGGCATGGGCGGCGGTGCGGTGCGGGCGGCGGCCTCGATGGTTTGCCCACCCAGCAGACGGGCTACCAGGAACAGCGCAATCACCATCACGCTCGACCGCAGGTAGGGCAAGATGAACTCGGGCAGCAGGGAGACGGTGCGCCGGCAGGCGTGGCACAAGTAGCGGCGCACGCGAATGACGCCGTCGAAGGCTGCGTCGATGAGCGTGCGCGTGTAGAAGCCGTGTGCGGTGAGTGGACTGTTTGGTCTGGCACTGCGGACAGTGGCCGGGGCGATGAGCATCGGGGTCGGCTAGGCTGCTCGTTGTATTGCTGGACGAGACCCGGCAAATGGGTGTAGGATCTGCATAGGATCTGCCTCTGGGAGCTGCGAACTCCCAAGGTTCATTCCGCGGCGGGAGAGCTCTTTTGGTGGTGTAGTCCAGGCGGAGTTCTCCCGCTCACTTCGATCTATTATGCAGAGACCCTTCGGCGGGATGGGATTGCCGCGGGATCGCGCGATCCCGCTGAGACTTTCGCACGCTCGCGTTCCGCCACCGCTTCTCGCATCCCTTCCGGGACGGCGGGAACTAATCTGACAAAAACGGCTCGCTATGCGGGGGAAAATCGCGACCCGTTACAGGCGGGGTCGGATAGCTGATATTCAATGAGATTTCGCGCTTTGTCAAAAACATAACGGAGCCCCGAAGGGAAATCGGAAATCGTCACCCCGTTGAGTACGTGCAGCACTATAAGCTCGAGATGGAAAGAGCGAAACAGAGCGCTGTGCACCTTGTTCCACGCCTTGACCATTTTGATGAGCGGCACGAGGTCTCCGCCGTGGGCTTGATTCGCTTGGCTCCAAATCCTGACATGCTGCTTCGGATCAGTCGATATCCAGCCATCACTTCGTGAGTCCGGAATCAAGAACCCCCCACCCTTCCTGTTGAACGCCGGGACGACATCGACGCCGAAATCCGTAAATGAAATCGTAACCGCCTGGCCGTTTCTGCTGATCCGCGGCGTCTGAGGATAGGTGCTTAGCAAGACGCTACGAACCTTATCGAGAAGTGCCGCCGGCCGGTCCCGATTGAAGTGCTCCGGGTTGAGCACCATACAGATGTCGATATCGGATTCTTTGAGCGGAGCAATCAGCGTGCTCCGTCGATAAGAGCCCGTGACGAAGGAATCCATGACGTTCATGCCGCGTTCGACCGCGGCACGGACCCTGTTCTGCCGAGTCGAAACGGTCTGAGCCTGAAGCGTCGTGATCTGCAGGGTTTCCCGCAGCCAGGAGAAGCCCTGCGACAAGTGGTGGACATGTTGATCCTGCCGTGAGCTCGACTGGCGCGGAATGCCCGCTCTATGATGAGCCCGGATCAGCCGCAGAATTCAAAAAACGCTCTCCGGCCGATTTGTTTACCCATTATCGCAGCTTCCGATGCGGCCGATCGATTTCTCAACTTTGGGATCGAGCCAAAAGCCGTTAGCTGCCGCTTGGCACAGCGACGTTTGCTGCTCTGTTGCTCTGGCCGCGGCAGCGGGCAGGACGTGAAGACCGCACCATCCTCCAGTGCGGCGGCGACGGCGTATTGTCGGCCCATCGGAGATTTCAACCGTTCTAGCTTGGGGGAACCTTGGGCATAAGCGAGCCTGCATCCCCTTCCGAACCCGGAATACGGGTCATAGCCCAAGTCAATGTAAAGCAGTGAGTCCCAACCAGGGGGAGTCGTCTCCAAACGGAGACGTGGGGCATGATCATAGAGCGCCTCGAGAGCCGACCAGTCGCTGCCAGATTTGCCCGGAAGAAAACAGTCATGTACCGGGTTCGCTTCGTGCGCAACCGCAGCAAAACGATGTAGCACTCGCCAATATCCTTGAAATAACCGGCATTACAACAAATCCGTCGGAGGTTCGCGCTCCGGAAACGCCTCCATGATGATCTTTTCTAGCACCGGAACTTCGGCATCAAGCATGTTCCGGACCTGTCCCGCCCCTATACTTAGGGCATACTGATATCCCTCGGCTTTGAAAACGGATAGAAAGGCAGCACGAAATGCCGCGCGAAAATACCGTTCCGGTATGAAGTCGAAAAGCTCATCTGCATGTTCAGCGTGAAGCCATCGCGCAGACTCTTCCGGAGATCCTCGCTCGCCTCCATGTTGCTTGCCTTCCCACAATCTGGATTCGGAAGGGTTCCGGCTTCGGCCCGGACGGTAAAAAGAGCTCGGCGACGATCTTTCCCTTTCGCTGCCGAGAACAGCCGGGATTGGTGCAGCGCCCTCGACGGCGTCCATGGCCCGCATTGCATTGATCAGGTGGCTATCCAGGCGCGAACCATGAGTATTGTTGCATTGCGGCGGCACGTTAGCGTTTCGGAGCGCCCCCCGAGTTTGGAAGGGCACGACGTGCTCGCGACTCAGCTCGCCAATGTTTGCCAGGTGTACTCGCTCAGACACAGGGACAAGCGACGGTCTCACGGCTTGTGGGCGGAACCTTTGATAATCCGCTGCCAATTCCCAGAACAGACCATTGCGTTTGTCGGACCGGCGGCCTATTGATCCATCTTAGCCGAGGGACTTCATGACGGACCAATACATTCGCTCCGTGACCTTGCCCACTCCCGTTAAACGCCCGGCTTCCATCGCCTGTTTACGATGGCGCGCTTGGCCGTGCTCAATTGCTCGGGCGTCAACCGCCGATAATGCTTCTGATGGTAATCGGCCATGTACTCCCGCCTCGCCTCCTAGTGGCAGGCTGCGCAGTACTTGTGCCCTGGCCCTCGGCGACACCGTGCGCACGGTCGCGGGGACGGCTGCGCCGCCGTCCTGTGGTGGCCGAGGACGGCCGTCTACCCGAGTGGTTTGGAGCGCTGCGCTCCTTCGGATGCCAAACCGTTTGGGCTTTTGTGTTCCGAAGAGTTTCAGTCCGGATTTATTTCGTCATTCCAGCCTTCGGCGCTCGGGGCAGAAATAGCCCACCTGTGCTTGCGAAAACTGACCCAGGCGGTCCGAAGCTTGGCGCTATGGCCTTTCTCGGCTAGCCGAACGGATCTAGGCTGATCGGAACGCGAGTTCAACGCGAGCGAACAGGTCGGTGTTGGCGGTGGCGAAGATGAAGTTGTCTCCGTCGGCTATATATGACTCGGCACCGAACAACTCCAACTGGCTCCAAAACTGCCCTTGTTGACGCATTTGCTCATCGGCGAGAGCCTTCGCGCCGACACGGTCCCAGGTCGGATGCAACGCTGCTAAGGACTTCCTTCGGGTTCCGTAAGCGTGAACCCTCCGAAGTTAATGAAAACGTCGCATGAGCAGAGTCTGGTCGGTGAGGTAAAGACATACCACTCGTCGAAGTTCTCGTATGGAAGCTGGCTAAGAGATTCGAGCCGAGGACTGTAGGCTAACTGGTTCTCCGAGCACCAACCAGCCGCCTTTTCTTCGGCATTGGGGTGAAGAGGGCCGCTATCGAAGGATGCAACGATTAGGTAGCGGTCCAGCAAGGCCTCGGGGCAACGCTCGATCAGATGCCCGATGCCGTTCCGCTGATCCACTAGCCATTGATACCGCCCGTGCGATCCAGTGACCATGCTCTGCAGGTCAGCGTAGCACGGTCTCCGCGCCGTAGTAGACCTC
>CAWKYG010000021.1:0-198917 GCA_963853855.1 uncultured Solibacteraceae bacterium | reverse complement strand
GAACCTCTCTTTGACTCCTCCGTGCTTCCTCCGTGTTCTTATAGTAGGTCCGGATCCAATATATAACTTTGAAGGAGAGTTGTTCGGCGTTCACCAGCTAAGCGTCTGTAAGAAAATAAGTGTAGCAATTAAATCATTTTCGGCCTAGAATGTTTTTGTGGCCAGCGAGGCTGAGATCAAGAAGCGTTTCTCCCAGTTAGAGGCGTGGCTGGATGAACACGCGCGACGTTTGTGGGCGGCAGCGGAAAGCGCGGCCCACGGGCGGGGTGGCATCTCGCTTGTGTCCCGCGCCAGCGGTGTTTCCAGGCGCGCCATCGCAGTGGGATTGGCGGAATTGCGGAAAAAGCCGGACCGCTCACAGCGAAAGCATCTGCCGATTCGACAAAAGGGCGGCGGTCGGAAGAAGGCATCGTTCAAAGATCCAGACCTGCTGCTCGACCTAGAGAAACTGCTGGAACCGGTAACCCGTGGAGATCCGCAGTCCCCACTACGGTGGACATGCAAAAGCGTGCGGAATCTCGCCGACGAGTTGCGAGCCCAAGGACACAAGGTAAGCCACGTGCTGGTTGCCGAACTGTTGCACGAACAGAAGTACAGTTTGCAGGCGAACCGCAAGACGAAGGAGGGCTCCTCGCACCCGGACCGGAATGCGCAGTTTGAATACATCAGTGCCAAGGCGACGGAATTCCTGAACAGTGGCCAGCCAGCCATTTCAGTAGACACGAAGAAGAAGGAACAGGTAGGGGACTACAAGAATGGAGGCCGCGAGTGGCGGCCGAAGGGTCAGCCCGAACCGGTGCAGGTGCATGATTTCGCCAAGCAGAAGGATGCTCCCTACGGAGTTTACGATCTGGGGCAGAATGCTGGTTGGGTCAGTGTCGGTACCGATCATGACACGTCCGCGTTCGCCGTGGAGAGTATCCGGCGTTGGTGGAACATGATGGGTCGAGAGACTTACCCCGGCGCCAGTCAGCTATTGATAACGGCGGACAGTGGAGGCAGCAACGGATCGCGCGTGCGGCTGTGGAAGTTGGAGTTGCAGAAACTGGCCGATGAAACCGGGCTGCAAATCTCGGTCTGCCACTTCCCGCCGGGCACCAGCAAGTGGAACAAAATTGAGCACCGCCTCTTCTCCTACATTACGAAGAACTGGCGCGGCAAACCGCTGGTCAGCCATGAAGTCATCGTCAACCTGATTGCAGCCACCACCACAAGAACCGGCCTTCGCGTTCAAAGCCAGTTGGATACAGGCAAGTACCCGAAAGGGATCAAGGTGGGTAAGTCGGAGTTTGCCGCCATCCAACTCCGCACCGACACTTTCCACGGCGAATGGAACTATACGATCTTGCCCCATTAAAAATGCTATGGTTATTTATTTACAGTTCCTAAGCAACCGAGGCCGAGACCCTTGGCCGCGGCCTGCGCCAGAAAAAGCTGGCGGGTTTCTTCCAGAACCGTATGAACGTCGAAGGGAACCCTCTCCAGCCGGAGCTTTCCCGCTTCGATCTTAGAGAAATCCAGGACGTCATTCAGTACATGCAGCAACCCTTTGGCTGCCCCATGCAAGGACTCCAGGTAGAACTCCTGTTGATCCGGTGAAGAAGCGGGGTCTCGCAACAACTGAGCCATGCCGAGAATTCCATGCAACGGCGTTCGGATCTCGTGGCTCATATTCGCCAGGAACTGGCTTTTGGCCTGGCTGAGCGCCTCCAGTTCCTCGCGCCGCTCGGAATCGAGCGCCCGGTCGAACAGCGTCTGCCAGTAGCCGGCGTGCAGCCGGCGAGCCAGCGAGATCAGGAAGATGACGAACAGGGCGACGGTCAGAGCGAAGGCGGCGCCGCGAATACCTCCGATCCAAATGCTGACCACCGTCACCGGGACCTCCATGACCAGGACGTGAAGCCAGACAAAGTCCATGTACGGAACCAGGACGACGCTGCCACCCGTCGAGAGTCCGGCAGTCCAGATCACCGAGACGACGAACGGCCAGCTATCGAAGCGGTAGAGCACCAAAAGGGCGGCGTGCAGACAGCCACATGTGCCGGCGATGATGACGATGCTAAGACCAATCAGGATTCGCCACCGCGCGGGTCTTGCCCTGCGCGCGAAGATGTCACCCGCCACCAGCGCGGCGCGGAACAGCGTACCGGTGAGAATCAGTCCGGCCGCCGTCCCCATCAGGCGCGGATGTTGCCGGAACGAATCCGTGGCAATTCCGAGCACGGCCATCATGGCCACGTAAGCATACAGGCCGTTGAGCAGACGGCCGCATAGCTCCTGATTTGCCACTTCGACCAGCGGCGGTTTTCGGTGCAGGCTTGCGGGAGGCACGACTCACCCTATTCTATCGACCTACGACACCAAAGCCCGCACTACGATCCAGCTTTTCTCCCACAGCGGCAGCCGGACGCGGCGGGCGAACACGTCGTAGTTACTGCGCTCGATCCTTTCCAACAGGCGCGAGTATATGGCAATCAGGGCCCACAGCGAAGGACGCGAACGGGGATGAATCAGGTCCAGCAGCGCCGCCGACTGATCGTAATAGGCCCGGGCGCGAGACGCTTCGAAGCGCATCAGCTTCAGGAAAGCCTCGTCGCGCTTGCCGGCCCGCAGATCCTCTTCGGTGACTCCAAAGCGGCGCAGGTCTTCGGCCGGCAGATACACGCGATTGTTTTCGGCGTCCTCGCGGATGTCGCGCAGAATGTTGGTAAGCTGGAACGCCACACCGCATTTTTCGGCCAGCGGGAGAGCGCTGCGCGTGTCGAACCCGAAGATATGGATAGTGGTCAGCCCCACCACGCTGGCCACCCGGAAGCAGTAATCGTAGAGTTGGTCGAACGTCTCGATGCGGCGCGGTTCCAGGTCGGACAGTACGCCGTCGATCATGGCGTAGAAATACTCGTGCGGGATGCCGAAACGCCGCACGGTGTGATGAAACGCGGGCCACAGGGGATGACCGCTGAAGCGCCCCTCGAGCGCCTCGTCCAACTCCGCGCGCCAGCGTTCGATGGCCGGCCGCGTGGCCCCGGGCTCGTCGCTTAAATCGTCGCAGTAGCGCATGAACGCATAGATCGCGCACATGGCCTTGCGCTGGTGGGCGGAAAGCAGCACGAAGGAATAATAAAAATTCTTGGCGCGTGTGCGCGCCACGCGGCAGCAGTATTCGTACGACCGGTCTACCGCGTTCATCATGCCGCCCGCAGTGCCATCCGCGCCAGGGAGCCCAGCAGCAGAGTGAGGCGCTCCGCCTTGCCGATGGCCGGGCGCGCGGAAAGCACGTCGTAACCCCGCTGCGCGATCTTATCGAGTACCCGCATGCCGCCGCGGCTGAACAGGTCCAGGTCCAGCGCCAGGCGCCGCTCCACCATGCCGATCAGCGGCAGGCCCTGCCCGAATAGCTCGCGGGCGCGATCCACAATCTCGCGCATCACCTCGCGGAAGGCCGGCGTGAAGCGATGCGCGAACAGGTCGCTGGCGGCATAACCGTGACGCTCCATGATCGTCGAGCGGGATGTATATGCGATCCTTCAGCAGATCCACGGTAACGTCCTGCCAGAAATTGGCGAGTTGCAGGGCGGTGCAGGTGGCGTCGCTCAAGCGCTGCCGCTCTTCGTCGGAGTACCCGCACAGATAGAGCACCAGGCGGCCCACCGGGTTGGCCGAGCAGCGGCAGTAGCCGTCCAACTCGTCCCAATTGCGGTAGCGGGTCACGGTTTGATCCTGCACGAAAGCGTCGATCAGATCCGCGAAAGGCTGGCGCGGTATGCCGTACCGCTCAATGGTGGGCAAGAGCGCCACGAACACCGGGTGTGTCGCGTGCCCCTGGTACAGCCCGTCCAGTTCCCGGCGCCACCACTTCAGCAGGCGCAGGCTCTCGGCGGTGTTGCCGATTTCGTCGCCCAGGTCGTCCGCCCAACGGCAGTAGGCGTACACGTTATAAAAATCCTGGTGCAGACGTTTGGGAAGCAGAAAGCTGACTACGTGGAAGTTCTCGTAATGATTGGTGGCCAGCCAGCGCGTGTATTCCCGCGCGGCCGCGGGGCTCCAGGCGCGGAGCAGCGCGTCCGGGGTTCGTACGAATTGAGCCGGCGGCAGGAACACGGTTTCGGCAGCGCCGCCCATTTAGGGAACGATCGCCGTCTTGAGGTGACCGTTGTGGCTCATCAGGTGGCGCATGACCTCCAGCAGGTTGGCCAGGGGTTCCTCGCGATTGACGAAGAAGCCGGCGGTAATGTGTCCGGCGCAGACCAGTTCGAGCGCCTTCTGAATATAGGCCGGGGTGTGGTGGAAACTGGCCTTGCAGGTAATCTCGGAGTAATGCAGCAGCGCGGTATCCAGTTGAATGGTGCTGTCGTTGGGACAGCCGCCGAAGAAGTTCACTGTGCCACCGCGCCGCACCATGTTCACGGCCCATTCCCAGGTCTGCGGCTTGCCCACCGCTTCGATGGCGATATCTACGCCGCGTCCGCCGGTCATGGCACGAATGGCCTTCACCGGGTTGGCCGCGTCGTCACCTACCACCAGCTCGTCGGCGCCCAAGGCGGCAGCGCGGTCCAACTGCGTTTTCCGGCGTCCCACCGCGATGACGCGGCATCCGTACAGCTTAGCCAGTTTCACGAACATCAGCCCGATCGGCCCGAGGCCGGTAATGGCGATCGTGTCGCCTTCGCGCGGAGAGGTCTCCTCGAACCCGCGGATCACGCAGGCCAGGGGCTCTACCAGAGCGGCATCCTGATATCCCACGTGACTGGGGATGAGGTAGGTATTACGTTCCACGATGCGCGCCGGAATGCGGATGTATTCGGCGTAGGCTCCGTTATTGAACAGCAGGTCCTCACACAGATTTTGCAGACCGCGCCGGCAGAAGAAACAGGCTTCGCAAGGCGCCGAATTGGCCGCCACTACGCGTTGCCCCACCGTGAAATTGGCCACACCTTCGCCCACGGCGACTACGTCGCCGGCCAACTCGTGCCCGAAAACGGCGGGGGGCACGATCATGCGGGCATGATATCCGCGACGGAAAACCTTTACGTCCGTGCCGCAGGTCAGCGCCACTTTGACCCGCACCAGGATATCGCCGCTTTCAATTTTCGGAACGGCCACCGGCTCGACCTGCAAGTCTTCCTTGCCGTAAAGCACGGCAGCCATCATGTGGTTGTTCACTTATGACCACCTCTGTGGCTGAACGATTATTTTCAACGATTTAGGTCCGGGATGCAATGCCAAATCAATTCCTGAACGGATTTTAACCAAGGGCAGGCGATGAGTGATTAACTCTTCCACAGGGAGTTCCCCGCCAAAAACCAGATTTGCGGATTCCTTTTGTAAATCAATAGATGCACTATAACACCCGAACAATGCTCTTTCACCCACACAGATGTCTGCTCCGGATGCTTGGATTCGCTCGGTGGCCGAAGTTTGTGCGAAAAGAAGAATCCGCGATCCCGGCCGGGAACAGGCAATGGCCTGGTCTACGATATCCGGAACCGAGGCAGCCACAATTACCAGATCGGCTCCGCGGCCCCCGGTAAGCGCCTTGACCTGCGACGCCACATCGACATTTCGGGGATCCCAGCAGTAATCCGCGCCGCAGCGCGCCGAGACGGCAAGGCGTTCGGCGATGGTATCGGTAGCGGCCAGTTTCGCGCCGGTGCGATGCACCAGCATGGTGAACATCAGGCCGATGGGCCCTTGTCCCATCACGACTACGAACTCGTCAGGATGCGGATCGCATTGCACCACCGCCTTAAGGCAGGTGTTCAACGGCTCTACCAGGGTGGCCCGCTCGAAGGACACGGCTTCCGGAATCCGCTCCACGCCGCGCTCCACAATCCACGGCATCACGCGCACGTACTGGGCGAAGCCGCCGCCAGCGGGTTCGAATCCGGCCGTGATTCCCACCTTCTTGTAGACCGCGCACTGCGCATAGTTCCGGCGCCGGCAATAGAAGCACTCCAGGCAGGGAATGTGATGGAACGCCACCACGCGGTCTCCCGGAACAAACCGCGTGACGCCAGCGCCCACCGCGGCCACGACACCGGCCGTTTCATGTCCGAAAACACGCGGAGGAGGAAGCAGATCGTGTTCGATTTTCTTGAGATCGGTGTGGCAGATTCCGCAGGCTTCGACACGAAGGAGCAATTCGCCGGGCCCGATTGACGGGGTCGGGATCTCGTCTACACTCAGCGAACCGCTGCCGCGATAAACCGCGGCGTGCATAGTCACAGGTATGGCGCTCACTTCAGAATCGGCAATCGGCAAAAAATTCCCCCAGAGCTTGCGCTGCCCGGACACATCGCTTGCGCAACCGGAGCAATTCCGGAATTCGGGCCAGCGGACTACGGAATGAATCTCGTAAAAGCTTTATTGTATCGAAGTGACCGTCTGGCGTGAGCGTCCGATTGAAATCATTCGCCATATCTTCCCCCGCCAGGTCGCTCACTGCCCGGATGCAGTAAAACGGCAAGTCGAGCGCTTCGGCCCGCGAGGCCACTCCCGCCGCCTCCATCTCCACCGCACCGAATCCCAAAGCAGCCAGTTTGGCCTTCCCGGCCGCGGTCTGGATTACACGGTCCGCCGAGTAAATCACGCAGGGAAATCCGCCGGTCAGCGGATACGTTGCATACATCCTGCCGCCCGAAGAGACTACGCCGGAAGCCGCCACGATATCCGCGATCTTCAGGCGCGGGTCGAGCGCTCCGCAGAATCCGGTGCTCACCAGAGCATCCGGCTGAAAGGAGAGGCCGGAATCCACCGCCGCCGCGGCGCATTGCGCACCCACGCCTCCGGCCGCCAGCAGCATCTCGTGGCCGCCCAGGAGTACAGTAGGACCGCGTGCTTTGGCGCGCTTTAGAATGCCCGCGAACTCCCTCCGGTCGGAAGCCACCACCAGGAGTTTCATGCGACCCGTCTGAACCATTCCACCGCGCGAGCCAGCGCAATACCGGCAGGACCCGGCTGGAAGCCCAGTTCCCGGCGAGCCTTTTCGTGCGTCACCCACATTTTCTTGCGCGCCATGAGCACGGCGTCCAGGGGAACCCTCGGCGGCGTGCCGGTAATTCCCGCCCATGCCGTGCTGAGCGCGCCCGCGCACCAGGCCACTGCGTACGGCAGGCGGATCCTGGGAGCTTTGCGCCCGGTGATTTCAGCCAGTTTGGCCAGAATCTGCGCCAGCGTCAGATTCTCCGAGCCCAGGATGTACCGCTCCCCCGGACGCCCGCGCTCGCAAGCCAGCAGGTGACCCAGTGCGGTATCCCGTACGTCCACCACGTTCAGGCCGGTATCGATGAAGGCGGGCATATCGCCATTCAGGAAATCGACCACGATCTTTCCGGTGGGCGTGGGCTTCACATCGTGATCGCCAATGGGGGCCGTGGGGTTCACAATTACCACGGGAAAGCCGTTCCGCGCGAACTCCAGCGCCACCTGTTCCGCCTGAAACTTGGAACGTTTGTAAGCGCCGGTCATCTGTTCCAGCGTGACCGGAACGTCTTCGTCGCCGATACCGCCGGGCGGCATTCCAATGCAACCGACGGTGCTGGTATACACCACGCGTTCCACGCCGGCCTTGCGGGCCGCCGCCAGAACGTGGCGCGTACCCTCGACGTTCGAACGGTACAATTCGCCGGGATCCTTGGCCCACAGCCGGTAATCCGCAGCCACGTGAAATACCAGCCCGCATCCCGCCGCGGCGCGTTCCAGCGAGGCAGCATCCCGCAGATCGCCAGTGACCCGCTCGACGTCCAACTCATCGATACGGCTGCCCTGCCGAACCAGGGCACGCACGGGATAAGAGCGTTCCAGCAGCACCCGCGCCACATGCCAGCCAAGGAATCCCGAAGCCCCGGTGACCAGGACGGGCTTCATAAAGGCGGGGGTTGGGGGTGGGGGTTAGGGGTGGGGGAATAGATCGCCTGCCGGCGCCCCCAACCCCCATCCCTAACCCCCAGCTTCACCGCAGCATCCAGCTCAACATCTTGAAGTTGTCGGTGAACTTCGCGTTGATGCCGAACGCGGCCGAAGGCTCGAAACCGCAGTGCATCATGCAGTGCTCGCAGCGCGGATCGTTGCCCGGACCGTAGCCTTCCCAGGGGGTCTGCGTCATCAGGTCTTCGAAGGTCTTGTAGTGGCCGTCGGTGATCAGGTAGCAGGGGCCCTTCCAACCCTTGATGTTGTACGTGGGGTTGCCCCAGGCGGTGCAAGGCAGTTCGCGCTCGCCCTTCAGGAACTCCATGTAGACCGGCGTTTGCCGCACGTTGTACTTTTTGGCGATGCGGTCGAAGTCGCGGAACTTTTCGTGCACATCTTCTTTGGTCAGGAAAATCTCGCGATCGTCCACCGCCGAGTAGCCGTAAGCCGGCGAAATCTGGTGCCCGTCCACGTCGAACTGCTTCAGGTATTCGAAAAGCTCCTCGATTTCCGCCATGTCCGTCTCTTTGTAGACGGTGGTGTTGGTGCACACCAGAAAGCCGGCGGCCTTGGCAGCCTTAATGCCCTCGATGGCATCGCGGAATACGCCTTCTTTTTCCACGGCGATGTCGTGATTCTTCTCCATCCCGTCCAGGTGCACGTTGAAGTAGAAGCGCTTGTCGGGAGTGAATTCGTGCAGGCGCTTTTTGATAAACATCCCGTTGGTGCACAGAATGATGTGCTTGTTGCGCTCCAGGATTCCCGCCACCAGTTGGCCGATCTGCGGATACATCATCGGCTCGCCGCCGCAGATCGAAACCATGGGGGCGCCGCACTCATCCACTGCCGCCAGGCATTCTTCCAGCGGGACCCGCTCGCTGATGGTGGATTCGTACTCGCGAATGCGCCCGCATCCGGTGCAGGTCAGATTGCAGGCGTGCAACGGCTCGAGCATGAGGACGATGGGGAAGCGGCGGTCGATCATGGGATGCGGCTGGCGCTTCTCCCCGGTCCTGGGGGGCAGGATACGAAAAGGGTTGGAGGGATCCGCCGCGGGGGCAACGTTCTTCTGCCACTCCGGCCGCGGATTCTTCTTGTTCCTGTAAATGTACCCGGCCATGCCGGCGACCATCGCAAAAGGAAATTTCATAGTTTAGCCGTTCGAGGTAGCCCGCGCCTTCACGAACGAAGACAGGGCAAGCAGCGGGAAATAATCCTTATACAAGTGATAATTCAAATAAAATACCTTTGGAAATCCCGTTCCGGTGGCCAGGGCTTCCTCCCAACTTCCGTCGGCCCTCTGAGTTTCCAACAGGTATTCGATGCCGTGTTGCACGCTCAGGCTTCCGGCATCTCCGCCGGCAATCAGGCCCATCAGCGCCCAGGCGGTTTGCGAGGGCGTGCTCGGCCCGCCGGTGAAGATCCCATTGTCGTAGCTGGCACAGCTTTCGCCCCATCCCCCATCGGCATTCTGGATGGAGCGCAGCCACTCACCGGCGCGCAGAATGTGCGCCTCGCGGTCGCTCTCCCCGGACGCGGCCAGGCCTCGCAGCGCGAAACAGGTGCCGTAGATATAAGCGACGCCCCAGCGGCCGTACCAACTGCCATCCTGCTCCTGATTTTTGACCAGCCACTCCACGCCGCGCCGCACGGCGGAATGTTCGCTCCCCACACCGTGCCCCGCCAGCGCTTCCAGCACCCGGCCGGTGATATCGGCACAGGTGGGGTCCAGCATGGCGTTATGGTCGGCAAAGGGCACCTGGTTCAGGAAACGCCAGTTGTTGTCGGCATCGAAGGCCGCCCATCCGCCATCGCTCGATTGCATATCGAGCAGCCAGCGTACGGCGCGAGAATGACACGCCTTTTGCGCGGCGGGATTGGATCCGGCGGCTTCGCTCAGGGCCAGCATGACCATGGCGGTATCGTCGATATCCGGATAAAATTCGTTGTTGTATTCGAATGCCCAGCCGGAAGGCTCGGTTGCGGGACGCTTGACGCTCCAATCGCCCTTGCGGCGGACTTCGCGGGCCAGCAGCCAATCCGCGGCACGGCGCACGGCGGTGCTTTTCGGCTCGCTCTGCGCCAGGGCGTACGCGCCGATGGCGGTGTCCCACACCGGCGAAAAGCATGGCTGGAAGAAGAACCGCTCGCCATCATCCACCATCAGGGTGTCGAACTGGCGGAGCGTCTCCACGCGCAGCGGTTCGTCTTCCGGATAGCCCAGAACATCCAGGGCCATCACCGAATACATCATGGGAGGATAGATCGCGCCCAACCCGTCGGAATGCTCCAGGCGGCGGATCATCCAATCCCGCGCCTTTTCGATCGCCTTCCGGCGCAACGGCTTGCTGCCGCTGCGCTCCCACCATTTGAGCAGGCGGTCGATGGTCAGAAACGTGTTATGCCAGGTCGCCCTGCGCGAATCCCTATGGAACGCCGGGCTCACACCGGGGGACCAGATTTCGTCCAGGTGAAAATCCGCGGGAACCGGCCGGCGCGGGTTGGCCGAATGCACGATGGCAAGCGATACCGCAATCGCCCGGGTCCAGGATGACATCTGGTATAGAAAGTCGAACGGCAGCAGTACAATTTCCGGTGGAATGCTGGGGCAGAACTGTCGCGGATACAGATCGAACAGGCTCAGGTTGACTTTGACGTAACTGTTGGCGGCTTGAATGCCGCCGAGTTCCAGGATGCGCTGGCGCAGCCTCGCCATGGGTGCGTCATCCAGCGCCAAACCGGCCAGTTTCAGGGCGAAATAGGCCTTCACCGACGCCGAAACTTCCGCCGGGCCGCCCACATAGATGTTGAAACCGCCATCGGGCAGTTGCCGTTCCAGAATGGCGGCCACGGCTTTATCGATCAGCAGCCGCGAGGGCGGATTCCATTTGCCCTCCGCGGGCGGGTACAGCCAGAGTTGGAAGAGGATGTAGTCGGATTCGAGCGTGGTGTCCGCGGTTAACTCGGCGCACCAGTGTCCGTCGCGCTCCTGCAAGTCGGCCAGGTAAGAGGCGGCCCGCCGGCGCCCTTGGTCCGCGGCGAATTCCAGTGTGTTCCCGACTTGTACCGGGGCGCTCATTGGATCGAAATCATCAGTTCGGACGGCAAGGAAAACCTCACGTCTTCGTCAACCAGTTCAATTTCTTCCAATTCTTCGAAGCCGCGTTCGCGCAGAAACTCGATCAACTCCGCAACGAGGTGCTCGGGAGCGGACGCCCCGGCCGTCACAGCCACGTTTTTGACACCTTCCATCCACGATGGGTTCACGTCGCTGCGATCGTTCACCAGAAAGGACCGGACGCCGAAATTGTCCCCCACCTCTACCAGGCGTTTCGAATTCGAACTGTTCTGCGAGCCCACTACCAGCAGCAGATCGCAGAACTCCGATACCGCCTTTACTGCCATCTGCCGATTCTCCGTAGCGTAACAGATATCTTGCGCCGGCGGACCTTGAATCAGAGGGAAGCGCTCTTTCAGCCGGTTCACGATCTCGCGTGTTTCGTCCAGGCTCAAGGTGGTCTGGGTCAGGTAGCGCACGCGGCTGGGGTCCGGCAATTCCAGCAGATTCACATCGTCCACCGTCTCTACCAGAAAACTGCTCTCTGGGACCTCGCCCAAGGTACCAATCACTTCGTCATGGTCCTTATGGCCGATCAGTACCACGGTATAGCCATCCCTGGCGAACCGTACTGCTTCCAGATGTACCTTAGTCACCAGGGGGCAGGTAGCATCGATCACGTGGAGCGACCGCTCCCGGGCCTGCCGCCGCACCGACGGAGAAACACCGTGAGCGCTGAAGATGGCCCGCGCGCCCACCGGCACTTCATCCAGTTCCTCCACGAAGACGGCCCCAGCGTCCTGGAGTTCGTCCACAACGTGCTTGTTATGCACGATTTCCTTCCGTACGTATACCGGCGGGCGGTATAAATCCAGTGCGATTTTCACCACATCGATAGCCCTGACGACGCCGGCGCAGAAGCCACGCGGCTTAAGCAGAAAGATCTTTTTGTCCGCGCCGTTATTGGGTGCGAAAGGCTTAAGAGGCATAAGAAGGATTATTTGGTTACGATTATAGCAGGGGCGGCGCGCCATTCGCACCCCAAAATCAAATGCTCCCAAGCATTTGCGCCGACAGCGCGAGTGTCACATTTCCGGCATTCGCTGTACCGTCCTTTGTGCATAATCCTCCACTCCGCCGGAAATGTCCAAATTAGTAGATGCTTCCCGCTGTAATATGGTTTTGAATTTAGTTGCGCCGGGCCGCCGCGCTCCCATGTCTCACCTTGCCGACACACCCGTCTGCAGAAGTTACCCGCGGTTGAAACGGATTCCCGACCCACTCCTTCGCTATGCGGCCGCGCTGCTGCTGCTCGCCTTGCTCACTGGCCTGGCCTTCCTGACTCGGTTTGCCTTCGGGTTCGGCGCCTCGGTCCTGTACGGGCTTTTCTACTTTATCGCCATACTGGGCGCGGCATGGCTGGGCTACGGTCAAGGCCTGGTGATTTGCACCCTCCTGACCTACCTGGTAGCGCCCTGGTTCTCGATACGGCCAGTCCGCTTCAGGCCCCTCGATCTGGGACGTTTCGCCGTGCTGCTGGCGTTTTCCTTTGTGGTCAGCACTATTTCCTTCCTGGTGCGGCGCAGGCAGGAAGAATTGATGCGTGCCACCGAGGAACTCGGGAACCGCGTGCGGCAGGGTACCGAGGAAGCGCGGCGTAGCGACGACGCCCGGCGCGAGATCGAGCGCAGCGTCCGGGAACAGGCGCAACTGCTGGACCTGGCCCACGATGCCATCCTCTCGCTCGACTCCGACGGCACCATCCGTTTCTGGAACTCGGGCGCGGAGCACATGTACGGATGGAGCCGCGGCGAAGCGGCCGGCCGGCGCTCGCACGATCTTTTAAAGACGGAGTTTCCCGCCCCACTCGAACAGATCGAGGAGAAACTACGGACAAGTGGGCGGTGGCAGGGAGAACTGATTCATACCCATCGTGACGGAACGCACCTGCGTGTCTTGAGCCGCTGGGCCCTGCGTACCAGCCGTGATGGCCAACCGGCCGGCTATCTCGAGATCAACACCGATATCACCGAGAAGCGCCGCATCGAAGAGCAATTGCGCCATACCCAGAAACTGGAGAGCCTCGGCGTGCTTGCCGGCGGGGTAGCGCACGACTTCAACAATCTGCTCACCGGCATTCTGGGCAACGCCAGCCTGGCACTGGACGACGTGCCTTCGCATCACCCCAATCGCATTCTGCTGGAAGAGGTAATGAAGGCCGCCGAGCGGGCGGCAGACCTGACGCGGCAACTCCTGGCCTACGCGGGAAAGGGGCGATTCGTGATGCGCACGGTCGACCTGTCGCTGCTGGTTCGCGAAATCAGCGGCCTGGTGCAGGCCTCGGTCCCGAAAACCGTCCACCTCCGGCAGCAACTGGGCGAACGGCTGCCGGGAATCGACGCCGACCCCGGGCAACTCCAGCAAATCGTCATGAACCTGGTGATCAACGGCGCTGAGGCGATCGGTCCGGAAGGCGGCACCGTGTTAATCCGCACCAGCATTCAGCCCGTTGACGAGCATTACATCGAGACCATGTCCAGCGCCGGCGAACTGCTTTCTCCCGGTGACTACATTTCCCTGGAGGTGCACGATACGGGATGCGGCATGAGCGAGGAGACCATCAGCCGCATCTTCGATCCGTTTTTCAGCACGAAGTTCGCCGGCCGTGGACTCGGCTTGAGCGCCGTGCTGGGCATCGTTCGCGGCCACAAAGGCGCACTGAAGGTGTACAGCCAGCCGGGGCAGGGCACCACCTTCAAGGTGCTGTTTCCGGCTTCTGAAAATCGCGTGAGCGAGCAGACATCGAGTTTCCCGGGAAGCCTGGCCGGAACCGGAACAGTGCTGGTAGTGGACGACGAAGAGTTGGTCCGGCAGACCGCGAAACACACCCTGGAGCGTTATGGCTACCGCGCAGTCACCGCCGAAGACGGGTCCAGCGCCATCGATGTGTACAGGCAGAACGCCGGCGGGATCGTGCTGGTTCTGCTCGATTTGACCATGCCGGGAGTGAGCGGCGAGGAGGCCCTGCGCCAGTTGCAGGGGATCAACGCCAAGGTGCGCGTGCTGCTTTCGAGCGGCTACAACGAGGTGGAAGCCGTGCAGCGCTTCGCGGGCAAAGGGCTGGCGGGCTTTATTCAGAAGCCTTACACCGCCGCGACTCTGGCGGAGAAGGTCAAAGAAGTTCTCAATCGCTAAGCTTTTTCAGGATGCTTCTGGCAAGCGTCTCGTCAATTTCACGATGCCGGGGAATCGGCTGGGCGACTTGAGTGCGAGGATTCCGGTACCAGTCGTGCCTCCCGCCATGGCGAATGAACTCGCAGCCGCGATTTTCGATCAGACGCACGAGATCGATTCGCTTCATGCAAGCGAAAGCTCGGCTACCCGCCTGATTCCAGGTATCTCTCCGCTGGTCAAATCCTTAAACAGATCTTTCAGATGATCCCGCAGGTCTTCGAGGGTTTCACCCTGAGTCCAGTAGTCGGGATACTCTTCGAAGTATCCAAGCCAATGCTCTCCGTGGCGCCAGTAGACATAGCGGGCAGTGCTCATACACTAATTGTAGTCCTGCAACGCACGCCTTCGGCCGGCGGCGCTCCGCCTCGTCACACGCTTGCCGGCCAACCAGTCTTGGCCAGGGCCAGAACCTTATCGTCGAATTCGAACCCCGCGGTGCGAGGTTTATGGTTCCGCGTGTACCACTTGTAGGTTTCCTTCAAGCCCGTCTCGAAGGGCGTCAGTTTCATCTTGAGCACGCGCGTCACCTTGCCGATATTCATGGTGATGGGCGGCAGATCGAAATATTCGCCGAAGTAGTACGGCTCTTCCATGGCGCTGCCGCCGGCCTGCTGAATCAGGTCCCGGGGCGCGCGCACCAGCGTAGGCTCCACGTTGGCCACCCGGGCGAGTTTTTCGACCACTTCCACTTGCGTCAGCGGCTTGGTATCTCCGATGTTGAAGGCCTCGCCCACGGCCTTGGGCTCGTCCATGGAGCGAATCATGGCCTGCACCACGTCATTGACATAAGCGAACTGCATCAGGCGGTGGCCGTCTCCCGGAATGATCACCGGCCGGCCGGCGCGCAACCGGTCCCAGAAGAACTGCTCGCGGTAATAATTCGTGTTCGCGCCATAGACGAAAGGAGGCCGGAAGGTGACCACCGGCAGTCCTGTCTGCGAGTGCATCCGGAAGAGCAGCCGCTCCGTGGTGGCCTTGTGGCGGACATACGGATCGGCGTGATAATCGGGCGCCAGCGGATCGCTTTCCTTGTGATTCAGGCCATCTCCGTAAGCGGCTACACTGGACATGAAGATGTACCGGCTCAGCCGGTCGCCACACGCCCGGACGGCGGCCTCTACCTGCGGCGCCGTCGTGCCCCGGGACCAATCGTAGGCAGTGTCGAACACCACGTCGAACTTTCGCGTCGACAAGGCATCCTTCATAGCTTCCGGGTCGTTGCGGTCAGCCATGATATTGTCTACGCGCTTGCCAAAATCGTGTTTAGGTTTCCGGTGCAAGACCGTAACGTCGTGGCCTCCCTTCACCAGCTCTTCAACCAGAAGGCGGCCAATGAATAGAGTCCCTCCGATGACCAGTACTTTCATACTCTCCTAGACAACTAAAGACGCGGCGGTGCGAAGAAGCTTCCACCCCCGCCCCGCGTCTTTCAAAAGATACTGCGATTAATCGTAATATTCCAGTCCCAGGTGCGTAATTAGGTCTTCACCCCGCATCCACCGCAAGGTATTCTTCAGCTTCATGAGCTGGATGAAAACGTCGTGCTCGGGATAAAGCTCCGGCGCGTGCATGGGCGCCTTAAAGTAAAACGACAGCCATTCCTGAATGCCGCGCAGGCCCGCGCGCTGGGCCAGATCCATGAACAGCACCAGGTCCAGAACCAGGGGGGCCGCCAGAATCGAATCGCGGCACAGGAAGTTAATCTTGATCTGCATAGGGTAGCCCAGCCACCCGAAAATGTCGATATTGTCCCAGCCCTCTTTGGCATCGCCGCGCGGCGGATAATACTCGATGCGCACCTTGTGGTAGAGGTCCTTGTACAAATCGGGATACAGCTCGTTTTGCAAAATATATTCCAGCGCCGAACTCTTCGTGACTTCCTTCGACCGGAACGAGCCTGGATCGTCGAGCACCTCGCCATCCCGGTTGCCCAGGATATTGGTGGAGAACCAGCCGCTTACCCCCAGCAGCCGCGACTTCAACCCGGGAGCGATCAGGGTCTTCATGAAGGTCTGGCCGCTCTTGTAATCCTTGCCGCAGACAGGCACGTTGTTGTTGCGGGCCAGTTCCAGCAGCGCCGGCATATCCGTGGTCAGGTGCGGCGCGCCGTTGGCGTACGGAATCCCCAGCTTCAGAGCGGCATACGCGTAGATCTGGCTGGGAGAAATCTCCGGGTCGTTCTGCTGGAGCCCGCACTCGAAATCCTTCAGGGTGGCATGCACCGGTGCGGCCTCGTGGTAGACCTCGGTGGATCCACACCAGATCATCGCCAGGCGCGAAACGCCGGTCCGTTCTTTGAATTTTCGGATATCGTCCATAACGCGCTCGGCGTAATCCATTTTGGATCCGCCGCTCATCACGTTGGGACCGGTGATGCGCTTGACGAATTTCTGGTCGAACACCGCCCGCATCGGCTTAATGGCCGTCAACGGCTCCTTGAGTTGTTCCAGCAGGGGCATTTCCAGGACGCCCGCCTTGACCGCCGCCTCGTAAGCGTTGTCGTCGAAGATGTCCCAGCAGGCTACTTCCAGATCTTCCAGCCTGGCCAGCGGCACGAAATCCTTGATTGCGGGGCTACGCCCCTCAGTCCGCTTCCCGAGCCGGACCGTTCCCATCTGGGTCAGAGAACCGACCGGTTTTCCCAGTCCTCGCTTGATGGCCTCAAGGCCGGCGATGAACGTCGTCGTCACTGCGCCCATACCGGGGATCAGCACTCCCAGTTTGCCTTCCGCGGGCGCAATTTGGACGTTGTCGTGATTGGGCAATGAAAGTCTCCTTCAGAGTCGAAATGCTATAATACCAACTCCATGCGAGATCGCGCGACGGCTACACTCACGACTATTGTCGTGGATGATGAACAACTCGCCTGCGACGAGCTTTCCTACCTGCTCAAAGATTTCCCGGAAGTCGATGTGGTTGCAACGGGTTCCAACGGTTTGCAGGCTGTCGAAATGATCCAGCAGATGGAGCCGGATATTGTATTTCTGGACGTGCACATGCCGGGTCTGGATGGCATGGGCGTAGTCCGGCGGCTGCGCGAAAAGGATATCGAGCTGCCGTATTTCATTTTCGTGACGGCCTACGATCAATACGCCGTGGAAGCGTTTCGCCTGAAGGCCATGGACTACCTGCTGAAGCCCGTGGACAAGGGCCGCCTGGCCGAAACCATCGAACACGTCCGCCGCACCATTCAGGACAGGAAAACGCCGGATGCCGCGGCCGCTCCCAAGACCGCCCCCGCGGCTCCCAAGACCAAACTGCTGGTGCGCGCGAACAACCGCAACTTCATCGTGGACGCCAACGACGTGATCTATGCCACCATCGATAACGGGCTGATCACCCTGGTCACCACCAACATCGAAGGGCACTCCAACTACCGGACCATCGAAGACCTTCAGGCCAGCCTGGACCGCGAATTGTTCTGGCGTGTGCACCGCTCCTACCTGGTAAACATCAACCGGATTAAGGAAGTGGTGCCGTGGTTCAAATCCAGCTACCAGTTGCGCATGGATGACAAGAAGCACACCGAAGTGCCGGTGAGCCGCGTGCAAACCCGCCGTTTGCGCGAACTCTTCAAGCTGTAAAGCACTCCCTTACGGTCGTGCCTCCGATCGGAGCCGCGCGTCAGGCGCCTACGCTTAGCGCCGCTTCGGCTTCGCTGGCGGTGGGATAAATCGTGAGCATCCCGTCCACGCCGGCGACCCGGAACAGCGTCTTCAGCCGATCCGCGACGCCGACCAGGGCATACTTCCGCGATTCCCGCTGGCAGGAAACGTGAAAACCGAGCAGGGAACCCAGGGCGGCCGAATCCATATAAGGCACGTCGTGCAGGTCAATCAGCGTAACCGGCGAGGAGTCATCTCGAATCACGCTCTGAAATTCGAAAACGTCAGGCAGGGTGAACGGGCCAGTCACTTTCAAGATGTGAAACCCTTCGCGTGTCGGCGGCAGCCATTCGAGTTTAAACTGGTCCATTCCCCGACTCTACTATGCCAATCGCCCGCCGCTCAACCGATAACGCGTTACAGATTCGTGACGAGTTGGCGAACCCCGCCCTCTCTCGCGCGGTTCGCGCCGTAACCCGGCGTCTGCCCGGACTTAGCGGGGCGCCGATTCGCCTCGAGCGCGCTTCCGGTTTGCGCGACCGCCGCGGACCGGTTCACGCCGGTTCCTTTCTGCGCGAACGCCGCATCGTCTTCGATTGCACGCGCGCCGAGTTTCCGCGGATTTTGGTTCATGAACTGTTTCACTTCGTCTGGCTGCGCCTGGGTAATCCCGCGCGGCATTCCTGGGAAGCGCTATTGGGCGCGGAGTGGCGCCGGGGGCGCCGCGGAGAACTGGGCTGGTCCGCACAATGGCGAAAAGAGTTGCTGAGCGCCGGGGATATCGACCGGCGCAGCCGCGCCTGGCGGCTGTACTGCTGCGAGAGCTTCTGCGATACGGCGGCGTGGCTCTATGGCGGAGCCGCCGGCCATGCGGAGTTCACGCTTGCCGGAAATCCGCGCCGCACCCGGCGCCGCTGGTTTCTTGCAACACTTGAAACCGGACGATTATCGTTATAATTGGATCAGGATAGATTCTGTGACTCTCTTCCGTCTCACCGCCGCTTGCGCTACGGCATTCATGCTGGGGTTTACCGGCTGCGCTGACCTGAGCAGTTCGGTGAGTGCCGCCTCCGAATTGAAGCCCCTGGACCAGCGCCACGTAGCTCCCGATTTCGCTTTGAAAGACGGGGACGGCAAGGTGGTACACCTTTCCGATTACAAGGGCAAAGTAGTGGTTCTGGATTTCTGGGCGACCTGGTGCGGTCCGTGCCGCATCGAAATTCCCTGGTTCACGGACATGGAACGGAACCACAAAGACAAGGGTTTTGAAGTGCTCGGCGTCTCCATGGACGATGAGGGATGGGAAGTGGTGAAGCCGTTCCTGGCCGAAGTAGGCGTCAACTATCGCATTGTGATGGGCACCGATGCCACGGCGCAAGCGTATGGCGGCGTGGACGCGCTTCCCACGACGTTTCTGATCGATCGGGAAGGAAAGATCGCCGCGGTCCATGTCGGGCTCGTAAACAAAAAGGATATTGTCAATGGCGTCGAACAGCTTCTCCAGGATGCTCCCAAAGTGGCTAATAGCCGGAACCTTCTGCCTGTCGTCCCTATGGGCGCAAAGTAACGGGCACCTTTCGGTCGGCGAAGTTCAGAAGGTGGCCGGCAAACGCAATGCCGCGGTGCAGGTGAAGATTCCGCTGTCGGTGGATTCGGGCTATCACGTGAACAGCGACAAGCCCAACCAGGACTATCTGATTCCCCTCAGGCTGACGTGGGATAAAGGCAGCCTGGGCGCGCTCGAAGGCGGGACTGTGGTATACCCCAAAGCCTCACAGGAGAAGTACGATTTTGAAGACAAACCGCTCTCGGTGTTCACCGGCAATTTCGACTTGACGGCGAACTTCAAAGTGGCTCCCAACGCGCCCGCCGGCCCGGGCGTCGCCGCCGGCAAACTGCGGTACCAGGCTTGCAGCAACAAAGCCTGCTACCCGCCGAAGACTGTAGACGTCACCATCCCCTACCAGGTGCAGTAACAGGCTACCTGCCGCACTCGGGGCTCTCCGGCGGCGCTTTCGGCTCCTCGATCCTCTCGAGCGATTGTTGCGCCAGCAGCGTGTTGAGTTGCCGCAGTTCGCCGGTGCGCAGATCGTTCCAACGCGCGAGGGCCGCCCTGGTGTCCTGGCACATGCCCGCGAACGCTTCGACCAGCATGCTGGCCGGCGCCGAATCGGACTGATCCACGGCGATCAGTAAGCGCGTGAGGTCCCGGTTCGTGGGTCCGAACGCCGCGGGCGGACCGGCGGCATCGGTCAATCCCGGCGGCCTTGGTGTCCACCGCTTCGGCGGCGGCCAGCGTCTCGGGCGACTTTCCCGACTGCTTCAGCGTGGCCAGCCGGCCGTCCAATTGAGCCCGCAATTGCGCCACCTGGTTGTAGCCCTCGTAGGTGGCGTTCATGCCCGCGGCGATCTTCTGCGCCAGATCCAATTGCCGCTGCAATTCCTGCGTCGAATCACTCAGCCGCGGATCGAGCTTCACCGTCATCGGCTGCCGGAAGGTCTTCGCCGCCCACCGTGAGCCGGACCTCGTATTGGCCCGGCACCACCATCGGGCCCTGCGGCTCATGCCACGGCGTGTTGTGCGGAATGGCGTGGTCGGCCAGCGTGTACTCGAAGTAATTGACGTGGATGCCGTAGTAGGTATAGAGAAGCTGCTCGGGATCGGGATAGCGCAGGTCCCACACGAAGCGATGCAGCCCGGCAGTCCTTCGGCAGCAACGCGGGCGGCGCCAGCCAGAAATCCGGCACGTTGACTTTGTAGCCCAGCGAGGCCGCGCCGCTGCTCGCATACGAGCGCACCAGGTTGCCGGCCGAATCGTAGACCTCCAGCTTGATATCGCCCGCGGGCGGCGACTTCAAGTAATAATCGATGATGGCGCCATCCGGCGGATTTTCCGCGGCGGGCACATCGGGATTCAACGGCGTATCGGTATAGGTGTCCCACTGCATGCGCACCGCGGGCGCGGGCGCGAACAGGTAGGCGTTCGACGACGCCGCGTGCGGCCGCCTTCGCCGCCAGTTCGCGCAGCGGGCTGATATCGTCGATCGCCCACAGCGCGCGCCCGTAGGTGGCCACGACCAGGTCGTTCTGCTCGATGGCCAGATCGCGGCACGAGGCGGCGGGCAGATTCAGTTCCAGCGACTGCCACTGATCGCCGCCGTTGAAGGAGACGAACACGCCGTCATCCAGCGCCGCGAAAACCAGGTTGCGATTCTCGGGATCTTCGCGCACGGCATGCGCCGCGCTGTCGGGCAGGCCGGCATTGACCATCTTCCAGTTCTGGCCGAAGTCGTCGGTGCGATAGATGCGCGGCGGAGCGCTGGCCGCGGCGCCGCCGCGCCACCGCCGCCGCGCCGCCGCCGACGATGGCGAAGGCGCGGGCGGGATCGCTGGGCGAAGCTTCCATCGCGGACACCGGACTGCCCTGCGGCAGATCCGCCGGAGCCACGTTGTTCCAATGCGCGCCGCCATCGCGCGTGAGTTGGATCAGGCCGTTGCTGGTGCCGGCCCAGATCTCTTTCGCGTCCTTGGGAGAAAATGCCAGCGCGCTGATGGCCGGCCCGCCGCCGCGTCCGCCGCGACTCCGCGGTCGGCTCGCGGTTCGCCGTTCCTCGGCGCCACCGACCGTCAGGTCGGGACTGACCGTCTCCCAGTGCATGCCCTTGTCGCGCGTGGCCAGCAGATACTGCGTCGCCAGGTAAAACGTCTGCGGATCGAGCGGCGAAAAGCCCATGGGCGGCGACCCGCTCTCGCGGTATTTCGGCGTGCGCTCGAAGATGTGCTGCGTCTGGCCCGTGATCTTGTTGACGCGCAGAATCGACCCGTACCAGCCGGTGGCGTACAGATAATTCGGGTCGGCCGGATCGGGCATGATGCGCGCCGTTTCGAAGCCGTTGGTGGTGTACCAGTCGCGATAGGTGATCTGGCCGCCGCGGCCGAAGATGGGCGTCGCGACGGTGCCGCTATCCTGCTGCGCCGAGTACAGGAAGAACGGGAAACCCGTGATCGGTGGTGACGTTGTACATCTGGCCGGTGGGCTGGTTGAACCAGGTGGTCCAGGTGCGGCCGCGCGTCCATGCTGATCTCGGTGCCCTGGTCGACCGCCAGGATCATGTACTTGTCGTTGGCCGGGTCGATCCACACGTAGTTGAAGTCGGCGCCGCTGGGCGCGCCGGTGTAGGACTCCCAGGTCTTGCCGGCATCGGTGGAGCGATAGAGCGACGTCTGCGTGGCGAAGAGGATGTTGGCGTCGCGCGGATCCACGATCACGTCGTGGAACTGGCCGCCGCCGATCAGGCGCGGATCGTCGGTGGCGCGCGTCCAATGCTCGCCGCCATCGTCGGAGCGGAACATGCCCTGCGCCACGTAATCGTAAACGCGCTGGCCCTTGGTGCCCGGCGCCACCGCCAGCGAGATGGTTCCGAAGTTGCCGCCCGGCAGGCCGTCCGGGCTGGTCTTCTTCCAGGTGGCGCCTTCGTCGCTGGAGCGATAGATCTGCGAATCGGTCGCGGGCGTGGTCACCGGCGGAGCGCCGCGGCCGCCTCCGCCCCGCCGCGTCCACCCGCGGCGATCGGGCCGCGTGCCGGCGTAGACGTTCTTCGGATTGTCGGGATCGAAGACCAGCCACACGCCGCCCGACCTGCGCATCGGGCAGCACCGATTTCCAGGTCTTGCCGCCATCGGTGGTGCGCATCACGCCGCTGTCGCCGGCGGCCGCCATCACCAGGTCGGGATTGTGCGGATCGATCGCGATCGAACTCACGGCATGCCCCTGCGAGCGCGACCAGATCCCAGTGCGCCGCCGCCATCGGTGGAGCGGTAGAGTCCCGCCGTGGACCGCGCCCGTCGCGCCCACGTATACCGTGTCGGGACGCGACGGCGCCACCGCCACGGCGCCGATGCCGGTGAGCCGCACCGAATCGCTGACGCAGGTCCACACCTGGCCGCCATCCACCGTTTTCCAGACGCCGCTGCCCGCCGTGCCAAGTAGTAGACCGCCGGATTGCCGGGCACGCCCGAAACCATGGTGGCTTTGCCGCCGCGGAACGGTCCGACGAGCCGCCATCGCAGGCCGGCGTAGAGATTGGGATCCACCGGTTGCGCCGGTAACGCCGGGAGCAGTGCCGCCAGGAATGCGAAAAAGCGAATGCCGAGTTTGGTCATGACGATTTGTGCCGGTTCCCGGATTCTACCTGATCTACCGGTTGTGCTGGGGCGCGCCGGATTCTATGCTGGCGAGGGGGAACCCGCTCATGAAAGACACGAACCGCCGCCGTTTTCCTGGGAGCCGCGATTGCCACGGCGGCATCCTACGGCCGCATCCTGGGCGCCAACGACCGCATCCGGTTCGGCGCCATCGGCACCGGCGGCCGCGGCCAGTATCTGCTCAGCAATGTGGCACGGCTGGAGAACAACGAAATCGTGGCCCTCTGCGATGTCTACGAACCGCACCGGCAGGCCGGCCAGGAGCCGCTACGCTCCGACGCCGAGGATTACGCGGATCACCGGCAAGTGCTCGACCGCAAGGACGTGGACGCGGTGATCATCGCCACTCCCGACCACTGGCACGTGCCCATCACCATCGATGCGGTGCGCGCGGGCAAGGACGTGTATTGCGAAAAGCCGGTCACGCATACGCTGGAGGAGGGCGATCCGCTGATCGCCGCGGTGCGCGAATCGAAGCGCGTGGTGCAGACCGGCACGCAGCAGCGCAGTTGGCCGCACTTCATGCACGCGCAAAGAACTGGTGGCCAACGGCACGCTCGGCCAGGTGACGCTCATCCGCACGTACTGGTATCAGAACCACCTTGCCAACCAGACGGCAGGCCGGCGATCGACCTCTCCAAGCTGGATTGGAAGCGGTTCCTGGGCACGGCGCCGGACCGGCCGTTCGACGCCGATCAGTACGCGCACTGGCGCTGGTATTGGGATTTCGGCGGCGGCGCCATGACCGATCTGTTCGTGCACTGGGTGGATGTGGCGCATTGGTACATGGGCGAGGACATGCCGATGCGCGCCACCGCCACCGGCGTGAAGGCGCTTCTGCAGCAGCGCCAGACGCCCGACACCATGAGCGCCGCGCTCTCCTACCGCAAGGCGCTGGTGGAGTTCGATAGCGCGCTGCTGGGCTACATCGAAGGCGGCGGGCTGATGATCCGCGGCACGAAGGCGGCCATGCGGCTGCACCGCAGCGGATTTGAGGTGTACGCCGAAGTGCCGCGCTACACCGAAGCTTTCACCACGCCACCGCCGATGCTGAAGGAACTCTCGCCGGCCGATGGCGGGTTGGACCACATGAAGAACTTCCTCGATTGCGTCCGCTCCCGCAATACGCCGAACGCGCCGGTGGAAGTGGGCGTGGCCGCGGCGCGCGCCGGTCATGTGGCGAACCTGGCGATGCGCGGCAACGGCGTGTGGACGCCAGGGTAAGTCCACCGGCCAATAATAAGGCTAGAATCGAGGGGTGGGACGACAATGAAAGTATTCATCTCATACGGGGATCTCGCAGACCAGGTCACCGCGCTTCGCCTTCAGGCTCTTGGATCCGTTAACGGCCTAACGGTATACGTGCCGCCGGCTTACACCCGTCAAGGCGCGCCAACACTTCTCGATCCGGAAGCAAGTCAAAAGCTGAATCAGGCCGAAGTCGTTCTAGGGGTAGTCGGCGCCGGTCTGACGGAATCCTGTCGGCAAGAACTCAACACGGGCTTGGCGCTTCACAAGAACATGATTGTGATGTCGTATCCTGCGTTCGCGCCCCAACTTCAACCCTATTTCGGATCCGACCTAGTGGTAATCGATCCAGCTAATCCAGATCGAGTGGAGCTTGGCATTGTGCAGCGTCTGAAGGCTCTCGATGCGCAGCAGACCGCCAAGACCGCCCTACTGGCTTTGGGTACGTTGGCGCTCGGCTTACTTTTGCTAGCGCCGGCGGATCGAAACTGAAAGGATGCGAACCCGCAGTTGCACAATTGATAGTAGCTGCATCATCGCTCTGGACCACCTTCATTTGTTGCCTCAGCTCAGTATGCTCTTTGAACCTGTCCTCGTTCCAAAGGCTGTTCGCAACGAACTCTTTAAAGTCCGCGCGACAAAGGACCGCTTACACTCCATCTTCAATACCTATGGCTTTTTCCAACGCTGCGATGGCTATGACCAGGGCACTGTTGATTTTCTTCTTGCGGAACGAACTCGACTCGGTTTGAAAGATCGGGGCGAGGTGGAAGCAGTCGTGCAAGCTGCGCAGTTCGGTGCCGCCGTGATCGTCGATGATCCCTGGGGCCGGGATTTGGCCATGCGCGCCGACCTTGATTTTCATGGAACGGTCTGGGTTCTTCAGCGGTTTCACCAACTCGGACTACTCTCCTCAACCCTGAGCGGCTGCTTTGCGATACTACGCGATCGGGGTATGCGCCTGCCTTGGAAGGCGGTCGACGAATTGTTGGTGAGCATCGGCGAAGGGCCTTTGAAGGCATAACTCCGTGTCCCATTTTAGGGTTCACTCCGTGTCGGCGTTGATCCGCGGCCAATATTCTTGCTCGGAGACGCCCAGGTATGAACGTTCATACACTACCGCTCGCGGGCGTATGACCGCAAGCCGCTGTGAACGTACTCGGTCTTCCCGTCGTCACCGCGCACCATGGTGAACGATGCGGCGCCCTTTTCCAGTCCGTAATCCGCATCGCCGTACTTGATCATCGGTGTTTCCGCCGCCGCGCCTCGCTTCAAATACAGCCGCTGCTCCCGCGCAATGATAGCGATGCGCTCGTCGCCGTTCCGAAACGTGCCTGCGTTCCGTTGCAGGTCTTCGCCGGTGAGCGGCACCGCAGATTTCTTCGCGCTCTCCGCAGGACCGAGCGGGAGCAGCATCTCCAGTGCCTTATCCGCCGTTTGCGGCAGGGTGGCGCCGCTCCGGTTGGTCTGCACGATCACGGCGACCCGCTCCTTCGGCGCCATCCGGATCTCCGACCCGTAACCCGCGCGCGAACCGCTGTGATGCACCAGGTGGACCCCGCGCCACTCGCCGATTTCCAGGCCATATCCGTACGATTGCGTGCTGCCGGGGATAGCCGCATGGGGCGCGGAGAGCAGCGCAATCACCCGCGGATCGAGCACCTGCCGGCCGTCGATCCTGCCGCCGTTCATAAACGCGATGACGAATCGCGAAAGGTCGGCGGTGTTGCTGAAGATCGACCCCGCCGGCCAGCCGGAAGAATTGTCGGCGGCGGGGCGCACGATGCGCGGCTTCCCCTCCACGCTTTCGTGTCCCTGGGCCAGCGGATACGTCATGGCCATGGTGGGGCGAAGGGTGGTGCGGGCCATGCCCAGCGGCCGGAAGACGCGCTGCTCCATGGCGTCCGCGTAGGGTTTGCCGGTCAGCACCTCCACCAGGTAGCCGGCCACCCAATACCCCGGGTTGGCATACGAGATGATCTTGCCCGGCGCGGTAAAGAACCAGGCGTCCGTCCACGCCCGAATGCCGCTGCCAAGCGCCGCATCGTCGTGCGAACCCTGCATGGGGGCCTCGTCGTGAAGCCCGGCAGTGTGGCTCAGCAATTGGTTGGCGGTCACCCGCGCCAGCATCGGCGAAAGCCCGGAGACGTATTTGCCGATGGGCGCATTCAGGTCGATCCTGCCTTCCACCGCCAGGCCGGTGAGCGCCGCCGCAGTCATCATTTTGGTAGTGGACCCGAGCCGGAACAGCATCTCCGGCCGCAGCGGTTCGCCGGTCTCCACATTCGCCGTGCCGATGCCCTTGGCGTAGATCACTTCACTGCCGCGCACGATGGCGATGGACGCGCCGGGGATATGGAGCCTGGCCAGTTCCGCCGCGGCGGATTGTTCCAGCGCGGTGAAATCGGGCTTCTGCGCACAAAGGGGAGGCAGGCACAAGGCCAGCGCCAGGGTAGTGTGAAACAATCTCATTGGGCGTATTCTACCCCGCTATGAGCAACTGGCTGCCGCGATTCGTATACCAGAGGGGCCTGGGGCTGGTTTACCTGATCGCTTTCCTGGTGGCGGCCTTTCAGTTCGTACCGCTCTTGGGCGAGCATGGCCTGCTGCCGGTCCCGCTGTATGTATCGCGCGTACCGTTCCGCGAAACGCCGAGCCTCTTTTTCCTGGCGCCGCACGATTGGGCCTTCACCCTGGCCGCATGGCTCGGCGTGGCGCTGGCCTGCGCCGCCGTATCGGGCCTCTCCGACCGCTTCGGCCCATGGGTGTCCGCCGCGGTGTGGGCCGCGCTTTGGCTGCTCTACCTTTCTTTCGTGAATGTGGGTCAGACGTTCTACGCCTTCGGCTGGGAAACCATGTTGTGCGAGGCCGGCTTCTTCGCCATCTTCCTGGGCAGTTCGCGCACCACGCCGCGCGCTATCCCGCTATGGATTGTGCGCTGGATGGAGTTCCGCGTGATGTTCGGCGCCGGCCTGATCAAGCTGCGCGGCGATTCGTGCTGGCGCGACCTGACCTGTCTCGATTACCACTACCAGACGCAGCCCATGCCCAATCCGCTGAGCTGGTATTTCCACTGGATGCCGCGCTGGGTGCATCACGGCGGCGTGGCGTTCAATCACTTCATCGAGCTGATTGTGCCCTTCGCGTATTTCGCGCCGCAGCCCTTCGCCACCATTGCCGGACTGCTCACCATCCTGTTTCAATTGCTGTTGATGCTGAGCGGCAACCTTTCATTTCTGAACCTGCTCACCATCGTGCTGGCAATTCCGATGCTGGATGCCCGTCTGCTGGCGAGGGTTGTCCGCGTGCACGCGCCGGAGGTGACGCCGCCCTGGCAGGGTACCCGCCCTGCGATGACGGCGCTGGCGGTGGTAGTCGCGGCCCTGAGCGCTCAGCCGGTGCTGAATTTGATCCAGCCCGGCCAGGTGATGAACTCCAGTTACAACCCGCTGCACCTGGTGAACACCTACGGCGCCTTCGGCAGCATCACGCGGACACGCTACGAGGTGGTCGTGGAGGGCACTACCGCCGCCGAACCGGATGATTCGGCCGTGTGGCGCGAGTACGAATTCAAAGGAAAGCCGGGCGACCCCATGCGCCGCCCGCCGCAGATTGCGCCGTATCATCTGCGCCTGGACTGGCAGATGTGGTTCGCGGCGATGGGCCCTTACGAAGAGGAGCCGTGGTTCGTGAACTTCGCCGCCAAGCTGCTGAAGGGCGATCGCGCGGTGGCCGGTCTGCTCCGCGAAAATCCGTTCGCCGCAAGCCCGCCACGATACGTGCGCGCCTGGCTTTACGAGTATCGCTTCACCACGCCGGCCGAACGCCGGCAGACCGGCGCCTGGTGGCATCGCCGGCGCGTGTCCCCGTGGTTTCCGGAGGTATCTCTGGATACGCCCGGTTTGCGCGAGGTGCTGCGCCAGCAGGGCTGGGAATGACTATACTGATCTTCGTCATGCGGACACTCTGGTTGGCGTGCGTAACGATGGCCCTGGCCCTGCCCGCGCGGCCGCAGCCCGCTCTTCGGAAAAGCGACTGGCCCGCCTACGGACGCGATCCGGGCGGCACCCGCTATTCGCCGCTCGACCAGATCAACACCACCAACGTGCAGCGATTGCAGCGCGCCTGGGTCTATCACACCGGGGAACCGGGCCGCGCGTTTGAAGTGACTCCTATCGTGGTGGACGGCGTTCTGTACTTCGCCACGCAAAATCAAAAGATCGTGGCACTGGATCCGGAGACCGGCAGAGAGATCTGGAAGTTCGATCCGAAATCATCGGCCCGCGAGATTCGCGGCGTGACTTATTGGCCTGGCGACCGGCAGACCGCCGCCCGCATCCTTTTCGGTACCTCCGATGGCCGCCTGATTGCGCTCGACGCCGCGACGGGCGTGCCCGCCAAGGGCTTCGGCGACAACGGCACGATCAATCTGAAGGCCGGAATCACCGACAGGTTTCCGCGCGCCTCATACGCGGTAACCTCGCCGCCCACCATCTATCGCAACGTGGTGATCGTCGGCCCGAGCACGCAGGAAGGGCCGAGCCTGGGCCCCAGCGGCGATCCGCGCGCTTACGACGTGCGCACCGGAAAGCTGCTCTGGCGCTTCCACACGGTGCCGCAGCCGGGCGAACCGGGCAGCGATACCTGGGGCCCGGACGGCTGGAAGGATCGCTCCGGCCCCAGCCAGTGGGGACCCGCCACGATCGATACCGAACGCGGAATGGTGTTCCTGCCGGTGGGCAATCCCGCCGACAGTTTTTACGGCGCGGACCGTAAGGGCACCAACCTGTATGCCAATTGCGTGGTGGCGCTGGATGCACTCACCGGCAAGCTGCGCTGGTATTACCAGACGGTTCACCACGATATCTGGGACTATGACCTGGCCGCGCCTCCCGCGCTGGTGGAGGTGAAGCGCGATGGCAAGACTATTCCAGCCGTGGCGCAGATCACCAAGATGGGGATTCTGTTCCTTCTGGACCGCACCACCGGTTGGCCGGTCTTCGGCGTAGAGGAGCGGCCCGTGCCGCGCAGCGATACTCCGGGCGAGCAGGCGTGGCCCACCCAGCCGTTCCCGCTCAAACCGCCTCCGCTGTCGCGCATGAGCATGACCCTGGACGACGTCACCACGCGAACTCCCGCGGCCCAAAAGTTCTGCGCCGAGTGGCTCAGCCGCCTGCACCACGAGGGCGCTTACACGCCCTTCGGCACTGCGCCGACCCTGGTGTTTCCAGGAACCATGGGCGGCGGCAACTGGGGCGGCGTCTCTTTCGACCCGAAGCTGGGCTACATTTTCGTCAACACCAGCAGTCTCGGCGGCGCCGGCCGCATGGTCAAGTCGAACGCAGGCGCGCCCATGGCCTGGCGCAACGAAGGCGGCTACCAGCGCTTCCTCGATCCGGATGGCTATCCCTGCCAGCAGCCGCCGTGGGGCGAGTTGACGGCGGTCAACGCCGAAGGGAACATCGCGTGGCGTGTGCCTCTGGGGAGCTATGACGAACTGGAGGCGCAAGGCATGCATCGCACCGGCGCCGCCAACATGGGCGGTTCGATCGCCACTGCCGGAGGGCTGGTCTTCATCGGCGCCACCACCGATTCGAAGTTTCGCGCCTTCGATTCGCGCACCGGCAGCGAATTGTGGGTGACGCGGCTGGACGCCACCGCGGACACCATCCCGGTGACTTACCAGGGGCGCAACGGCAAGCAGTATGTAGCGATCGCCGCGGGCGGGACCAACCGCTTCCGCATGATCGCCGGAACGGCGGATCAGTCAGCCGATTCGCTGATCGCGTTCGCCCTGCCGGACGGCCCGGGGACTCCGGTTCGCGAGCCCACGCAGGCCGCAAGTCCCTCCGTGCCCCGTCATTTGAGCGCTGCTGAACTGAAAGCCGATGGCGGCCCGCTCCCCGAGGGCGCCGGCAAAGAGGATGTCGCCCGCATGTGCACCGGATGCCACGGAACGGCCGTGTTCACGCGGATGCGCATGGGCCGCAAGGGCTGGGAGGACGAGGTGGCAGCCATGGTGGAGCGTGGCGCCGTTGGGAGCGATCCACAGATCCGCGCCGTGACCGAATATCTGGTCAGGAACTTCGGGAAATAACGGCTACGCGCGGAACGCTTCCGCTACCCTCTGCACGCGCGCGGCATCGAGCCGTTTGCTCCAGAGCCCGCCCTCTTTCACCGACGACCCCACGATGAGTCCATCGGCGACTGCCAGACTCTTCATATTCTCGGGCGTCACTCCGGAGCCCACTAGCGCGGGAATGCCCACGGCTTCGCTGACCGCCCGCACTTCGCCCGGGTCCGTCGCGCGCCCCGTCGCAACTCCGGAGACGATCACGCCATCCGCCTGGAAGAACTCGGCCGCCCGCGCCGTCTCCGCAAGATCCACATCCGCGGTGATCGCGTGCGCCGAATGCTTCTTCTTGATATCGGCGAAGACCCGTATGTTGGCGGCGCCGATAGCACGCCGGTAGCGCAGCAGTTCCCCGGCGCAGGATTCAATGACGCCCTCGTCCGCCACGTGCGCGAATACAAAGCCCTCTACCCGAACGAAGCTGGCGCCGCACGCGTGCGCTACGGCCATCGCCGCCAGGTTCGCGCCCGCCAGGATCTGCACTCCCAAGGGCAGCCCGGCGGCGCGCCGCACCTCGTTGCCAATGACCGCCATGGCGGCAACGATCTCCGGCCCGGCCGAGCCCTTGAGGTACGGCCGGTCGTGGGTATTTTCGATGAGCAATCCATGGAAGCCGGCAGCGGCGTACATCTGCGCCTCGGCAGCAGCGGCTTCGGCGATCGCAGCCACACCGTGCAGGCTCTCCGGTGTTCCCGGCAGCGCCGCCACGTGGATCACGCCGAGCAACGCCCGCCTCACGCTAAAAATCGCGTGGATGATTCCCTTCGTGTCCATATCGCGCGACCGCCTATTCCGTCTCCGGCCGCGGCGGATTGGCCCAGTGGCCGGCCGGGTCGCAGCCGGATACCACCACTCCTTTGGCATTCCAGCCCAGGCCGGCCCGCACGCTCGGCGGGGCAATATCGCAGGGTGAGGCCGCAGCGCCGGCGCGCCGACTGATTCGCCTCCGATCCGTGGAGCAGCAGATCGCTGTGCAGCGAGATCTCACCGGCGGCCAGTTCCACGTTCACCGGACTGCCGAACTGGTCCGCGCCCTCTACGGTTTGGTTGAGCACGTTGCTATCGTCTTCCTCGCTGAGGGTATAGGTGAGGTGGCCGAATTTGTGTGTGCCGGGAATGTAGCGCATGCAGGCGTTCTCCACCGACGCATCGTCGATCGCCAGCCACGCGGTCACGGCCTTCGACGGCGTCAACGGCCAGTAGCTGGCGTCCTGGTGCCAGCTAACCCGCTTGCCGTCGCCGGGCATTTTGCAGAAGAAATGCGAGCCCCAGGCAATCACGTTGTCTCCCAACAGGTCCTTCACGTAAGCCACGATGCGCGGATGGGTCAGCAGATCGTAGACGCCGCCATAGCGCAGGTGGGCGGTGCTGATGGAGTAGCTATTGCCGCCGGCAGCGAGCGTCCGCGCCAGCAGTTCGTCGAAGTAGGCGCGGATCGCGGCGATCTCCCCGCCATCGAAAATGCGCAGCGGTTTCAGATAGCCGTCGCGGTTGAAGGCGGCCACCTGCTGCGGCGTGAGGGCGCGCGGCTCGGTAACGGTGGAAGGGTGAAATCGCAGGTCGCGCTCAATATGGCTGAGTTCGTCGGTCTTAGGAATAAATGACGGCATGAGTGAGAGGCCCGGAGGCAAGCACCGGGCCTCTTACGAGAGTACAACTTCTATTGCAGAATCAGCGTGCTCGCCGGCGAGCAGTACGAGTGCCCCCCGGTGGCCGCGCAGATGGTGAGCGGGACCGTGCCGGCGAGACCGTCCGGCACCGCCACATTCACCTGCTGCACTCCGGGAACATCCGGTGCCGAGGCCGCATAGAGCGGTACCAGGCCGGCCTGGTTGCCGATCTGTACCGTCACGGTGGCGCCGGTAGGAATGCCCGTGGCATAGATCTGAAGGATGTCTCCGGATTTCGCCGCTTTGGCCGCGCCGTTGACGCTGTTGTCCTGGTTCAGGATTCCCCCGGCGAAAACCGCGGGCGAGGCCGGCGAAACAGACACCGGCACCGGAGTGCTGCTGGTCCCGTCCACCGTCACCACCAGGCTGCTGGAACTCTTGGAGGAGTCCAGACTCAGCGGTACGACGAGGTTGATCTGCTTCGCGTCGCTATAGAGCACGGTCGCGGGTGTTCCGTCGAAGGTCACGGTGACGTTCGTTCCCGCCAGTCCGGTACCCATGACGGTGCCGAGCGACCCGGGCACCAGCGGCGTGGCGTTGAACGTGGCGGCGTTGACCACCGAGCTCACTACCACCGAAGGACCGGCTGGCGTAGTGGGAGTGGTCGGCGTCGTCGGAGTGGTGGGGGTGGCCGGGGCCGCGACGATGGTTGCCGTCACCGGAATGGTAACGCTCCCCGCCTGCCCGGCGTCCACCACGATATTCGCGGTGTAAGTGCCCGGCTGCAGATTCGTCGTGACGGCCGTCACTTCCACGCTGTTGGGATTGTTCCAGAGTTTCAACCATCCCGTGCCGCCGCTCTGGTAGTTGATGGTGATGGTGTACTGCAAATCACCGCCGCCGGCATTTGTGATGGGCGCGTAGCCCGGGCCGCTGATCATGGCGCCGCCCGCCGCATACGCTTGCAGCGTCATGGGCCAGGCGCTTACCGAAAGCCGGGGGAAGTAATTCGCGCCGCAGTCTCCAATAATGCTGCAATCGGAGGCCGGCGGGAGAGCGGTGAAGCGCGGCACAGGAGCGGTCTGGGACGCCGTGAAGACCGTAGAAACCGGCGCCAGCGTGACCGTCTCCTGCGCCGTGGCCGAAGCGGTGATGTTCGAAATTCCGATGAAGGTGGGGATCTGCGCGCTCTCGGCGATCACTGGATTGGCATCGATCACCTCGTACACCGCGTAGCCCGCGCCATTGTTCAAACTGACGGGGTTGGCGGAGTTCAATGGGATCGCACCGGTTCCGGCCGGCAGGGTGGTAGCCTGCCCGCCCGCACCCGTGCTGTCCGCATTCATGACGCGCGCCAGCAGCAGGGTGCCGCTGCCGGGCACATACTGGCCTACGGCCTGAGAGCCGCCCAGATCGCCGGCCATGCTCGGGACAGCCGCATTGGACCCGGCCACGAAATCGGGCAGGTACAGTTGCGTCTGCACCGGGAATCCGGAATAGGTAATGACGAAACGGGTGCCGGTGTCATCGCCGGGCCCCTTAGGTAGAAACGCCGTGCTGAAGCCTTCGGTCAGCCGGGTGGAGGCGAACGCGGTCCCGGCGCCGAACAGGCTGCTTACCGAAACGGTGGAAGGAAGTGGCGAACCCACGCAGGTGATGCCCGCCTGGTACAAAGTGGCGAACAGGCCCCTCTGCGCATACGCTACGACCACTTGCGACTGATCCAGAGGCAGGCCGAAGGAGAGCGAGGCAACCACGGATTGCGCCGAGCCGCCATTCCCCTGGAAGACGGCCGCCCGGATGCCTGAAATCTTCAAATTGAAAGATCCATTCGCCGGAGCCATCAGGCTGACGCCGTTAAACGCGATCCCAGCCGGCGATACCTGGCCGGATATGGGGATTGCCGTGTAACCTGAGCCGTAGTCCACAGATACCGTAGCATCTACAGCCTGGTTGTTGGAGTTGACCCGATTCGTAACCTGGATCGGGAGATAGATAGTGAGATTGGCCGTTAACACCGTCCCGGGATTAGAGCCGGAACATTGCAGAATTATGTCACCCATCCGTTCGGTGAGACCTTCAGTACGGACTTGAGTAGGGACGGCGGAAACATGGCAGCGGGAACCGGGTACTGTTTGAGCGTAACTACAGCCAATTGCAAGGAATACTAGGGTCAGCGAGCGAAACATAGCTAGCTTACCGGGGATGTTATTGAGTAGCATCAACGGCTATTCTACCCGACATACAAATTTTGCAGGGTGAGGGTCCATAACCTGCCGGATGGCTTGCATGTTACTACCACGTTGTCCCAGGCGATTTTCGATTTACCAGGATCGTAAGGAGTTGACCTCGACTATGCCAGGCCGCAAGCATGCGGGACGACTCCAACTTACGGATTTCTGACTGGTATATTATCGTACGTGGGTTCCATTAAAAATATTTCAGAATTCTTGTGCGTCCGCTGTACTTTGTGATCGCCCGACAGGCAGATTTGCTGAGTGGGGACGCCTACCCCACCCTCGGGCGTGGTGAAAGGTACGATAATGAATGTTCCTGAATCAGATGGAGAACTCTTATATGAAGCCTCGTCGCCTTACCCGATACCTGGCTGCCTTGTGCCTCGCAGCCGCGGGCGCGTACCTTGCATCTCAGCAGGCCAGTTCCGCCGCTGCTCCGGGCAAACCGCTCTCCTCCTTCGACCCTCAGGTCAAGGCACTTCTGGCGCGGATGACGCTGGAGGAAAAGATCGGCCAGATGACCCAACCCGACCAGGAAAACATCAAAGACCTGTCCGATATCGAGCACTATGCCGTGGGTTCGATCCTGAGCGGGGGCTCCTCCGACCCGAAAGAAGGTAACAGCCTGCAGGCGTGGACCGGCCTGTACGAGAGGCTCCAGCAGCACACCGCTCTTACACGGCTGAAGATCCCGCTGCTTTACGGCGTGGATGCAGTGCACGGGCACAACAACGTCCTGGGAGCCGTTATCTTTCCGCAGAACATCGGGCTGGGCTGCACGCGAAACGCGGCGCTGGTGGAGAAGGTGGAGCGGATCACGGCCGAAGAGGTGCGCGCCACCGGCATCCAGTGGGCCTTTGCTCCCTGCGTCACGGTGCCGCAGGATATCCGATGGGGACGCACTTATGAAGGTTTCTCCGAAGATCCGCAAGTGGTGAAGGAACTCGGCGAGGCTGCGGTGCGGGGCTTCCAGGGCACGGACCTGGCCAACCCTCTCTCCGTGCTCGCCTGCGCCAAGCACTACATCGGCGATGGCGGCACCACGTTCGGCTCCACGCGCCGCGGCACAGGCCTGGACCAGGGGGATACGCGAGTCGACGAAGCTACCCTGCGGGGCATCCACCTGCAAGGCTACATCAGCACGGTCAAGGCGGGCGTGGGCACCATTATGCCCTCATACAGCAGTTGGAACGGAGTGAAAGTGTCGGGCGATAAGCACCTCCTGACGGATATCCTGAAGCACGAGCTGGGCTTTCAAGGCTTCCTGATTTCCGACTACAACGCCATCGACCAGGTGAACCCCAACTACAAGACCGCCATCGGAATCTCTATCAATGCCGGTATGGATATGGCGATGGTGCCTTCCCGCTACAAAGAGTTCATCTCCGATCTGAAACAGCTCGCGGACGAGGGCGTAGTGCCGATGTCGCGCATCGACGACGCGGTCACCCGGATCCTGCGCGTCAAGTTCGCCATGGGACTGATGGACACGAACCGTTCGCAACTGGCCGATCGCAGCCTGCAGAAGAGCTTCGGCTCGCCCGAACATCGCGCCGTAGCCCGCCAGGCCGTGCGCGAGTCTCTGGTGCTTCTCAAGAACAAAAACAAAGTCCTTCCCCTCGCCAAGACAGCCGCACGCATTCACGTAGCCGGCAAAAGCGCCGACGATCTGGGCAACCAGTGCGGCGGTTGGACCATCGACTGGCAGGGCAAGAGCGGCAACGTCACCCCCGGAGGCACCACTTTACTCGCGGCCATCAAAGGCGCCGCCTCCGCCAAGACCAACGTCACCTTTACAAAGGACGGCACAGGAGCCAAAGGCGCCACCGTAGGCGTGGTGGTGATCGGCGAACTGCCTTACGCGGAGGGCAATGGCGACCGCACCGACCTGAAACTGGCGCAGGAAGACGTGGATGCCGTGGCCAACATGAAGACGGCAGGGATTCCCGTCGTGGTGATTCTTCTCTCGGGCCGTCCGATGATTCTTGGCTCCGTGCTGGACCAGGCCGACGCCGCAATCGCCGCATGGCTTCCCGGCACCGAGGGCGCCGGCATCACCGACGTCCTCTTCGGCGACTTCAAACCGAAGGGGAAACTTTCCTTCGCGTGGCCGCGGTCCACCGACCAGGTGGCGAAACATCCCGGCGACAAGGATTACAATCCCCTCTTCCGCTTCGGGTACGGGCTGACCTATTAGAGCCACAACGAGATTCTGGGCGCTCGCCGTGCTAACGAAGATGTCGCCGACGTGGTTTCCTTTGCGCGGAGCTGATTCTACCTGGTAACTTTGATAGTGAATCCGCCGGTTTCGTCCACCACCTTGTACCCGGCGGGCACGGCAAAGAGCGAGGGATCGGGCTCGGCGGTGCTGAAATTTTTCATCGTCATGGTATTCACATTGCCCCCCGGTTGCGAGTTTGTCGAGGAGATCACCACGCCAAGCTGAGGCGACGTCCAAATTTCGTTGGTCGCCGTGACGGGCCGGTCATTGCCCAAACGGGAGCCGGCGGGGTAAGTAGTCGTAGCCTTGGTGCCGGCGACCGGGACGCCCAACAACGTGCTGGTTCCCAAAGATTCGACGGTAATCTCGGTTCCATCGGGTAGCGTTCTGCTGGCCGGGCTTGGGGAATGCGGCATGGACGGTCCACTGGATCGCGCCACGATGCGGTGCACGACCTGATTTACCGAATCAATCACATAGAAATAGCCGCCGACCGGATCGGACACTTGCACCATGGTGAAGGATAACCCGCCAGGGTGGTTCGGGAACATTGGCAACTCGGTGCGGACTCGCCCCATGGAATCGCGATAGGTCGTAACGCCCCGCGCTGCCTGGTGTGTCAGGTGTGTGCCATCAGGCAAGGTCTGGACAGTTTCGCTGCTCGTCTGTCCGGAATAGGGCGCACCGGTAACTTGAGTTATCTGCGCGGGTACCGAGGCGGTGACATTGATAGTCAATTCGCTTCCGTTCCCGCTGGCTCCCCAGCCGACTTGCGCGGAGACCGGGAGCGCGGCGGAACCTAGCACGGTGGCTGCAATCCAAATAGCGGACCAACTCATGGGCTAACTCCTTCTCCGCCGAAGAACTCAACCTCGTTATCGGCAAGTTCCGAAAGGCTCGCGCGCCCGAGTCTTAATCGCCACCCCGGCCGCCGCGGCCCCGTCCGCCGTTGGCAGGCACAGGCGCAGGCAGGTCCTTGCGCGGCAGTTTGTCCGGCCGGGTGGCCGCGTTGTACACGAAGGCCGCTTCGACTATCGCCATCTGCTCCATGTCGGCCTGCTGGATGCGGTCGTAGACGTCCATGTTGGAGTGGTGCGTGCGCGTGTCGTAGTCCATCGGGTCCTGGATGAACTGGAAGCCGGGCAGCCCGACGCGGTCGAACGACTGGTGATCCGTGCCGCCGGTATTGCGAATGGTGATGACGCCGGGCGTCAGGTCCTTCAGGGCGGCGAACCATTGCTCGAAGATGGGCCGGCACCATTTCGTTGCCCTGCAGATAAATGCCGCGGATCCGGCCGGTGCCGTTATCGATGTTGAAGTAGCCGGCGAAGCTGTTGTGCTCGGCCGTGGGCTTCATGGTCGCGGGATCGGCGAAATGCTCCTTGACGTAGGCCGCCGAGCCCAGCAGCCCTTCTTCCTCGCCGCCCCACAGCGCCATGCGGACGGTGCGGTCCATCTTCAGGTTGAGCGATTTCAGAATGCGCATCACTTCCATGGCCACCGCGCTGCCCGCGCCGTTATCGGTGGCGCCGGTGCCCATAGTGCCAGGAATCGAAATGGCCGCCCACCATCACCAGTTCGTTCGGCTTGGTGGCGCCGGGGATCTCGGCGATCACGTTGAAGGAATCGGTGTTGGTCGTATCGAACTGCGTCTTGATATCGAAGGCCAGCTTCACCGGGACGTTGTGCTCCAGCAGGCGCGCGATGCGGTTGTAGTTCTCGGCGGTGATGGCGACCTGCGGGCATGTTCTTGGTGGGATCGCCGGTGCGCGGCGCGCCGTTGCTGGCGAACACGCGTGCCGCTTTCGCCGCGCGCCGTTGGCCGTGATGGTCAGCAGCACGCCTTCATCCTTGAAGAAGTTGCGCAGCTTGTCCTGAAATGCCTGGCGCTCTTCCGGAGTCATGGCCGCCAGCGCCGCGGCTGTCCGCCGCGCCTCCGCCGCGTCCTCCGCGTCCGCCGCGCCGCCGGCGGGAATCAGTTCGGGAACCAGCTCCGCCAGTTCGGTCGTCGGTGTAGCGGCGCGCCAGCGGAGTGGTGGGGAAGGCCAGATCCGGCAGGACGCGGCAACGTCAGCACGATCTTGCCTTTCAGCTTTGCCGTGCCACTTGTCCATATCGGCCGGGCGTCTGGATCTGCGCCAGCATGGCTTCGCCGGTGACCGGGCCGTTGGTCCCGCCGGTCCAGGCCTGCGGGTAGCCGATGATCGGCATGTAGGTCGGCTCCACCATGGCGCCGCTGTATCCGGTCATCTCCCAGCTGGGAATCGGCGCCGCCGCGGCCGCCGGTAGTGGACCATTTTTCCAGGTGGACGTTGCTCAGGCCCCATTCCTTGAGCTGGCGTCACCGCCCATTCGCCGGCAGCGCGGAATTGCGGCGAGTTGGTCAGCCGCGGGCCGTAGCGGTCGGTCAGGTTGTACATGATGTTCATGATCGGCGATCCGCCGCGCGCGCCGCGTCCACCGCCGCCACCGCCGCCAAAACCTCCACCGCCACCGAATTCGGCGGTCTTGATCTTGTGGATTACGTTGAGGTCGATCCGCTCGGTAGGCTGCTGCGCGAGCAGCAGCAGGGGGATGAGCAGGATGGCAACTGCGAGAAGGGTGAAAGTTTTTCGGGACATAAAGTTTAGTTGTTTGAGCATATCAAACAAAATTCGGATTTTCCCGCCCGTTTGGCGGCGTACTTCTTCCACATCGCCGGGTCCGCCAGCATCTTGACGAACATGCCGCCGACCACCGATGCGCGCCTGGAAGCCTTGCTGCTTGCCGGTCACGGTATCGTACCAGTCGGTCAGCGGCACGCGGCTCGGCGATTCGTTGGCGAACTGGTAGGCGGGCGCCACGAGCTTTTCGAAATCGGCCTGGCTGTCGGCCAGCGTCGCGGTCCACAGCATCCAATCGAGCTTGGTGTAGTCTTTGCGATTGTCGAGCGGCAGGCCGTACTTGTTCAGCTTGGTCAGGTAGAAGGCGATCTCTTTGCGCGCCACTTCCGGCGGAAACAGATTCAGCCCGAGCAGCTTGTCCCAGACCAGGTTGTATTTCTGGCTCCAGGTGCCGGGCTTGTCGAACGCCAGGCGGTAGTGGTCGCCTTCGTTGGCCAGCTCGATCCACTTCTCGGCGAACTCCTGCGCCGGCTTCTGCGGTAGTCGCGCGGCTTCCTGCTGGTGGCCGGTCATGTCGGCCAGCATGCCGTAAGAGCCCAGCGCCAGAATGGCCTTGATCGAGAGATTGGCGTTGTGCGCCAGGTGGCCGGCGAAATCGTCGGTGGAGAGCTGGTTCTCGGGGTCGAGCCCTTTCTCCTTCAGGTACTCGGCCCACTTGGTCAGCTCCGGCCAGTATTTTTCGGCGAAGGCGGCATTGCCTTCCACGTGCGCCAGCGCCGGCCAGCATGATCAGCATGTTGCCGCTCTCTTCCACCGGCATCTGGTTCTCTTCGGTGCGCTCGCCGCCGCCGTAGACCTGGCCGTTGGCCTGCGGATAGGTGCCCAGATCGTGCGGCGCGAAGGGCCAGCGCCAGCGCTCCATGCGGGCGTAATCGAGCACCGGCTGGAGTTGCGCCCTCAGCAGGTCGGGATTGAACAGCAGGGTGAAGGGCGAGCTGGGATAGATCACGTCCACCGTGGAGATGCAGCCGTTGCTGAAATTCTCCTTGGGGAAGAACATGGCGGTGCCGTCGGCATCGGCCACCAGTTTGTGCGCGGCCAGCGTCTGCCGGTAGGCCAGCGCGGCCAGGCGCGCGTAGTGCTCGCCGCCGGCTCTGGCGCAGGTCCGCCATCAGTTCGTTGTCGAACTGGGCGGCTGCGGGCGAGCAGGGCGTCGTGCTCGCGGCGGCCGGTGCGCAGCAGATCGGCTGCATCCGGCGCCGTTGCGGCGCCACCAGGCGCGCTCGCGCCGCTGGAAATATTCGATGGAGTAGAGGTCGTCGTACGCGAGCATGAGGTAACGCGAGACGGTGCGGGCCCACTTTTCCGAGGTCGATGCGTAAGCGCCAGGGCCTGCCGCGCGGAGCCGCGCGGAATCGGAGAAATCGTCGGACTCGGGCAGGCAGTTCGCCGGTGCTCTGGAAGGCGGCGCGCGCGGCATCCGCGGCCCATGGCTGCGGAAGACGCCTTCGGCGGCGCGATCCGCCGCCAGGTACAGGTAGCCCCAATCGATGCGCAGATCGTCGCCGCGCTTGGCCAGCACCGGCTGCTCGCGCGAGCCCATGCGCAGCACCGGCTGGCCATCCAACTGAAGCGCGACGCCAGCACCGGCTGGTCGGGCGTGTTCACCACCAGGTCCGAGCCGGCTTCGAAGTAGATGGCCGACCTCGTGCTCGGCGGCCATCGGTCGAGGAGGCGGTCCATTCGATGTAGGTGAGCGGGCGCGAGAGCACTTCGAGGTCGTCGGGCAGCGCGGGCGTGAGGAATGTGAGGCGCGATGCGGACTCCCGCGCCGGAGAATTGTAGATGCGTCCGCGTGGGCAGCACTTCGACGCTGGTCTGCTCGAGGGCAGGAGTGCGCCGCGGATCGCGGCCCATCAGGCGGTAGGTCCTGCCGTCGATGCGCGCCAGCGCCGCGAGCGTGTTGGGCTTGCCGGTCCAGTGCCTGGTACTGTCGCCGTTGAGGCGGTCCGTCATCGACCAGATGCTGAAATAGGGATCGTGCGCCACCAGCGGAACGGCCGGGGCGCGAAAGGGGGCGGGAGATTGGCCCCAGGCCGCGCTTGTGAGAACCACAACGATGAATAATTGCAATCTGTGCATGTCTGTTCCTTAACGATTTAGGACGAGATTCGTACGCGGCCTTTCCAAACCGCTTCTACAAGCGTAGAATAGAATCATGGCCAGAGGTTGGGAAAGTAAGTCGGTCGAGGCGCAGATCGACGAGGCCGAGGTACATCTCCGCAGCGCCGTCTTGAAGAAATCACCGAATCCAGAAATGCTTGAAATCATCCGTAAGAAGGAGACGATCCTTCTCTCCCGGACCAGGGTGCTTCGGGAATTGGAATCCGCACAGAATCCGCGATACAAGGCCGTTCTTACGAAGGCACTGGCGGATCTGGAAGCGCAACTGTTATCTCTCGACGCGAGTTCCGCTGGTAGTGCCGCTGTGAATGGCGCCTCTCGCGCCGCGCATTCGTAAGTTTACTTGACGATTGCTTTCGTCGTCCGCTTGATTGCCAGGTTTGGCAACGGCTGTTGAATTGCAATATCGTGATGCTGTGTTCCGCACTTTGGCGTGCATGGCTGCGTTATTGCTGTGTCCCGCCCTGCAAGGCTATTCCGTTCTCACGCACGAAGCCATCATCGATTCCGCGTGGGACGCCAGTATCAAGCCACTTCTGCTGAGGCGCTTTCCGAATTCCCTGCCCGATGAGCTGGTACAAGCTCACGCTTACGCCTATGGCGGCTGCATTCTCCAGGACATGGGCTACTATCCGTTCGGGAGCAAATTTTTCAGCGACCTGGTGCATTACGTGCGCACGGGCGATTTCGTGCTCGCGCTGATTGCCGAATCGCAGGACCTGGACGAATATGCCTTCGCGCTGGGCGCGCTGGCACATTATGCCGCCGATAATGAGGGACATTCCATCGCAGTGAATCCTTCGGTGGCGGTGGCGTATCCCAGGCTCAAGCGGAAGTACGGTAAGGTGGTCACCTATGCCGAAGATCCCACGGCGCACCTGAGAGTGGAATTCGGCTTCGATGTGCTGCAGGTGGCGCGCGGCTCCTATGCACCTCAGGCGTACCACGATTTCATCGGCTTTCAGGTTGCCAAGCCCGTTCTGGAGCGGGCGTTTCGCGACACCTACGCCTTGGATTTGAAGGATGTGTTCGGCGATCTGGATCTGGCCCTGGGAACCTACCGGTACGCCGTGAGCCAGGTGATTCCGGAGATGACCAAGGTCGCGTGGAAACTCAAGGAGAAGCACCTCATCGCGGCGAATCCCGCGCTCACCCGCCGCCGTTTCGTATACAACCTGTCGCGCGCCAGCTATCGCAAGGAATGGACCGGCCACCATCGGGAGCCCGGCATCGGCACGCGCATCCTGGCATTCATCATTCGGATCCTGCCCAAGATCGGACCGCTGAAGGCTCTGGTCCCCAAGCCGCCAACGCCGCAAACCGATCAATGGTTCGAGCACAGCTTCGACCGGACTCTGACCATGTATCGCGGCCTCCTGACCGATCTCTCGCGGCATCAGTTGCAACTGCCGGATCGCGATTTCGATACGGGAAAGATGACCGGCCCGACGGAATATTCGCTGGCCGACGCGACCTATGCGAAACTCGCGGTCAGGCTTGCGGCCCTGGATCCGGCATCCATCGACGCCAAGGTGCGGGACAATGTGCTGGCCTTCTACCGGAACCTGGATCTGCCGTTCGATACCAAAAAGCATCCCGACGACTGGCGCAAAACGATGGCCGCGATTGACAAGCTCAAACAGAGCGCGGGCGCACTATAGCGACGAGGCAGCATGCGTCCGCTCAAAAATATTGACGGGGTGAAGCGGGTGCTCGCCGCCCGGCCGGGCAGGGCGCGGAAAAAGAAGTAGCGGCTTTCGCCCGGCTTGCAAAACGTGACAGGACGACCTATATCCTTTACGCTGGAAGAAGACGGTACGACGCTGAAAAACAGGAGTTCCCGCTATGAGCCTTAATATTTCGCAGAGCGTTGAAGCTCGCCTGGCGCAAGAAGCGCAGCGACGGGGCCTATCCATTGAGGCTTTGCTCGAACTCCTCATTGAAGATCGCGTACCCGGTGCGGCCGCTGACCAAAACGGCGCAGCCGAATTGCCCGTCCTGCATCTGGGACCGATGGGTCCGCTTCACCGTCGCGACATTTACGAAAATGGCCGTTGAGCCGGGCGTCGTTGACGCCAACATTTTGGTCTACGCTATCAATGGCGACGCCCCACAACATCTAGCAGCCCGCTCATTGCTTGAAGAGGCGCGTGATGCAGCGACGAAGCCTATATGTAACCTCCCAGATCCTCTGTGAGTTTTATTCGATCATCACCAACGACCGGCGCGTCAAGAATGCATGTTCGTCCGCCGACCAATGGCGTTGCACGGATATACACCTTCAACGTTGAAGATTTCAAAACGTTCTCCGAACTCGCCGTTAGAATGCCCTGATCGGCGAAATAACAGCCTGTATTCGCGAGCCGCTTTGAATTTCGCCGCCGCTGATTTCCGCAACGCATACCAGTTTCGCGGCGGCTCAAGCCCACTGCGGCCCAAGCCTGACCCCACATGTTTTCTAACGCATCGGGTGGAGCGGCAGGTAAACTGAAGTTTCCATGTTTGCCTATTCCGGGAACGATTTTTACTGCGAGCAGGTTCCGCTTGCCGACTTGGCCGCTCACGTGGGGACACCCGCGTACGTGTATTCCAGCGAGACGATTCTGACCAACTTCCGCGCTTACGACGAGGCCTTCGGCGACTTGCCGCACACGGTCTGCTACGCCGTGAAAGCGAATTCGTCCCTGGCGATCCTCGCCATGCTGTCGCGCGCGGGAGCGGGCTTCGATATCGTCTCCGGCGGCGAACTGTTTCGCGTCCTCCAGGCGGGCGGCGACCCGGCCAAGATAGTCTTTTCCGGCGTGGGCAAGACTCCCGACGAAATCGAATACGCCCTGGGCCACGGCATCCACACCTTCAACTGCGAATCGGAAGCGGAACTGGCGCTGCTCGATGCCAAAGCCGAGCGACTGGGCCTGAAGGCGGGCTTTGCCATCCGCGTAAATCCGGACGTGGACGCTTCCACCCATCCGTACATTTCCACCGGCCTGCACCAGCACAAATTCGGCATCGCCATTCAGGAGGCGCCGGCGGTCTATGAGCGCGCGAAGCGGTTCCGGAACCTCGCGGCCGAGGGCGTGAGCTGCCATATCGGGTCGCAGATCCTGGATCCCGCGCCCATCTTCGAGGCCCTGGATAAAGCGCTGGCATTGGCGGCGCAACTCCGCGCCGAAGGCAGTCCGATCCGGCATCTGGATCTGGGCGGCAGGCCTCGGAGTGGCATACCACGAGGGCGAGACCGCGCCGCCGATCGGTCCCTTCATTGCCAGCGTGCAGGAACGGCTGCGCGCCTGCGGGCTTACCGTCATGGTGGAACCGGGCCGCTCCATCGTGGGGCCGGCCGGCGTGCTGCTGGCGCGCGTGCTGTACCGCAAGCGCAATGGCGCTAAGGAATTCGTGATCGTGGACGCAGCCATGAACGATCTGATCCGTCCCGCGTTGTATCACGCGCATCACGAGATTGTTCCCGTGCGCAAGAATTCTTTGCCGCCGGTGACGGCCGACGTGGTCGGGCCGGTGTGCGAATCGGGCGACTTTCTGGCGCGCGACCGCAAGATGGCCAATGTGATGCCCGGCGATTTCGTGGCGGTGTGCACGGCGGGCGCGTACGGCTTCGTGCAGTCGTCCAATTACAATTCGCGGCCGCGCGCACCAGAGGTCCTGGTGGAAGGCGCCGGCTACCGCATCATCCGCTGCCGCGAACGGCTGGAAGACCTGGTGCGGGGGGAAACGCTATGAGCGCTATGAGCGAACCGGCAAGATACACCTGCTACCGCGCCGCTGGACCCATCGCGATCGACGGCAAACTGGATGAGCCCTCGTGGCTGGCGGCGCCGAAATCCACGCCGTTCGTCGATATCGTCACCGGCGAGCCGGCCTGGTTCGATACCCGCGTGGCCATGCTGTGGGACGACGAGCATCTGTACTTCGGCTTCTGGGTGGAAGAGAACGACGTTTGGGGCACACTGACCGAACGCGATTCGAAAATTTACGAAGAGAACGATATCGAAGTTTTCCTCGGCGGGCGCGACACCTACTACGAATTCGAAATCAACGCACTCAACACCGTCTACGAGGTGTTCTGGATCTGGAAAGATGTGCACAAGCCCGGCTTCCCGCTCTACGGCCGTCCGGAGTTCGACCCCGCCACGCAGCGCACGCTGGTGCTGGACGGCGTCGGCGGACACGCCATCCGCGCGGCGAACGATGGGGCTTCCTGGACTGGGATTTTCCAGGGCTGCGGACCGCGGTGCACGTAGATGGCGTAGTCAACAGCAGGACCAAAACGGATCGCGGATGGACCGTGGAGCTGGCGTTTCCCTGGAAGGGGCTCGCGGAGATCGCCGAAGGACGCGCGCTGCCGCCGAACGATGGCGATACATGGCGCATCGATTGCTCGCGCTTTGAGAAGATCGGGCGTCATGGCGAGGTGCTCGATCCCTGCGCCGGTTGGACGTGGAACCGGCATGGCCACTATGATTCGCACATTCCCGAAGTCTTCCCCTACGTGACGTTTTCGAAGCAGCCGGTTCGGTAGCGTCGAATTTTCCACTAGATGGGCGTGGTATCCTCACTCATATACGAGGGCTTCGCGGAATGTGTCCGCACTGTCGAACTTCCCGCCAACCTGGGAAAGTTGGTAACTCCCAGCAGCCAGTCGCACGTCTACACATGTACGCCGCCGAATCCTCAATGTGGACTCCATGTTTGAACTTCTTTTCAAATATCCGCTGAGCCTGTTCCACAAGGGCCAATTTGTTTTTCTCACGCCATGGCCGCTGTGGCTGCTGGCGCTGGCAATCGTCGGCGCGGGGGCGCTGCTCTTCTGGAACGTGCAGCGCAACCATGGAATGCTCAGTGGCTTACGGCCCATCGCCATCTGGGTGCTGGAAAGCTGCATGGTGGCCGTGCTGCTGTTCCTCATCTGGCATCCGGCGCTAAGCGTGGCCACGCTGAGGCCCCAGCAGAACGTGGTGGCTGTGCTGGTGGACAATTCGCGGAGCATGGGCATCTCGGATTCCTCGGGCACACGCGAAGATGCGGCGAAGAAACTGCTGGACAACGGAATTTTGAAGACCCTGGGAGAAAAGTTCCAGGTACGGCTGTACGAGTTCGGCAAGGAACCGGAGCGTATTCAGAAGGTGGACCAGGTGACTGCATCCGCGCCTGCGTCGCGCCTGGGCGACACGCTGGAGCGGGTGATGGCGGAATCCTCTTCACTGCCGTTGGGCGCGATCGTGATGCTTTCCGATGGCGCCGATAATGCCGGTGGAATCGATCTCCAGACGGTGGCGGCCATCCGGCGGCAGCGCATTCCGGTCCACACCATCGGGTTCGGCCGGGTGCATCCCGACAAGGATATTGAGATTACCGATGCGGTGCTTCCGGCGCGCGCTCTGCCTCAAAGCAAGTTGACGGCGTCGGTGACGTTCCAAAGCTACGGCTACTCGGGCAGTAAGGCGCTGCTGAGCGTGCGCGATGGCGCCAAGGTGCTGGCCTCGCAGGAAGTGACGCTGAAATCGGACGGCAACCTGCAGACGGAGACCATGGTTTTCGATTGCGGAGAGGCCGGGCCCAAGACGCTGGATATCGGCATCGATCCGCTGCCCGGTGAAGAGAATAAGGCGAACAACCGGATCACGCGCCTGGTGAGCGTGGAGGCTCGCAATCCGCGCATCCTCTACATGGAAGGCGAGCCGCGCTACGACTTCAAGTTCATCCGCCGCGCGCTGGACGATTACAAAGGCATGGAAGTCGAGACCATTCTGCGCACCACCGAGAACAAAACGTACATCCAGGGTGCGCCGGATGCGCCGGACGCCAAAGAGATCGCGCTGCTTCAGGAGGGCTTCCCCTCCAAGGCGGAGGATCTGTTCAAGTTCCAGGGGCTGATCATTGGCAGCGTGGAGGCGAATTATTTCACCGCGTCGCAGCAGCAGTTGATTCGCGATTTCGTGGACCGCCGCGGCGGCGGCCTGCTGTTTACCGGCGGGCGGGCCTCGCTGAGCGATGGCGGATATGCCAGCTCGCAACTGGCGGACCTGGTGCCTACGCAGTTGCCTCAAGGCAAGGGGACTTTCCATCGCGATTTCACGGGCGAGCAGTTGACCATGTTCGGGGCGCAGAGCATTCTCTGCCGCCTGAACGACGATCCCGCCAAGAACGCCGAGATCTGGCGGAAGATGCCGCAGATGGCCAACTATCAGGAAGTGGGCGATGCCAAGCCGGGCGCCATCGTGCTGCTGGAATCGACGCCGGCCGGGAAGCGGAAGTATCCGCTGCTGGTGACCGAGAATTATGGCCGCGGCCGCACGGCGCTGTTCGCCACCGGCGGCTCGTGGCGCTGGAAGATGTGGACCGACCACACCGATAAGAGCCTGTACACGTTCTGGCAGCAGATGTTCCGCTACCTGGTGACCGACGCGCCGGGTCAGGTGGTAGGGAGTACGCCGAAGACGGTGCTCTCGGACGACACGCGGGTGCCCATTCGCGTGGAAGTGCGCGACAAGGAATTCAAGCCGGTGACCAACGCCAAAGTGCAGGCGCGATTCATCAGCCCCGACGGGAGTACCGCCACCCTGGAACTGTCGCCGCAACCATTGGAAGAGGGCGTTTACAGCGGAGAGTGGACGGCGGAAGAGCCGGGTACGTACGTGGCCGATATCATCGCCGGGCGGGAGCAGGAAGAGTTGGGCAAAGACGTGATTACCTTCCGCCGCGAGGACGGCGTCGCGGAGAATTTCCATACTTCGCAGAACAAGGAACTGTTGCAGAAATTGTCGGACCAGACAGGGGGACGGTACTACACTCCCTCTGAAGCGTCCAAGCTGACGAATGACATCGCCTATTCGGAAGCCGGGATTACGACTCGCGAAACGCGCGACCTTTGGGATATGCCGGCGCTGTTTCTGCTGGTGCTGGGCATCCGCGCCGCGGAGTGGCTGCTGCGCCGGAAGTGGGGTGTAGTATGAGGCTCGCTACGCTCCTTTTCTTTGCCGCCCTGGCGGCCCGCGCCACCACCTACTACGTCACCATTTCGGGACTGGGCGGCGAAGCCGATTACGATCAGCGCTTCAAAATGTGGGCCGGCGATATCGACAAGAGCCTGAAGAAGGCGGGCGGCGATTCCAACGTCATTACGCTGGTGGCGCCTACAAAAGAGCAGATTCGCGCCAAATTCGCGGATTTGGACAAACTGGCCAAACCCACCGATTCCCTGGTGGTCATGTTGATCGGGCACGGCAGCTACGACGGCACGGACTATAAGTTCAATATTCCAGGGCCGGACATCAGCGGAGCGGAGTTGGCGGTGCTGCTGGACCACGTTCCTGCTACGCGGCAGTGCGTTGTGGATATGACCAGTTCCAGCGGCGGCGCCATCACCTTCCTGCGCAAGCCCGGCCGCGTGGTGATCACCGCTACCAAAGCCGGCACGGAGAAGAACGCCACGGTTTTCGCGCGCTATTGGGCCGATGCGCTCAGCGACCCGGCGGCGGACGTGGACAAGAACGATTCCATTTCCGCGCTGGAGGCGTTCCACTACGCCCAGCACAAGACCACCGAATTTTTCGATACGCAGAAGCGGCTGGCCACGGAGCACTCCGTGCTCGAGGACACCGGCAAAGGCGAGGGTGAAAAGGGGCCCTCGGCCGAAAACGGAGAAGGACGGCTCGCGGCCGCGTTCCCTATCGTGCGCCTGGGCGCCAACGCCGCTGCCGCGCAGAATCCCGCCAAACGGCCGTTGCTCGATCGTAAGGAGCAACTGGAGCAGGCCATCGACAAGCTGAAGTACGACAAGGCCGCCATTCCCGAGGCACAATACAAACAGCAACTGACCGCCCTGCTGCTGGAACTTGCCAAAGTGCAGGAGGCCCTCGACAAGCAATGAGCGTGCCCAGGGTAAACAGGGTGGCCGTCAAGGCTGCCCGTGGTCTTCTTTTCGCCGCGCTTTTGGCGCCGGCCGTCTACTCCCAGACTTTGCAGCAGGCCATGGACCTGTGGAAGCAGCACGACCTGATGGCTGCCAACGACATTTTCCGGGGCCTGGTGGACAAGAATCCGGACAATGCGGAATACCACGTTCTGTGGGGCCGCCTGTTCCTGGAGCACGCCAAGGCTGAAGACATCCAAACCGCCAGCGACCTGTTCAATGAGGCGCTCAAGCTGAAGAAGGATGACCCCGGCGCACTGGTCGGCCTGGCGCTGATCGAAGCCGCGAACTATGGCAGTAAGGCCGGTCCGCTGGCGCAGAAAGCCCTGGAGTCCGACCCCAATTACGTGGAAGCCTATGAGCTGCTGGCGCGCCTGGCCCTGGAAGACAACAACAACAGCCGCGCCGTCGGAACTTGCCCACAAGGCGCTTTCGATCGATCCCAAGGCGGTGCAGGCCAGGGCGATTCTGGCCAGCATGGACTGGCTGGCCGACAAGAAGGACACGCAATGGGATCCGCACGATGCCAAAGGCTACGAGACCGCCGCCCACTTCTTCATGCTGAACCGGCGCTATGAAGAGGCCATCGCGTATTATCGCAAAGCCATCGAGTTGGATCCCAAGCTGTGGAGCGCGCGCTCGCAACTGGCCATCAACCTGATGCGGCTCAGCCAGAACGACGAGGCGTACAAGGATCTGGAACTGTGCTGGAACAACGGGTTTCAGGATCTGGCCACCAAGAACACGCTGAAGCTGATGGACAGCTACAACCGCTTCACCACCTTCAAGACCGATCAGCACGTGCTGGTGTTGAACAAGAAGGAAGCCGAGCTGCTGCGGCCGTATTTCGAAGCGGAGATGCAGCGCGCCATCGCCACTTACGAAAAGAAGTACAAGCTCAAGCTGGACAATGCCGGTGCGCGTGGAAGTGTATCCCGATCACGAGGATTTCGCCGTGCGCACACTGGGCATGCCGGGACTGGGCGCGCTGGGTGTCACGTTCGTGGGAAAGACGCTGGGGTACGATATCGCCATGGACAGCCCTTCGGGACGTCCGCCGGGACAGTTCCACTGGGCTTCCACGCTGTGGCACGAAATGAGCCACGTGTTCACGCTGACAATGACGGATTCGCACGTGCCCCGGTGGTTCACCGAAGGGTTGGCGGTACACGAAGAGACGGCCGCTTCGCCGGAATGGGGCGATCGCCTGGGGCCGGACGAAATCTCCGCCATCAAGAACCACCAGCTGCTCTCGATTTCCGAACTGGACCGCGGCTTCGTGCACCCGACCGCGCCGGCTCAGGTGGTGGTGAGCTACTTCCAGGCCGGCCGCATCTGCGATTACATCAACAACAAGTGGGGTTGGGACACGCTGCTGGCCATGCTGCACGACTTCTCCGGAGACGTCAATACGCCGGACGTGATTCGCAAGGAGCTGAAAATCGAGCCGGACGCGTTCGACAAGGAGTTTTTGGCGTGGCTGGAGGCCGACACCAAAAAGCAGGTGCAGAACTTCGAGGAGTGGCGGTCGAAGATGCGCGATCTCTCGGTGGCGGCGGCGAAGAAAGATAACGATACGGTGATCAAGGATGGTCCGGCGGTGCGCGATCTGTTTCCCGATTTTGTGGAAATCGGCAGCGCGTACGAGCTCCTGGCCGGCGCGTACGTCGCCAAGGGGAATAAGCCCGCGGCCATCGACGAGCTGCTGCGCTATGTGCATGCCGGCGGGCGCACTCCGGATTCCATCATGCAGTTGGGCAAGCTGCTGGTGGAAGCCAATCGTAAGAAGGAAGCGGTGGATGTTTTGGAGCGATTGAACGACATCTATCCCGAAGCCGACGGCCTGCATCGCCAGTTAGGCAATCTGCTCTTCGATCAGGGCGACGCCCGGGGAGCCATCCAGGAATTCAAGAGTGTGGTGGCCACCAACCCCATCGACCCGGCACAGGCTCACTTCGACCTGGCGCGCGCCTACCATCTGAATCATCAGGACAGTGAGGCCAAAGACGAGTTGCTTTCGTCGCTGGAAACGGCGCCGGGCTTCCGGCCAGCCCAGAAATTGTTGCTGGAATTGAGCGGCGGAGGGTAAGCTAGTGGAACTTCGCCATGAACCTACAGAACTAGGAATGGAATCATCATGTCAACAACCGTGACGCAGCAGTTGGAGCCGGAAGTTCTTAAGGCGCGCATCGATCGCTTCCGCCAGGTGCAGGCGGAGATAGTGACGCAGGTGCGCCGTGTGATTGTGGGTCAGGAGGAAGTGCTGGAACAGGTCATGATCGCCCTGTTCGTGGGCGGCCATTGCCTGATTACGGGGCTGCCCGGCACCGCCAAGACGCTGCTGGTCCGCACCATGGCGCAAACCCTGGGCCTGGTGTTCAAGCGCATTCAGTTCACGCCGGACCTGATGCCCAGCGATATCACCGGCACCGATATCATCGAAGAGGATCCAGTGAGCCGGCGCCGCACCTGGACCTTTGTGCAGGGGCCCATCTTCGGCAATATCCTGCTGGCCGACGAAATCAACCGCACGCCTCCCAAGACGCAGAGCGCCCTGCTCGAAGCCATGCAGGAACGCGCCTGCACGGTGCGCGGCCACAACTATACGCTGCCGGCGCCGTTTTTCGTGCTGGCCACTCAGAACCCCATCGAACTGGAGGGCACCTATCCGCTGCCCGAAGCGCAATTGGACCGCTTCCTGTTCAATACCGTGCTGGACTATCTGAGCGCCGACGAAGAGCTGAAAGTGGTGGACCTGACCACCGTGACCACGGTGGCAACCGCCGATTCGGTGACCAACGCGCAGGAAATCCTGGACTTCCAGCAGTTAGTGCGCATGGTGCCGATCGGCGAGAGCGTAGCGCGTCACGCGGTGGATATGGTGCGCTATACCCGCTCACGAGACGAAACCGCCCCGGACTTCGTCCAAAAGTATGTCAACTACGGCGCCAGCGTCCGAGCCGCGCAATTCCTGGTACTCGCGGCCAAGGCGCGCGCCTTGATGAAGGGCCGGTATCACGTGACCTACGAGGACATCCGAGCGCTCTATATCCCCGTCCTGCGCCACAGAATCCTCCTGAACTTCCACGCCGAATCCGACCGCTTAAAACAGGACGACATCTTGAAGAGGGTCCTGGAATGGAAGCCCGCACCCAGGGACTAGGCGGAGTGTGATTTCATCGCGGAGACGCGGAGGCGCGGAGGAAGACGCGGAGAGAGAAGAGAGATGAGCGAGAATGCTCTGACGGAGAAGATTATCGGCGCCGCCATTGAGGTCCATCGTCACCTTGGGCCCGGGCTTCTGGAATCCACTTATGAGGAGTGTCTCTGCTACGAATTGGCGCTCGCCGGGCTGAGTTTTCAGCGGCAGGTGCGTCTGCCGGTTCGGTACAAAGGACTAAACCTGGATTGCGGTTACAAGATGGACCTGGTGGTGGAAAACGCTGTCGTCGTCGAGTTGAAGGCCATTGACGGACTCCTGCCGGTTCACTCCGCGCAAGTACTGACCTATCTTCGATCGTCCGGAAAACAGGTGGGATTGCTGATCAATTTCAACGTCGAAATCCTTAAAGCCGGCATCAAGAGAGTTGTGAACCACTACTCCGGTCCCTCGATTTCCTCCGCGTCTTCCTCTGCGCCTCCGCGCCTCCGCGATGAGCTTGAGCCCGCCCCACAGGAGACCCTCTGATGCTCCAGCGATTTTTAGATCCCGCCACTTTGGCTTCGATTTCCGGGCTCGATCTGATTGCCAAGACGGTGGTGGACGGGTTCGTTGCGGGCCTGCACCGCTCCCCGGATTTCGGTTTCTCCCAGGAGTTCGCCGAGTACCGCGCTTATACCGAGGGCGACGATTTGCGGCATGTGGACTGGAACGTCTATGCCCGCACCGATAAGCTCTTCCTTAGGCGGTACCGCGGGGAAACCAATTCGCAGTTGCTGGTTCTGCTGGATACCTCGGCCTCCATGGGGTACGGTTCCCACGAGGTGCACAAACTGGATTACGCGCGGTTCGTGGCGGCATCCCTGTGCTATATGGCGAATCTGCAGCGCGATGCCGCCGGGCTCATCATCTTCGATGAGGAAGTGACCAATTACGTGGCGCCTTCCACCCGCCAGGGACAGATCTTCCGCCTGCTGCACGCCATCGAAAAAGCCCAGGCGAGCACCCGTACGGACTACATCAAGCCGTTCATCCACTTTCAGAATTACCTCCACCGGCGCGGTATCGTGGTGGTGCTTTCGGATTTTTACGAAGATCCCGAGACCATCGTCAAGACTATCGAACCGCTGCGCTATCGCGGCAACGATGTCATCCTGTTCCACGTGCTGGATCCGCAGGAGATCAAACCCAAATTTCGCGAGCCGGTCCTGCTGTTCGACCTGGAGAACGAAACCAATTCGATGGAAGTTTCGCCGGAGTATGCCAAACACGAATACCGGCAGAAGATCGACGCCCACATCGAGGCGCTGTCTTCCAAGGCCCGCGGCGCGGGGCTGGACTATTTTCTTATGGACACGGGACGTCCCCTCGACGAGGGGCTGCGGGAATATTTGAGCGTGCGGAGGGGGATCCTCTAGATGGGTTTCCTGACTCCATGGTTTCTGGCGGGAGCCGCAGCGGTCGGGCTGCCGGTCTGGCTGCACCTGCTGCGCAAGCACAAGACCACTCCCCTGCCATTCGGTTCGCTGATGTTTTTCGAAAAGCGCACGCAGAGCTCCATCAAGCACCGGCGCCTGCGCTACCTGATGCTGTTCGCCCTGCGCGCTTTGCTGCTGCTGCTTCTGGTGCTGGCCTTCGCGCATCCCTACGTCGAACAGAAGATTCTGCCCCGCATGCGATCCAATGAAGTCACGGTGCTGGCGGTGGACAATTCGCTGAGCATGAGGGCCGGCAACCGCCTGGAACAGGCCAAACAGATGGCCAAACGCGAGGTGGCGAGTCTTCACCCCGGCGAACGCGCCCAGGTGCTGTCGTTCGCGTCTCGCGTGGCCGTGCTGAGCGAAGTCACTGACGATCATCTCTCGCTCACTTCCGCTATCGATTCCATTCAGGGTGGTGACGACCGGACCAGCTTTGCGGAACTCTCCCGTTCCCTCCGCTCCATCGCCGGCTCGCTGCGGTTGCCGCTTCACGTGCAACTGTATTCGGACATGCAGAAATCCGGCATGCCGGCCAATTTCAATGACCTGCGTCTGAACTCCGACGTCCGTCTGGAACCGCACCCCATCGAGCAGAAGGACGTGCCCAACTTCACCGTGGAAAACGTCGTGGCTCCGCGCCGCGTCTACGATGCCAAGAAGACGCGCGTGCTGGTAACTGTGGCCGGGTATAACACCCAGAAGGCGGAGAAGAACGTTTCTTTGGTGCTGAACGGCCGGACCGTGGAAACCAAGCCGGCGCAGATTCCGGAAAGCGGGCGCGCCAGCGTGGAATTCAATTCGCTGGAAGTGCCCTACGGCCGCAATAAAGGCGAAGTGCGCGTAGATTCGGGCGATGCGCTGCCGGCCGACGACACCTTCTACTTTTCCGTGGAACGCGCCGACCCCCGTCACGCCCTATTCGTCAGCGAAGCCGGTAATACTACTGCCCTGCTCTACTTCAAAACGGCGCTGGAAGCCTCGGGCCAGGACGCCTTCACCATCGACTCCGCCATGGCGGACCAGGTGGCCAATGTCAACCCCTCCAAATACGCCTTCGTGGTGCTCGCCGACGTGGGCGCGCTGCCGGCTTCCTTCGAAAACGAACTGACTAACTATGTGCACGGAGGCGGAAGCGTCCTGGTTTCCCTGGGTCACACTTCGGCGGGACGAAGCAAAGTGCCTGTAACCGGCGAGCGCATCGTGGAGACGCGCTATGCCGGACGGGAAGGCGCGCGTTTCGAATCGGCCGCCTGGCTGGATCAGTCCCACCCCGCCATCCAAAAGAACAACCGATGGGACGATGTAAAATTCTACCAGGCCATCAAGGTGGATCCGGGCAAGGGGCGCGTCATCGCCAAACTGTCGGACGAGACGCCGCTCCTGATCGACGATCAGGTGGGCGATGGCCACGTCCTGGTCTTCGCATCCACCTTCGACAATATTGCCAACGATTTCCCCCAGAAGCCCGTCTTTGTGCCCTTTGTGGAACAGACCGCGCGCTACCTGGGCAAACTGGACCAGAGTCCCCCGGCAGTACTGGTAGGCTCGTTCGGCGAACTGCGCGATTCCAAGGAAGTGGGGGCGGCGGTGGACGTGCTCGATCCCAAAGGCGATCGCGTGCTCTCGCTGGCCGAAGCCACCAAGGCGGAGAACATTCAGTTCACCCTCGCGGGATTTTACGATATCCGCAGGCCCAACGGCCGTAACGAGTTGGTGGCCGTGAATTCCGACCGGCACGAATCGGACCTGACCCCCACGTCCCCGGACACCCTGAATTTGTGGCAGAATACAGCCAGCGGGAATCAGGCGAGCGGGCCCGTGTCGCAGTCCGCGCAGAAACCTCTTTCGCTGTGGTGGTACGTGATGCTGGCGGTGCTGGCGCTGGCAGTGGCCGAGTCCTTACTGGGGAACCAACATCTTTCTGTAGATCAAGAGGCGCCATGAAAGCTTTAGACCGGTTATCCGAGTATCTGGGTGCTATCGAGCGGCGGTTGCGGCTGATCGCGCTGACCCGCGGAGTAGCTGTCACGGCATTGGCGGCTTTGGCCTTTACGGTCCTCGCCGTTCTCTTCGCCAACAAGTTCGCGTTCTCCGAGTTCAGCGTGATCGGCGCGCGCGTGTTCCTGTTCCTCGGATTGGCCGCGGCCATCGCCGCCGCGCTGGTTGTGCCCCTGATCCGCATGAACCGTCGGAAAGCGGCCCGCGAAGCCGAAAACCGGTATCCCCATTTCGAAGAACGCCTCCTCACCTTCACTGAGAAGATGGAACAGAACGCCAACGATCCGTTCCTGCCCCTACTGGCTGACGATGCGTTGAAGCTCACCCAGCAGGCCCAGCCGCACGAGGTGGCCAGGACGTCGTGGGTGTTCGGATTTTCCTCCGCGGCAGTGGCTGCCGCCGGGTTCCTGCTGTGGCTGGGAATCGCCGGCCCCGGCTTCCTGGGCTATGGCACATCGCTATTGTGGGGGGGATTGCCGAAGGGCGAGCTCAAACCGTTCTACGCCATCCGCGTGGACCCGGGTAACAAGACCATTCGCAAACGCGCCGACCAGGTAATCACAGCCACCCTCAGCGGTTTTACCGCGCCGAAGGTCCGGTTTTTCGGTAAGTACGCCAGCGCCTCGCAGTGGGAGCAGGCCGAAATGCGCACGGAAACCAGCGGCGCCTCTTACCAGTTCCTGATCGCGGGCGTTCCCGAAGCCTTGGAATACTACGTGGAAGCGGGCGGCGTGCAGTCGCCGCACTACAAGCTCAATGTAATCGATCTGCCCGGCGTGAAAAAAATTCGCGTGACGTATCACTACCCCGCCTGGGCGGATATGAAGGATGAGGTGGAGGATCCGGGCGGAGACCTGCGAGCGGTCCAAGGCACGGTGGCCGAAGTGGCCGTGCAGACCGATCGTCCGCTGGCCAATGGCGTCCTGATGCTGGATGACGGTTCCAAGATTCCGCTGCGTTCGGGCGACAACGGAATGGCCATGGCGAACGTACCCATCCAAAAGGACGGCCAGTATCACGTGGCCGCCGTGGAAAACGGCGAAGACGTACGCCTGGGCGAAGACTATTTTATCGAGGCCATGAAGGACAATCCGCCCGATATCAAAATGACGCGGCCGGGACACGATTTCAAAGCCAGCCCCATTGAAGAAGTTACCGTGGCGGTGGATGCCAAGGATGATTTCGGCCTGAAGAGCGTGGAACTGCATTACTCGGTGAACGGCGGACCGGAGAAGAGCATACCCATGCTTTCCGCCAAGAACGCGAAATCGGCGTCGGGCACCACTACCCTCTCGCTGGAAGATTTCAAGGTGGAACCCGGCGACATCGTGAGCCTGTACGCGGTGGCGAAGGATGCGCGGCAGCAGACTAACACCGACATGTTCTTCATCGAAGCCCAGCCCTTCGAACGCAATTACACCCAGTCGCAGCAGGGCGGAGGCGGCGGCGGAGGCGGCGATGACGACGCCAACCAGCAGGACCAGATTTCACAGCGGCAAAAGGAAATCATCACCGCCACCTGGAATCAGGCCAAAGGGCAGGGCGCGCGCGGCACCGATGCCGAGAATGCCACGTTCCTTTCTTCGGTGCAATCCAAGCTGAAAGACCAGGCCAAGTCCCTGGCCGACCGTATGAAAGCGCGGCAACTGGAGGGCGCGGGCGATTCCTTCAAGAGCTTCGTGGACGATATGGAGAAGGCGTCGGATGCCATGCAGCCCGCCGCGGATAAGCTCAAGATCGCCAAGTGGCAGGATGCGCTGGGGCCGGAACAGAAGGCCCTGCAGTATCTGCTGCGGGCCGAAGCGACCTTCCGCGATATTCAGGTGGCCTTCGGCCAGCAGGGCGGTGGCGGCGGTGGCGGCGGCGGGAACAGCGCCACGCGCGATCTGCAGGGTCTGTTCGACCTGGAACTGGACACCGAAAAGAATCAGTACGAAGGCGTGAAGCCCACGCAATCGGCCGACGAGCGGCAGCGCAAAATCGATGACGCGCTCGATAAGCTGAAGGAACTGGCGCGCCGCCAGCAGGAGTTGGCGGACCAGCAGAAACAGAACAAGCAGCAGACCTCGCAGCAGCGCTGGGAGCAGGAAATGCTCCGCCGCAAGGCCGAAGAGTTGCAGCAGCAGCTTCAACAGTTGAGCCGCGGAGAGCAGTCCATGAGCCGCGGCCAGCAGAGCCAGCAAGGTCAACAGGGCCAACAGGGGCAACAGGGCCAGCAAGGGCCAGCAGGGCCAACAAGGTCAGCAGGGCCAACAGGGCCAGAGTTCCGGCCAGCAAGGCCAGCAGGGGCAACAGGGCCAGATGAGCCAGAGCGGCGGCCAGCAGGGGCAACAGCAGAACCAACAGGGCCAGCAGAGCCAGCAGGGCCAGCAGGGTCAGATGGACCAGCAACTCCAGCAGATGAGCCAGCGCGGCCAGCAGCCGAACCAGCAGCAGAATCAGCGTTTGAATGGCGCCGATTCGAAGCAGTTGGAACGCGCCCTGGAGAGCCTGACCCAGGCGTTGCAGGATCAGCGCAGTGCGGCGTCGTCCCAACAGGCCGGCACTCCGGAAGGCCAGGCGGCAGCGCGGCGCGCGGCCGAGCGTTTGAAAGAGGCCGAGCAGATGCTGCAGTCCATGCGCGGCACTCAATCCACCAACCAGGTGGACGATATCGCCCGTCAGGCCGAAGACCTGGCGCGCCGCCAGCAGGCGTTTGAAGGCCAGATGCGCCGCGCCGTGAGCGGCGATAACGGCTTGAGCCGCGACGATGCCGGGAAGTTGGCCCAACAAAAAGACGGCGAGGTGGCCGATCTCAAAAAGCTGGAACAGGAAATGCAGAACGCGGTGCGCGACCTGATGTCTACCCAGCGGCAGGCTTCCAGCAAAATGCGTGAGGCGCTGGGCCAGATGCAGCAGCAGGAAATCGCTCGCGATATGCAGAAGAATGCCGAGTGGATTCGCCGCGGAATGGGCGAGTATGCAGTGATGTCCGAATCGCAGATCACCGCCGGCCTGAACGATCTGCGCGACAACATCAAAAAGGCCCAACAGGCGCTGGTCAAGGACCCCAAAGATGCCCAGTCCGACAAACTCACCGAGCAGACCCTGGCCCAACTGGAACAGTTCCGCAAGCAGATGGAAGCCATCGGACAGCAGGGAGCCAATGGCCAGCAGCGAGGCCAGAACGGCCAGCAGGGTCAAATGTCCCGCAACGGCCAGCAAGGACAGCAGGGCCAGCAGGGGCAGATGTCGCGCAACGGCCAACAGGGACAGCAGGGCCAACAGGGTGGCCAGCAAGGTCAGCAGGGCCAGCAAGGTCAACAGGGTGGCCAGTCAAGGTCAGCAGGGTGCCAGCAAGGACAGCAGGGGCAACAAGGTCAGGGTGGCCAGCAGGGCGGTCAACAGGCTCAGGGCGGCCAGCAGGGTCAGGGCGGCCAGGTTGGGGCCGGACGGCAGGGCGGCCAATACGGCGGCAACAATTACGGCAACTGGGGCGGCGGCAATCTCTGGGATCGCGGCGGCGCGTGGGGCGGCCCGGTCAATCCGCAGGAATTCAACCGCAACTACCAGGCCACGCTGCAGAGCCTGATGCAACTGCAACAGCAGATGAAAGACGATCAGGGCACCCAGCGCGATATCCAGGGACTGATTCGCGACCTGCGCAACCTGGATCCCACCCATTTCACTAACGATCCGCTGCTCAACGAGCGTATTCAGGCCGCGCTGGCCAACGAGGAGCAGGTGGAAATGGAGCTCCGCCGCAAAGTCGATGCCGGCGGCGCAACCGGTACCGTGCGCAGTCCCGGAAACGAACAAATTCCCCAAGGCTATTCGGACGCCGTGGCGGAATATTTCCGCAAACTGAGCAAGGGTAAACAGTAGCACCTAAACCCGATTGCATTTGGGGTGATTGAAAGAATATAATCCCTATAGAGATACAGGGATTATGTCTACAGCTACCCAGGATGAGCTCGCTCAGCGCGAGGAATTTGAACGCCAGCATCAGGTTACTGTCCGCCAGGAAATCGAGACCTTTCGTGAACGCGCGCAGCAGTTCCTGGCCGGCGAGATCACCGAAGACCAGTTTCGGCCCTTTCGTTTGAAGCATGGCATCTACGGCCAGCGGCAAAGCGGGGTGCAGATGGTGCGTTGCAAGATCCCCGGCGGCCTGCTGACCGCCCGGCAGGTGGAGCAACTGGCGCGCGTGGCCGAAGAGTTCGGCGGAGGCCGCGGACACCTCACCACGCGGCAGAACATTCAGTATCACTTTGTCCCTCTGGCGCGGGTTCCCGACCTGATGCACATGCTGGCAGATGCCGGCCTGACCAATCGCGAGGCCTGCTACAACACCGTCCGCAACGTCACTACCTGCACCAGGGCGGGTATCGCGCACGATGAAGTGTTCGACGTCCGGCCGTACGCGCATCGTGTGGCGTACGCGCTGCTGCGCCAGGACCTGACCGGCAACCTGCCGCGCAAATTCAAAATCGCGTTCGATGGCTGCGCCGGCAGCGATTGCGTCATGGGCCCTATGAACGACATCGGCCTGAAAGCCGTGATTCGCGACGGCCGGCGCGGTTTCCGCATGGTGATCGGTGGAGGCTTGGGCCCTCTGCCCATGGAAGCGCAACTGTTCAGCGAGTTTATTCCCGAAGAGCGGCTGCTCCCCTGGTGCGAAGCCATCATCCGCATGTTCAGCAAGTACGGCAATCGCAAAAACAAAAATATGGCGCGCATGAAGTTCGTGCTGCGCGAGCGCGGCTTTGCCTGGGTCAAAGAGCAGATCGAAAAAGAGTACGCCGGCATTCTCGCCAACGGCGGCATTCCCTGGCCCGAACTGGTGCCGGAGGGTTTTGGCGCTTACCAGTCGCAGCCGCAGCCGCTGGGCAATGGCGCGCTGCTGCCGGTAGTGAATCCACACGCCAGCGGGGATGCGGCCTACGACGCCTGGCTGGCCACCAACGTGGAAGAGCAGCGGCAGACCGGATACGCCGCCGTCACCATCCGGGTGGACCAGGGTAACCTGACCGCGGCCCAACTTCGAGGGATTGCGCAACTGGCCTCCACGGCAGGCGATGGCCTGGTCCGCGTGGCCATCAACCAGAACCTGATGCTGGCGTTTGTGCCGCTGGCTCGCCTGCCACGCGTATACGCCGCCCTGCAGGCAATGGACCTTGCCGGAGCCGGGGCCGACCAGATCGAGGACGTCATCACCTGCCCCGGGGCATACTCCTGCAACCTGGCACTCACCAAGACCATGAACCTGGGCGAGGCTCTGCAGGAGACGGTACGCCAATATGACGACCCGCGGGTAAAGCGGCTCAACATCAAGGCCAGCGGCTGCCCCAACGCCTGCGGCCATCACTGGATTGCCGATATCGGGTTCTACGGCAACGCCCGCAAGGTGGACGGCAAAGAGGTTCCGTATTACCAGATGCTGCTGGGCGGCGGCTTCGACCAGGAAGGCATGTTGCGCTTCGGGCTGGCGGTGCAGTCGATTCCGGCGCGCCTGGCACCCGCCGCGGTGGAGCGCGTACTGGATCACTTCATCGCCAACCGGCTGCCCGAGGAGAGCTTCCGCGCTTACGTGCTTCGCCATAAGGTGGAGACATTCCGCGCCCTCACCAGCGAATTCGCCAAGCCCGCCGAAATGTTCCCCGAAATCTACCAGGATTGGGGCGACGAAGAAGCCTACTCGCTGAAACTCGGACGCGGCGAGTGTGCGGCCTAACCGAGCACTTTCTGCACCACGGCCGTTAACTGCTCGGGGCGAAAGGGCTTAACGATCCACGCCGTGGCGCCAGCCGAACGGGCAGCTTGTTTTTTCGCCTGCTCCGATTCCGTTGTCAGCACCACGATCGGGACGTATTTGTAGACCGCATGCGCGCGCAGACGCTGGATCAGGCCGATGCCGTCCATTACCGGCATGTTCAGGTCCGTGACCACCATACTCAGGCTGACCGGTTGCGCCAGTTTGCCCAGGGCGTCCTGCCCGTCTTTGGCCTCGATTACGTTATAGCCGGCCGCGGTCAGGGTAAAGCTCACCATCTGCCGCACCGTCGCTGAGTCATCCACCGTCAGAATTGTTCTTCCCATATCAGACCTCCGCGCGCTCGGATTGCATCGTGTAGATCGCTGCCATCTGCGCCGCGCCGGCCGCGTCCGGCTGTTGGCCCCGCCTTGCAAGGTCCTGCAACAGTTTGACGGCTTCTGCCAGACGCTCCAGCCCTTCCCCCTGGCAGCCGAACCCCGATACCGTCTCGCGAATCTGGCATTCCAGGTTTTGGATGTGACCCATCGTCCGGGCGTAGCCTTCGCGGGCCTGGTCCTGAATGGATTTCGAGGCCGCCGCGCTGCGGCATCCAGCGTCTGGACCGCCTCGCGGATCGCTCCCTGGAAATTCTCGATAGTGCCGGAAGTCGCTCCGGCTTCCCCGGCCAGTCCCCGAACCGCCATGGCCACTACCTCGAGTGCGCCCCCTTCCGGCCCCAGGCGCGCGGCCTGAATAGTGGACCGGTACGGAGGCTTGCGCCAGCCGTTCATCCGCGCCCGAGTTGCTGTCCAGCACGCTCAGGATGCCGGCCAGATTCGCCTCCATGCTGCTGAAAAACGAATCCTCCCGATCGTCTGGAGACCCCAGCAGCGAGGCCGAGTCCCCGGCCACGTCCTGAATACTGCATTCGATGCGTCCCAGGGAATCGCGGATCGAGCCGGCGGACCCGGCGAACGTGGCGCGCGAATGTTCCAGTTGGGCGGACTGGAGCCGCGCGGTAGCGTACCAGTCCGGCCCGGACCGCTGCCCGGAATCCAGCCTGCTCAGCGCGTCAAGCACATGCTCGATCTGCTGGCGCACAATATCGTGCGATTGCAACGCCGCCACCAGGTCGCCGGTGGCGCTTGATATGCTTTCGAAGCGCGCGGACAGATCCGCGTTGGCCTGCGATACGCGACTGCGGCCTTCCGCGATTTTCGCGATGCCGGCGCGCGTCTGAACCAGCAACGGACCCAGGTTCTGCTGCCGGATCTCGGCCGCCCGGCGCACTTCCTCCGCGGCTTCGGACGTGGTTTCCAGCAACGCCTGGGCCGAACCCGCGGTGGCGCCGATGTGCTCGCGGATCTGACGGGAGAGCGCGATCACGGCGTCCGCCAGGCCCACGAACATTCCACCCGCAGCCTCGAAGCGCGCACTCTCGATGCGCGTCATGATGCCAAGCACATCGAAGGTATTAACCAGGCGGCCGAAGATCTCGATGGCGCGCAGAATGGCCTGCGACTTCTCGCGCATCTCACACGCCGCAACCAGGTTCCCGTCGCCCTGCCCGCGTTCCCCCGTACCCTCCAAAACCCCGGTCAATACCGCCAGTGATCCCTCATCGTCCGAGAGGACCCGGGCCATCGCCGAAGTCTGGCCGGCGATCTCGCGCGCCTGGCGCTGCTGGTCCATGAGCCGCCCGCCAACCTTCAGAAAAACGCCCTCCACGGAATCGCTGAAGCCCGTAAGGTTCTGCTGCACGCGCCGCAGTGTCTCCGCTGCCTGTCCGTCGGACCGGCGCCAACGCCAGGAGTTCCGCCCCGCAGGAAGCAACCGGCGCCAGGCGCGCCATCCGCCGGGCTGACCGGGCTGCGGGGTCTCGGATTGGACCTGCTCCAATGTCATCGCATGGTCCTACCGGCACATCCGTACCACTTCGGGTGCGATGGCATCGAGCGGCATCACGCGGTCTACCGCGCCCGCCTTTATGGCTTCGGCGGGCATTCCGAATACCACGCAACTGGCTTCGTCCTGCGCAATGTTGAACGCGCCGGCCTGCTTCATCTCCAGCATTCCCTTTGGCGCCGTCGTCGCCCATGCCGGTCATGATCACGCCGATCACGTTCCTGCCGCCATAACGCGCGGCCGAACGGAACAGCACGTCCACCGAGGGCCGGTGACGGCAGACCAGGGGCCCGTCCCTGACTTCCACGTAATAGCGCGCGCCGCTGCGCTTGAGCAGAAGATGCCGGTTCCCGGGCGCGATCAGAGCCTGGCCGCGAATCACCGAATCGTTGTCCCCGGCTTCCTTCACGGTGATCCGGCAGGTGCTGTCCAGCCGTTCGGCAAAGCGCGCCGTGAACTCCTCCGGCATATGCTGCACGATGACGATCCCCGGCGCATCCAACGGCATAGCCTCCAGGAATTCGCGCAGCGCTTCGGTTCCCCCGGTGGATGCTCCCACCGCGACTACGGTTTCCGTGGTCTGGACCAGCGCCGCCGACGCGGGCTTGGGAAGCACGGCATCGGCGGTGAGTTTGGGCGCCACCACCAGTTTGGACGGCCGGGGCTTGGCGAACCGGGCCCGCGCCGCCGACTTGACCGCATCGCAAATGCGGACACGCGACTCCTCGAAAAATTCCCTGGCCCCCAGCTTCGGCTTGGCGATGATCTCGACAGCTCCCTTGGCCAGCGCCGCGAAAGCCGCATCCGAACCGGATCCGGCCAGCGTAGAACAGATCACCACCGGAATCGGGTGCTGGCTCATAATCTTATCCAGAAACGTCAGGCCGTCCATGCGCGGCATCTCGATATCCAGCGTGATGACGTCCGGTGTTACTTCCTTGATGCGCGCTACCGCGGCATAAGGGTCCGGAGCGACGCCCACCACGTCGATCTGCGGATCCGACTCCAGGATTTCCTTCAATGCCTGGCGGACCGTGGCCGAATCGTCCACGATCAATACTTTCACTTTGCGCGGTGTCATAAATTGCGCGCCTGACCGCCCTCTTCTGCGTCGATTTTGCGATAAATGGAAGTCGCCACGGGCCGCAGCGGAATGTCCAGGCCGGCGAGCGATTCCGAATGGCCGGCAAACAGGTATCCTCCCGGCGCCAGGTTCCGGCACATCCTGTTAATCACCGCCTCCTGCGTGCTCCGGTCGAAGTAGATCATCACGTTACGAAAGAAGATGGCGTGGAACGTGTCCCTTATGCCATATTCGCCGTCCATGAAATTCAGCCGGTGAAGGCTTACCTTTCGCCGCAATTCGGGAACTACGCGTGCCAGGGGCTCGGCATGGTCCCGGCTGCGCAGCAGATATTTTCTGCGGAGTTCCGGCGGGACCGGCAGAATCTGGTCTTTCTGGTAAACCCCCTCGCGCGCGCGGGCCAGCACGGTGGTGGAGATATCGGTGCCCAGAATGGCGAAATCGAAGCCGGGCTGCCGGCTGGCGTACTCGGTGAGAACCATCGCCAGAGTGTAAGGTTCCTCGCCGGAGGAGCAGCCCGCGGACCAGGCCTTGAACCGCGCCGCGCCGCGCCCCGAGCGTCGCAGCTCCGGCAGGACGGTGTCTACCAGGAAAGAAAATGCTGCGGTTCCCGGAAAAAGTCCGTCTTGTTGGTGGTGATGGCATTGATGAAATGTTCCCGCTCGGCCGCGCCGGAAGCGGCGAAGAAGTATTCCCCATACTCTTCGAGCGATTGCAGCCGGAGTTCGCGCACGCGCCGCAGCAGCCGGGTCTGCACCATCGCCAGCTTCGTTTCCGGCATCTTGATGCCCAGTTCGCCGGTGATGAAGCTCGCGAACCGGGCAAAACTGGCCGGTGAAAGCGCAACAATTTCGTCGACGCGCTCCACGGATTCGACTCTGGTGGCAGGCGTCATTCCCGAACTCCCCGATCCTTCTGCGGTTTGCTCAGCGCTCGATCCACTACGGCCAGCAGAGCCGCGCCGGAGAATGGTTTCTTCAGCAACTGGCAGGCGCCCATCAGCTTCGCTGCCCGTAGCATGCTCAGCGTTCCGGTGACTCCGCTCATGGCCACGATCGGCATTCCCGGCCGCGCCTGGCGCCCCTGGGCTATGATCTCCAGCCCGTCCCGTTCCGGCATGAAGAGATCCGTCAGCACAAGGTCGAAGGTCTCGCGGCCGATCATCTCCTCTCTGCCGCCGGCACAGGTACGCACCTCATGGCCCGCGGCGTTGAGGACCCCTTCCGCGATTTCCAGCGTGGAAAGGGAATCGTCAACAACCAGAATCTTAGACATCGGCGGGAGCGGCGGTCTCCTTTCCGAGGGCCGGTTCTTCGGAGGCGAACACCGCGTTGACGTCGAGAATGATCAGGAAATCGTCCCCGCGCTTGCCCATCCCCTGAATGAAGTCTGTCCGCCAGCGCATCGCTATTCCGCGGCGGCGGATCGATGCTGCCGGGTTCCAGTTCGATGACTTCATGCACACTATCGGCGATGCCGCCCAGCACCGTAGCTTCGCCATCCAGGTTCAGTTCCATCACGATGATGCGGGTGTGCACGCTGTCTTCGCCCTTCGGCAGTCCGAAGCGCGGCGCAGATCCACGACCGGTGTCGCCTGGCCGCGGACGTTCACCACTCCCCGCATGTATTCGGGAGCGGTGGGCACCTTGGTGATCTGGGACACCTCCAGAACCTCGCGAACCTGCGCCACATCGATGGCGAACAGCTCGTCACCGAGTTTGAAGGTCATATATTGCCGGGTTGTCGGTGATCATGTCCTCCTTATGCCTCGTATGTGGTGAAGTCCCGGTCGCGTGCGTCGGCGCTGCCGTTGTTGCTGTCCAGATCGATGCTGGTGCCGCCGGGCTGCACTGCGCGCTGCAGTTGCGCCAGGGAAACGGTCGCGGAACGGGTGTTGGCCGGTTTTGACGGCGGCGCGGAGCGGTGGAGAGGAGCCGCCCTCCTGGCTCTGCGGAGCCCGGACCGCCTGCTTTTCACCGGTCTTGAAGAAGGCGATCGACGACTGCAGTACTTCCGCCTGGCTCGACAGTTCTTCGGCGGTGGACGCCATCTCTTCGGACGCCGCCGAATTCTGCTGGATCACCTGGTCGAGTTGCTGGATGGCCTTGTTCACCTGGGTGGCTCCCGTGCTTTGTTCGGCGCTGGCCGCCGCGATCTCGCGCACCAGTTCCGCGGTCTTCTGAATATCGGGAACCAGCCTGGTCAGCAACTGACCGGCGCCTTCGGCGATCTGGACTCCATCGATGCTGAGCCGGCTGATCTCCGCGGCCGCCGTCTGGCTGCGTTCCGCCAGTTTCCGTACTTCCGACGCCACCACCGCGAAGCCCTTACCGTGTTCTCCCGCGCGAGCCGCTTCCACGGCGGCATTCAACGCCAGCAGGTCGGTCTTGCGGGCGATCTCTTCGATGATGCTGATCTTTTCCGCGACCTGTTTCATGGCGCTCCACCGTGCGGACCACCGCATCGCCGCTGGAGCGCGCGTCCTCGCGATGCTTTGGAGGCGATCTTGTCGGTCTGCCGGGCGTTGTCGGCGTTTTGCTGGATACTGGACGCCATCTCTTCCATGGAGGAAGTGCTCTCCTCGGCCGCGGCGGCCTGTTCGGTAGCGCCCTGCGAAAGCTGCTGCGCCGTGGAACTCATTTCTTCGCTTCCGGTAGCCACGTTGGCGGAGGCCAGGTGATATCGGAAATTGTCTTGCGGAGGTTTTCCAGCATTTTCATCAGGGCCTGGCCGAGTACGTCTTTTTCCGATAGAGCTTTGGCCTGCACGGTCAGATCCCCTTCGGAAATCTTGACGGCCACGTGGGCGGCAGCATTCAGGTTGCCCACCATGCCGTTCATGGCCATGAGCATCTGGCCCAGTTCGTCGGTGGATGTGGCATCGACAGTATGTGTAAGATCTCCCTTCGCGACCTGGTCAATGAGACCGACGGCGCTAGCCAGTGGTCGTGTGAGGCTGCGAACGACAAACAGGGAGATGACGATCGCGACGATCAACGCCACGGCGAGGCCGACCAACACTCCGGTCTGAGTGCTGACGACAGAAGCCTGGATCGCCGCCGAGGCGTCATTGGCCAGTGACCTGTTATAGGTTACGATGGCCTCCGCGGTTTCCGCATATTTCTTCTGGGCGGGTTGGACGCGCGCCTTTAGCAGTTCCTCCGTGCGCCGGATCGACTCCGGACTTCCGATCCGGCTCGAATTGAACATCTCCTCGCACTGCCGACCGAGTACTCTGCGCGGGCAGCCTTGAAACCTCGAGTGAGACCACGGCCTTTGTCGGTTTGCAATCAGTTTTTCGTACTCGGCGACCATATCGGATGGTTTGAGCGCACAGTCTCGAATCTCGGCCTCGATCCGCGCCATTTCCTGCGGGTCCCGAGACCAATGTGTGCAGTGATCGCAAGGCCATCGGTACTGATACGCCTGCTTCTGTATCTGGTCTACCAGGTAGACGCCTGGGCAGCGGATTTCGTGATACATACGTTGGGAGCCTGATTCATATTCCGGCCGTCTTGCTGTAGGCAAATAGGCCCAGCGCCAATGCGATGACGAATTACCGCGGCGAAGCCGGCGGCAATGCGGGTTCCGATCTTCCAGTTCTTCATTGTGTTCCTTCCAAGTATCAGGCAGATGCGGCGGATTCAACAGGCCGGGGCCATGCTCTCTGCCCAGGCCCGCCTCGGGCGCTTCGCGGCATTCGCGGTCGGCGTGCCGCACGACGGCGGCGATATCCATAATCAGCGCCACGCGCCCATCGCCCATGATGGTTGCGCCCGACACGACATCGATGTTCCTGAAGAATTTGCCCAGCGACTGAATGACCGTCTGGTGAGTGCCCAACACGCGGTCCACCACCAGCCCGACTCGGTGGTCTTCATGCTGCACGATCACGACACTTTCTCGATCGCGGGAGCGTCGCCCGCGATGTGGAAGGTCTTCCGCAAGTCGATGTACGGCACCAGTTCCCCGCGCACGGCGATCACGTTGCGCCCGTTGTTGCGCGCCCTCTGGGCTGCTCAACAACTCGACGTTCTCGGTGACCGCCGCCATGGGAACGATGAACTGGTCTCCGCCAATCTGCACCAGCAGGCCCTCGATAATGGCCAGCGTCAGCGGCAGGGTGATCGAGACCCGCGTGCCCTTGCCCTCTTCGCTGGCCAGGGACAGAGCGCCGCGCAAGGCATCGATCTGCCGCTTGACGGCGTCCATTCCCACGCCGCGGCCGGATACGCTGGTCACCTGCCGGGCGGTCGAGAAACCGGGCATCAGGATGAGATTGAAAATGTCCTTGTCGCTGAGGCTGGCGTCCGCCGCGATGAGCTGCTTCTCCACCGCTTTGGCCCTTACGGCCGCCCGGTCGATGCCGCGCCCGTCGTCCTGGATGCTGACGACTACATCGCATCCGGCATGCACGGCGGAGAGGCGGATCGTCGCCGCGGCGCGGCTTGCCCTTCGCCAGGCGCTCGTCGGGAGGCTCGATGGCGTGGTCGAGGCAGTTGCGCAGACAGTGCACCAGGGGCTCGCCCAGTTGGTCCAGAATGCTCTTGTCCAGTTCGGTTTCGGCGCCCTTCGGTGACCAGCTCGGCCTCTTTGCCGAGTTCCGAGCCGAAAGGTCGTGCACCAGCCGGCCGGAAGCGGCCGAACAGAGTGCCGATCGGCAGCATGCGGATTCCCAGCACGTTATCGCGCAATTCCGCCACCAGCCGCTCCAGTTCCTGCACCGGATTGGCAAATTCCGGAGACTCCGCTTTGCGATGCCGCCTGAGCCAGGCGGGACTGGTTCATGACCAGTTCGCCGACCAGGTTCACCAGGCGGTCCAGCCGGCTGGAGGGAACCCTTACGGTGGACTCGCGCGCCAGCGGCGCCGTTATGGGCGGGGCTGTCGAAACTTGCGACGGTACCGCATCGGCCGGCCCGGCCCGGGGACGCAGCCGCGGATTCCGCCGGCTCGATCTCCAGGGTGCTGTCGTCCTCCACAAAGATGAATACATCTCGAATTGCGTTGCGGCCGCAGGCGGTACGCAGATCGATCGTCCACCAGAGGTAACAGAGATCCGGTTGGATGGTGTCGAGCCCGGGCACTTCCTCGGTATGCGCGATGATTTCCGCAGCGCCCAGGGTGCGCAACTCCTTGAATAATGCGGCCGGATTTCCTCCATGGGCCAGGAGCGCGGGGCTAGGGCGAAATCGAATCCGCCATGTCTGTTCGTTGCCGCCGGCCTGCGCCGGAATATCCGCGGCGGCCAGCGACGGTCCGCCGCCCACGACCGCTTCAATGGAGGCGACGAGGGCTTCGCTGGAACCGGGCGGCACCGCCCTGCCGCCCTGCACCTCGTCGAGTAGCATCCGGATGTGGTCGCTGGCCTTCAGCACAAGGCCGGATAAAGCCGGCGACACCGCCACGGCGCCGGTCCGGACCCGATCGAGCAGGCTCTCCACGTGATGCGTGAATGCGGCGACGGCGTCCAGCCCGCACATGGCGCCGGAACCCTTGATGGTGTGAAAGGCCCGGAAAAGCTCGTCGATGGTCTCACTGGTTCGCTCTCCGGAGTCCAGCGAGAGCGCCGCCTGCTCAATTCCAGTCAGCAGTTCTTCGGCTTCCTGCAGATAGGTAGGGACCGGGTCATATGACATCGTCTGCCGCCTCCTCGGCGGGCGGGGCGGTAAGCGATAGTCCCAGGGCCACGCATGCCTCGCGGATCCCTTCCGATACACCGGTGAACTCCAAGGACCCGGCAGTACGGCAGGCGGAGCACAGAAGCTGCAAAGCCGCCGTATCGCACCGGCTCACTCCGGACAGATCGATGCGTGGATCCGGCCCGCCGGCAAGGTAGTCGCGGAGCGCCACGTGGAGATCCTCCGCCGAGCCGATTTCCAGTTCGCCCGACAGCTTGAGAATGCGGCCGGGTTCGTCTCGTTCCATCCTCATGGCATTCCCCTTACATTCGCGTGTGTTTGGTGGTGACGGCTCACAGAGACCTTATCGGCTGTTCAGCGACGAACCTGTAATTTGAGGCTTCAAGGAACTCTCATTCGCCCCCGGCCGAATGCGTTTTCGGCTCGCGATTTCTCGGACGATCGATGTCTTCGGTGCGAATTGCGCTTTAGTCGCGATCCAGGTACTGAGCGAGCTGAAGGAGCGAGCTGGCTTCAGATCCAGGTCTCGTTGAGTGCGAGCCCGGTTACATCCAGCCGCCTCTGTTCACCATGACTACCTCCGCCTCCCCGGCACCCGGCGGAACTGCGACCCAATCGGCCCCGGCCAGGTGGGACCCACTTACATCGGCGGCACGCCAGTGCAGGTAACACCCGCTCCGAACCGCGGCTATGAACTGGAATCCTATAGCGGCCCGTGCGACGGCTTCTCCAGTTGCTCGGTCTTTCTGGATTCCAACAAGATCGTTACGGCTAACTTAGCTAAGCTAGTAGCTGGCGTAGCTAGTATAACGTTTCATTAAAACATAAGCATATTAAATTGTGCTCTGTCATGTTGAGGCATGGCGGGCAAATCGAAACGATCAAGACTGGTTTTGTCTGGTGAGGACCGGATGGAATTGGAGCAGTTGGCGCGTTCGCGCCTGGCGCCGCGGCGCGAAGTGCAACCCGCCATGATCCTTCTTGGCTACTGCGCTGGAGAGAGCTTCACCAGCATCGGTCACCGTCTCGGAATGACGCGCTTGAGCGTTTCCAAATGGGTAGCGAAGGCCCTGGCGGTGGGGCCGATCGCTGCGCTGAAAGACAACTACCACCGTCCCAAAGAACCGGTCATTGGCGACGCTGCCAAAGCCTGGGTAGTGCGTGTGGCGTGCCGGAAACCAAAGGACTTGGGCTATGCGGCCGAGGTCTGGAGCCGTCAAGCACTGGCCAAGCATATCCGCGAGCACTCCATGGAAGCCGGTTTCCCTTCGCTGTCCCGCGCGGCCAAGGCGACCGTTCATCGAATCCTGGCAGAACAGCCGTTGCACCCCGAGAAGATCAAATACCTGGAACGGCGCGACCCAAATTTCGAGAGTGTAATGCGTGAAGTGCTAATCGTATATCGGGACGTGGAACTGCAGAATGCAATGCGGGCCGCGGGTCAGATGGCCTCCAACATCATCACCGTTTCGGCGGATGAAAAACCCGGCGTACAGGCGATAGGCAACACGGCGCCAGACCTGCCGCCTGCGGCGGGCAAGCATCCCACCATCAGCCGCGATCATGAATACGAGAGGTTTGGCACCTGTTCCATATTGGCCGCGCTCGATCTCCACGACGGCCACGCCACCGCGCGCGTGGAGGACGCGTGGTATCCGGCCGAATGCACCATCATCGTCGAGACGCTGTCTGCGGCATATCAGAGTGCAATCTCTGGAAGAACTCAAAACGAGAATTCTCAGAGGGATTGCGGAAATTAATGCCGCGCCCGTCGTCCATCGATGGAAGAAGTTCGAGGCTCTTGTTCAGTGTTGATTATGCTATCTTTTAATGAAACGATATACGAGCTTAGGTTAGCTTAGCTACGCTAGCGGAACAAGGCTAGGAACAGATCCTATTTGCCCGCCGTCACACCGGGGAGCCGCCGCATCGAAGCCCTCTTTGAAGGCTTTGCAGTCGCCCTCGCTCCTTTCTTGGCCCTCAGGTCCTTCCAGTTATTTGAGCATCCAGCGTCCGGGGATCCGAATGCCTCAGGTGGCGCTGCATATCCTTAATTGATCGGCAGAATTGCTGAGGCGTGGCGGGATGTCGGACTCAACGGCAATGGGATGCAGCAGCAAGTCCAGCGGACTGGAGGTGGAACAGACCTTACTGGTGGCGATTCGCAGGTACCGGGCTGTAGTGGCCAGGCTGCGGTGGCCGAGCAGCAGTTGGATGGTCCGAACATCCGTGCCGGATTCCGGCAAGTGGACTGCGAATCCGTGGCGATGCAAAGGTGTTCAAGAAGTACGCGCAGATGAAACTGCAGATGAAACGCGAGGCGCTGAAGAAGCTGAACCGGAAAGCCAACGAAGGCCAGGCAGGTTTTGACACGGAGAGATCGAACTGATGAGGTTTTGTCACAGTTTTGCCACGGTCGGAGCTTTTCTTGCCGATTTGGGCAGGCCGGGCAGTTTCGGAAATTCCGGAAGTGGTTTAAAATCAAAAAAGGTTGCCTTTGGGGCGCGTAGCTCAGTTGGTTAGAGCGCCTGCTTCACACGCAGGAGGTCACAGGTTCGAGTCCTGTCGCGCCCACCATTTTGTTTCAGAAGTTTCCGTATGTAGCAATCTCCGCCCAAAGCACTCGGGTGGGCGGTTTTGGGCGGAAATTTCAGCGTTTTCGCCCGGCTTTCGCCTCTACTTGCGCCGCTTTTTTGCCCTGCTCTTCGATCTTTACCTTCATCTGATCGACGAGCTTGTCGACCTCTTGCTTGACGCTTGCGGGTATCACCTTGCCGTAATAAAGGGACATTCGGGCTTCAGTGTGCCGCATCTGGCCTTGAACATCTTTCGGCGATGCGCCCGAATCCAGCGCCATTGTGGAGAACGACCGCCGCAGCATCTGATGCGTGATGCCTTCGAGACCGACCGCCTCAGCAGCCGGCTTCAGAACACGTTTGAGGTAGTTAGCAATATGCTGCACCCTGTTACCCGACAATCCTCCGGTTGACGGGGCAAACGCGACAATTCTGTGGCTTCCCGCCGCATGACGCCCAGCAAGGAAGTGCCCTCGAGATCCGCCCTGTTCCGCCCAGTTGCTAATTCCCCGTCCGCGCTGAAACGCCGTTCGCCCCAACTCCCGCGCCATTAGTGGGAGCTGTGTAGCATGCTTCCAGATGACGGCTGGCAGTCTGAAAACGCCACGGGCCGGATTCTCTGCCAGCACGTCTGCGCGCCGGCCCGGCTCGCGGAATCGCAATGCCCGGACATATGGGCCGACAGTCTCCACACTGCCCTGCGGGGAACTTTCCGCGCGCGACGAGAGCAACGATGCCAGCTACGGCAAAACCACGAAGGATTCGCAGTCAGGTCCGGCCAGACCCGTCCAAAAATGTCTCTCGTTGTCTGGAGACGCCCCATCCATCGTCCAGGAAATCGTAACGGAGTTCCGGAACCACACCAACCGGCAGTCTTGCGTGCAGCGGCCATGACCGCCAGGGACCGGGGTTTGGCAGAAACGGGATGGCGAAACTTCTAGCCAATCCGCCTTACGGCTCGATTTCGAAGTCCATCGATTGGGTCACGGTGTTGAATTTGTTCCTGACGAGTTTATCGGTCACGATCACCTGCAGCACGTATTCGCCGGGCGCCATGTCACCGCCTAGCGACAGTCGGCCCCCCGCCCTCAGGTGTTGAGGATCGGGCGCAGGCCTGGCCGTTGCCAGCGCCGTCTTCTCATCCGCAAGCCGCTCTCCGTCGTGGAACATCCTGGTTTGCACCTCCAACTCAGGATGCCGGCTTGAGTCGGTCTTTGCATTGATAATTTCGTAGAGGTAGTCCAGTACCGTGCCCCGGCGGAAGCTCCTTCGAGCGGCCCCCAGTGTGACGTCTTCGCCGGGAGCCGGACCCTGAGGAAGATTGACGTTCGCCCGGGTCCCGGCCGCAACCTCCTGAATCACAATTCCCGACATCGCAAGATGACCGCTTGCCACATCCGGGACCTCGACGTACTGGTCGGCCGAACCGCTGCCCTCTGTGGAGGCATCGCGCACCGCCGCGCGCAGCACATAAGGGCCTGGTCTGGTGACGGGAACGCGGATGCCGTAGACCATACCTTTTTTCAGAGCCTCGCCATAGTTTTGTGAGGTCAACTTCAAGGTCAAGGTCGTATCGATGGGCGCCAAGGCCAGGCCGTTCTCGTCGAATGCCGCGGCGGCGACATCGATCACAGCCTTATGGTTGCCATCCTGCTCGCTGGACCACTTCAGTTCGTTCGGGTTGAAATAAAGCCAGGCATTGATAAATGAGCCGCGGTCCTGTGCATTGGAGAAGACGGCAGTCAAGCGTGGATGAATTGCTCCGGCAGTGAACGGGGATTGTAGGGCATGAACGATCTCCGCTTCGCGCGTGTGGTCTAATGGCTGATTTCCGCCCGGCTCGCCGAAGAAGCCGTCACGCGAGCGGACGTGTAAGCCAGCTCCTTTCACTTTCACCTCGATCCGATGGAACTTGGGCCGGCCGTTCCCGTTTTCGAATGTACTGGCGTCGGGATGGTAGCCGATTAGGTAGTAACCGTCGCTGTCTTCGGCGATTTTTCGCAGGGCCCCAGCCAAGTCGTTGCTATCGTGCAGAAACAGGCCGCCGGTTTCCTCCGCCAGCACGAACATTCCTTCCTCGGTGCGAATCACCTCTTCCTGCCGCTGAGCGGGAACTCGGGAAATCCGCCTGCGGGACATGCGGGAGGTATTATCGGCGGCCGTAATATTGTAGTCGGGAATGCCTCGCGGTTCGACGGCATGGATCACCACCGAAGCGCGGCTGGCGGCGTCGCTGAGCTGCTGGACCGCATGGGCCACCATTTCATCTGTCGCTCCCCGGAAAATCATGCGAATGTTCTCGGTAAACAGGACTACGGACTTGCGGCCCGGAAAGCCTCGCATGGCGTTCACGACGAAACGGATGGCCCCCAAGGAGCCCACCGCCAGGGTTTCTTCGCGTAGATGGTTGATGGCCCCACCGCCGCGCATGCCGCTACCCAACGGCGCGAAGCTGCTGACTCCGACGCGACTCTCGCCATACTTCACGCGATCCAGCGCGGCGTACAGCAGGCGCTTGTCGGTGGTGAACTGCTGCAGGGCGCCCATGCCGGCGCCGGTGCGGATAATGGCCACCAGGTCGCCGGGACGCATCTGGTTGTCGATAAAACTCTTGATTGCGTTGCGGACGGCTGGAATGTTTTCGGCGGCCAGTCCGAGGTCATCCACCACGAGCGCCAGAGTGCGGCGGACTTCGCTGGGCCGCATAACCGGTGGTGGCGGCGGCACTTCGCCTTTTATCGGCTTGGCCTGTGCGGCCCGGTGGGCCGGGACCTCTCCGGCAACCGGTTTCGTCGAAACATAAGAGAAATTCGTGATGGTCTGCGGTTTGCCATCCTGCAAGAGTTCGAACGCAGTCGGTTGAAGATCGCTTACGCGCCTGTCTTTGGAATCCGTCACGACGGCGTCAACCTGAACCAGGTTGACATCGATGCGGATCACGGAATTCGGAGCCCCTGGCGCAGGCCCGGACTGCGGGGTTTGCGCAAAGGCGATGGCCAGGACCGAGGAAAGTGCAAGAATTCGATTCATGGATGCCATAGAGGAGGAAAACTCTCAGGACATGTCCGATCTGTCCATTAACCATCGAGGCCAGGAGGTTAAATCCGGTATCGTGGTCCCGGTCGGATTGCGGATTTCTCAAACTCGTCACGACCGCTACATTCTATCAGTCAGATCGTTGGTGGGAGCGCCGGGAGCACCAGAGCGGATTGTCAATTTTCGGGTGCGAGAATCGTGGAGACCATATGAATCGACCTCGAACGGCGGACTTGCGCCGTAGCTCCTTACGGAGCTTTCCACTGCCACTCGAAGGCCGCGGGTAATAATCCGCCCCGGCGATCCTGCCATCCAACTCGGCAATCTGCGCCTCCAACGCCGCTTACTCCTTCCCGATCTCATCCATCTGCGCGTCCAACTCGGCATCGGTCAATCAGCCCGGCCAGCCGATGCCCATTCTTCTACCCCAATCGTACAGCACAGGCTCAGTGATCCGGATTCCAAAGGAGCTGAATACCGTGGGCGCACATCCGTAAGAAGTGTCTCGGCCTGAAGATGCTCCAAAAGGAAGTTGCGGAACAGCTTGGCGTCTGTCAGCCGAGCGTCATCAACTGGGAGGTTGGGAACGAGCAGAGCGGGAACCAGGTGGCGATCATGCTCGTCGGGCAGAGCGATTCCTCGCTAGCGTCGAGACGCAGTTCGCGCGCCCAGGTTTGGCGCCCCTCACACGTTGACACTTAGCTTTACCGCACAGGCTCGACTCTCACGCGGGCGAATCCGGCGTCCAGGAATCCCAGTTGCTCAGCAGCAGCCCGCGTGATTGTGATCGTGACGTTCTGGCTGAGAGGTATCCGATCGTTTACGCGGACCTCCACGCTCTTGTTATTCCCCAAGTTGGTTACGCGTACCTTCGTGCCGAACGGGAGGGACGCATGCGCGGCAGTCATAGCTTCATTGCTGAAGAGCTCGCCGCTCGCCGTCCGCTGGCCAATCAGGTTATCGGCGAAAAAGTTGGCACGGCCAACGTCCTCCCCCACGGTGTCCTGGCTGACGGATCGTGCCCCGGACTCCACTCTAGAGGCGGGCTGCGGAGTCGGGTATGGGGCCGAGCCGGACGATGGCGGATGTGGCTGCGGCGCCGGCCGGGCCTTCGCGTCGGTGATGCGGGAGAACGGGCTGGGTCGGCTGTCAGGCTGAAAGACGGTCCGGGCCGGCACCTGTGCAACGGTCGATTTAGTCGGTGGAGGCGTCAGTTGCTTTCGGAATACCATCTTTGCGAGCGCCGCAAAAAGCAGTAGTGTCGCTAATACACCAACGGTAAGCGTAAGGCGCGAGCGGGGGCCGGAGAGGTCCCTTCGCGCGCCGGCCGACGGCACCCCCGGCAGCACGACGGCGGGCGTCGGTTGCTGGGTTTCCAGCAATCGGCCGATCTCTTCTGTCGAGAGCCGCTTAGCGGGATCGGACTCCAGGCATCCGGCGATGATTGCTTGGAATACCGGAATCCGGCGCACTTCTTCGGCGAGCGAAGCCCTCAGAATTGTGCCTAACGCCCAGGTATCCATACCCGATTCGAGTCGGTTGTCGAAAGCACTCAGGCGGTGCAACTGACTCAAATCGCCAATTTTCCAAACAGCCCCTGCGCGCACTATCGTCTCCGGTTCGAGGCTTCCGCAGACGAAGCCCGAACCGTGGATGTAGTCAAGGCCGCCGAGCAGGTCCTTGATCAGTGCCACCCCTTTTGCCGAATCGAGCGGTCCTTCCGCGACCACCTCTGCCAGGGTCACCCCGGCCGTTTCGGTCACTACGAAGAGCAGCGTCGTCCCATTCACTGTGCACTGCCCGCCCTCCAGGATGCGCAGCAGGTTGGGATGTACTAATCGCTGGGCGGTTTGGATTTGACCCAATTGCTGTTCGAAATGGACCTCGTCGGGATTAATCAGGGTGACGGAAAGCGGCTCGCTTTTCTCCACTGGAGGAGCCGCATACGACACGAACTCTGCTTGGCCCGGACCTGCGGAGAGCAGGGAACACAAAGTGTACCGCCCCAAGAGTATGTGGCCGGCGAAATCCTCCCATTCACACTCCGCCATGCTGCACCCCTAATAGGGGTAGCACAATTCACAACGAGTTTGCTCGTAGAGATGTACACCAGCGGCACCGGAAAAAGGCCACCGAATGGGAACTTGCGCAGCACGGGCTGAACGTTGCTTGCCACCGTAGAGGGGAGCGTCGCGCCGGCCTGCTTTGGCATAACATCGTGCCGGCCCCGGCCGTGGCGCCCTAACGATGGAAATGCGGCGACCTCGTTGATGATTGTCCCTTAGCGTTTGTACTGGCACAGTAGGTAGAGCGTTTCCACGTCCCCTGTATCCTGCGGGAACCGGAACTCGATCTCCGGACGCGTCCCGCATTTTCCGACCGGACCGATCTCCGTCTCGATCAGCCCGTAATAGAGATCGGACCACTCTTCGCTTCGCACACACGAGACTCGCGAGGGATGACCTTTTTGATGATGATCGCCGCAGGTGAATTCCAGCACGCGGCAATCGGGCTCTCTCTCGCACTGGCACGGGCAATCGCCGGTTTTCGGACAATCGCATCGGTGCCCGCGCGCATGGAACAGCACGCCGATTCTTGTGATCGCCACTTCGTCCGAGGCGGGCAGGAACGGGAACATCTTCCGCTCGATCCGCAGGCCGAGCCTTGGGTCACGCCCTTTCTCGCGGCAACTGTTGCGCAGCATCTGCCATGCATCCGGGAACTCGTGACGCACGTCGAAGAAGCTCCAGCCCTCCCCCGGAAGATGCTTCCGTGCCGCTTCCATAGCCGCGTCGCGTAGCATGCCTCCGCCTTCGCGCGACGTGTAGTTCAGGTTGACGATCACATCGCTCAAGGTGTCCATGTCGAAGTAGTTGTTTTCGGGAGGCAGTTCGATCCTCCAATGGCTCACCGCGCCTTGATACTCGAACGGCAAATACCGCTCATCGCGGAAATTGAGCTCGAACATGCCGGAGTCGTTCTGTCCGCTTGACGTTGCGATAGCCTCTCGCGCCGCATAGGAGCGGACCATGCGAGGATCGTGCGGACAGGCTTGGTAATCGTGGCCCGATCCGCATTCGCAACAGCAGCGCGTCGCTGGAAGCTCCAGCCGCGGATCGATGCGGGTGACGCTGCTCAGCAGCGTCGCGCGGCAATGCACGCCGTTGTATGGACCAGTGACGCATGGAATGGTCAGCGTCACATTCTTGATGCGGCGCATGTACTGGCCCGGATAATCGAGATCGAACATCCATTCCGGAAGCTGGATCTCGCAGCGGCCCGTTTCTTTGATCCGCAAAAACTCCATCGGGAAGTGGAACCGCAGCGAGAAGCGCTTGGTCAGTTCGTATTCCCGAATGTTTTCGTCCAGATATGCTTTCTCCATCTGGCGGAGGGAGGCGTCCAGGCGTTCGCCGGCCATGAGGCCCTCGTGCAGGTTGTCCCATATTTCTTCGGGAATGAACCGCCGGGTGGTGTGGCCTCGCTCGAAATTGAACGCCCGCTGAGCCTCGTCCGCCGCCCGATGCGCCATCTCATACATCTTGCGGTAGAGGGCCGAGGTTTCCTTTTGCAGGAACAGATAAAGATCCGTCGCGGTGAATTCGTCGCGCAGGAAGTCCAGCACTTCCGTCGCGTTTTCGATCTGCCGCTGTTGGTTGTTCAGTTCCTTCATCGCCTGATCCCGCCGCCGGTGCGCGCCCAGGATTTGCAGCTCGATTTGATGAATTTCGATCGGCAGCGTCGTCATCTGGTGGAACCATTCGACGGAGCGTCGCTGCCAGCCCGCCTGCGTCAGGTCCAACGAGGCAGTTGTGGCTTGGATGTCGGCGACCGTCTGCATGATCCTGGCGATCGTGTCGAACATGAACGCCAACTTCTTGCCGGTCGGCAACGTGACGAAAGTCGACAGAGCACCCACGTTGCTGTCCGGCAGGATATGGAACACTTCGCCTATCGCCGAGACAAGGTTCGCACCGGTGCGCGTCAACATCGCGTTGGTGGTGAGATTGAGGTGCTGAATTTCGTCGTTGATCAGGTCGTTCTGGTAGAGGTTTGTGTAATAGAGCAGATTGGTCTGATTGACGTCCTTGGTTTGCTGCAGCGCCTGCACCTGCCAGTCGGCATCGCGCCACTGGTCCTGGCGGACGCTCAGACCGAGCTCCAGCATGTCCCTTTCATGTCCGGCGCGAATCGAGGCGAGGGCTTCGGCATCTCCCTTTTCGTACGCCGCGAGCAGCGCGGACCCGAGTTCGCGTACGCGCCCCGCCAACTCATGCGCCTTCTGGATTTGAGACGTGAAGCGGTACGGACTGCTGCGATGGCACCACTCCGTTTCGCCGGCGCAGGTTTCGGGAACCGTGCGCCAGCCATCGCGGAGCGGATCGTCGCCCCAATACGGCATGTCGCAATCGGGCCGGCCATTCGCTAGACGCCGCGCGTCGTAGCAGGTACGGATCAATCCCAATCGATCTGCGGTCAGGCTGTAAAGATCCATCAGCCTTGGGTTGAGAGGCGGATTCGCCGGAGTAAACGCCATGACGGACTCCGGCGCCGGGGGCTCGGGCAGCAGGATCGTCTGCGGGGTGCAGCCGATGATCTTCGCCACCGTGTCGTAGATAAGCCTCGCCTGCTGAAATGCTTCGGGGGAGCGCCGGCGGCGCATCACCGCATCGCCCCAATCGACCAGAGTCTGGCAATAATGCAGTACTACGGAGCGGTGTCGCGCGACTTCATCGGTGACCTTCGAGCTGTCACAGCAAGTGCTGTACGAATTGCCGCGGCCCGGCGCCGGGTTGGACTGCGCCGGGTTCGGCGCATTCGCTGCCGGCGGCGGGTTCGCTGCACCGGGTGTGGCGCCAGTCCCGCTCGTCCCTTGCCCCTGGGCTAAAACGACAACTCCAGTGGCGGTCCCGCCGGCGGTGCCGGTGGTGCCGGTGGTGCCTCCGGCGAGATCAGAATTACAGACCATCCAGGTGCAATCGCTATTGAGCGGATCGAATGCACGCATATACCACTTGAGGGCGAGTTCGAAACCGCAGTGCGTCCTCAGCGCTTCGGCAACCGCCATCGCCGGAGAGAACCACGAGCCGGGGAACAGCCGCGCGCCGGATTCGTGATAAGCGAAGAATGGATACGAGAGCAATCCGCCCGGATAGGGAGACGGAGAAGGCAGTGCCGGCGGCTTGATGGCCTGCGGCAACCCCACCGTCTGGTCCGCGGGCAGATCGTAACGGAAACCTGCTGGCGACGTGTCGGCAGTATAGCCGGGAGGCAGCGTCGCACTTCCGGTTACCTGGAAGTAGAGTGAGTCTCCGCCTCTGCCCAGGAAGACCAGATCGGCCGGCTCCGCGATAGCCACGTAGTCGTCGGATTTTCGCGGCTGTCCAAACTGGCCGTTGTGGACGCGGCACCAGGCAAGGCGCACGGCCGGGCTCGGCTCCCACTTCGCGAGCAGGGAAGGCACCATGTTCTCCTCGTTCCACTCCGCCGACTGCTGCTGGAACGGGTCGTAGTAGGAATCCTGAAAACCGGACTGGTAGCTTCCTGAGAAACTGACATCGCCACTGCTTTGCGCGTCTGTCTGGTCCGTGTACTGATAGAACTGCGTGTTGACGAGCCAGAAATAGTATTCGTCTACCAGCACTGGATGATCGCAGCCACACTCGCGGCAGCACGCATTGCGTGTTTCTTCCTGATGGGGCTCGAAGCCGGGCGAAGCCTGCGGCAGGCCGGCCGCCGCGATCCGAAGGAAGCGCGTTCCCAACTTCATAGCCGATTCCATCCAGAACGGCAGTGTCACCGGTTGCGTATTGCCGCTGGCCGCCGCTTGGGCGAGCGCGGGCACGGTCTTCGGAGGAGGGGGCGCGGTTCCAGCGACAGTTGTTCCGCCTCCGGATGCGTCGCCGGACGATGCCGCGGGCACAGGCGCAAGCCACGTCGGACGCGCGGCATACTCCGGACTCCCCAGTGTCGCAAGACCTTCGCGTGTCGCTGCGTTCGGAGGCGCCATCAATGCTGCCAGCTCGGACGGAACACGCTGCTGAAGAAGCTTCGGCGCGCGCTCGAGCGGCTTATCGTCATCCTCCCACCAGTCCAGCCCGCCGGGCGCAGCCATCGTGAGCGTCGAGTTTCGCAACTCGGATTCGAGGAACCGGAATGCTTCGATTCGGCGGGCCTTGCCCAACTCTGTCCATTCGATGAAGTTCTCGCGATTGAGTTCGCGCCGCTTGCACATCTCCCAGATGCGATACGTCTGAAAACGGCGATCCCACATGCGTACGAATTCCCGCCCGACTTTCCAGTTCGGTTCGAGACCAAGGCGGCTGCGGCGAACGAAGATCTGCACCGCCGTAATCGCCTCTTCAATGCGGCTGGCCTTCTCGCAGACGCCGGTGTCGACGTCGAGCAGCAGAAGTTCGCTGAGGTCGCCGGGCTTGGTGGCGAAGGTCGAAGCGGACCACGGCAGCGGCACGCGGCTGGCGTTGCACAGATAGGAGACCAGCGCCTTGCGGCCTCGCTCGCGCAGTCCGTCGTTGAGGCGCTTCACATCGCCATAACGGCGGGGGTGTTCAGTGAAACACGCATCGTTGACAAATGCCAGCAGAAGCGCATTTCCGGTTTGTTTGACTCCGGAAGCAGGCACGGGCGCGCTTGGATCGTCCGAAGCCCACAGGTCGGGCCGCGCTTTCGAAATGTCCTTCGCGTGGAAGCGGTCCATCAGGCAGCGAACCCAGCGGTCGGCATGCCATACGCGCACCAGCCAGCGGTCGTCCTGAAGATCCTTGCCGGCGACCGTGTAGATGGCGCTCGCCTGATCCTGGTAAAAACGAAGGTCGAGATCCCAATACCCGGGCTGCGCTCCGATGTGCCGGAGAAGCTGCGCGGGATCGCCTGGCGGATTCACCTCCGCCTCTTCAAAGAGGCGCCACAGCGGGTCCTTCGAGCGCCGCTCCACTTGTTTGCGCATGACGGCGTAGTCGAAAAGCCGCTCCCACCAGTCGAACATCGCCTGTGTCTGCTGAAGCGATGGCTGCGAGCGGCCGTCCCCTGCCCGCGGATGGTAATTATCGTTCAAGGGAAGGAAATTGAAGTCGAAATCCGCAAGATGCTGTGTGAACGCAGTCGGACTGGTCCGGTAATACGCGTAACCCGCGAAATTGACCGGATTGGCGAGCATGAAGCCGAGTTCGGACTGATGATCTTCGCCCTTCCGCGCGGAAAGGCCGAGCTTTCCGGCGAACAGCACGGCTTTGAACGCCCGTTGATACGTGCGCCGCATGTCGCGAAGTGTACTGGTATAGAAGGCCTTCAGGAATGCCTGCGCGTTCCGGCTGCCCGGAAGGAACGCGATTCCCTGATCGAGCGTCTGGTCCTGGAAATCACGGTACAGATGGCGGACCGGAAGGCTGACGAGGCAATCTTCGCTGTCGGGTCCCGCGTATTTCACTTGGAAGCCAGTGCGCTTGTGCTGCAAAGATCCTTTGGAAAAATCGGGAGCGGGCTGGCTGTATTCGACGGTGATCTGATAGGCTCCGCGCCGCAGTCGGGGCACGTGCACTTCCGGCTCCGTGTTGCCGGTCCAATTGTGATTGAGAACGGCAAAGGTCTTCGAGCCCCGCTGCAGCGTCACGCGCCACGAGGACTTCTCGGCAAGCTCGAAGTTTGGCCTTTCACCTTCAGGAGTGGGCGCGCCGGCATGGAATCTATATTCGCCTTCGCGTTCGACGAGCAGCACGCCCGACCACTTCACCAGGATCGGCTCCGCACCGCCCAGGCGATGCCCGTCGCTGGTTTTCACCGCGTAGCCGTTATGCACGTCCACCAGCGGATTCGTGGCATCTGAAAGCCCGGGCGAAGGCAGCACTGTGGGTACGGGACTATTGGTTTGGTCGCGTTCGTGGCCGAAGGCTTCCATGGGGCCGCGGACGTCGCGCCAGAGGATCTGCTTCCCATCGGCCGCTTCGTACTCGCCGAGCAGCCCTGTTCCGATCAAACCGAGCAGGGCCGGAATCGCGCCGCCGGCGGGCGGAGGCGTCCACATCACCGGCGGAGGCACGCCGTTATCGGATTCCCAGGGAGATCCGGTATTCCCGTCGGAATAAAGATGGCTGAGAACGGTCCCGGCCACGGCCTCGAGATCCTCCTCGCGGCATCCCGTACGGTCCGACACGTGTTTCGCCAGATGCGCGGCAATCACCTTGCGGCGCGCATTAGCGAGCGCGAATTGACGCTGGAACCAGCGCCAGCGCTTGTGTTCATCGCACTCCTCAATCAGGTTCGTCTCCGCGCTCTGCCAGTCGGGAAACAAAAACGCGACAAACGCCAGATCGACCCTCGGCGCGAAGTAGAGATCCTGAACCGCGGCCTGTTCGGCGGCGTTCAATTGAGGCAACTGACTCAGCTTCGCTGCCACCGCTTCGTCGCCGAGCGGCAGTTGGACCCACAATTCCGACGCGCCGGCGTCGTATTGGAACGGGCTGCCAACGGGCGAGTTCCAAGCGGTGGACGACACCAGAGGCGTGCGGTACTGCCTCTGTTTCCCGCTGACTGAAAAGCCCGATTCTTCGAGCGCACAGGGGAAGAAGTGTTGACCGATCGAGAGCAGCGGGTCCTGCCCGCTGGGCGGTGCATAGCCGAAGTGCTCGCGAAATTCGTTGACGATCCGCGACCACGAAAGGTCGCGCGTATCTTCCTCGCAGGCCTCGACGCAGAGCAGTTTTTCGCGCAGCTTCCAAAGCGAGTGGTGTCCGGCGTCCTCCGGCACTTCGAGGGGATAGCTCAACACATCGTCCGCGTCCTGCGGCGGGAACGGATCCTCGCAATGCTGCGGACTCTCGGCGTTGAACAGATACAACAGTTCTCCGATCTTGAAATCCGACGCGCACATCTTGGCCAGCACTTCGGCAAAGCGCAGCGTGCAGCCGGGATTGCTGTTCCAAATGTCCGTGGATGGAGCAACCGGATTGAATCCGGCCAATCGGGAAACGGCGTCGAGATTATCGGCCATGAGCTCGATCTGTTTGCGCTCGCATCCGTACCGCGCACGCGCGTGCGCCTCCACTCCTTCGAGCAACTGGCGCTTCGCCCAGGACCACATCTTCGCCGTGCTGCCGGCCCAGAGGGCGAGCAGATGCGTGCGATCGGCTCCGGTCGACCCCGAGGCTACGTTCTTCGGGTCGCACAAGGGCAAGCGGAACTGGTCGCGCAGCATCTGAAATGCGGCAAGTTGCCGGATGAATTCGGGGTTGATCGCCGAGCCGTTGAACAGGTTCAGGACAAGGCAAATATCGTAGAGTTGCGCGAACGTGTAACCCGCGCCGCACAAGTGCCTGAGTTTTCTCCACAGGCGCAGGAACACGGTCAGTTGCAGCAGGGCAGATTGACGACCGTCGCCGCCCTGGACCCGCACCTGATAATCGCCGAGGCAACAGGGTTCGCACTCGGGGACGCCCGGGTTTTTCTCGTCGCTATTGTTTCTGGACGCCGTGACCGGCATTCCCGATTTCGTCAATTCCACGAATTCGCAATAGCTCAGGCAGGTGGCCCCCAGGAATTCGGGCAGCGGAACCACGCCGCTATCGGAGATTTCCCTTGCCCGAACCGGCGTGAATCCGAACGTCTGCAAAGCCGTTCCTCGATTTGCCGTGCCCGGTTGCCCGTTGGCGTTCGGTTGACCGCATGGCTGCGGGGGATTCCCTTCGAAAACCGTGGCGTATTCTTCCGGAGTAATGCCCAGATATTCGATCGCCGTTTCGATCCGCACCGGATACCGCCACAGGAACGACTGGAAACCCGTGGGCGGATTGGTGGGATCGAGTGCGAATTCAGTGATGCACTTGCGGAATGTCCGCATCTCTTCAAAGCGGCAACTGCCGAAGTGTGCCAGGTAAGTACGGGACACGTCGAGCGCCTGCGAGTAGGGCAGATCGCACGATGAGAAATCGGCCTTCAAATTGTTGTAGACCAGCGGTTCGACAGCCTGATTTGCCGCGACCGGCGTCGCCGGAGTCGAGTATTCAGGCAGCGCCGAATAGATCGCCACCGGATCGTGGCAATCGCGATCCTTCTTCTTGCAGTCATCGTCATCGCATAGCTCGTACCCGGCTAACCGGTCGTCCGATGTGTTGTACACCGTTCCGCTCACAGTGGCGGGAGCACTGGCCAGATACTCCAGGCACTCGTTCACGATGTCGATCGCCGGCAGCGGCGTTTCGAGATTCGCGCAACTCGCAAGCAGATTGCCGGCAGGGCCACGCCTGGCCGCGATAGCTGCGCCCAGCGTGAGCTGACCTTCTCCGGGCGCTGCCCCGGGATGATTGCAGGTCGAGGCTTGAGAAAGGTTCAGCATCTCTTGCAAATAAGCGATGGGGCCCGTCGGCGAGAGACACGGCGGAGGCACGCAATTCATCAGCGAGCCGTCCGGATTAATGGCTTGGAACGTTCCTCCCCCTGAAGGTCCGGTGGAAGCGGCCGGCGGCGCCACGATGACCGCTTTCGCTTGCAGAGAACCCGCGTAATCGTAGGCGATCGTGCCCGTCAATGCCTGCTGGAAATCTGCGCCCGAGAGGCGACTGATGTCGCTCGCACTGCGGAATCCGCGTGCGTACAGAGCTTCCGCGACCGGGAAAGGAAGGCTAACCGGATTCGGCAAAGTGACCCCCGCCACCGGAGGAACGACGCTCGCGACCTCGAAGAGTTCATTGACCGCGGTGAACGCCTGGGTCAGCCACGCCTGCGCGGCAACATCGTTTGGAAATACGTCCTGTACGGCCGTTGCCAGGTTCGCCGGCGATATCGTCGAACCGAAGGTGAAGGTCGAGCCTAAAATCGTGGTCAGGTATGCCGCGGCTTCGAGGATGGGGTCGTTCGACGGCGCCGGCAGATCGAACACCGCGGGAGCGCCAATGGCCGGCAGTTGCGCGGCCGTGGCCACCGAGGAGACGGAGAAGAACTGCTGCACGGCGCGAATGAATGCGCGGATGCGCATCGAAATATAACCGGTCGTGTTGGTCACCGGTCCAGGCGAAGCGCCGGCTCCGACCGGTTGGGTGAAAGGCGGCAGCCAGGATGGATTCCCCACGTAGGTGAAGAAATTAGTCCACTGTGCCGCGGTGACCTTTTTAAGCGTCTCGACTGTCGCGCCCCCCGGCAGCCACGCCGCAATCTGGTCCGCCAGCGAACTGGGGAAGTCCGCCAGTTTCGCGAATGTGATCAGCGTGCCCTTGGGCACGTCGCCCTGGACGGCGTCGTGGATTGTGACCGTCGTAGCGCTCGTACTATCGACGGCGGTGCCCGGCTTAATGTTGAAGCCGTATGCCGACATGCCAGGGACCACTCCGGAGGAACTGGCAAACGTCAAGGCGGTTCCTGCGGGGCAGTCGGCAGTGGTCGCCAGAACGACGTTCGCCACCGGGGCGTTAAACGTGAGGACATCGGTCGTCGCCACGCCGCCGGTAGTTGCCTTGCTCAAGGTGACAGTAGCGGTGGTGACGCTCGAAATCACCGTTGTGCCAGGGGGAATATTCGTCCCGCTGACCTTCATTCCCGCGGCGATTGCTTCGGTGACAGGTGTTCCGTCAAACGTCAGGATGGTGCTTCCTGCCGCGGCGTTCGAATTCGGCGAAGCGGTCAGGGGAGAACCGGCGGAACTGAACGTAACGACCGTGGTCTTGCCGACGCCGCTACCCGTTACCGGAGCGCTGAGCGTGACCGCCGTGGCCGTTGCGACCTTTGTGACCACCGTGTCGGGAGCGATCCCCGTTCCCTTCACCGGCATCTTCGGCAAGATTCCCAGTCCGGCGCCCTGGAACAGCAGCGTGGTCGCGCCGGCGAGTGCGGCAGTGTTGGGACTGTCGGTAAACGAAGCGATGATGTAGCCCTGCGTCAATGTGTCGAGGTCGAGAAAAAGATAGCCCGTCGGATCGCTGGAGGATAAGTTCTGAGACCAGAGGATGAAGTCGTTGTCTTGATAGGTGGGCGGCGGGTTCGGAACCGGACTGGGAGTGGGATCGGTTTGAGCCAGCCAGTCGGCGACCAGGTTGGCGAGTGGAGTTCCAGCGTAGACCTGCACCGAAGGACTGTTCGATGCCGCGGACACTCCCAGCGCGACCAGCCGGCGCGCGGCCTGAAAGGACGTGATGCTGGCCCCGGACAGGCTGATGCCTGGCGTTGTGAACTTTTCCGAATCTGTAATCGAACCCGCTTGTTCGGCGGTGTTGAACACCTGGAGCAGGCGCTCGATCGCGTCGCCGGTCGCGAGCTGGAACCGTTGCGCGGGGGTCGTCGATTTATCGAGACTCGCGCCAATTGCGTAGAAGTACCCGGCCGGCACGCCGAAGACGAGCCCGCCCGTGCCATTAAGGCCTATGCCTTTCAGCAGAAGTTCGCTTTCAACCGAAGAGGCAAAGCTCGAGGCCGGGTCTACCGGGAATTCCAACAGCGCGGTGGCGCAGTTCAAACTCGTCTGTTCGCAGAAAAGAGCGCCCGAAGCCGCGGCGACAAATTTGGTGAGGCGCTCGGCCACAGCGTTGCGGGATGCATAAAAACCGTTGACTGTACCTTCGAACTTTTGCCGGTCCTGTTCCAGGTTGTTCGAGCTGCCGTCACCGCCGCTGCCTCCCGGGTTGGGAGGATTAGTATACAGCGATTCGAGCGGATCGGGAGGCGGTGGCAGGACGTTGCCTTGCTGGCTCCAAATGATGTCGTAAGCCATGCGCGTGCAGTCGTTCGCCGACAGATTGGAGAGGGCCAGGTTGGCGAAGTGGGCGTCACTCGTTTGCGTTTTTTGCATCGCCGGATACAGAGCGTCGAAGGAGGGCGCGGTCCCGTCCGTCGGGATGACCAGATCGATGGTGTTGATATTCGGAGGAGGCGGGAGCGTCAGGTAGAGGCTTGTATTCGTCTCCGGTTGGGCCTGATATTGATCGGGGGGCGGGGCATTCCCCGGGCTCACGATTACATCGTAGAAATCATTGTTGATAGGAATGGTGACACCGCTTCGCTTCGCGACCACAGTGATGTCCAGGAAGCTGTTTGCCGGGGGAAGAGGTATCGCCGGACTGCTGAACGGAATGATCGCCGTGGCAATCGATGCGGGGAGGGGAACATAAACTGTGTTGAACAGCGTACTGACTCCCACCGGTTCCACGTGCTGTATGATTCCGGAGTTGAGATTGGATTGAAACGTGACGGTCGCGCCATTGGCGAGGCTCACATTTTTGCTGAGCGTGACCGAAGTGCCATTCGGAACGGCGCTGACCGTGGTGCCCGCGGGTACACCTGACCCCGAGGTCATCGTCATGCCAACCGCGATACCGTCCGAATGATCGAAATTTACAGTTGGAGAACTGGTGACCTTGCCCTTCACTTTGAGGTCGAATTGGAAAGACGGGTCGCTTCCGGTCCAGGTGGGAGTAATGGCAGGGGAATTCGGGTCGGAACTGGCCGGTCCGTAGCAGAAGTAAAAGGTGACCAGCGTTTTCGCCGCCGCGAAGTCATGGATGTTTTGACTGAGCGTCAGCGGAGTCGGATTGGTTGCAACCGGGATGTTCGTGACGGTGGTATTGCTGTCGAACATCGCGTTGTCGGCCGGGCAGACAACCACCGAACCGAACGCAATACCGCTCCCATCCGGCACCTTGAGAGTCTTGCCGAAATCTGTCCCGGATCCGGACGTTGCCGCATCCACAAGCTTGGAGACCGTAGCGATGTAGCTTCCCGGCGCCCAGGGTACCGCAACCAGGTTGAGGCTGGTTGAGTTCACCTTGGTGCCGCCAATGACGGTATTGGTGCCAGCCAGTTGTACATCGATTTGGAGGTCTTCGAGGTACGTGCTGAAAGTCGCTCCGTCTACCGGGGAGTCCGGGTGGATCCGGATCACTAAGAAATTCGGGCTGGACATTTCGATTTCTCCTTCAGTTTTTCAGACAGTCCCAATGGCTCACGCTATCGTCACGCCGCTCACCCCGCACTTGGCGAGGCCCCGCGGGCAAATTCAAAAATGGATCTCGTCGATGGCATTAGAACCCAACCCCGGCTCCCAGGGTAAACACGTTTGCGTGCACAACCGAACGCGTACCTTGATCCGGAGAGAGTGTGGTCTGTTCGTGCCAGAAAAACGCCCCCACTCCGACAACTGCCGAAGGAAGGCCATGGCTATCTAAGAACATGTGGTTATATGAGGCCCCACCGTAGCCGCGAACCGAAGTTACAGCGGCTGAACCGTTGTCGGGAGTGCCCCTGCCGCCCAGTCCATATGCTCCGCCCTCTATCGATATCGAATTGAGGGGGTCGACAAGATGATCCTTGGGCGAGGGGTCCGTCCACTGATGCGTATAGTAGACGCTTCCTCCTCCAAGGCCGTAAGATTTTAGATTGGTATTCGTCAGGGTTGACCCAGCCCCGCTGCCTGTGCCCACAAGATTCGCACCCAACTTGTCATAGTCCGTCAGCCCCACTTCTCCGGCGAGGATCAAGGTGTCGGAAGGCGAAAGAGCGGAACTAGGCGCCGTGAATGAGAGGTTCGCGCTGTTGAATACCGCTAAATTGTCTGAGAATTTGTAGTGTTGGGTCAACGATCCCGTTCCACCCCGGCTGTACCCCGTCTGAGGGTCCGTTGCAACCTGACCTGAAAATCCAACACCAACATCGAAGTTGGCAACGGGACTATAACGCAAAGCGCCGCTAACCGTGAAAGATGCCGGCGCCCCTACCTGAGCCACCGCCTCCTTTTGTATCCCTTTTTCAGGGACTGAAGCACCGGGGCTCTGGCTCGGTGTCAAGCCCAGAATATTTGGACTGACTGCTTTAGCTCGCGGCGCCGGCTTACCGGCATCCGTGGCATTCGCATCCGGCACTTTCTGGGGCTGCGAAGCATCCGGTGCGGCTTTCGGTGGCTGCGCGGGCGCCGTCGGCGGCGGCTGGGTTGGAGGAGCCGTCGCTGCCGGTTGAGCAGGTGCGGCATTCTGTGGAGCAGGTGCGGCACTCTGTCGAGCAGGTGCGGCGGTATGGTGGTTTGTGCACGACTCGTCCACGGCTCTTCCCTCGGTGCCGTTCGGGTCCCGCAGCCTTACCGGATTGTCTCGAACGTAAGCAAAAACGTTCAGTCCATCCCGCAGCCCCGAAGGATCGCACGCTGTCCACCGTCCCAACCAGGGGGCGTAGTACCGGGCGCCATGGTAAGTGAATCCGTTCTCTTCGTCACGTTCCTTGCCCGTATACCGGTACCGCTTCCGTCGCACGTCCATGGCGCTGATTCCGGCTTGATAAGTCGTATCTCCGTACGGACTGTATTCTTCATAGGTAATCAGTCCGCCCGCTTCGTCGATTTCCAGGGTTGCCGAGCCCAGGTGATTCGCCAGTTGATAGCGCTGCTCCGGAGTGGGCGCGTGTATCGCATCGCCATGTTCGAAAGTCTTGGTCTCCACCAGCGCGATACGCTGTTTGTCATCCATGACGTGCAGCGTTTCCCGCTCCAGCGCCAGTTCGCCGCCGGAAAAGTCCCGAAACACTTCGAAGCCTCCCACGTAAAATCGCTCGCTGCTTCGGGAGCCGTTCGGGCCTTCGGTCACCTTGCGGGCACGCTGACCGCTGGCCTCGTAAACGTAATACGTTTTACACGGCTCGCCGGAGTTCACCACCTGGCGCGACGTGGCATAGAGTTGATCCTTGTAATTCCACTCCATCGACCGCAAATGGGGCATGCGCGTCATGTTGCCGTTGGCGTCGTACGAATAACGTTCCGCGGGTTCGCCGGGACGCGTGTCGAGTGCGGTCTCGCTCAAACGGTTGCTTTTGTCCTCGCAATTGAGAAGGCTCGGCTCGCCGTATCGATACTCGCGAGTCCAGTTGCGGTGTACGGCCCGGTGGAACATCTTCAGAATATTTCCGGCGGGATCGTAGTCGTAACACTGGGTGTAATGCTGCAGGGCATGTAAATCCGTGAGCCGGGCAGCGCCTTCGAAGGGATAATCGCGGTCGTCGCCGTGCTCCGGACAGAAATTGAACGCGGATTGTCCGATCTGCTCGCGGCCCTTCGCTTCGGTCAGCCGGTAGATCGCGTCGTAGGTGTACTCCCACACCGCATCGAGTTGTTGATTCGCGTGAAAGACGGTCTTCTGCGCGGCATCTTCAATCCGCGTGATGTTGCCGGCCGCATCGTACGTGTAGCGCAGATCCTGAACGGTGGAAGAGTGCTTAAAAATCCTGGCGGAGAGTCCGTTTTCATGCGCCGCGCGGGTGGTCTTGAGGTGGACCAGCCGGAAGGTCTGTTCGTCGTACACATATGTCGTCACTGAGCCGTTGGCATAACGGCAGAACGTGCGCTGCCCCTTCGCGTCATAGTTCATGAAGGTGATGAAAGGCGTCCAGGCGGGCTGGCCGTCCCGAACGGCGCCGCGCAGATTGACGTGAACCGCTTCGAGCAGATTCGCGTCGTTATATTTTGGCCGGTAAATGCTGCGATCCGGCGCCGTGGCAGCGGTCACCCGGTTCAGAGCGTCGTAAGTGGAGGCGCTCGAAAACGTCCGGGCTTCGAGGGACTGGGGGCGGGACCAATCCGGCGCCTGCTTGTACTCACGGGCAAACTGCCGCTCTCCGCGTAGCGAGTTCCCCTTGAAGTCGTACAGGTCGGTGATCAGGATGCCCGCGCCATCGAAGTGCCGGAACGCTTTGCCCCTCAAATTGGCTTGTTTGCCCTGCGCTTCGGAGAGGCCGGTTTCCAGGCTGTCGCCATAGACTGTTCGCTCGAACAGAATCTCGTGAGGCAGCGCCTCTCCCTTCACAAACGACTTCACGGGGCGCCGCAGGCGATCATATTCGGTGCGGAAGGCGAAGCCGCGGCTGTTCCAGACGCGGTCGGGTTTGCCGTCAACGGCGTGGAGCATCCACCTTTCGCCCGCTTCCATGCTTGCCTGGTGCAGACTGGTGCGGAGCATGCCGTAGTCGTAGCGCATGACAACGCGGTCGAGCGCATCGGTCAGTTCGCACTGATTGCCTTCAATGTCGAGCACGGTGCGCGTGCGGAACAACTGGCCGTTTCCGTTGTCGGCAATGCTGAGAAATGTCCGGCCCAGGCTGTCAAAGTGAGCGACGGATGGAGTGTTCGCATCCTTGGCCGTTTTGATCGCGGCGGCGCGCTCGTGCGGCCCTTCTTCGCCGCCAATTCGCTGCTGATACCAGGTCGGCAGATAATCGGAGTCGGGTAGACGGCTGAAATACCCGCCCACATCGGGATCGGTTTTTGGATCGAACGTCGCCGTATCGTTAACGTCATAGGTCACTTGCTTCCACGGGTTGAAGACCACTTTTCCGAATGTGTGGTTCGGCTGCAGCGTGGCCACCACGCGCAGGGTGGGATCGTAGAACAGAGTGCTGCTGACGCCCCATCTTTCGATTCCAAACCGCGGGGTGGAGCTGAAGAATGGCTCATATTCCCGGACCGGCTTGCCTTTGTTGTTATAGATCTTCGCGCCCGACCCGACCCAGCGTGGATTCACTACGGGGGAGCGCGGATCGTCCGGATCCAGCGGACCCGGTTCAGCCTGGATCTTGGCTTGCGCCACGCGGGCGAACCCATCGGAATAGACGAAACGCAACTGCACGCGGGTATGCTCGCCCGGCGCCAGATCGCTCACGTGCGTCTCGCGGGCGATGGACGCAGCGCAGACGGGAACCCGGTCGAGGTTATACAAAATCCGCGTGGTCGCTGTGCCGATATGCTCGATCGCCAACGCGTAAGGGTCGTTCGCATTAAAAAATTCTCTGATCTGGCGCGGCGTGGGATCGCTCACGAAGCTGTGAAACGAATCGCCCTCGGCGACGCCGGCCGGCTTGCCCATAAGAGCGGTTCCCGCTAACATCCCCAATGCATCGAAGCGAGCTTCTGTGCGATTGCCGTTCGGATCGGTCACGCGTTTCGGTTGGAGGATGCGGTAGTCGATTTCGGCGGTGGCCTCATTACCGGCGGCATCGCGCGTATAGACAAGCGACAGGTTGTTCCCGTCGTAGTTGACCACCGTCGAATTAGCGAAGGGGTCGCGGAATCGATGCGGGAGGAAGAAATGCGTTCGCGCGAATTCGAGTTCCCGCTCTGCCGGGTCGTCCGCATCGCGCGAATAATAAATCCGCCCGGAGGGGATCCAGAAGGCGCCGTCTTCGTCCAGATCGCGATATTCGGCGCGCGCCAGAATCGACCGCATCTCATCCGCATTCGCCTTGGTGCGGAAAATATCCAGCAAACCGCGCGTAAGCGCCAGTTTGTAGGTCTCTCCGGGCAAAGCCATGGACTCGACGCGCCCCAAGGGCAGGAATCCGTCGAGATCGTTCTTCCGATAAACCGACCGTGACCGCTCGATCAAACGCTTCTCGATTCGTCCCGGCGCTGGCCGTTCATGGTAGGCAATCTCGCCGGCGGATGCCGCGAGGAACCGGGCCGTATCGAAATCGAGAGGACGCGAGCCTTTGAGTTCAGGGGCCGTTAACTCATAGACGCTTGTTTGCGAAGGGGCGGGCGTGCGATAGGCATCGGGTTCGAGGATCGCGTTCGTGTACTGATTTTCGGTGAGCGTCGCGAGGGTCTGGCGCTGTTCGGCGAACGCGGGCTTCCGGCGCTGATAACCGATGGAAGCAGAAGTCAGGACATTGCCATAGTCGTCCACCGCGAAGGTTAGCTCATGGCCGATGCGCGGATCGTCCGGATCGCGCTCGTAGTGAAAGGTGATCGTCTCGCGGGGATGAGTGAAGAAGACGGCGTAGCGGTTCGACGCGAGCGGCTGCAGGGTTCGAATCGTGAAATTGCTTTCCGCGACTGTATAAGGGATCTGTGCCTTCGCGGTCCCGTCGAGCGCATAGATTTCCCGTCGGAGCGTGGAGCCCTTGAGGGACCGGCAAGCCTCGCGCGCCTCGAACGCGGTGAGGCCGCCGGGCAAGATCGTATCGTCGAGCGGCGCGTCATCGGGGAAATATTCGTGTGCCAGGTGCCGCGAGATGCGTCCGGCGGCGATGAAAACTCCTGTATGCGTCCACGTCTTCGTGAGAACGGGTGGGACGCTCGACGCGGCGTCGATGTTCTCGCCTTTGGGGAATCTGCCGGGAGCCGTGAGGCTGGCGATCTCTTCGGTATCGAGTTGATCGACGCGGCCGAAGCCTCGGAACTCGCGCTCCAGGCCGTCGTAAAATCCGTGGTGATAGCTGTACCGTCTGACGAAGCGATCACGGCTAACCTCATCGTAGGTTTCAACGCGCTTGACCACATGCACCGGGAATGGCAGCCTGGTGACCCATGGCGTGCCCTCGGCTTTATCGGCCAGATAGAACTCCGTCGACGAAGCGTATTCGATCCGTGTTTCCGCGCCCGCATGATTGACGACGCGCTCAAGCAGGTGCGGCTTGGTTCCGCACATCAGATCGATATACCGAAGTTGCCGCCCTTGATCGCCGGGCAGAGGCGAGGACCATAACAGGCAGGCGGTACCCCGGCCGAGAAAATCCGTGATGTCGATCCAGGCGACGTTGTCTACCGCTGGAAAGGGATGCACGGGTCGCGCGCTGCTCCAGCCGTTTCCCGCTTCGTTGAGAAACACTTCGACGCGGTTGGGGCCAAGATAGATAATGTCGGACGTGCCCGAGCCATCCGTATCGGCGAGCCGTACGCGCCGCTGATCGAACATATCGGCGGAGTCGAACCACGGTGCACGATCCATGGTGATCTTCGCTCCGAAGCGTCCGTAGCCAAGATTTGGCCAGTAACAGACTTCGCCGTTGCGAATCCGTACGATATCCGACAGCCCGTCGCCGGTCATATTGGCGAGATAAATCGACTGCGTGCCATCCGCGAAAATCGCGCGCGGACCGGTCTCTTCCTCCTCGAGTGGAATATGCACGCGTACCGCTTCGCCGTAGCCTTCGTTCAGGTGTGATGCATGATACTTGAAGGCGTCATCTTCGGTGATGAGAATGTCAGCGATGCCGTCGCCGGTCACGTCGATAAAACGAAGATTCGGATCGCTCCAGTTCAGCACCGGCAGGGAACGGAACGCGCGGAAGCCTTCCCACCCGCGCTCGTTGTTCCGTTCATAAAAACCCGGCGAGGACGCGGAGAAGTCCACCAGGTCCAGATTGCCGTCGCCCGCGATGTCCATTAAGCGATGCGTGCCGTCGCTGAGCGACGGGTTGGCCGGCCGGACTCGCACTGCTTCCGTCCCGCCAAACCGCCCTCCGCCGAGATTCTCCTTGTAGAACCAGGACTGATCCTGTTCGGACAGAACGCCGGAGATACCTTCGCCGTCCAGATCGAGCCAGCGGTAGTTTCCTCCGTCGATTCCAGTGGGGAGATTGCGTAGGCTGTCCTCATCGACGTCGCGGATCTGGAAGCCTTCGTAGTCGGGATCCTCAAGAGGGCTCAAAGTATAAGAGAGGTCCAGCGTGGGCAGATAGCGAGTCAGATAAACGCCGCCTTCTACAAGCGTGTGACCGGACTGCTTAACCTGTTTAAGGAAGGAGCCGAACGGCTTTTCGCAATATTCGAACGATGTGGAACGGACCAGGTAGTTTTCCTTGCCGAGTTCCTCTGGGAAATGATGGAATGTCAGGACGCGCCGGCATAAGCGATATGTCCGCACCTCGAAGCAGGAGCGGAAAGAGGAGATGGGATCGCGGCGGACGGGCCAAGGGCACTCCGCTTCGTAAGACGCTTCTGCGAAAATCCGGCCGTCGCCATCAGGCTCTCTTTCCTTGTATCGGCCTTCGCCGTAATCGAAGACCACGCTGAACATCCACTCCGCGGCGCCGGCATCATGCTGCTCCATGCGGGGCTTGCACAAGTCCGGACTTCCAGGATCGAATAGGAGCGGAACACGATTTCCGTAACGGATCCGCCGCAAATAGCGGTTCGCGGACCGCTCGCGATGACGCTCGCTGGCCAGATCGAGATCGACACCTTCGCTGTTTTCCCCGGCATAGTCGTAAACTGCGGCGTTACCCCTATCGTCAAAGCTGCCGCGGATCAGCCAGCGGAATACATGCTTCGGGTTGCTCGGGTCGGCGATTTGCGAGTTGGCATCGAAGCCGTAGAGTGTCAGAACGTTGTCTTTGGAGACGGTGCGCCAGTGTGTTGCGCCATCGTCGAGACGGGTCCAGCGCTCGATACGGGCGAACAGTCCCTCTGTGCGCGGACGATAAGCTTTAATCGCGTACCCATCGCGCGGCGGAATCGGCTCGTCAACCCAGTGCCCATCTTCATCGTGGCGGAGCAAGGGGACCAGGTCCTCCGATCCCGACAAAATGAAAATGTCCGATTCTTCGTAGTCGGCGTAACGAGGCAGACCTTTATCGGTTCTGCGAGTGATCGAGGGCAGGGACAAGTCCCACCCGAATCCGAAGGGTCCGTTATTGCCGCTCGAATTATAGGAAAGGCTGAGTTGAGGACCCAAGCCCGACCTCGCTTTGCTGGTCGCGATCGGAACGTTCAAGGCCCCGGCGCCCGTCACGGGATTGGCGGCAAATTTTTCGTCAATGGCCCGGATCGCCCCCCCACCCTGCGGCAGAGTAATCGCCGGCGCCTTGAACTCCGAAGTCCCTTCGCTAGCGGATTCCAAGGGGACGGACCCTGTGTTCTCAGCCATCGCTTAAACCCCTCACGATTGCGTCTAATCTCTCATTTAGTGCAGCAGAGCACAATGTCGTTTCGGAACTCGCGGCAGCAACGGTGTCGTAAAGTACGTTTGTCGCCCGGATTGTCAATGCGGGTAAAACGCCTACCGTGTTGTCCGCGATGATGATCAGCCCGCCACCGGGCTTCAGGACTCTCAAAACTTCGCGCAGGTCCGTCGGCAAAGCAGGCCACCAGAAGTGCGTTTCGACCGCCGTGATGACATCAAAGGCGCCGTCCGAAAATGGCAGCCGGGAAACAGACGCCTCCCGAACTTCAGCAACGGCACTGGTCTGTCAGGGTGAATGGTCTGCCAGTCACTCCGTCAGAATGCCGCGGCGCACGCCCCGTTGGCGATTCGTCGGTGGTGAATGTCAGCCACGTTCGCGGATCAGCTTAATGATCTCGTCGACGGTCGGCGACCGGCCCGTCTGCTTCTTGGAATAGACCTTGTGCCCGTCAATGAAGACATCTAATGCGCCAGGCCCGCCCAAGCGGATACGCGTGGGAATCTTCAGTTGGCCTTCGATGTTCTCTTTCAGGCTCACGGCCTGTGCCTGGATGTCGTGTCAAAAGAAACAGCGCTTGATTTCTACAGTCATAGGAGACTCTTGCAGATCATACCACTCAGTCGATGACGCCGCGACTGCGTTAACGGAACATGTCAACGCAAAATAGAAATGTCCTATTCCCTGCAAAGTAGAAATGTCCGGTTTTGACCGGGCTGGGTGAGGGTGCGTGGTAGTCTGGGCGTGCCGGTGAAGCGGAGACGGGCAATGCTGGCGAGCAACCCGATCGAGGAATAGCCGGTCGGAACTCATCTGCGGACGATGAGAAGGAGCGTGATCCTCCCGGCGCGTTCTTTTACCTGGGCCTGGGGCCGACCAACGGGAGGCGGTCGGTTCCCATCCCAGGGTTTGGTTTTGTTTTGAAAACCCCATCGGACCAGAAAGATTCCGCCATGCCTTGAAAACGCATACTGAGCGCTCAGTATATTTGTTAGCGGAACGAAGAAAGTGGCGGGGAAGGGATCGTCGCAAACTCTCCTTGGCGATTAAGAAATCACCCGGCTTACCGGCCGGTCGTGCGGAGGGTTTCCCGGTATAGGGCGAACTTTCGCCTTCGCGCCACTTCTGCCGCCTCATGGTCACTACGATTCCTCGCGTTTGGCTTCGGACTGTTGCGCCGCCTGCCAGACCTTCGGCCCCTTCTTCAAATCGAAATTCTGGTTCCACGTGCTTTTCTGCGCCGGCTGACGAGGGGTTTTCTTCGGCGATGGTTTGGCAGGCGCTACCTTCGGCTGCTGCTCGCATCTCTCCACTCGGAGATACCGTCCGTTAAAGCGGGCCGCCACCGAACCGTCCCGCCGTTGCTCCACGCGTATGTAGGCTCCCCGGAGTCCTGTGCAAATATCCTGGCGTAGAATGCGATAGGTTTTGGCCTCCAAAGGAAACGTGTAGTCGGCGTTCACCCTCCGCTTCTCTACGTGGCTGAGGATGGCCGCCAGATCGTGCTGCTTCTCCAATGGCCGGTGAGCATCGTCGGCATTGGCGGGCACCACCGCGATTGTTGAGTTGACCCAAGGCAGAAACTCGGTTTCCAAGTAGTGGTTGGCAGCTTCTAACGTGGTCACGCCCGCTACCCGAAGTCCCTTCACCAGCCGGTCCTGCGCCGTCAAAAATCCACGCTCTACTCGACCTTTGGCCTGAGGGCTGTGAGCCGCAATCCACGGGATTCCCAACTCTTGGAGAGCGCGTCCGATCTGCGTCGGCGGCAACTCCTCCCGGCTTTTCCCCAATCGGCTGCCATCGCGCTTGGTCTTCTCCGCAGTCTGAAAAATTGCCGCTTTGTCGGTGTAGTAGCCCAACGGCCGTCCGTGCTTTTTCAGGTATCGCTCCAGGTGGTTCATGTTCTCCACCGTTGAGTCACTACTCACAAAGCGAGCGAACCAACGGCTGGTCGCGTCGTCGATCATGTTGATCAACAGGATGTCTTCCCCACGACCTTCCAGCCAGTCGTGATCGCTGGTATCCCACTGCACCAGTTCTCCGAAGCGGCTGCGTCGCGGTCGCCATTCATGCACCTTGTCGAGGCGCTGCTTCCGTGGCCGCCACAACTTTGCTCCGATCATCCACTGCCGCACCGTTTCCCGGCTCACGTCGATCTTGTGCTTCTTCGCCAGGTACTCCGCCGCCAGTGTGGGCCCGAACCCACGGTACACCGGCTGCGAGAGAATGTTCACCGCCTCTCGCTCTGTGTCGGCGCTGAGCTTGCGGTTCGATGGGAGGCCGCGCAGGCCGTGAGCCACGACCTTGTCTCCGCGCCGCTTCAACTCCCGCAGCAATCGTCTCACGTGCCGTTCTGTTATCCCCAGCTCTTCCGCTGCCTGCTTCTGGGTGATCAGCTTCTTTTTCGCCTTCTTCAGGGCCACCAGGCGGTCCCGTTCGGCTTGCGTCATCAGTAGTTGTCCTTCTGCCACCTCCCCAGCCTGGAGGACGTCAATAGGACATTTCTACTTTGCGCAAATAGGACATTATCATTTTGCGTTGACACTGCGTTAACGGAACATATCGGTAGGAACGCCAGCCCGAATAGACGAGTCGTCCACTGCAAGTCGGCCCCTATCGTGTGCGAGCCATCCGTAATCGACTCTTCCACTCTCACTGACCAGACGGGCTCCTTCCACTTTTCCGGTGTCGAGCCTGGCGCCTGCGCCCTCACCATTAAAGGCCGCCCGATCCGGAGGTTATCCTGGGCAACTCAGTCGGCGCCGGAATCGAGCAGTGGCACAACACCAATGGCCAATTCGGCCAGGGGATGAAGGGTACGGTAAGCGCTTTGGCGCGGACTATGCCATTAATTTAAGATACGGGCCGCATTGCCCCGGCTGTATGTCGCCGGCAGTTTCTTCCTGCGGAGCAGACGCTACGGCTACTGGGCCCGCTGCAATTTGAAGGTCTCCTGAAGCGGCACCGCCAATGCCGTCCCCGCTTTTTCCACCGCCTGTAACATCTGCAGGAGAAGTTGCTGCTGGAGCGCGAGAAATTCGTCGTAATCGGCGGTGGTAAAGTACGCGACTACCTCCACATCCAGCGAATACGGGCCTACGCCGACGAAACGGACGGGAAGGTTGCCGGTCTCCACTTTGGGATGGGCCTGCAGAATCTCGCGCACCGAAGAGAGCACTTCGAGGAGTTGGTCCGAGGTGGTGTCGCGGCGCAGGTTGAGGGTTGGGTGAAACCAGATCTTATCGCGGCGCGAAAAATTCTCGAGTGCCATGGAAGAGAACTGGCTGTTGGGGATGCAGATGACAGTGCGGTCGGCCGTGCGGATGCGGGTGGAGCGCAGGCCGATGTGCATGACGGTGCCGCTCTCGTTTCCGAAGCGGCAGACGTCGCCCACCAGGACGGGACGGTCACCGATCACGGAGAGGCCGCCGAATAGGTTCTCGATGGTCTTCTGCGCCGCCAGAGCGACGGCCAGTCCGCCCACGCCGAGTCCAGCCAGAATCGTGGAAGTGTTGTAGCCCCACGCACTGACGACGCTGAGAATGGCGAACAGGTACAGCGAGAGCTTGAGGATCTGCCGGCCGAGGGGAAGCACGGAATAACTCACGCCATGCACCCGCGGATCCAGACGGACGCGCCAGCGCTCGGCAAACAGATCCACCGCCACCGCGCCCGCCCACGCCAGGCCCAGGGCGAGCATCATCGCCAGCGCGCGTTCGATGAATACCCGCGACAACGTGGCGGGCGGCGCGAGCTCCAGTGCGGCCCGAAATCCCGCTACCGCCAGCAACACGCGCAGCGGACCTCTCAGGGCGGGCGCATCCATAACGGGCCGCAATGCTGCTACCAGCCCCAATGCCAGAAGCCGCGTCAACACCGAGATCACCAGCGCCATGATGATCAGCGCGATCCAGCGCCATACAGGCGTGTCGAGGATCTCCAACGTTACCAGGCCTTGAGGAAGCTTTTTCTCGAACGCTGTTTCCTCCACGAGTTGGTGCGCTTGCGGAATCAGCGGGAGGCTGTCGGACGCCACCAGCCAGACATGGTATCCGGGCCTCAGCTCCACGCGCTCCAATTGCAATTCCAAGGTTTGCCCGTCCACCCGAAACGTGTCCAGATGCTCGCGGGTCGTGGAAAGGCCGTCCGAGGTATCCCCTTCCGGATCGCGGCTGAGCATGGAGATATCGAACGGGGTGTCGTCGAGCAGGTCTTCGAGCTGGGCCGCAAGTTCCGGACCTCGCTTGGCCCTCTCGGCGGCTGGCATGCGGCGCAGGTCCAGGTAGTGAGCCGCCTTGGTGTAATCGCGCGCGTGGCAGGTTTCCAGAAACTGGAAGACCGCCTCCTGCGGCGTGGTCCGCCCCAGCGGATCTCTTGCTTCCGGAGCCGGCGTCTGGGCGCGCAACACACCGGCGAGCAAAATGAGTGCGACCAACGTGAGGACGCGCGGTTTTGGCCGCGGGCTCGCGAACGTCGGTCGGAAATTTGAATTCACCTTCCTAGTTTCACCTGGAATATAGCGGCGTGGCTACCGGCGGCGGAGGTCCTCTGTGTTAACGGTGGAGGAAAAAAGCGGAAAGACAAGGACGGTGCGTCGGCCGGGGATTCTAACGAAAGTTCTCAAGCAGCATGATGTTGCTGCTGGTTTGATCGATTTGGCTGTACAGCAACGTCCGGCCATCCGGCGAAACTCCCAGCCCCAGATCCAGTGGTTTCGTCTTCACTATTTCTGTGACCTTGCCGGTGACAAAGTTCAAGAATTCGACCGATGACCTGTAATCCCTGCCTATATGAGGAGTGAAGTAGATGCCCTGGCCGGTTACCGCGTAATTCACGCGATACACATCCGGCAGAACCCGCGTTTCCGGGCCTCCCTCCACCGGCATTCTCCAGAGCCCGTCGATTCCATCGCGCTTCACGTAATAAAGCATCCTGCCGTCCGGCGATTCCAGCGCTCCCGAGCCGCCCGCATGGGTTACTTGGACTACCGTGCCACCTTCGGCGGGGACTTTCCAGACCTGTTCGGAGCCGCCACGGTTGGAGGAGAAGTAAATCCAACGGCCGTCTCGCGACCAGCTTCCGAAATAGCTCTCACCCGCTGTCGCCTGCCGTGGCTGTCCGCCATCCTCCCCGATCACGTAGATGTGAAAAGTTCCGCCCGCATCGGAATCGAAGACGATTTGCCGGCCGTCGGCCGACCAGCGCGGGCTGCCGGCGGTGGTGCCGGCCATGGAAGTGAGCGCCGCGGCTTGTGAGCCGTCTCGGTTCGCCGTCCAAACCTGCGCCGTTCCGCTCCGTGTGGAATAGAACGCAACCCGCTTACTATCCGGCGAGAATTGCGGAAAGACGTCGCGAAAAGAAGAGGAGAGGGACCGGTCGAGCGACGCCGTCCGCGTTGCCACATCCACCGTCCAGAAATTGCTATCTCCCGTTCCGCTTACATAGGCCAAGCGGTTTCCGCGCCCGGAGACGATTGGACTGAAGGCGGAGGAGCCAGTGCCGGGTATCGCGCGCTCCGAAGCGCCGTGCCTGGTGGAAATGCGGAACAAAGCGGAGGCGCTGTTCTCGTTCGCCGAGAAAATGATCTCGCTACCGTCCGGCAGCCAGTCGGCGGCTGTTACATTTCGCCGTTCATCGCCAATCCGCCGGGGCTCTCCTGCGGGCTCCATCGTTGGGGAAAGCGGCAGAACAAACAGCTTGGTGAAGTTGGAAGCGCGCAGAAACAATAACTGGCGGCCGTCGGGCGAGATTGACGGCAATCCGTCGCCAAGCGTCTCCGGGCCGGGGTGAGTCAGAGCCTTGGATTCTCCTCCCTCCAGCGGAATGAGCAACAGCCGGTTCGGGCCACCGGTGGCTTCTGCTGCGGAAACTACCAATACTTTGCTATCGCGCGTCCAACAAAGCGATTCGAGAGGCAGCGAGGCCTCGATCGAGTTGTTGTGAAAGGTTCCGACGCGCCGTTCCTGGCCTCCGAGGGCGGGGATCACGATCACAGAGAAGCTGTCGGTCTTGTCCACTATTCGTAAAAAGGCGATCCAACGGCCGTCGGGGGACCATCGCGGATCGAAGTCGAACGCTGGATTGGTAGTGAGGCGCAGAGGCGTACCCGCGCCGATTACTTTGACATAGATGTCGAAGTTGTCTTCTGAGGGTCCGTTCCAGTCGAACACGATCTGGCTTCCATCCGGCGAAAAGCTCGGAGACATTTGGTTTCCCGGATAACTGGTGACCGGCACTGGGGAATACAACGTGGGCGTCGCCGGCGGAGAAAAGAAGGAAATCCGCCAGATTGCCAGTGATGCCAGGCTCAGTACTATGGCGCCAGCCGCGATCCGCACGATCCAGGGCGAACGTCGCGGACCGCGCACTGCGGGTATCCTGCCCCGCGTACCCGAATCAAACTCCTCTTTCAGTTCCTCCACCGAGACCTTGAGGTCGGCCATGTGCTGAAAGCGGCGCGCCGGATCTTTCCGCAGGCATCGCATGATGACTCGCGATAATTCTGGCGGAAGATCAGGTCGGAGCTCGGCAGCAGGTTTAGGCTCATCGCGCAGGATGGAAGATAATACGGCAGCCTTGGAATCGCCGGTGAAGGGCCGGCGGCCGGTCGCCATCTCAAACAGCGTCGCTCCGAAGGCGAAGATGTCCGACCTCGCATCCACAGTTTTGCCCTCGGCCTGTTCCGGCGACATATAGTGCACCGTGCCCATGACGACGCCCTCACCAGTGAGAATGTGCAGGGTTTGTGTGGCATCGCTCTCCAGAGGAGTTGCCGGATTCCACTTTGCCAGTCCAAAGTCCAGAACCTTCACCAGCCCATCCCGCGTGATCATGATATTCGAAGGCTTCAGATCGCGGTGGACAATTCCGGCCTCGTGCGCTTTGGCAAGTGCGTCCGCGGCCTGCGCAGCGTAACACAATAACTCGCTGATGTGCATCCCGCCTCGCGGAACCATTTGGTCGACGGTTTTGCCGTCAATGAACTCCATGGCGATATAATCGACGCCGTTCTCGGAGCCGGCGTCGTAGATCGTCACGATGTTGGGGTGGTTGAGCGCGGAGGCGGTCTTGGCCTCCTGGAAAAAGCGCAGCCGGTGGCCGGTTTCGCTGTTCTGCTCGGGGAGAATCTTGACCGCCAGTACGCGATCGAGTCGTGTGTCGCGCGCCTTGTATACCTCTCCCATCCCGCCCGCTCCAAGCGGCAGGAGGATCTCGTACGGGCCCAGGCGGCTTCCAGCGGTGAGCGGCATCGGCAGTGTCTAACGATTGTAGCTTGAGAGATGTGGAGTAGGATCGGGCGCCGGAGGCAGTTGTTCCTGCCCCGGAATGCCCTGGCTGTGCGCCGCCGCGGCGCCGCTCGTCGGGGCTCATCGATTCGTTGTGAGAAATGCGGGCTAGAGCTTCACGGCGTTCTTCCGGACGTAGTCTTCAACTTTGGCAGGGGCGGGGCCGATGTAGTGATAGGGCTCCGCATAGGTCAGGCCGAACTTCCGGCCGGTTTCGGCGTCGCGGTCCAGGACGAACTGGCGGGTGTATTCGCGGTTGGCGGTCTCATCGTCGGCACCGAGTAACGGCAGGCGCAGGCCCTGCCCGGCGAGGCGATGGCGCAACTGTGCCCCGCTGTTGCCGGCCGGCCCCTGCGCTGCGTTGAGAATGTTGACAGCGATCTTGCGGTCCATGAAATCGGTGATATCGACCACGCGGTTGACCAGTTGCGGCCCGCGGGCGAAGTAGTATTTCTCCTTTACCGAGTGGGGCGAGAGGCCCGCGTCGAAATGTTCCGGATAATCCTTGCCCATGCCGGCCATCCAGCAGGCGGCTTCCACCGCGCTGGCGGTCACGTAGTGGTCGGGGTTCTCCTCGTAGTGGCCCCACGGGTCATAGGAGATCACGGTATCCACCTTCAAGAGGCGGAACAGGAAAATGAGGCGCAACCGCAATTCCAGCGGCGAGACGGCGTCCAGCATGTGATTGCGGTAGTAGAGGTCGTATGCCTTTCGCAATCCGAAGGCTTTGGTAACGGCGAGATTGTCGCGCTCATTGGCGAGCATGCCTTCACCGGCCGTGCCGGGGCCGGTATGGTCGTCGTTGGTGGTACGGATCAGGTAGCCGGTATAGCCTTCCTGGACGAGTTTCAGCACCAGCCCGCCGGCGAAAAGCGACAGATCGTCGGCGTGGGGTTGAATGGCGGCGAGGACCTTTCCAGCGTGCGGCTTGCCCGGCTGGGCCCGTTCGATTTCCACTTCCGTGGTGGCAAACGGGCCATCGGCCGGCATAGCGTCCGCAGCGGTGACGGCAAAGGCGCCCCCCGCGACCCGGGCGAGGAACTCGCTGCGTTTCATGACTTATATGTACGCGATTACGTCGATCTCGACCAGCGAGTTTCCGGGGACGCCGGCGGCGGCGATGGTCGTGCGCACCGGCGGTTCCGGACCGAAGCGGCCCTGAAATGTGTCGTTCATCTCCTTGTAGTCCTTCAGGTCAGCGAGATAGACATTGCACTTCAGGACCTTTTCCATGGACGAGCCGACACTCTCCAGTTGCTGCTGGATGGAATCGAGGACGATCTTGGTATGGGCCTTGATGTCGCCCGGGACGTGGGCTCCCACGCCGGAGATGAACAGCAGATTTCCATAGGCCACGGTGCCGTTGAAGAGCGGCGTGTTCGCGGGCTTCTTGCCATTCTTATAAATGACCCTCTTGGTGGGCTTTTCGGACTGAGCCTCGGCGGGCACGGCCACAGCAGCGGCGGCCGCGGCAACGGCGGCGCCTCGTCCCAGGAAATTGCGTCGATTGGTCTGTTTCATTCGATCTCCTTTTGCTTAACCGCGCCGTCCGGCGGCGGTGTGGAACTTGTGTTTTTCGGCGCTCCAGCGGGCCTCGCCATACTCGCCGAGGGCTACGGTTCCCTGCATTTTGCCGTCTTCGGCGGTCCCTGAAAACTGGAACGATACGCGTGTGCCCTCGGTGGGGAGGGCGCTTTGGAAGCGCACGGTATTCGCGGCCACAGTGCCGTTCAGTTCTCCGGAGGCGAACTCGCCCTGATGCGTCCCGACGAGTTTGGCACCGTCCTGCTCGATCATCAGGGTGTGATTGACCGAGCCGTATACGAAATCCATATGCAGGTCCCACTGGCCGGCGAGTGCGGCGGGAGAACCTGACGGCGGCGCCGGAGGATTTTCGATCTTCGGCGGTTTGGACAGCAGCGCATACAGCCGGTCCGCCACCACCTTTTCATCGCCCGGCATCATCTGGTACGGAACGATGCCGATGGTGCTGGCCATATTGCCGGTCCGTGAGCCGGCGGCCCGGGCAACGACGATGCGCGGCTCGGTATCGAGCACAATCTTGCCGACTTCCTGCCCGGTGATGCCGAGTTTGGCTCCGTCCCACTGGATCATGAGTTCGGGTGTGCGATTGGAAAGGTCCGCGGACGGCTGGTGGACGCTGGTGGTGACGCCATCCGCGCGCTTAACATTGGTGGCGATGTGATCGAGCCAGCTTTCCCACTGGGCCCATTCCGCCTTGTGATCGCGTTTGACCCACATTTCGACGGCGGCCAGCATCCCCATGATTTCTTCCTTGCCCACTTTCACGGAGCGTCCGAAGGCATGGTGCGGCGCGCTATTGATCCAGGCGCCCTGCAGCAGACGCTTTTCGCCGAGCAGCAAGCCTGCCGCCTGCGGGCCTCGAATGCACTTGCCGCCGCTATAGGCCACGGCGTTGGCTCCGCGTTCCAGGTGAACGTTGGGCTTGATGGTCAGGATTTCCGCCGCGGCATCCACCAGCACCGGGACGTTCCGGCGGCGCGCCGCTTCGGCCACTACGCGGGTGCCCAGCGGCCCGTCATCGGAGGGACCGGCCAGAATATAGACCATGGCGGTGCGCTCATTGAAGGCGGCTTCGAGTTCGGCCTTATCGTGGACGATGACCAGCTTGACGCCCAGCATACGGACGGCGTGATCGTACACGTTGTGCGAATAGGCTGGGACGACGCACTCGCTTTTGAGGCCGGCAAGATTGGGGACGCGCTGCATGCGCTCGGGATTGCCGCCGGCAATGCAGGCAGAGGTGAAGTGCGTAATGGCGGCGCAGCATCCGGCGGTAACGATGCCCCACTCGGCACCGGTCAACTCGGCGAGGCGCTTGCTGACGCCATCCATCAACTCATCCATGTTGACGAAGCTGCGCGAGGCCAGGTCCATGGCGTGCTTCACTTCGGGAAGAGTCTGCGATCCGGTGATGATCGTGAAAGTGCCGCGGGCATTGACGACGGGCCGGACGCCGATGGAGCGATACATATCGGGGCCCAGATCGAGCCCTGCGGCGACCGCCTGGCGGACGCTTCCACCCAATGCTTGCATGGCCGCCAGCAACCCGCCTTGGCGGAAAAGGTCCCGGCGGCTGTAGCCCGCCCAGGGCTCTTTGACTTTGTTCCAGAACGTTTGTGGCATGGTCTACTTCTTACCTCCCGTTCTCCGCTGGGGCATGATGCCATCCCACCGCGGATCCCCGGTCTGTTTATAATCTTTGGGCAGTTTGGTCCAATCCGGCCGGCTGATGCCGTTGAGATCGTAAACCACCTTGCCGTTGCGAAGGGTGAGCTCGCAGACGAGTTTCTGCGTGCCCGGCATTCGCGCGCCATACATGTCGGTGAATCCGAATTTGCCGCGATCGAGGCTGAGCACGGCCACATCGGCGGTGGCGCCCACGGAAAGATTGCCAAGCTCCTCGTGTTGAATCTCGCGGGCCGGGTTCCAGGTGGAACGGCGGATCACGTCATCCACGGACATACCCATGGCCAGGAATTTATCCATGACGTTGAGCATGTCTTTCATGCTGGAATTCATGCTGGCCACGTGCAGGTCCGTGGAGATGGAATCGGGGAGAAAGCCCTGTTTGAGAGCGGGCACGGCGATGCGCCAGGCGAAGCTGCCGTTGCCGTGGCCCACGTCGAAGATGACGCCGCGTTTGCGCCCTTCGATCATTCCGGGATTGAGCTTGCCATCGTCGCCGAGTTCATGGCGCAGCCCGGAATAGCAGTGGGTGTAGATATCGCCGGGACGCAGCTTTTTGGTGAGCAGGTCGTAGAGGGGGCGCTCCGGCCGGTCGGAGCCAAAATCCACCATCACCGGAATTTTGGCAATGGTGCCCGCCTCCACGGCGTGCTCCACGGGAGTCCACTCCGGGCCGGCATAATGGGCCGTCTTGATGCCCACGACGATGTTCTTGTATTTGAGCGCCATCTCCGCAGCGGGGGCGGCTTCCATGTCGGTTTGATCGTTCTCGAACTTAGCGCCACGCATGCCGTGACCGACGATATTGAGGAACGCGAAGACGCGCGTTTTGGAGCGATCGATGATGCGATCCTTGAAGTCCTCAAAATTCCGCCAGCCGGAACAGCCGGCATCGGCCACGGTGGTGACGCCGTTGCGGAAGGTGAAGCCGTCGGGATAGACGCTGAGGTCTCCGGCGTAAGAGTTGCGTTCGCCGGTTCCGGCGTAGACGTGGACGTGGATGTCCACCAGTCCGGGAGTGACGTACAGGCCGGCGACATTGACCACCTTCAACGCCGCGGCGGGGTCGAGGTGAGGGGCGATGGCGGCGATACTGCCGTCTTTGATGGCAACATCGCGCACCGCGCTGATGCCATTTTTGGGATCGATGACGTGCCCGCCCTGCAGGAGCAGGTCATACGCGGGCTGGCTAAACCCGGAACCGGCAACACCGATCAAGGCCATGAAACGCACCGTACTGGAAAGCATTCGCATTGGGAATCACCGGGAGAGATCTACCACCGCATAGGTACTCAATTCGGGAAGGGTGAACTCGGTGGCGTCGGACGCGGCATTGTAGTCCATCAGCCCGGCAGACGGCCCGCCGGCGAGCAGCAACTGGTGATTGGGGTACCGGCCGAGCACACGCACGCGGATGCCTTCGACCTTTCGATCGGCACCCGCATAGTTCAACAGATGGAGACGCACATGGCCGCCGGATGCGGTGAGGCGGGCGACCACCACCTGGCTGCCGTAGACCCGCAAGGAGCGCTTCTCATCGGTGAGGTTGGCGCGCACGACCTTGGCCACGGTAGCGGGATTTTTGGCGTCTTCGAGGGGGTATTCTTTGGTGCCGAGTTTCACGGTTATTTTGTAGCGCGGGTCTGGCGCCGGCACCAATTGAAACAGGAGATTGTCGCGGACCATCAGATTCATCACTTCGCCGGAGGCGGCCGACTTGTCGTCGATATAACCGATGTCGGCAACGGCCGGCAGGTCTTCCGGTTTGACGGTGCGGAGAAAGGCGAGCATTTCCGCCAAGGGTTTGAGGCCGGCGGCATCGGTCTGGATGAGGGCATCGGCGCCGTAGCAGAAGGCTTCGGCGGCGGCCAGCGCGGCCTGCTTGCCGGGAGCGTCATAGTAGAAGCGCCCGCCGGGACGGCGGAGGAACCGCCAGCCGTTGGCCACCACCCAGGGAGCACGCGTGGCGGCGGCCTCATTCATGCGGTAGTTGACGGTGGGCGCCAGTACTTTCACCGCGCCTTGCAGATTCCCCGCTTCGGCTGCGATGCCGGCGACGCCCTTCCACGCGTCGAGACGGGCGGACGGCACTACGATCTGTTGAATTCCGGCATCGCGCAGAGCGGGCGCGGTATCGGCCGCCCCATCCCAGAACAACGCCGGGAAGGCGGCCAGCATGAGGAGCATCACAATTCGCTTACCTTGAGTTTAATCTTAGCGGAGTCATAAATGCCTAATCCGAGGGTGGACGCGTACTCGACGTGGCCGGGTTCACGGATGTAGTGGTTGATGTTCGGGTTGCTGTTGTCGCGGCCAACGTGGGACATGGAGCGATCGAAGATGGAAACGGCGCCTTCGGCCTTGCGCTTGGCCTCGATGACATCGATCAGAGTGTGGTCCATGGCGACCGGATCAGTGCCGATCATGATCTGTTTGGGATAGAAGCGGAACTTCGCCATTTCGCTGAAAGGCCCGGCGTGCCAGACGCCGCGCAGACCGTCCATGATATTCAAGACCACTCGCGAGTGTACCGGCTCGACGGCGGCGAGGGTCCCGATAAAGGTCTTGGTATTCGTTTTTTCGCCATTGTGCGAGCGGGCCACGTTGGAAAAATTGCCGTAAGAAATATTTTTGAGACAGCCCGTGACGCCGGCAGCCTGGTGTTCCTTCAGGTTGGGCACGTTGACGATTTTGGTAAGGGTTTCGGAAACCAGGCGCATCAGGTTGGAGCGGGTATCCTCTTCGCCGAAGAAGTTAGTCTCGACGTAAGTCTTGGGATCGTAAGCGATCAGGGAATTGCGCGAAGTCTCGGCCGCATAGATATGAATGCCGGCGGGCAGGTATTTGTCATAATTGACGGACCTCAACTGGTTATCGAAACGCTCATACACATAGATTTGAGTGGCCGGGACTCCGACGGCCATCAAATTCTCGGCAATGACGGCGACAATCTCGGGACTGGAATAGATACGGGGTGCCCCGGAGCAGTTGACTTTGATGCCGACCACGTCTTTCGGAGAAATGAAGCGGGCCCAGGCATCGTCGGGGCGGGACTCGCCGGTGAGCGTCTTCATGCCGCTATCGATCATCCGCCTGACGACTTCGGGGTCGACCTTTTCGGTAGCGGCGTCGATGGATTTTTCGGAATGGACTCTGACCACCTGGCCCGGATACGGTCCTGGCATCCCAGGCTGCGCCGCGGGTTTGTAGGCCGAGACCACTCGATAGGTGGGTCCATCCGCGGGACCGGCCAGCAACGGCGCGGTGGCGGCAACTTGCAGGAAAATTCGTCTGTCCACGTTCGCGAGTGTATAGCACGGTGGGTGTGGGGTCAACCGGGCGGGCGCGCTTCGCGCGCGGGGGCCGGGGGCCGGGGGTCGGGGGCCGGGGATTTGTGGCTCGCTGCGCTCCCTTTTTGGCGTTTAGGCGGCCCTCCGGACGGGTTTTCGGAGCTCTGAGATGCGCCGATGGTGGGCGGCGAGGCGGTGGATTTGGGCCTTGGAATAAACAAAATTGGGGGGCAGGGCTTCGGGGGGGAAGTCGTATGTTTCGCCTAAGATAGCGGCCTGTTCGACGATTTCCTGGAGGGCCTCGCGGCGGGCCTGCTGGAGCTGAAGGACGAGGGCGATGTTCCGATCGACGCGGCGCTGGATGCGGTTTTCGTAGAGGGTGAGGAGGTTGAGGTCCTTTTTCTGCTCGCCCCAGACGCGGCCCTGGGCAAGAGCGACATCGACCTGCTCATTGCCGGAGACGGCGTCGTCGGGACGGTTCAGTCCACGGACGAGGACGGAGCTTTCGATGGAAGAGGCGCGCTTCATGCGCCAGCGATCGTCAGCGATCTGCTGGACGAGATCGGTTTCCAAGCCTCCGACGGGGGCCATGGACTGGTGAATGCCGCGGCAGTGTTCTTTGTAGGGTTGTTCATCGGCAGGCGCGATGATGAGGACCTGGCCTGTCAGGCCATGGCGATAGGCATTGAAGGCGCGGCGATCGCGCGGTTTTTCGGGAGAAACCTGCTCGGGAGACATAAGAGTTAAGTTACTTTCTGGCGAGCTACGCTCGCCTGGACAGGCCTGGAGGCCTATCCTACGAATAACATGGCGAGTTAGGGGGATTTGTGTAAGTTGTTGATTGGATTGAGTAAGTGTGGTGTCACTATATTTGGTTCGTCCTAAGAACAACGTGGCCACATGTGGCTATAATACGAACATGGAGACTGGCGTACGCGAATTGAAGGACAACCTCAGCCGGTACATCCGGCGAATCGAGGCGGGGGAGCGTATCGTAGTCACTGCCCATGGCCGGGTTGTCGCGGAGCTCGTTCCGCCAGGTGCGGGCCGTCACGGCCGGATTAGTCAGTTAGACCGGCTGGTGGCGTCTGGCGTGATCACGCCACCCGTTGAGGACGGCGACCCTCTGGAAGATTGCCCTGAGATTCGGCTTCCTCCGGGTACGGCAGCCGCCCTAATTGACAGCGACCGTGGCGAAACGTAAGGCAGTGCCGGGGCGAGGTACCCGGCCCGGCCGTCCGTCTGGCGCTGCTAAGGGTGTACCTGCCTGGCGTTACATCGAAGCAAGCGCGTTGGTTGCGGCAATGCTCGAGGGGGACGCGGCCGGGAAAACCTCAATCCGCGCGCAGGGACAGCGGGTCACATCCGCCCTCACGATTGCGGAAACGACGCGCGCCCTTCTTCGCGCGCGCCTCGCGGGGAGGATCACGGCCCCACAGCATCGCGCCGCGCTGCTCACGCTCCAGACATTTGCCAGGCGTTGCTACATTGTGAGCGTCACTGATACGATCCTTACCCGCGCGGGACGCCCGTTTCCGGTGGAACCGATCCGCACGCTGGACGCCATTCATCTGGCGACAGCGGAAGCCTTGGGCGAGCCACCAGCCCTGGTGATCATCGTCACGCGTGACCTTGGCGTTCGAGAAAACGCGACTGCGTCAGGCTATCCCGTTGAATGACTGGGCTATCCTGGCTCAGGCTCGCTAATGGTTGTGGCTCCGGTTTGACCTCGTTCCCGGGCTGGCCTGGCCGAAACGGTGAGTGGGCGCCGGTCGAATTGTGCCGCACCTGGATGATGGGCCGACCGCTCGCGCGCCAAGCTTGCAGCAGGCGCTCGATATTCTTCTCAGCGCCGGGATTGTTCCGCTGACCCAATCGCGGAACGTCCATTCCTTTTTGTACGTCGATGACCAGCAGCACCGCATTCTTTTCGATATCCATAAACACCGCGCTACCATCGGGTGACGCTCTCCGTCGTCTGCGCCGATCTAGCGCTTTTTGTTGGCCCGATGTTCCGATGATCCGATGATCCGATACAATCGAAGGTTCTTACGTCCCATTCGCACGCACAAGCTCCCCATGCTCCGCAGCCCCTTCCCGGCGTGGACGCCATCATTGCCGTAGGTCCGGTAGGGGCGGCGCCGGCAACTGGACACTGGTGGGAGCTGTGTAGCCGCGAAGGCCTATTCCGCGGGCAGCGCGCGATCCGACCGGGGCATCCCAGAACGGGACTTGGGGGGCGTGTGGCAGACTTGGCCGTGTTTTCGATCAATACGCGAGCGCGCCGAGGTTCTCAGGCGGCCGTCAGTGCGTTGGAGAGTTCTTCCGCGGTGTGTTCGGGGCTATCTCGGACCAGATAACGGCGCAGTCGGACGTCCAGGGGAAGATTACCCGGATCCATGTCCTTCGGAACTATTGATACAACTCTTTTCCCCATACCGATGGCTGCCCCGAGCTCGAAAAAGAGATTTGGCTTCGCCGGGCTCGCAGGGTCCACCAGTGTCACGAGTACGTCGCTACCTCGCAAGCCAGATTCCAGAGCATCGCGGATCGGTTGGCCAGGGTGAACATCGAACTCGTCGAACCAAACAGGCACTCCACGTTCGCATGAGCGCTTGAGCGAACGACCGGGCCCAGTCCGCATCGAGGGCAGAGTGCGAAATGAAGACTTTTGGTTTGTCCATCGCCGTCATCCTTCCTGTTCCACACGGGCTCCTAACTGCTCCAAGTAAATCTCAATCTCGTTCAACTCGAGAAGATCGCGCTTCTTGAGCAGCACTGGTATGCCCGGACGCGTTTGCAACTCTGTCGCCGTGATCCCGAGCAATAGTGCCACGATCGGAATGCGGCGGCCCCACGCAGCCCCAATTTCGGCCCAGACGTAAGGCCTATCCAGAGCCCATGGCGTAAGCAACACCACCAACTCGTGTGCTTACTGCAGGAAATTGAGGATGTCCTCCTCGAAGTCCGCTCCAGCATCGACTTGGGCCTCGTCGAGGAAAGGTGTCGCGCCGCGCGCCGCGATTTCCCGGGCGATCTGCTTTGCAACCCAAGTATCAAGGCCGCAGTGGCTGACGAAGACCAATCGTTTTGCTGTGCTCGAATGTTCATCTGCCACCATATGTATTGTACCAACAGCGGTACCAGCATTATGCTGGCCGCTCCGAAGGTGCTCCCATACGGCCCTCGAGGAGATCTGTAGCGGGAACGCTCGGCAGCCTAACGGCCATGGACCATAACGGGACTTGGGGACACCCTGTCAGCCTAATCCGAGCTTTGTACGGGTCGCGCGTGATACATCCAGAACACGTTCCAGAAGCAATCTTGCATTCCCCGGGCCCTGATGCCAGCAACTTAACCCTGCCGGCTCGCGCTCCTGCGCAGGAATCGCAAAATTCGCACTTGACATTAGTAGACAATCCACTACCATATGGTAGTGGATCATTTGGGTACAACATTTGCCGCTTTGTCTGATCCGACCCGGCGGGGGATGATCGAACGACTCTCACATGGTCCTGCCTCTGTGCATGGATTGACGGAATCGTTTGCACTTTCGCAGCAGATGATTTCAAAACATGTTGCCTGCCTGGTGCGGGCGCGGATTGTGATCAAGACGAAGCGCGGACGAGAGAGTGTGTGCACGCTTAGGCCAGAGACGATCAAGAAAGTCAGCGACTGGGCGGCTTATTATCGCCGGTTCTGGGAAGAAAGTTTCGACAAGCTGGATGTGGTTGTGAATCAAATGAAAAAAATGGAGCTCAGAGATGGCAAAAAACACGGTTAACGAGACGGAGCGGATGGTTGTCACAAGAGTTTTCGATGCCCCACGCGAATTGGTTTGGAAGGCGTGGACGGATCCGAAATATGTGATGCAATGGTGGGGCCCGAAGGGTTTTACCACGCCTTTTTGCAGGATGGATTTTCGCGTGGGAGGAAAATTTCTCTGCTGCATGAGAGCTCCGGATGGCCAGGAGTTCTGGAATGCCGGTGAATACCACGAGATTGTTCCGCATGAAAAGATCGTTTCCTCCATGTACTTTTCAGACCCGCAGGGAAACAAGGTTGAGCCTGCGCACTATGGAATAGAACATGAGGCCATAGACGGTGCGCACGATGTGACTACCTTTGAAGATCTTGGAAACGGCCGGACGAGACTCACCTTCATTGGAAACGAAACCATGGAGAACGCTAAGAATAGCGGTCAAGTAGAGGGCTGGAACGAGATACTCGATAAGTTTGCCGCAGTGGTTGCGGAGCTAGGGCAGGCGAAATGAGAAGTTGAAGGTTTGACGACTGTCACGCGCGAGATGCTGAACGTAAAACAAACGCAGGTTCATCCCGGCGCAACGAAGGCAGGGGGAAGGGGATACGAGACACGGGTCTCACCAAGAATCTCCCCTTCCCACACCTGATCCAGGGGGGATTGTACGATCAAGAAATGCGGCTGCGCCGAAGAGTCATCTCCTTGGTAAGCTTCGCATGCCTGTTGCTAAGACCCGAGTTACTTATTCTGGCTGGACACAGGTACGATTTGCGGCTTCCGGGCGGATCGTTGGCGATTAGGCGAACGGGTCCGCCCGAATCCCCTGTGGCCTGCTCATTCCGTCACTTGACGTAACACGCCCGAATCGCCAGATGGAGAACGGCTTTATGGCAGGAGCTCTAGAGCGCGCGTGAGGCTGGGACCAACGCGGATGGCGCTAAAATCACGGCGGTCGCTGGTGAGAACGCGGTAAACCCGGCGGCGCTCGGCTACGGCAGCGACCATCCCGTCACGAGTAGATCGAGAGCATCCAATTCCAGCGCCCGCGTGATGTCGGCTGGAAGCGGCAGTTCGAATTCGTAACGTGTGGCAGGGTCAAAGATCTCGGTAATGAGTCTGCGCAAGTACGATGACGGCAGCGGCCGAAATCAGGATTCGTTCGTATTCCGGAAAGCTCGGCTGGCCGGCCGGCGTGCGGGCTAGCGCGCGCAGTAGGCCGCCCGTATCGGCAATGATTGGCGGAATCAATCCTCGATGTCCCGGAAGAGCTCGGATTCATCACCGAGTTTGCTGTTCGTGGACTCGAACAGAAGCGTGGAGGGGGGCCGCCGGCCGGAATAGTAGCGCGACGCGACGACGCGCAGCCCCTTGCGGATCAGATCGGAGGCAGAGAGCCCCGCCGCACGAGCCCGCTTCAATGCCCGAAGGTCCTCTTCATCAAGCCGAACCGTAGTTGAGATAAGCCGAGCCATACATTCACCATACGGCAGGACCGGTGCGCCTGCAACGTTTAGCGCCGCGGGTTCGACGGTTACGCGAACCGGGCTTCCCGGCACCATTCGACCGTATTGACGAGCCCTATTTTTCGGAGCTGAGGGCGTTCTTGAGGAATTGGGCAATGGAATCCGTGAGTGCCCGGCGGTGCTGCGACTTAGCCATGGCGAGAGCCTGAGTGCGGGCGAGGCGGCGGCCCTGGACATGAAAGGCCTGGAAAAAGCGGGGTCCGCCGCGCAGGGCGAACTCGGGGAGAATGGAATAGCCGAAGCCGGTTTCGACGAGCTTCTTCATCGCCTCGGTGTCATCCGCCTCCATGATGACGCGCGGGGTGAAGTTCAGGTCGCGGCAGAACGTATCGATCATAGAGCGCATGTTACTGCGCTTGGGGTATAAGACCAGGGGCGCCGTTGCTAACTCAGCCGGCTGCATGGTTCCGACTCGCCAGCCCGTGACGCGGCGGGGAGAGGGCTTGATCACGAGCAGTTCTTCTTCGAAGAGCGGGATGACATCGATCTCGTCATTTTGAAAAGGCAGGGAGATCAGGGCCAGGTCGAAGCGGCGCTGGAGGAGGCCGGCGACCATTTCTTCAGTGGGCGCGACGGTGATGCCGATGGAGGCTTGGGGGAAGCTTTTGCGGAGCAGGCGCAAGGGGCGGCCTAACTGGTGGATGAGGGCGGTGGCTCCGGTGGCGAACTGAAAGGGAAGACGGTCGTTGAGCGGGTCGCCGGCGAATTCCTGTTCGATCTGGCGGATGTGGGCGGTGAGAGTGCGGGCGTGCTGGGCGAGGCGGAGGGCGGCGGGGGTGGGGACGATGTGCTTGCCGCTGCGCACGAACAGGTCCGTACGCAACTCGGCGGCGAGATGCTGCAACTGGAGGCTGACGGCTCCGGGGGAGAGGTTCACCTTTTCGGCGGCGCGGGTGACGCTGGCGCAGTCGATGACGGCGAGGAACAGCTCCAACTGGTGAAATTCCACTTACTCAGCATCGCATGGGGAGGGCGGGGATTCACCGCGGAGTCGCGAAGGCACGGAGGAAGCACGGAGGGAGACGAAGGATGGCTAGTTTTCCGTGGAGTGGAGGCCTCCGGCTCCGGCTCGGAAGGAGATGTTGCTTTTGAGGGGATCGTCTTCCAGGGGGGCTACGCAGTTCCAGAGGCAGGCTCCGCAGTGGATGCATTTTTCGCGGTCGAAGAGGGGGATGCCGTCGGGGCCCCGGGTGATGGCCTGGCCGGAGCAGATTTCGACGCAGAGTTTGGAGGCGCAGCGCTCGCAGAAATCGGGGTAGACAAAGCGGACGTGGTCGGCATAACCGCCAGGCGCCTGAACTTTGCCTCCGATCAGGAGAGCGTCCTGGTGAGTCACCAGCAACTGGCCATCGTAGGGGATTTCGGGCCAGCCGCAGCGCTCCATCAGGGCGTCGTGACAGGAACTGCCGCGTCTCTGGCAGGCGGTCAGGATCTGTTCCAGTTCGTCCGGCGGAATGCGTTTGCGGTAATACTCCTGGAGTTGGGGCAGGAGGCGGGGCTCGCCTGCGATCCAGTGCTTTCCGCTGGTGAAACCGGCCAGGGCCATGCCGAGCAATCCGGGGATGACGCCGCGATGGAAGCCGTCGCGCGCCTTTTCGGCGATGCGGCCTTCGGCTTCGACCCAGCTTTCGCGCCGGCGGGCTACGTAGGTGCGTTCGAGGTTGGCGCGGTTCAGTGGCTTCCCCGTCCTGGAGCAACTCGAGGACGGCTTCGGCCAGTTGCGAGCCGGTGGTCCAGGCCTCATCGACGCCGGAACCGGTGAGCACGTTGGTGCTGCCGGAACCTTCGCCGATGCGGGCGTAGCCGTGGCCGACCAGGACGGGCTCGCCGCGGCGGCCGGATTCCTGAAGCGACTTTGCGCCCCAGGAGCGGAGACTGACCGCCTTTAAGATAGCGCCACAAATAGGGATGCAGCATGAAGTGCTGCAAGTAGCGGTAGGAGGTCCGCATGGGACTGCGGAACCAGGAAGGCACGAAGATGCCGACGGTGGCCACGTTGCCGGGATGGACGTACAGGAAGCCGAAGATTTCGGGCTCGGGATAGCCGAAGGTATGGAAGACGGTGCCAGGCTCGAGGCCGGCGCTGTCCGGCAGGTCCACGACCATCTTCATGCCGACGGCCCATTCGCGCTGATGGTGTCCCTCGGGGAGTCCGAATTCGGTGTCGAGCTGGCGGCCGACGGCTCCCACGGGACCATCGCCCACGACGGTGAGGGCAGCGCGGACATCCATGCCGGGGAGGTAGTTGGCCTCGGGAGCGCCGTTGGAGTCCACGCCCTGGTCGGTGAGACGTACGCCGTAGACGCTTTCGCTGGCGGGATCGATGAGGGCTTCGGCGACGGGCATGCCGGGCCAGATCTGGACGGTGCCGGAGCCCATCAGTTCGCCGCCGACGAATTGCATGAACTGGCCGAGGGAGAGAATCAGGCCGCCGGTCTTATGGAGGAAGGGCGGCACGTACGGCAATTCGACGCCATAGTGGCGGTGCAGACGGAGGGCGCGCAGGGCGCCATCGGCGAGTTTGAGGGCGGGCGAGCGGCGGCTGGCGCCGGCCGGATCGAGCAGGTAGACCACCCGCTCCTGCTGCACGGGCGCGGCCATGGGGATGCGGCTGATATCCAGGTGGGGCATGGACGCGCGGATGCCGCGCGCTTTGGTGACGACGCCGGAGACGCCGAACCCGATATCGTCGGCGCGCTCGTAGCACATGACCTGGAGGGGCAGGCCGGGGCAGGAGGGGCTTTCGATGGCGGGCGTGCCATCGGGATTCATGAGATGGCCGGCGAGCGTGGTGAGGAAGCCGGCCGTGGCGGGGCCGAAGCCGACGCAGACGATATCGACATCCATCGACTGGCGGAGGGGCGCCGGCTGGCTCATGCGGGATAGTCCAGCGCTTCGGGGATCATGACCTTGGTGAGGGCGTCGGCGGCGCGATCCTTGGCGAGCTGCGAACCGGTGAGACAGCCATCCATGCGGACGCGCAGGCGGATGAACTGATCGAGGCCGTCGAAGCGGGCGCAGGGACCGGCTTTGGGGGTGTGGGAGCCATCGCTTTCAATGACGTCGGTATAGCCGCGGGCGAGGCTGGCGATGCCGGGGATGAGGGCTTCCATGGCGTCGAGGTCGTCGGCCTGGTAGCAGGTGGCGCAGCCTTCGGTAGTCCCAGGCGGGATGGCGGTTGTAGCCGAAGACCAGCTCGGCGCAGACGCGGCCGACTTCGCCGGCGGCGCGGGCGGATTGGACGTGGCACAGGTCGGTGAGGAAGGCGAGGAGGCCCGGCGAGGCCTTCGGCGAGGGCGGGATTCTCAGGGCCGTGCTTCTGGAGTTCCAGCACGTCGAGGATCTGGCAGCGGGAGGCGAGCAGCCAGCAGAGCGCGTCGGCCAGCGGGAAGGTGACACCCTGGCGGGAGCCCTGGTAGAGCTTGGCGCCTTCGGCATCGGTGGCGTTCTGCAGGTGTTGCAGAGCGTCCACAGCCACATCTGCATGGCGGTGGCCAGGGAGCAGGCGCCGGTGCCGGGGTAATCGTTGGCGATGATGCGCATTTCGCGGATCCACTCGCGGAACTGGGCGAGGAACAGCTCGTCGGTCATGGTGACGCTGAGCTGGCGGCGCTGCACGGCTTCGGGACCTTCGTAAGTGGCTTCGAGCTGGGCGTCCATCCATTTGTGGCCCAGGAAGCCGGGGCAATCTTCGGTGATGCCGTAGCCGCCCATGAGGCTGACGGCTTCGCGCATCATGCGGGCGCCGTGGCCGGTGTTCCAGAGCTTGCAGGCGGGGCACAGGACGTTGGCCTGGGAATCGAGGAGGGCGTATTGCACCAGGCGGTCGGCGGCCATATCGGGGCGCTGGCCGTGGAGGAACTCGATGGCGCTCTTCTGCACAACGCGCATGGCTTTGAGAGTGGCGCTGCCGCGGCTTGACGCCGGCTTCAGCGAGCAGGGAGTCCTTCTCGCTTTTCGAGGGGGTCGAGCTGGTCGAAGAGGCGGGCGGCTTCGAAGCCGAGGGAGGCGCTGGCTTCGCCGGTGGCCCAGACATCCACCAGGCGATGCACCACGTCCTGCTTGAGCTGCAGGCCGAGCTCGTAGCGGGGCGAGCCGGGGGTGGCGATGGAGCCGCCGCGGAAGCGATTGCGATGGTAGCGGATGACGGGCTCGACGGCGGAGAGCAGCTTGGCCGAGGTCATGATGGCCACGGTGACGCGGGTGCGCCGGAAGACGGCTTCGATGATCTCGCCGTGGCTGTAGCGCGGGACGATGACGCCATCCTTGACGGTATAGCCGCCGATGATGCGGCTGGCCGGGACGTTGAGGTTGAAGATGGGGTCGCGCGTGGAGGAGAGCTGGTGGACCAGCTTGCGGGTGGGCGTGCCGCGGTCGAAAGTGCCGGGATCGGTCTCTTCGAGGATGACCATGCAGGTGCCCTTGATGCGCGGGTCATCCGATTCCACGGCGGCGGTGACGAAGTTGGCGAAGCCCATGTTGGTGATGAAGCGGCCGCGCTTTTCCACCTGCAGTAGGGGCTCCTCGCCCTCCTTCCATTCGGCGATGCGGACCTTGCCGCCCAGCATGCCGGTTTCGACGCCGACGTAGGGGATGGGCTCGGTGAGGCAGAAGGCGCCGCGCCAGGGCTGGCGGTCCTCGCCGGGCTGGGGCGGGGCGCAGCGGCTCATGTAGTAATCGCGCTGTTCCGCGGTGCCGCGCTCGTGGATGGGCGAGAGGGCGAGGCATCCGGCCAGGCTGCCGGTGGCGGCGCCGGCATCCACCCAGGCCAGTTCGAAGGCGACCAGGGCCAGGGCGAGGTTCTTGGGGCCTTCGATGAAGCCGCCCTGGGAGGGTTCCATGAAGACGCCGGTGATGCCGGATTCGTCGAAGGCCTGGAGCAGGGCGTTCTTTTCGGGGGTCCACTCGTGGGTGTTGCGGGCGCCGGCGGCGACCAGGCGGGCGACCGGTCCGCGGGCGACGGCGCGCACGGACTGCACCAGCATCTGGAGATCGTAGCGGTCGGCGAAGCGCCAGAGGATCTGGCGGACGTCGTCTCCCGGGAGGGCTCGCAAGTAGTCGGTTTGGGTTTCGGTGGCGGCGAGAGTCACGGCTGGTGTCCTTTCCACAGCGCACCTGCGTGAAATGGCGCAGGAAGTTGTCGAGAGAAAGGGAAAAGTGCAATCGGCTTGCCAGGTGGGAAGTACGTGGAGAATCAACGCAGCGATGACTTTTTCTACAGGGGAGTTAGGGGGATAAAGAGCAGGATATCTGATTTACAACCCCGCCCTCGACGGAACACCTCAACGCTTGAATCGGCTATCCTCTGCTCATGTCATCCAATCTGCAATACCGATCCCGCGCCGTTCGCGCCCTGGTACTGTTGCACGAGGAACATCTTCGCCGATTCGTCCACACCTGGAGGCTGGCCCTGGCGAGTCCATTGATACTGCCACCGACCGATGACCCCAACTATGCATCGCTTGAAACCTTAGGACGGCACGTGCTGTCCGCCGCGGGCGGCTACATGATCTGGATGTGCGAGGTATTGGCCCTACCCGATCCCGGAATTCGCCCTGCCCCGGAGGTGTCTGCCATTGTGCGCGATGCGGACGAGTACATGGAGCATGTCCTGGAGCGGTGGCGGGACCCGCTGCGGGAAGTGCCCAACGAAAAGCTGGAGGTTCCGGAGTACCCATCGCACTGGCAGACGCGCTACTGTATCGACTCCATGATGGAGCACGCCGTCATGCACCCGATCCGCCACGCCTTTCAGTTGGACGAACTACTTAAGGGTCTGTAGGGCCTGGGGTCGGGCGGCGTCTGAATGACAGGATGAAGGCGCACTGCGGCAGTCGAACATGGGAACGCACCTCGGCCTCCGACGCAGTCCCGGGTATGGCCACCGGTCAAGTGGCAGCAACGGACGACACGGCCAAGTGGAAACCCGGCGCCGCTGAGCCTCCTCGTCCTCTAGGGGGCGGCGTGGCTGCCAATATAGGAACCGGGCTACGCAGAACTGTAACTCGCTATTCGAGGCACGGATCTACCTCCTGCCATAATGAGTGTTGTGAAACCACGGGCTGGATTCGCTTTCGTTGCAAATGTCCGAGCCATCATTGGCCCAGCTAGAGTTCAGCTTGCGAAGGGGCATCAGCTGAGGCGGGCAACAACGAAGGAGATCGAGAAGATCAAGGTGACCCTTCTGGAGTTTGCTCCGCATCCCAAGTTTCTCTACTCAGACCTGTGGGAACGTCGCCTTCACCAAGGCGATGGGCCGCAAGATGTGCTCCCGGAGAGCCAATGGCGCTACTTCGTCGTCGCGTTCCGCGGTCCGAATGTGACCGTTGAGCGGATCCGTGAAGCTTCGGATATCGCGCCGACGGAACTTGAAATTCTCTTCACAGTCGTCGACCGCGGACTCGTGTGGCATCAAGACCACGTTTTTCAAGTCCTGCAAGAGATCCGGCAGAACGAAGATCTCTTCGTCGATATTACGGCTGCGGATGCTGCCGAAATAAGGAAGCTTCGTGACCGAATAGAGCGCGCCCAGCCCCTACCGCTCGATCTCAAACCTTTCCTGCGCCAGTTGGCTGGACTAAAGGCACTTCCCTATAGGTCGCCCCTGCGTTTTCTGGGATACTTCGCGATGCTCGAAGGGCTCTTAGCACACAAACCCAACAACACCGACCCGTACGATTCTATTACGAGGCAGGTCAAGAAGAAATTGACCCTATTGAAGGTAATTATATACTTCCCTGACCACGAAATGTTAAGATCAAGAAAGCAAAAGGGCGGCCCGAAAGCCGCCCCGGAATGTCTTTGCTGTGAAATCGGGAACCCGTTACAGCGGGCTCGCGACACTTCTATTCTACAAGGGGTGTTGTGATGTCGGCAATTGCCGATCCTATTCTTCCCAGTCGAGACGCGCTACCAGTCTGCCTCTGCCCTTGGCAAGAGAATCCATACAGGCTGGTGAGCCTGTGGGAAATGCTCACCTTCTATGCGGGCAACTTTGTTCTAATCTTGGACAATCTAGCCCTATTTTGTGAGATTCTCTCATTCGATCCTGGGCGATTTCTGAATGACCGTCCATCGCTTTCTCGGTTGATGAAGTCGGTCGAAGCAGTGCTGGTTTCTCTGGAAGCCGCAGAGTTGATTAGTTCGGCAACCCAGGCCAGAAGAGTTCTGAGTTTATGGCAAGCAGTGGAAGAGGGGCTTGACCCACGGAACCTCGCAACTTTCAATCCGCGGAGTGTCCCGACTGTGAAGGATCTGATCGACAACGTGAAAGAGTTGGAACGCCGCATCAGGGATGATTTGCACCAGCGAATGTTCTACTGCATCTCCGCAAACAAGGCGAACCTTCTTCAACGCGATCCCGCCGAACACGGCTCAGTTCTGCCTGGACTTCTTAGGCTGAAATCGGCCAGCGAATATTTCGGGGCGGACATTCTAAGACGGTTCCCCCCGATTGAGCGTGATCTGGAGTTGGCTTGCCAATGTGCCGTCTTTGAGTGTAATCCTGCATGTGTCTTTCACTTGATGCGGGCGACGGAAATCGCCGTTCCAAAACTCGCGAAATTGTGCGGCATCGATGATCCTAAACCATCCTGGGGTTCACTGCTCGACAAGGCCGAAAAATTCACCCAGCGCACACGGTATGACGAATTACCCGACACGCTCAAGCCTCACATCGGCTTTCTAGGCACGGTCGTTGCCGATATGCGAGGAATGCAGCGCGCGTGGAGAAACAAGGTTGTCCACGTCGAAGACAAGTTGATCATCGGACCGGGTGACTTTCCTCCCCAGGTAGCTGCCGAAATCCTCACTTCTACCAGAGCGTTTCTGCACGATCTTGCAGTCGGTTTGCCAGACTGGTGCTAACCTTAAACCATGAAGCCCCACCCGGAGATGATCGAGGGTCCGGAAGCTGCGGAGCGATTCACGCGAGCGCTGAAGACGGTGCTCTCGGTGCCCAAGGCCGCAGTGCCGAATCCGTTCAAGAAAACTGGCGCGAAGAGTTCCAAGCGGAAACATTGAACATGTGCGCCATGCACAAGCAATTCATTGTTTCGCTTTCGGACTTGAGGTTCGTTCGCATCGAGTGTCCTCAATGCAGGACGAAGGTGATCCTCGACATGCAAGAAAAGTCCGCCCTTGCTGAAAAGCATGGTTTCTTCGCGCCGAAGGAATGTCCTGGCTGCCGCTCTGAGTACGACTCGGCGCTCAGAAACAGCGTAGACGCACTCCAGAGGCTCTATAAACCACTGCTGGAAGCATCGGGGAAGGTCAACTTCGTGGGAGATGCCGGTCCGGCTCCGGCGGAATAGAAACAGGCGGTATGGCTCAGGAATACAGTTCGGAGCAGGTAGCACAAATGAAGGCGCTCCTGGCGAAACAATTCGATCCAGAGGACCGGAGCCCGGAGGCCAAGGGTCAGCGCTTTCTCAAGCGGCTTCTGGAATACGGAGCACAAGCCGCCGGAGCGAAGCGCTCACGTTCTGCAACCTCGCAGCCCTCAGAAATGCTGGTACATGTCCCAAGCCAGCCATAAAGGCCAGTACCACCACCAGTCGAACCCGCGCCACAGGAACAGTCCAGCACCGACAACATGAATCGCCGCGTAGGTGAGAATCGCCAAGAGCTTGCTTTTTGTTTTCGATTGCACGACCTTTGCCTCTGTGTCAAACGGAGTGGTGACGGCTAGTCGAACTGTTTTAGCTGTTCAGCGATCCGTATTGCGCGCTCGCGCTCGTTTTGGATCTCCCTTAGGAGCTCCAAAACTGAGTCCTTGTCCGGCAAACCCTCCGTTGCTTCTATTGCGGCGCGGATTCTTTCGTTACCCTCTGGCAAAAGGAAGCCGCTGAATCTCCGGCCAATATCAACCAAATTCTCTGCGACGCCCTTAAGCTTGGCGTCCAATGCGGCGAGATTCCTTCGACATTCTCTATCCTGGCGCGTTAGGCGTCCGAAGATTAGATCCTGCTCCTCAGTGCTCATGGCTTTTTCTTTCCTCGATTCTGCCGTTTTAGATGACGTTCGGCGCAGGCTCCAGACTCTCGCCGCGATCCTTGCCGGTGAGGTGTTCGTAAGTGAGCCGTTTCCCGGCGATCTGTGAGAGCGCCAGACGGAAGCGGTCGCCGTCGTCCATGCAAGTCCGATTGTTGTAGCGGAACGCCTGTTCATCGAGATAACGGAACAGGTGAAAGGGCTCAACGCTCACGTAGGTTCCGTTCAAGCCCGCGCTTCAGCAGGCTCCAGAAGTTTTCCATCCCGTTGGTATGCACCTCACCACGCACGTACTCCACGGCGTGGTCCACTACCTCATGCGTGAAACTCATCGAGACCTTCGTACGACTTCAGAGCATCGGTGTAAGATCGCCGAGCCCGCTTCCACATGTTCGCGCACTTCGCGTTGCAATGTCTTCTTCTTCGTGTTGTCTACGATTTTCACCCGCACACGGCTGTTGCACCTTTCCGCCGCGCTCCAAGATGCCCAGGACGGCGGTCTTATCCTTTCCGCCAGTGCCTGTGATCTTTCTGGCGCGAATGCTGAGCATGCATGTTCCGGGCCTTGCCGCCGATGTAAGTTTCGTCGGCCTCTACTTGTCCGGAAAGCAGGCCCGATCCGCCCTCGGTGCAGTGCGAACCGAATCCGGTGATTCATGAACCAAGCGGTCTTCTGAGTAACGCCGAGATCGCGGGCTGTCTCGCAGGAACTGACGCCGTTCTTGCAGTTCACCACGAGCCAGAGCGCGGGGAGCCACTTGTCCAGACCGAGTGGGGAGTCCTCAAAAATGGTGCCGGTCTTCAGCGAGAACTTGGCAAGCGAATGCTTCTCGTAGCACTTCCACACGCGGGCCTTCGCCAGATAGGCCACGTGATCGGAGCCGCACTGCGGACACTTTACGACGCCATCAGGCCAGCGAAGCTGGACCATGACTGTCTTGCAGTTCTCGTAGTTTGAGAAGTACTGAACTGCTTGCTGAAGGGTGCGAATGGCGTCCATGAATAAATTTTACGGCCAATCGCTTGGTCTGTCAAGTATATAATTACCCTATTGAACAATCGATGGCCCAGGAAAATCGATTACTCGCCGTTCCGCAATACTTGAGAGTACCGATATTTGCGGTTGGTTTCTCATGCCGCCAAACTGTTTCCTTCGGTTCTGGATAGATCCAAGCGGTCGCGGATGAATTTCACGAGGATTGAGGGTTTGGCGGTACTTGCGAGAAATTCCGGGAGGGTATGGCGGAGGGCAATGGCCACAACCTGTTCGGAGGGGGCCAGTCCCGGGCGAACAGTTCGGATCCACGAGCCGAAGGACTGCCAGACCAGCGTGGGGTTGGTCGCGGAGAGAATCTGCAGTAAGCCTTGGGCGATGAGCCCCAGTTGGATGTGGCGATGGTAGGCCGCGATCTTGCGACGCACGGCGTTGCGGTAGGCCTCCGATTTGCGGTGCAGGTATTGGTTGCCGCTCACGCGCCGTAGTGGCGTCATGGCCGCCATCCAGAAGTGATAGGCATAGGCGCCGATGACGTGGATGGCCTGCTTGAAGGACACTTCGATCTTGAAACGCAGGCCATAGATGCGGATGATGTCCAAAGCGGGGAGGGTCAGGTCCGTGCACATCAGCAGGATGGCGCCGCGCTGTGGATGAAGCACCGCGACGAAGCGGACGAGAATACCGACAGGGCGCCACAACAGGTCGGCGGAGCGGAAGCGAAGGGTCACACCGTTTTCGCCGTAGACGGGGCTGGGCGCCTCCTGGAGTTGGCCGACATCTTTCAGCAGAGTCGCGATGTTGACCTTCTTGCCGTACTTGGCGGGTCTACCCTTACGCCGCAGCCGATGTGGCGGCGGGGGTGTGGCCGGGAAGAAAGCTACGCTATTGCATCTGACGCGCGTGACCAAGTGGTTTCCATGGGCCAGCAACCCGCGCACTACCTTGCCGCTGGCATAGTAGGCGTCGGCGACGAAGTAGAACGGCTGATTCAGCCCCAGTGAGCCGAGCAGCAGAATCATCTTGTCCAGCAGAGTTCGATGGTCGCGGTTGGAAAACACCGTGCCTTCGTGGATGCGACAGGCCAAAGGCAAGGCAAATACACTGGACAAGGCTTGTGTGAGCACAGCGACCGCCTGGCAGGAGTGGCCGAAGATGTACTCGGCCTTGTTATTGGACTCGGATTCTTGATGGAGTTTCTTGACTCCAGGCATCTTGCGACCGGCCTTGGCAACCTTGATTCCGTCGCCAACCAGAACCGGCCTGCCATCGATGCGCAGGATGCCGGGGTCTAGCCGGAAGAGCAGAGCGCACCAGGCGCGGGTGAGCTTGTCTAGATCCAGGGCCGGGCTGTGGAAGAAGTCCAGGAGGCGGTCGTAACAGGCCGGCTCCAGGCCCAGGGCGCGGACGATGCTGGTGACGCCCAGCAGATCCTTGCGAATGGTCATTCCCGCCAGACAGAGGGACATCCAGAGGAAGGTTCGGGTGCGGGCGCAAGCGGGCTGCAAATCGCACACCAGATTCCACCAATGGTTCCAAAGCATGAAGCGGCCTCCTTGCCGGTCGGCTCGAACTTCGGGTTGTGGGTATTGATAATTGATCGGGCATAGTATAGCATATATATGCTATACTAACCACACAAAAAGAGGACTCATGAGCCAGAAACGGATTCAACAGATCGAGCAGAGGATTGATCGGATCAAGAGGGCGCTACTGGAGATCGGCCCGATGCGTCCGGGCTCGCTCACCCGCCAGTACAAGGACCCCAAAAACCAAACCGGAGCCTACTGGCAGATCAGCTATACCCGTCAGATGAAGAGCCGCACGGAGTACGTTCGCCAGGAATGCGTGAAGGAGCTTCGCCGCCGGATCGCAGCCCACAAGCGGTTCAAACGCCTGGTTGACCAGTGGATCGACCTGAGTATCGAGCACTCCCGGCTGACCATGCAGATGGCAGAATCGAAGGCTGACTGATTGGGGAATTCGGTACTCTCAAGCGCAATACAGCTCCAGATAAAGTCTGGGGAAAGATGTATGCCTATCGTAACGTGGCACATGGGAATGCACCGGATTTCAAGAAGGAACTTCGGGCGCTCGGGAGCGAAGCCGACGCGCTCCGGTTACTGAAGGAAACGACTAAGAGCATAGTTAGATTCGCCCTGGACGAGCCGGTACTGCTCGCAGATCTAAGGGAGTGCTGAAAACGCGGCATCGGAATGCAATCCCATTTCACCTTGACCGTCTAACGCGCGTCGCCGTCATTTGCCGCGCTTCTGAAGAAGCACGGTCTGGCGACCCGGGTTCCGCAGTCGCGCCGTCTTATCCTCTACCACGCCTTGCCCCATCGAAGGGCGGCGAAGGCGGCCAACCAGGATAGGACGCACAGGGCGGCCATGAGGCGCTGTTCCAGAGTTCCGTGGTAGCGGAGGGCGATGTGGGTGGCGGGGGGGGCGGCGGCGGGGGTTAGGACGATGAAGCCGAGCCGGTCTTGGGCGATGGGCAAGGCGCGGTTGTCCTGGGAGGCGCGCCAACCGGGGGTGGCATTGACCTGGATGGAGACCAGATCGCCGGGGCGCGGGGCGGGGCCGGTGACATCGAGTGCGCCGGCGTCGAGCCAGCGCGTCTGGAGGACGGGGCGGGACGGGTCTTCGATGCCGGCGACGTAGGCGGGGAGGCTGGTGAGTTCTTCGGGGGTGGCGAGGTGCGCGAGGGGGCGCGGGGGCAGCGCGTAGATGGTGTCGTCTTCAATGTGGTAGACGGCGGGAAGGTTCGCGGCGATGCGTTCGGGGCGCTGGAAGTCGCGATAATACTCGCGCGAGCGGGGGCCGTGGATCACGACGTACTGCGCGCCGAGGGCTTTCAGTTCGAGCAGGGCGCGAGCGGCATCGGTTCCGGCGCGGATATCGTAAGAGAGATCGTAGGGCACGCGATTCTGGAGGCCGGTTTCGAAGCCGCCGCCCACCTGCTGGAGGTCGAACCAGGAGTTGAGGCGGAAGCGCATGCCGCCGGAAGCGAAGACGCGGCCCTGGGGCGGATGCTGCGCCATCCACTCGCCCAGGCGGTATTCCAGCGTGTTTTCAGGCGGCGAGGGACGCCACGCCTGCCACCCCTGGGTGGCATACGCATAAAGCTGCGGCGCGCCCACCAGCAGCATGACTCCGGCGGCTCCCATGGCGCAGAGGCGGATGGTGCTGTTGGTGCTGCGGAGGGCGAGGCGCAGAGCTTCGACGAGAGCCAGCGCCACGAAAAATTCGAATTCGATGGCGTAGCGGCGCGATTCGGGAATGGTATCGAGGCCGTACACGTAGAAGACGGTGGCGATCCAGCCGAACACGAACGCGCCCATGGTCACGAGGCAGAAATAGAAGGACCCGCGGAAGAAGCGGAAGGCGGCGCGGATAGCCAGGGCGCCGGCGATCATTCCGGCCAGCAGCCAGACCTGCTGCTGCTTGAGGTGATAGGCGAAGGAATCCACGGGCCAGTTGAAGGCGATGGTTTTGATGAAGCTGGGGGTCAGCCAGAAGCAGGCCAGCAGGTACGCGAGGCCCGCGGCAGCAAGGGCGCGCCAGTAGCGGAATTCCGGCTCTCCCCATGCGGCCAGCAGCAGAAGAAGGCTGGAGATCGCCAGCGCGAATGCGCCGACCCAATTGGTCAGAGCGGGATGGCCGCCAGGACCACCGCCGCGGCGAAAATGCGCGGATAGCCGCGGCTTTTGGCTGCACGAAAGAGCAGGAGCAGCGCCACCGGCAGCAGCATCAGCCCGGTATTGTGCGGACCCTCGCCATACTTGGCCAGCACCTGAATGCGCCAGGGAAGCTGGGCCACGCCGCGATCCTTCTCGACCGCGGGGAACAGGGCGTAGGAGGGCGAGAGCAAGCTGTAGGCCAGGGCCGCGGCGAACGACCATCGGCGGCTGCCGGTGAAGTACGAGCGCGAAGAAGAACAGCGTCACCGGGCCCAGGCAGGTGGCCAGGGAGACGATGGTGCGGTAGATGGTGTCCGGCGAGACGTGCGGCAGCAGGCGGATCCAGAGCGCGGTGAGGTAGGGCAGGCCGGGCACGTACATGAATGCCGTGGGCAGGCCGCAATAGGGGTAGCGGATTCCAGCCCCAGGGGTTGGGATGCTGGGAGATGAAGCGGGCCATGCCGACGTAGCCGCCCTCGATGGATCCGCGGAACGGGCAGTTCGCCGGGCATGAACAGGGGCGCGTTCAACCAGACGTTCAGCAGAAAAATCGCCAGCGGCCAGCAGCGGCGGTGGACCAGGCGTTTCACGCGGCCGCTCCCGCGAATGCTTCTGGTCACGAGCAGCGCCACCAGGGCCAGCGAGGGTAATCGCCGGTGATGCACGCGGCCCACCTGGTTTTCCAGCGGGCGTGACGAAGGCCAGGGAGATGTCGTGGTCGCCCGGCGGCGCATCGATCGCCATGAAGCCCATGGCGTCCTTGCGGATCGGCGAGCGGCTTGCCATCGGACCAGGCGTGCCACGCGGGATCGTAAGCTCTCCTGCACCACCACCGATTGGCCGGGATCGATTTTGGCGTGCACGCGCATGGCGTCGGTGCCATTCGCAGGTCAGGGTGGGCGGCGCGTCGGGACCCTTTTCGATGACGTCGGCGTAGGCCTGCAGATACTCCACGTCGTCATTGAAGCGCGGCGGCTTGCACGGCGTTCAGCGCTGGCCGTCTCCACCACCCGGGCGCGCGCGGGATAGCGGCGCGGGCACGCGGTAGAGCATGTTGCCCTGCTGATCGTCGAAGAGCACGGGCAGTACGCCGGCGTACTTTTGGGGATAGACTGGAAATCCTTGAAGATCTCCTGCGAGCTCTTGTCGGAGACGTAAACGGCGTCCACGCCCAGGCACTGCATCCACAGGATGGCGGGTTGGGGTTCTGGGCCCAGGTTGATTTCCCACTGCGCCGGTTCCACCTGGCCGTTCAGCAGTCCCTGGTCCGAGCCGCCGCCCATTTGCGCCAGATCGTGCCACGCGTCGAACCAGAAGCGCACCGATCCGGAGGGCATAGACGCGCGCGTCGGGCATGTTCTTCCAGAGCCAGTCGGAGATCCGGTACTCGACGCGGTCCTGGTAATCCGGCCAGAGCGGGAACATGTGCCAGGCATGGCGGATGTAGCCGCTGGCGGTGTAGAAAGCGGCAGCACCATGACGACCGGCGATCCACGCGCAGCGCGATGCCGGGGCGGTTCCACATCCATCGCAGCACCAGCACGACGCCGATGATGTAAATCATGTCGAGCTCGGGCAGCAGGCGGTGGGCTCGCCGCGCGATGCGGAAATTGAAATAGTAATTGCCCAGCACGTTGAGCGAGAAGAAGACCACGCAACCGGCGACGAATACCTCCCAGGTGCGCTCGCGTTGTCTTGCGCGCGAGCCAGTCGTGAACACGGCGAACACGACGGCCACCACCACGGCCACCCAGATGGACCAGGTGGTGCCGTGCTCGGAAACGTACTTCATGTTTTCCGCCGTGACCCTGAAGTACGAGGGCACCAGCCAGAAGGCCGTCAGGCCGTAGGCGAGCACGCGGGATGGCGATGGCGGGAATGCGGATGCGCTTGTCCTGGCGGGTGATCCAGAAGCTCCAGACCAGGATGGGATAGAAGACCGCCAGGGCCGTCGCGCCGTAGAAATTGTTGGAGACCACGCCGGCGGAAAACACCGCCGCCAGCGCCACGGCCCACGGCCGCCGCTTTTCCAGCGCCAGCCAGGTGAAGGCCAGGGCGATGGGGATCAGGGCCAGCGCGCTCATGTGCGGGCCTTCGCCGTACTTCACCAGGACGCCCAGCGCTGCGGGACCGCAGCATCCACGCAGTCGCCGCGGAAGCTGCGGCATGAACAGGAAGATGGGCGACATGAGCGCCGTGGCCACGGCGGCCAGCCAGGCCGAGCCGCGCGAGTTCGGTGCCGATGCGCACCAGCAGATAGACGCCGGCGATGCCCAGGGCGTAGAAGAAGGCGATGTAGAAATGGTACGCCTTCACCGGCCAGAAGCCGGTCACTTTGGAAACGATGGCGGTGCCGTAGCGCAGGGCGGGCGGATAGATGTAGTCGAAGCGCGTGCCGGTGTACCACAGCGGCTGCCATTGCGGATGCGGCCAGTGCTGCGACGAGGAAGCGCGCGTCGGCGATGAACGTGCTTTCGATGGAGGCCCACTTGTCCGTGTACTTGGCTTTGAAGTACGGGCGGATGAGCACGGCGGCATACAGGAACACCAGAAAGAAATCCAGGAGAATTTCCTTCCGGCGGGTGAGTTTCATGAGGGGTTTCAAATCAGTTTGCCTGCCGGATTACCGCTTCAGCGAGGGCCCTCCCCGCTAGCGGTCACAATGAACTGATAGGCGAACAGTGTTTTCCAGACGCGTGCGCACTCGACGCTGATGCGCTCGAGCAGGCGCACCAGGAGCGAATGTTTCCACCGGGGAAGAGCCAATCCGAAAGGGACTGAGGAGCAGCACGCCGTATCGATGCGGAAGCCGGCGCGGTGGAGCAGGTTGACCCAGCCGCTCCAGGGGTAAAAATGGAGGTGGGTGCTATCGAAGAGCCCGCGCTCGTGCTGCGGAAAGCGGCCCATGAGGACGTTCCAGCGGAAATACCAGTGGGCGCTATTGGGCAGGGAGGCCACGAGGGTGCCGCCGGGCGCGAGTTTCTCACGGCACTCTTTGAGGAGGCGGAGGGGATCGCGCAGGTGTTCGATAAGGTCGGCGCAGATGATGTACTGGAAGTGGCCGCCGACAGGGCCGATGCCGTCATCGAGATCGGCGCCCGAGAATTCCACGGTGGCGGGGTGGGGAGTGCCGGGCCAATCGATGCAGGTGACGGCGTATCCACGTTCGGCGAGGATTTCGGAGAGGTAACCGGCGGCGCAACCGAGATCCAGCACGCGCCTGCCTTCACCGCGTGCGGGGAAGCGCGCGAGGAGGAGCGTATGGCTGCTGTAACGGCTTGCTTTGAACTGATATCGAGGCTTCGCGTCTGCCTCAGTGGCCATCATTCTGTTCATTATGACACGCTCGAATCGGGGCGGGCGTTAACAATGGGGCCCGGCAAGGGGGGCCGTCTTTCTAAGGGAGGTGGAGGGGCGGCGTTTTGTTCTGATCGCGATTCTGCTGTTTTTGCTCCTGGTGACGTTTACGGCCCGCCGCGCGGTCAGCCAGCCATTTGTCGTAAAGCGGTTCCTGATCCGGCCGGAGAACTTTCTTAATCCTGGCTATCGACGCTTCATGTCGAAGATCGCGCTCATTGGCAAATTGGCGATAGATCTGCTGAATTTGTGCGTCGAAGTCCTTATGAGTTTGCGTAAACCAAGCGCCTTCTTCATCGTAAATTTTTTGCACCCGGCTCAGTTGCTGGTCATCGAGGTGAACTGCTTCGTTCAGCCGGGAAACGACCAGCTTACGCAATTCCTCCGGGCTCCTCCTGGGCGCGGCTTTGACGGGACTGATGACCGTTTTCACGACGTATAACCGGTAGCCCACGGCTCCCATCGCTGCGCCACTCGCGAATATGAGCAGGACCGAAAAAAATGCGGAGAATTTCGTCTTAGGCATTGTGAATGGCCGTCCTGAACTCTGATCTTCTGACTAAGGGGCGTGAGGAGGCTACGGGTACGTTACATATTCAGCGGTCCGGGCGGGGACGCTTCCGGGTCACCGGGAAAAACCGCCTCCACGGCGAAGGGCCGGTGCAACAGGGGCACATAGGTATGCTGGTAGGGCATGCCGCAGTGCCACAGGGGCCACCACGAAAAATCGCCCCAATGCCGGGAAATGGAGCGGGCGATCGCTGGGACAACACTGAATCAGGCAGTTAGATGGTCCGAATGGGCAACGCGGTAGTCTTCTGCACTTCGCGATGCACGTTGACCTGCGGCACTTTTTGAATTGACCGAGACTGCTGTTACGGAAATTGAGCGTGCGGCGTTCGAGGAACTTAATTAAGCCTGCCCCGTCAGGGGAAATTGTGGGTCATTGGTACGTCCAGAGGCGACGGGGAACTCAGGCCGCGTACCGGTTGCAGGCCAGATCCCAGACTGGGGCGTGATACGTCCAAGTGGGCCGCTGCTGCCCAAGTTCACCACGACTTCGGCTCGCGCGTTACTGGGTTCCCAAACCAACCAACTGCTAAACGGCACTCCGGGAAGTGGGCTGGAAGAGCCCTTTCATCTGTGGCAAACGCCTCGTCCTTCGCCGCGCGGTTTCGAGTGCACTGAACCGACGGGGACCGGCCGCTACTTCCTGGTCAAAGCGGCCGCCAAAAACCGGAGTTCGGACTCCACCTCGCCGGGATCGGCCACGGTGTCGGCGATCTCCTGTCGAAAGAGTTCGCGGTACCTCTTGCGAAGCCTGTGAATGGCCACCTTGAGCGCCCCTTCTGACGTGTTCATTTCTCGAGCCAAGGCGGCATACGGCGCGTCGGACTGCCCGAGAAGGAACACCTTCAACCGTTCGAAATGCTCCGGGCGGCCGTGATGCACGAACTCGTTGCGCAATTTCTCCACGACTCGATCGAGCACGGAAAGCGCCCAGCGCCGTTCGAAGATCCACTCCGGTGTCTCATCGTGCGCAGGCTCACGTTGGTAGCGGTCTTCGCCGGACGAGAATTCGAGGGATAGGACGGTCCCCCCGCCGCGTTTCTGCGCCCGATTACGGTCTACTTCATCGGCTAGAAAGAATTTCATTGAAGTCAGAAGAAACGCCCGAAAACGCCCCTTCTCCGGGTCGGCGCGATCGAGATATCGGCCTTCCAGCACCCGGATGAAGAACTCCTGCGTGAGATCCTGCGCCTGATCGGGCGGATAACCGCGGCGGCGAACATAGGCGTATAACGGATACCAGTAGCCCTCGCACAGGGAAACTAAAGCGGAGCGAGCATCTTTCCCTTGGGGATCGGCGGCGGCGACCACCAGCGTCCACCGTGTGGTCGGAAATTGCGATGGTCCCGCCAGAGTGTGCATGGTGTGTTTGTTCGTCATAAACCGATGTCCCCGGAGTCTCGCTACACAGGATAAGGAATCGGGAGCCAAAGGTTACACCGCAATTACTGCAGCCGGCTGTACTCTGCTTTGGCGCTTTTCAGTATCGGGACAGCGAGATCTGCATCTTTCCAAAGCGCGAGGAAAGCCTCGTAGGCAGCTTTCGCCTTGACCTTATCTCCTGACATATCGATAGACTCTGCCGACTTGCAACTGCGCCAGCGGGCCTATGGGATCCAGCCCCACGATACCGCGATGATCGAGAATTTTCTGAAACTCGGCGGCCGCTTCCGGGTAACGACGCGCGGCAATGAACGCCGCGCCGCGCACGTAGGCCGAGTGCAAACCGCCGAGATAAAGAGCAAAGTTGAGGCCGTTCGGCGCCAGCTCATAGGGAAGAGATACCTCGAGGCGCTCCACGCTGTCCGCGGGCTTATGCCGCCCCAGTGCGGCTAACGCGCGAAGCACGGGCGCGTAGGTAAATTTCACAAAAGTATCTTCCGGAAAACGCTTTTCCAAATCGCCGGCGAGCTCCTCCGATTGGGCAGAGTCTCCCGAAAGAGACAGGGCAAGGCCGGCGGCGTAGCGAACGTCGCGGCCCTTGGATAGTTCGAGCGCGGTCATTGCGCTCCTCTTTCCTTCGGCGCCATATCCGCAAGCGACTTCCCACACCGCTCGTGCGGCTCGGTAACCGGCTGCCGCCTCGCGGTCCCCCTCTTGCGAGGCCAGGTCCACCGCGCGGCTCGATGACCGCCGGGCGGCCTGGAGGCGGCCGGAACGAGCCAAGGCAAGAGCCTCCGCGTGCGCCAGGCGGTGTTCTGCTTCACGCTTGCCCTTGGCCCGGGCTACTGCCTGATCCATCTGGTCCCTGTCACCGTTTAGCGCCGCGATGTTGTAGCGCATCACCAGATGATTGGGCTTCTCCAGGTTGCGTTCCCTGGCTTGCTGAAGACTGCTCTCGGCTTCGCGGAAGCGGTCGACGAAAAAGCAGCTGGACGCAAGATTGCCGTACCCGAAGGGAAGGTCGGGACGGTTCGCGATTTCTTTTTGCGATGTCTCGATCGCTCTGTCAAATCGGCCTGTCGCCTGGGCGGAGAGGCCCCCTAGCAAATCGTAGGGGCTTGGTGGTTCTTTTCCCCGAGGATATGTCTGAAGCCATGACTCGAGCGTCTGGTACGCCTTTTCCTGATTTCCAGTCACCTGCCGGTTGTAAATGAAGTCGATGAAAAACTTCTCGCGGTCGCTGGCTCGGTCCCGGAGTTGCCAGGCTCTTGTGCTGCTCTCCGCCGATCGCACGGATTCTAGAGTACCACTGTAATTAAGCCCCAAATTCGCGTATGCGATCGCGAATTGGGGATCGATTTCGACAGCCTGTTGGAGAAACTGTCTGCCCGCTGCATTATTCCCGCCGGGTAGGTTCATCTTGATTGCGGCGCTGTACGCCTTGAGCGCTTCGAGTGACGGTGTGGTAGCCTCCTGTAACGGTGTGGAGTGCCTTTCCACCGTCGCAAGCGATTCGCCCACGCGGGTTCTGAACCTGCGAGCGATCTGGCTCAAGGTATTGAGGACATCCTCTCGCCTGGCCGCCTGGGCCTGCTCCTGGTCTATTATATTTCCGGCGCTGCAGGTTCTTGCCTGCAAGCCCAGAACGTATTGGCTTCCCAGCTTTGCGATCGAGCCTTCCAGAACCGCAGCGCTACCGGTTCGCTCGCAGACCTGCTGAGCGGCTTCAGGAGTGAGCCTGGCATCTTTTGGCTGTCCCATCAGCTTGAGCATTTGCTGAACCTGCCGGTCCGAAATGACCTCGAGGTACGGCGATTGTTGAAGCTCGATGGACAGTCCCTGGCGCAGCGTGTCGTCGAACACCGGATCGCCGGTTTTATTGTTGAAATCGGCCAGGACAATAGTATCCTTGTCGGTCAGCTTGGGCCTCGATGCGGCGAGATGCGAAAGCGACCATGCCGTCATTCCGCTCAAGAAAAGCAATACGACTCCCGTGGCTGCACCAAGAGCGGCCATCCTGTGCCTGCGCAGAAACTTCTGCGCCCGGTAGAGGCGGCTCGGTGGTGAAGCCAGCACGGGCCGGTGCTCGATGTGCCTCTGGATATCCGCCGCGAGGTCTGCCACCGAGGCATAGCGCCGCTCGCGCGTCTTCTCGAGTGCCTTCATGGTGATCGAGTTCAGGTCGCCATCGACGAGGCGGCGCAGCGAGGTTAGGTCGGTCTGGCGTCGTGCGGCGATGTCGCTCGCGGCCGCGCCCATTGATGTAAGCTTTCGCGGTAGCGATGGCGCTTCGTCTTCGCGAATCATTCGCAGCATTTCCGCCAAGCCGGCATTGCGCAGCGTGGACGTGTCGAAGGGGACAGCTCCGATCAGCAGCTCGTACAAAAGCACGCCGAGCGAATACACGTCCGAGGCCGCGTCGATCTCTCCCGTCATGGTGTCGGCCTGCTCCGGGCTCGCGTACTCCGGAGTCCCGACGATCTGGCCGAACTGGGTGAGCAGCGTGTTCTCTACGGCCCACTGGCCGGTGGCTTTCGCGATGCCGAAATCGATTACCTTAGGAACCGGCGCGCCGTCCTGCTCTGTCACAAGCACATTCGACGGCTTCAAGTCACGGTGGATCACACCCTTCTGGTGCGCATGTTGGACCGCACGGCAGACCGCGAGGAATAACGCCAGCCGCTCCTTGGTGGTCATCCGTTTGCGATCGCAATACTGGGTTATGGGTGCGCCCTCGATGTACTCCATCACGAAGTACGGGCGCCTCTGAGCGGTCGCGCCGGCGTCGAAGATTTGAGCGATGTTCGGATGGTCCATCATCGCCAGCGCCTGGCGCTCGTTGTCAAAGCGGGCGAGCACCTGGCTGGTGTCCATGCCGAGCTTCACAACCTTGAGAGCCACACGCCGGCGAATCGGCTCGAGCTGTTCGGCGAGGTACACGGTGCCCATACCCCCTTCGCCTAGAGGCCGAAGGATGCGATAGCGGCCGAAGTCGTTATCACCGGCTGCAGTGGCCGCTGTGTCGATGGTCTGAGTTCCGGATTCGTCCGCGCCTACCGAACTATCGAAAGCGCCCAGAATCAGACACTTCGGGCATAGTCCGGCGGGATCGCCGGAACCTAATTCCTCTCCGCACTGAAGGCAGTTTGGCATCTGGACCAGAGTCGCAGCAGCTATTCTACGCCATTCGCACGAGGGGCTGTAACCTTCAGCCCCGCGATTCCTTATTCGTGGCAGGTTAGGCGGATTCGGACAGGCTGCCTGATCGATCAACCCGAAAGGAAATTCCAGTTAAGGAGCGCATATGAAAAACACAACGACACACAAGGCCCTGCGAAGAGGGCACCACACGCTACGGCTGCATTGGAAAACAGTTCTTGCTACGGCTCTCTGCGCCGCGGCGTTCTCTCAACCGGGTTCGGCGCAAGTCGCGACGGCTTCGATTCTGCAGATCGACGTAGCCAACAATGTTCTGTATCAAGAAGACACCTCCGACGTTTCCAAGTTTGCGACGAATCCCAACGTTGCCGCCGACTCGCACAGCGCGAAAAACTTCAACCGGGCCATAGGCGTCGCCGACATTGTGGCCGTCAATGGCCAGCCCGTGACGGGGACTCATATTCGCTCTGCCGTGAACGTTAATCTCAGCACGGCCCCCGTCCCCGGCCAGGCAATCGCTGACACCGTGCGGACTGCGGTGGCTGTGTTCACTTTCGAAATCCTGAAGAGCGACGGCACCCCGATCGGGACCATTGTGATTAACGGATTCGGTGCTGGCGCTGCGCCACCAGGAGCTCCTTTGAGTGTAACGGGAAATAATTTCGTGATTACAGGTGGTACTGGAGCATTTCTCGGCGTTCGGGGGCAGATGGGGGTGGCAGCAAACCCGCCGGGAGTGGCTACCCAGCGCGTAGCCTCCATGACAGAAGACCCCGCGAACCGCCGCCTCAATGGAGGCGGAACTCAACGTTGGATAGCCCATCTGATCCCGATGTCCGCGCCGCAAATCGCGATCACTCCCGGCGGCCCCGCTGTGACCCATTCCAGCGACTTCTCTCCCGTCACTGCGTCCAAGCCGGCAGCGGCAGGGGAGATCCTGTCGCTCTTTGCAAGCGGTCTCGGCCCGGTCAACCCGGGAGTTGATCCGGGCCAGCCGTTCCCATCGAGTCCTCTGGCGATTGTCAACTCACCCGTCGAGGTGACTGTCAATGGAAAGCCTGCCGAGGTACTCAGCGCGGTAGGCTACCCCGGCGCTGTGGACGGATACCAAGTGAACTTTCGGATGCCTCAGAATGTGGCAAAGGGAGTGGCCACAATTCAGGTGAGCGCGGCCTGGATTTCCGGAACTGCGGTAGGGATCGCGGTTCAATAAACGTCGGCAGCAAGGGTGCGGAGCGCAGCTCCTGCCGGGGTAAAAATTCACTGCGCGGAGAGGCGGCGGGTCGGAGTCTTGGCGGGAAACGATGATGACGGGACGTGTCTTGGCAGCGAGTCCCAGGTCAGCGAGCCAAATCTCACCGGGTTGGGGGCTCATCGAGCAGATCGAGGACCTCCTGTTCGGCGGCGCGCGAGCGCGCGATGTCAAGGACGTCGTGATCGGCGAGTTCTATAACCTCGGCGATGCGCTCCCTGGCCTCTGCCGCCGTCTCCGGCTTCCACTCGCGCAATCGCGCGTCCAGCTTTTCCGCCAAGGCGTCCATGTCGATCTCCTGCTCTTATTCCTGGAATCGTAATCGAGAGCGGTCACATCCAAGGAAAGACATATGCCGTTAGCAAGCAGTGCGACGTCAATGACATTCCCGGTTTACTACGGGTAACCGATTCCAACGCGCAAGAGCCAGCCTGACGACTTTTGCGACTGAGTGTTTATAACGCACCATCGAGGGGATGGGGAGCAGGCCGTATACTCGACTTTTGATATGAAAAAAGAGACAGCGCGGCGATGGCTGGGCAACACTGAATCAGGCAGTTAGATGGTCCGAATGGGCAACGCGGTAGTCTTCTGCACTTCGCGATGCACGTTGACGTGCGGCACTTTTGAATTGACCGAGACTGCTGTTACGGAAATTGAGCGTGCGGCGTTCGAGGAACTTAAGCCTGCCCCGTCAGGGGAAATTGTGGGTCATTGGTACGTCCAGAGGCGACGGGGAACTCAGGTCGCGTACCGGTTGCAGGCCAGATCTCAGACTGGGGCGTTTTCCGTCAACTTGGCGCAGCACATGACTTTTTCAGGGCGTACAATCGATCCGCTCGATTTTTCATTCCGAACTCCGGTTGAGCAGGATATGCGGGTGGAGCCGGGACTCCGAACCTGGCACGGCGTCATTCCTGGCGTACCGTTTACAACTCGTCATAATCGAAACCGAACGTGTTGTATACGACCTTGAACTTCCGTAGTAGCCGGTCGTCGCTCCACTTGCTGGAATACATGTGCTTGACGGTTTCCAAAGCCACAGCCAGATCGTCGCGGTTGGACGTTGAGAACACCCGGTTCATGATCTCGTCGCGGTTCAGCTCGTTGTAAGCCGGATCGACGGTGGAGAACATTTTCCTCCAACTGTGATCCGCATACCCAAGTTCGTTCACAAGGTTCTTGAGGCGGAGCGATCCACTCGCGCCGATTACTGAGGCGTCCTTCCGGTTCTCACAATAGGCATACCAACGGTCCCGGATCGCCTTGAGGCGGGATGGCGTCAAATTCACAGTCAAAGCCGCGAGGGTATGAGCCTGGCCATGGCAGTTGGGACAGACCGGAGCGATGTTGTCACGCGTGTTTTCACAGGGTGTTTCCGGGGCGCTGTGGCGCTGACGTCCATTGTGCTACATCCCATTTCGAAGATGGTTATCGCCATCGCGGAAAGTGAATTCGGGGCTGCACCCGGATCGTCGGGAGTGATACGGAAATAGTGGCCATACTGCCCGTGTGCCGCGGTCCTGCGTATTTTTGGTAGATCTCGATCGGAGGACAACTCGGTGACAGACACCGTCCCCCCAGCGCCGGCAGTCTCGCGGCCCGCGAAATGCCACATCAGGTTTCACCCTGGTGTGTTGTCGCCATGTGTTCCCCATGGTGCGTTCGCCGGCGCGCATGGTGATCACCACCGGCCTAAAAACTCCGCACGGTTCCTCATGGATTCAGACGACAGGGAGCCAATCAGCCGTAGCAAGCGCCGAATCTGCTCGCCCGTCGAATAGCGGCGTTGCTGTGTCAGAACGATTCCGCAATGGTCGCGGCCACTTGTGATCCATGCAGTGTCTCGTAGAAATCTCCGACATTGAAGGAATAGAGCGCCCGGCCTTGGACCGTTGCGAAATGGAGGTGCTCCTCATCTTTGCGGCGGATCATTCCAGCGTCAGCGGCTGTGATAGCGTCGATTCCGCGGGATCGAAGACCCCGGACCACATCGCCGTCCATAGCATCCTCGTCTATATACAAACGAAGGAGGCTCACAGCGGTTACGGCTGGGCGGGGAAGATTTGTTGCACGACGGCATCTTCAGCGGCAATGTCAGTGTCAATCTCGTCGCGGTTGGCGTGGTAGTACGCCAAGGCCGCGTGAATCTGAGCCAGCGTGAGGTACTCCATTTTTGCGGCGATCTCTTCGGGGGCAAGACCGAGGTTGTACCACCCGACAATACGGCGTACCGTGACACCTGTACCGGCGATGCATGGCCGGCCTTTGCGAATTTCCGGCGACGTCTCGATGAGGGTTCCAATATCCACTGTGGTTCGCATGCCGCTTTAAGTATAGATCGTGACGGAGGCTCGTGCACGCGGAGCCCTGTGGCCACCGTGCCACTTGGTCGTAACGTCCCCGAGGCGCGGAACTGCCGGCCCTTCCCGGAGTGTTCACGAACGTTTGATTCGCGCACGAGTTGCGATCGAAAGAAGCGCCCGAAGAGCGTCATTCACCGACCTCGAACCTGGAAATGCCCGGCTCAATTCCGGCTCAAGGAGTACTACGTTGGTGCCGGCCGCATCTCCACCGCCGCCCGGGCAGAGGCCGTATACTCGACTTTTGATATGAAAAAAGAGACAGCGCGGCGATGGCTGGTGCGGGGGCGCGTGCAGGGCGTAGGGTACCGGTATTTCGCGCAGAAGGCGGCGGCGGAGTTGGGCGTAACCGGGTATGCGCGGAATCTGGACGATGGGCGCGTCGAGGTGTACGCGGTGGGCGCGGAAGAGAAACTCTCGCGGCTGGCGGGGATGCTGCATAAGGGGCCGATGTGGAGCGATGTGCGCGGCGTGGAAGAGCAGGAGGCGGCGGTGCAGCAGTATGGGTCGTTTCGAATCGAGGTATAAAGGAATGTCATGCCGACGAGCGCCACGGTCCTCAAAATGGACGATCTGAAAACCCTCATCCGCGAGGTCCCCGATTTTCCGAAGCCGGGAATCCTCTTCTACGACATCACCACGCTGCTGAAAGACCCGCAGGGATTCCGCGGCATCATCGACGGGTTGAAATCGCACTACAGCAAGGCGCAGGTGGACGTGGTGCTGGGCATTGAAGCGCGCGGGTTTATTTTTGCGCCGGCTCTGGCGTATGCGCTGGGCGCGGGTTTCGTGCCGGTGCGCAAGCCCGGGAAACTGCCGGCGGAGACGGTACACGTCACCTACGACCTGGAGTACGGCACGGACACCCTGGAGATGCACAAGGACGCCATCGGCAACGGCGCGCGGGTGCTGATTGTGGACGATCTGCTGGCCACGGGCGGGACGGCATCGGCGGCGGCCCGCATGGTGCAGGAGGCGGGCGGCATGGTGGCGGGACTCGGGTTCGTGGTGGAGTTGACATTCCTCAACGGCCGGCAAAGGCTCGCCGGGCACGACGTATTCTCGCTGCTGCAATACGACAAATGACCGCCACTCGCCGGGCGCGTGTGCGGGCGCTGGCCAAAATCAATCTCGACCTGCGGGTGCTGGGCAGGCGCGCCGATGGCTACCACGAACTGCGCACCATTTTTCAGACCATTTCGCTGAGCGACTCTTTGGAGATTGGCTACACGCCGGGGCGCAAGAGCGCGATCGAGTTGAGCGACGACCTGCACATTCCGAACAACCTGGTGACGAAGGCGGCGCGCCTGGCGATGGAAGCCATGGGCGCCACCGGGCGGGTGGAGATGCGGCTGACCAAGCGGATTCCGATGGGCGCGGGCCTGGGAGGGGGATCGAGCGACGCGGCGGCGGTACTGCTGGCGCTTCCGGTGCTGGTGGGGCGGGCACTGGATCTGCGGATGTTGAGTGACCTGGCGCAGCAGTTGGGCAGCGATGTGCCGTTCTTTCTGCTGGGCGGGAGGGCGGCGGGAATCGGGCGCGGGACGGAGCTGTTTCCGCTGCGCGATGCGCCGGCGCAGGCCGGGAATCCTGGTAGCTCCCGGGGTGCACGTGGACACGGCCGAGGCTTATCGCGCGCTGAGCCCCCGTTTGACAACTGAATCTCAACAAAATAAAATAGTTAGTTTCCAGTCGCATACGTTTGGGTGGAGTGGCGAGGCGCCTTTCGAAAACGATTTTGAAAGCGTGGTCTTCGAACAGCACAGGAGTCTCGCCCGATGGAAGCAGCGACTGAAGCGCGCGGGCGCATCGGTAGCCTTGATGACCGGCAGCGGTTCGGCGCTATTCGGGTTATTCGAGACGCGGCAGGATGCGGGGCGCGCGCTGGATTTATTAGGTGACAGGAGTAAGACGCAGAGGATTTCACTGGTCAGCCGCGAGCGCTATCGGACAACGTGGTGGAGAGCGCTCCAGGGATTGATCGAACCGAAAACATGGCCGCCCCGAAGCCGCTACGCGCGATGACTCACGACCGTTTACAAGTATTCACCGGAAACGCCAATCCGCGACTTGTCCCGCGAGATCTGCAAGCATCTCGATATGGAACTGGGACAGGCGATGATCCGCACCTTCGCCGATGGCGAAATCTATCTGCAGATCCAGGAAAACGTGCGCGGCGCGGACGTTTTCATGATCCAGCCCACGTGCACGCCGGTGGACAGCAACCTGATGGAACTGCTGCTCATGATCGACGCCCTGAAGCGGGCTTCAGCGGAGCGCATCACGGCAGTGTTACCCTATTATGGATACGCCCGGCAGGACCGGAAGGATAAACCCCGGGTGCCGATTTCGGCCCGCCTGGTGGCGGCGCTGCTGGAAACGGCCGGGGCGGACCGGGTTCTGACGCTGGATCTGCACGCGGCGCAGATTCAGGGATTTTTCGATATTCCGGTGGACCACCTGTTTTCGGCGCCGGTGATGATCGAGTATTTCAAGTCGCTGAATGTTCCCGACATCACGGTGGTATCGCCGGATGCGGGGGGCGTGGAGCGCGCGCGGGCGTTCGCCAAACGGCTGAATGCGCCGCTGGCGATTATCGATAAGCGGCGGGAAGAGGCCAACGTCGCCGAGAGTCATGAACGTGGTGGGCGAGGTGGCGGGGCGGCATTGCCTGCTGGTGGACGATCTGATCGACACCGCGGGCACGCTGGTGAAGGGCGCGGAGGCGCTGATGGAGAAGGGCGCGGCGAGTGTTTCGGCGTGCGCGACCCATGCGGTGCTTTCGGGTCCGGCGGTGCAGCGGATCGAAGCATCGTGTTTGAAGGAAGTGGTAGTGACGAATTCGATTCCGTTATCGGAAGAGAAGCGGAATTGCAGCCGGATCAAATCGTTGTCGATCGCGAATTTATTGGCGCAGGCCATCCGGTCGATTCACGAAGAGACTTCGGTGAGTGTGCTGTTTATTTGAAGCAGGGATTGGGGGTGGGGGTTAGGGGTTGGGGAATGGTGGCGCTTCGCGCTGCTTTTATCCGCAATCCCCAGCCCCCATCCCTAAACCCCGGTTTTTTGGCGGTTCTCGAACCCACGGTAAGCCGCGAACGGCCCGAACCGGACTTCGAACCCGCAGAGGAGATAGGTAAGTGAAAAAAGATATTACCGTGACCGCCGAGGTGCGTACCTCGCGCGGTAAGAACGAAGCGCACCGTACACGGCGCGCCGGATTGATTCCGGCGGTGGTTTACGGAGCATACCAGGATCCGGTCAGCGTGGCGGTCAATCCGCGCGAGATCACCAAAATCATCCGCAGCAACACCGGGTACAACACCATTTTCAATCTGGCCGTGCAAGGCGGCGAGAACACCCCGGTGATGGTGGTGGATCAGCAATTGGACCCCATCAAGGGGACTCTGCTGCACGCCGACCTGAAGCGCATCGACCTGACCAAGCGCATTCGCGTGACCGTTCCGGTACACACGGAAGGCGAACCGGCGGGCGTGAAGGTGCAGGGTGGATTGCTCGAAATCATCACGCGCTCGATCGAAATCGAGTGCCTGCCGGACGAGATTCCGGAGAGCTTCACGATCAATGTCAGCGAATTGATGATCGGGCAGAGCAAGCGCGCCAGCAACGTGGAGCTTTCCGGCTCGATGAAACTGGTCGGCGCCGCCGATACGGTGATTGCGCACATTGTGGCGCTGCGCGCGGAAGAAGTTGTCAGCCGCTCCCGAAGCCGCTGCCGCTCCCGAAGCCGCGGCCGAACCCGAAGTAGTCAAGAAGGGCAAGAAGGAAGAAGCAGCCGGCGGCCGAGGAAAAGGGCAAGAAGAAGTAGCGCGCGCATGTTTCTGGTGGCCGGTCTGGGGAATCCGGGCGAGGAGTACGCGCTCACGCCGCATAACATGGGATTCCTTACGGTGGACCGGCTGGCGGAGCGGCACGGCATCCGCGTCACGCGGAAGGATTCCAGGGCGCTGGTCGGGATGGGCGAAATCGGCGGGCAGGCGGTGATGCTGGCCAAGCCGCAAACGTTTATGAATCTGAGCGGCACATCGCTGGCGCCGCTGATGGAAAAGCACTCGATCGAACTCGGCCGGCTGGTAGTGATTTATGACGAGCTGGACCTGGGTTGGCTGGCGGTGAAGATCAAGCCGAAAGGCTCGGCGGCGGGACACAATGGCATGAAGAGCGTCATTGGCAGCCTGGGTACCAGCGAGATCGTACGAATGCGGCTGGGGGTGCATCCCGGCCATCCGCTGAAGGGCGGAACGGATTATCTGCTGGCGCCGATGAAGCGCTCGCAGATGAAGGAATTGGAAGGGTTCGTCGACTACGCAGCCGACGCGGCCGGTTCCATAATCGCCGAGGGCGTCGAAAAGGCCATGACGAAATTCAATCGTCGCGCCCCAGGCTTAAATGAAGAGGAAGCATGACTAGGATTTACGAAGAGCTGTTCATCATCAAGCCGGACGCGCCGGACGAAGAAGTGGATGCGTTTATCGAGCAGTTGAAGACGCAGTTGACCAATCTGGGCGCCACGGTAGACAAGGTCGATAAATGGGGCAAGCGCCGGCTGGCATACAAGGTGGATAAGTACCGCGAAGGTACTTATGTTCTGTTCCAGTTCAGCGCGTCGCCCGAATCGGTGAAGGAATTCGAGCGCCGTCTGCGCGTGGCGGACCTGGTATTGAAGTTTCTGACGGTGCGCATCGACCAGACGCTGAAGCGGCTGGAAAAGCGCAAGAAGGATCGGGACAAGCGCGCCGCCAAGCGGGCACTGGCAGCCCCGGCGGGGCCGGCTCCGGCTCAACCTTCGTTGGCGCAGCAGATGACCGAATCGCCGGCGGTAATGCCCGGCGTACCGAAGGAGGCGTAACCCATGGCGGAATCAAAAGGAAGACCAGGCAGTGCGGGGCAGCGTCCCACCGGCGGTGACAAGGCCGTTGCCACCCAGAAGAAGCAATATTTCCGGCGCAAGAAGGTTTGCCGTTTCTGCGTCGAGAAGATTGACGATATCAACTACAAGGACGTGAAGATGCTGCACGCCTTCGTGGCGGAGCGGGGGAAGATTATTCCCCGGCGCATCTCCGGGGTGTGCGCACCGCACCAGCGGCGGCTCACCGATGCCATCAAAAAGGCGCGGAACATCGCGCTGCTGCCGTTCGCGGCGCAGTTTTAAGTAGGAGGAAATTCCATGGAAGTCATTCTGAGAGAAGATATCGAAAAGCTGGGCAACCGGGGGCAGGTAGTCAAAGTAGCTCCGGGATACGCCCGAAATTTCCTGCTGCCCAAGAAACTGGCCGTCGCCGCTACACCGTCGAACAAGAAAATCATCGAACAGGAGCGCCAGGCGCACCTGCGCAAGGAAGCCAAGATGCAGGGCGAGGCGCAGGAACTGGCGACGCTGATGACCGGCACAACGGTGACCATCGCCCAGAAGGCGGGCGAGAACGATCAGCTATTCGGATCGGTGACGTCGAAGGATGTGGCCGATGCGCTGGCCGCGAAGAACTACAGCATCGACCGCCGCAAGATCCAACTGGACGAACCCATCAAGCAGTTGGGTGAGTTCAAGGTGCCGGTGAAGCTGCACAAGGATGTGATCGCGGAGATCACTGTGGTGGTGGTGAAAGAAGAGTAGAGCAATTTCCCACGGCTAGCCGGGGCGTCCAGAGCGTCGTCCCGGCTGAAACCTTCCTCACTTTTCTCACATCTGTATAGATATGGACAGGCAGCCGGCCGTATTTCTTGCCCACGGCTCGCCGATGTCGGGACTGGGTGGCGACGATCACGCCGCCGCTTTGCGCGCTTATGGCGAACGCACCTCCGGCATGAAGGGCATTCTGATTATTTCCGCACACTGGCAGGTATCGCGTCCTTTGCGGGTGACTGCATGGGACCAGGCGCCACTCCTCTACGATTTCGGTGGCTTTCCCGATGAGTTGTACCGTTTGACCTATCCGGCGCCGGGAGATCCGGCGATGGCGGCGCGCATTGTGCGCACGCTGGTCGCGGAGAATCACCCGGCACGGTTCGAGACCGAACGGGGTCTGGATCATGGCGCCTGGGTGCCGCTGCGGCTGGCATGGCCGGAGGCGAGGACGCCCGTGTTGCAACTTTCGATGCCGTTTCTTGAGCCGCAGGAGCTGTTTCAACTGGGGCGGGCGTTGCGGCCGCTGCGCGACGATGGCGTGGCGGTAATCGGCAGCGGGGGCATTGTCCACAACCTGCGAAAGGTGCACCTGGAGAACAAGAATGCGCGGGTGGAGGATTGGGCGGCAGGGTTCGACACATGGGTGGCGCGGCAGGTGGCCGAGCGGAATCTGGACGCGCTGCTGGGGTACCGGTCGGGAGCGCCGTATGCGCGGCTGGCCGTGCCTACGACGGAGCACTTCGATCCGCTGTTCGTGGTGATGGGTGCGGCGTTTGGGGATGAGAAGGCCGTGCCGATTTTCGAAGGATTTCAGTACGGGAATATGTCGATGCGCAGCTTTGCGTTCGAGGGGTGAGGGGCAATTCGAACGACATGTCCGCAGGTGAGCTTTCTCCGAGCGGGGTGAGATACGTCCGGAGTTTTCCGGAACGGGCCTCTGGCCGACGAGCACTTCAGCGAGTCGGGCGTTTCTCGGCCAAGTGCCGCAATCAGGTTGCATAAAGGGTCCTTTGCGCCCATTGGGCCGGGGACAGTCCCGATTGAAACCGTGAAAGTTATACGACCCAATCACGTTTCGGGTCTTTCACGTATAAACGTTTTACAGTGCCGCAAGAGGTGCACAGGTCAGCAAAAAGGGTCTCCCGTTTCTGCCTTTCGGACCATTTGAAAAAGCCTTTCTCTTTCTCTTTGCAGAGGAGGCCGGGACGTACGTCACCACCACCACCAGAAGCAGAAACAGTGAGACCGCTGATGAGTTGTGAACCGCCGCAGTGTTCACATGTATTGTTGGGCATGGACAACTATAGCCCATGAGGGTAATTCATGATCCCCCGTACCCCTACAAAGGGTAAGTTTTGCATCATTGCCGAAGGGCCTGTAAACGTTGGGCTCGGCGCGTTGCAAATGTCAGTCGCAAAAATGAAGGGGAAACGGGCTACCGCGACACTGTTGCTAGCGTTTGGCCAGTTGCAAAACTCTGTTGCAGAAGCTCGGGGATGTTTCCTGCCTGACCGCTCCGGCCCACCCGCCATCTGGACGAGTTGTCGCCTGTGCTGACACTGGCCCGAAACGCGTTCTGAGACGCATGGCCTCAGAGGCACCCAACCGATGAAGTGCTACAATTCTGTATATACGAATGATCTTGGCGTGGGACGACAGGAAAAACCGCACCAACCGCCGGAAGCACGGCATCTCATTCGAGGCGGCAGCGCGGATCTTCGACGATCCGAATTTGGTGTCGTACCTTGATCGGGTGGTTGACGACGAAGAGCGTTGGCATACAATCGGCTGCGCCGGCGGAATCGCGATTGTGCTCGTAGTTCACGCAAGCGAGGAACAACATGGTGAAGAAAAGATCCGTATCATCTCGGCAAGAAAAGCGAGTCCGCGCGAGCGCGCTCTTTACCACTCCCATCAGTGAGAAGGAGCGCCGGGAGCTACAGCGGCTTGCCGATCAACCCGATTCCCAGATTGACTATTCCGATGCGCCTGAACGAAGTTTGCGGGCGTCCGACGTCCAGGTTGGACGTTTTTACCGGCCGATCAAGCAGTTGGTGAGCCTTCGCGTCGATGCCGACGTGCTCCACTGGTTCCGAGGGCGAGGCAAGAAGTATCAGACGTATATGAACGAGGTCCTTCGACGCGAAATGCAAACGAACGGTCGGGACCAATGACAACGTTCGAGTCCGAGATCGATTCCCGGCGGTAACAGCCCTCGCTAATTGGAATCCGCAAAGGGGCGAAACTCGGATTGACTCGCATGCGCGTCCTTCGCTTCACTCGACGAAAGTCACGTGCATAACGGCGAGGTTTGCAAGGCCGAGTACACCAGGCCGGCGCTACACCACCAGGCTGGCTACGGCGTCGAGGAGGTCGCTCATGCCTACGGGCTTGACCATGATGCGGGAGACCATGGCTTCTTCGGGTTGATCGTAGAGGTCTTCGGGCCAGCCGGAGAGGACGATGACCGGTTTGCGGCAGCCCAATTCGCGGATGCGGCGGATGAGGGCCAGGCCGTCGGGACTCTCCGGAAAGCGCAGGTCCATAATCACCAGGTCGGTGTCTCCCGATTCCACCTGAAGCAGGGTGGACTGGACGCACAAGGCAATATCCACCTGATGGCCGCCGGCTTCGAGCAGACCTTTGCGCAGCGTCACCTGCTCCAGGTCGTCGTCGGCTACCAGAATGCGAGCCATCAGAAATGCAAGCCTCCGCCGCAGATCAGCACTTCCGCGGTGACGTAGTCCGAGAGCGGGGAGCAGAAGAAGAGCACGGCGCTGGCGGCTTCTTCAGGGGTGCCCAGGCGGCCCAGGGGGCAGACCGATTTGGCCCATTCCAGCATTTTGGGCTGGACGCCGATGGCGATTTTGCGTCCCTCCATATCGATGGAGGCACCGGCATTGGTGAGCGGCTGGATGAGGCGCGTTTCAATGAGGCCGAAGCCCACCGCATTCACGTTCACGTTGTAGCGGCCCCATTCCTTGGCGAGCGTCTTGGTGAGGCCGATGACGCCGGCCTTGCCGGAAGAATAGCCGGACTGACCGGCGCCGCCATCGGTTCCGGCGATGGACGTAATGTTGACCACCTTGCGCATGACGCGGACGCCGGCGGCGGTTTCGCGTTTGGCGGTTTCGCGAATCCAACCGGAGGCGGCGCGCAGGATGCGAAACGGCGCCTTCAAATGGATATCGAGCATGGCTTGAAACTGCTCGTCGCCGGTTTTCTGGATGACGTTGTCCCAGGTGTAGCCGGCGTTATTGACGATGATGTCGAGCGAGCCGAATTTTGCGATGGCGGCATCCACCAGTTGCTGGGGAAACTCGGGATCGGTGACGCTGCCCGCGTGGGACTCGGCGCGGCCGCCATGTTCGCGGATGAGCCCCTCGGTTTCGCGGGCCGGCGCGGCATCCAGATCGTTGACCATGACCTGCGCGCCGTACTCAGCCAGCTTTTGAGCGATAGCGCGGCCGATACCGCGGCCCGCGCCCGTCACCAGCGCAGTCTTGGATTCCAGAGTGAAAGGCACGTGATCTATCTTAGTAGATCTTCGAGCTGAATCTTGGTGTCGGTTCGCTCATCCCGGTACTTCACGATGATGGGAGTGTAGATCGAAATACCCCAGTCCTTTCCAGGGCCGCTGGTGACGGCGCGCGAGCCGGCGACGATGACGGCGTTTTCGGGAATTATCAGCGGATCCTCTGCGCCGGCCTTGTAGATGGCGCCGCGCACCAGGTCGTAGACGGGAGTGGACCGATTGAGAATGGTGCCGGTGCCCAGGACGGCGCGCTGCTTGACGACGGTGCCCTCATAGATGCCGCAATTGCCGCCTACGAGCACATCGTCCTCAACGATTACCGGCAGGGCGCCCACCGGTTCCAGCACGCCGCCGATCTGGCTGGCGGCGGAAATATGGCAGTTCCGGCCCACCTGCGCGCAGCTTCCCACCAGGGCGTGGGAATCGACCATGGTGCCGGAATCCACGTACGCTCCCACGTTGATGTACATGGGGGGCATGCAGGTGACACCGGTGCCGATGAAGCAGCCGTCGCGCACGCTGGAGCCGCCGGGCACGATGCGCACGCCGCTTAACGCGGTGAAGGTGCGGACGGGGTAAGTGGACTTATCGAAGAACGGCTGCCTGGAGGCATCGATCGACATGTCCACGATGCCGCCCATGCGGAAGCCGAGGAGAATGCCTTTCTTCACCCAGGTGTTCACGCGCCAGCCGGTGCTGGTGGAAGGGTCCGGCGACGCGGCGCGAATCTTGCCGGTATTCAGCGCGAGTTTGAAGGCGTTGAAGAGTTGGAAATCATCGTCGGTATACTCATCCGGCTTGTGCTCGAAGAGCTGCTCGATTTCAGCCTGCAACCGGCACACTCCCCAGGAGGCCGACGGTAGCGAGCACCTTCTCGATGCGGGCGAGGCTGGTCGCGGCGGGCGGGACCAGAGGGAGGCGGTATACCGGATCCAGCAGGCCCATCATGCCCATCGCAGCCTTCACGGGGCCGGGGCTGGTCTCGACGAAATTGACGTTCATGAGCGGCAGGTAGCGGCGCTGGATCTGGCGGGCCGTTTCGAAATCGTTGCGCAGGGCGGCCTGCACGAGCCGGGTCATCTCCCCGGGGATCTGGTTGGAGACGACCGAGATGAGGCCGCGGCCGCCCAGCGACAGGAGCGGGATGGTGATGGCGTCATCGCCGCTGAGCACGGCAATGCGCGCCGGCAGTTCGTGAAGCATGTTGGCCATCTGGCCGATATTGCCGGAGGCTTCCTTGATGGCCACGATGTTTTCGATTTCGGCGAGGCGCGCCATGGTGGCGGGTTCCACGTTCACGCCGGTGCGGCCCTGGACGCTGTACACGATAATCGGGAGCCGGGTGGCGGAGGCGATGGCCTTGTAGTGCTGGTAGAGGCCCTCCTGAGTTGGCTTGTTGTAGTAGGGAGTGACGGAGAGGATGCCGTCCACGCCCATACGTTCGAGTTCATGCGCGAGTTCGATGACTTCGCGGGTGTTGTAGCCGCCGGCGCCGCCCACCACGGGAACTTTACCCTTGGCTTCTTCGAGCGTGATCGCGATGACGCGCAGGTGTTCGGCGCGGGTCAACGTGGGGCTCTCGCCGGTGGTGCCGCACGGCACCAGAAAGTTAATTCCGCCTTCGATCTGGCGGCGTACCAGCCGCCGCAATGTTTCTTCGTCAAGGCTTTGGTCGCGCCGGAAGGGAGTGACCATTGCAGTGCCGCATCCTGTGAACATGCCGTCTCCTGGGGCCGGGGGCCAGGGGCCGGGGGCCTGGGAAATGCAGCTTGTCCCGGTGTCCGAGTTCCCTGTCACCTGCCTGTTTTCAAATTGTATCCAGGCCAGAAACTGTGGGTGGGGGTGGGGAAAGGTTGCTTATCCCTGGCCCCCGGCCCCCGGCCCCTGGCCCCTTTCAAACACTATGTCTGCGAATTCATGAAAGCCTTTTTTGCCCACCACCCATTGTGCAGCTTTCAGGGCTCCGCGGGCAAAACCCTCGCGGCTGCGGGCGGTGTGGCGGAGGGTGATGCTGTCGGAAGAGGAATCGAAGCCGATTTCGTGGGTGCCGGGATGGGCACCGGCGCGATTGCTGCCTACATCGATGGGGCGGGCGTAGCCGGCCTTTTTCATCTCCTCCACCAGTTTCAGCAGGGTGCCCGAGGGAGCGTCCTTCTTGGTGGAATGGTGGATCTCCCAGGCCCAGGAACCGTACTCGGGCTGGCCGGCCAGCAGCTTGGCGGCCTCGGCCACAAGGCGGAAAAAGGCGTTGACGCCCACCGAATAGTTCGGACTCCAGACCAGTCCGATGCCATGCTTCGCTACCGCGGCACGGACGGAGTCCGCGTGGTCCTGCCAGCCGGTAGTGCCGATGACAAGATTGACGCCGAGCGCGGCGATGCCCTCGACATTTTGCAGCACGGCGGAGGGAATGGAAAAATCGATGGCCACGTCCACGCCGCGAAAATTCTCGGGCGTCACTCCCTGGAAGGCGGCGTTGTTGAACTCGTCGAGTTTCAACGCCACGGCGAAGCCATATTCGGGAGCAAGTTGCTCGATGAGCCGGCCCATCTTGCCGTAGCCGATAATGGCGAGGCGGCGGGGTTCAGGCATGGACAGCCTCGCTGCGCTCGAAGACCGCGGGATCGAGTTCGGAGAAGAAGGCTTCGTGCAGGGCCGAGACGCTGCGCAGCAGGTCGGCCTCATCCACGACGAAGCTCAGGTTGAGCAGCGACGCGCCCTGCGAAATCATGCGGATGTTGATATCGTCCATGGCCTGGAAGACGCGGCGCGCCACGCCGGGGGTGTTGCGGATGTTATCGCCCACCAGGCAGACGATCACCTGGTTTTTTTCGATGCCGGCCTCGGCGAACTGCCGCAACTCGGCCAGAACCTGGTCGATGCGGTCGGTGTTGTCGATGGTGAGAGAGACGCTGATCTCGCTGAGTGGCCACCATGTCCACGGGGGTTTCGAAGCGGTCGAACACTTCGAAGATGCGGTGCAGAAAACCGTGGGCCATCAACATGCGGGTGGAGTGAATGTTGACCAGAGTGATTTTGCGTTTGCAGGCGATGCTCTTCACGACATTGCCGCAGGGCACCGCCTCGGAGACGATGCGCGTGCCGGGCACTTCCGGACGGCGCGAGTTGAGGATCAGCACCGGGATGTTCTTTTCGATGGCCGGGACCACGGTAGCCGGATGCAGCACCTTGGCGCCGAAGTAGGCCAGTTCGGCGGCTTCGGCGAAGGAGATGGTTTTGACGCGATGGCCGCCGGGGAGGATGGTGGGGTCGGCGGTCAGCATGCCGTCCACGTCGGTCCAGATCTGGATCTCTTCGGCGGCGATGCCCGCTCCCACGATGGACGCGGTGTAGTCGGAGCCGCCGCGGCCGAGCGTGGTGGTGACGCCATCTTCGGTGGAGCCGATGAATCCGCCCATGACCACGACACTGTGTTGCGCCAGCGGTGGAATGACGGCCGCCATGCGGGCGTAGCTTTCCGGAAAATTCGGCGCGGCGTGGGTGTGGCGCCGGTCGGTGATCATGACATGGCGCGAATCCACGTGCTCGGCCTTCATGCCGAAGTGGCGGAAGGCGAGGGTGACGACGTAGCTGGAGAGGCGTTCGCCATAGCTGGAAATGGCGTCGATGGAGCGGGGCGTGAGTTCGCCCAGGACGGCCAGGCCCTTGACCAGTTCGGTGAGTTCCTGGAAGTGCTCGTCGAGTGTGCGGTCGAGCGCGGCGCGGTCGGCCAGGGGCACCACCAGGCGGGCTTCGCGGGAATGGTAATCGCGCAGGTCGTGGATCTGGCGGATGTACTCTTCGCGTTTGCCCTTGATGGCGGCTGAGGCGATGGCGAGCAGCTTGTTGGTGGTCTTGCCCATGGCGGAGACCACTACCACGGGGCGCCGGACTTCCACCGATTTCACGATGCCGGCGACGCGTTCGATGGCGGCGGCGGACTCTACCGAGGTGCCGCCGAATTTCATGACGATCATCAGTCGAGCATCCCTTCGGAGTGCATGAGCTCGGCATTCAGCACGGCGGCTCCGGCGGCGCCGCGGATGGTGTTGTGGCCCAGGGCGACGAATTTGTAATCCAGCGCCGGGCAGGGGCGCAGGCGGCCGACGAACGCCGCCATACCGCGCTCGCGCTCGGCGTCTTTGCGGGGCTGCGGGCGGTTGGCCTCTTCCATGTAGATCACCGGACGCGGCGGGGCGCTGGGCAGCGCGCGCTCCTGCGGCAGGGCGCGGAAGGTATCGATGGCGTGGCGCAGATCGGCGGCCGAGGGCTTGGAGGAAAACTCCACCGAGACGGTGACGGTGTGGCCATCCACCACCGCGACGCGATTGCAGTGCGCGCTGACGCGGGCGGCGAGAGGCTCGATGCGATCGCCGCGGAATTCGCCCAGGATCTTCTGCGTCTCCTGCTGCATCTTTTCTTCTTCGTTGCCGATGAAGGGAATGACGTTGCCCACGATGTCCATGGAGGCCACGCCGGGATAGCCGGCGCCGGAGATGGCCTGCATGGTGGTGGCGATGAGGCTTGGTGATGCCGAACTGCTTCATGCGGCGCGAGCCCCATGGTGAGGACGATGGTGGAGCAATTCGGATTGGTGACGATCTGCCCTTTCCATCCGCGGGCGCGCTGCTGGCCGGGAACCAGCTTGAGGTGATCGGGATTGATCTCGGGCACCAGCAGCGGCACGTCGCTGCTCCATGCGGTGATTGCGCGAATTCGAGACCACCACGTGGCCGGCCTGGGCGAAGGCGCGCTCGATTTCGGTGGCGACGCGAGGCATCCATGGCGGAGAAGAGCAGCCGCGGCGCGTTGCCCGGCTTGCAATCTTCGACGGTGAGACCGGCGACGGTCTCGGGCACGACGCCGCAGGTGCCAGGTCATGGCGTCCTTATACTTCTTGCCCGCCGAGCGGTCGCTGGCGCCGAGCCACTTGAGGTCGAACCAGGGGTGGCCCTGCAAGAACTTGATGAAATGCTGGCCCACCATGCCGGTGGCGCCGAGAATGCCTACTTCGATACGCGTTTGCATAATTGCTTTACCATTTGTTGATAGATTTCGACCGCTTCGGTCAATTGCTGCTTTGGGCACGCGCTCTTCGAGCGTGTGCGCCACGTGGATGGTGCCGGGTCCGAGGAGAAACGGCTCGCCCCACTTGCCGCCGAAGGCCGGAATATCGGTGGTGAACGCCACCACGGTGGTGGGGATGCCCTCCATCGGGTTCATGTGCAGCGCGGGGATCTCGATGACTTCGCGCAGTTCCGCGCGGCCTTCGGCGGCGTGCGCGAGGGCGGCCTTGGTGGCGGCGGAATCGCCCACCAGGCGGATCATGATGTCGGCGCGGGCCTCGTCGGCGATGACGTTGGGCGCGCGTCCGCCGGCCAGGGTGCCGATGTTGAGCGTGCTGGGTCCGAGCAGCGGATCCACGGGCAGCGGGATGCGGCTGCATCTCGGCGAGCGCGTCGATGAGTTTGTGGATGGCGGATTCGCCCAGTTCGGGATAGGCGGAGTGGGCCATTTTGCCGGTGGCGACCACTTCGTAGCGCAGCGCGCCTTTGGAGCCGAGCGCCAGGCGATTTTCGGTGGGCTCGCCGTTGATGATGTAGCGCGAGCCGCGCGGATTCCGGGCGGCCTTGTAGGCGCCGGCGCTGTTGCGCTCTTCGCCGACGACGAAGAGCAGGCCGAAATTCCGCTGGCCGGCATCGAGCAGCGCCTCGACGGCCTTGATCATGGAGGCGATGATGCCCTTGGTATCGCAGGCGCCGCGGCCCCAGATGGACTCGCCGTCTTCGCGGAAGGCGAAGAAGGGCGGCACGGTATCGATGTGGGTGGAGAGCGTGACGTCGAGCGTCCTCGCCCCACTGCGCGAAGACGTTGAAGCGGCGGGGCTCCACTTCCATGCGCTCGATGCGGCCGCCGAAGTGGGCGGCCAGCGGCGCCAGGTAGTCGTAAAGGTAAGTTGCCGACGCGCTCTTCGTTATTGGTGATCGATTCGATATCGATCAGCGCGCGCGTGAGTTCGAAGACGTTCATAAATAAATGTGGGGAAGCGAAAGAGAAGGAGAGAACGCCCGGACCAGCGGCGTATCTTCGATCCCGATAGCGCTCCACCCGCCTGAGTAACGAGTGACAGTGAGCAGGATTTAGCCTGGCTCCCCAACCGGGAGGAATTGCACCTTCCATCCCCGTTTCGGCGGACTTGCCGGCCCCTTTCGCGCGGGCTTCCGAAGCACAATCGGAATTCCAGCCCGGCTACTCATGGCCGCCGCACCTCTACCGTGAAAACTCAGGATAACGAAGGGGAGGGGGATAGTCAAATGCTCTGGGGGAATGCTATGGGGGAAGGGTAGTGGGTTTGCTAAACGTGCCTCGACTATGGCCACGAGACCGGTAGTGGCTTATTTCGAATCTAGTGTCTAGTGGCGCTACGATTTCTTCGATGCTCCAAACGCGGTCGGCGTCGTTTTGAGGGTCTGGTGAACGCATGCAAAATTGTCATACATCATGTTGGAGCGAGACGGATGTGGCATGGTCCTCTATCATCCTGGGGATGGTCTAAGGCGCGCGTGAGGGTCGTGGCCGGAATCATCGGCACCGTGGCAGTGGCAACCAGGACTACCGCAACGGCCCCCCGTTGCCGTGATCGAACCAGCGCGGAAGTCCCCCCAGCTCAAGCCCGAGGCGCGCATTGAATTTCCGTCCGCGAGGGACGAATCAGAGTTACGCGTCCGTTCATTCTCAGTTTGTTCACTTTGGGAGTAATGCCCCCATTTGGGGGTATTGCGTATGGCTCGAAACAGTACTGTATGTCTGGCAGACAGCTTGCTACACTGTCGCAGTGACGATAGTTTTTGAGAGAATTTTGTGGAGTTCTGCGTCTATACAAATGGAGGTTCACCTTTGGACCTTGACGCTTGCCGGTTAATTCGGTCTCTTACTGAAAAGAAAGAAGATACACCACGGCAACAGTCGCCGGTTCGGCAGGGGGCCGGGCTTGGTCAAAAAACTAACGTCGGCGAAGACGGAGATCGAGACGTCCGCGAGTCGCGCTCGATGGGCGTCAATGATCGGTCGATCTGGCCGATAAGAACCATCGAAATTTAAGCGTCTTCCCCCTGTGGTTGTCTGCGGGACGCTAGGAGCTAAAAGCAAATGTCCGCTGCGGCTACGTTCACGCATGATCTAGAATGCCTAAAGGCACGGGAGGAGTTTGCCGTCATTGCCCTTCCGGCCAAACAGTCGGCAGCTAGACAGTTGACGCCTCAAGTAGAAGAGGTGCTGCGTAATGTTGGCGGGATTTTGGACCGCCTGCTGATCTCCGCTATCGAGAAGCGAACCTCTACGGAGTTCACGTCCATTCGGGACCAAGTGTTTCCCCACTATGCCCAAGTGATGATTGCACTTTCCGGCCTTGCGTCTGCTATCGTCCCACGCGACACACTTGCGCGGGTTACGAGAGAATCTCTGTGCGAGATGGAGGCAGATTTTAAGGATTGTGCACTGTCTGCATTTGGACCAGACATACAAGAACAGGGGATGTTCACGATTTGGACTTTTCGGAAAATCGCAGATGTAGGGCAGCGGCTCGCCGCTTGCGGTAAGGTGGGCCCGGAGCATAGAGAGAAGGATACGGAGATCTCAGGGGCGTTTTTGTATCATGCACTGCGGTCTCGTTTTCATCTTGATTGTCTGTTGACCTCGATGAAGACTGGCGCCCCAGTCTATCCCGAGGCATTGATTGCGATCTCGGACGGCCTAAGATCAGCGGTGGACGCGTATGGCTGGATTAAGCAGGGGCTGGATCTGCGCCTGAACGTTCCAGAGCCGACCATCGAACCGCTCGACCTGGACGATGAGGATCGGCTGTTTTTAGATGCATCCGAATGTGATATGGCACGTGATCAGCAATAACGTGGTAATGGGCTCGCATGGCCGTCGATAAGGGCGATGTCTATTGGGTCACGTTGATTGGGCATGGACACGAGCAACGGGGACGGCGTCCGTGTGTCGTGATGTCTCGGCCAGGACTCAACAGGGCCGTCAAGACGGTCGTAATCGTCCCACTGACCACAACACCCGGAACGAACCATCCGTCCTTTCGCATTCGCATTGCCGCTTCCCAAATTCTAAGGGACGCGACCTGCAATTCGACCATCGAGGACAGCATCGCCAAATGCGACCATGTCCGTGTCCTGGACCAGACGCTCCTTGAGAGCCGGATCGGTAGACTGACCGACACAGCCATTGCTGCGATCGAACTCGGCATTGCATACGTGTTTGATTTGAGATGACTTTTGTGATCGCTTACATTTCAAGCTGAATCACTACCACTAGAGCTGACCCACCACCGGGGCAGAGCGGCCTTTTTGCCGTTCCGCCGGACGATCTGGTAACCTTAGCGCAGGAACGTCCGTATTTACACTGTGCGTGTGCCACACCAGAGAGGTGGCCGTTAAACCGATGCTGCACGAGATCTACGGCAACAGGCGACTTTGGATTGTCCTGCTGCTGTTGTGTGTCACGGTGCTGGCGCAATCGACGGCGCTCTCGGCGGAAAGCGAATCGCATCACGCCGCGGATCATTGCTGCCTGCTGTGCCACGTGGGGCCGCTGCCGTTCCTGCAAACCAGCGTTTCGGCGACGCTCGCCCCGGTGTTTCAGGTAGTATGGCCGGCGCCGCCGGTGCGGGTAGAAAGACCTTCGGATGTCCTGGTAGTCCCCAGTCCCTCGCGCGCGCCTCCTTCCGTTTAAACGTCTGCCAATCGACCCTGCGGGCTCGCACCGGAAATCCGGCGCGGGGCCAGATAGTTATTTTCCAACGGAAACAGGAGTGTTTCTCATGACGGCTGAATGTGCCGATGCGGTTTGCGCTGGCTGGGACGGTGGTATGGCTGCAACCGGCCTGCCGCCAGGCGCAGCAGGCGGAGACGAAGCCTTCCGAGAGGCAAAAAACGAGCAGCCCGGCCTGTTCACGGTGCCGCGGACCAGTTGGCGCGGCTGAAGACCACCGCAGGTGCGGACCACCAACTGGCAGGTGGCCGTCCACACCACCGGCACGGTGGACTGGGACGCGGACCACACCACGCAGGCCATCACCCAGGTGAACGGGCCGATCTCGCGGATTCTGGTGGACCTCGGCACGCCGGTGAAGAAGGACGAGCCGCTGCTGTACGTCTCCAGCCCGGACGTGGCCAACGCCATTGCCGCGTACCGCAAGGCGCGCAACCGCGAAGCGTTCAACAAGCGGATCGTGGACCGCATGAAGGAACTGCTGGACCGCGGCGCCATCGCCGTGAAGGATTACGAGAGCAGCGAGGCGGACTACAACGACGCCACCACCGACGTGCAGAACAGCCTGCAGGCGCTGCGCATCTTCGGCATCACCGGCGCAGGACATCGACGCGGCGGAAAAGCAGGGTACCGACGGTGAATACGGAACTGGCGGTGCGCTCGCCGATCGCCGGGGTGATCGTGCAGAAGCTGGTCTCGCCCGGGCATGGTGATTCAGGCGGGCCAGACGGTGTGCTTCGCCATCAGCGATGTGGCTACGGTCGTGGGTGCAGGGGCACATCTTCGATCGCGACCTGCCGTCGGTGAAGAGCGGCGACCCGGTGGACGAAACCAACCCCTCGTTCAACCGCAACTTCCGCGGCGTCGGTCTCTTACATCGGGGCCTTCGTGGATCCGGACACGCGCACGACGCCGGTGCGCATCGTGACGCAGAATCCCGGCGGGCTGCTGAAGAAGGACATGTTCGTGGACGCGGTAGTCCACACCGGAACGCGCAGCCACACGCTGGTGGTGCCGGTGGCGGCGGTGCTGCGCGACGACAAGAACGAGCCGATCGTCTACGTGCAGGCGGAGCCCGGCAAGTTCGCGCAGCGCAGCGTGACCATCGCGAGGCCAGCAGGACGGCCTGGTGGCGATCACCGAGCGGGCTTGCAGGAGGGCGAGACGGTGGTTTCCGACGGCAGCCTGTTCCTGCAATTCGCCAACACCATTAAATAAGGCGCAAACCGAATGATCGCGAAACTGGTTTCCTTCGCACTCCGGCAGCGGTTTCTGATTGTCATCGCCTCGGTGGCGCTGATGATCTACGGCGCGCTCTCGTTCCAGAAGCTGCCCATCGACGCCTATCCGGATCTTTCGCCGCCGCACGTGGAGATCATCACGCAATGGCCGGGACACGCGGCCGAGGAAGTGGAGCGGCTGGTCACCATTCCGCATCGAAATCGAAATGAACGGCATTCCGCGGCTGGATTCGCTGCGCTCCATTTCGCTGTACGGCCTCTCTTCGGTGCAGATGAACTTCGAGTACGGCGCCGACCCGTACTTCGTGCGGGAGCAGGCTTTCGAGCGGGTGGGCAATGCGACGCTGCCCAGCCGGGCTGCAGCCTTCGCTTTCGCCGCTGTTCAGCCCCAGCGGCCTGATCTACCGCTACGTGTTGCAGAGCCCCGACCGCTCGCCGCAGGATCTGAAGACCATCGAAGACTGGGTGCTGGAGCGGCACTACCGCTCCATTCAGGGCGTGGCCGACGATTCCGGTTTCGGCGGCACCACCATGCAATACCAGGTGCTGCTGGACCCCAACAAGCTGTTCGCCTACGGCGTCAGCGTGCCGCAGGTGGTCCAGCAGCTGGGCAACAACAACGCCAATGCCGGGCGGCGGATTCTATTCGCAGGGCGGGCAGTTCTATTACATCCGCGGGCTGGGCCTGGTGCGCGATACCGGCGGACATCGGCAACATCGTGCTGCAGGAGAAGAACGGCATTCCGGTCTACGTGAAAGACATCGCGAAAGTGCAGATCGGCTACGCGCCGCGGCTGGGCCAGTTCGGCTACATGAAGCAGGAAGAGGCCGTGGAAGGCGTCATCCTGATGCGCGTGGGCGAGCAGGCGCAGGTGATCCTGCGCACGCGTCGAGGCCATGACCAAGGAATCTGAACGAGCACGTGCTGCCGCCCGACGTGAAAGTGGTTCCGTATTACGACCGGCAGGGGCTGATCGAAGAGACCACCAAGACGGTGGAAGACAACCTGCTGCGCGGCATGCTGCTGGTGCTGGTGATTCTGGGCATCTTCCTGTTCAGCGTGCGGACGGCGCTGATTGTGGCCGTCACCATTCCGTTCGCGCTGCTGTTCTCGTTCATCTGCCTGGACTGGCGGCACATTCCGGCCAACCTGCTCTCCATCGGCGCCATCGATTTCGGCATCATCGTGGATGGCGCGGTGGTGATGGTGGAGAACATCTTCCGCGAACTGGCGGCGCGCCACGCCGATGAAGCACTACAACGTGGTGGACGTGATCCGCGCGGCGGCGCACGACGTGGAGCGGCCCATTTTCTACGCCATCGCGGTGATTATCGCGGGGTACCTTCCCATCTACGTGCTGACCGGGACCTTCGGGCCGGCTGTTCCAGCCGATGGCCGACACCATGTCGTTCGCCCTGCTGGGCTCGCTGCTGTGCGCCCTGACGCTGCTGCCGGTGCTGTGCTCGTACTTCCTGCGCAAGCATCATCCACGAGCCGCACGTGATCGTGTCTTCGAATGGATTCGCGCCGGATACGGGCGGATGCTGGGCATGTGCCTGCGCAACCGCCTGGTCACGGTGGCGGTGGTTCTGGCGATTTTCGGGTCCTCGCTGCTGCTGATTCCATTCATCGGCGGCGAGTTCATGCCGCACCTCGATGAAGGCGCGCTGTGGGTGCGGGCCACCACGCCGTACACCATCTCCTTCGAGGAAGCCTCCCGGCTTTCGCCGCAGATCCGCGACATCCTGCTGAGCTTTCCGCAGGTGACCACGGTGGCGAACGAACTGGGCCGGCCCGACGACGGCACCGACCCCACCGGCTTCTTCAACAACGAATTCTACGTGGGGCTGAAGCCGTACTCGGACAAAGCCTGGCAGCGGCGCCATCCACACCAAGCCGGAACTGATCGAGGCCGTGCAGAAGAAGCTGGCGGCCTTCCCGGGCATCATCTTCAACTACACGCAGCCGGCCGAAGACGCCGTGGACGAAGCCGAAACCGGGCTGAAGAGCGCCCTGGCGGTGAAGATCTTCGGCCCGGACCTGGACACGCTGGAAGAGAAGGCCGTACCAGGTGAAAGACATTCTCAACAAGATCCCGGGCATCACCGAAATCACCGTGGTGCGCGAGCTGGGCCAGCCCAGCCTGACCATCACGCCGGACCGCGCCAAGCTGGCGCGCTACGGCTTGAACGTGAGCGACGTCAACACGCTGGTGGAGACGGCCATGGGCGGCACGGCGGCCACCCAGGTGATCCAGGGCGAGCGCCAGTTCGACCTGATCGTGCGCATGCAGGAGCCGTACCGCAGCGACGAGAACGCCATCAAGAACCTGCTGATCGCCACGCCGGACGGCCAGTACCTGCCGCTGAGCCAGTTCTGCGACATCAAGGTGGAGAGCGGCGCGTCGTTCATTTATCGCGAGTCGAACTCGCGCTACATCGGGGTGCAGTTCAGCGTGGAGGGCCGCGACCTGGCCAGCGCGGTGGGCGAGGCGCGGCGCAAAGTGGACGCGGCGGTGAAGCTGCCCATCGGCTACAAGTTCGATTGGGGCGGAGAATACAAGGACTACCTGGCATCGCAGGCGCAGATGAAGATCATTCTGCCGCTGACCGTGCTGCTGATTCTGCTGATCCTGTTCGCGCTGTACGGCAATTTGAAATTCCCGCTCATCATTTTCCTCAGCGTGCTGGTGACCGAGCCGGTGGGCGGCCTGCTGGCGCTGTATCTCACGCACACCAATTTCAGCGTCTCTTCGATGCTGGGGTTCGTGGCGCTGATGGGGGTGGCGGTGCAGACCAGCGTGATTCTGTATTCCTTCATCAACAAGCTGCGGCTGGAAGGGCGCGACATTCCCACGGCCACGCTGGAAGCTTCCCTGCTGCGGCTGCGGCCCATCATGATGACGGCGCTGGTGGCCTGTTTCGGCCTGCTGCCGGCGGCCATGTCCACGGGAATCGGCAGCGATTCGCAGAAGCCGTTCGCCATCGTGATTGTGGCGGGGCTGGCCTCGCGGCTGCTGCTCTCGATCTTCCTATCGCCGGTGCTCTACGCGCTGGTGGCGCGCGACGGCGATACGTTGCAGGTTTGATACGAGGCAAATCAAGAAATATGCGGTGCATCATCCGGTGTTTCTGTGTAGGCCTTGCGTAGCGGCAGCCGGCGCGGCCGCGCAGACGGCTCTGACCTGGCAGCAGGTGGAGGCCAGGTTTCGGGCCGCCAATCCGAACCTGCGCGCCGGGCGAGCTCAATATTCAGGAATCCAAGGCGGCGGAAATCACTGCCTACCTGCGGCCCAATCCCAACTTCACCCTGCTGCTGGATCAGCTTCAGCCGTTCAACGGCAACCCGTATCGCCCCCTGGGCTTCGCGCTCCCGCTGATCTCAATCGATTATCTGCACGAGCGGCAGCATAAGAGGGAACTGCGCCTGGAGAGCGCCAGGGAGGCCACGTCCATCGCGGAATCGCAGCAGGAGGACCTGGAGCGCACCCTCCTGTTCAACCTGCGGGCGCGTTCGTGCAGGTGCTGCAGGCCAAGGCCCTGCTGGCCAACGCGAAGGAGAACCTGGACTACTTCGACAAGGAACTGGCGATCAACCGCAGCCGCTTCCAGGCCGGCGATATCGCGCGCGTGGATATGGACCGCATCGCGCTGCAGCGCGTGCAATACGAATCCGACTACCAGACCGCGCTGGTGAATCTGCGCACCGCCAAGATCATGCTGCTGATGCTGCTCGACGACCGGACGCCGGTGGACCGGTTCGACGTCACCGGCCCGTTCGAATTCCAGGAGCGCGTTCTGCCGCTGGACGAGTTCCACACCGAGGCCCTGGCGGCGCGGCCGGATTTGAAGGCAGCCATACAGGCCGTGGAGAAGGCCGGCACGGATCACAAACTGGCGGTGGCCAACGGTTCCACCGATCCCACCTTTTCGGCCGACTTCGGGCGCAATCCGCCGATCCCGCTATACATGGGAGTCAGCGTCAACATCCCGCTGCGCATTTTCGACCGCAACCAGGGAGAGAAGGCGCGGACGCAGATCGACATCGCGCATGCCGAACGGCAGAAGGCGGCGGCGGAGGCGCAGGTGTTCAGCGACGTGGATTCGGCATACTTCACGATGGTGAGCTCGATGAATCTGCTGACCCCTTACACAGCCAAGGACGGGTACCTGGAGACGGCCACGCGGATTCGCGACACCATGTCGTTTTCCTACCAGCGCGGGCAGGCGGCACTGGTGGATTATCTGGACGCGCAGAGAGACTATCGCGCCACCGAAGTGGCGTATATTAACCTGGTTGGGGCCTATCTGACGGCGGCCGGGCAGCTCAACATGGCCGTTGGCCGCGAGGTCATTCCATAGGCACAAGAAACAGAAAAGGACCCCACCGGGCCCTGTCGGTAATCTCTTCGGAATTTCGGGAGGATCAGACCCGGTTTACGTTCTCGGCTTGCAGGCCCTTGGGGCCTTGCTTCACCTCGAATTCGACTTCGGCGCCTTCATCCAGGCTGCGATAGCCGTTGGCTTGAATGGCAGAAAAGTGAACGAACACATCGTCACCGCTCGAACGCTGGATAAATCCGTAGCCTTTGGCGGCGTTAAACCACTTCACTACACCTTTTTCCTTCACTACAGCTTCTCCTATCACTTTGTTCGCCGGAGGGCCGGCAAACAATGCATCAAACTGCGTCAAGTATTCTCTCAGATGGCATTTGTGTGGTCAAGTACAAGTAGGTACAAGAAGGTGACGGACAACGAGTGGCAATTCACCGAGCGGATCCGGCGTCTGGCGCCGGGCGCCGGGCTGGTACTGGGAATCGGTGACGACTGTGCCATCTACCGGCCGCGCGGCTCGCGAGAAGATCTGTTGTTCACCACGGACCTGCTGATTGAAGGCACGCACTTCCTGCGGCACACACACTCCGCCGCGGACGTGGGATGGAAGGCGCTGGCGCGCGGGCTGAGCGACATCGCGGCCATGGGGGGCAACCGCGCTTCTGCCTGGTATCGCTGGCGCTGGCGAAATGGGCCGGCGACCGCTGGGTGAAGGGTTTCTACCATGGATTGCTGAAGCTGGCGGAGCAAAGCGGCACGGCGCTGGCCGGCGGCGACCTCTCGCATGGCGAGCGGATGATGTGCGACATCGTGGTATGCGGGGCGGCGCCGCGGGGGACGGCGCTGCGGCGCGACGGAGCGCGCGCGGGCGATGCCATCTACGTTTCCGGCGCGCTGGGGGGTTCGGCCTTGGGACTGGCGACGGGGCGCGGCAAGGCATGGCGGCGTCATGCGCGTCCGGAACCGCGGCTGGCGTTGGGCCGGTTGGCGCGCGCGAAGCTGCACGCCTCGGCGGCGATCGACCTGAGCGACGGGCTTTCGCTGGATCTCCACAGGCTGTGCCTGGCATCGAAACTGAGCGCGGAGATCGAAAGGCCGCCGGTGTATCGCGGCGCCACGGAGGAGCAGGCGCTGCATGGCGGGGAGGATTACGAACTTCTATTTACCGTTCCGCCCCGGGTGCGCGGTGCCGCGCGACCTGGCGGGCGTGACCCTGACGCGAATTGGTACGATGCGCAAAGGGGCGGCCGGCGCCGTGCTGCTGAATGGCGCACCGGTAGAGCCCCTGGGTTACGACCACTTTCGATTCCTATGAACCATCCCGATGCCGCCGTGGTGCTCGACCTGATCGAAGCATTCCGCCGTTCCAAGACCATGTTCACGAGCGTCTCCCTGGGTGTATTCGACCGATTGCACCAGGCTCCGGCGAGCGCCGCGGAGTTGGCGCCTTTGCTGGGCGCGAATGGCGATGCACTGGAGCGACTGCTGGACGGGTGCGCCGCCTTGGGCCTGCTGGAGAAGCAGGACGGCTTGTATCGCAACAGCGCGGCGGCCGAAGCTTACCTGTGCAGCGGCAGCCCGCAGACCATGAGCGGATATATCCGCTATTCCGAACAGGCGCTGTACCCGATGTGGGGAAACCTGGGGGACGCGGTCCGCGAAGGCACACCGCGCTGGAAGCAGACCTTTGGACTCGACGGCCCGATCTTCAGCAGCTTCTTTCGCAGCGAGGAAGCCATGCGCGATTTCGTGCGTGGCATGCATGGATTCGGTATGCTGACTTCGCCCAAAGTGGTGGCGGCATTCGACCTGAGCGGCTACCGAAGGATGGCCGACCTGGGCGGCGCGACCGGCCACCTGACCATCGCGGCCTGCGAGCGGTACAGCGAGTTGCGCGGGGTGGTGTTCGACCTGGAACGAGTCACGGCGATGGCGCGGGAGCAGGTGGCGCTTTCCACGGCCCGCGACCGCATTGAGGTGTCGGCGGGCGATTTTTTCCAGGACGAACTGCCGGAGGCGGATTTGTATGCGGTAGGCCGCATCCTCCACGACTGGTCCGATGAGAAGATCGCGCTGCTGCTTGGGCGGGTGTACCAGCGCCTGCCGGCGGGCGGCGCGCTGCTGGTGGCGGAGAAACTACTGGCCGAAGACGGCGTGGGGCCGGTGCCCGCCAACATGCAATCGCTGAATATGCTGATTGTCACCGAAGGCAAGGAGAGGAGTTTGCGCGAGTACACGCGCCTGCTGCGGGCCGCAGGCTTTTCCGAGGTGGACGGGCGAAGAACGGGCGTGGCTTTGGACGCCATACTGGCGCGGAAGTGAGTAAGTAAGTGAGTAAGTAAGTAGGGGGACAGGCCGGGAGGCCTGTCCTACTCGTAGCGGAGAGCTTCGACGGGGTCGAGGCGGGCGGCTTTGTTGGCCGGCCAGATGCCGAAGAAAAGGCCGACCCCGACAGAGACCACGATGCCGGTGACGGCGGCCCACATGGGGACGCTGGCCGGGATCGAGGTGAACACCAGGCGGCTGATCAGCGAAATGATCCAGCCGAAAATGATGCCTGCGATTCCTCCCAACCCGGTCAGCGCCGCGGCTTCGATGAGGAATTGCACCAGGATGTCCGCTTTACGCGCGCCGATCGCCTTGCGAATGCCGATTTCGTGCGTCCGTTCCGTCACCGAGACAAGCATGATGTTCATGACGCCGATGCCGCCCACCAGCAGCCCGATGGAGCTGAGAACCGCCATTACCAGGAAGGTGATGGCAGTGATCTGGCGAAAGTCCGAGACCATCTGTTCGGCGGTAGACAGCGCGAAGTTGTCGGGCTTGTTATAGGGCACGCGGCGGTCGATGCGCAACACGGTGCGGACCTCGTCGAGAGCCTGTGGCAGTCTGCCATCCATGGCGGTCACCACCAGGGCGTTTTCCCGTGAGTTGGGGTACATGCGCTGCAAGGTCCAGTAGGGCAGGAGCACGCGATTGTCGGTATCGCCGAAGAAGGAGGCGGCGGGCTTGATCATGGTGCCGATCACTTCGTACTCGTGCCCATCCACGTTGATGTTTTTGCCCAGGGGATCCACGTTGGCGAAGAGGCCTTTTTCCAGATCGGCGCCGATGACGGCGATGGGGCGGCGGCGGCGGTTCTCCTCGTCGGTGAAAAAGCGGCCGAGGTGCAGGTCCACCTGCCCTCCACGGGCATATGCCTCCTCGACGCCCATCAGGTTGACGTCATACATGTCGTTGCCTTTGTAGTGGACGTTGAAGGGACCGCCATGGGGGAACAGCATGGAGGAAACATCCTGCACGCTCTTACACCGCTCGCGGATTTCGATCGCGTTTTGATAGGTAAGGTCCTTGCGGGTGCGCTCTTCGGGAGTGAGGTTGCTGGTGCGAGGCCCCACCGGGAATTTGAACACGATGATAGAGTTGGGCCCGAAACTGCGCAGTACGGAGGCCACGGACGCATCGAAGCCGGTGAGAATGGCGGCGACCCCGATGATGGTGCCGGTGCCGATGATCACGCCCAGCACGGTGAGCAGAGCCCGCAGTTTATGGTTGCGAATGGTCTGCCACGCGAGACTGAGTCCGTTCACGAATGTCAGCCTGGTCATGGCTATTTCTCCGCCCTCAAGGCTTCGATGGGATCCAGCTTGGAGGCCTGGCGCGCAGGGTAGATGCCGAAGAACAGGCCCACCGTGGCCGAGAGCCCGACTCCGATGAAGACGCTGCTCCACGGGAGCGCCATAGGTACGGGCGTGAGCGCGCGCACCAGCGATGCGACGCACCACGCCACCACCACGCCGACCAGGCCTCCGGCGGCCGCCAGAACGGCCGATTCCACCATGTACTGATTCAGGATGTCGCGCTTGCGGGCGCCCAGCGATTTGCGAATGCCGATCTCGTGGGTACGCTCGGTCACCACCGCGAGCATGATGTTCATGATCACGATGCCGCCTACCACCATGAACACCGAAACGATGCCCACGGCCATTCCCGAGATGGCCTTGGTGAGCGATTCCCACAACGTCACAATTGTGTCGGAGGCAAAGATGCTGAAATTGTCGTCCTGGCCGGGGAGCAGGTGCCGGTAGGCGCGCATCAGGACGCGCGATTCGTCCTGGGCGGCACTCAAATGGACCTGGTCGATGGCCTTGGCCACCAGGCGAATTCCCTGGCGCGATCCATAGGTTTTGAAATAGCTTTCGATGGGGATCATCACAAAGTTGTCCTGGGATTGGCCGAAAACACTGCCCAGCGCCTTGGCAACGCCTATGACCTCATAGGGATGGCCCTCCACCGAAATCACCTTACCGAGGGGGTCCACGCCGGCAAAGAAACGCTCGCGAATATCGTTGCCCACAAAGGCTACCGCGGCATGGCGGCGCCCTTCTTCGTAGGTGATGCCGCGGCCGACATCGACCTGCACGTTATTGATGGCGGGGATGTTATCGGTGATGCCCTGGACGTTCACCTGTTCCTGCGAGATGCCTTTGTAGGACACGCGAGCGCCGCGCGAAGCCATCATGCCGAGATCTTTCAGCAGCTTGGCCTGATCCTTGAGGAAGGCGTATTCGTCCGGCTTCAACTGCGGATTGCGCTTGTCCATTTCGAAGAATTTCTTGGGATCCCAGGGTCCGAACCAGGCCATGCGGACGATGCGGAATCCGTCCGACCCCATATTGGAGACCTTATCGGCAATGTAAACATCCATGCCGTGAATCAGGGAAGTCACCGCGATCAGCGTCGTGGTGGCGAGAATGATGCCCAACAGCGTCAGGAAACTGCGCAGTTTGTTCTTGCGCAGGGAATCCACCGCAATGCGCGTGGCTTCCCAGAAGGAGGCGCTCAGACGGAATTGTCGCTTACGGGCCACACACTACAAGACGAGCGCCGGGTCCTTTTTGTTCCTGAGCATCGTGCCCCCGCCTCTCACAGCGTCATCGGCTGCCCGTTGCGCTTTACCTCTGAAAGCTCCAGCCCCTCCACGTTTTCGATCACGTTGGGCTGCGCCACGTTGTCGAACGTGCAGTCGCTCAAACGCACCCCGGTGATCGGCGCGTTCTTGAAACCGCGCAGGTACAGCGCGTATTTGCTTTTTCCGCTGCTCACGTTCGCCACCACCACGTTGCGCACTGTGGGATTGTGCGGCCCGCCGTTGCCCTCTTCGTAATTGAAGTCGATATCCACTACGGCTTCGGACACTTGTCCCACCGTGTTGTTGGTGAAGTAAATATTTTCCATTACTCCGCCGCGATAGGTATTGCTTTTCAGCCGCAGCGCGCGATCGAGGTTGGGACTGTCCATCCGGCAGTGGTCCACGAACACGTTGCGCACGTCGCCCGAAACTTCGCTGCCAATCGAAACGCCGCCATGCCCATCCTTCATCGAACAGTTACGAATCACCAGGTTCTGGCAGGGCGTGTGGACCCGGCGGCCGTCTTCGTTGCGCCCGCTCTTGATGGCGATGCAATCGTCCCCGGTCGAGAATTCGCAACTGTCGATCAGCACGCCGTCGCAGCATTCGGGATCGCACCCGTCGTTGTTGGGGCCGTGGCTATCGATCTTCACATTGCGCACCGTCACGTTGCGGCACAACACCGGGTTCAGTTCCCAGAAGGGCGAGTTCCGGATCGTCACGCCTTCAATCAACACGCCGTTGCACCGGTAGGGTTGGAAAAAGGGCGGCCGCAGGTAGTGGCCCTCTCCGAAAATGCGCTGGCTTACCGGGACATTTTTGTCGCCCATGGCCATCAGGGCGTCGCGGTCCTTCTTCTGGTCGGGCATCCCGGTCTTCCATCCCGATCGCGCATTGCCTTTCCACGGCCACCACGTCTGCGTATTGGCCTGGCCATCCAGCGTGCCGCTACCCGTCACGGCGATGGCGGTTTGCTCGAAGGCATAGATCAACGGCGAATAGTTCATGCACTCGGTGCCTTCCCAGCGCGAATAGACCAGCGGGTAGCGCTTGCTTTCGGTGCTGAATCGCAACACCGCGCCCTCTTCGAGGTGCAGATTGGTATGGCTTTTCAGGTTAATCGCCGCCGTCAGAAACGTGCCGCGCGGCACTACCACCGTGCCGCCGCCGGCTGCCGAACAAGCCTCGATCGCCCGGCGGAGCGCATCGGAGCAATCCGTCCGCCCGTCGCCCGCCGCGCCATATTTCAGAATGGAGAACTGCCTCCCGGGAAATCGCGGAGGCTGGATGCGAGCCGCTACTGCCGCCATCTGTTTCGCGGCATCGGGTGAGTCTCCCGCCGCCAAGGCGAGCCGCGCGGCCATTGCCGCCGCGCCACCTGCAAACATGCGCCTGGTCATGTCCGAACTGTATTTGGGTGCGCGCGGCATTGTCAAACCGGACCGTTTAATCCTGCTAAAGTATTGATTTAGGAAATCCGCGTTGACGGGTTCGCTACCACCACTTATAGTTGGGTTCAAGAAGCCAAAGGATCATGACCAGGCGGCGTTCTGCTAGCCCAGACGCCGCTTGTCTTTCCGGGCAAACCAAACCGCCCTTCGGAGTACGCCAAGTGAGCGACAAAAGATCCATGATCATCGAAAAGTTTTCCCTCGGCGTGGGGGACCGTTTCGCCCATCAGGCGAAACCGCAATTGGCCGCTTGCATGAAAGCAGCGGACGCAGGCGTCATTGTGGTGCCCGTCTGGAACAAATCCAACCGCGAGCACAAGATCGTCGGCTCCGAACCGTCCGGTACGCGCGCCGCCGCCGATGCCGCCGTCCGAGATCTCGGCTGGAAGCATTCCCATTATGTGGATGCGGATCACATCAACCAGGACACCGTTGACCGCTTCCTGGTCCCCAGCGATTTCTTCACCCTGGATGTGGCCGACGCCATCGGCCGCCCGCCCCACTCCGGTGTCGCCGAAACCTTCCTGCGCCGCCATCCGGAACTGACCGGCCGCATCGATATCGCCGGCCTCCCGGAGCCGCTCTCGGTCTCACCTGAGCAGGCCGCCGCGGCCGCCGCCAAGTATCTGTTCCCCGTCGGCGAAGCGTCGCAGATTTACCGGAAGATCGCCGACGCCAAACAACCCGGGTGCTTCATCACGGAAGTCTCCATGGATGAAACGGATTGTCCGCAGACGCCTTCGGAACTGCTGCTGATCCTGGCCGCCATCTCCGATGCCGGAATCCCCATTCAGACCATCGCTCCGAAGTTCACCGGCCGCTTCAATAAAGGCGTGGACTATGTCGGCGACGTGCCCCAGTTCGAGCGCGAATTCGTCGCTGACCTCGCCGTCATCGCGCACGCCATTAAACAATACGGCCTGCCCGCCAATCTCAAACTCAGCGTCCATTCCGGCAGCGATAAGTTCTCGATTTACGAGTCCATCCGCCGCGCGATCCTCGACGCCGGCGCCGGCGTGCACGTGAAAACGGCGGGCACTACCTGGCTCGAAGAGTTGATCGGTCTCGCCGAGGCTGGACCGGAAGGCCTGGCCCTAGCCAAAGAGATTTACGCTCAGGCCTTCGACCATTTCGACGAACTCTGCGCGCCCTACGCCGCAGTCATCGATATAGATCCCGCGCGCCTGCCGTCGCCTTCCCAGGTGAACGGCTGGACCGCCGAACAGTACTCCGGCGCCCTCCGCCACGACCAGAGGAACCCGCTTTTCAATCCCCACGTCCGCCAGTTGCTTCACGTGGGTTACAAGATCGCCGCGAAGATGGGGGACCGCTATACCGCGATGCTGGAATCCTGCGAAGAATCCATCTCCCGCAACGTGACGCAAAACCTGTTCGAGCGCCACATCGAGCCGCTCTTCCTGCGCCAATGAAATCCGCGGCCATACTCGTTTTCGCGTTCTGCGGCGCTGCCCGCCTGGGCGCAGGACACACGCCACGTCGTCGAACCGGTCATTCCGCACAGTTGCACCGTACTCCCGGCTCAGCTCGAGGCTTCCGGCAAGACCCTGCCCGAAGCCGACGAACAGAAACCCGACACCGCGCGCATTCAGGCCGCGCTCGACGGTTGCGCCTCCGGACAGGCGGTGGAACTGAAGCCCGATGGCGGGCGCAATGCGTTCCTCGCCGGTCCTCTCCAATTGCGTGCCGGAGTAACACTGGTAGTGGACGCCGGTGCCACTCTGTTTGGCTCGCGCAATCCGCGCGATTACGATTTGTCTCCCGGCAGTTGCGGCACGGTCACCCAGCGGGGCCATGGATGCAGGCCGCTGATCGCCGTAAATAACGTGGCCGGCGCCGGAGTCATGGGCGATGGCACGATCGATGGCCGCGGCGGAGCGAAGCTCCTCGGACAACAGGTCACCTGGTGGGATCTGGCGCAGGAAGCCAAGGTGAAGAACCTCAACCAGAACTGCCCGCGCATCATCGTGGCCACCCGCGCCGATAACTTCACGCTGTACCGCATTCGCCTGGAGAATTCCCCGAACTTTCACGTCTCCTACAGCGGCGGCAATGGATTCACCGCGTGGGGCGTGATCATCAATACCGGTAAGGAGGGCCGCAACACCGATGGCATCGACCCCGGCAACTCCACCAACGTGACCATCACCCATTGCTACATCCGCGCGGGGGACGACAACGTGGCCATCAAGGCCGGTACCGGCGCCCCTACCACTCACATGACCATCGCCCACAACCATTTCTACTACGGGCACGGCATGTCCATCGGCAGCGAGACCAATGGCGGCGCCAGCGCCATCCGCGTGACCGACCTTTCCATTGACGGCGCCGATAACGGCATCCGCATCAAGTGCAACTCCAGCCGCGGCGGACTGGTGCACGACGTGGTATACGAGGATGTTTGCATCCGCGACACGAAGAACCCCATCTTCATGGATACCAATTACTCCTATCGCGGCACGGCGACAGATAAGCTCCCGGTCTTTCAGGACATCGTCCTGCGCAATGTCCGCATCGAGGGCGGCGGCAAGATCACCCTCGATGGCTTCGACCAGGCGCACCCGCTGGAGATGATGTTTGACAACGTGCACTTCACCGAACCCTCCCGGCAGAAGATCGAAGCCAGACATGCCAGCCTGGTCTTCGGCACCGGACCGGTGAACATCCGGGTGCAGGGTGACGATGTCCATGTGACCAGCACCGCGCGCAGCGCCCCGCCCAACGCCTGCGTTGGCAAGTTCGTGCCCCTGCCCGCGGCTGGCGAAAAACGATAGACTATCACCCATGCAACTCGCCACCACCGCCTTCTGGGCCGCTTTCGCGGTCTGTACGGGCATCCTGTTGATCGCCGCGTTCCTCATGGTGATCGCGCTCTGGCGGGATCCGCACTGGAGCCTCGCCGCCACTCTTTCCGAGGAGAGCAGTCCCATCGTTACTTCCGCCGGAAACGCCGCGGCGCCCGAGCCCCAGTTGGTTGGCAGTGCCAGCCGGATGATCGCCGCCTTTGGTTTGATGATACTGGCCGTAATGATACTCGGAATTGGCTATGGCATCATGTGGAGCCTGTTCACCAAGGGCACCATACCGAACCTGGTGGGAATCGGCCCTTATCTGTTGGGAGGCTCGGCGTTGTTCGCGCCCTACGCCTTCAACCAGATTAAGGAAGCTTTTAAACCATAAGTAAGTAAAAAGGTGCCGTTGTGCACACTGAAGCATCAATTTGTGTACTTCTTTCCTGGTCTCGCGCCGGATTTGGCGAGCGAAATTACATTATGGTTTTTGGAAAATCCGAATTGCCGTATCTGCCACATGAAATTGTGATTACAGCCAAAAAAATCATCGAAACATAAGCCCGCTTTCCACCAAATGTATGTATAATCCGACCCAGGGGCTCCGCATGGCGGGCTCTTTTTTGGGGTTGTCTGTCTGAAAACAAAAGCGTCACACTTGACGCCAAACCAACTTGAGGGGAACGTCTTATGTGCCAGGTTCGCGCGATTCCTTTGCGTCTATACACGATTCTGTTGTGCCTCTTGTTCGCGGCGATTGCGGTCGCTCAATCCGACTACGGTTCGATCGGCGGATTCGTCAAAGATCCTTCCGGCGGGGTAGTCCCGAAAGCCAAAGTCGTGATCAAGAATGAGGCTACTAACCAGGAAAACTCTGTTACCACCAATGACTCGGGCTATTACACGGTGCCCAACCTGCCGCCCGGCTTATATACGATCACAGCCGAAGCCGCCGGCTTCAAGAAATTCCAAAGCACGCACGTCAAGCTGGATGCTAACTCGGCTTTGTCTTTCGACGCAGCCTTGGTTGTGGGCGCTACCACCGAGACAGTCGAGGTGACCGCCACCGCGGCGGCATTGCAGACCGAGTCCGGTTCGGTGCAAAGCGAGGTGACCGGCACCCAGATCCAGAGTCAGGAATTGAATGGCCGCAATCCCATTTACATGGCGCAGCTTCTACCGGGGGTACGCGGCGGCGGCACCATGGGCGATTTCAATTTCGCCGTGGGCGGCGGCAATCCGTTCCAGATCAACGGCGCGCGCGCTCAGGATACCAATGTAACGATTGACGGAGCCAATGCGGTGCGCACGCGCGGGAACGGCGCCATTATCGGCGTTGCCAATGTGGATGCGATTGCCGAAATTCAAGTCATGACGGCCGACTATCTGGCGGAATACGGACGCGCGGCCGGCGGCCAGATCCGCATGGTCAGCAAGAGTGGCTCGCGCGATTTCCACGGCAGCGCCTCCGAGTATTTCCGCAACTCCGATCTCAACGCCAACACCTGGGGCCGGAACCTCAGCTCCTTGACCACCAATGCCGCGCCGTTCCGGTACAACGATTTCGGATTCACCTTCGGCGGGCCGGCGTGGATCCCCAAGATGAACGAGAAGTGGCGGGACAAAGTCTTCTTCTTCGTGGCCGAGGAGTGGACCCGCTACCGCTTTGTCGATACCGCCAACCAGGCTGTGCCCACCACCTTGATGCGGCAGGGCAACTTCAGCGAACTGCTGGCTCCCAACAATCCCTGGTACAAAGGCGGAACGGTGGTTTACGACCCCAGCACCTGCCCCACAGTGGGGGCAGCGTCCTGTACACCTTTCCCGAGCAACATCATTCCCACCAACCGCCTGAGCAAGAATGGCGTGGGTATTCTCAATGCGTATCCGGCGCAAACCCCCGGCTACTTCAGCGGGACCAATGACTGGCTGGCAACGGGCGCTCATCCCATTAACCAGCGCAAAGGCACGATTAATATCGACCTCCAGCCGAACGACAGGCACCGCATCTCGGGCCGCCGCACCGATGCTTCGTATTGGGAATACCAGCCGTTCGACCAGAACCTGGGCATCACCGCCAAGTACTTCATCCGGCCCAACCAGACCAACGCCGTTTCCTGGACGTGGACTCTCAGCCCCACGCTGGTGAACGAAGCCCGTGTCACTCTCAGCCTGGACGATGTCTACATCCCGGTGGATACCACCGAGGCGGGTTTCAACCGCTCGCAATTCGGCATCAATTATCCTTACCTGTTCGCGGGCAAGGACATTCCGGGGAAGATCCCCACGGCCAATCTGCCCAATTTCACTTCGCTCTCCGGCGGGCCGTATCCGTCGCACTCTTCCGGACCCATCTGGACCGGTGCCGACAGCCTGACTAAGGTCTGGAAAAACCATACGTTCAAGTTCGGCTTCTCATTTGAATACTCCGGCGAAAACGACGGAGACCAGATCAACGTAGCCACCGTCCCCGGTGGCGCCAGCAACCAGAACGGAACCTTCACCTTCACCGACGCGCGCACCGGTTTGGGCGCCACCTCCGGCGTTGGAATCGCCAACCTCGCGATGGGACTCGCCGACAATTACACCGAGATCGGCCCGCGCGCCTACACCATCTGGCGCGGATCCATGTACGAGGGCTTTGGGCAGGATTCCTGGAAGGTCACCGAAAAACTGCACATCGATTACGGCCTCCGCTGGACCATGGTGCAGGGCTTCCACGCGCTCTGGGGCAACCAGGATTATTTCGACGGCGCCCTCTACAATGCGTCCCAGGCCGTTCAGGTAGACCGCACCAGCGGCAACGTGATCCTCGGGACCGGAAATCCGTATAACGGCGTGGTCATCCCCGGATTCAGCTCTTTCCCCAGCGCCGCCATGGGCCGCGTGCTCGCTGCCAGCAGCAATATTTGCGATGGCGCTTCCTGCAACAGCCTGTTCGCGCCCAGCCTTTCGAAGAATTACATTGGCAACCAGAATGTATTCCAGCCGCGGATTGGCATCGCCTACCAGATCACGCCCAAAACCGTGGTCCGGGCCGGCGCCGGCCGGTTCGCCACCCGCATGGGATTGCTCGACAACGTCTTCCCCGGCGGCAATTCGCCGTTCCAGCCGTTCGTGACGGTGACCAACGTTTCGGTGGACAATCCGGGAGCCTCGCTCACCAACGGATTGGCCGCGCCGTTAACCATTACCACGCTCAATCCGCACCTCGCGCCTCCCGAAGCGTGGAACTGGAATGTCACCGCGGAGCGGCAGCTTCCGTTGAACTCCGTCCTGACCGTGGCGTATGTCGCTCACCGCGGACTGCACGCCTGGCAGGTCTACGATATCAACCAACCTACGGTGGGTGCGTTGCAAGCGGCTCCGGCCGGAACCAACCCCACCTACCTGCGCCCCTACAAAGGCTTCGCCGCCATTCAGGAAGAAGAGAGCGTGGTCAACTCGATGTACAACTCGCTGCAGATCGAATGGGAGCGGCGTTTCACGCACGGTTCCAGCTTCGGCGTGACTTACACACTTTCCAAGAGTATGGACAACGGCTCCAACTACCGCGACATCGCTTCCGACACCTACAACACCAGCAACCTTTGGGGGCCTTCGGAATACGATACGCGGCACATGTTGATGTTTAACTACATCTACGACCTGCCGTTTTTCAAGAACGCGCACGATATCACCGGCAAAGTGCTGGGAGGTTGGGAAATCGCCGGCACGGCGCAGTTCCAGACCGGCTCGCCCTGCGGCATCGGCACCAATAACGATTTCGCCGGCGTGGGCGAGTTCGGCAGCTTCGGCTGCGGTTCGGAAGGCCAGTTCTGGAATCTCACCGGCCCCGTTCAGATCAATACCGGAGCCTTCGCCGGGCCGGTAACCAACTCCAGCTCACCCAAGTACTTCACCGCCAATGTGTCACAGCCCACGCCGGGAACCTTTAACCTGCAATCGGGGGTTCGCGACTCCGTCTACCAGCCCGGTTTCCAAGATTGGAATCTGGCGTTGGACAAGGTTTTCGCCATTAACGAACGGAGCCACGTGGAGTTCCGCGCCGAGGCCTACGACTTCATCAACCATGCCAATCTGAGCGGCCCGAACCTGAATCCCACGTCCAGCCAGTTCGGCATGATTACCAGCAAATCGGGGTTGTCGCGCAATCTGCAGCTTTCCCTGCGACTCTCGTTCTAACACCGGGCTCGGCGGATCGCGGCTGCGATTGTTACACGCAGTCCGCGATCCGCATGCAGTACCGGGCCACGGAATGATCCACCAGGCAAGGGGGCGCCGGCAGTTGATCCAGCGTTTCGGGGTGGCTCCGAAAATCGGCGGGCAACCCCTGAAGGGCCCTTCGGACTGCTGCCAGATCTGCCGGAAGTTCTTCGCTGCTCGCGGTATCCAGCCGGCCTGTAGCGTCGAAGCGGTAGCCTGCTGGTGGAGCGTGACGGTAAAGCACGCTTTCGGGAGGCACGTGCGCTACCAGGTCGTCACCGTTCACGAACCGGTAGTGGCCTCTTCCCGGATTCGCCGCCACCCGCCGGCCAAAACCGCCGTCGCCTACGCGCGGGCATCCAAACGTGAATGCCGACACTTGGGGGTCAGAAAAGCGGGAATACGCCAACAGTGCCAGTGCACCGCCCAGGCTATGACCGGTCAGGCAGATTTCCGCATCGGGCCTTTCCAGCCGGTAACCGGAGAGCTGTTCGTGCACCTGATCCCATACCCGGTTCAGCGCCGACTGAAAGCCGCGATGTACCAGGCACGGCGGCGGTGAACAGGTGCTCGATGATGGCCAGGTGCCCCAGGGCCGCGGCGGAAGAGTCCGAATAGTCCGGCTCGGGGACCAGCAGGATGTCCAGGTCGTCAGAGCCGTCGTTGGGATCGTCGATCTCGGTGCCGCGAAACGCCAGGATGGCAAAATCGCCAGCGGCCGCGAAGAATGCCTGCGTGCCAGGGGCATTCCAATCGCGCGGATTTTCGCCGATCTTTGCCCGCAGCGTCAGCCCGGCCAGTTTCAGATTTCGGGCGAGTTCGTCATCGTCCATCCGGCGGGCGCCGTAACGCGCGTAGCTCAGCATGGCAGCATCCGCCGCCCAGGACGCTTGAGCCAGATAGTCCGCGGCGGGAAAGAGGTGAGCGGCGGCCACCTGAAAATACGAATACTCGTCTTTTTCGGGGGGAAAGAACAGGTTCTTCAAAGAGCCGTTGAGCAGCGGTGTGTGCCTTTTCGGCTCGACCATAACTACGGCTCGATGACGATCTGCACTTTGTTGCTTTCCTGGCCGTCGGCGCTGATCTTCAGCTCCGAAGTACCCATATTGGTAATCGCGGGAAGCTGCACTTCGACTTCGTAGAAGCCCACGTAGCCGCCCGCCAGCGCGGCCCTGGTCACCTGCAGCGGCACGCCGTCCAGGAAGGCCCGGACCGGCGCCACTACCGTGGGAGCATTCTGCAAAGGCGCGGGCTGGCCGGTTTGCCAGTCGGGATGAACCCGCCCGAGGCCCGTCGCCATAATCTTAATGCGTCCGTTGGAATGTGCGGTATTGCGGCCATCGATGGGCAGGTTGGTGTCCGCGTCAATAATTTCGGCCACGCCATCGCGATTCACCAGAATGGCCGGCGATACCGGCTGCACTGCCTGCGTCACGCGCAGACTGCCCGCGGCCGTTTGCAGGGCCAGAGCCACGCTCGGCCCCACCGCTTCAAACGGAACCTGGATCTGCGACTGGGTATCCTGCGCCGCCAGGACCGGGTAATCCAACCCGCCCGCCGCCGCTGCGTTCACGTGCGCGCCAAAGACGCTCAGGAGCGATCCCGGAGCCGCCGCGCGTGTGCTGAAATCGGCCGCGTTGACCACGCGTACGCTGGAGGGCGGGCGAGGCGCCAGCGCCGCCCACAGCCCGTAGCCATCCAGCGCGATATAGAGCTGCACTCCCGCCGGATCCAGCCGCACGTCGGTAGCACGCGCCGCAGGCAGTCTGGCGGTCAGATTCTGCCATGCCACCGGGTTTGTGGTGGCGGACTCCAGGTCCGCGTGGCTGTAGAAAACGCCCTTCTCGGTGGCCACATAAATCGCGCCGGCCGGCCAATCCGCCGCCACGGAATAAGCCGGCGGAAGCGGCTGATCCCGGTCCAGCGAATCCCAGAACCTGCCGCCGTTGGTAGTGCGCAGCACGTGCGGCCCAGTGCCGCTCAACACTGCCAGAGCCCGGTCTTTGTACGTTCCTCCGTCCACGATGATCCGCTCCACCCGGCCGCTGGTGTTCGCCGGCACCTGTGTGGGCTGGAAGGTCTGCCCGCTATCGGTTGAGACCCAGAGGCGGCCATCCGCCGACCCCACATACGCCACGGAACCATCGGTGGACTGGCCGAAAGCCGTCACCACCGCCTGAACCGCCTTGGAATACCTTTCGAGCTGCATCACTTCCACCTGCTGGGTGATGCTGGGCACCGGCTGCCACACCGTGCCGCCCGGCGGCAATTCCACCGCCCCGATGCCATCCACGAACGCCCGCGTACCGGCCGTGCCGCTTTGCGTGGAGAGAATGCGCCGCACCGGCAGATTGGGCAGGCGCTGGTTCAGGCCGGCCCAGGAACGCCCGCCGTCCATTGACCGCCACACGCCAAAGCCATTGGCTACAACCAGTTGATTGGGGTCTGCCGGCGACACGGCCACATCCCGCTGCCACGTGCCAATCACCGACATGCCGCGATACGCCGTAAGGTTGGCCCAGGAACGGCCGCCATCGTCCGACTGGGAAAGCTGTCTCCCCAACGCATAAGTGCGGTAAGGCGAGGCACTTACGGTGAGAAACCGGACCCCGGCGGATTCCGGCGCGCGTACCACTCCCGAGGCCGGGCTCTGCTCCGGCGGCGGCAGGACGTCGGCTGGCGTCCACGTCTCGAAATCGCTGGTCTGGAAGGTCAAACCCGAGCTGGTACGACCATAAAGGACGGAACCGTCGGGAGAGTACCAGACGCGGTCCATCGGACCGGTTGCCGGTGACGCCAGGGAAGCCTCGACCGCCTCACCGCCGATTTTCCGCCAGTCCGGAGATTGCTGTGCCCACCCCGTCAACCCGGCGGCCAGTCCCAGTGCGAGGATCCATACTGAAACACGGACTGTTCCCTTATGACACACGACAGGAATCATTCTAACCTATTTCACCTGCCGAATTTTGAAACAACTTGCTGAAATCATGTAGTTTGTGAGCGAATTTTAATTCCGGCGCACCATTTGCCTTGCATCTTTGATGCTAGACTTGAGTTCGGTCACAGCATCGGACCGAAAGAGTCTGCAAAAAGGTGGTATGTTCCGGCGCCTAACGCTCATACGGGCCATGCCGACGCTGCTTGTGGCGGCTCTGGTTGTGGTGTGCCTGACTCCGACGCGCGCTCAAAGACTGAGACAGCCTGTAGCTAACGTACTGGACTTCAGCGGCCAGGTTTCCGTGAAGAACTCGGACGGTGGCATGGAGACTCCTGTCTCGATGGGCCTGGTTGTGCGATCAGACCCAGTTGATCGTCACCGGAAAAGACGGCTGGGCCAAGTTCCAATATACCGACGGCAGCACCTTTGAGGTTTTCCCGAATTCCAAGGTAGTTTTCCAGGAACACCCGGCGGATTTCCAGCATCTTCTGAACGTTTGGATCGGCCACATCAAAGTCTGGATCCAGCACGCTCCCGGCGTCCCGAATTATAAGAACGTCCAGACTCCGACCGCGGTCATTTCCGTGCGCGGCACGATTTTTTCGGTCGATGTACAGAACGAGGATACGACCGTGGTTGCCGTGGAAGAGGGCCTGGTAGATGTGAAAAACACGACGGCGATCAACGGAACTATTCCGCGCTTGACCGCCGGCCAGTCGATTACCGTAATTCGTGGCGTGCCTCTGGCCTTTAACCGGAACAATATGAACAATATGGTCTGGGGCAGGGTTCTACGCGCGGTGGAAGACACGGTTTATCAAGTGATATGGCAGCGCCGCGCCGGTGGCGGCTTTCCCGGTGGACCTGCAGGCACGACCGGCGGAGCCCAGGGCGATAAGGGGAAGACGACCGGAGGCGCCGGAGGCACCACCCCGACTGCGCCCAGCGCGCCGACACCGCCGGCGGCGCCGCCCGCTCCGGGTGGAGGCCACTAAGAGCTTTTGCACATCCCGCTAGCACGCCAACAGGGCGATTCCGCGCGTCGGAGTCGCCTTTTTCTTTAGCCATGCTAGATTGAAATGAGTATGCAACGCGCCTTGCAAGGAGTCCTGCTGTGCGCCGCGGCGCTGTTCGCGCAAAGTCCCGTGAACCAGCAATCGCCGGCGGCGCCCACGGCCGCGGGCCTGGAAACTACCTGGGACATCGCTCCGGTTCTGCTGGCTATCAGCGATCACTCCACGCAGGTGCTGGCCGCGCTGGATCGCATCGACTCCAATGCCTGGGTGAATAAAGGCGCTTCGCCCACGTATGCCGAGCAGCTCCGGTCCTGCAAAGAGCAGGTGAAAGCTGTGGCCGACACGTCCAAAGCCCTGGCGCGCAATCCCGAACAACTGGCCGCCTCGCTCGAACTGCTGATCCGCATCCAGGGGCTGGATACGATTTTTGCTTCGGTGGAAGAGGCCATCCGCAAATATCAGGACCCGGCGCGAGCCCAGGATCTGGCTGCCCTGATTGCCTTGGGCGGAGCCAATCGCGAGCGCTTTCAACAGTACCTGGTCAGCTACGCCGCGGATCGCGAGCACGCGCTACAGGTGATGGACAAAGAGGCGCAGCGATGCCGGGGCCTGCTGGCCCTGCCTTCGCCCGCGCCGTCCAGAACAGGAAAGAAGAAATAGAACGACTATGCCCTTCACCTGCAGCATCTGCGAAGAGGAATCCACACGTATCTGCGTCCGCTGCACCAAGGACGCCTGCAACAATCATCTCTGCGAGCGCTGCCACCGGTGCAGCGATTGCTGCGAATGCGAAGTGGTGCTCTCGGAAACGGTACACGAGCCGGTGCGCGCCGTCATCCAGGCGGCCGTTCCCAAGCCTGAACCCGAGCCGGAACCGCACCTGCCGGAGCCGGATCCCGACCCATTCCCGGCGCCGGACCCCGAGCCTGGTCCGCTGGAGCCGTAGAATTCCTTATTTGGCTGCGCCGGTTACAATTTCGCAAGCCGGCGGCGGAGCAGGTCCAGAGCCATCTGGCAGGTGAAGGTACGGATGCGCGTGCGGTCGCCGATAAACTGGCGGTGGAGCGACATGCACGCCGGCGGCATCGGCGAGCCCCACATAGACGGTGCCCACCGGCGCCGGTTCGCCGCCCGCATCCGGGCCGGCCACGCCGGTGATCGAAAGCGCGTAGGTGGATCCGGTGCGCCGGCGCGCGCCCGCCGCCATGGCTTCGGCCGTCTCCTTGCTGACCGCGCCGAACTGCTCGCAGCATCTCCGGCGGCACGCCCAGCAGCTCGCACCTTCATCTCGTTGGTGTAGGTGATGAAGCCGCCGACGAAGTAGTCCGAGCTGCCGGGCACGGCGGTGAAGCGCTCGCCCAGCATGCCGCCGGTGCAGCTCTCGGCCACCGCCACGGTGGCGTGCTGCTTGCGCAGCAGTCTGCCCACCACCACTTCCAGCGGATCGCCGTTGCGCGAATAGAGGCGGTCGCCCAGCAGCAGTTCGATCGGGCCGGCCACTTCCGCCAGCAGCGCGTCGGCCTCGGCTTCGGTGGCGCAGCGGGCGCGCAGATGGACCTGCAGATCGCCGTTGGCCGCCAGAATGGTGGTGGCGGGGTTCGCGTACTTCTTGTAGACCGGCGAGATGAGCTGGTCGAGGTCCGATTCCGCCATGCCGGTGACGCGCAGAAAGACCGTGCGGATGGCCTGCTGCGGCACGATGCGTTGCAGGCGCGGCAGGCATTGGCGCTCGAACATGGCCTTCAGTTCGTGCGGCGGTCCGGGCAGCAGCATGACCACGGCGCCGGACTCCTCCACCCATTGGCCGGGCGCGGTGCCGCGATCGTTGGGCAGCACGTCGGCGCCTTCGATGACGAACGCCTGGCGCTTGTTGATCTCCGCCATCTTGCGCTTCATCTGCGGCGAAGCGGCTGCTCCAGCGCGTCGGCGATTTCGGCGTGGAAGACCAGCTTGCGGTCGAGCGCCTGCGCCACGGCCTCGCGCGTGAGATCGTCTTCGGTGGGGCCCAGGCCGCCGGAGAGGATCACGATCTCCGAGCGCGACACGGCGCGGCGCACGGCGTCCGCCAGGCGCTCGCGATCGTCGCCGATCACGCACTTGGTGACCACTTCCACGCCCAGGTTGTTCAGCTCGGCGGTGAGGTAGAGCGAATTGGTGTCGACGCGCTCGGGCGTCAGCATCTCCGAGCCGACTGCGATGATTTCGGCGTTCATCAGACCAGCGGCCGGCCCTTGATCCCGACGTCCACGCGGTAGAGCGCGTTGGTGGTGGCCACCACCATGGCGCGCGAGGGCGTGAATGCCAGGCCCACGATGCCGGGGCCGGAGAGGAACAGGTCGGCCTGGCGGTCGGGATAGATGCGCACCACGCCCTTGCGGCCGCCAGATCGAGGCCGCCACGTACAGCCGGCCTTCTTCGTCGAACGCCATGCCCTGCGGCCGGCCCAGGCCGCGATAGAAGACCTCCACTTCGCCGTGATCGCGAGATGCGGTAGACGCATCGAAGCTCGAGGTGGTGGGGCCGGTGACGTACAGGTAGCCGTCCGGACCGAACGCCAGGTGGTAGGCGGCGATGGAAGGCTCCAGCGTGGCGAAGACGAAAATCTGGCGGTTGGGGCTGATCTTGAAAATGGTGCCGCTGCGGTCGCCGACGTACAGATTGTGCTTCGCCGTCGAAGGCCAGGCCGGTGGCCACGCCCATGCCTTCCACGTAGACCGACATGTTGCCGGTGGGCGTCACCTGGTAGACGAAGCCGTCGTAGCGGCTGGAGATGTAGAGCATGCCCTGCGGGTCGAACGCCAGGCCGGTGGCGTTCATCAGCTCGTTGATGAACGGCTTCATGTTGAAGTTCAGATCGATCTTGTAAACCGCCACCGGCACCTTCTGGCCGCGCGATCCGCTGAAGGTGGTGTAGATGTTGCCGAACGTATCGACCGCCGGGTTGGCGACCGGGTGCAGGTTCTCGGCGATCAGCACGCCGATGTCGCAGGCCCAGGATTCGCTGGCTTGCTCGCCGTTCTCGATCACCAGTTCGCCGGCGGTGGCGCCTTCCGGCACGCGCGCGATGACGAAGGAATCCGAGCCGATGATCACCGGCGCGCCGACTTCGCCGATCGTGACGCGCGGCCGGTCCGCTTGCGCGAAGCCCTTGCCGCGAATCTGCAACTCGCCGCCGGCGATGGCGGCGGGCGGAGTGACCTGTGCGATTTGAGGCTTGGGAGTCGGGCGATTTCCGAAGAGGCATATCTAATATAGATTGAAAGCCATCCTGCCAGCGAATAACACAAGTGCGGCATAAACGCCGGCCATCACGTCGTCGGCATTGATGCCCGAGCCGCCGGGCAGCGCTTCCAGTTGCCGCACCGGCGGCGGCTTCCAGATATCGAACAGCCGGAACAGCGCGAAGGCCGCCAGGTAGCTTTTCCAGTTGTAGCGGCGCGCGCCGGCCAGCGCGATCCACTGGCCCGATACTTCGTCGACCACCACGAATCCGGGGTCTTTCGATCTTGCACGCCGCGCGCCGTGACTCCGGCGGCCCAGACGGCCGGGGACAAAGCAGCGCCGCCAGCAGCAGGAAATGCCACCGGGCGAATCCGGCATATCGTGCAGCACGATGCGATGGCGAGCGCGGCGGCGGAACCGGCCGTGCCGGGCGCGAACGGCGACGGCCGCAGCCGAACCAGGTGGAGATGAGCATGTCGGCGAGCTTAATCTTCATCGGGCTGGTTCCTCGTCGGGCTCCGGCGGGCTGCGCCGGATCGAGGAGACGCGTACTTTTCGGCGGCCCAGTTGCCCAGATCGATCATGCGGCAGCGTTCGCTGCAGAAGGGAAAATCGGGTCGCCCAGTTCACCTCCTTCTTGCAAATCGGGCAACTGAACTTCATAGCGCGGGCTGGGGCGAAATGTGGATCAGCGGCGCGGGCGCAAACCGCGGACGCGGTTCGGTGGGCGGCAAGCAGCGTGCCCACCACGTCGTAATCGTGCGCCTCGGTGATGCGCAGGCGGCGCATTTCGCCCGGCCGCGGCTCGGCGCCTTCGAAATCGTTGATCAGCGTGACGCCGTCGATCTCCGGCGCCTGCGTGGACATGCGCGCCTCCCACAGCAGGTCGGTCTCCTGCGACGAGCCCTTCCACCAGCACCGGCACTTCCGCGCCCACCAGCGCGCGATTGCGCGCGCGCGCGATCTTGCGCTGGATGGCCATCAGGCGGCGCTTGCGATTCTGAATGGTGCGGCCGTCCACTTTGCCATCCAGCGCGTAGCTGCGCGCTGGTGTCTTCGTCGGAATAGGTGAACACGCCCAGATTGTCGAACTGCGCCGCCTCCACGAACTGGCACAGCTCTTCGAAATCCGCCGCCGTCTCGCCGGGGAAGCCCACGATGAAGCTGGTGCGGATGGCCACGCCCGGAATGGTGCGGCGGATGCGCTCCAGCAGCTTCAGGAAAATATCGCCCGACGCGCCGCGCTTCATGCGCTTCAGCACCGGCGCGCTGGCGTGCTGCAGCGGCATGTCGATGTACTTCACCAGCGACGCGATGCGCCGCGATGGTGTCGAGCAGCTTCTGCGTGACCTTGTTGGGATAGGCGTAGAGGAAGCGGATCCACTTCTCGTGCGCCGGTTTCGATTTCGGCCAGCCGCGCCAGCAGATGCGCCAGGCCGTCGGTCAGTCCCAGATCTTCGCCGTAGCAGGTGGTGTCCTGCCCGATCAGGTTGATCTCGCGCACGCCCTGCTCGAACAGGCGCGTGGCTTCCGAAATCACCGATTCGAAGCGGCGGCTGCGGAACTTGCCGCGATACTGCGGGATCACGCAGAAGGTGCAGGGATGGTCGCAGCCTTCGGCGATCTTGATGTAGGCGAAGTGGCGCGGCGTGGCCAGCACGCGCGGCGTGAGGTCGTGATAGAGGTACGGCTGCGCGGGATCGGCGGCGCCGGTTCCATGCCCTCGCACAGCGCCACGATGCTGTCCAGTTCGTTGGTGCCGATGAGCGCGTCGACCTCGGGCATTTCCTTGCGGATATCGCCGCGATAGCGCTCCACCAGGCAGCCGGCGACGATCAGCTTGCGCGCGCGGCCCACCTTCTTGTACTCGGCCATCTCGAGGATGGTGTCGACCGATTCCTTCTTGGCGGGATCGATGAAGCTGCAGGTGTTGACCACCAGGACGTCGGCCTGGTCGGGATGGGGCGTCAGCTCGTGGCCCTTGGCCACAAGCTGGCCCATCATGACTTCGCTATCGACGAGGTTCTTGGGGCAGCCCAGACTTACAAAACCGATTTTCAAATGAGTATCCAAACAGGTGTGCTCTTTTCAGGATAGCATTGAGCCTTGGACCTGAGCGATTTCACCTTCGAGCCGAACCTGGCGCGGGCATCCACCATTCCGGCCCACTGGTACACTGACCCCGCCATGCTGGCGCTGGAATCCAGGAATGTCTTTGGCCGCACGTGGCAGGTGGTGGGCCGGGCGGACGCCGTGGCTGCCCCCGGCAGTTACCTGGCAGGCGAGATTGCCGGCGAGCCTATCCTGGTGACGCGCGACCAGGAGGGCACGCTGCGGGCCTTTTCCAACGTGTGCCGCCATCGCGGTTCGCTGCTGGCTGATGGCCATGGCACGGCGGCGGTGATTCGCTGCCCGTACCATGCGTGGACCTACACGCTGGACGGCCGTCTGCACGGCCAGCCCGAATTCGAAGGCGTCGAGATCTGGGAGCGCTCGCAAATCTGCCTGCCGGAGTTTCGGGTGGAGACGTGGGGGCCGTTCGTCTTTGTGAATCAGGACGCGCAGGCGCCGCCGCTGGCCGAGGTGTTCGGCGAGATTCCACGGGAAGCGGCTGAAATCGGCTGCCGCCCCGGCGAGTTGCATCTCTCCGCGCGCCGCGATTACGAAATCGCCTGCAACTGGAAGGTCTACATCGACAATTACGTGGAGGGCTACCACCTGCCCGCGGCGCATCCCAGCCTGTTTCGCGAACTGGACTATGCGCAGTATCGCGTGGAGACGTTCCGCTACTATTCCTCGCAGATCGCGCCCATACGATCTCGCAGCGGTGAGGCCGGGCGGCGGTATGAGTTTCGCCGACAGCGGCAATCGCGCCCTGTACTACTGGATCTTTCCGAATTTCATGCTGAATGTGTATCCGGACAACATGAGCAGCAATCTGATTCTGCCTTTGGGTCCGGACCGGACGCTCACGATCTTCGAATGGTTCTCCTACGGGGATGCCGGGGTGGCGCAGGCGACCATCGACTTTTCCGATGAGATCCAGCAGGAAGATATCCGGATCTGCGAATCGGTGCAGCGCGGGCTGCTTTCGCGCAGCTATTCCCAGGGGCGTTTTTCGGTGAAGCGGGAGAACGGCGTCCATCATTTCCACGGGCTGCTGGCGGAGTTTCTGGGACGCAAGTAACACTGGCGTCCGGCGTGCACTCTTACCGGCATGAAGGTGAGGGGCTGCATACGGTTTGTATGGATCGCGACACTGTGCGGTGCCGCTGTTGGTGCGACCAATCCGCCCCTTTCGGTGGACCCCAACCAGATTGGCAGCACCAATCAGCCCGAAATCGGCATGGGGAGCAAAGGCTCGGGCGTGGTGCGGGCGCAGATTCTTTTGGCGCGCGCCCATTTTTCCTGCGGACAGATCGATGGTAGTTTCGGCACGAATCTACAGAAGACCGTGAACGCGTTTCAGGGCGACCGGAAACTTCCGGTGAGCGGAATTCTGGATTCGGCCACGTGGGCGGCGCTCAATACCGACACGGCGCCGCTGCTGCTGCCCTATACCATCAGCGACGATGACGAGAAAGGCCCGTTCGTACAACTGCCGAACGACCTGATGGAGCAGGCGAAGCTGCCCGCCCTGGGATACAGTTCGCCGCTCGATGAACTGGCGGAGCGCTTCCATTCCAGCCAGGAGTTGATGAGGGCTCTGAACGCCGGCGCCGATTTCAGCAAAGCGGGCCAGCAGTTGACCGTGCCCAACGTGCTGGTGATGCCGCCGGGAGGCCCGAATTCGGTGGCGAAAGTGGTGGTTTCGAAATCCGAGAGTTCCGTGCGCGCGTACGATGCCAATGGAAAACTGCTGGCGTTCTACGTGGCGACGATCGGCAGCACGCACGACCCTCTGCCGCTGGGGGACTGGAAGATCAACGGCTGCCAGCGCAACCCGGTGTTTCACTACAATGCGACCCTGTTCTGGGACGCACAGGACAAAGATGGGCGCGCGGACATCCAGCCGGGGCCGCGCAATCCGGTGGGCGTGGTGTGGATCGATCTTTCCAAGGAACACTACGGAATCCACGGCACGCCCGATCCGTCGCTGATCGGCCATGCGACGTCGCACGGCTGTATCCGGCTCACCAATTGGGACGCGTCCGAGCTGGCGGGAATGGTGTCGAAGGGCGGGGACGCGATTTTACAGGAGTAGGCCATGCGGGGAAGCACGTTTGCGGCATTTGCGTTGGGTTTTGTGGCGGGGATGGCGGGGATGGCGGGATTGCTCTGGTTTTCCGGCGGGCTGCGAATGCCGTCACGGGTTCATGCACAGCCGGTTGTTGCCGCGGTTCCACATGCGACACCGCCGGACGCGCAGCGCGTCACGCCGCCTGCGACGCCGCCGCCGGCACAGGGGGAGGCCGAGCGGTCGGTTCCCGAGTCCATTCCAGACCGCCTGGTCGTGCCGGTACAAGGAATCAATGCCGGCCAACTCCACGATACGTTCAACGACCGGCGGGATGGGCGAAAGCACGATGCGCTCGATATTATGGCGCCCCGCGGCACTCCGGTGATCGCCGCCGTGGAGGGCAACGTAGTCAAGCTGTTTCATAGCAAACTGGGCGGCACGACCGTGTACCAGTTCGACGATTCGCGGACGTATTGCTACTACTATGCGCACCTTGAACGTTATGCGCCGGGGCTCGCCGAAGGCACACTGCTGCGGCAAGGCGAAGTGCTGGGATACGTCGGCAGCACCGGGAACGCCCAGGCCAGCGCGCCGCACCTGCACTTCGAAGTGCACAAACTGGGGCCGGAAAAGGAATGGTGGAAGGGCGAGGCTTTGGATCCCTTGACGTTGCTGGAACAGGGGAAGGAGTAGGAATTTGGGCCGGCGGCGGGGGCTGAAGACGGCGGGTGGTGGGCTTTCTCCGCGGCGGCCCGGAATACCTCGTTGGCAGCCCTATTTTCGACGGAGCCGGACTGTGCAGCAGCGGACTGGTCAGATGGTGGTCGTCATCCCAAAGAACTTCGCCGTGGCGGTCTCGGTTGCGGATACTCGGAGCGGTTAGTTAGGCCGGCCGAAATGTAACAGGTGTGTCTTTCTGGTTGCTGCGACGGAACTGAACCTGGGAGTGCACAGCATCCAACTTCTGGCCGAACACAGATCTAACTGCGCCGTTTTCTACAGTCTGAGCCACGGCGCCGGTGAAGGCACCTCGTTCATGGCCGAACAGTTCACTTCCCAGAAGCGCGGCAGGAATCGCAGCGCGACTATTCCGCCGTTAGGTGAACGAAAGCAGGGCATTCCACCACGATATCTGGAGGACGCTCCGGTAATGACTGCATCTTCAGCAAAATGACGAGCGGTCAGCAGGTGAACTGGCGCGCTATCTCTCGTTGCGACGTTACACAGCGGTGCGCCATCCAACTGTCATGCGCGCTGACATTGTTCCAGGAGCAGTTTTCCCCGATTACGAACTTTCCGATCACACCGCGAAACGCCGGAAGCTCTCCGAGCTACAAGGGCAAAATCCGATGGTCGTGGTCCTCAGCCGAGGAGCCTTCTGTCCCAAGGACCGCAGGCAGGCGGAAGGGCTGGTGTTGCTGCATCGTGAGATGGAGGTTGGCTATTGCCGGTTGGTTACGATCAGCACCGACAGTATCGCCGAGACCAACGAATATCGCAGCGGAGTGGGAGCCCACTGGCCTTTCCTCTCCGACTCCGGCCGGGTTATCCAAAAGGATCTCGACATCGCCGAATACACGGACGCTGGCCACAATCCCATGATCCCGCACACCATTGTTCTCGAGCCCGGCCTGGTGATTTATAAGATCTACAACGGATACTGGTTCTTCGGCCGGCCCACCGTGGAGGAACTTCGGCAGGACCTGCGTGCCGTTACCAGGAAATGCCGTCCGGACTGGGACATCACCATGCCCGAATTGAAAGCGGCGTGGCAGCAAGGGCGTAAGGACCTCTTCTATCCATACGGCAAGACGTACGTTCAGACGCTCGGCGAGCAGGATTAAGTGGGGCGCAGGATTCAATGCCGGCCATAGTGGCCGCGCGAGTCCATTAACTGCTTGCGCTTGTCGATCAGCGTGAAGTCGAGGCCTTCCCTTGAACGGCATTGGCTCGCCCATTAGGGTTCCATCTCGAGCCACGAATCGTTGTACCGGCAATTTTGCCGCGGACGGGCGGGCGATAAGGTATGCCGTGCAGCGTTACCGGCCGGCGCGAGCAGTGGGTCCAGGGGGACCCGCGCGGACGGGGGCGTCCGCCCCACAGGAGGGTAGGCGCTTGCGGAGGGTCTTGACATCAATCTGCGCCGGCACGGTGACCTTGTAGACTTCCTGCTTGCCCGCCAGGACATCGCCTCGCATGTACTCCATTGAAAACCCCGGCAATTCCGCCGCGATATACTGGGCCATTCGGGGGGAATCCGCTGCGCCAGACCGCGTCCTACGGCTATATCAGCGATGAAGCGTTGCTCTCGCTGGACTCCATGGAGGGGCTGCATGAACTGCCGCTCGCCCCGGCGCCGAAACCCAGGCCCAAAGGTCCGCTTCTACGGCAGTGGTCGGAAGGGTACGTGCTGGCACTGCTGGTGGCTGGCATATCTTACGCCCTGCACTACCTGCCGTTCCCGCCGTTCCGCGTGCTCGGCGCCGGCGGCGCGCGGTATCCCGTGAGCGCGGCCATCATCGCCATCCTGACCGGCGTGGCGGTGCGCAACGCGGTGCCCCTGCCGGGCGCGACCATTCAGAGCGCCAAGGGACTGGCGCAGCGCCTCATCCCCATCATGATTGTGCTCAGCGGCGCGGGTTTGAACCTGATGCGCGTGGCCACGGTGGGTTACCGGGCGTTGCTCATCACGTTCGTCTGTATCGCGGTCGCGACGCTCACCAGCATCTGGCTGGCGCGCCTGCTGGGTGTGTGGCATCGGACTGGATTGCTCATCGGCGCGGGCACGGCCATTTGCGGCACCAGCGCCATCGTGGCCGTGGCGCCGCTGATTGAAGCGGAAGATCACGACCTGATGCTTTCCATTGGAACCGTGAACATTCTCGGCCTGGTTCTGATGTTCGTGCTGCCGCCGGTGGGCGGCCTGCTGCACATGAAGAACGACGCTTTCGGCGTGTGGGCCGGCACATCGATTCACGCCGTGCCGCAGGTGGTGGCGGCGGGCTTCGCCTACAGTTCCGCCGCCGGCGCGCTGGCCACCCTGGTGAAACTGGTGCGGGTGACACTGCTGGCGCCGTTCCTGTTCGTGGTCGGATTATTGTATGCGCGCCGGCAGGGCTCCCAGGTTTCGATCCGGTACGCGCGGCTGGTTCCGCCGTTCGTGTACGGCTTCGTGGCGCTCTCGCTGCTGAATACGCTGGGGCTGCTGCCGGTGCTGCAATTCCGTTTCGGCTCGGCGGCCATGGCGGACATCCTGACCAACCTGGGAGAGTTGATGCTCACGCTATCGATGGCGGCCCTGGGACTGGAGGTGAACATTCGCTTTCTGGCGCACACCGGCGGGCGCGCGGTGTTGACGGGAATAGGGGCCACGGTGGCGCTCTGCCTGGTGAGCCTGATGTTGATCCGACTGCTGCTGTAACCGGCGCCTGCGCTACAGACCGTACAGCTTCCGGGCATTCTCGCGGAGCACCATTCTGGCGAGTTCGGAGGCGCGGCCGCGTGTGATTTCCTGGTCGCGAAGCATACCGGTGAGCGCGATGGCGAGGGCCTCGCGGCCAGTGCGGGCAGCGATCCAGCCGGATTCTTCCCAACCCATTTCGGGAATGTAGGGATAGGCGTCGGTGCCGAACATCACCTTCTCCGGTACAAATTCCAGCCACTCGCGGAGAATGCCGGCCAGTGTGGCGGGCGTTTCCGAGAGGTCCTGCGCCGAAAAATCCAGGTAGGCGTTGGGCTTGGTCAGCAGGGCGCCGATCTCACGCGTGAAAGGCCAGCCGCCATGCACCATCACGATGTTGGTGTGGCGCAACTCGGGATCGTTCAATACCGATTCCAGGTTGAGAGGGTTGGCGCCGGCCACATCGAAGTAACTCCCGGCACCGGCCATGGTGTGGAGATGGACGGCCATTCCCAGGCGGCCGCATTCACCGGCGATATAGCGGAACAGGAAATCCTGCAAGGGCTTGTACTCGGCCTGCGCGGGGCCGGGCTTGCCGGCGAAGCGCTGGTAGATGCGCTCGGCATCGGCGCGGTCCACTTTGTCGAAGGCCAGGGAGCGCAGATAGGCGGCCTCGAATTTTTCGGCCACGGCGCCGCCTTGCCGCTGCCGCTCCAGGGTCGGGGTCACTACGCGTGTCAGGTACTCGGAAAGCGTTGCCGGCGGTTTGTCCATTCCCGCGTCTTTCAGGTAGCGCTGCCGCAACTGGTCTTCGAGCGCAAAGAAGCTCTTGCGGTCGGAGTTCTGCCGCGCCAGCAGAGAATTATCGAGCGGAAAGATCAGTGCGTCGGCGTAAGGAACCCAGCGAAAGCGCGGGGGCTGGATGCTCTTGCCCATGGAAACGCGGTTGGCGAGCATCACCTCGACGCCCATCCGGTCGAGCACCCAGGCCGGGTAGTTGGCGCCCTGTTCGCGTTGGGTGCGCGGCTTGCCGCCAGGCCCGCCATAGAGCGCCTGGGACGCGGCGGCGATGGCTGGCGATTGCGGGCGCAGATTGACCGGGTCGCTCTGTGGCTCCATGTTGTCCACCGGTAGGGCGTCGAATCCGCGGTCAGGCGGCTCGCCCGCATCGGTGACGCGCACCGGGTGAGCGTGATTATCGATGGCCTTGATCTGTTGAATCTCGGCCAGAAGGCCGGGATCGGCCGCGGATTGGGGAGATGGCGCACAGGATGAGAGCAACAGGGCGGCAAAGATAGAGGTACACGCACGGTTCATGTCGAAACAATACTACTATGCGGCGTTGCGGGACGGAGTGGTCTGCTATTCTGGAGGGCAACCGGTGCCCACCCGCCGCTCGCCAAAAAAGCAACGCACTCCCGTCCGCGATTTTTTCGCCGAATTAGGGCCGGGACTGATAACCGGGGCGGCCGATGACGACCCTTCCGGAATCGCGACTTACTCGGTAACCGGCGCACAGTTCGGCTATGGCCCGCTGTGGACCGCTCTGTTTTCGTTTCCCCTCATGGTTTCGGTACAGTTGATGTGCTCCCGGCTGGCAATGGTTACAGGGCGGGGACTGGCCGCGGTGGTCCGGCGGCGCTATCCGCGTTGGGTGCTGTGGAGCTCGTGCCTGGTGCTGGTGGTGGCCAACACCATCAATATCGGCGCCGACCTGGGCGGTATGGCCGACGCCACGCGAATGATCACGGGAGTCAGTTCCCTGGTGTGGCTTCCTCTTTATGCGGGCCTGATGATTGTGCTGCTGTTCTACAGCTCCTATCGCGCCATCGCGCGTATTTTCAAATGGCTGACGCTGGTGCTGTTTGCCTATGTCATCACCGCCTTTGTGGTCAAGCCGGATTGGGGGCAGGTGTTGCGCGCCACGTTCATACCCGATATTCAATGGTCGGGGGCCTATCTTTCCGTGCTGGTGGGAATTCTGGGGACAACGATTTCCCCGTACCTCTTTTTTTGGCAGGCGGCCGAAGAGGTAGAGGAGGAGCGCGCCATGGGCCGGAGAACGCTGGCGCAGCGCCAGGGCGCCACAGATAAAGAACTACGCAGTTCGCGCAAGGATATCGTGACCGGAATGTTCTTCTCCAATTTTGTGATGTTCTTCATCATTCTGACCACGGCGGCCACTCTGCATTCCCATGGCATCACGCATATTTCGACAGCTCACGACGCCGCCGAGGCTCTGCGTCCGCTGGCCGGAAAAGGCGCGTACCTGTTGTTCACCCTCGGCCTGATGGGCACCGGTATGCTGGGCGTGCCGGTTCTGGCCGGGTCCAGCGCCTACGCCATTTCAGAAGCGATGGCCTGGAAGGCGTCACTGGAAGCCAAGCCCCGGCTGGCGCCCAAGTTTTACAGCGTGGTTGCTCTTGCCATGCTGGTGGGACTGGCGCTGGACTACCTGGGAGTGGATGCCGTGAAGATGCTTTTCTGGTCGGCTGTGGCTAACGGCATTCTGGCGCCCCCGTTGATTGTGCTGGTGGTGCTTCTGACCAGCGACCCGGGCGTGATGGGCCGGCGCGTGAATCCGCGATGGCTGCGCTGGATGGGATGGGTTGCCGCCGTGGTGATGTCCGGAGCAGCCGTTGCCATGTTCGTGGCAGGGTAAAATAATTGTCATCGCTTCCTCATGTCCAGAACCCACACAGAAGTTACCGACGTTTTGGCGCACTACATTCGCGCCGTCACTCTTCGAGAGCCCGCAACGCTTCGCAAACTGCGCGAGGAAAGCGAGGATCATCCCCACGCCTCCATGCAGACTGCGCCGGAGCAGGGCCAGTTGCTGCATCTGCTGGCTCGCGTGACGGGCGCCCGTAAGACCCTGGAGGTCGGCGTCTTCATGGGGTACAGTTCCACCTGGGTGGCGCTGGCGCTGCCGGCCGGGGGCAAAGTGATTGCCTGCGACGTGAGCGAAGAGTATACCGCGCGGGCACGCCAGACGTGGGCCGAAGCGGGGGTGGCGGACCGCGTGGAACTGCGCCTGGGACCCGCGCTGGAGTCTCTGGACGCCATGATCGCGGCGGGAGAATCCGGCAGCTTCGATTTCGCTTTCATCGACGCGGACAAAACGAACTATCCGAATTACTACGAGCGGGCGCTGGCGCTGATCCGCCGCGGCGGATTGATCGTGGTGGACAACGTGCTCTGGCACGGCGAGGTGGTCAACCCTGACAATCAGGAACCCGACACGGAAATCATCCGCGCTTTCAACCAGAGACTGCATGCCGATGAGCGCGTAGCGCTGAGCCTGATTCCGCTTGGCGACGGGTTGACCCTGGCGTGCAAACTTTAACCCGCACCACTGTTTTTCCCTGCTACGCGCCGGACGACCGCGCCACCGCCATCGCGCTTGCCGAGTTCCTGGAGCGCGGCGCCGACGTGGAGGTGCTGCTGGACGAGGGCGAAATCCGCCCCGGTGAGGATCTGGTTTCCAAGGCTCGCGACGCGCGCACCGCCGACGTGGTGCTGGTGTTGTTTTCACGCAATTGCATTCCCCCGCGCTGGCCGCGGGCGCAGTGGGAAGATGCCCTGGTCAATGAGCCGAGAGAGGAAGGCGTGCGCATCGCTTTTGTGCGCTGCGACGATTGCAATCCGCCGGCCGTGCTGCAACCGCGTTTCGAACTGGCCGGCTTGCGGCGCGCCGGTCTGCGCGAGGTGAAGCGCTGGCTGCGCGCGCGCGGCGCTTCCTGGACGCCGCCGGACGAACCGCGCGATCTTGACCATGCCGGCTATCTGGAGGACCTGGGAATCGCCCTCGCCGATCGCACGGGCGTCAGCACGGCGGCCGGCGCCGGTCTGGCTTACGAGTTTGCCCGCTCCTATCGCGAAGATTTCGACGAGATCTTCCGGCTGGAATGCGGCGGCCGGTCCGTAGCGGCCCTGGCTGGCGATCTTGCCACGCAAGTGGGTCTGCGCCTGGAGGGCGAAGTGGACGCCAACCTTCAGCGCCTGGCCGATTTCTGCGCGCCGCGCCGCTTTCTGTTCCTGCTGGAGGAAGGCGGCAGCGATTTTGTTTTCGGCGGGCGCTGCTCCACGCTGCTGGTAGAAGAGCCGGGTCCGCCGGCGCAGGGCGAGATCCGCGCCGTGCAGGACGCGCTGGCACATGCCGATGCGGCCTCGGACTGGGACGAGATCTGCCACCAGGCACGCACCGGCCGCCGGCTCATGCGCGAGGCCGGGCGGCTGGCCGAATGCTATGAGTTGATGCAGCAGTGGAACGAACTGGCTCAGGAATGCGAGGATCCAAGCGCCATCGACGAATCCGCGCGCGAAATTGTGTGGATTCTGGAAGGCTGGGGCCGTTCGGACGAGGCGCGGACACTGGAGATCCGCCGCGCCGCCGAATTCGATGAACAACTGCCGCTGCAGTTTTTCTGATCTAGACTGGTCGCATGGCCGTTCCCGCGCCGAATCCCGAATACCTGAAGATGCTGGCCGTTTACGGCCCGGAGATCACCGCACTGGCGCTGGCGGTGCGCCAAGTGGTGATGGAGGAGGCGGCGGGCGCCGCCGAACTGCTGTACGACGCGTATAATGCCGTGGCCGCGGGATACAGTTTCACCGGGCGTCCCAGCGATGCGTGCATTCATATTGCGGTGTACGCGAAGTGGGTGAACCTGGGGTTCAATCGCGGTGTGGATCTGCCGGACCCGCGCGACATATTGCAAGGCGCGGGCCGCCAGGTGCGTCACATCCGCATCGCCGGCGTTGCGGATCTGGACCTTCCGTACGTGCGGAAATTCGTGAAGGCGGCGGTAGCTCTGGCGATCCGGCCGCAGAAGGCAATCGCGCCCTCCAGTGAGGTGCGGGCCGTGTACCCGCGCAGGCGGCGTCCGCTGTGACACGCCACGCCAACGACAATATTGGCCGCAGATGAACGCCGATTCACGCAGAT
>CAWKYG010000020.1:0-30642 GCA_963853855.1 uncultured Solibacteraceae bacterium | reverse complement strand
CTCCTTGAAACCGGCGGTCACGGCAGCGCTCTGTCGGGTGCCCGCCAGCATTCGCTTCTTGGTTTACCTTCGCGACGTGGACGGCTCTTCGTTCTTGAGCGCGTTCACATATCGCATCCGGCCTCGTTGATCAGATCTTGGAGCAAACGGCCATTCTCGATGGCCTTCCGGACCTCGGGCACCAGCCTCTCGGGGACATAAATCGAGAACCGTCGAGAGCCCCGGCGCACGTACAGCGCATAGCTGCTGTGTCCCGTCCCGGCGGCACAAGCCGGGCAGTTTTTGCGGATGCACGGACCCTTTCTCAAAGAGAGCGAGCCTGTCGCGACCGGCCAGATGCTGCCAATGGCTTTCGTAAACCACTGTTGGACGTCCGAGGGGCTCTTGTCATCCGCCATGGTCTTATATGTGCCATTATGCATGTATACAAACAAAAGTCAACGATTTTGCTTCGGCATCGGCGGTTTTTGGAGAGATGCAACTGGCAGGACTATCCTTCCACGTGGGGCTTTTGGCAAGACTATCGTTCCAGTCGGTGTATGGGGGGAGGGCCGCGCCGGCACGAAACCACGGTTATCCCCACTAAAGCGGCAAGACTATGGTTCCAAACCGGCAAGACTATGGCTCAAGTCACAAGCAAGCAGCAGCAGCAGCCTGAACCCAGGTGGCAGATGAATCCCGCGTCGGGGCAAGCACAGGCAAGTGCACATAATCCATCCCGCAGATTTTTTCAAGGAAGTAGACAAGATCCTGCTTCTTCGCAAACCCCGCCAGTTGGGAGACGTTGTTAAGGCGTACATCAACGAGACGCTTGGCGCCTGATGCGCTCAATGTCTCGAAGAACTCCTGTAACAAGCCTCTTCAATCAGCTCCGCCCGCGTTCGGAACAAATCCTCATCGGCCAACCTGGACTCCCGCGAGGATGCGACTCAGCCCTGACCTGAAAATCGGTTCGAGTGCCCGATCGTCAAGACCTCGTGGTCTGTCGAGGCATTCCCTCAGAGGAACTGGGCTGACGTCTCGAACGCTTCCTCCGGTGTGCCGTGGTCTTCCCCTGTGATCAGCAAACTGGGCTCGTACTTCTCGTGTGAGTAGGTGTACCAGGCGAAACTCCATCGTTCTTCGTCTCCGAAGTACCGAATCCGGCAGAGATGCGTCGGTGTATTCCGCAGCCTTTCTATCCACTGATCGCGTGTCTCGCCAGGAGGCGGCGCGCATTCCCGTGGCAGGTCTGGTTCGGTGTACGCATCGATGTAGCACAGGGCGCCGCGGAAACGGACATCGATTCGAATGAATTTGCCGGGGTAGTGCGTGGCGGCGTACTTAAGAATCCGCTTCTCGGTACGTACCTTGACGGCAAGTGGAACGGTTTTCCCGCCGGTATGAGGGTTATAGATCCACATGCGAATCTGGTTCAAGCCGTCCCCGGCGGGCGGCGCTTGTGCCAGTCGGTGCGGGTCTGGAACTCGCGTGCCGATGGCCAGCAGCGTGTTCTCCGAGAACGGCGCGCCCACCACTTGCAGCGCCACCGGCAGATTCCCGGCGAAGCCGCAGGGCAGCACCAGCGCCGGCAGCCCGGCCAGATTGCCGGCCGGAATGATTGCCTGGAAGCCGGGCGGCGTGCCGGCGGGCGGCTGCGCGCGTCCCGGCGCGGGGCGGTCCAGCGGCTGGTCGATCTTGGTCGCGGGGCCCGGCCGGCCCGGCGCCACCAGCACATCCACCTCGCTGAAGAATCGCAGGAAGGCCTCCTGCATCAGGCGCCGGAGGCGCATGGCCTTCAGATAATCCTTGGCCGGCATCTCCAGGCTGGCCTTCAGCCCGGCAATCTGCGCCGCGTCGGCCAGTTGATCCACCTTGCCGCTGGCGATCAGCGGCTCGAAAATGGACCCCTGCTCCGCGGCCAGAATCGTGGAGAGCATCGGCCCGTAAGGAAACTCCGGCAGCTTGGTTTCCACCAGTTGCGCGCCGGTCTGCCTTCAACGCCTCCAGCGCCGCCTGGAATGCCGGGCGCGCGGCCGGGTCCGGCGCGCTCGGCGAAATCCACCGGCGCGTAGCCGATCTTCAGTTCCTTCATCGGGCCGCGCGTACTGCGGCGTGTAGTAGAAGCTCTTGCCCGCCGAGCCCGGGATCGTTGCCATCCTTGCCGGCGATCACCTGCAGCACCAGCCCGCAATCCTCGGCGGTGTGGGCGAACGGCCCCAGCTTGTCCAGCGTCCAGGAGAGCGCCATGGCGCCGTGCCGGCTCACCAGCCCGTAGGTGGGCCGCAGCGCCGTCACGCCGCAGTACGAGGCCGGCGTGACGATCGAGCCCGACGTCTCCGACCCGATGGCGAACGGCACCAGCCCCGCCGCCACCGCCGCCGCCGACCCGCTCGACGATCCGCCCGACCAGCGCGTGCGGTCCCACGGATTCAGCCCCGGCCCGGTCAGCGATGCCGAGGCGTAGCGGTATCCGCCGCCGCCCGCCAGTTCCACCATGGCCAGCTTGCCGGTGAGCACCGCGCCCACGTCGTCGAGCTTGTCGATCACCGTGGCGTTGTAATCGAACACCTGCGCCGGCGTACGGCTTCGCGCCCCAGGTGGTGGGCTGGCCGGCGTAGCTCAGCAGATCCTTCACGCCGTAAGGGATGCCTTGCAGCGGGCCGCGCAGGCGGCCGCGCTTGATGTCCTGGTCCACGGCTTTGGCCTGCTGCAGGGCCTGCTGCAGCAGCGGCAGCGCCAGCGCGTTGTAGCGCGGACCGAGCTGCTCCAGGCGCTCGGCGAAGGCGCGCGCCAGTTCCTCGGCGGAGATCTCCTTGGCTTTGAGCTGCGCGTTCAGCTCGCCGATGGTGGCGAAGAAGATGTCGTTGCCGATGTCCGCCATGGTCAGCCTCAGGCTTGGAACTGGAAGGCCGGCTCGGTGCTCATGGGCAACTCGTGGCGGCGCCAGAGCGTCGGCGTTGGCCTTCAGGCGCGTCGCGCGCGGCCTTCAGTTCGTCGGCGGGATCGGAAGGCGCGGCAGTCTGGGCAGCCGCAGCGGCGGCCGGAACAGCGATACCGGCGAGTTCGCGACGCGTGAATTGCATACGATCCAGCTTACACCGGCGCACGCTCGCGGCCTACGCTACCCTTTATGCTCCAGCGCTTCCATGGCGGCCTTCTGCATCACCGGCACGCGGCGCGGATTCGCCGGTCCAGATCTCGAACTGGCGCACGGCCTGCTCGATGAACATGTCGAGGCCCGGGATCACCGTCTTGCCCTGCTCCCGCGCGTGCTGCATCAGCACCGTTTCCAGCGGATTGTAGACCATGTCGAAGACCACGTCCGCCGGGAATGCTGCCGTTGAAGAAGCACTCGTTGACGTGCGGAAACATGCCCAGCGGCGTGGCATGCACCACGACGTCGAAATGACGCTGGCCGAGCTGCTCGCGGACCAGCGCTTCGGCGCCGCAGATCTTGGCGAGCGCGCGCACGCGGTCGGCATTGCGGCCCACCAGCGAGATCTTGGCGCCGGCATCGGAGAGCGCGCAGGCCGCGCCGCGCGCCGCGCCGCCGTTGCCCACGATCAGCACGGAAGCTTTCGGCAGCCGCAGCAACGCGCGACAGCGGGCCGGTGACGCCGGCCGCGTCGGTATTGGTGCCGCGCCATTTGCCGGCCTTGCGCCACACGGTGTTCACCGCGCCGATGCGCCTGGCCAGCGGATCCACCACGTCCAGGTAGCGGATGATCTTCTGCTTGTGCGGAATGGTGACGCTGAAGCCGGCCAGCGGCAGCTTGTCCGCCAGCGAGAAGAAATCGCGCAGATACGCCGGCGAGACCAGGAACGGCAGATACACCGCGTCCAGGCGCCGCGACTGGAACGCGCGGTTGTGCACGGCCGGCGAAATCGAATGGCGGATCGGGTCGGCGATCACGCCGTAGATCTTGGCGGACTTCCCGAGCTTCTCCACGCGATAGAGGTGCCGCAAGTAGCGCGCGCTGACCTGCCCGGCCGCGGTGCCCTGCGGCGAACATGGGCGCGGCGTAGGTGTAGACGCCGCCGAACACCGGCGAGAGCACGCGCGTGGGAAAGCCCAGTTCGCCCATGGCCAGCACGATCAGTTGCTGTTTGGGAAGCGCCTTGGCGGCGGCCAGCACGCGCATATTGTCGGAAGGCTTGCGCGCCGTGGTGACCACCTTGTAAGCGTCGGCCGGCACCTTCATGACGCGGTTCACCACCGTGTCCATGGGCGGCGTGGCTTCGAAATTGTGGTAGGAAACGATCACCTGCGCGCGGCCGCGGAACTAGTGCAGCCGCTCCTGCGCCACCTCGGCGGTTTCGATCTCGATATCCATGGCCTGCGCGCCGGCATCGCACCGCCAGGTCCAGAACCGCCAGCTGCTCTTCGATGCTGCCGTTGAATTTGCCGTGGTTCTGGTGGCGGCGGCAGGTGGCCAGAATAATGCAGTCGGGGAACTGCTCCAGGAAGCCGCGGATCGCGTCCGCCCCCTGGCAAGGATGGTCCAGGAAATCCAGGCGGAATTCCAGGAAAATCTCGCCGGCCTCGGCCTCGCGCCGGGCGTGGTCGAGCAATGTTGGAACATCCGGCAGGCCCAACGCGATGCAGATGCGCGGGAGCGACCTGGTCTGCGCCATTTAGTCTAAAGACACCCCAGAATAACACGGAAGAAGCTGCCGGCTTTCAGCTTTCCACCTTCAACTTTGGGGCGTGTCGAGGCGCGATTTCCATTCGTCCAGAATGGTAGCGGGCGACTCGGTTCCGACACGCGAACAACCGGCCTGGTATGCCTCCAGAACCTGGTCTAACGAGGCAATACCGCCCGCGGCTTTGACGCCGATCTCTTCCGGCAGGTGGCGGCGCAGCAGGGTCACGTCCTTGACTGCATACCCTGAGGGAGCGAAGCCTGTGGAGGTCTGGACGAAATCCACTTCGGCGCGTTCGCAGCAGCCGCAGGCGATGATCTTCAGGTCGTCGGTAAGATACGCGGTCTCGAGAATCACATGGAGCAGGGCGCCTTCGCGGTGGCAGGCTTCCGAGGCCTGCATCAACTCGGTCTGAACGTGCTGGAACTCACGCGAAATCAGATTCGGCAGGGCAATCGCCATGTCCACTTCCCGAGCCCCGCGGCGGAGCAGGTCGCGAACCTCGTACAGTTTGACGGCGGTGGTTTGCGATCCGTGCGGAAAGCCCGCCACGCTGCCCGGCTTTACGGTGCCGCCCTGCAGGACGCGCACCGCCAGATCGAGATCGCATGGACGCACGACTACGCAGGCGACGCCATACCGCCCCGCCAGTTCCAGGCCCGCCAGCACGGCGGAAGAAGGGAGTTCCGGCCTGACAAGAGTATGATCGATCAGCGCGGCCAGATCCTGGTAGGTGGCCAGCGGAGGCCGCGGATCGGGAGCCACTCTAGCCCTTTTTCTTCCGGGAGGGCCTGGAAGATGCCGTGGGGCAATGGTAGCCCAGCGACGTCAACTGGTTGCAGGCCTGGGCAGCCTGGTCCGAATGCGGGTAGTGGGTGATCAGGTCGGTGAACTCATCCTTGCCCTGCGTGCGCCGGCCCGCCTTCACCAGGCTCATGCCTTTGTAGTACATGGCGTCTTTGGTTTTGGCGTTCTCCGGGTATTTTTCCAGCACCATGTCGAACTCGTTAGCCGCGTTATCGTAATCGCCCCGCGAATAGTGAATCTGGGCAATGTAATACTGCGCCATGGGGGCCTGGTCGCCGGTGCCGTAATACTTCAGGTAGTTGCTGTACTCCTGCAACGCCAGGTCGAAATTGCCGCCTTGCCGGTCCTGTTCCGCGGCGTTATACAGATCTCCCGGTTGCATCTGGGGCATCTGAGCAGTGGGTGGCATAGCCGTGCCTCCAGGCCCGGTGGTGGGGCTGCCGGGAGGCGGCACGGGCGGCGTGGCTAGCACCTTCACGGCGTTGTTGATGTCGCTGAGCTGGCTCTTCAACTGCGAGACCATGGTGGTCAGGTCGCTGACTGCCTGGCTTACCTGGCGGAAATCGTTGGACAGGGAATCCATGCGGGTGGAGAGGCCGACCACCGGCGTGACCACCTTTTCCTGTTGGTCGCGCAGATTCTGCTGGATGCTGCTCTGAATCACAGCAACCGAGGTATTGGCCCGATTGGCGGCATCCAGCGCCTGCTGGGTCATTACCGTCAGAGCAGCGAAATTCTTGTCCTGTGCCTGTTGCAGTTGTTTCATCATGTCCTGCAACTGGGCAATGTCCCGTTGCAGTTCCTGAATCTCTTTGCTGGCGGCCTGAGATCGTTCAGGAGCCAGAATCATCGCCGTCGCCAGCAGCACTACACACACGAAAAGGCGTCGGAACATATACAACTCTCCTCTCGGAGGCGGAAACGAATCGAAACCGGCCGTCTCCGCCACACTGCCTCTGGTACTATTTTACTGTCCCGGCGAGAGATGAACGCGCCGGTTCTTTTGCCAACAGGATTCGTCAGATTCCGTACACTGCGGCCGCTCCTTGCCGTAGCTGATGGTTTTCAGACGGTCGGCGGGCACGCCCAGTTGCACCAGGAAGTCGCTGGCCGAGGTGGCGCGGCGGTCGCCCAGCCCCAGGTTGTACTCGGCCGAACCTCTCTCGTCGCAGTGGCCTTCCACTACGATGGTGGCGCTCGGGAAGTCCGCCAGAATCGACTTCAGCGCCGTGGCATCCTGCGTCAGCACGCTTTGGGCATCGCCGCGAATGTCGCTCTTATCGTAATCGAAGTATGCATCCTGAACGTCCGACGCCATGCGCTGCTCGAAAGTGACTTTGGGCGCGGCGGGCGGAGGCGGAGGCGGCGGGGGCGGCGGCGAAGAAACGTTTACCGTAGCCGAAGCCGTAGTGGTGCCGCCCGGTCCCGTGGCCGAGAGCATATACGTGGTGGAGTCGCTCGGAGACACGCTGCGGCTGCCGGTATTCTGCACCGTACCGATGCCCTGATTGATGGAAACGCTCGACACGTCGCCCGAAACTTCCCAGCGCAGCGTGGACGATTGGCCGCGCTGAATGCTGGTCGGCTCGGCCGAAAACTGCGCTACCGCGGGAGCGCGCGACGCGGGCGGCGGAGTCGTCGGCGCTACCGGCGCGGGCGGCGGTGGTGGTGGAGGTGGCGGTACCTTTTTCTTGCATCCCACTGCGAACATCGCCAGCGAAACCGCAAAACAGATGGCTGAAATCTTCCGTTTACTGAACATGAACATCGCCTCCTGAAAACTTTCGCTACATACCCCACGCGGGGGTCGAATTGAGGCCCCGCTTGGTAACCTGCTGCGGCTGCGATCCATCGGCCAGCATGGTCCAGATCTGCTCCGTCCCTGAACGGTTGGACATGAAGGCCAGGTGGATGCCGTCGGGCGCCCAACTGGGGTTCTCGTTTTTGCCTTCATCATGGGTCAACTGAAGATACGAGCGGCTCGATACATCCATGATGAAGACATTGAATTTTCCAGCGGCAAATCCACGCGTCCAGGAGAAAGCGATCTTCTGGCCGTTGGGATGCCACGAGGGGTTGGAAGCCTCTCCGGTTCCGTCGCTCAGCCTCTCCACATCGCCGCCATCCATATTCATTTTATAAATCTGCTCGGGGCCGGAGCGGCCAGAGGAAAATACAATATCCGCTCCCGTTTTCGGATTGACTTTCGGTTCCGCGTCGATAAAGACCGAAGTCGTTAAAGGCCGCAAGCCGCTGCCATCCAGATTGGCCATGAAAATCCGGCAGCAACGGTCCGTGCCCTCCGTGGAAATGAAGACGATCTGTTTCCCGTCGGGCGTAAAGGAAGGCTGCTCGTTCATCCGTGAATTCGGATTGTAGAACCGCAAATCCCTGACCGGATCCACCGAAAATACGAATATATCCCATTTAAAGCCGCGGTTGCTGGAGAATGCTATTTTCGTGCCGTCCGGGGAGACCGCCGGTTCGTGGGTCAAGCCGCCGAACCGGGTCAACTGCTGCGGGTTGCCGCCGTCCGGATCCATGCGCCAGATTTCCTTGGGGCTGCGGGCGCTGTCCTGGTGCACATAGTAAATATGCGTGCCGAACATGCTCTTGCCGCCGAACATGGAGATGATGTCGGTGGCGAATTCATGCGCCGTCTTGCGCGCTCCCGCTTCATCCACGCTGCCCAGGTAAGTCTTGCCCATCATCTGGGCGGAAGATGCATCCGGCCGGCTCACATCGAACAGCCAGCCACGCAGCACGAAGACGCCGTTCTGCACCGCCGTGTATCCGAACGCCAGGTAGTTGGTGCTGGCCGGTGGACCGGACCAATCGCTGAGCCAGTGGCCGCCGCCGTTTTGCGGCACCGAAATGGCCTGGCCCCCGCGCCGCCGCGGATTCTCCGGTTGGGGCGGCGGAGGCTGCACGAAATCCGAAGGCTGCTGTGGCGTAAAGGCGGGCATCATGCTCTTGGAGATCAGCGTGAGTTGCCCGGAAGATTTCACGTCTTCGGAGAGGGTCTGATTGAACGCTGCCATGAACTTCTGCGCGTCGCCCGCGCCGCGAAAATCCGGAATGGCGATCTTGGGCAGGCCCTGATTTTTAGTAATGATGGTGGAGAAATCTTTATTCTGCTGTGCGGCCAGGACCAGCAAAGCGCCCATCGACGGAATCAATAGCCAGAGAGATTTTTTCATCTAGCGCCTCAATTCAAATCGTAATTCGACATCCGCGTCGTTCTTCGGAAATCCCGGGGGAAGCTGCGGAAACGGCGCCGAGTTCAGGATGGCATGCTGGGCCGAAAGATCCAGCGACAGGATGCCGCTGCTTTGCGTGACCCGCAACGATCCCGGCGCCAGCGACCCATCCCTGCGAATCGTGAACGTGACGGCCACCTGCGGCGCCGAGCTGTACCGCCCGTCCACCGTATTGGTCTCCCAGTTCCCTGCCACTCTTCTTTGCAGCAGGTCGGCATACCAACCGAACTGCTGACCGAACGGCGAGGCGGTCCCGACGCCTACTCCGCCGGCGCCCGGTTTGGAAAACATCGGGCTGCTCAGCGCCTGGCCCACACGGCTGTAAACTTGATTCTCCGCGTAGGTCTGCTTCTCGCGGAACTTGTTCATGGGCGGCGGCTCGGGGGTGTGTTTCCGGAAGGCGTTCTTACTCGGGATGCGAACCGCATCCGGCGGTATTTCCTTGGGTTTCGCCTTGGGCTGCGGCTTGGTTTTCGGTTTGGGCGGCGGCGTGGGCAAAGAGGATTCGGTCGGATTGGCCACCGGATTCAGCGGGGCGTTTCGCTGCGCCAGCGGGATCGTGTTGGTCACGTTGACCGCGACTGCCCCGAATCCGCCGCCGTTGGGCGATCCCATATTAATGTGAAAATGCGATTGCAATGCCGCGTATCCCAGCAGCGCGCCCGCCGCCGAAACGTGCAGAAGAACCGACCCGGCAAACCATTTCCCCATCGGTTCTTTCTGATCGAGAGTGTCGACATGCGCGGACATGGCCTACCTGCGCCCTTTTTCCGCCGAATCCTCAGGCTGCGTCACCACGTTCACCTGAAACTTGGCCTCACCCAACTCCGCCAATACCTGTGCTACGCCGTCCCAGATGGTTTCCTTGTCCGCGCGGACATAAACACCGGTCGCGGTGGGGAACTGTTTGTGAATCGTGGCGCCCAGTTCGTGATAGTTGACGGTTTTGCCGTTCAGGGTGATGTCTCCGTTCTTGGTCATGGTGACTACCGGCATTTCCTTGGCGGTGTCCTTGACGGCGGCCACTTTGGGAACATCCACTTCGATGCCGAATTCCATCACGTGCGCCGTCAGCATGAAGATGATGAGCAGCACCAGCACCACGTCTACGAAAGGCGTGACGTTGATTTCCGCCAGGTTCCCGGGGCCTGCCCTGCGCCTGCGCGATCCGTTGCCGTTGCCGCCACTAACGGAGATTGCCATGCCATCATTCCCCGAAACTACGTTCCGCCAGGTTCAGAAACTCCATGGAAAAATCGTCCATGCGCGCACCCAGTTCGCGGATTTTCTGTCCGAAAATGTTGTAGAAAATGGCCGCCGGGATGGCCGCGATCAGGCCGATCGCTGTCGAAATCAACGCTTCGGAAATGCCCGGACCCAGTGTACGCAGGCTGGTGGCGCCCTGCTGGCCCAGACCCTGGAACGCCTGAATGATGCCCAGCACCGTGCCCAGCAGCCCGATGAACGGCGTCACCGAGGCCGTAGTCGCCAGCTTATCCATATTGCGCTCCAGCTTGGCGATCTCTTCGCTCACGCCCAGTTGCAGCGAGCGCTCCAGCGCGATTTTGTTGGTCACCGAGCCGCGGGATTTCACCTGGCGCTCGATCTCCTCATAGCCGAAATCGAAAACCGCCACCAGCGGCGAAGGCCGGTACTGCTCGCTGGCCACCATCACCGCTTCCAGGCCCGGTGCCTTGCGGAATGCCCGCAGGAACCGCGCGTTGCTTGTGCGTGCGCCGCGAAACGTCTGCCATTTGGCGAAAATCACGGTCCACGAAAAAATGGAAAAACAAACCAGGATGCCCATCACAACCATCCCGGTAGGACCGCTGTTCCGGATCATATCCAGAAATTCCAACTGTTGAAGGAAGGCAAAGGGAGCTGCGAAGTTCAACTCGTCTCCTAATCTCAAATCTATCACAGAGACGCCTCAAAACTAGTGAAAGACGAGACGGTTAGATGAACGTTTCGTAATCCTACACAACATGCGCGGAACTGAAGTTATGCAGCTATAATTTGCATCAGTCATGCTGTTGGAACTGGTGGTGGAGAATTATGCCGTGGTGGAGCGCCTGCGGGTGCATTTTCACGCAGGCCTGAATCTGCTGACCGGAGAAACCGGAAGCGGCAAGTCGATTGTGGTGGATGCGCTGGGGCTGCTGCTGGGCGGGCGCGCGTCGGCGGACATGATTCGTACCGGAGAGACCCGGGCGCGCGTGGCGGGAATTTTCGATGTGCACGAGCAGGCCGCCATCCGGCGCCTGTTGGAACCCTCGGGCCTGGAAGTGGAAGAGGGGGAACTGCTGGTGGAGCGCGAGATTCTCGCGAGCGGAAAATCGCGAGCCTTTGTGGGCAGCCGGCCCGTATCGGTGTCGCTGCTGAAGGACCTGGCGCCGTTCCTGGCCGATATCCACGGGCAGCACGACCAGCAGCTTCTTTTTTCGCCCGACGCGCAGCGCGAGATGCTGGACCTTTTCGGGAACCACCGCGAACTGGTGGAACAGATCGATTCGCTGTTCGGCGAGTGGCGCGCCACCGCCGCGGAACTGGAAGAGTTGGAGCATAGCGAGCAGGAGAAACTGCGCCTGCTGGACCTGTGGAGTTTCCAGCGCAAGGAAATCGAAAGCGCGGACCTCGAGCCGGACGAAGAAGCTGCGCTGGAAAACGAACGGCGCGTGCTGCAAAACGTGCAGCGCCTGGAAGACGCGGCCACGGCGGCCTATACCGCGATTTATGACGGACCGGAATCGGCGTGCTCCCTGGTGCGCGTGGCCGCCAGGCGAATCGAGGAACTGGCGCGCATCGATGCTTCCGTCGGCGGTCTGAGCGAGCATCTGAAGTCGGCGGACCTGAGCCTGCAGGAAGTCTCGTATTCGCTGCGCGATTATCTGGGCAAGCTGGAAGCCAACCCCGGACGGCTGGAAGAAGTGGAACTGCGGCTGGCCACATCGACAAGCTCAAGCGCAAGTACGGCCCGTCGGTCCCTGATATCCTCAGTTTCCTGGCGGAGGTGGCGCGGCAGATCGAAATGGTGGAGACGGCCGGGGAGCGGATGGAAGCGCTGCGCCAACGGCAGAAGAAAGTGGGCGGCCAGTTCGAATCGCTGGCGGCGGAACTGACCGGCCGGCGCAACGCAGCGGCGCGCAAACTGGAGAAGCAGGTCGAAGAGGAATTGGCCCAACTCGCCATGGAGCGCACCGTCTTTCGCGTGCGGATCGCCCCGGCGCACTGGTCGGCGGACGGCGCGGACCGGGTGGAGTTTCTGGTGTCGCCAAACGTGGGGGAAGAGCCGCGCGCCCTGGAGAAGGTGGCCTCTGGCGGCGAGATTTCGCGCATCGCCCTGGCGCTGAAAACCTGTCTTGCGAGCGTGGCGCGCGTCAAGGGCGACGCGCCCGTGCGCACGCTGGTGTTCGACGAAGTGGACGCGGGTGTAGGCGGCAGTGCCGCCGAGGGCGTGGGCCGCCGCCTCAAACGACTGGCCGGCACAAGTCAGGTTCTATGCGTGACGCACCTGCCGCAAATCGCGTCTTTCGCGGATCACCACTACAAAGTGGAAAAGGTAGAATCGGGCGGGCGCACCGTCGCGCGCATGGAAGAGTTGGACGCCCCCGGCCGCACCCGCGAGGTGGGCCGGATGCTATCCGGTCAGAAGCTGACGCCAGAGGCCCTGAAGCACGCCGAGCAGTTGATCAAGATGAGCAGGTAGTCCCGGATGATATCGCGGCACACAACTAAACGACTACCGGCTGAAAGCCGGTTGGGCGGACCCCCCGGTCCGCGGCCGACGCCCTCGTCGGCCTCCGGTTTTCTGGAGGCATTACCGATCGGCGCGAGCAGCGGGTCCAGGGGGACCCGCGCGGACGGGGGCGTCCGCCCTACACAAAGGCGAAGGTTTGCCGCGAAGATCGCACGGATGCTAGCATGACGTTCGACAGTTGAATACACGGCAAGCCACAACAGTTAGAGCGTTAATTTTTTGGTTGACAGCCGCGGCCGTCACGCTATTCGCGTATTGGCTCTGTCTGCGCTTCCTCTTCCCCGCGTATTTCGATCCGCTCTCGCCTTTTCATGTCGATTTCTATGACTATGTGGCGGCGGGCGAAATCGCGCCGCTCCGGCTTTTGGTGCAATTCCCCCGTCCGATTTCGTACATCGGAATGCACTTCCTCGCCTACGGCGGCCTCATAGGACTGCTTTCCGGCGGTATCGCCGTTGCCCTGTTCAACGTCCTCCTGACGCTGGCGCTGGTGCGCCGGGTTGTGCGTCTGGAGACACCGTGGCTGTTGGTCTCTTTCGCCGTTTACACGGTCCTGCTCTTTGCGCAGCCCGATTTCTACGTGGAGCACCGGCACGATCTCCCGGCTGAATTGTCGTACCTGTTCCTGCTTCTCAGCCTGCTGGCCTGGACTTGGTGGCTGGAACACCGGCATGGCATGGCGGGAGCGCTGCTGCTCTCCGCGTCCGCCTTCTCCGCCTTTTTGTTCGCTTTCGCCAAGGAGACTTACTTCGTTTCCGCGCTGTGCCTGCTTGCCGGACTCGCCCTGGTGGATCGTTCGAACCGGTGGCGCCATGCCGGTTTTGCGGCGTTCCTGCTGGTCGTGGAATGTTGCAGCCTGGCGTGGACGCAGCGCCTCAACGGACCCTTCGTGGATCCGACCGCCGGGGCCAGCAGCGCCTACCAGATGAGTCTGAACCCCGCGACCATCTGGAATGGTTTTCTCTTCTACCTTTTCCACCTGCTGAATCCGGCGCTGGTGCTGCTGGCTGTAGCGGCCGTCGTGTGCCTCTGGCGCGACAGGCAGAAGTTCATTCTGGCTGTGACATTCCTGGTCGCGGGACTCGCGGCCTTCGCCACGCACGCTATGCTGCCCAATCACATGCTGGAGGAGTATGCCTGGGTGGGAGCTCCACTCTTTTTGGTTCCCGTGCTGGCGATGGGAGCGGCCGCCTCCAAGCCAAAATGGCGATGGGCACAGTTCGGCATAGCGGCTATTCTCGCGGGATGCGCCATCGCCGGGCCTGCCGGTTACCAGGAAGGCTACCAGACCGACGAGGCAAAGTGGAACGTCTCCGAAGACCGCAAGTGCTCGGAAATCGCGGCCTCGCTTCCTTCCCTGAAGGCTATTCCGCAACCGGCTCGCGTTTTGGTGGTGGGTCTGGACGACTCTTCGCTGCCTTGGGAGTCCCAGGGGTTTGTGCGCCTGGAATTCGGGCGCCGCCTATCCTGGATCGTCGTCCTGCCGCGCACCGTGCAATATCGCCGGAACAGCCGCCTGGTTCAGTTCGTGGACGCCGGCGATGTGCGATCGGGCGATTTTGATTATGTCGCCACCTATCGCCCCGGCGGCACTCTGGTAAGCATCCGTGCCCTGGCCGCGATCCCCAAATCGGAATCGCTCGCCGAAACCCTGGTTCCCGCGCTGTCTCCGCTGCTGGCAGCCACGCGGAGTACGGCGAGCGATCCCGTTCCGCTGGTCCGCGCCGCGTCCCTGGCAGTCGAGTGGGGGCTCTGGACCGAGGCTGCCCAGTGGCTGGAGCAGGCGCACCATGCAGGAGCATCCGATGCCACCTACCAGCGCCTGGTCTCCGAGTTGCACAACCGGCCGGCTTCCCGGTCCCTGGTGCTTGCCACGCTCTCCGCGCAACCCGCGCACATCGTGCAGCCCGATGGCAGCGGACTGGGAGTCACAGAGCTCTCCTGGACGGTAGCGGACGGGTTGCCTTTCGAGATTCACGTGAACGCGCCGGATGGTCCTCTCTTCGTAGACGGTCAGAAATCAGGGCACGCCCGCACGGCAAAATGGGTCACCAATGGCATGCAGTTTTTCCTTCAGAACGTAGCCGGCGGGAAGCCGCTCACCACCGAGAACACACTCGCCAAGGTCACTGTGGAAGTGACGCATTAGCTACGGGCGCTTCTCACTGAAGACCGCGTACTGGCCGCCCAGGGGAATTTTAGCCAGCCAGGGTTCGAAGCCCCCCAGAAAGCGATACAGGTTCTTGGGGAAATACAGAAAATACTCGGTCGTCTCCCTGGCGAAAGCCGTCTGGGATGCGAGGCTGCGCCCTTCCCGGGCGCGCAGCAGGATGGCATTCGCATCCACAGTGGCGCGCCGGACAATCGTGCGCGTAACCGGATTCAGCGGGTTATGTTCGATCATGCAGAAAACGCCGCCGGGCTTCAGGACCCGGAAGATCTCCGCCGTCAGCGACAGCCGCGCCTCCAGGGGCACGTGGTGATAGACGCAGACCGCGGTCACGAAATCGAATTCGGAATCGCCGAAAGGGATGCGCAAGGGATCGGTCTGCACGCGCGTCTCGATTCCCTCGATGGCCCCCATCATTCCGGTGGAGACGTCGCACCCCGCCGTTCGGGCAAAATCGCCGCGCAGCAGCGTGACCAGTTCGCCTTTGCCGCATCCCACGTCCAAATAGCTGGATGTGGACATAGCCGCTTTCCGGCGGCGGAAGAATCTGCGAATCAGTTCGCTCTTGCGCTGGTGAAAGAACAGGGACTCGTTTCCGGTGAAGCGATCGCGCAAGGGATCCTTCAGCAGATCGTCATAGGAAGAGGAAAACTGGTCGAATTCCGGCCGCATTTCCCGTCCGCTCAGATGAACATCTCTTCGTCCTGCGTGGCGGTGTCCACAGAGGACTTGCGGCCGCGCACGAGCGTGGAAACCACCGCCGATACGCCGGCAGCCAAGCCGTTCAGTTCGCGAACGGGCTTCAGGGCGGCGCGCTTAACGGCATCGCCCACCTGCTCCACCTGCTCGACGGTGTGGCCAACGGTAGTATCGATCTGATCGAACCGCTGGCGTGCGCGATCCGTCACGCCATTCAGCAGATCGCTGACACGATCCACCTGTTCGCGGCTGGTTCTTGGCGATGCCGGCCATCTCACCGGCAATTTCCGAAACGCGCGGCCGGGTGTCATCGACGATGCCGCCGGCCTTTTCGAGAATCGATTCCACCTTGGGACCGTTCTCGGCCAGAATGCGCTGCACGCTTCCCAGAATCGCATCGATCTTGGTTCCGGCTTCGTCGATGGTCTGGTTCGCCGTAGTGAGGATGGCTCCCACTTTGGGCCGGCTCTCTTCCACGGTGCGATTGGCGGAAGCCAGCAGCAACGTTGCCTTCTCCGCCATCGGACCGATTTTTTCCATTGCCGGCGCGGCTCTAGACAGCAACCTGGCGACGTCTTCCATCATTGGCTCGAGTCTGATCACCAGCGGTTCCACACGTTCCAGCAGAGGGCCGGCTTTCCCCTGCACCTTTCGAGTCGAACGATAAAACGCGATTACGACGAACGCCTGCACGATGAACGCGAGGCTCGCGAGAGCCACAGCGAGTGTGACGACGATTCGAAAGGTCTCTTCAGTCATAGCTACGCGTCTCCGGAATCCGGTTAGACCGTACCCTCAGCCGGCGGCTGTCCCACGGTATCGCGATAGGCACGCTTGCCGGCTTCCATGGCGTCCGCCAGGTTGTCCTTTTGACGGCCCAGGGCATCTTTGCCTTTGTCCACCCAATCGCCGGCACTCTGCTTAAGATCGGTTCCGCGCTGCTTGATGTAATCGGTGCCTTCGCCGGCTTTGTTCTTGATGATTTCGCGTGTTTCCTGCCCGGATTTCGGCGCGAACAGCATGCCGAGTCCCACGCCGACACCCAAACCCAATAGAAAGGCGGAAAGTCCATTCTTGTCCATGTATGATCTCCTCAACGTTCGATATCGACTTTCAAATCAGCGAGAAAGCCTCACCCTTCGCCATTTCCAGTATACTCCGCATGAGATTCTGAATCATGGAGCAACGTAAGATTCGCCGCCTGGACGCAGAGGCTCTGTGGGGGTACGCACTGAAAACATTAGGCGGCCGGGCCCACTCCTCCGGGGAACTCCGGGAGAAGCTCAGACGGCGCGCCGAGCGCGAAGGCGACGTGGATGACGTGCTGCGCCGCCTGAAAGATTCGGGGTACCTGAACGACCAGCGCTTCGCCGAGGGGTTCGCGGGAGCGCGCCTGGCGAACGAGAAATTCGGCAGGACGCGGGTGCTTCAGGATCTGCGCCAGCGGCGCGTGGCTCCCTCGTTGGCCGAAAAGAGCGTGCAAAAGGTATATCAGGACGTGGACGAATCGGCCCTGATCGAAGAGTGGATCCGGCGCAAGTACCGGAAGGCGCCGCGGGAGGCGCTCTTTCAAGAGGACAAGGACCTGGCGGCGGCGTGCCGCAGGCTGATGCGCGCGGGCTTCCGTACCGGCGAGATTGTGCGCGTGCTGAAGCGGTTCGCGAAGAATCCGGAGTTACTGGACGCCTGGGAAGATGGCGCACCGGCCGGCCCTGGCGAAGACGTAACGGAGTAAGTGGGACGGCCGAAAGCAGTAAGCTGGTTATCTGTGAAACTCGCGCTCATCGGGTACGGAAATGTAGGCCGGGCACTGGTTGCCATGCTGCGGCAGAAGTCCGGCTGTGTTTCCGTTTACCGTGACCGGCATCCACACGCTGCGGCACGGCACGGCTATCGATCGCGCGGGGCTCCCGGAGCGGCCCGAATTCGGGCCGCGCGCGGAATCCATAGAAGCGTTTCTGGACGCGGCGCGCGCCGATATAGCGGTGGAACTGACCACGCTCAACCCTTCCACCGGAGAGCCCGCGATTGCGCACATACGGGCGGCATTCGACCGCGGCATGCACGTGGTGACGGCGAACAAGGGCCCCATCGCGCACGCCTACGCGGACCTGCGCGACTGCGCCTGCCGCGCGGGGCTGGTGTTCCGCTTCGAATCGGCGGTGATGGATGGCGCGCCGGTCTTCAACCTTTGGGAGCACGCGCTGCCGGGCCTTCAGTTGCTGGGCTTCACCGGCGCGCTCAATTCCACATCCAAGGTGGTGATCGAGACCATGGAAGGCGGCGGCACATTCGAATCCGGCGTGGCCGCCGCGCGTGCCATGGGGATCACCGAGGGCGACGGCGCGTTCGACGTGGAAGGCTGGGACTCCGCCGCCAAGACTGCCGCGCTGGCCAATGTGCTGATGAACGCCCGGACCACGCCGCAGCAGGTTTCCACGCGCGGCATCGGCAAACTCACGACGGAGCGGGTACAGGAAATCGCGCGGCAGGGGAAGACGGTCCGGCTGATCAGCCGCGCCCGCCGCACGCCTTCGGGCATCACGCTGCGGGTGAGGGCGGAAGTAATCGATAAGAACGACATACTGGCTACCGTGCCGGGGACCAGTAACCTGATTCTGTTCCACACCGACCTGATGGGCACGTTCGGAACAATATCCATCGAGCCCCTGGTGCAGCAGACCGCCTACGGAGTCTTCAGCGACCTGGTCAACGTGGCCCGCCTGCTGGCGTGAGTCCGCGCCTCTTTTCCTGAAAGGGGGACACGCGTGACGGCATTTCCCGTGTGGAGATGAACACATGAAAGAGTTGGCCGTAACCTTACTGCTGTGCGCCGCGCAGCTTTTCTGCGCAGAGCTTCCCGTGACGCAGGTGACTTTGTACAAGCACGGCGTGGGGTTTTTCGAGCGCTCGGGCCGGCTGGCCGCGGGCGAATCGGCCCGGCTGGATTTCACGGCGGCGGAGATGAACGACGTTTTGAAATCGCTGACCATTGAAGAACTCGGCGGCGGCAGGATCACCGGCCTGCGATACGATTCCATGGACCTGTTGGCTCACACGCTTTCGGCCTTTCCATTTCAAATCGGCAAATCCGAGCCTCTGAGCGGGATGCTAGACCGGCTCAAGGGCGAGCGGCTGGAACTGAAGTTCGGTAACGACACGGTGGCCGGCGTAGTGGTGAACGGCCGCATGGTTTCGGGTCCCGCGGAACACGAGCAACTTACGCTGTTGCTGGATTCCGGCGACCTGCGCAACGTAGATCTGGGCGCGGCCAGCAGCATTCGCTTCAGCGATCCGCGACTGCAACAGCAGTTTCGCGAGTATCTGACGGCGGTGGCCGCGGCGCGCTCCCAGGAGAAGCGCAGCGTGTATATCGACTCGACTGACGCCAAAGAGCGCGAGGTGAAGGCCAGTTACATGGTGCCCGCGCCGGTGTGGAAATCGAGCTACCGGCTGATCTTCGGCGCCTCCGGGCAGCCGGTGCTGGAAGGCTGGGCCATTGTGGACAACACCACCAGCGAAGATTGGACCAAGGTGCAGCTCTCGCTGGTTTCGGGACGCCCGATTTCTTTCGTAAGCCAGCTTTATGCGCCGAAGTACGTGGACCGCCCGGGCGCGGAACTGGCCGACGATCGCGCGGCGCGCCCGGTGGTCCACTCCGGCGCTCTCGACGCCAAGGACGCGGCGGTATTGGCGCTGCGCGCGCAGAGCGGCGGCACAGCAGCAGTTTCTGCGGCAGGCGAAATCCGTGGGCGCATTGACCGAAGTCAACATGGCCGCGCCCGCGCCGGCCGCCGCCTCGCCAAGCTCGATCGTGGCCGACGCCATGGCGCAGGAACTGGGCGAGCTGTTCGAATACCGGATCGCGCAGCCGGTCACCATCCGCAAGAACGAGTCGGCCATGCTGCCGTTCCTGCAACAGCCGATCGAGGCGCGCAAGCTCCTGATTTATTCCGACCACAGCTCGACCCATCCCACCGATGCCGCAGAACTGGTGAACGCCACCGGCAAGACGCTGGACGGCGGCCCGATTACTATTTACGACGGCGGCGCCTACGGCGGAGAGGCGCTGATGGAGACGCTAAAGTCCGGCGACCGGCGGCTGATCAGCTATGCCGTGGACCTGGGCACGCGCATCACTGAAGCTTTCGGCAGCAAGCAGGCGGTAGTACGGGAAATCCACTTGAACCGCGGCATCCTGACCACCCGCGCCGCCGCGGAAGAGACCCGCACCTACACGGTGCACAACGTGGATCCGAAGGCCAAATCGCTGATCATCGAGCATCCCGTAAGGCCGGGCTACGAACTGCTCAATCAGAAGGCCACGCGGAAGACCGCGGACGCCTACCGTTTCGAGATTCAACTGGCGCCCGGCGCCACCCAGGAGTTCCCGGTGCAGGAAGAGCGAGTCTTCAGCGAGTCTACTTCGGTATCCAGCCTGACGCCCGACGTGCTGCTGAGTTATGTTGCGAACCGCAGCCTGAGCGAAGCCGACCGCCGGCAGTTGAAGCAGATCTCCGACCAGAAGAAGCTGGTGGCGGAGAATGCCCAGGCCATTGGGGACGCCGCGCGGCAGATTCAGGAGGCCGCGAGCGACGAGAGCCGCATCCGCCAGAACATCGGCAGCCTGAACAGCGTGAGTGGCCAGCAGCAACTGGTGCAGACCTACGCCCGCCAACTGGATGCCAGCGAGCAGCAACTGGCCGGACTCCGCGATCGCCAGGCCGAGTTACAAAGACGTAAGACGGCGCTGGAGAGCGGCCTGAATAAGATGATGGAGAGCCTTTCGTTCTGACGGCAATCCGCAATTGACAACGGGTCCGGCAGGTGCTAGTTTTTTAGCATGTCCCGTATGCTTCTGGCCGGCGCTGGAACGCTGGCCGTCTTCCTTGGGGCGATTTCGCCTGCCGCACGGGCGCAAAGCGCAGCCGGCCGCGCCGCAATTCGAAGTCGCCTCGATCAAACTAAATAAGTCAGGCGACCCGCCCACTTCCAACTTTCCACTGGGGCCCGGCGATGTGTATGTCCGCAATGGCGGGTATTTCTCGGCGACGGGTTTTCCACTGATCACTTACATTGCCTTCGCATACAAGGTTATCGGCTACCAGTCTCAGTATCTGCAGCCGCAACTGCCGGACTGGGCGATGACGGAGCGGTATGACATTCAGGCGCGAGCCTCTGGCGATCCGGGCAAAGACGAGATGCGGATGATGATGCGGGCGTTACTCGCGGACCGTTTCAAGCTGGCGATGCGCTACGAGGACCGGGAGGTTCCGGTGTTGGCGTTCATTTTGGCGAAGGGCGGAAAGACGGGGCCGGAGTTGCGGCTGCACTCGGACAGCTCGCCTTGCCCGACGGAACAACCGTCGGCATCGGCGCCGGCCATCGTGGACGGGTTGCCGGTTTTCTGCAATGGCATTTACCCGCTGTCTCCCAGCGTTCCCGGCCGATTACGCTTCGGCGGACGGAATGTGAGCGTCGGATTCATTGCGGACACGTTCAGTGCGGCAACGAATTCGGGACGTCCGGTGATCGATCAAACGGGGCTTGGCGGAAAGGTCGATTTCACGCTGGAGTGGATGCCGGAGAGGCGGGATGCGCAATCTGACGCGCCGGGTCCCTCATTCGAGGAGGCGCTGCGGGAGCAGTTAGGGATCAAGTTACAGTCGCAGAAAGATACAGTAAGTGTTCTGAAGGTGGATCATATCGAGCGCCCATCGGCGAACTAGCAGGCGAGCCCGACGGCACGAGGCTTGGGCGAATATTCAATTGTCAAAGATCTTCTGGCGGGAAAAGCGTGGTTATGCGGCCATACGGAGGGGCTTTTGGGGCTTGGAGAAGAGCTTCCGGGCCTCGGCGAGGCGTTGCGCGTGGAGGATCAAGCGGCCGAGTTCGGGGGCTGAAAAATCAAATTGCGGGTAGCTGGTTAAGCGGGGGAGATCTTGTTCGATGTTAAGAGTTTCTCCTTTGCTTGCGGCGAGTTGGGTGAGCAGGGCGGCTTCTTCTACGGCTTGTTTCAGGGCTTCGCGGCGCTCCTGCTGCAACTGGCGGAGCAGGGTTGTGGTTTTGATTTCCTTGTTCTTGATGCGCTGCTGATAGAGGCTCAGCAGGGCGAGGCTTTTCTGGTCGTCGTGCCAGGTGCGGGTTTGGGCGAAGGCGGCATCGATTTCGGGGTGGTGCGCGGTGATGGTATCGGGCCGGGTCATGCCGAGAGCGAAGCCGTTGTTGATCAGCGCAGCGGCGTGCTTGAGGCGCCAGCGATCGTCGGCGATCTCCTGGACGAGTTCGATTTCCATGCCTCCGACGGGGGCCCAGAATTCGTGGATGTCGTGGCAGTGGGCCTTGTAGGCGGCTTCATCTTCAGGAGTGAAGATGAGGACCTGGCCTGTGAGTCCGTGCCTATAAGCGTTGAGGGCGCGGGGATCGCGCGGTTTCGGTTGTGTTACTTGGTCTTCCATAGAGCTTACCTCCAATTTCATTGGATCATGCGAAGTTATGGATTCTGGGGATGGAAGTGTGTAAGTGTTTTGTTGTGAGGGGAAAAGAAATGTGCGGGTGGAGTGACTGCTTCGCGGACGGTCTGGATTCACCACGGAGTCACGAAGGACACGGAGGAAGCACGGAGAAGAAAAGCTGCATCTGAAATGGACACCGCGGTCCTGCAATTCTCCGCAAGAGCCACATATCCAGGGGTTGTGTGAAGTGAACCCAAATATTGTGTGATGCTGTCATACTATAGCTGATGATTGCAAGGTCTGCCGCCGTGCTGGTTGCAGGGTTACTAGTTTCAACCGTAGCCTCGGCAACGTCGTACGCGGATCTCATTCCCGTCAAGCAGAAAGGGTCCGGCCCGTTCTACCGAATCAAGAGAGCGGGAAGTTGGGGATACGTTGATCGCCAGGGCCACTTAGTCATACCGGTCCAGTTTGCGGACGCTGGAGACTTCTTCAGTGGGTTGGCCGCGGTCCGAGTTGGCGATTTATGGGGATACCTGTCTGACTCAGGGACGATGGCAATTCCGGCCAAATACGATTCCGCAGGGGACTTCAATCAGAATCGCGCAATCGTGACGATGGGAGAGAAGGCTGGCATCATCGATTCGGACGGGAGGTTCGTCGTTAGCCCCGTGTTCGACGAAATCAAGCCATATGCGGGCGGTATGGCGGCAGTCTGGGTTAACGCGAAGCGCAAGCAGTCAGGGAATATCGTCTGGCGATATGGCGGCAGTTGGGGATTCATTAATTCGGCCGGGGAACTCGTTGTTAAACCGCAGTTCGAGCGGGTCGAGAGCTTTACGGAAGGTCTCGCCGCATTCTGTGTGGGCGGAAAAGGGGACGCAGCCGGAGAAGTAACCACAACAGATGGGGCAAAATGCGGCTTCATCGACGATTCGGGAAGAATTGTCATTCCGCCGGAGTTCGACAGCGTACAGCCGTTCTCGGATGGGCTGGCGGCTTTCTGGGACGAACGAAAGAAGCAGTTTGGTCTTGTTAATCGTGCGGGCCAGATTGTTCGGACTCCTGAGTTCAACAGTGTCGGTGCGTTTTTCCAAGGGCTGGCTCTGGTGCACCGTGGTACAGGATCAACATTCATAGGACCATCCGGGGAAGTTGTATTCGAGTTCGAAGGCGGCGGTGTGTACGGCTTTTCGGAGGGTCTGGCGCTGATCAGTAACAATGGCAAGTGCGGCTTCATCGATGGCACCGGGAAGCTAACCATTTCGTACGAGTTTGGCGACGCGGAGTCGTTCTCAGAGGGATTAGCAGCGGTGGAGCGCGACGGTTTGTGGGGCTACATTGACAAATCAGGGCGACTCGCGATTCCATTGCGCTTCGACCGCGCTTTCGATTTCGTAGACGGCCTGGCTCTCGTGGTAGTGAGTGATCAGTGGTGCTACATCGATGCCGCCGGGAACGTTATAGCCAGGAACGTCTGGCACAGGGACTGATGACTTGCATTGTTTCGGTTGGAAGCGCGGTTCTTTTCGACAATAGTGTAGAGAGGGCGTTACGGCAACAACAACTCACCGCACGCGCATCAGGGTCACGGTTCCGTTGGCGTGATTGGATATTGCTAGGGACAGCTTGCCCGTGCCAAAGAAATCGGCGGCTGCGAGGCCGTAGGGCGAGCCGGGCATGGAGTGCAGGTGGAGCCTGTAACCGCTGCTGTCCGGTGTGAGGAGCGCAAGCTGTGCGCTGTTTGGGCAGGTCACGGCGATATCGAGCAGGCGTCCGCCGGTGAGGTCGGCGGCGGCCACCTGGGTAGGCTGGGCGCAGGCGCCCAGCGGGAAGGGGGAGCCCGCGAGCGGCGCGAATCGACCCGTGCCGTCGCCGAGCAATACCGTGACGTTCGCCGCGCCGCCACGTGTCCGGGCATCGCGATCATACGGGATCACTACAAGGTCGGGCTTGCCGTCGCGGTTCACGTCGGCGATGGTGATTTCCCAGGGCGCGGGCGCAGTCGGGAAGGGGGACCGGGGCGCCTCGCGAAAACCGCCGTGGCCGTCGCCGAGGAGGACCGTCACCGAATCGCCGTCCAGATTGGTGGTGACGATATCGGGATTCCCATCGTTATTCAGGTCGGCCGTGCGAAGGCGCTGGTAAGGGCGCTTTCCGACATCGAAGAACGGCCCCGGAACGAAAGCGCCGCGGCCATTTCCGGTCAGCATCTCAATCTGATTGTGGCCCCAGCTATCGGTCATCAGGTCGACGGCGCCGTGACCTGAGAAGTTTCCCGCCACCACACCGTGCGGGTGCGGATGGGATTCCGTGCGGACCGGAGACCCGGCTGCCGGACGGAACCCGCCGCGCCCATCGCCCAGGAAGACACTGATAAACGGCGTCTGCGTGTTGACCACGGCGAGGTCCGGATGGCCATCGCGATTGAAATCGGCGACGGCGAAATCATTGGGTTGCGAACCGCACGGGAATGGAGAACCGGGCGCGGGACGAAAGCGGCCGGCGCCCTCGTTGAGCAGAATCGTCACCTCGCCCGCTTCGAGATTGGCTACGACGAGGTCGGGGTGCGAATCGTGGTTGAGATCGGCTGCGGCGACGATCGCGGCGCCGGCTCCCGCCGGCACCACGGTCTCCTGAAAGGAGACCTCCCCGGCCGAGGCGGCGAGGAATGCCAGCAGCAAGAGCTTCATGCCCGAAAGACGATTCGGTGCCGGCGACCGTTAACCGATTTGCCGGGGACTTACACTTCTTCGCCGTGTTCGGGTTCCGGCAGGATGTCGTTCTCTCCCGCCACCCAGACGTACAGAGCCGGCAGCAGGAAGACGCCCAGGATCAGCGCCGCCACCAGGCCGCCCACGATCACGATGGCGAAGGGCCGCTGCGAGTCCGAGCCGATGGCCGTGCGAGAGCGCCGCCGGCAGCAGGCCGAGGCTGGCCACCAGCATGGTCATCATGATGGGCCGCAGGCGCAGCACCGCGCCGTTCGACGGCGGCGTCGATCATGGATGTCGCCGCGCGCGCGCAGCTGGTTGATGTACTCCAGCATGATCACGCCGGTCTGCACGGAGACGCCGAACAGCGCCAGGAAGCCGACGCCGGAAGAGACGCTGAAATGCGTGTGCGTGAGCAGCAGCGCCAGCAGGCCGCCGATGGGCGCCATGGCCACGTTGGCCAGAATCAGCAACGACCCACTTGAACGACTTGAACATGGTGTAGAGGATCATGCAGATCACCAGCATGGTGATCGGCACCACGATCGTCAGCCGCTTCTGCGAGCGCTTCTGGCTTTCGTATTCGCCGGCCCAGTCGATGTGGTAGCCCGCCGGCAGCTTCACCTGCTGCTTCACCTTGGCCATGGCCTCTTCCACCGTGCTGCCCAGGTCGCGCCCGGAACGCTGTACTTGATGGCGACGTAGCGCGAGTTGCCTTCGCGATAGATCTCCGAAGCGCCGTCGAGCACCTCGACCTGGCAGAGCTGCGCCAGCGAGACGCGCTCGCCGGAGGGCGCCAGCAGGCGGATGTTCTCGATGGCCTCCTTGGTGTCGCGATAGGGCGCCTGGTAGCGCACCACCAGGTCGTAGCGCTGCTCGCCCTGCAGCACCTGGCTCACCGCCTTGCCGCCGACGGCGGTCTCGATGGCGTCCTGCACGTCGGCCACGTTGATGCCGTAGCGCGCGGCCGCGTCGCGGTCCACGTGGAATTCCAGGTTGGGCTGGCCGATCACGCGGAACAGGCCGAGGTCGGCGACGCCCGGAACGGTGCGCATCACGTTCGACGATCTCGTCGCCCTTGGCTTCCAGCGTCTTCAGGTCGTCGCCGTAGATCTTGATGGCCAGTTCGCCCTTGACGCCGCTGACGGCTTCTTCCATGTTGTCGGCGATGGGCTGCGAGAAGTTCCAGAGCACGCCGGGGATCTTCTCCAGCTCGCGGTCCATGGCGGCGATCAGCTCTTCCTTGTTCTGGTGGAAGACGGGCCGCCACTGCTTCCTTGGGCTTCAGATCGACGAAGTACTCGGTGTTGAAGAAGCCGGTGGTGTCGGTGCCGTCGTCGGGGCGGCCCACCTGGCTGACCACCTGCGTGACTTCGGGAAAGGAGGCGAGAATGACGCGCGCCTGGTTCATCACGCGCGTGCCTTCGGTCGGGCCGGTGCTGGGCGCCAGCGTGCCGCGCGCCCAGATGGCGCCTTCGTCCAGGTGCGGCAGGAACTCGGAGCCGATGATGCCGCTGCCCATGAGGTAGGCCGAGACGCCGCCAGCGCCGCACGCCGCCACCGCCACCGTGACCCAGCGGAAGCGGATGGCCGCGCCGCAGCGCATGCGCGATAGCCGTCGGTGATCCAGACCATCACCGGGTTGTGCCATTCCTTCACGTTCTTGCCGAAGACGAAGCTGGACAGCACCGGCGCGATCAGCATGGAGAACATCAGCGCGCCCAGCAGCGCGAAAGCCACGGTCCAGGCCATGGGCTTGAACAGCCGCCCTTCCACGCGCTGCAGCGTGAAGATCGGCAGGTAGGCGGTGATGATGATGCCGATGGCGTAGAACACCGGCCGCTGCACTTCGTGCGCGGCCTCGCGGATGGGGATCCAGGTTCGATGCGGCTTCGCGCTCGCGCCCCAGGTGGCGCACGATGTTCTCCACCATCACCACCGCGCCTTCCACCACCATGCCGAAATCCAGCGCGCCCAGCGAAAGCAGGTTGGCGGGAATGTGTTCCAGGCTCAGGCAGATGGAGGCGAACAGCAGCGAGAACGGAATGGTCAGCGCCACGATCAACGCGCCGCGGACGTTGCCCAGGAACAGGAACAGAATCAGCGCCACCAGAATGATGCCTTCGGTCAGGTTGTGCAGCACGGTGTGGGTGGTGTAGTGCACCAGGTCGCTGCGGTCGAGGAACGGAACGATCTTCACGCCGGGCGGCAGAATGTGCTCGTTCAGCTCCTTGACCTTGTCGTGGATGGCGTCCAGCGTCGCATCGGAGTCGGCGCCCTTGCGCAGCAGCACGATGCCTTCCACCACGTCGTCGTTGTCGATGATCTTGCCGTCGGCGCGGTGAATCGCCTTGCCGATCTGGCCCAGGCGGATCTTCGGCCCCTGGCGCACCGTGCCGATGTCGCTGACGCGGATGGGCGTGCCGTTCTGCGTCTTGATCACGGTCTCCTCGATGTCGTGCACGTTGCGCACCAGGCCGACGGCGCGCACGTTGATCTGCTGCAGCCCGGCTTCGATGAAGCTGCCGCCGGCGTTGACGTTGTTGTTGGCCAGCTGCTGCTCCACCTGGCCGATGCTCAGGCCGTAGGCGACCAGCTTGTCGGGATCGATGCGCACCTGGTATTCGCGCGTGATGCCGCCGAAGCTGACCACGTCCACCACGTTGGGCACGCGACTTGAACTGCTTCTCCAGCATCCAGTCCTCGAGCGACTTCAGCTCCATCAGGTCGTACTGCGGGTTGGTGCTCGTGCAGCGTGTACCAGTAGATCTGGCCGACCGGGCTGTAGTCGGAGCCGATCTGCGGCTGCAAGCCGTTCGGCAGGTTGACCTGCGAGAGCCGCTCCAGCACCTTCTGGCGGTTCCAGTCGTTGTCGGATTCGTCGTCGAAGATCAGCATCAGGCTGGAGAGGCCGAACAGCGAAGTGGAGCGCAGATGCTCCAGGTGCGGGATGCCGTTCATCACGATTTCGAGCGGGATGGTGACCTGCTGCTCCACTTCTTCGGCGGCGCGGCCGGGCCACTGCGTGATCACCTGGACGTAGTTGTTGGCCACGTCGGGATAGGCTTCGACCGGCAGATTGTGAAAGGAAATGGCGCCCCAGATCAGCAGCAGGAGCGCCGCCAGGATGACCAGGAAACGATTGTTCGAGCGCGAAATCGACGAGCCCGCGATCATGCGATCTACTGCTCCGCCGTATTCTGCAGCACCAGCGCGTTGGCCACCACGCGTCGCCGGGCTTGATGCCGGATACACTTCCTGCAGATTCGGGGGGCACCATGTCGCCGCCGACCACTTCCACGCGGCGGAAGGTGTTGTCGCCGGCCGGCACGTAGACCCAGTCGCGATCGTGCAGATGCAGCACTGCCGCTGCCGGGACCACCGCGCGCACCTGCTTGTTCTGCCCGTGGAAGGTGGCGGTGACGAACATGCCGAGGCGCATCATCCCGGGATTCTGCACCTCCAGCCGCACTTTGGCGGTGCGGATGTTGGGGTCGAGAATGGGGCCGATGTTGTCGATGCGGCCTTTGAATACGCGGTCGGGATAGGCGTTCAGGCGGATGTCGGCGTACTCGCCCAGGTGCACGTTGGCCAGATCGTTTTCATACACGTCGCAGATGATCCAGACGCTGGAAAGATCGGAGATGGTGAACAGGTTGGGCGAATTGTCCAGGGTCTTGACGCCGGCCGCGGTGGTGACGTTCTGTTCGATGATGACGCCGGAGACGGGCGCCGTGATATCGACGACGGCGGTGGGATGGTCCATGTCGGCGCCCAGCACGCGCAGGTGCTCCTGGGCGGTTTCGACGTCGACCTTGGCCTTGTCCTCGGCGTCCTGGGCCACTTCCAGTTCCTTCTGCGCGATGGCGCCTTTGTCGAAGAGCAACTGGGCGCGGTCGAGTTGGGCGTGCGCCAGCACTTCGTCCGCCACGGCCTGGCGGTAATCGGAAAAGGCGCCGGAGATATCGGCGCTCTGCACGCGCATCAGAAGCTGCCCTTTGGTGACCGTGTCGCCCAGCTTGGCGCGAATCTCGACCACCCGGCCGGAGGCCAGCGAAATCACCGGCACGTTGCGCGAGACGTCCGCATTCACCACGCCGGTGACGTTCAACTCGGGCGCCACGATCGTGCCGCGGCGGCGACCAGGCGAACTGTTCCGGATGATCCACTTTCACCAGGTCGCTACTGGGCTCCTGTTCCACCTGTGCGGGCGGAGGCGCTCCGGCCTTCGGATCGGGTTCGCCGCCCTTGGCTCCGCAGCCCGCCAGAATCAGAGCGAGGGTTGTGAGGGCGATGAGCAACGGCATGGCAAAGAAGACCGCTTGCTGACGCGCGCGGCTCCGATTCGTTGTTAATTGCAGGCGAGGTCGTGAGGGTCGGAGGCGCGGTCGTGCGGGGGCGGTCGTTCGTGAGAATTGAGAGGCGCGGTCGTGAAGTGGCGGTTGTTCGTGGGAATGGGAGGCGTGGTCGTGAGGGGGCGGTTGTTCGTGAGGGTCGGAGGCGCGGTCGTGAAGCGGCGGTTGTTCGTGAGGGTCGGAGGCGCGGTCGTGCGGGGGCGGTCACTCGTGAGAATGAGAGGCGCGGTCGTGCGGGAGCGGTTGTTGGATTTCATGGAATGACCTCGCGGCCTACCGCCAGATTCAATTGTCCCGCGGCGGTCAAGTACGAACCCACCAGGTTCACATAAGCAACTTGGGTGGCGCGGTAGTCCCTCTGCGCGTCCAGGTAATCCAGCAGGGCCGCCTGGCCGTGCTGGAAGGAAAAGGAAATGATCTCGCGAATCCGCGCGGCGGTCTCCAGATACCCGTCGCTGCCTTTGTAAGAGCGAAGCTGGTTCAGGGTGCTCACCAGGGTGAAATAGGCCGAATCCACGTCGCTGTAGACCTGGGCTTCGGCGGCGTCCTTTTGGCGTTCGGCATGGACGATATCGATTTCGGTCCGCGCCTTCTCACCCTGATTGCGGTCGAAGATGCGCAGCGGGATATTGACGCTGACGCCCATATAGACCTGGATGGGCGGATTGCGTCCGAAGTCGGCTCCGAAGGTGGGATCGGTGGAGCCATTGGCGACCGCGAGTTTGTGGTCGGTCTGGGCTTTCTGCACGGCCATGACGGCGGCTTTCAGGTCCGGGCGCGCGGCTAGCGCTTCGGTGTGAAATTGTTCCAGGGGCATCAGATTGTCAGAGAAATCAAACCGGCCGGCGATGTCGAAGCGATCCACCGGGGTGCGGTCGTTGAGTAAAGCGAGGAGTGTGATTTTGGCGGTCCGCAGGTTCACCTGCGCGGTCTGAAAGTCGGATTCGTATTGCACGCGCTGCAGGACCACGCGGTCCAGATCCACACGGGCGATGTCGCCTGCCTGGTAGCGATCGCGGTTGATGGACAACTGTTTTTGAAAATAGTCCAGGTTCTCTTTGGCATTCTCCAGGAGCGCTTGGGCCTGAAGCGCCTGCACGAAAGCGCTGCGCAGGGTGAACAACAGGGTCCGTTCCAGGTCCTGCTGCTGCGCCGAGCTGATGGCGGTGTTGTTTTGGGCGCTCTCGAGGCGGAGTTCGCGCTTATGCTGCCGCTCGTGGAGGTAGCTGAAGGCGACCAGGGGGAAGGCGTATTGAAACGGACGGTAGGGATTTCCGGAGAAGAAATCAAGCTGGTCCATGGACAGGGTGACGTCCGGATTGGGGCGGAGATAGGCGGTGATCTCCTGGGCCTTGGATTCCTGGATGTTCAGTTCGCCGGCTTTGAGGTTGGGGTTAGAGGCAACGAATCGGGCTTTGACCTGTTCCCAGGTCAAGGGCGAGCCGCCGGTCTGGGCGAAAGCAGTGCCGCAGAAACAGATCACCGCCAGAATTCCGCTCCAAACACGCCATGAATGGCGCTGCATCTCTCCTCCAAGAAAGAATGGGTGGTCCGGATCGCATACGCCGCGAGAACAGGGGACATCGATCTCCGGCTGGAAGACGGCTGCTCACTGGAATGTCCTGGCTATTCTGAATGTAGCGAGACTCGGGCTCGGCCTCCACCTATCTTTCGAGGTGAAGTCAACCTATCTTTCGGCGAAGAGCCTTGGTGCCAAATGCCTTTTTTCCTAAGACTTAACGAGGGACTCCGGCGATCACATTTCGACACTTCGATGGGAGTTCACGCGTCTGGCTGGC
>CAWKYG010000019.1:0-337110 GCA_963853855.1 uncultured Solibacteraceae bacterium | reverse complement strand
TACGAGATCCGCCGGCCGATTGTTCCAAAGCCGTTCGGTTTACAACCTTCCGCCCGCTGGGGTGCGCAGGAGCGCGTCCGGCAGTTCGGCGATGCTGTGGAGGACCAGGTCCGGGCGGCTCTCGTGGATGCGCGCGGCTTCCACATAATGGGTGACGATTCCGACGGTGAACACGCCGGCATTACGGCCCTGCTCTATGTCCACGGGCGTATCGCCCACATACCAGCAGGTTCCGGAGACGCAGCCCATCGCTGCCAGGGCTTTCAGTACGCCTTCCGGATGCGGCTTGGAATGGCCGACATCTTCGTGGCAGACCACCGCGCCGAACCTGGATTCGAGGCCCAGGCACACGAGTTCTTTTTCGATGCGCGGACGGGTGCCGTTGGTGACGATGCCGGTTACGATTCCCTGCTCGCCAAGCGCGTCCAGCACCTGCCCGGCGCCCGGCATTAGCCCGGGAGCCTCGCACCCATAATGATGCTGCCAGCGAAGGTCGGCCTGCTTCCAGAGCTCTCCGGGAAGGCCGAGCGCTTCGTACATGCGATACCAGCGCGGGGTGTAGATGGCCCGGTACTTTTCGTCGGTGAACGCCACACCGAAATCCGCCATGGACTTCCGAAACGCCCGCAGGCTGGCGGCGCCGGAATCGAAGAGAGTTCCATCCCAATCGAACAAAACTGTTGCGGGGATTGTTGCCGTCACCTTCGAATTATCCCATCCTGGAAGAGGATGCCGCCCCTCAAGACCGAAGTCGTCTACTCCACGGCGTTCTTCGACCTGCTGGCCAAGACCATGAGGCCCGGCGAAGAGCCGTACTATTCGCTGCGCGTTCCGGATTTCGCGGTGATTGTCGCGCTCACCGGAGACGATCGGGTGCTGGCGGTGCGCCAGTACCGGCCCAGCGTGGAACGGTACACCGTGGAACTGCCCAGCGGACTGGTGGACCCGGGCGAGAGCTCCAGCGCAGGCGGCGCAACGGGAATTACTGGAGGAGACGGGCTATGCCGCCGATGAGGTGGAGTTGCTGGGGCCGATGATTCCGGAGGCGGGCCGCCTCTCCAACCGGCTTTGGACCTGCTTCGCGCGCGGCGTGCGGCGCGTGGCGGATCCCGAGGCGGGGATTGAGGCGGTCAGTTATTCCATGGAAGAACTGCGTGCCGCGACGCTCGGCGGCGAATTCTGTCACGCGCCGCATGTAGGCAGCGTGCTGCTGGCGCTGCTGCACGGAAAGCTGGCTTTGGGCCCCCGGATCTGATTTCTCCGCGCAGCCTGTTACAATCCGTTTAGGGTCCGAAATACCTTCTATGCCGCGCCGTCTGGGCCGGAAGCTGATGCTTTCGATCACGGTGATTGTCATCATCGTGGCCGCAGTTTCAGGCTTGGTCAACGTCAAAACCGAGGAACAGCAACTCCTCAAAACCATGATCCTGGGGGCCGACCAGCTCTCCAAGGGAATCACCAGCGCCACCTGGCATGCCATGCTCGACGACAATCGGGAGGCCGCCTACCAGGTGATGCAGACGATTGCGCTCAAGCAGGGAATCGATCGCATCCGCATTTACAACAGCGCCGGCCAGGTGATGTTCTCCACCAATAGCGAGGACACTCGCAAGAGCGGCCGCTACCCGGCTGGACCTCGCCCACCCGGTCCGTTCCAGCCGCGGCGCCGATGGCTACCGCCGGCTGGAGATGCTCACCCCCATCTATAACGAGCGTTCCTGCAGCCAGGCGGCATGCCATGCGCATCCGGCTGACGTGAAGGTGCTGGGCGTTCTGAACCTGGCGCTGAATCTGGAAAGCGTGGATCACGAAGTGGAAAGCATGAAGTATCGCGTGCTGCTGGTGACGGGCGTCGAAATCACCCTGATCAGCCTGTGCATCATCTTCTTCACTCGCCGGTTCCTGGGGCGGCCCATCGAAAAGCTGATCGAAGGCAGCAAAGCGATCAGCCACATGGAGCTGGACAAGCCGCTCGACCTGGCCAGCGGCAGCGAAGAACTGGACGAACTGGCGCGCTCTTTCGAAGTGATGCGCCGCCGCCTGCAAACCGCGCTCGGTGAGATCAACCAGTTCACACTGAACCTGGAAAGCAAGGTGGCCGAGCGCACGCAGCAGCTCCAGGCCGCACAGAAGAAGCTACTGCACAGCGACCGCCTGGCGTCCCTGGGACAGCTTTCGGCCAGCGTGGCGCACGAGATCAACAATCCCGTCTCCGGCGTGCTCAACCTCTCCATGCTGTTGCAGCGCATGCTGAAGGACGACGGCATTCCGCCGAATCGCATCGAAGAGTTTCGTAAATACCTGTCGCAGGTGGTGAATGAGACCGCCCGGGTGGGCCGCATTGTCTCGGACCTGCTGGCCTTTTCGCGCCGCTCCAAGCCGCAGCGCACGCCGGCCGACCTGAACAAGATCGTCAAGATGACGCTCTCGCTGGTGCAGCACAAGATGAAGCTCAGCAATGTGACGGTAGAGCAGAATCTTCGCGAAGACCTGCCCGCGGCCGCTTGCGATGCCTCGCAGGTGCAGCAGGTGGTGTTGAATCTGCTTCTGAACGCCGCCGAGGCCACGCAGAGCAAAGCCGACCGCCGCGTGACGGTTTCGACCGAAGCCGGTCCTGGCGAGGTGCGGCTGCTGGTGGCTGACAACGGCGAGGGCATCCAGCCGGAAAACCTCACCAAGATTTTCGACCCGTTTTTTACTACAAAGGCCGAAGGCAAGGGAGTGGGGCTCGGGCTGGCCGTCTCTTACGGAATCATCCAGGCGCACGGCGGCGATATCGAAGTGAAGAGCGAGGCCGGCCAAGGCGCCACCTTCATCGTCTCGCTGCCCCTGGAGCGGCACGCACCGGCGGAGGAGGCGCTGCCCGTCGAGCCGGCCGCCAAGGGATGAAGTACTTCTACCTCGGCGCGACTCCCGAGGTGGAGCGGCCGCCGTTCGAAGCGGTGCGCCAGCGCATGGCGGCGGAATATGGCGCGCCAGTGAAGGAGATTGTCCTTCCCAGCGTGGAGTTCGCTTTCGACACGGGCCGGCAGCAGTACCGGTCGACGGATGTGCTGGAGATGCTGGCCCGGATTTGTCCGGCCGACGCCGCGAAGTTGCTGGCGCTCACCGGGCGGGATCTGTTCGTGCCGGTGCTGACGTTTGTATTCGGGCAGGCGCAGTTGGGCGGCCGCGTGGCCGTGGTATCGCTGGCGCGCCTGCGGCAGGAGTTTTACGGCATGGCGCACAACGAGGAGATTCTTGTGGAGCGCGCCGTCAAGGAAGCGCTGCACGAAACCGGCCATACGTTCGGCCTGGTGCATTGCGCGGACCGGAGTTGCGCCATGTCCTTGGCGACCAATGTCCGGCAGATCGATGAAAAGAACGGAGCCTGGTGTGCGTCTTGCGCGGCGCAGGTACGGCGGGCAAAGGGAGTAATTCGATGAAGACTCACTGGCAGATTCTGGTGGTGGACGACGAAGAGGTGATGTGCGAATCGCTCGCCGCGTGGCTGCGCGAGGACGGCTACCACGTGGACACCGCCGCGTCCGGCCGGGAGGCGCTGGAAAAAGCGCAGCAGCGGGACTACGCCATCTATTTTGTGGATCTCAAGATGCCGGGCGGCATGGACGGCATCGAAACCATGATGCAGGTGCGGCGCCTGCATCCCGAAGCCTCCATCATCATCATCACGGCATACGCCACCGTGGACACGGCCATCACGGCGATGAAGGAAGGCGCGCAGGAATACATCGTCAAGCCGTGCAATCCGGAGGAGATTTCGCTGCTGGTCAGCCGCATCATCAAAGTGAAGAACCTGCAGCGCGAGAACACCATCCTGCGCAAGAAGCTGAGCCGGCAGTATTGCGTGCAGGACGTGATCAGCAAGAATCCCAAAATGCAGGAGATTCTGGCCCTGGCGCACCAGGTTTCGAGCCTGCGCAGCACGGTGCTGATTCAGGGCGAGAGCGGTACCGGCAAGGAGATGGTGGCCCGCGCCGTTCATTTTTCGGGCGACCGCGCGTCCAAGCCATTCGTGGCCGTCTCCTGCGCGGCGCTGGCCGAAACGCTGCTGGAGAGCGAACTGTTCGGCCACGAGAAGGGCTCCTTCACGGGAGCGGCGCAGCAGAAGCAGGGCAAATTCGAAATGGCCGACGGAGGCACCATCTTCCTGGACGAGATCGGCGACATTTCTCCCAAGCTGCAGGTGGACCTGTTGCGCGTGCTGCAGGACCGCAGCTTCTACCGCGTGGGTGGTTCGGAGGTGGTCAAGGTGGATGTGCGGGTGATCGCCGCCACCCACGTCAATCTGCAGCAGGCGGTGGCCGACGGCGACTTTCGCGACGACCTGTTTTACCGGCTGAACGTGATCGAAATCCGCATTCCGCCGCTGCGCGACCGGCGCGAGGACATTCCGTTGCTGGCGGCGCATTTCGTGGAAAAACTCTCGCACGAATTAGGACGCGATGCCGGTGAAATCTCCGAAGGCGCCCTTAAAATTCTGATGGCGCACGATTGGCCAGGCAACGTGCGGGAACTGGAGAATGCCGTGGAGCGCGCCATCGTGACCTGCCGCTCCCACGTTCTGACGGAAGAGGATTTCTCCTTCCTCACCGAGGTTCGGGAATCCGCCAAACCGATGGCGATTCCGCCGGGGATGACCATGCAGGAAATGGAGCGGCTGCTGATCGTCGAGACACTGCGCCGCGCGGGAGGGAATATCAAAGAGTCCGCCGCCACCCTGGGAATCGACCGCTCGACGCTTTACGAAAAGATCAAGAAGTACGAGATTCCAAGGTAGGGGCGGGGGAGCGCCTGCAATACGCGCCAATTTCCGAGTCGACAATCCGACCGGGGGCGGACACATCATTTCGCGGTTAGCGCGTTTAACGGCCATGTGGTCGAGGGATGCCTCAACAGGGGTGGACATTTTCGGGACGACTAGCGGCGGCCCTCAACCAACCGACCACCCGGTTTGGTGCTCTATTGAAACCCGCCCGAGCGATGCTTCAAATCGCCTCGCATGGCAGTGGAAGCCGCTTTGGTTGCGTCGTACCACGTCGTAAAGGAGACCGCTGAACGCTTCTCGTCCGTGGGAGCCGATCGCAGACGCTGGGCGTTGACGCTTATTCCAGACGGTCCTCTTAAACATTCCGCGACATCGTCGGACGCGAACACCAATGCCACTTCATACGCCGCCAGAAACGTCAAGTACTTTGTCTGGTCTAACGGGCAACAACCGAATTCTCCAAGACGCTCCAGCAGCGCTTTATACGCGCTGGCCTTGGCTTGGAAGTACAATTCGAACCGTCGGGCCCTCAGGGCAGCCCGTGCAGCAACTATTTGGCTGCCGAGCGCTCCGATAAGCGCGGCGGCCGCCGCGACCAACGCCGTCCAAACAGGTGTTTCCATTCGAGTCGCTCCAATGATTCACCAATGGTACGGCAATTCGGCGGCAGACGACAAACCCAAGCTTGGCCGAATCAATGGCCGTGTTGTCATCTCCTTGAAGTGCCGGCTCCGAACAAATAACGCCCCGCTCCCTCTGGTCGTCTCCAGCCCTACGAACATGTCCCTCGGCGGAGGCTGAACTGAACAGCCTTCACAGCAGTTCCGTAATAGACTCCACACCGATTGACCGGTTTGCGCGACTTCGGAGAGAATACCTTGCAGGGTCCCCGTCTTCAAAGGGCTGTGCCTGGGGACAGTGACGCTGTGCGTTGGAGGCCCGTCATGCCGAAGCCTGACATGACTCCCTTTCTGCCGCACTACCTGGTAGCCCAGGAGTTCCAGCGCTCGTACGAGGTCATCCCCTGATACGCCTCGCGGCAACTTCATGCGGCTTCGACCGGGATCAGTTCGTCTTTTACGTAATGCAATTGCACCAGGCGTGGCTGTATCTCGCTATCTTCGAAGTGAAGGGAAGTGGCTTCCAGAACATTGGCCCGAAGCTCGTCCCAGGTGTCAGCTTGGGTGAATATGGCGTGGCCCAGGGCTCGTGCGCAGTAACCGCCTTCTTCCGCGTCACGAACCTCGAAGATCAATTCCATGCCCTTAGGATACTACCCCTCCAGGAACATCTCGCCGCAGACCGCGTCCCAATCGGCCTTGGGATAGCCTGGCGGCGATATCCGCGACGGGGACGCCGCCGTCGGCCAGCGCCGGGGACGCGCCTTCGGCGGTAAGAGCGAGTTGCAGCCGTTCCATTTCGCGCATCAGCCACGGGCGCATTTCCGCGCCGCGCAGCAGATGGCGAAACGCGGGTTCGCCGGAGGCCGCGGGCCGCACTTTCAGATACCAGCCCGCGCCGGGCGCGCCCGTCTTCGACCACTTCGCCATCCACGGGCGAGAGCACGCGCACATCGGCGTCGCGCTTGCGGACGCGGAACGCCGTGCCGTTGACCTCTACTGCGCGCCCGCCGGCGGCAGCGTCCACCGCGTCGGGAGTTCCCAACAGACGCGAGCCCAGTTCGTCCAGCCCGACCGTCACGGTGCCGTCCGCTCTCCGGGCGCACCCAGGTGTGGCCGCGATGGTAGAAGCGGTCCAGCGGGAACGACATGCCGAAGAGGTCTTCCTCTGGCTTCGCCCGCGGCCACCGGGTGGCGCTCCATCAGCTTGGCGTGCGTTTCGCACTCGCGGCAGTCGAAGGCGTGCGGGCACTCGCGGCTTTCGAATTCGCCGGTGAGCACGTGGCGGCAGACGCGGTCGCGCGGCGGGCAGGTCGTGAAAATCCGCGTGCCAGCGGATGTGCTCCACGCGTTGCGCGAGCGCAGATCCCGGCGCGAGCGCAGGGCCGCAGCGACCAGCGTCGTCGCCATCGACCACCAGCACGGTGTAGAAGGCGCCCAGAAAAATGATGTGTCCGGCGTTCCAGATGAAATCCATAATTCCAAGGCAACATGTCAATACCTCCCCACCAGTTCGGGCTCTTCCTGACGTGCGGCTGCTTCCAGCTTCAGCTCCCGCTCCTGCGGGAAAAGCTGGAAGTAGCGGAACGAGAACGAATAGACCAGCACGCCGTAGGCCACCACCGCCAGGAACGTGCCGGTCTCCTGCCAGCTCGGGGAGTAGGAGAGGAACCGGTCGAACGAAAGCGTGGGCAGCGCCAGCGTCTGCACCGTCATCACGAAGCGATTCAGCGCCACGCCCAGGCAGGCCATGGCCGCGGCGGCGACCAGCCATCCGGTGCGCGCGCGCAGCTGCGGCGCCAGCAGCATCAGCGCCGGAACCAGTCCGAACACGCCGATTTCGGCGAACAGAATCCAGGTGCCGAACGGCTTCCAACTGTAGTATTGCGCACGCCGGAAATCCGCGTCTCGGGCGAAGTGCGATTGATCCAGATCAGCGTGTCGATGCTCTTGGCCAGCACGTAGACGGCCAGCAGCAGTCCGGAGATCCGGCCCAGCAGTTGCCGAACACTTCCGGCCGCACCAGCCGCTTGCGCGAGATCTTTTCCACCAGCCAGGTGGTCAGCAGAATGAAGCTGGGGCCCACCGCCGCGGCCGAAAGGATGAACAGGAAGAAGGTGGACGGCCACACCGCCAGCCCTTCGCGAAACGCGAACGGCCGGCCGCGCAGCACGCCGTACAGGCCGCCGAGCGAGCCCTGGTGGAAGAACGAAAGGAACGTGCCCACGCCCGCCAGCACGTAGACCAGCTTGTGCAGCTCGAACTCGAACACCAGGAACGAAGGCACCTGGCGCAGCTTGCGGTTCTTCAGCACGATGGGCAGATACTCGATGGCCAGCACCGTGAGGTAGCAACTGATGCAGAAGGTGACTTCGGTGAGCATGGAGTGCACGTTGGGATACCAGAAGGTGAACCAGGCGCGCAGCGGCTGGCCGACGTCCACCGCCAGCACGCACACCGCGCCGCTGTAGCAGACCAGGCCGATCACCACCGCGCTGTTGATGACCGCGCGCAGTTCGTCGAGCTTCAGAATGTAGAGCAGGAAGCCGGTGAAGAACGCGCCGGCGCCCAGCGCGATCACGGTGAGATCCAGGAAGATCCACAGGCCGAAGGCGAAGCGGTTGTCCATGTTGGTCTGGTTCAGGCCTTTGACCAGGCACAGACCCGGCCGAATACAGGCCGAACACCAGCAGCGCGGCCCACGGGAGCATCCACAGCAGGAACTTTGCGGTGGAGCAGCGCTTCACGCCGCGCGCGATGAATTGCTTATCCACTGCTTATCCACGGTGATTCTCCTTTCCGGCTCGGTGCCGCGGCGTGCGGCGCATTGGCGATCTCGCGCACCCAGTCGCGTTTGGACCGGTAATAGATCTTGGGATCGGTGCTCGAGCTTTTCGAGCAGGCGGAAACTGTCCGGCGCTCCGCGCCGCCTGTGCCGGCGGCGCTGGCGGGGTCGTTCAGATCGCCGAACTGAATGGCGCCGGTGGGGCAGGCTTCCACGCAGGCCGGCACGTAATCCACCGGCTCGGTGTCGGGCTTGCCTGCGGCCGCGGCGCGCTGCTTGGCGGCGTGCCAGCGGCCGTGGCAGAAGTTGCACTTCTCCACCACGCCGCGCATGCGCGGCGTCACGTCGGGATTCAGCGTCTTCTCCATGCCGGCGGGCCACGCCGGATCCCACCAGTTGAAGTAGCGCGCGTGATACGGGCAGGCGGCCATGCAATAGCGGCAGCCCAGGCAGCGCTGCGGCATCTGGCCCACGATGCCGGTGGCCGGGTCCACGTCCACCGCCTGCTGCGGGCAGACGTGGACGCAGGGCGTTTCGTTGCCGCACTGCTGGCACATCACCGGCACGAAGGCCGATGCGGCGTTTCCGGGATACGGCTGCGCCGTTATCCACCTTGTACACGCGGATCCAGGTGAGGCCCTTGCGATCGGTGGCGCCCGCATGCGCCGGCGGCACGTTGTTTTCCACGGCGCAGGCCACCATGCAGGCGCCGCAACCGGTGCAGCGGTCCACATCGATGGTCATGCCGTAGCGCGCGCTCGGATGTGTTTGTTTGTCGCAGATCATACTCGCACCACCTTTGCGCGCGGCGACGGCGCCGCACAGATCCAGCGTGCGCGGCCCGGCCGCCACCTGCACGACGCCGGGCGGAACGCCCGCATCCACCGTCACCTGCACGTCGAGCCGGCCGCAACGCGGTCTCGCAGGATCGGCCCGGCCGCCGTCCTCAACGCCGCATGCGCGCGCCACCGCGGGATGAAGCGCCACGCGGTCCGCGGCCGAGCCGCAGGTTGGATTCCTGGTACAGCTTGGACAGCAGCGGCGAGCCCGGCCCGGCCGGCGCTTCGGCCATGACCACCAGCCAGCGGAAGACTGTCCGCCACCGGGTCCGCGGCGGGCGGCCCAGGGCCAGCTTGGGGATCTGCCGTGTGCTCCGGCGGCGCGTCCATCCAGCAAGCGCCGCATTGAGCGCCTTCCAGAAATCGTCGGCCTTGACGTCCTTCACGGCGGCCGATTTCGCGTCGGCATACGTGAACAGAGTGCCGCGGCCGGCTTTGTGAATGGCGTCGGCGCGTTCGCGCAGAGCGTTCGCCGTCGGCAATCCGCGCCAGGCCGGCGACGAACTCCGCCGGATTCACCACACCGGCCGGCGGCGGCACCAGCGGCGCCGAAAGCCGGAACACGGCCGCCGGTGAATCCACCGCCGGCGGGATATCGTCCAGCCACTTCCGGGTACACCGCGGTGGGCAGCACGAATTGCGCGTGCCGCCCATAGCCCTTCGCGCGACCATGCGAACGCGACCACCACCGGATTGTCGCGCGACCAGTTTCTTTTCGATGGCGCTCCACGGCAGATAGTCGCCCGGCGCCGATTCGTCGATCAGCAGCACGCGCATCGAACCGTCCGGCACCGCGTGCCATTCCGTCGCGGCCGCGGCTTTCTTCCACTCGCCGGAACCGGCGCTTCGCGGCGCGTCACGATGGTGTGCCCCAGGCGCGCCGAGCAATTGATTCAGCGACAGAACGTCGGGCCGGTCATGCGCATCCAACACCAGCGCCGGGCCGTTGTCCGCCAACTCTCGTGCCACCGCGACAATCTGCGCCTCGGTGAGCCCGGTGGTCCAGCGGCCGCATCATGCAGAGGCAGGTTCCCCAGCACGTTCGCAATGGCGCGCGCCAGTGCCGTCTTCCGACCCCGGCCGGATGGGCAGCCACTGGTCGGCCATCGCGGCCGTTCGCGATTCCACCGTCTCGGCCTGAATCAGGCGGAAGCCTTCGCGCGCGGCGATCACGTTGCCCGGAGTGCCCCAGCCATCCAGCAGCGGGAGCCCCAAAGCTGAGCACCGTTTTCGCCGCGGCCAGGTTCGACCGCCAGATTCCCGCCCAACGTGTGCGGCGGCGTCAGGTATGTGCCATTCTTCCACTGCGCCATGGCGCGGCGGTAGGTCCAGGAGGCCGTGCGGCCGGGGCGCAGATCCAGCACGGCGACTCGTTCGCCGGCGCCGCAGCGCGCCATGGCATCCGAAATCGCCGCGGCTGCCTGTTTCACCGGACCCTGCCTGCACGCGCGCCGGGATGGTACGGCAGATGATGCCCCGCCAGGCCGAACGGGCACAGCGCGCCGTGGGTGAACGGGTGCTCGGGAACGCCCACCAGCGCCACGGGCTGCTCGCCCACGCAGCGCGCGCGCACCGCGCATCCCGCCGGGCACAGCGAGCAGTTGGTGTACCTCGCGCGAATTTCGCCGCGCGCCGGGCGCGGAACGCCGGGCCAGTTTTCCGACCACAGCGCGGTATCCGTGACCAGCCGCCACGGGGCCGGCGTAAACAGGGCGCCCACGGCCGCGCCGCCGGCGAACTTGAAAAGATCTCTTCGAGTGGATGTCATGGTGGGCTCCTATTTGTGGCAGTCCAGGCAACTGTGTTCCAGCCCCTGCTGCCGGTGGCATTCCACGCAGGCGCTCATGGTCATGGCGGCGCGCGTGGTCTTGACGCGCTCGGCCGTTTGCCAGATGTTGCGGGAGTAGCCGCTGATGCGGTCCTGCTGGTACGGCAGCAGATGGTCGGACGCGCCGTGATCGCCATGGCAGGTTTCGCACGCAAGTTTCGCCCGCTTCACGTGCGCGATGTGGGTGAAGAAGACGTTCTCCGGCTGCCGCGCATAGGCCGCCCATTGCGGTTCGCGCGCGGGCGTGACGTACTGCTCGATGAAATTCTTTTCCGCCGCGGTGGTGCCCATCGCCGCGGCATGGCAGCCCGCGCATTTATCCAGGGTCGGGATGCCGGCGAACGTCCCGTCGTGCGAAACGCGTGGCAATCCTCGCATTTCTGTGCCGGCCTTGTCGGCGTGGACCTTGTGACTGAAATCCACCGGCTGCGGCCGGCTCTTGTAAATGGCGCGCGGAAACCCGGCCCAGCCCGCGCCCAGCATGATTGCCGCGCCGGCCGGAAATGGGATTATTCCGCGCATTCACGATTCTCTTTCCGCTCGCATAAGGCGAGAAAAATTCATGAAACAGCACGCAGCAGCCGGTCGCGGTCCAGGTGATGCGCCAGGCCGGCTGCAAACAGGCCGCCATCGGCCATGGTGCCCGATTGAGCCGCCTGCTCCCGCTGCAGAAACTCGTTCATGCGCCGCTGTTCCTGTTCCATCCAATGGCGCGCCGCAGGGCCTCCATCAGGTCCTCCGCGGTCTCCGGGACAGGGCCGGCCTTCGAACAGCCACCCCGCGGTGTAAGGTTCGCTGGTGATGCGCGAGGGGTTGGCGCGCAGATACAGGTTGCAGCCGGTCAGCAGGAATGGCATTGGGGAACACGACTTCCAGGTCCACGCCGTTTACGGTCAGCACCGCGGCGGGCCGGGTGCGCCCATTCAATTGCACGAAGGTGAGCCGGTCGACCGGCCCCAGCACGCGGCTGAGAAACGCATCGATACCCACGTGGCACATGCCGTCTTCGCCCACGTCCAGCCACATGTGATTGGCGGTGTAGCGCAGCCGCTCCGGCATGGCGAGCCCTTCCACTTCCTCCGAAGGAGTGCCGGGGCGGGCCATGGAAAGGTACAGTTCGCAGTAGCGGAAGCTATCGTTGCCGCAACGCGAGAGCAGCGATTCGCTGTAGGGCACCAGTTTCGCCACCGGCGCCGCCGCGCAATACTGCATCAGAGATTCCCGCAGGAACGGGCACGGCCCCCGGTCCGCCGATTCTTCGGCGGCTGCGTTTGAAACACCTTGCAGGTGCGCATATTCCCCGGACGAGCATTTCTCTTCCGTCCGTCCGGCCTGCGCCAGGGGAATCAGCTTCCGGACAGCAGCCGTCCGGCAATACTTGACCTGAGCTTCTCTGAGGAAGGGGCAGGTCATACGTGCTACCGCTCCTCTTTCTTTCTCGAGCTTCTCGCCGCCATCCGCCATGGTGACGCCAAGCCCGGGAGTGTGAAACGCGTGCCCATCCTGGAAGGACGACACCAGGTCGGCGACCTCGCGGTCCAACTGCGACAACGCGGCCCGCTTCTTTCGCCTCGCGGCGAGTTCCTGCAGGACCCCGATGCCCACCGCAATGCAGCAGATGAGCACCACTATGCCTAACGCGGCATTGGTGAGAGTCAGCCAATAAGTCGAAGGATCGTTCACGGAAACTTCTCCTTTCCATGGAGGAAGGTGCAAGGCAGGGGCCATGCACATAGGAAAGGAGTTAACGGGCGCGCGGCAGTGGTTTGTGTAGGATTATCGGATGATTCAGTCTGGAATTCCGGCAGTACGGCGGGTCGCCTGCGGGTTCCGGGACAGTTCCTGCAACGGCAGCGGCTCGATCTCTCCGTCAACGCCGCCGAGCACTCGGGCGGTGTGAGCGAAGGCCAGGGGGTCGCCGGTGACGAAGTGCAGAACGCGGCCTTGTACGAAGCAGGCGGGGGGCGTGCCCAGCGCCGCCTCGACACACTCCGCCGTCACTTCCGCGCTGTCCACCAGTTTCACGCCTTTCCCAGCGACCCGCCGCAGCACATTGCGCAACAGCGGATAGTGCGTGCATCCCAGAATGAGGGTGTCGATTTCCGGCTGGCCGCTCAAATAATGCCGCACCAGCAGTTCCGCTTCCGGCGAATCGGCCAGCCCTTCTTCCACCACGTGCACCAGCATGGGGCAGGCCTGCGCCCACACGCGCAGTCCGTGCGCCTGGAGCCGCCGTTGATACGCTCCGCTGGCGATGGTCGCCTTGGTTCCGATCACGCCGACGCTGCCCGAGCGCGTGACGCGTGTCGCGGCTTCCACACCGGGGTCGATGACGCCCCACACCGGCACGGGGCAGCTCTCGGCCAGTCTCGGGGAGCGCCACGGCGGAGGCGGTGTTGCACGCTACCACCAGGCCGTCGACGCCCATGCCGCACAGGAAGCGCGGCGATCCCGTGGGCGAATTCGACCACCATTTCCGGAGGTTTACGGCCATAGGGCACGCGCGCCGTGTCGCCAAGGTAAACGAAGTCGCGGTGGGGCATACGGCGGCGCAGGGCCTGCAGTACGGTGAGTCCTCCGACTCCGGAATCGAACACGCCGATGGCGTGGCGAACTGCGGTTGGCAGCATCGTCATTGCCCTTGATCGGTGCACGTTCCGGGCCGTTTGGCGTGCGATAATCGGAATTCCCCATGAAAGCTCGCGTTTTTGTTTCCTTGAAATCCACGGTGCTCGACCCGCAGGGCCAGACCGTCTGCTCCGCGCTGCACGGCCTTGGCTACCCGGCCATCGCCGGATGTCCGCCAGGGCAAGTTCTTCGATATCGCCATCGCCGAGGGCGTCACGCGCGAGCAGGCGCAGAAGGATATCGAAACCATCGCCCACGAAGTGCTCGCCAACCCGGTAATCGAAGAGTACCGCGTCGAAATGCTGGACTAGGAGAATTCATCGCGGAGGAACGGAGCCGCGGAGGAAAACGCGGAGAGAGACCTGGATTGATTTCGCTTTTCTCCGTGTCCTTCGTGACTCCGTGGTGAACGCAATTGACCGCACCTATAATAATGAGATGTGCGGAATTGTCGGCTATATCGGCCGGCACAAGGCCGTTCCGATCATTCTGGAGGGCTTGAAGCGGCTGGAATACCGCGGATACGACTCGGCCGGCATCGCCGTCTATTGCGACGACCAGCAACTGGCGGTGCGCCGCGCCAAGGGCAAACTGCGCAACCTGGAAGAAGCCATCCGCATGAACCCGGTGGATGGCACCTTCGGCATCGGGCACACGCGCTGGGCGACGCACGGACGGCCCACCGAAGAGAACGCGCACCCGCATCGCGACTGCAAGGGCGACATCGTGGTGGTGCATAACGGCATCGTCGAAAACTACCTGGCGCTGAAGCACCAGCTGGAATCCGAAGGCCACGTCTTCAAAACCGAGACCGATACCGAAATCATCGCGCACCTGGTGGAGAAGCATTTCCAGCGGCAACCTGGAAGAAGCCGTGCGCGCCGCCGTCAAGGAACTTACGGGCGTGTTCGCCCTGGCTGTGATCTCGCGGTCCGACCCGAACAAGATTGTGGCGGCGCGCAATGGCCCGCCGGTGGTGATCGGCATCGGCGATAACGAATACTTCGTGGCCTCCGACGTGCCCGCCATTCTGAGCCACACGCGCGACATGTTTTTTCTGGCCGATGGCGATATGGCGGTGCTCACGCCGGAGGGCGTGCGGCTCAGCGATTTCGAGGGCCGGCCGGTGAACCGGCAGGTGACGCACGTCTTGTGGGACCCCATCATGGCGGAAAAGGGCGGCTACAAGCATTTCATGCTCAAGGAAATTTACGAGCAGCCGCGCGCCGTCCGCGACACCATGCTGGGCCGCGTGGGGCAGGAGACCGGGCGCATTTTCCTGGACGAGATGGATATCACGCCCGCCGAATTCGCGCGCTTCCGGCAGGTGCGCATCATCGCCTGCGGCACCAGTTGGCACGCGGGGCTGGCCGGCAAGTTCATGATCGAGAAGCTGGCGCGCATTCCGGTGGAAGTGGATTACGGCAGCGAGTTCCGCTACCGCGATCCGATCGTCGCCCCAGACACGCTCACCGTGGTGATTTCGCAATCCGGCGAAACCGCCGACACCCTGGCGGCGCAGCGCGAGGCCAAGCAGAAGGGCTCCAAAACGCTGGCCATCTGCAACGTGGTCGGCTCCATGATCACGCGCGAAGCGGCCGGCACGCTATTACGCACGCCGGACCGGAGATCGGCGTGGCCTCCACCAAGGCGTTCACCTGCCAGTTGACGGCGCTGTTCATTCTGGCGATGTACCTGGGGCAGACCAGCGGCTACCTGGACGAGAGCGCGTCGCGCTGCCTGGTGCAGGAGCTGCTGCGCATCCCCGGCAAGCTGGAAACGGTGCTTTCGAACGACTCCATTTACGAAGGCCTGGCGCGCGAGCTGTCTCACTCCACCGACGCTTTGTTCCTGGGGCGCGGCATTCATTTCCCCATCGCGCTGGAAGGCGCGCTCAAGCTGAAAGAGATTTCCTACATCCACGCCGAAGGCTATCCGGCCGGCGAGATGAAGCACGGGCCCAACGCGCTGATCGACGAGAAACTGCCGGTGGTGGTGCTGGCCACGCACGACCAGTCCAGCGATGAGAGCCGCATGCTTTACGAGAAGACTCTCTCGAACATCCAGGAAGTGAAGGCGCGCGAAGGCATCGTGATCGCCGTGGCCACCCAGGGCGACGAGGACGGTCCACAAGATGGCCGACCACGTCATCGAGATTCCGCCGACGCTGGAAGTTGCTGGCCCCGATCCTGGAAATCGTGCCGCTGCAATTGCTGGCGTACCACATCGCGGTGCGCCGCGGCTGCGATGTGGACCAGCCGCGCAACCTGGCCAAGAGCGTCACGGTTGAGTAGCCCGGGGCTGCGACAGTTTACGCACCGCCTGCCGGTGCCGACGAACGGCAAGGGCTCTACGACATCACCGGACAGGTGGCGCAGTGGCTCTCCGGCCGCGGCGTGCAGCACCGGCCTGTTGACGGTCTTCGTGCAGCACACCTCGGCGTCGCTGACCATTCAGGAGAATGCCGACCCGGACGTGGTGCACGATCTCAACGAGTTTTTCAGCCGCCTGGTCTCCGAGGACAACCGCCTGTACCGGCACACCATCGAGGGACCGGACGACATGCCGGCGCATATCCGCGCGGCTCTGACGCTGACGCAGCTTTCCATTCCGGTGGAAGAGGGGCGCCTGGCGCTGGGAACATGGCAGGGCATTTACGTTTTCGAACACCGGGCGGCGCGCCATCGCCGAAGCGTTGTGCTTCATCTGCTGGGCGAATAGTGACACAATGAAGCCTCGGGAGGCTACTCATGAGTACTCATGCATCGGTCCGCCATTCTGGCGGTGTTGCGATTGTCGACGTGTCCGGACCCATCACGTTGGGGGAGGGCTGCGGGCTGATTCGCAGCACGATTAAGGATCTGGTAGCGAGCGGTCACAAAGATATTCTGGTCAATCTGCAGAATGTCGGTTACATCGATAGCGCCGGCTTGGGCGAATTGGTGGGCTCCTACGCAAGCATTTCCAACCTGGGCGGTCACATCAAACTGTTGCACGTGACAGGCAGGGTGAACGATCTGTTGCAGGTCACCAAGCTCTATACGGTTTTTCTCACGTTTGCCGACGAAGGGGAGGCACTGCGGAGTTTCACGGCTACTGCGAGCGCCTAGGGTGATTTCCTGACGCGGCTCGTTTCGTGTAGAATTGGTGTATCTTCTCAGGCAAGGCTCTTTTCCGGCCGTAGCGCCCCTCGCCTCTGGAGTAATAGCGCTCTCCAACGTAGAAGGATTGATATTTGCTGAAGACCGCGTCCGTCTTGTGCCTCATTACGCTCACATCCGGCGTGGTGTGTCTGGCCCAGGAGACTCCGGTTCCCGCGCCCGCGGGGCAGACGGAAACAGCCCCGGCGGCACCTGCGACACCGGACGTGTCTACCCCACAGCCGGCGAAGCCGCACCATAAGTCGTTTCTGCAGCGGGCATTTAGCGTGGAAGCGGTAAGGGCTACCATTCCGGGCGCCGTCCTGCAGCAATTCCATGATTGGCCCGAGGAATGGGGCAAGCAGCGTCTCGGTTTCGAAAAACGGGTAGCGTCGCTCTACGGACAATTCGTGATCGGGGTGGCGATTGAAGACACCGTGAAGGCCATCCACCACGAGGACACGACTTACCACAGGCTGGGGCAAGGCAACTTCTTCCGCCGCACGGCGCATGTGATCACCGGCACGGTAACCGCGCGCAAGCCGAACGGCGACCGCACAATCGCATACTCCCTGCCGGCGAACGCCTACGGCAGTTGGGCTATCGCCACCCTGTGGAGCCCCCGCGAGTTCCGCAATGCGGAGTCGATCTTCGAATGGGGCAGCGCCGGTATGGGAGTGAGCGCAGGCGCCAACCTGGCCAGAGAATTCTGGCCGGATATCAAAAAGGTTTTCCGGAAAAAAAAGAAGACCACGACGTAAGACGCTCTAGCCTTCGTACGGGAACCGGTTGATGGAGCGGATGCATTCGGCCAGCGCATCCAGCAGCGTCTTGCCCCAACCCACGGGCTTGAAGGGGGCCGTGTTCTGATTGATTTCCTTGTCCGCCTGCGCGAAAAAGTGCATGGTGGGCTCTTTGGGTGTCACGTATTCTTTGACGGTGATGCGAAATTCGATTTCGCCCGATGCCTGCTGCTTCTTCACCGAGAAAAAATGCAATAACGCCAACTCCTGCGCCGGACTGGTCTGCGCGAACCCCCACTCTTTCATGAACGCTCCTCGGTACATTGTATACGCGGCCCAGCCACGCGCGATACCGCGTTCACCAGTTTGCGATATGGAATCTCCTGGAAATTATCGAACGGCAGCCACTCTCCATCGCGCCAACTGGAGTAATACCAGCGAGCCAGCAGAGCCAGATATTCCTGGCGCTCGCGCGCCGTGAGTTTGCGTGGGCTGACGGCGGCGAAGGTCTCGCGGAGTTTGCGATCGAGCGACACCGGTTTGCCTTCGTGAATTTCAAAATCGAAGCGCTGCGGCTGCTGCCAGTTGCCCTCGCGGAGGAACCACATCTCCACGGCGTTCCGCTCCAGCGAACGAGTCACCACGACGCCGTTGAGGCGGTCCACGTCGCGAGCCAGTTCATCGCGCAGTTTCAGGACCTCCTGCACTTTCTCGTAGCGCTTATGCTGGCGGGCCGCATCTTCAAAGCGCATCTCTTCGCTCAACCGGTCGCGGGAATGCTCGATGGCCACCAGCAGCGAGCGCCCGTCGGTGTGCAGGAACTCCACCACGCGCGAGACTTCACCCGCATATTCGGCCGGGCCCACGACCTGCTGGCAGGGGCGGAGACACATGCCCATCTCGCCGTAGATGCATCCGGGATGGGCCGGTGAAGGCGCCAGGTCTTCCTGGCAGCGCCGCATCTGGAACAGATCGAGGAAACCGCGCTTCGAACTTTTCCGCGGACGCGCGCGAACGGAACGGTCCCACGTAAAGCCCCGCAGTGCGCGCGAGGTGGGTGGTGATCTGGCTGCGCGGAAATTCGTTGCCGAGGACGATCTTGACGTACGGCGGCATGCGCAGCTTCAGCAGGTCCAGGTATGTTCTCGGGAAAATGGCGGCGCGTCAGTTCGTACAGCAGGATATTGGATTCGAAGGCCGAGCCGGTGAGTCGGTACTCGATGCGTTTCACCGTGTGGCGCAGATTGAGAAGGCGCGATGGCTTCTCGCGTTCCTTCAGGAGGCGCAGCAGGCGGCGGCGCAGCAGCGTAGTCCTGGAAATGTAAGGCTCGCCCGCGGCGGGCCAAAGGACGAAGACAGCGGGATTGTTGGGCAGCGCTTCCAGCGCCGCATCCAGCAGCGACAGGTCGGTGCCGGCTTCGATCGCGGTCATCACTGGTACAGCCGCAGATACTGCTCGCGGCCCACGGGCGCGACCCTGGCGACGCCCAGGTTAGCGAGCACGTGCTCGCGTTTGGCCATGCCCACCAGCGCCACCGCGATTCCCGGCGTGGACCGGGTGAACTGGATGGCGCGCTGCGCATCGGTCGCAAGACCCGGGAGCAGTTGCTGAACCGTCTCCGGCATATTGGCGAGGATGCGGGTCTGGAGAAGCGTGGCGCTGGCGACCACGGCAATCCCGAGGCGCGCGGCGGCCTGCAGCAGACTCTCCGGGCGATCCACATAGGCTTCCACCATCCCCAGATTGAAGGGCAGTTGGATGAAGCGGAAATGGTGGCCGGGGCCGCCCTCTTCGGCGGCGATCGCGGCGAGGCGCGGCAGGCTGAGCGCGTCTTTCTTGCGGAAGCCCTCCCAGGTGGCGGCGCCGTACCAGCGAATCCGGCGCTGGTCCACCTGGCGTTCGAGTTGGGCGAAGGCGCGACGGATGCGGTCTTCAAACTCCGCCGGGGTACGGAAACCGAGCTGGGTTTCGGGGTTGTGCAGGTAGAAGACGTCGATGGTGTCCACGCCCAGATTGGCGCGGCTGCGGTCGATCTGATCGGCCAGAAACCCGGGCGAGAGGGAGTGCATGCCGCCCACTACGTCGGCGGGCGGAAGCGATTCGGGGATGGCGCCGGGAGTCAGAAATCCGGCCTTGGTACAAACGACAATTTCATCGCGCTGGAGGCGCCCGAGGGCCGCGCCGATGCACCGTTCGGATCGCTGGCGGCGATAGTTGATGGCGCAATCGAAGAAGTTGATGCCGTTTTCGCCGGCGGCAATCAGGGCATCGGTGTAGGCGCGGTCGGTCGCGTCATCGGCCTCGCCGAGATAGGTGCCGATACCCAGGCTGGAGACGTGCAGCCCGTCGAGGGAACGAAAGAACGCGGCGTCGCGGAACTCCGGGAAGCGTTCGATGTATCGCGCCGTGCCCTCAACTGTGGCGTACATGCGTGACTGGCTTTACTCCGAGACGGCCTTGCTATCGATCAGCTTGCGAATAGCGGCGATGCATTCGGCGATGGGCTGGGCCCCCTGGTCGCCATGCTTGCGATTGCGCACCGCCACCTGGCCGTTCTGCTGTTCGCGATCGCCCACCACCAGCATGTACGGAATTTTCTGCAATTGGGCCTCGCGAATTTTCAGGTTCACTTTTTCGCTGCGTTCATCCACCGTGGCGCGGATGCCGGCGGCGTCGAGCTGCTTCTGGACGCTGCGCGCGAATTCGATCTGGCGGTCGGTGATGGGCAGCACGATGGCCTGCACGGGCGCGAGCCACACCGGGAACGCGCCGGCATAGTGCTCGATCAGGATGCCGAAGAAGCGCTCGATGGAGCCGTAAAGCGCGCGGTGCACCATCAGCGGCTGATGCTTCTGGCCGTCTTCGCCGACATACTCCAACTCGAAGCGGCGCGGCAAGGTGAAATCGAACTGCACGGTGGAAAGCTGCCACGGACGGCCGATGGCATCCACCAGCTTGACGTCGATCTTGGGGCCGTAGAACGCGGCTTCGTCCGGGACCACTTTGGCCTTTACGTTCAAGCGCTCGCAGGCATGGCGCAGGGCATCTTCGCCCATTTTCCACTGCTCCGGCGTGCCGTCGTATTTGCCGCTGGCGCCGCCGTCCCAGGTGGAAAGCTCGGCCGAGTACTTGTCGAAGCCGTAAGTGGTCAGGGTATCCACGGCGAACTGCAGGCAGTCCACCACTTCGTTTTCGATCTGCTCCGGGCGTGCAGAAGATATGGGCGTCGTCCTGCGTGAAGCCGCGCACGCGGAACAGTCCGTTGAGCACGCCCGAGCGCTCATAGCGATAGACCGTGCCCAACTCGCCGAGGCGCACCGGCAGCTCGCGGTAGCTGTGCTGCTTATCCGCATAAATCAGGATGTGGAACGGGCAGTTCATGGGCTTGAGCTGGTATTCGGCGTCATCCAGCTCCATGCGGGAGAACATGTTCTGCGCGTAGAAGCCGGCGTGCCCGCTGGTCTTCCAGAGATCGAAGCGCGCCACATGCGGGGTGTAGACCAGGGAGTATCCGCGCTTCAGATATTCGTCGCGCATCCAGTCTTCGAGCTGCTTGCGGATGATTCCGCCCTTGGGATGGAAGAAGATCAGGCCCGGGCCGGCCAGTTCCTGAATGCTGAACAGGTCCAGCTCTTTGCCCAGTTTGCGGTGGTCGCGCTTCTTGGCCTCTTCCAACTGCTTGAGGTAATCGTCCAGGTCCTTCTGGCTGAAGAAGGCGGTGCCGTAGATGCGCTGCAGCTGCTTGTTATGCTCGTCGCCCTTCCAGTAAGCGCCGGCGATGGAAAGCAGCTTGAAAGCCTTGATCTTGGAAGTGTTCGGCACGTGCGGGCCGCGGCAGAAATCGATGAACTGCGGTCCCAGGGTGTACTCGGTGAAGATTTCGCCGGCGCGCTCTTCGATCAGCTCGCACTTCATCCAGGCTTCGGAGTACTTTTTGAGTCCTTCTTCCTTGCGGGTGTAGACGCGCTCGTAGGGCAGGTTGCGCGCCTGGATCTCGCGCATCTTCTTTTCGATCTTCTCCAGATCGTCGGGGGTGAATGGGGTGGGGCGGTCGAAATCGTAATAGAAGCCGTTCTCGATGGGAGGCCCGATTCCGAGTTTGGTCTCGGGATACAGTTCCAGCACGGCGGCTGCCAGCAGGTGGGCGGTGGAGTGGCGGTAGACCTCGAGGGTTTCCGGGATCTTTATTGGTCAGCAGTTGCAGGCTGGCGTCTTTTTCCAGCGGGCGGGTCAAATCGTACAGTTCCCCGTTCACTTTGGCAACAATCGCCGCATCGGCCAGACGAGGGCTGATCGACTGCGCGATATCCAGAGGGCTGGTCCCTTCCGCAACCGACTTTTTGCTGCCGTCGGGCAGGGTGATCTCGATGTTTTGCATAGGGAAATTTCAGCGTAACACGGTCCAGGGCTCGGGGATTGGTCTGGAAGGCTGCGCTATGATGGAAGCACAGTATCATGACCGTTTCCAGCCAAGCCAACGTCGAGGAGAGTACGCTGGTCGCGCAAGCCCGGGACGGGAATACCCGCGCCTTTGGGGAACTGGTGCGACGGTACGAAAGCAAGATTTTTCGACTGGCGCAGCACATCACCCAGAATCGGGAGGATGCCGAAGATGTTCTGCAAGAGACCTTCATGAAGGCCTATGAGCACCTGGATCAGTTTCAGGGCAACTCGAAATTCTACACCTGGATTGTGCGAATTGCGGTGAACCAGGCGCTTATGAAGCTGCGGCGGCGCAAGACCGATAAGTCCGTTTCCCTCGACGAGACTATCGATACCGGCGAAGATACCATTGTCCGCGAGATCGCTGCCTGGGACGAGAATCCCGAACAGCAGTTTTCGCGGGAAGAACTGGGCGGAGTCCTCGATACGGCGATCCAGAGCCTGGAACCCTTGTATCGCTCCGTCTTCGTGCTAAGGGACATGGAAGAGCTATCGACCGAAGAAACGGCGGAGGCGCTGAACCTCTCCGTTCCGGCCGTGAAAAGCAGGCTGTTGCGGGCGCGCTTGCAGTTGCGCGAGAAGCTCACCCGCTATTTCAAGCGCAAGGGAGACGACGCCTTTGCTTACCTGTAAGGACTTTCTGCGCGAGCTGAGCGATTACCTCGATGAGTCGCTCGACGCGGAAATCCGGGCCAAGCTGGAAAAGCATATTACCGAGTGCCCCAACTGTTGGGTAATCGCCGATACCACCAGAAAGACCATCAAGATCTACAAGGGGATGGATGCCTATCCCGTCCCCGGGGATGTCCAGTCGCGGCTGATGGCGGCACTGGAAAAAAAGATGGCTGCCAAGAAGTAGCTATTTGACGCCCAGAGTGACGCCGGACTGGCTGCTTCTGGCAGAGCCCAGAGACGCCGATCGAGACTACGATAGGCACGTTTGTCCCCACTTTGGCGCTCGGCGTCACCACCGCGTTAATCTGCACCAGACCAGCCACCGCCAGATAGGCCGCGCCCGCGTAGGTGACTACACAAGGCTGTCCTCCGATTTCGACTCGCACGGTATTGCTATCGGCAACCGGATTGGGAGCGCTGGTGATGGGGATTACGTCTCCGGTAAGAAGGCTGTCGTCGGAAAGGATCCCGAGGCCGGTGACGTAGATCGCAATCGTATTGCCCCGCGGGTTCGGCGTTCTTGGTGGAATTCACAGAAGTCACTGTGCCGGTAGCGTCGTAGTTGATTATGGCTCCCTGCCCCTGTCCCAAGCCGCCAAAAGTAAACATACCGGGATTCTCGGCAATGATCGTCACGCCGAACGGAATGGCCGTGGTGGAGCCGCCGTTGATGACCGCGATAGATGCCTGCTGGCTCGGAAGACCCAGCACCTCGGCCACTTCTTTCGGTACGATGGCGTTGATCTGATTCATGGAGGTCATCAGAATCGGCGCTGCACGGGAGACGGTATTGCCTCTGGCATCCGCATAACTGAAAATCACCGTGATGTCACCCCAGGTAGTGCCATAGGTCAGACAGTTGGTAGTGCCGTCTGTGACGCCGGACAGCTCGTACCGAGGGGTTGCGCGGTGCTGGCCGTGGATGGGCCGAGGTTCTGCCCGAAGATGGAGATGATTTCCCGGGGCGCCACAGCGGCAGGGCTGCCGCCGGCCGACACAACGGGATCTGGTCCACCTCCTGCCCACACCGATGCCTGCTGATAACTCGCCGCGTTCACTACCCCCGAGATACTGGGTTGCGTGGGGTCCAGCGAGACGAACGGCGCCGTTACTGTGGGCAGACCTGGATTGGTGGCCGGCGCAGGATTGGCGATTTTCAAGAACCAGGGGACCGGCATGCCTCCGCTCTGCGGCACTGTGAAATAGGCCTGATTCACCGTGACCTGTAGCAACTGCCTGCTCAAATAGGCGGGCTGCGGCAGCGCAATCACCGCTCCAACCGGAGCGTCGGGCGTGCCCTGCTGCAAGCTGACTGCCGTAGTAGTAAAGAAGTTGTCGCCCACCAAGGTAAACACGTAACTCCCGGTCACTGTGGTTCCAGCCAGGACGGCATTGACCGCGGTCGGAAATACCGAAGTGATCGAGGGCGCGCCGGCGGCAATATTGAGCGTGACGGGAACGGTAAAACTGCCATTTACGGCTTGCGCGGCCGCAATCGTGATGGTTCCGCTATAAGGACTTCCCGCGGGATCGAGCGTGCTGATGGCGGTGTAGTCCAAGGTGACGGTGATGCCCACGAACGAACCTGGAAATGCCGAACTGCTGGCGCTAGTGGAGGCCAGGCCGTTTCCGCCGCTTGCCGCAACGCGCAGCCAGACGGGCGTAGTCGCGCCTCCGCCAGAGCCCTTCGCCGTGACATTCGCTACTGTTACGGTGAACGGAATAATGTCTCCGGTCGATGAGACATTGATCACCTCGGAGGGCGGCGTAGGCGCAAAGTCGGACGTGGTGAAGGAATAGCTGAGACTGTTGATCTGGTTGCCGGACGCATCCGTCGGAAACCAGAGGGATGTGATGGCGAGCTTGGATGGCGGGTTGGATATGGAAAGCGTCACATTCACAATCACCGGATTGAATGGCGCGGTCGTGGTAGTGACAGTGAAGAATCCGGCGTAGCTGCCCGCCGTGAGCGTGCTGGGATTAGCTGTCACGGTCAGCGTCAACGGCGATTTCCCTGTTGTGGGCGAGACGCTCAACCATCCGCAGCCGGTATTGGAGGGGCCCAGACTACAAATGTTGGCCCCGTTGTAGCTCATCTCGAACATTGCCACCACAACATTGTTGACCGTCAGGACCTGGCTGGCATTTGCCGCCGGCAGGGTCACAACCACCTTTTGCTGCTGAATCAACGGGGTAGCCCCCATCTGATAGTTGAAGTTGACCGCCGACGGCGCAATGGTAGGCGTCTGAGCCTGCGCCGACCAGCAGCCTGCCAGCACCACAGTCATCACAAGACTCTTCAATACACGCGTCTTCATACCCAATCTATCGGCTGCGCATGGAAAAAACTTGAGGGGGGCCGGTTGTACACTAGGGATATGCCGTACTCCCGACGCGATCTTGCCCTGCTCCTGCCGGCCCTGACGGCTGCCATGGCCGCGGCGCAGGATCCGAAAAAAACTCTCCCGAGCAAGGTTTACAAGTTCGAAGATCTGCCGGTTAAGGTCAATGGACAGAACAAGTCGCGCGCCGTCCTGAACGGAGAGCTGCACTCCGGCCTGCCGATCGAGTTACACATCACCGAGCTGGCCGCCGGACAGTCTCCCCATGCCCCGCACAAACATGAGCACGAAGAGATCGTCCTGCTGCGATCCGGCCAACTGGACGTGACCGTGGGCGGCCAGACCACCCGCGCCACCGCCGGGTCGGTGGTCTACTTCGCATCCAACGAGGAGCACGGAACGCACAACCCCGGGCCCGATCCGGCGATGTACTTCGTAATCGCGCTCGGCCGGGGATGAACGGCTACCGCTTAACAGCCGCGGACAGGCGGTTTTCCAGATCGCGCAGAAACGCCTGCAAGGCTTTGCGGTCCGCGGCCTGCCACTTCACCACCACGAAATAGCGGCCCACTTCGAAAAACACCGTGTCCGCGCTGGGCCGCCACCGTTGCGTCAAAAGCGTCCCCACGGCGGCGGAAGACAACTGGTAGACGCGCGCCTGAAGCTTGCCCGGACCCTCATAATCCGCCTCGCGAAGGCGTTCCACTTCGTCGCGCGGCACCGGATCGGGGGCTTCGGAGACCGGCAGGTCGTGCATCTCCCCGCGACGCCACGAACCCGCCACGGTTTCCGGAAACAGATCCCGCGGCAGTTCTGCATCCTGGCGGCATCCGGCGAAAAATAAGGGGCTTATCAACCAGCTTCGGCGCGTCATCCCTCTCGATTCTTGCATGTCCCGGGAAAGCCAGGTGATACCATCGCATTTATGGCGAAGTTTAAGCCGGCAAGGGGAAAGAGCAAGACCCCCGCGGCTCCTCAGGGCGGGTTGCCATGCGTCATCCTGGTGATCGTGGGAATGATTCTGGTGATGCTATTCCTATACTTTGTGATGACCGGATCGTCAACGAAATAACAAAACATGCGAACAGACAGTCGAAAGCCCGACCAGGCCCGGCCCGTGGAGATACTCACCGGAGTCCTCAAGACCGCGGAAGGATCCGCGCTGATCAAGGTGGGCAACACCCACGTGCTGTGCGCCGCCAGCGTGGAGGATACCGTCCCGCCATTTCTGCGCAACTCGGGCAAGGGGTGGGTCACCGCGGAGTACTCCATGCTGCCGCGCGCCACGGCCAAACGTACACCGCGCGAAGTGACCAAGGGCCGCGCGTCGGGGCGGACGCACGAAATCCAACGGCTGATCGGCCGTTCCATGCGCTCCGTGGTGGACGTGAACGCCCTGGGCGAGCGCACCGTAGTTCTGGATTGCGATGTGATTCAGGCGGATGGCGGCACGCGCACCGCGTCCATCACCGGCGCCTTCGTGGCGCTGGCCCTGGCATTGCGCCAGATGGTGGATTTCGGCGTGCTACGCACCGTGCCTCTGCGCGATTACGTGGCTGCCACCAGCGTGGGGCTGGTCCGCGGCGTCCCCATGCTGGACCTCTGTTATGAAGAGGATTCGCAGGCCGACGTGGATATGAACGTGGTTATGACCGGCGGCGGCAAGTTCATCGAGGTGCAGGCCACGGCGGAACATTCGCCCTTCGACGATGCTCAGATGGGACAACTGGTGGAACTGGCGCGCGGAGGCATCGTCGAGTTAGTGGAAGTCCAGCGGAAAGTGACCCGGCTTTGAACCGCCTCTACTGCGCCACGGGGAACCCCGGGAAGCTGAGTGAATTCCGCCTGGCGGCTGCGCGCAGCAGTGTGGAGATTGAGGCAGTGCCCCATTTCAAGACGCTTCCGCCCTGCGTGGAGGATGGCGCGACCTTCGATGAGAATGCGGCCAAGAAGGCGCGCCATTACGCGGCTTACGTGACCGGCCCGGTGTTCGCGGACGATTCCGGCCTGGTGGTGGAGGCGCTGGACGGCGCCCCCGGCGTGTATTCGGCGCGTTATGCCGGACCGGGTGCCACCGACGATGCCAACAATCGCCTGCTGCTGGAGAAACTCCGCGGTGTGACCAACCGGGCGGCCAGTTTCGTTTGCCTGATCGCGCTGGTGGAAGGCGGCCGGCCGCAGGGCCTCTACCGCGGGCGGGTGGAAGGCGTGATCCTGGAAGAGCCGCGCGGTTCCAGCGGGTTCGGGTACGACCCGCTGTTCTATTGCCCGCCCCTGGGCTGCACTTTCGGCGAAGCCACGGAGGAGCAGAAATTCCAGGTGAGCCACCGCGGGCAGGCGTTCCGCTCAATGCTGGCGAATCTCCGGTAAGCGGTTACGGCTCTTTCTCCAGTTTGCCGGCATCCATTTTCTGTTTCCAGGGCAGCAAGACCCGCAGGGTAAACAGGTTTATGGCGGCGATGGTGATCGCCACGACATAGCGCTCCTGCGCCACCGCCGCACCCAACACGCCAGTGGTCCAGATACTGGCCGCGGCGGCAGTGCCGTGGACGTTGCCTTCGCTCTTCAGAATGGCGCCGCCGCCGATGAATCCCATGCCGGCCACCAGCCCCTGGATGATCCGGCTTTGTGCCGCGGGATCCGACGTCCTGGCCAGCAGCACATATCCACAACTGGCCATGGCCACCAAAGGAAAGGTGCGAACCCCAACGCTGTGCGCTTCCTTTTCGCGGTGCCACCCCACCGGCATGGCCAGCACATAGGCCACCGCCAGGCGCAGGATGTCGTAGGCCTGGTCCGGCATCACCCACAGATTCAACATACGTGTTTTATACCACTATCCCGTCTAAAACAATTCCGGTACATTATGTAATATGCAGAACAGTCGCGATTCGTCTGTCTGGCGAAGCCTGGCAGTCGCATTTGGCGATGGCCTGGCTTTTGGCGTTGGCATGAAGCTCAGTCAGAACGCCGGCCGGGGGCCGGTCGCCGCCCCGCAAGTCGATACCGGGCCGGTCGCGCTGCGCCTGGAACAGATGGAGCAGCGGATCGCCCAAGTGGAACAACGCCCGCTCGCCCTGCCTTCTCCCGAGAAAGGCGCGGCGGGGGGACATCCGTTCGATCAAAAGGTCCTCGAAGCCGTGATCAATGCGCTGGACGCCCGCCTGCACGAGCATGCCGGCCAGGTGGAGCGGCAGATTACCGAACTGCAGGCCAAAGTCACCATCGAACTCAAAACACTGCACCAGCAGGACCGCTCCATTGCCGACGGACTGCAGGCCCGCATCGAGGAACTGCAAACGCATTTCACCGGTCAGGTGGCGGCCATACGGCAAGCCGCGGAAGCAGACCGGCGCGGCATCCAGGAGCATTTCGCCGCGCTGCGCCGCGAGGTGGCCGTGCTGGTTGCCGATCATCTTCAGTCCCGCGGCGCGGATCTTCAGGAGCAGATTGCGGGCCAACTGGAAGCACTGCGAACGGCGGCGGAGTCCGATCGCCGAGCCGCGGGCCAACAGTTCGCTGCCCTGCGCGACGAAGTGAGCAGTGTGGTTTCCGAGGGCGCGCAATCCGGCCTTGCGCTGCGGGAGCAGTTGTCGGGCGAGATGGCAGCGGTCCGTAAGAGCGGAGAGGCCGGCCGGCAGGCGATGCACGAGGAGATCGCCGCGCTGCGGGAACAGTTGTCGAGCGAACTGGCAGCGGTCCGCGAGAGCGGAGAGGCGGGCCGGCAAGCCATGCAGGAGCATGTTGCCGTGCTGCGGGAACAGTTGTCGGGTGAACTGGCAGCAGTTCGCGAGAGCGGAAAGGCCGACAGCCAAGCCACGCAGGAGCATGTTGCCGTGCTGCGGGAACAATTGTCGGGTGAACTGGCAGCCGTTCGCGAGAGCGGAGAGGCCGGCAACCAGGCGATGCAGGAGCAGATCGCCGCGCTGCATGGCGAAATACAGTCCGGCGCAGCCCTGCGGGAACAGTTGTCGAGCGAACTGGCAGCGGTCCGCGAGAGCGGAGAAGCGGGCCGGCAAGCCATGCAGGAGCATGTTGCCGTGCTGCGGGAACAATTGTCGGGTGAACTGGCAGTCGTCCGCGAGAGCGGAGAGGCCGACAGCCAAGCCATGCAGGAGCAGATCGCTGCGCTGCATGGCGAAATACAGTCCGGCGCAGCCCTGCGGGAACAGTTGTCGGGTGAACTGGCAGTCGTCCGCGAGAGCGGAGAGGCCGACAGCCGAGCCATGCAGGAGCAGATTGCTGCGCTGCATGGCGAAATACAGTCCGGCGCCGCGCTGCGAGAACAATTGTCCGGCGAACTGGCAGCCGTCCGCGCGGGCGGAGAGGCCCGCAGCCAGGCGATGCAGGAGAAGTTCTCCGCCCTGCGTGACGAAATGGACGGTGTGATTACCCAGAGCTCCCAGTTCCGCTACGACCTGCGGGAGCAGTTGTCGGATGAGCGACGCGCGATGCAGGAGCAGTCCGCCGCCGAGCTTCAGGCAACGCTAAGTCAATTCCGCGAAGAATTGCGCCAGGGTGTGAACGAGGCGGCCGCCGCAGCGGCAGCCGTCACGGATTCCGCCATCGAAACACACACGGCGCCGTTGCGAGCCGCTGTAGAGGCCAAGGACCGGGAAATTGCCGAGTTGCATGCCCGCCTTACCGGCCATGACGAAGCAACGCTCGATTTACTGCAAGGCATGGGAGAGATCTGCCGCCGGGCGGCGCAGCGAATCGCCGGCCCGCCGGCGCCTCCGGCGGAGAGTTCGGAGGGAGGCGCAGAACCGCAAGCGGGCGCACCGGCGCAGGATCCGGGAGCCGCGGAGAGCGCCGGCGACGCGCCTGGCTTCGCGCAGTCTCAGCCACCGGGAAAGCTATGGCGCGTTCCGCTGGTTTCCTCCCTGGTGCTGACCACCGGCGCAGTGTGGATGCTGCACTACCTTCATTAATCCTTAATGACTCCAACGAACTGGCGGCACGGCTGCGGGCAACTGGTGTTCCCGGCTGATGCGAGACTGGAAGTATGGCAAAGCAAGAGACCGTCCCCCTCCGTAAGCACCTGGCCGATCTGCTGCGGATGAAGGGCGCCCACGTGAATCTGGAGGCGGCAGTGGCCGATTTCCCGGTGGCTCTGCGCGGGGTCAAGCCGCAGGGCGCGCCCCACACCGCCTGGCAACTCCTGGAGCATCTGCGCATCGCGCAGGAAGACATCCTCGACTTCAGCCGCAATCCCAAATACCGGGACAAGAAATTTCCGGACGACTATTGGCCGGCCACCGAAGCCCCGCCCAGCGAAGAGGCCTGGGATGCCAGCATCCGGCAGTTTCAGAACGACCTGAAGGGGATGTTGGACCTGGTGGCCGATACCAGGCTCGACCTGCTGGCCAAGATCCCCCATGGCACGGGTCAGACCCTGCTGCGCGAAGCGATGCTGGTGGCCGACCATAACGCGTACCACCTGGGGCAGTTGGTGTTCTTACGGAAGATGCTGGAAGGGTAGGCAGGCACCCCGGGGAGGCTCACATTCGACCGTGTTATCCTGAATCGCGTCGATGAAGATTGCGAGCGTCCGCTCTTATTTGTTGTCCTACCCCTTCGCGGAACCCATCCGCCTGCCATTCTGGGGCGGCGAGCGCACCATAGTGAAGCGCGACGCCATGTTCATCCGCGTCGCCACAGACACCGGACTGGTGGGGTACGCGCCGGGTGCGGGTCATGAACGGGCGCAGCGCGAAATCGAGGAGATCATCGGGCCTTTTCTGACCGGCCGCATTCTGGCCGATGCGGACGCTCTGCGGGTGCAGTTTCTGGAACTGCACGGCGCCGCGACGGAGCTGGTGAAGACGTATTGCAGCGTGGAAATCGCGCTGTACGATCTGGCCGCCCAGGTCCGCGGCGTGCCCGTCTCCGAGTTGCTGGGGGGGCGGGTTCGCGACAACATCCGGCTGTACGGCAGCGCGGGCATGTATATGCCGCCCGAAGCCTATGCCGCCGAAGCCGCCGCGGTGAGCGCCCTGGGATTCCGCGCATATAAAATGCGGCCGGCCATGGGTCCGGAGCAGGACCTGGAAGCCGTGCGCCTGATGCGCCGGGCGGTGGGTCCGGATTTCGACCTGATGGTGGATGCGCATACCTGGTGGCGCATGGGCGACCGCAGTTACTCGCTGGAAACGGTGGAGCAACTGGCCCGCTCCATGGCCGAGTACGATATCGCCTGGCTGGAAGAGCCGTTACCGCCGGAAGACCACACGGCGTACCAGCAGTTGCGGGAAAAGGACATCGTACCGCTGGCGGCGGGCGAGCACGAGCCCAACGAACAGCAGTATATCGACCTGATTGTCGCGCAGGCAGTGGATTACGTCCAGATGGACGTGTGCTGCCAGGGCGGTTACACGCAAGGCCGCCGCATTCTGGCCGAAATCTGGCGGCAGGATCTGAGCTTCGCCTTTCACAGTTGGGGCACCGCGCTGGAAGTGGTCGCTGCCGCGCATCTGGGTATTTGCTGGCACGCTCATGTGGCGGCATGGCTGGAGTATCCGTGCTACTCCGCGCCGGGCCGCGCCGGCATGTACCCGTTTCCGCTGGCGGCCGAGATTCTCACCGAACCCCTCCACATCGACCATGGCGACCTGATCGTTCCGCGCACGGCCGGCCTGGGAGTGCGGGTCGATGAAAGCGTGGTGGAGCGGTATCCCTGGATCCCCGGCCCTTGGAGCTACTTCCGGACGGACGCGCCCGCGGAGACGCGCGCGGTCACCAGCGACCATAGTGTGAAGTGGGACACCGCCTGAGCCCGCTACAATAGGCTCATGGCGGATACTCTTCATATTGCAGGGCGGGAGTTTCACTCGCGCCTCGTCGTCGGCACAGGCAAATATCGCACTTTCCAGGAGATGCAGCGCTGCCACCAGGCTTCGGGCGCCGATATGGTGACGGTCGCGGTGCGGCGCGTCAACCTGACCGACAAATCCAAGGAATCGCTGATCGATTTCATCGATCGCACCAAGATCTTTATTCTTCCCAACACCGCCGGGTGCTACACCGCCGATGATGCCGTACGTACCGCGCTGCTGGCGCGCGAAGTGGGCCTCTCCAACTGGATCAAGCTGGAGGTGATCGGCGACGAGAAGACGCTGTTCCCCGATAACTATGGGCTGCTCGAAGCTACCCGCACGCTGGTGAAGGAAGGCTTCGTGGTGCTGCCGTACACCAATGACGATGTGGTGAATGCGCGCAAACTGATTGATGCGGGCGCGGCGGCGGTGATGCCTCTGGCGGCGCCGATCGGGTCCGGGCTGGGCATCCAGAATCCCACCAACCTGCGCATTCTGCGCGAAATGATCACAGAGGTCCCCATGATCGTGGATGCCGGTGTCGGCACGGCGTCGGATGCCGCGATCGCCATGGAACTGGGCGCCGACGGAGTTCTCATGAACACCGCCATCGCCGCCGCCGAAGACTCGGAGAAGATGGCACTGGCCATGAAACTGGCGGTGCAGGCCGGCCGGCTGGCCTACGAATCGGGCCGCATGGCGAAGAAACTGTATGCCAGCGCCAGCAGTCCGCTGGCAGGTGTAGTTGGAAGGTAACAAAAAGGGGCCGGGGGCCGGGGGCCGGGGAGAGGTGGCTCGCGCCGCTCGCATCTTTAGTTTCTAAGAAGCCCGCGAATTTTGAGAAGGCCGCGCGAAGCGCCCCTGCCCCGACCCCTGGCCCCGCCTGGCCCCCGGCCCCCATGTCCCCATCCCTGTGTTACTATTCCGTTTTAAAAAGGGGGCACCTCCGTGAAAGTCTACGAAAGCAAGGATATTCGGAACGTCGGTGTGGTGGGCCACGGCGATTCCGGCAAGACGACGCTCACCGCCGGTTTGCTTTTCACCACCGGGGCGGCCAATCGCCTGCTTCGCGTGGATGAAGGCAATACGATCACTGATTTTGACGAAGAGGAAATCCAGCGCAAGATCACGATCTCTACTGCCATCGCCGTGGCGGAGTGGAAGAAGACCAAACTCAACCTCATCGATACTCCCGGCTACAACATTTTCATCAACGATGCGAAAGCGGCCCTCGCGGCCGCCGATTCGGCGCTGGTCCTGGTGGACGGCGTGGCGGGTGTGGAAGTTCAGACCGAAAAGGTCTGGAGCTTCTGCGAAGAATTCAAGCTGCCGCGGGCAATCATTATCAATAAGCTGGCTCGCGAGCGCAGCGCTTTTGAGCGCGCCCTGGAAAGCGTACAGACCCATTTCGGCCGCAGCGCCGTGGCCATCCAGATTCCCATCGGCTCGGAGCGCGATTTCAAAGGTGTCATCGACCTGATCGGCATGAAAGCGTATACCTATACGACGGATGGGGATGGCAAAGGCAAAGAAGGCGAAATTCCCGGCGATATGGCGGATGCCGCGCAGAAGGCCCACGAAGCGCTGGTGGAAATGGCCGCCGAGGGCGACGATGCGCTCATGGAAGAGTTCTTCGAAAAGGGCACGCTGCCCGTGGAACACATTGTCGACGGCCTCAAGAAGGGCATGCGCGACCTGCGGATTTTCCCGGTGCTGTGCGCTTCGGGCTTTCACAATGTAGGCACGGACCAGATTCTCAATTTCATCATCGATAACCTGCCGGCGCCCACGGAGCGCGAAGGGACCACGGCGCTACCGTAAACGGCCAGGAAACCACCCGAAGATCACCGCCACCGGACCCGCTCCGCCTTCGTTTTCAAGACCACCGCCGATCCCTTCGCCGGCCGGATCACCTACTTCAAGGTGTATACGGGCATCGTCAAGAACGACGCCAACCTGCAGAACGTCACGCGCAGCACCTCCGAGCGGCTGGCGCACCTGAGCTGCCCGCAGGGCAAAACGCTGCAACCGGTCACCGAACTGCTACGCCGGCGACATCGGCGCCGTGGCCAAGCTGAAGGATACGCTGACCGGCGATACGCTGGCCGATAAAGGCTTGAACGTCGCCTATCCGCCGGTGAAACTGCCCGAGCCGTCCATCGCCTTCGCCATCGAAGCCAAGATCGCGCAACGACGAAGACCGCATGGGCAACGCCGTCCACCGCATCCTGGAAGAAGACCAGTCGCTGCGCTTCTACCGCGACCCGCAGACGCGCGAATTCCTGCTGGCCGGCACCGGCCAGCAGCACGTGGAAATCGTCGTCAGCCGGTTGAAGAAGCGCTACGGCGTGGATGTCACGCTGAAAGCGCCCAAAATTCCCTATCGCGAGACCATCCGCGGCACTGGCCGACGTCCAGGGGCGGCACAAGAAGCAGACCGGCGGTCACGGCCAGTTCGGCGATTGCTGGATCAAAATGGAACCGCTGCCGCGCGGCGCGAAGTTCGAATTCGCCAACGAGATCTTCGGCGGCTCCATTCCCAAGAACTACATCCCGGCGGTGGAAAAGGGCATCGTCGAGGCCGCCGAAAAGGGCTTCCTGGCCGGCTATCCCATGGTCGATTTCAAGGTGACCGTCTACGACGGCTCCTACCACGATGTCGACTCCTCCGAACTGGCCTTCAAGCTGGCGGCCCGCAAAGCCTTCAAAGCCGCCATGCAGGAGGCCAAGCCGGCCCTGCTGGAACCCATCATGAATGTCGAAATTCAGGCGCCGGTGGAATATGCGGGCGACCTGATGGGCGATCTCAACGGCCGCCGCGGGCCGCATTTCCGGCATGGAAACCAAGGGCAGCACCCAGTTCATCCGCGCCCAGGTACCCATGGCGGAAATGTTAAACTATCAGAGTGACCTGACGGCCATGACCCAGGGTCGGGCCTCCTTCACTATGGAGTTCGACCATTACGATTTTGTGCCGCAGCTGCAGGCGGATAAGATCATTGCCGCCGCCAAGGCCGCCAAAACGGGCGAAGAGGAAGAAGAGGAATAGTGCCTCATGTCCGTGCACGTTTTGGACACACGGAGTCGTGTCAATCGGGTAGCATGGCCAACACACTGTGCCCCCGCGTTGCATCGGCACGCGTAGGTGTTGTAGTCTTTTAGGGACATTACCGGGCGAGTCCCGCGGAAGTAGCTTTATTTTCATTGTTCGAGGACTGCTGATGGATGATCGAACGAAGACGCTATTCTCCTTGTTTGCTACTTCGCCGCGGTCCTTATCGACCGCTGGCATGCGGTATCAATCAGCAATCCAAGTTCCAAATGTCCTTCCTGCCTCCGCGGCCCCACGCTGGTGAGCAGCACCCGGCGACAATGGCCCGCCACCGGCAGTCGCGCAGCCCAACGTTTACCTGGCGAGATGCCTCCGTCCTTTCTGCTGAACTCCTCCCTGCCATGGCGCCCGGAAAACCCGCGGCGATGCTCTGATTGTGCAGCGCGCCGAACAAGCCATTCGAAGCGCGGCAAGCGAGCTCTACCAGGTCGAACGATATCGCCGGACGCGCGTCGGGAATTCGACGCGGCTGTCGATTTGATGCTGGACGCCTCGGCCCAGAACCCCGACGACCGCTCGGAGTACGAACAGCGTCTGGATCGAGATGGTGGACACGATCCATCGCTTACGACCTGGCCGGCATGGGCGCTTCGGCCGCGAAGTGGAAGAAGGCAAGTTCGAAAAGGCCCCCCTGGAAGACATTCTGCAGATGACCTTCCCGGTGGATCCCGAGCTCAAGGACAAGGTGCGGGAACAGGTGGCGGCCACGGTTTCCCAGTTGCCGCTGTCGGTCAACGACACGGTTCTCGGCTACATCAATTATTTTTCCAACCGCGGCCACAAGACCATTGTGGCGGCCACGGAGCGTTCGGGCCGGTACCGGCCGATGATCCAGCGGATCCTGGATGAAGAAGGCGTCCCGCAGGAACTGATCCACCTGGCGCAGGCCGAATCCGGCTTCATCCCGCGCGCGGTCTCCCGCGCGGCGGCGGGCGGCATGTGGCAATTCCTCAAGTGGCGCGGCCAGCGAATACGGCCTCAACCAGACCCGCTACACCGACGACCGCATGGATCCCGAAAAGGCCACGCGCGCGGCGGCCCGCCATCTGCACGATCTTTACAACGAATTCGGCGACTGGTACCTGGCGATCGCGGCCTACAACTGCGGACCCGGTCGTGGTGGAAAAAGCCGTGGAGCGGACCGGCTATGCGGATTTCTGGGAACTGCGCAGCCGCGGCGTGCTGCCGGCCGAAACCACCAACTACGTGCCCATCATTCTGGCCATGACCATCATGGAAAAGAATGCCGCCGAGTACGGGCTGGACGATCTGCAGCTACGATCCGCCGCTGGAATACGACACCGTGGAGACTTCGGCGCCTACCAGCCTGGCGCTGGTTGCCGATATCACCGACACGCCGCTGTCGGAACTGGCAGCGCTGAATCCCGCGGTGCTCGCAGGGCATCGCCCGGCAAACTACTCGCTGCATGTGCCGAAGGGCAGCGGGAATCAGTTGATGGCGACGCTGCAGATGGTCCCTGCCGAGCGGCGCGACTGCGTGGCGGATGCACAAAGTGGAGGCCGGCGAAACGCTGGCGGCGATCGGCGAAGAACTATGGCGCGACTCCCGGCGGAATTGTGGCGGCGAACAATCTGAAATCGGGCGAGGCGGTGGAAGGCGACCGTTTGTTCGATCCCGGCCGGCCACGCGTCCGGAAGCGCCGGCACGCGCGCAGCGTAGCGCGTCGCAGCACCGCGCGCCAACACGCGCCGCAGCAACACTCGCGCCACTACGAAGAAACCCGCGGCCGCGCAAAGCACCGGTGTTGGTGGCTCACAACAGCGGCAAATAGGCACTCGCGAACGAATTTTCAAAGCCTTTCCTTCTTTTCGCTATTGCCTCACCGCAAAAAGGGGTATTCTATGGGTGATTGTGCCCTGACTACAGGAGGCTTGCTTAATGTTGTGATAGCTCGAAGATCGCTCCGAAAGACGAAGAAGAGATGGAAGACTTCCACGACTACGAAGACGAAGAGCACGGAGCAGCACAGAGCTCCAAGCTCGACGAGTACGAAGAGGACGAGGAAGAGGACGATGAAGAGGAAGCGGAGGGGAGTGCCCCGCCTCCCGTAGCCCAACCTGCGCCCACGCCGCCGTGGCGGCTGAGCCGCCGGCCCCGCTCCCGCGGCTGCGCCCGAACCGGCGCCGCCCAAGAAGGCCGCGAAGAAGGCGCTCCTGCCAAGAAAGCCCCGGCCAAGAAAGCTGCTGCCAAAGCGCCGGCGAAGAAAGCGGCGGCGAAGGCTCCAGCCAAGAAAGCGGCCAAAAAGGCCCCTGCCAAGAAGGCTCCTGCGAAAAAGGCTCCCGCGAAGAAGGCTCCCGCCAAGAAAGCCCCGGCCAAAAAGGCTCCGGCGAAAAAAGCGGCAAAGAAAGCTCCCCCCGCAAAGGCCGCGAAGAAGGCTCCCGCCAAGAAGGCCGCAAAGAAGACTGGAAAGAAGAAGTAGCTGTTAGATGCAAGCATCGCGGGCCGCGATTGCCCATCCGGCCCCTACACCGCCTTGTGAATCGCCTGCCGGCATCGCCCGAACAGCTCCAGCAAAGCATCGGCGTGGGCTTCCGCCGACCCGGCCGAAGTCTTTGCCGAGAACCCCGCGGATTGAGCGGTTTTTCCGTATCCCGTGGTCACGGCGATAAACCGCATCAGCTCCAAAGCGATTTCATCTTTGCTGCGTCCCGGGCCGGAGGTTGCGCGGCTGCCGCATCTTCTGCGCTGTTGCGTGGTTCCAGTTCTGCCATATATAGATGTAGTCCTCTCTGTGATACAACTCTAGATTACTGCATTTTCTTTGCGATGCCGCTCACCGCTATCCGGCACGTGCGAAAAATGCGAGGCGGCGCACAGGCGCACCTGCTGGAAGCGGATGACGGCCATTGGTACGTCGTCAAGTTCCGCAACAATCCGCAGCATCGCCGCATTCTGGTGAACGAGCTGGCCGCTTCGGCACTGTTCGGATACCTGAAGATCGCGGCTCCGGAGACCGCGCTGATTCAGATTCCGGCTGCGTTTCTGGAAGCCAATCCGGAGGTGCATCTCAGGCTGGGCACGCGGCAGGTCGCGGTGGAGCCGGGCTGGCACTTCGGCTCGCGCTACCCCGGCGATCCCGGCCGGACCGCCGTTTACGACTTCCTGCCCGATTCCCTGCTTCCCAAAGTCGCCAACCTCGACGACTTTCGCGCCATCCTGGTCTTCGACAAATGGGTGGCCAATGCCGATGGGCGGCAGTGCGTCTTCTACCGCGCCCTGCTCCGCCAGGGCGAAGGCGCGCAGCCCGGATTCGTGGCCCGCATGATCGATCACGGATTCGCCTTCAACGGTCCCAACTGGGACTTCCCGGACTCTCCCCTGCAGGGCCTCTACGCGCGCCGCCAGGTGTATGAGGAGGTGCGGTCGCTGGACGATTTCCAACCCTGGCTCGACCAGGTGTGCCACTTTCCGGAAGAGGTCATGGATCTGGCGTGGAAAAGCATTCCTCCGGATTGGATCGAGGGCGAAGAGTTCGAGCTCGAACAGGTGCTGGAGCGTCTGTTCGAACGCCGCAAACGCGTGCCGGAACTGATCGCGGCGTGCCGCGGAGTGCGGGCCAATCCTTTTCCCAATTGGAAGTGAGGCGGGGCGCGTTGCTAGCCTGACTTTCGCACTTCGGAGAGTTTTATCGGCTCGACCGAACTATATTTGGTTTGGCTGCAACAATGCCGCCTCGAAAAGGGCCTGAGTGAAGACCTACTCTCTTTCCTTTTACCTCGGTTTCTGGCATGCTGCTGCTTCCTATGTTCCTGCGCAGCACCCCACGAAAGAAGGACGGCAAGATTCACCGCTACTTCAGCGTGGTCGAGAATCGCCGCTTGCCCGGCGCCAAAACGGTGCAGCGCACCGTGCTGTATCTAGGCGAGATCAACGACCAACAGCAGGCTGCGTGGCGCAAGACGCTGGAAGTCTTCGACGAAGACCAGCAAGACTATCGAACCATGAGCCTGTTTCCGGACGACCGGGAGGTTCCCGCCGATGCCCTGGACAGCATCCAGGTAAAACTTAGCGGCCTGGAATTGCGGCGTCCGCGCTCCTTCGGCGCTTGTTGGCTGGGGTGCGAGTTGTGGCACCAACTCGGATTGGATGAGTTTTGGCACCAGCGTTTACCGGAAGCGCGCGAAGCGGTGAGTTGGGAGAAGGTGCTGCAGTTGCAGGTAGTGAACTGCCTGCTCGACCCGGGCAGTGATTATCGCTTGCACCGGCAGTGGTACGTGGATACGGCGATGGACGAGCTATTGGAAACGGACTTTGCCGTGGCCGCCAAGGACCGGCTGTATCGCTGTCTGGACCGGGTGCTGCCGCACAAACAGGAGTTGTTTGTCTGGTTGAAACAGAAGTGGGCCGACTTGTTCCAGGCGGACTTTGAAGTATTGCTCTACGATCTAACCAGCACGTACTTCGAAGGCGAGATGGAGCAGAACCCAAAGGCCAAGCGTGGTTACAGCAGAGATAAAAGACCGGACTGTCTGCAATTGGTGATTGCGCTGGTGGTGACCACCGATGGGTTGCCGTTGGCCTATGAGGTGATGAAGGGCAACACGTCAGATCGCACCACGCTGCCAGGCTTTCTCAAGAAGATCGAGGACACCTACGGCAAAGCGCGGCGCGTATGGGTGATGGATCGCGGGGTTCCCAGCGAAGCCATTCTGCAAGACATGCGCTCGCCGGAACGGCAGACGTTCTATTTGGTGGGCACGCCGAAAAGCAAGATCAACCAGCATGAAAAGAAGTGGCTGGATCTGCCGTGGCAAAAGGTTCGCGACTCGGTGGAGGTGAAGTTGTATGAGCACGAAGGCGAACTCTATGTGCTGGCCAAGAGCGGAGGGCGGCAGGCCAAAGAGAACGCCATGCGGCGCAAGCGACTGGCCCGCTTGCTGCGCAAACTGCGGGCGATGCGCAAGAGCCTGCCGAAGCGCGATCAACTGCTGCTGCGCATCGGGGCCGCCAAGAAAGAAGCCGGCCGGGCTTTTGGGTTCGTGAAGATTCAGATGCCGGCAGCGGACCAGGCGGTCACTCGCGAGACGTTCTCGTTTCAGGTGGACAAGGCCAAGCTGAAAGCCGCCGAACAACGTGACGGCCATTATCTGCTGCGCAGCAACCTCACCGGCGAAGATCCAGCGGTGTTGTGGACGCGCTATGTGCAACTGACCCAGATCGAGAGTGTGTTCCGCTCGTTGAAAAGCGAACTGAGCATCCGGCCCATCGGTCATCAACTGGAACATCGGGCCGACGCGCACGTGCTGATTGCGTTCCTGGCTTACAGTCTGCAAGTCACCTTGAAGAACCGCCTGATGATGCACGCGCCCGGATTGACGCCGGCCGCGGTGTTCGAAAAGCTGGCGACGATCCAGATGGTCGAGGTCTGGATTCCCATGGTGGATGGCCGCTGGCTGGTGATGCCGCGTCACACGCAGCCGGAGCCCGATGTGCAGGCACTACTCAATCAGATTCGGATCACGCTTCCCTCCCAACCACCACCACGGATCAAGGCCTCCCAGATCACGTCAAAATAGGCCGCACCCTCCCTTTTTGTGGTGAAGACCTTTGGGTAGCCTTCACTGATTCTGCGAGGTTTAGCTGTTGCAAAACCTGCGAAGTGCGAAAGTTGGGCTAGAATAGTCGTCGTGCTGCACCGTCACATTCTTCACAATAATCAGGTTTGCCTAGCTTCCGATACCGTCCTCTCGCCCGGACAGGTGGGTCTGCTATCCGGCTGGGGCGTATTCAGCACGCTTCGCGTGGCCGAAGGCGTACTGTTCGAATGGGACCGGCACTGGGCCCGCATCAAGCGCGATGCCGCCGCGCTCCACGTTCCCGTTCCGGCGGACTCCGAGGCGGTGCGCCGCCAACTGCTGGAGCTGATCGAGGCCAACGGCGCGGTCAACTGCACGCTGCGGGTGGTCATCGTGCGCAACGGCGGCGGCATGTGGGCAGGCCCGTCCAACGGACGCGAGAGCGACCTGATCGCGCTCACCGCGGATTCCAAAGAGTGGGGCACCGGAGTGAAACTGGCGTACCAGGCACACGGCCGTCACGCCGCCTGCAACTTCGCCGGCACCAAGATTCTCTCCTGGGCGATGAATCTGACGTGGCTGGAAACGGCGCAACGCCGCGGTTTTGACGAAGTGATTCTGCTCAACGAGCGCGGCGAAGTGGCGGAATGCACGTCGGCCAACCTGTTCCTCGCCAACGGCGGTCAGGTCTGGACGCCGCCGCTGAGTTCGGGATGTCTGCCGGGAATCACCCGGGAGTTGCTGCTGGGGCCGGTACGGGCACAGGGAATCGAGATCGGGAAAAGCCGCTCCTGCCCGCCGAACTGGAAGCGGCCGACGAGGTGTTCATCACCTCCACCACGCGCGACCTGCTGCCGGTACTCGAGATTGAAGGCCGCCAGGCGGGCGGTGGGAAGGATGCCCGCCTGGCTCTGCAAAAGGCCTTCTCGGCGCATGTCGATAGGTACGTGGCGGCGCATAAAGAGGCGACAATGAAAAGGTGAAGCGCGCGGACCAATATCTGCTGCTCGCCTTCGCCTTCGCCAACGCCATCGTTTACAGTGCCCTGGTCCCTCTGTGGGAGGGATTCGACGAACCCTGGCACTACGGCTACGTCCAGTCGCTGAGTTTGACGCACCGCCTGCCCGTGCTCGGGGAGACGAGGCTTTCACGGGAGGTGTGGGATTCGATGCTGGCATGTCCGGCGAGCCACGTGGTGGCGCACGCCTGGCCCCAACTCCAGACCTTCGACCGCTATTTCGCGCTGGATGCCGCCGCACGTGCCCGGATGCGGCGCAGCCTGGAAGCCATTCCGCGCGCCGAGGCATGGCTGCCCGATGAGCATTCCAACTATGAAGCCCAGCAGCCGCCGATGGCATATGCTCTGCTGGCCGCGCCGGATTTGCTGCTCTCCAAAACGTCGATTCCCGTCCGGGTGTTGTGGCTGCGGTTGCTGGCAGCATGCCTGGCCGCGCTGATCACCTTCTTTGCCGCCGCAAGCCTGTTTCGGACGCTCGGCCTGCCCGCGAGCTACCAGGCCCTGGGCCTGTTCTGCATTTTCGCCTGCCAGATGTATTGGGCCGCAGTCGCTCATATCGCCAACGACGCGCTGGGAGTGGCGTTGACGGTCTGGTTCCTGGCTGCCTGTGCCGCGTTTTCCGCGCAGCCACGGGAAACCGGCGCGCTGTGGCTGGCGCTGGCGACCTCGTTGGGGCTGTTGACCAAGGCGTACTTCCTGCCGCTGCTGGCGCTTGGCGCCTTCGTAGTAGCGTACCGGCGCGTCCGGGCGCTGCCCCTGTTCGCGGCCGTGGTGGCGGTGCTGGCCGGCCCGTGGTACCTCAGGAATCTGTTGCTGTATCGCAATTTGAGCGGCTTGCTGATGACCTCCGGCGGCGTGAGCCCGATCTCGTCTCTGGCCCGGGTAGACTGGAGCCGCGCCATCCCGTACATGCTACGGGCCACGCTTTGGACCGGAAACAACTCCTTCACGAGCTTCTCTTCGGTAACGCTCAATTGCCTGCTGGCGCTGCTGGCGGTAGGGGTCGTCTTGTACGGCGTGGGGGCGATTCGCCGCGGCGCTGCCCCCGCCGAGTGGAGCGTTCTGGGGTTCATGGCTGTCTATGGTGCGGCAGTCATTCTGGTGGTCGGTAACGATGTAGTATTCCTCAAGGGCGCTTCCGCCGGAGCGGCTCCCTGGTACACGATTGTGCTTCTGGCGCCCGCCCTGGCGCTCGCGCTCCTCGGTCTCAGCCGGTCCCGCCATATAGGGCGGCCCATCGCAGCGGCCATCGCGCTGGTGTGGAGTTATGTGTGTGTGGCTACGTATGTTGTGAAGCTGATTCCGCTGTACGGGGGTTATTCGAAGGGCCGCATGACTCTGAAGGAAACATTCGAATGGTACCGGAACAGCCACCACGAACTTACGAGTATGCTCTCCACTATCAGCCTGGCGCCGCCCTTTGCGATCTATCTCGGAACCGCCCTTATAGTAAGCCTTGCCGTCGCGATCGCGGTGCGTTTGGTTTACGAACTAACAAAGCTTAATGAAAAAACTCTTGTAAGCCCCACCCGGACGTGGTAGTTTGTTAAATACACAAAAACCTCGAAAGGAGGCAGCTCTGTTGAACTATATCGACGACTTCAAACACGAACTTCGATGCGATGCGACGCGGGACCGCCTGTCTTTCGCTCTCTTCCCCGTCGCATAATCAATCTTTCCCCATTGAACAGGCAGGATTCGCGTAAGTAGTGCTATATCTTCGCCTTACTGACGCGCCTCAAAATGGCGCGCTGATTCACTTGTGTCTTTGGAAGCCAACATGAAAAATCAAAATCAAAAGATCGTGCTTTCCCCCGCGCAACAGCGAACCGGCGATTCGCTGCTCTGTGGAATTGAAATCGGAGACGTACTGCTACTCAAAACGCGCGCCGGATGCGGCAGGAGCACCATCCTGAATCACCTGCACGAGGCCGTGGGCGGGGCGTTGCTGGGCGCCGGAGACTTCATGCACACGCTCTCGGCAAGGCAACCCGATGCCGTGGAGGAAGCGTTTCTGCAAATGATCGAGCAGGCGCTGGCGCACCAGGAAATCGTCATTGTGGACGACCTGCACTTAGTCACGCAAGTGGTGTCCGCGTGCGATTATCCCCGCACCCTGCTGCTGGACGCGGCCCTTACCGCCCTGATGGGCGAAGCCGTGGCGCTGCGCAAAAAGCTGGTCTTCGGCAGCGATGACGAAGTTCCGTGGCCCGTGGCCCGGCGCGCCTTCACGTGGAAACTCGCGGAGTTCGAGCCGGAGGACTACGCCTGCATCTGCCGCAACCTGCTGGGTGAAGCCGCCGAACGGTTGGACTTCGCCCAGGTTCACCGCTATGCTCCGGCCCTCACGGCGGAGCAATTACGCCATACCTGCATCTGGCTGATCCACGGCAATTCCGTGGATACAGGAGCCATGATCGAGTATCTGCGTTCTCACTTCCGGGTGAGCAACGTGGAACTGGAGGAAGTGCAGCGCGTCACCTGGAGCGACTTGAAGGGCGTTGACGACGTCATTCGCGAGCTCGAAGCCAAGGTCGCGCTGCCCTTCGAAAACGACTCACTGCGCCAGGAACTGGACCTGAAGCCCAAGCGCGGCGTCTTGCTGGCGGGTCCGCCCGGAACGGGAAAAACCACCATCGGGCGGGCCCTGGCTCACCGCCTGAAGAGCAAGTTCTTTCTGATTGATGGAACCGTAGTATCCGGCAGCCGGGACTTTCATCACAAGGTGGACCAGGTCTTTGAAGCCGCCCGGCGCAATGCGCCCTCGATTGTATTCATCGACGATGCCGATGTGATCTTCGAAGGCGAGGAGAACCGCGGGCTCTACCGCTATCTGCTGACCATACTCGATGGCCTGGAAAGCGCGAGTTCCGAACGCGTCTGCGTGATGATGACGGCCATGCATCCCGGCAGCCTGCCGCGCGCCTTGCTGCGCTCCGGCCGGGTGGAGTTGTGGCTGGAGACAGCGCTACCGGACGCCGGCGCCCGCGCCGCCATCCTGCGCGAACGGTTGGCCGGACTACCCGCGCCTATCGGGCAGCCGAACGTGGGACGAATCGCGTCAGCCAGCCACGGTCTCTCCGGAGCGGACCTCAAGAACGTAGTGGATGACGCTAAACTGCAGTTCGCTCACGACCGCTCCACCGGCAACACCGGACTGCCCGCGGAAGACTACTTCCTGCGGGCGGTCGAAAGTGTGCGCGCCAATCGGAGAAAATACTCGCACGGGCGGACGGCGGTGAAGGTCGGGTTCACCGCCTGAAGCCCGGCGCCGGACTACTTCAAGGGCATCGCCGTGGCGTTGCCGTAGTACAGGCCGTTGAAGAGCAGCTTGTAAGTGGCGTGCGGCTGGTCGCGGAAGTTGACTTCCGGACCGAGCAGCACCACTTTGCCTTCGCCCACGGTGGCTTCCGCGACGGCCGTGCCGCCATCCAGATACTGCTGTCCCCAGGCCCAGCCGCTATCCAGCATCGGACGTGCCGGTGAACCAGCCTACCGGCGAAGTGTGCTTCATCTCCGACGGTCGGCTCCAGCCGGAACACCGGGCTGTTTTCGAAGAACACGTCCACCTGCTTCGGCATGCCGTAGGCCAGCGGATTGGTGTTATCGACGTTCATCTTCAGCAGCGAGCCGGGAATGTAGAACTTCTCGCGCGGCAGGGCGCGCTCGTTGCCGTCGGGGCCCATCTCGGTGAGATAGTTCTTCACGGGCAGACCGAAGGCAGCTCGGCCATGCCGGTGGAGCTGCCGATGGTGACGATGCGAGCCGCCGAGTTCGACGAACTTCTTGAGCTGCGGCATGGTCTTGTCTTCGGTGATGCGTCCGGTCCAGCCGCTGTACTCCTCGGGAATGGCTCGCGGGGCCGCGCCTCCGCGGCCTCCACCGCCGCCACCGCGTCCGCCGAAACCGCCGCCGCCGCGAATGGCGCCGCCGACGAAGACCAGCACGTCGAACTTGCTCTTCAGGTCGCCGGCGTCGAGCGTCGGCGGGATAGACCACTGGAACGGCATCTCATACTGCTCGAACAGCCACCGCGTCCAGCCGGCCGGCATGCATGCCGCCGTACTGATCGTAGAGGCCGATGCGGATCGGCTTCAGCTTCAGGGCATCGCCCGCGGGCGCCTTGCGCCAGCGCGTGAACCGGAACGCCGAGTTCCTTGGCCGCCTTTTCGAGCATCGGCGCGCGCGGCGGCCGAAGCCGGAACCCAGATGGCGCCCGTGCCCGAGATCCTGGCCGTCCGCCGTCTGCTCCTTCTTCAGCCAATAAACGTCGGCGTCGGCCTTCAGCAGGCGGTTGATCAGGATGAACGAATTGTTGATCTGGTGGCTGATCAGGTAGCCCGCCGGATTCGCCGGTCCGGTGATGGAACTCGGCGGGCGGCGGCAGCAGGCCGTTGACCTTGGTGAACGGGCCGTCGAAGCCGTCCAGAATGCGGTCGAACTGCACGCCCATCTGCATAGGCCAGCGTCCAGCCGGTGATGTCGTAGGGCGGTTGGGCGGACCGCCGGGATAGGCGAAATCGTTGGGGTGATCCTGCGGCTCGAACATGTCCATCACGTGCGGGCGGAAGGCCTGCGCGGTCTTCACCACGTAGGATCCGCCGGGATAGCTCTTGCCGGCCACCGTGAACGCCGCGGTGGCCTTCAGACATGGTGATGCCGTTCTTGAGCAGCGCGTTGACGAACTCGGTGGCGGTGGCGAAATCGGCCTGGTCGGACGGGAATGATGTAGCCGCGCGGATCGCGCATCTTGGGATCGTGCAGGACGGTGTTGTAGAGCTCCATCGGAGCACGCGCGCCGCGCGCCACGTCCGCCCACGGCACGTCCGCGCCGGGCTGCGGCATCGCCGCCGGCCGCCGCCGCCGCCGCCTCGCCGCCCGCCGCGCCCGCCGCCGCCACCGCCGGCGCCTCGGCCGCGGCCGCGGCTTCCAGCGCCGCGATGCGCTTGGGCGTGACGGTCCAGTAATCCTTGCTGCCCTTTTCGATGGAGTTCATGCCCATGCGCTAGATGTTGTAGAGGAACGTCTCGCGATAGCGCGACGCCAGGTCGAGAATGGCGCGGTTGTTGGTGATTTCGTAATCGATCGACTGGCGGTAGTGCCACGGTCCGCGGCGCGACCGGCATGGGCCAGTCGCCCTGCGGCAACTGCTTGTCGGGCACCAGCGGAATGGTCATGGGCGTGGGGCTCGCCGATGATCTCGGTGAGGATGCCGATCATGTTGTGGAAGTAAGTGATGGTGCGCAAGCCGCCGTTCCACCAGGTGGAGTAGTTGGCGCCGCTGCGCATGGCGCTGCCGCCCTTGCCCTCCGCCACCAGGCGGCTGTGCATGGCGGTGCCCACCATTTCGATTCCCAGCGGCACCAGCGGATCGAAATTGTAATTGAACGGATCGCGGAACGGCGGCATGAAGATCACCGCGCCGGCCGGCCCGGTCTGGTGGTGGTTGTACATGATCTGCGGAAACCACTCATGGAACAGAATGCGGTTCATGTTGGTGGTTTCCTTCATGTTGGACATGTAGAAGTCGCGATTGTCGTCGTGCCCGATGTACTTGGCGATAGAGCCGCGGCAGGCCGTTCATGCTGCGCTCCTGCTCGGGCTTGAGCGGCGCGTTGGGATTTTCGGAGCCGCGCATGTACCAGTTGGCGATCAGTTCCTGCCCGTCGGGATTGGCCTGCACGAAGAGCATGATGTCGTCGTTGAGGAAGCGCATGGTCTCCGGGTCGGTGCGGCTGACCATCTGGTAGACCATCTCCATGAGCTGCTGCGAGCCCGACGGTCTCGCTGGCGTGCAATCCGCCGTCGATCCACACCACGGCCTTGCCTTCGCGCGCCAGGGCGTGCGCCTGCTCATCGGTGAGACCTTCGGCGTGCGCCAGGCGCTGCGAGATCTGCTTATAATGTTCGAGATTCTTGATATTTTCCGGCGAAGTGATGATGGCCATATACTGATCGCGGCCCTCCTCGGTCTTGCCGATGTTCACCAGCTTCATGCGGTCGCTTTCGCTGGCCAGTTTCTTCCAGTAGGCTTCCAGCTGGGTGTAGTTGGCCACCATGGTAGTCGTCGCCGAGATTGAACCCGAGCGCTTCCTTGGGGGTGGTGATCTTGGGCGCCGTTTGCGCGAGGGCGCACACGGACACCGCCAGAAACAGACAGAGTCGAGACTTCATATAGGTGAAAGTTTACTACAGTAACGGGGGCGGTCCGGCGACGCGTCGCCGCCGCCCTTCGCACATCACCCGATTTTGGGCAGGCGCTTGCGGCGATTGGTCCACTCTTCGCTGGTGAAGAGGCGCGGCCCCATTTGAATCATGCGGGGCAGAAGATTGAAGAGCGCGGTAGGCGTCCAGGGACTGCCCTCGCGGGTCTGATAGCCGCGCAGGTTCAATTCTTCGGCCACGCGGGACAGCGCGCAGTCCTCGACAATCATATCCAGCGCCAGGATGATAATCTCCTTCTCCGGCGCGCTCTCCACCAGGCGGGTGCAATCGTCGGAGACGCGCAGGCCGTAGGGGATTTCTTCCACCCAGTCTTTGTGAGGCGCCGCGGGGGCGGAATCAGTCTGGGCTTCCCGCTCCCATTCCAGGCCGGTCAGCTTCCAGCCTTCCTGGATACGCTGGGCCAGGTATTCCAGAGTGGGCAGAGCGGAGATGGACTCGTGCAGGCGTTCTTTCTTGGGCATAGACCCTCCCGGCGAGCCTGCGAGCACGCCGGATTCCACGCGGGGCGCGCAGTTTTTCAGCACTTGCGCGCGCGCCGCTGTCCGCTCGTGGGAATCCGGTGTTCGCGGAGGGACGTTTCAGGCCTTGACGGGCTTATCCGAAGACTTCCAGCGCTTTTCGTCCCAATACATGACCTTGCCCTCGCGGTACGATTCGGCCGCAAGGTTGATCACCACCACCGCCTTGGCGCCGGTCTCCACATCGAGGCGCGGTTTTTCGCGGGTGCGCACGCACTGCAGGAAATTCCTGACGTGGGCCTCCTGCATATTGGTCTGATCCACCGGAATCTGGTAATCCTTCAGGCCGAACTTGGCGGCATACTTTTCACCGCCGATCGCCTTTCCGCGCTCGAGCTGCGGCTTCACGGTGATGTACGGAACGTTCCGTTCGAACTGGCCGTGCTCCACCATGATGATGCTGCCCTCGTGGCCGCGAATGAGTCCGGGGATATGCGTATCGTTGGCCATGGACGAGCTGAGCACCAGCGAGTGGCCCTTGGCGTATTCGGCCATTAAGTGGAAGGTGTCCGGCACCTCGCGCTTTTCCTTGAAGACGTAAATGCCGCCGGTGGCCATGACCTTCACGGGAAACTGCGGCTCGTCCCAGCAGATGTTGAGCGGCGCGATGACGTGATAGAACAGGTCGCTGGCGATGCCCAGGGAGTAGTCCCAATACTTGCGGAAGCGGAAGAAGCGGTCGGCGTCGAAGGGACGCTTGGTGGCGAGTTTGAATTGCGAGCCCAGCCAGAGGTCCCAATCGATATGGCTGTCGCCCTTGGCGTCGGGACCGGCGCCGGCTTCGATGGGCCAGTTCCATTCGCCTTCGATGGAGTTGCGGTGATAGGAGCCCTGGCTCATCAGCATCTGGCCGATAGCGCCATCGGCAATCGCCTTCTTGGCCTTGGCCCAGATGTCCGCGGAGGTGGTCTGCGAGCCGACCTGGAGCACGCGCTTGGTCTCTTTCACGGTGGCGACAAGCTGGCGGGCTTCCTCGTTGGTGTGGACCATGGGCTTTTCCAGGTAGACGTCCTTGCCGTGGTCCATCGCGTCGATGGCGTTCTTGGCGTGCCAGTGATCGGGCGTGGCGATATAGACGGCGTCGATATCCGGCTGCTGGAGCAGTTCGCGGTAGTCGGTGTAGGCCTTCGCCTTGTAGCGTTCGGCCATTTCGCGTTTGCGCTTCTCGTAGACGTCGCAGGCGGCCACAATCTGGCAGCTATTGTCGGCTTGTCCGAGCTGCGCGAAAGTCCGGGACACGCTTCCGGCGCGGCTGCCGCAGCCGATGATGCCGACATTGATGCGGTCATTGGCGCCGATCACACGGCCGCCCGTGGCCTTGGTCGCGCTCTTCGATGCCAGGGCGGACTTCGCCGCCTCCAGCGTAAGGCCCGTGGCACCCACGGTCTTCAGAAAATCTCTGCGGTCGTACGAATTCGACATGGGAACTCCTTGCTGAGGACGTTACCCATTTTAATACGAGGACAGGTTTTAATACGAGGACAGGCTGGGAAGCCTGTCCTACGGCACCAAAACTACGGGAGCCTGCCAGAAATTGGCCTTTTGGCTGGTGGGGTCCAGCACGGTGACCTGGCAATCGTATTTGCCCGGCTGGAGCTTGCTCAGCGCCAGGTTGAAGCGCAGCGGCACGGCCTTGCTCTTGGGGTCCATGCCTTCGGTGACGGGCAGCGGCGGCGTTTCAAAAGCCTTGTTCTGGCCGCGATAGAACGTCACAAACGCCACCAGCGGCTGCTCGCTGGTCTGGCCGCGCTCATACGCCTGCAGATAGACGTACATATCGCGGTTGGTGCTGAATACCCGGGTGACGCTGGGGATCAGCTTCAGGCCGTCCTGAACCAGCGGATCCACGCTGGGCAGTTTATCCTTGACCGCCACGTTGAACAGCGCGTCACGTACCTCCATGCGCTGGCTGCTAAGCACCACGCTGCTGATGGGCACGCGTTTCACTTCCTTCATGAGATTCGGGATAGTGAACTTGCGCATGTAAGTGCCGATGCGGCCGGTTTCGTTATCGCGAGCCAGCATCTTGATGGTGTAAGTGCCCGGCAGGATGGTGAAGGCGGTACTGTACTGGATGGGCTGCTTGGCTAACTGGGCTGCCGTTTCTCCGCTCATCTTGATATCGACTGTATCTCTGACATTGGTCACAGTCACGCCGTACTCATCCTTTACTTCGCCGATGAAATCGATCATGGTGTGTTCGGCGCCGCCCTTTTTGGCCAAAGCCAGTTCGCGGCCGGGAATCTTCATGGCCACCGGGCAGAAGTACTCGGCGGAGTTTAACTGGAAGTAATTCACTTCCAGCGCGATGGTCAGGTCCGTGATGGGGTCGCCTAACATCAGGGCATCGGCCAGTTGGCGCTCTTTGTCCACCTTATTGAAGTTGTTGAATGTCTTTCCGCCCCAATAGCCCACGCGGTAAGACAACTTAGCAGTGGCGTCGCCGTTGTAGGCGATCTTGATCTTACGGTACTTGCCGTCGAGGTTCGAGTTAGTGGAATAATAGCCCAGAATATAGTAGCTTTCGATCGATTTCTGGGCATTGACGACGCCTTGTGCGAGGTCGTTGTTATCCAGCAGCGCCTTACCGCCCGTGTCCGATGCCAGGGCATAAAGCGTATCCTGCGACTTGATGAAATTGCCGGTCATCGCCATCGCCGAACTGCCGGAATACATGCCCTGCCCTCCGGGCGATCCATGGGTGGCATCGCCCATGGGCGCCTGCGCCACCAGGCCGCGCGCGTCCACCGTGTAGAACGCCACGTTGGAGCGGGTGGCGGCGTTGGTGGTGGCCATCAACTGCGCCTGGTTATCGACGCCGTTGAGCCGCACGCCGCTGGCGTAATACACCAGCACCTTCTTCTCGTTGAGCTGGCCCAGCATCTTCACCGCGGTCTCCAGGGCGGCGAGTTGCCGGTCGGTATTGAAGATGTTGAATTCGCTATCGTCCTCGCCGAAGGCGCTGCCGGTGTCGGCGGCGCTATCGTCGGCCGCGCCCGTATCCAGGCCCTGATCCTCGCCGATGAACAGCTTATCCAGGATGGTGAGCAGTTTGTCTTTATCGTCGGTGAAATCCTGCAGCACGTGCAGGCGGTCGGAGAAAGACATCAGCGCCATCAGATCCGCCGGCGACATCTGCTTCTTGATGAACTTGACGGCCGAATCCATGGCGCGATATTGATCGGCCGGCGGCATGGCTCCCATGTCGAAGTAGAGCACGATCAGCCGGCGGTCCTTATAGCGGACGGTGCCGGGAGTCTCCGGCTGAATCTGGAACTGCGTCACCGGATCCACCTTGGGTTTGTCGGGTTCCGAAGGGGCCTGGACCGTAGGCCGCTGCTGCAGGCCGGGACCTTCCGCATCCAGCAGTTTCTGGTATTCGCAGAAAGCCACGGACTGGGCCACGCCGTCTTCGGTGATGGTGAAATCCTTGGCGGTGAGTCCTTCGATCGGCTTGACCGTTCTTATCGGTCACATTCACCGCTTCCACCACCAGTTGGGCATTGGCCGTAAACTTGACGGGACCCTCGGAGGGCTGCTGCGCGGCTGGTTTCTGCTGGGGTTGCTGGGCCGCAGCCAATACAAAAATCAAAAGAGACAAGAGAGTCAGTTTCATGGTTAGAACCTCCACCGCAGGGTTAATACGACCGAACGCATGCCGCTTGGCTGGCCGGCGAGCCCGAACTGCCCGCTGGATGCGTTGACGATGTAAGTCGGAAAACTCACGTGATTGAGCGCGTTGGTGGCATCGAGGCGGAGATCGAGATTATCTTCGAAAGTCCGCTGCATCGAGGCATTCAGGGTAAACAGGCTGGGGCCGGTAATGGAGTCTCTTCCGGCGTTGCCCCACTGGCCGGGCAACGGAGCCATGTAGGCGGACGGATTGAGGAAGCGCCCTACCGGAGCGTTGTAGACGTCCTGTCCGGTGTACTCGGGCCGGACGGGACCGTTGATCGCCGTGCCTTGCAAAATGGCCGACTGATAGACCGGGGTTTCCGGCTTGCCGCTGCCATAGTCTATCGAACTCAGAACGGTCCAACGCTTTAAGACGAGGCCGCGCCATCCGCTGAGCAGCGCTCCCCCTTTCACGCCCACACCGCTGGTGTATTGCATGTTGAAAGTCAGCAGGTGCTCCTGGTTAAACGGGGAGAGCCCGCGCTCCGAGGACAGGTCGAGCCAGTTCTGCGCGATCACCGCGGCGCCGCCGCCGCCGCCCTGAACGCTACCAGCCCCGCCCAGCGCCGCATCGTCGATGGCCTTCGAGAAGGTGTAGTTCACCGTGGCGGAGAAGCCATTATGGAAGCGGCGCTGCAGTTGTATCTGGCCCGACTCTTTGGTGGAGTTGCCGTTGGAGGTCATGTAATAAAAATTGGAAGGGCACAGCGGGCAGGGATTGATAGCTCCGGTGGGGTAAGTATTGGGCACAAACTCCTGCGTATTGCGCGTGCCCTTGATGCCCAGGTAGGTGGCGGTGAGGACATTGCCGCCCGGCAGATCGCGCTGCACCGAAACCTGCCAGTTTTGGGAGTAGCCCAGCCGGAAATTGGGATCCACGCCGAAGGTATTCGGGTTAACACCGGCGGGGCTGAGAAACGCACTGGCCATGTTCAGAGGATTGGTGACGCTGTTCGCCAGGTTCAGAGTTCGCGAGAATGGGTACTGTTGCGCCATGGATGACACCATGCTCTGGTAAACCGACGTATCGTAATAGACACCGTAGCCGGCGCGCACCACCAACGAGGATCCGAAGATGGGCCGCCACGCCAGAGCGACGCGTGGTTCGATGCCGTGCTTATCGGGGTTCACCAGAGAACTCGGGTAATTCATGCCGGTCAGACGAGCCGGTGGGGTTGGCGCCCGTCACCGGAGCAACCCCGGCGAAGGCCGGCAGCACATCCAGGTTAACCATGCGCCCGTATTTTTCGTATGCCGGCGCGCTGTATTCCCAGCGGAGGCCGTAGTTGATGCTGAGGGTCGGCCCGATTCTCCAATCGTCGGTGATGTAGAGGTCGTAAGACGCCGACCGGAAATACTTGTCGGCATTGCCCAGCGCCAGTTGCACCGTATCCGGGGTACCCAGCAGAAAGTCGGCGAAATCCGAGCCGGTGTTAGCGCCGGTAAAGGTGAAACTGCCGCGCCCGTTCTGCTGCGAAAGGGAATTGAACTGCATCCTCCGGAAATCGCCGCCGAACCGGATGTTGTGCGGCCGGTGGATCCACAACATGTCGTAATTCACCGCCTGGGTCTGATTACGCGTCAGCCTCTCCTGAGAATCGGTCAGGCCGCTGATCCCGCTGGTGAAATTCAAGGAAGGAGGTCCCCAATTGCCCGGCGTCTGATCGTTACCCGCAATGCCCGCATCGCCCGAAACATTCACGCGATCGGCGAAGTAGGGCGCGGTGCGGGTGCTCTGCCGGGTGTAATTGTAAGTCAGCGCTCCGTTAATCCGCTGATTGAACATGTGGCGGTATACGATATTCCCGCCCATGCCTAATGTGCTGGTGGGATCCACGAAGCCGAAGATGCTGGGGCTGGTTCGGTCAAGTCGCTGGATCGCGTAATAGCCGTTGATGTAGTTCTTGCGGTCGAGGCTGCGGTTGAAGCGGGCCTGCCCCATGTCGGAATCGGTGACACTGTTGCTGGCGGTCTGATAGTTGTACCCGTTGACGGACGCAAAATTCGGCAGGGGGTAGTAGGCCAGCAGCGCCCTGGCCTGCGGCGTGATCAGGTTGACTGGAATGGTATTGCCGGGGAAACCGTTCAAGGTGAGCGGTTGCCCCTGCGGGTTCACGGCTTGCGAGAAATCGCCGTTCCGCTCCGCTTCGGTGGGCACCGTGCCGGGAAAAACAGTGGCGTTGCGGCTGCGGTTGCCCTGGTATACAAAGAAGATCTGGCCATTGCTCTTGAGGATGTGCGGAACGTAAAGCGGTCCGCCGAAGGAGCCGCCGAAGGTCAGGTTGTTGTACGCAGGCTGCGCCGTGTTCGCGCCAAGCAGAGAGTACTGCTGGGCGTTCAGGAAAGAGTTGGAGAACTTGGCCATGATGTCGCCGCGATACATCGCGCCCGGCCCTCTCCGGTTGTTGCCGATCACACGGCGTTCGATGCCGTTGCTCACGCTGCCGTTGACTACCATGGCTTCGGACGCGCCGCCGCTGGGTTCGCTCGATGCGGCCGAGGCGCCGATGCCGGTATCGGCGGGAGGCGCCGGCGCGCCGCCCCCGGCAGCATTCACGTCGGTGCGCTGGAATCCGTTGGAGGCGTTTGTCGGCGCGGCGGCCGCGGCTCCCTTCTTGCTGTTCTTGGATTTTGAATTCTTGCCTTTGCCCGGGTTATTGGCCGCCTCTTCCGCCCCGGCGATGGATGGTTTGGGCGGCGCACTGCCGGCGGCGGCCGTGGTGGTGCTGGTGCTGACGTTGCCGGGAGCGGGAGTCGGCGGGGTGGTGGGCTGCGCCGGGGGCGGTGCCGCTGCCTTGATCTGATCCAGCGGCAGCATCTTCATTTCCCACGTGGGACTGGGCCCGCCGGGGGCGATAGCTACTTCCTGCTTGAGGGGCTGGAAGCAAAGCATGTCCACCTCGAGGTTCCAGGTCCCATCCGGGACGTCGGGGAAAGTGTAAACTCCCTGTGCGTCGGTGACCGCCGTCATCTTCTTATCGCCCTGCGAGAGCGTGACGGTAGCGCCGGGCAGCGGGAGTCCGCCGAACGTCACCGTGCCGTGGTGCTCCGCCGCGGCCAGGGGCAATGCCGCTAAAACGGCCAGCGCCCCGCACAGCAGAAAGTTACGAATCCGGTTCCACATGAAATCATTGCTCCGATTGAGAAGTCGCTAATTGTCCGTCGGTATTTTTTCCGCTTTTTCGATGACGATCATTTCGATGGGGGCTTTCCCGGGCTCTAACTTCAGGCCCAGTTGCTGCTGTACCGCCATAATGATGATTCCGTCCCGGTCCATCTCTGTGGTGGACTCCGGCGACGGCTTTCCGCTCGCATCCAGCGGGACATAGTTCATCAGATCGATTGTGAAATCGAAGGCGCCGGCGAGCCCCGTCTTATCGATCACAGGACGCCGCAAAGGCTGGCTGAGCTGGCTGGCAAGCTCTGCCATGGACACTCTTTCGCCTTTCAGCGCCAATTTTTCGCCCTTGGCGAGTTTGCCTGGACCTTCGCCCTCCGGCGGCTTCAGCTTATGGCCGCCTTTGGCTATTGTCATGGAGTAGATTGGAAGTTCCCTGACTTCGCGGCGAATCACTAGTTTGAAACGCTCCCTCAGCAGGGTCTGCATCATCTTTTGCAGTTCCGGGTCCTGCGCGGGTCCGGCCGCCTTGGCGAAGATGTCATAGGCCTGGATGTCGGTCCAATGCGGCCCCTCCACCTGGTAGTCCCGGACGCCGTAAGCCCACTGCACGATAGCGCTCAACGGCATGCTCTGAATGGTCACGCTGCCCGGGGAGGACTTGATGCCGCGGCGGGCTTTCCCTTCGGGTCCCGCGGCTTCACTCACTTTTACCGACGCGACATCGAACCTCTGACCGAATGCCGCGCCGGCGGCCAGCAGGAGAAGAATCGCGGAAATGTTTCGCGAATGTCTCATTGCGTCAGTTCTCCGTCGGAACCCTTTCGACGTGGTCCACGACCAGTATGTCGATTGGCGCTTTCTTTGGTTCCAGCTTGAGGCCCAGTTGTTCCTGTAGCGCGATCAACAGCGGAGGATAGGTCTGGATGTCCGCCCTGGTTTCCTCCCTGGCCACCCGGGCTTCCTCGGGCGTCCAGTTCAGAGTCAGATTGTAGACGCCGTGCAGATCGGTCATGTCCACTACCGGCCGATCCATGCTGCGTCCGAGTTGCTCGGCCAGGCGCGCCATGGAACACTCGAGTCCGATAAATTGACCCCGCCTGCCCCGGTTATCGTGATTGCCGTCATCTTCTACTTCTTTCACTTTGAGGCCGCCCTTCGCAACCAGCAGGCCGTATACCGGAAATGCCTTGGTATCGTGATGCAGGGCCAGCTTGAACCGGTCCACCAGCATGCTCTGGAGCATAAGGTTGAGTTGCCCCGGATCGGCGGCGGACGGCGGTTTGGCGGCGATATCGAACCGTTCGCTGTCGAGCCAGTCAGGCCCCACCACCTGGTAATCCCGCATCTGGTAAGCACGCATGATCAGGCGCTTTAAGCTGAGGTTATTGGCTGTCAGCACGCCCTCGTGATCGTCGGAGTCAGACCCGTCCCTTCCGGAATGGTTTGGCTTAATCGAAGCTACTTCAAACGCGGGGGTTTGGGCCAATGCGCAACATGCCACTAGAGCTATGGCGCCGGCATGCAAGATTGTGCCTTTCATGAAAGATCCCTCCGCGGTTATGACGATTTGGACGCCGATCGGTTAACTTTTGCTCCTAGTTTTCTGACGGAACTTTCTCGATTCCGTCGATGATTATGTTTTCAATGGGCAGTTTCTTGGCTTCGAGTTTCAGGCCCAGTTCCTGCTGGACGGCCGCCGGAAGACTTAATGCACTCGAATCGGGGGCCATAGGTCCCCGCCCCTCGCCGCCAGGGCCACCCGGTGGCGGCGGACCACCCGGCATCATGAGTCCTTCGGCCGTCTCGGGGGCGTAGTCCAGGGTGATGTCGTAACTTCCTTTTAACTCAGTCTGGTCGATCACGGGCCTACCAGTCAGGTTTGCCAGCATGTTTGCCAGCCCGTCCATACCCGTTTTCTTCGCCTGCAGGTGGCCCGGCGCCATCATCATCATGCCGCCTCGCCCGGGTCCACCCCGCCCAGGTCCGGCATCCGGACCGCGCCCCGCTCCGCCGGACGGTGGAGGCGGCGGAGGAGGGGCAATGGCGCGAACATCTCCGTCTGCGCCGCGTCTCATCATGGGAGCAAACCCGGAGGTATCGTTAGGATCCGACTCTTTGAATTTGGGGCCACCCTTGGCTACCACCAGGGCATATGCCGCATGCTCTTTCTGTTCCCGGTGAAAGGTCATTTTGAAGCGGTCAGTCAGCAGCTTTTGAATCATCAGGCGATATTGTTCTTTCGTAGTGCCGGCCGGAATCTTGGCTACCACGTCGAAACGTTGGGAACCAAGCCAATCCGGGCCTTGCACCTGATAATCCTTCACATTGAAGGCGTTAGTGATCATCTGGCGAAGGCTGACATTGCTCCAGTCCACACGGCCCGGGTCGTCGCTGCCGGGACCGCCGCGCATCATGACACGAATCATATTATTGGTGGGCGGCGGGGCCGGCTTAATCGATGCCGCCTCGAATTCGGGAACGGCGTCCGTCTGGGCGAAGGCGACTGCTGTCAGGCTTCCAGCCAGGATCGCGATGGCTAGATGACTTGATTTCATAACCAACTCCTTTGTATTCAGCAGAGGCCTGTCTACGAGGGGTCTCCGGACACCTGCACGCTGGATTCCGTCGAACGAGCCGTTTCCGTATATGACGAAAAAACAACCAAAAGCGTTCGAAATTCCTGAACCGCATTGCCGAAAAGATAGTGTTCGCGTGGGCGGCGCCGGCACACCTGTGGAAACATCGCGGCCTCAAAAGAATAACGACCCCGCCGGAGAATTTGTGACGATATCATGGCGTCTTCTCTTTTCGGGACAATTCCTTAATGGCCTTTTCAGCTTCCCGGACGTCGCTCAGGGTCAGCTTGTGGCTTTCCACCAGGTGACACATCAGCGGTTGGGTACTGCCGCCGAAAAATGCCAGCAGGTCATCGATCAGGCGCCCCTGCGCAGCGTTGCGCGATACCGTGGCCTCGAAGATATGAGCGTTGCTGATCTTCTTGACGCGGCGCACAGCTTTCTTGGCTTCCATCCGGTACACCGTGGTCTGAATGGTCGTATAAGCGGGGCGGCGGCGCTCGGGGAAGGCTTCCTGAATCTCGCGAATGGAACAGGCGCCGCCCTTCCAGAGCGCGTCCATGATCTGCATCTCCAGCTTGCTCAGCTTCGGTTGAGGCATACTATACGTATTTGTGATTCTACTACAGGAGTTTGTGACTTAGTCGGTCGTTTCAGAGAACTACCAGATCAACTGGCTCTGACCGCTCCCTTACGGTCGCGGCTCTGAACGCGCATCGGAGCCGCGCGCGTCAGCAAGCGGTCTTCTTGATACGCCTCACTCCTGCCGCAATGCTGCAGCCGGGTCGATGTGGAGCGATTGGCGGGCGGGAATGTAACAGGCCACCAGGGCCAGCGCACCCAGCAGGACCGGAGCGCCGGCGATCAGAACCGGATCGGAATCGCTCATGCCGGCGGTTTGCGCGATTTGGAAGAGGACGGCGGAGAGTGCGCGCATTCCGGCGCGGGCCAGCAGGATCCCGATACCGGAACCCACGATGACGAGTACGGCGGCCTCTTTGATTACAAGGCCGATGACATCGCCGTGTCCGGCTCCCAGCGCCACACGGATACCGATCTCGCGGCGCCGGCGCGCTACCGAGTAGGCGGTGACGCCGGACAGCCCCACGGCAGCGAGGATGAGTCCGCAGATGCCGATCAGGCCGTAGGTCCAGAGCGCTACTTTCACCGGGAACATGGTTTCCTCGATCTGCCCGGCCATGCTGTGCGGATCGAATGGCGTGATCTTATCGTCTATGGCGGCGGCTTCCCGCCGCACGGCGGCAATGGCATCGACTCCCGGGACCGCGCGCACAACCAGAATCATGCCGTGAAGCGTGGAACGCGCATAATCGGCGGGACGCAGCGGCAGGTAGATCACCCCGGGCGCGTCGGCGGCCTTGGCGACAATCCCTTCGCGCACATTGCGCGCCACTCCGATGACTTGCACGATGCGCGTCCTGCCAGTGATGCCCTGATGAGCCTTCCCGCCTCCCACAAAGAAGGTTGGGACTTCCTGGTCGCCGATTTCGAAACGACGCCCGATGGGGTTTTGGTTCTTCCAGCAGGTCTCCGCCAGTTTCTCGCTGACGATGGCCACGGCGGAATCGTCGCGCTCATCTTCCTCGCGGAAAGAGCGGCCGCTGAGGATGGGGATGCCCAGCGTGGTGAAGAAATCGCGCTGCACGGTGTAGCGCCGCCCGGAACGAATTTCTTTGACGCCCGATGGCTCCAGCGTGTAGAACGTCGTGCCGGGTTTGCCGATCATGGTCATGGTCACGGAATCGGCCAGGCTGGCCGCGGTAAACGCGGGCACGCGCTTCAGCCGCTCCAGCAGAGTGCGGAAGAACGTGCCCGTCTGTTCCGGGGAATAACCGTCCCGCAAAGGGTCAATCGAGATCAGGTAGAGATTGCGGGTCTCGAAACCGGCATCGGGTGCGGCGATCTTCTGGTGGCCCATCACCAGAAAGCCGGTGATCAGCAGCAGGGAGACCGATCCGGCGACTTCAGAAAGCACCAGGCAGTTGCGCAGGCTTAAGCGCCGGAAGCGCGGCAGATGCACGTTGCCGCCCTCTTTCAGGGCCGGCGTCAGGTCTACGTGCGTGGCTTGCAGGGCGGGCACCAAGCCAAAGACGATGCCCGTGAACGCGCTGAGCGCGATGGCGAACACCAGCACGTGCCGGTCGGGCTGTAATTGGAAGGTCAGCGGCATGGGGTAAGGCATGCTTTCCCGGGAGGCCAGGCTCATCAGTATGGAGGCGAACAGCAACCCGAGCGTGCCCGCCGCGGCGGCCACAATCATGCTTTCGGTGAGCAACTGGCGAACCAGGCGCGGACGGCTGGCGCCCATCGCCAGGCGGATGGCGATCTCTTTGCGGCGCTCGCCGGCGCGGGCCAGCATCATATTGATCACGTTGGAAATGGCAATCAGCAGAATCACGCCGCCGAGCACGCCCATGAAACCGGTCAAAAGCGGTCGATCCTGTTTGCGGATGGGCAGCATCTTGCCGGCGGGCAGCAGGGTCACGCGGCGGTACTTGTTTTCGCGATTGGGGTCGCCGTAGTCCTGCTCGAGCCGGCGCGCGATGGTTTCGAGCTCCGATTCGGCGCGCCCTTCGGAAACACCCGGGCGCAGGCGGCCCACCACGTGGAAGATGGCGGCGTCGTGGCGCTCCAGGGCGTGGTCCGCCAGTTCCGGGGCAATGCCCTGGATGGAAAGCGGCAGCCAGAGGTCGGAAGCATAGATCATGGGAGACGCGCCCGCGAAATCCTCGGGACCGACTCCCAGGATGGTACAAGGGTGCCCGTTAATGCGCAGGGATTTGCCGATAATGGCCGGGTCGAAGCCCAGGCGATTGCGCCAGAAGCTGTAGCTCACCACCACGCGCGGTTCGCTTCCCGGCCGCTCGTCTTCGGCACGGAAGAAGCGGCCCAGGGCCGGATGGATGCCCAGCGTATCGAAGTAGGATGCGGTGACGATATGGCCCCAGGTGCGCAGCGTGCGGCCTTCTACGTTGATGCCCAGAGGCACGGGCGCGATATAGGCGAGAGTGCTGCTGAACAGGTCGCTGCGGTCGCGGTAGCGCTGGTAGTTGAGATACGAAGTGGGCGGCTCCAGCAGCACGAGTTGATCGGGCCGGCGGACCGCCGGCACATCGCGGCCGATGAATCCGTTGAGTTCACTGAAGCCTGCGGTGGCGACACCGATGCCCAGCGTCAGGGAGACCAGGGCGACGGCGGTGAATCCGCGCGATGCCGCCAGCGAGCGCATCCCGTAGCTGAGATCCTGACGGAATTCCGAGGCGTACTCGGCCGGCAGCCGCAGGGCGATGTCCAGGAGCAGGCGCAAAAGTCCCCGGACGCCGAGACTGCGCCAGGTGGGCTCGATGGCATCTTCGCCGGTTTGCAGCATCCCTTCGCCGTAGGCGTTTTGGAACTCATAGGGGAAAGCGCGGGCCAGGGCGCGGTAGAGCCGCAGACTCAGGCTGACGGAGCGGGTCATGAGAGCGCCTTCCTTTCGCTGAGCCGCTTGGAGCGGATAACGCGGACCAGGTCTTCCAGACGGCGGCTCTCGGCATCGAGCACGCGGCGGCCCAGGGGCGTGAGGCGATAGTAGCGCCGGCGGGGATCGTCCAGAGCGGCGGCCGGGCGGCGGCTGGATTCTTCGATGAGGCCGGAATCCATCAGCCGCTTGATCGTCCCGTAGAGCGTAGCGGGCCAGAGGCGCACTTTGCCTTCGGTCCGTTCCAGCACCTCCTGCATGATGCCGTAGCCATGCTGGTCCTGGTCCGCGAGGCACAGCAGCACGTGGAACCAGTGCGGTTTCAGGGGAAGGAAAGAATCCGGCTTCATGTATATCAATCGATATATATATGATTCGAGAGCAGCAGTCAAGGGGCTCTGAAACGCGTTATACTGGCGGTCCCCATGCCCAAGGAACAAAAGACAGGGTTTGCTCTGGCGGTAGTCACCACGGTTTTCTTCATGTGGGGCTTCGTAACGGTGCTGAACGACATCCTGGCGCCGCACCTGAAGGCCCTTTTCGACCTGAATTACACGCAGACCATGTTGATTCAGTTCACCTTCTTTTCGGCATATTTTCTGATGGCCACGCCCTCGTCACGCATCCTGGCGCACATCGGCTACCAGATGTCGATCGTGCTGGGGCTCGGCGTGATGGGGATGGGCGCGATGATGTTCGTGCCGGCGGCATCGCTGGCTTCGTATCCGCTGTTTCTGCTGGCATTGTGGGTGCTGGCGTCGGGCATCACGCTGCTGCAGGTGGCGGCCAACCCGTACGTAGCGCAACTGGGGCCGCCGGATAAAGGATCGAGCCGGCTAAACCTGGCGCAGGCGTTCAACTCGCTGGGCACGACGCTCGCCCCCTACCTGGGCGGCCTGCTGATTCTCTCGGATCACAATGGGCCGGCGGTGGCCGGTTTGAAAACGGCCGAAGCCAACGCCGTGAAACTGCCGTACGTGGGAATCGCACTTACTCTGTTTATTCTGGCGGCTGCGATTTCGCGCTTTCGCCTGCCGGCGCTGCCGGAGATCGAAGAGAGTCACGGCATCAGCGCGGGCGACAGCATCTGGAAGCATCGCCACCTGGTGCTGGGCGCCGTGGGCATCTTTTTGTACGTGGGCGCCGAAGTTTCGATCGGCAGCTTCCTGGTAAATTACTTCTCGCAGGCCAACATCGGCGGGCTCACCGAGCGGGCCGCAGCAGGCTACGTTTCGTTCTATTGGGGCGGCGCCATGATCGGCCGGTTTCTCGGGTCTGCCGTGCTGCGGAAGGCGCCTCCGGGCAAGGTGTTGGGCGCGGCGGCACTGATTGCGTCGGCACTGGTCTGGACCACGGTCGCGACCAGCGGCGGCGTGGCCATGTGGAGCGTGATTGCGGTGGGCTTGTTCAATTCGGTGATGTTCCCGACCATCTTCACGCTGGGCATTGCGGATTTAGGCCCGCTCACCGCAAGAGGCTCGGGTCTGCTGATCCAGGCGATTGTGGGCGGCGCGCTACTGCCGGTGTTGCAGGGCGCACTGGCCGACTCCATCGGCATTCACATGGCTTTCGTGATGCCGGCGCTTTGCTATCTGTATATCGTTTTTTATGGCTTCAAAGGATCGCGAGTAATACGTCATGCGTAGTGAGGCATTCTTTCGATGAATAAAAACGGGACCATGATGAAGAGCTCGATCGTGGCGGCGCTGGGCGGGCTGCTGTTCGGGTTCGATACGGCGGTGATCGCCGGGGCGACCGGCGCGTTGACCACGCAATACGGCCTGAATTCCTACACTCTGGGGCTGACGGTTTCCTCGGCTCTGTTCGGCACGATTATCGGGGCGCTATTTGGCGGAATCCCGGGCGATTTGTACGGCCGCCGCGCCAGCCTGCGAATCACCGCGATGTTGTACCTGGTCTCGGCGCTGGGATGCGCCTTCGCCTTTAACTGGGATTTCTTCGTGGTGTCACGCTTCATCGGCGGTCTGGGGATCGGCGCGTCTTCGGTGCTGGGACCCATGTATATCGCGGAAATCGCTCCGCCGCGGAAGCGCGGGCGGCTGGTAGGCATGTTCCAGTTCAATATTGTCTTCGGTATTCTGCTGGCGTATTTTTCCAACTACATCGTGGGAACCATGGGACTCGGCGATGCCGAATGGCGCTGGAAGCTGGGCGTGCCGGCGATTCCCGCCGCGATTTTTCTGCTGCTGCTGCTCACTATTCCGGAGAGCCCGCGCTGGCTGGCGCGGCAGGGACGCATGGCCGAAGCCGAGACCGTACTGCGCGAGGGCGGCGACGAAAACTACCGGCAGGACCTGGCGGAGATCAAGGAATCCCTGGACGAGCGGCACGGCGGAGCGAGCGAGCCACTGCTCCAGCGCAAGTACAGATTTCCGATCTTCCTGGCGGTTTCCATCGGGATGTTCAACCAGCTTTCTGGAATCAACGCCATCCTTTATTACCTGAACGATATCTTTGCCAAGGCGGGCTTCAGCAAGGTGTCCGCCGATCTGCAATCGGTGGCCATCGGCGCCACCAACCTGCTGTTCACGGTATTGGCCATGTCGGTAATCGATAAACTGGGGCGGAAGAAACTGCTGCTGATCGGGGCGGCCGGCACAGCGGTAGCGCTGGGCGGGGTAGCCGCGATCTTTCTGGCGGGAACCCATCAGGACTTGCTGGTGTGGTGCCTGGTGGGCTTCATTGCCTTCTTCGCGTTTTCGCAAGGAGCGGTGATCTGGGTCTACCTGAGCGAGGTGTTTCCCACCCGCGTGCGGGCGAAGGGACAGAGCCTGGGCAGTTTCACGCACTGGATCATGAATGCGGCGATTTCGTTCATTTTCCCCACCCTGGCGGCGAGATCGGGCGGCGTACCGTTCGTTTTCTTTGCGGTGATGATGGTCGTGCAGTTCTTCGTGGTGCTGGCGGTGTATCCGGAAACCGCGGGCAAATCGCTGGAAGAGATGCAGAAGAATCTGGGAATCGAGTAACACCAAAATGGCGACTAAGACGATAGGAGTGGATATTGGCGGCACCAAAGTTGCCGCGGGATTGGTGGATGCGAGCGGGGAGATCACCTGCAAATCGCGAGTGCCGATGGCATCCACGGGCGACGCCGCTGCCGGGTTTGCCTCCATGGAGACCGCGATCAATGCAATCTTCGAGCAGTCGCCGGAAGCACGCGCCGAGGTAACCGGCATCGGGATCTGCGCACCCGGACCGCTGGATCCCAAGACGGGCGTGATTCTGAATCCGCCCAATGTTCCGTGCTGGCGGAACTACCCGCTTGCCGAGGAGACCGAGCGGGTGTTCCACGTTCCGGCGCGGGTGGACAACGACGCCAACGCGGCTGGTTTGGCCGAGGCGCTGTGGGGCGCCGGCATCGGGTACACCAATGTGTTCTTTGCCATTCTGGGTACTGGGATTGGCACAGGAATCGTTTTCGATCGGAAAATTTACCATGGCAGGACCGGCAGTGCGGCGGAAGGCGGTCACGTAACCATCAACTTCAACGGGCCGGTCTGCGGCTGCGGCAAACGTGGCTGCATCGAAAGGTATGCCTCCGGTCCCAATATCGCGCGGCGAACCCGCGAGCGGCTGGCGGGCGGGGAAAAGTCGGCGATTCTGGAACTGGCGGGCAGTCTGGATGCGGTGCGGGCGGAGCACGTGGGCGAGGCGTTTCGCGCCGGTGATGCGGTAGCACGGGAGATTGTGACCGAGACCGCGCACCTGCTGACCATCTGGCTGGGCACCATCGTGGACATCCTGGAACCGGATGTGATGGTGGTGGGCGGCGGCGTGGCAGAGTTGATGAGTTCGTTCTTCGAGGACATGCGTGCCGGCCTGAAGGATTGGGCGATCAATAAGCGAGCCGGAGAGATCCCGCTGGTGTTGGCGCGTTACGGCTCAGAGGCAGGTATCGCCGGGGCAGCCGCCCTTTGCCGGTAGCGGCCGCGTTCCTGGAAGGCGTCACAGGATCCCGGCCCCATTTTCAGACTTTTCGCACGTACTAATCGAACATGCGAGCGGCTGCCAGTTCCATTGGCGGCTGACCCGGCAGTTTCGAGCGAACGAAAAGGAGAAATATATGGCGAACAAACTTGCTTACGTGATTAACGCGTCTCCTGTGCAATTCCAGTTGACGAACACGATCGGCGGCTCCCAGCAGTCTGGCGACGCGGTGCAGTTACCACCGAACTCGCTGACCAAGACGGGAGGAAAGGACAACAACTTTATCGACATTCCAGACGCAACACCACCGGTGAAATTCTTTTCCAGCGACAACACAAACCTCAACGCCGGAAGCACCAACCTCTACATGTACGGCACCCAGGGAGTGGTCTACTGGCTCTTGAACAGCTCGCCAACCTCCACGAACGACGGCATTCAATTTCCCAACAGCAATAGCTTCGGCGAGGGCTTCCTGGTCATTTCCCAGGAGAACGGAAGCTGGGCGCTGTCCCTCTACGACGTGAACAGCATCTGACGGTAGCTGGGTTCGCGGCGCGGTGGCATCCCATCCCCTACCGCGCCGCGAACCCGCTCCTCAGTGTCCGGCGCCGGCTCAACTCCCTGGACGCCGCCGTGCCATGACTTCGCTTATCGAAGGGTATTGAATTATGCCGTTGCGCGTGATGGAAAAGCCGTTTTGATCACCTTAATTTGAACAGGATGTTCGGCCCCGCGTCGCCGGCCACTTCCAGTCCCCACTCGGGCGCTTCCGCAAGCAACTGTTTCCCCAGCGGCCCGTGGCCGGCATCCCCGAGCGGCGCCAGCAGATATCGATAGCCCGCCCGCCGCACCGTGGCGGCCGCCTCCAGGCGCAGATCCTCCAGAGGCCGAACGGTACTCTTAGGGCGATCCGTCAGCAAAAACCACTGTCCGTCCGTTCCGCGCTGACCGTACACTTCCAGAGCGACGTCGTACGCCGCGGAGTGAGCCGTCAGCACGGCCCCGGTCAAATTCTGCGGGTGATCCAGGTCGACTTCGAAGAACATTCCCGCGCGCGCCGGCTGCCAGGTACGCCACACCGTGGAGCGGCGATTGTCCAACGCCAGCGGCGCCTCCCACAGGTTGGGCCATGCGCGCAGGCTCCACAGGGGACTGTTGAAGATGCGGTCTTCGCCCGAAAGCAACCGCACCTCGGCGATGTCCCATTCGGCCGGGAATCCCTTGGGCATGCGAAATCGCAGTGCCCGTATGCCGGCCGGCGGCCATGACGCGGTCCAATCGGACAGCGGATCCTTTTTGTATTTCGCCGCCAGATACAGGGTCTCCGCCAGGCAGTCACCCTCGGCCGATTGCCAGGCTACGGAAACATCCCGCGCCGCGTACGCCGTCGGGACCGACATGAGTGCAAAGATGCTGGCGTCCGGAGGAGTGTCGTGCTCCACCATGCGGGCCACGTTGTATTCGTTGGTGTGAGTTTGCAGGTAGCGCGCTTCGCTTTCGATTCCTATCGCGGCTTTCCAGGGCAGTTCGTGCAAGCGGAAGGCGTAAGCCGGCTGCCATGCGTTCAAAAATGGCGGGAGGCATATCAGCGCCTGCAAGGCGATGGCCGCCCATGCCGCCCTGGGCGGCAGCACCATGGCCAGGGCGAATGCCGCCACCATCACCGCCGGCATCAGAAAACGCGCGCCCGTATTGCTGAACCAGGGGACCGCCAGAATCGCCGCCGCGATAAGGCACAGGCGTCCCTCCCGCCGGCGCACCGCCACAAGGCCCAGCGGCAGCAGGAGCAGCAGCGGACCGTAGGTCCCGGAGAGCCCGTCGCCCAGCGCGAGTTGCCACGGAACCTGGAGCGGCGGCACGCCGTGCAGCGACCGCATCCCTTCGGCCAGTTCGCGTTCACTCCGTAGGTGGAAATACGGATTCGGAAATAGGGAATTCCCCAACGGAGCGATGGGGTCGCCGGTGAGCGCCGCATTGCGCACCATCCACGGTCCCGCCGCCAGGGCGATTCCCGCCGCCACGAGCGCCGCGCAACGGCAACGCCGGGGGCGCCCGAACACGAGCACGAACAAAACCGCTGCCGCCGCGGCGAAGATGCCCGGAAATTTGATGGCGTAACAGAACCCGGCGAGCACGCCCGCCGGCAGAAGGTAACGCGCATCGTCCGTCTCGCGCCAGGTGAGCAGCAGGTAAAAGGCGGCCAGGATAAAAAACACCTGCGCGGCATCGTTGTAGGTGGAAGCGCCGGTGAGCCCCACCAGCGGCGCCGTCCAATAGAAAACCGCCACCACGAGCGACGCCGTATCGCTCATTCTCAGCCGCCTGCCTACGCGGAAGATCAGCGGCACCGCCGCCGCGCTCAGTCCGAATTCCACCAGCTTGGCCGCGGCGTGCCGGCCAAATACGAAGGCCATGGTGAAAAGCATTTCCATGCCTTGCGGGACCAGGTCGTAGAAGCGCGCGCGGTCCGGGAAGCCGCCCAGCCGGGCATACTCGTAAGGCAGGCCCAGATGATAGGTGATTCCGTCCGGCTGAACTTCAGGCGCCAGCGCATTCACCAGGTAGAAGAATCCGTACCCTGCGAAAATGGCCCATGCCGCGTATCTGACCTGTCTCGGCAGGGCGGGCAGTTTCTCTTCCGTTGCCGGCCTGTGCCACCAGATCGCCGCGATACCGCACACCCCCACTGCCAGGAACGCCGGCCAGATGGCCGCATGACACAGCAGCAGGAGGAATACCACCAGGCTTTCGGCAGCGGCGCCGAGGGCCAACCGGATCTCCGCCGGCGCCGCAAGGCGGTTTAACAGAATTCCGCCCAGGCCATACGCCGCCGCCAGCGTGAACCCGCCGCCGAAGAGTATGGTGAGCAGGTGGAACAATGCTAGAGCAGCACCGTATCGATGCGCGCATCGTCTTCGCCGGCGGGACCCGGCACCCCGCCAACCGCCGCCGCGACCGCTTGTTCGGCGCCGCGGAGGAACTGGATCAACTGCTCCTCCGAACCGTCGAAGTAACCTTCCACCAACTCCCGTATGGCGGCGCGGCGCAGCTCATCGCGCGGGGTCTGCGGAGAATACAGAAACGCGCGGCCTACCTTCTGCCGCGTAAGCTTGCCCTTGTGGACCAGCCGGTCGAGCACCGTCATGATCGTGGTGTAGGCCAGCGGACGCGTTTGCGACACAATCGACTGCACGTCTTTGACCCGGCCCTGCTGCAGGGACCACAGTGCCCTCAGGCACAATAACTCAAGCGGAGGAGGAACGTCGCGGGCGGATTTCGGCATCAGCTTTCCTGTTTGGGCCCATTGGAGTACAACGCCTGTTTCAGCTTATCGGCAAATGGAGATTCTGGTTTCGGGGCGAACAGCGGATGCACCGCGGCAGCGGGAGGCGCCACGGGCTTTGCAGACTCGGCGGCGAGTTCAGGATCCACGGGGCCCGCGGGGCGAGCGGGCGGGCGCGGCGCCGCCTCAGCCGACTGCCTCAGGTATCGATCCTTCTTGAGCGCCGACCGGTCCAGGGCGCTATTGAACGTGGTAAAGCAGCCGTCCACCTGCCGGTCGTTTTCGATCAGCGCGCGCATGCACTCCATCTTGGAATCCATATCGTCCAGGTAGTGGAGCAGCAGCGCCTCGGGAAACTGCGGCACTTTGGGGGAACCGAATTCAAGCTGCCCGTGATGGCTCAGGATCATGTGCTCCACCAGCGAGCGCAACAGCGGCGGAAAGTCCGCGAGGCCGCGCAGTTTCTCCGCCACCATGCGCATGGCGATATTGATGTGCCCGATCAGTTGCCCTTCGTTGGAATACGAAAAGCCGCGTTCGTAATTCAGCTCGTAGATCTTGCCGATATCGTGCAGCACCACCCCGGTGAGCAACAGGTCGCAATCCACGTTCGGATAATGCGGACCCACAGCCATCGCCAGCGCGCAAAGCGATAGCACGTGTTCGATCAGCCCGCCCAGATACGCGTGGTGGATGGTCTTCGCCGCCGGCGCCCGGCGATAGCGCACCGCGATATCCGGATCGTCCAGCATGGCGTTCAACAGGCCCTTCAGGTGTGGATTCCGGATGCCCTCCACCACGCGGCGGAGTTCGTCCCACATCTGGTCGGGATCGCGCCGCGACGAGGGAAAGTAATCGCCGAACTCGATCTCGCTATCGTCCATCCGGCGCATCTTATGCACCGTCAACTGCGGGCGGTTGTGAAACACCTGGATCAGGCCTTTGACCTTCACGAAATCGTCGCGGTCAAAGCTGTCGATCACTTCCGCCACGTTATCCCACATTTTGGCGTCGAGCTCGCCGGTGCGGTCGCCCAGCAGCATCGAGAGATAGAGCTCCCCCGATTTCTTTTGGCGGATCTCTTTGGAGTGAACCAGGAAAGAGGTGGTGATGACCTTGTTCGGCTCCAGTTCCTTCACGAAAGGAGATTTCATTGTTTAATGGGCGGCAGGGGCGGCTGTTCCACCTTCGGCTTCGGAGGCTTTTCCGCTTTTGCAACCTTTACCTTATCTGCCGACTGGGCCATTTGCGGACCTTGCGGATTCTTGCCGGATTCGTCCTTGGGACCGTTCAGCGTGGTGTCCGCATCGTCACTCACCTTCTTGTGAGTCCCCGGAATCGGCACGAAGCCCATCAGCTTGATGGGACCCTGCTTCAGGTGCGCGGCCACTTCTTCCTTGGTGGTGGTCTGGGGCTTCAGCGCCGTCACATCGTGCCAGCTCGTGTCCTTGCCGGGCGCGGCGCCGGTATCCACATAGCCGTCCTTGATTTGCAGGAAGGCGTCCTGGCGAAGCTTGGTCAGATATTCCCGGAACTTCGGCTGCATCTTGGGACGCGCGAGGATGTCCTGAATCTGGTCCTTGGCTTCTTCGAACGATTCCAGCCCGTCCTCGTACCGCTCTTCCACTTTCAGGATGAGAAAGCCGTGAATCGGCGCATCCACCTTGATGGGGTCGAGAACGGCGCCTTTTTTGGCGGCAAAGACCAGTTTGTCCAGCTCCGGGCGCAGTTGCCCCTTTTCGAAAGGAGGCAGTTGGCCCCCGGACTTCGCCGTGTCCGGATCGTCGGAATACGCCGACACCAGGTCCGTGAACTTTTCACCTTTACGGGCGCGGTCGGCAATCTCTTTGGCCTTCTTCTCGGCGTTGGCCACCTGTTCGGGAGTCTTGCCTTCGGTCGAGATGATGATCTGGCTCAAGAACACCTGCGCCTTGCGCGTGAATTCAGCCTGGTGCTCGTCGTAATACTTCTTCATGTCCGCTTCGGGCACCGCGATCCGCTGCGTGACTTCGTTGCTGACCACGCGGCTGGTCAGGATCTGGTTCGTCAGCTTTTGTTTGTAGTCTTCGTAGGACAGCCCGGTCTGTTCGCGGATGAAGGCCTCGAATTTGTCCTCGTCGGCCAGCTTGGGATCCTGCTTCATGGCTTCGAGTTTCATCTGGCCCAGGCGCTTGATTACATCGGCATCCACCTTGATGTCCAGGTCCTTGCCCTTTTGCACCAGCAGAAGCTCGTCGATCTTCTCGCGAAGCATGTCCTTGGATTGTTCCTGTATGGCAGCCTGCAGGGCCGGTCCCGAGAGCTTCTGTTCCTGCCGCAGGTACATTTCGAGCTCGCGCATCTGCTCGGCAAGCTCTCCGCGCGTGATGATGTCGCCATTCACCTTCACGGCGATCTCTTCCACTACGCGAACATCCGCTGCCGTGGCAAACGCAGCACCAGCCATCAGAAGTACTACAAACCTGCTAAACATAATCTTGATCCTCTCATTTTACCATCGCGAGCTATGCCTTCAATTCCGCCAGCCTTTCGGACAGAAATCGTAGCACGTCTCCCGCGGTCGATTGACCATCCAGCGGTAAGAGCAAGACGCCTGCCGGAGTGAACGAGGCGCCACGGTTTTTTCCCACAATCCCCATGAGCCGCGCCGGATCCACGCGCGTTTCCTTGTGGAACTTTATATTCAATACGTTATGCCGCCGGTCCACGGCTTCGATGCCCAACTGTTCGGCCATGGTCTTAAGCGCCGAATATTGCAACAGGTTGCGAACGGCCTCTGGCACTGTGCCATAGCGGTCCTCCAGTTCCTTTTCGGCACGGTCCCGGGCGTCGGCGTCCGCGGCGTTAGCGATCTGCCGGTACGCCCGCAGGCGCTGGTTTTCATCGGCGATGTAGTCCGGGGGAATGCGGATGTCCAGTCCCAGGTTGAGCGCGGAATGAATCTCTGGCACTACTTCTTCGCCCTTCAGTTCGCGGACAGTTTCGTCCAGCAGGCGGACATAGGTGTCGAAGCCCACTGAATTGATGTGGCCGTGCTGTTCGCCCCCCAGCAGGTTTCCGGCGCCGCGCAACTCCAGGTCTAGCGCCGCGATCTTGAAGCCGGCCCCCAGGTCGCTGAATTCCTTCAGTGCCGCCAGGCGCTTACGGGCAATCTCGGTCAGTTCCGTATCCGGCGGCACCAGCAAATAAGCGTACGCCCGGCGATTGCTGCGGCCTACCCGTCCCCGCAACTGGTACAACTCCGACAGGCCGTATCGCTCGGCATTCTCGATAATCATGGTGTTGGCGAGCGGGATATCCAGGCCATTTTCTATGATTGTCGTACATACCAGGATATCGAACTCGTGCCGCGTGAACTGAAGCATTGTTTTTTCCAGTTCCGCTTCACCCATCTGCCCGTGCCCGACGCCGATTCGGGCATTCGGCACCAATTGCTGGATCATTGCCGCCCGCGTCCAGATGGAATCCACCCGGTTGTGCAGGAAGTAGACCTGCCCGCCGCGTCCCAACTCCAGTTCGATCGCCGAGCGGATCAACTCGGGCTGGAATGGCGCCACTACGGTGTTGATCGCGAGCCGATCTTTGGGCGGCGTCTCGATCACGGACATGTCGCGGAGTCCCAATAACGACATGTGTAGTGTGCGAGGGATCGGGGTCGCGCTCATGCTGATCACATCTACCGTCTTTTTGAGCTGCTTCAGGCGCTCTTTGTGTTTGACGCCGAAACGCTGCTCTTCGTCGAGAATGACCAGACCCAAATCCCGAAACTCCACATCCTGGGACAGCAGGCGATGCGTTCCGATGGCGATATCGATCTTGCCCTCCGCCAGTTCCACCAGCGATTCCTTGATTTCTTTGGGCGAGCGGAAGCGGCTGAACATGGCCACGCGAACCGGAAAGGGCGCGAATCGTCTTTTAAAAGTCTCAAAATGCTGAAATGCTAACACTGTAGTAGGAGCCATGACGGCCACCTGCTTGCCATCGCCCAGCGCCTTGAAGGTAGCCCGCATTACCACTTCCGTCTTGCCGTAACCGACATCGCCACAGAGCAGCCGGTCCATCGGTTGGGGACCCTCCATGTCGCGCTTGATCTCGCCTATCGCCGTGATCTGATCCTTAGTCTCGGTGAATTCGAAGGCATCTTCGAACTCCCGCTGCCAGTTGCTATCTAGTGAGAATTGAAAGCCTTCCGCCATTTTGCGGCCGGCGTAGAGCTTCAAAAGCTCGTCCGCCATGTCGCGCATTTTGGCTTTGATCCGCGTCTTGGTGCGCGACCAGGTGGCACCGCCCATGCGATCCAGCGCCGGTTTGGACTCGCCCGCGCCACGGAATCGCTGCACCAGGTCCATGCGCGTGAGCGGCACATACAACTTGGTGCCGGCGGCATATTCCAGCAGCATGTAGTCGCCTTGCGCTTCGCCCTGCGAGATCTCCCGCAGTCCCAGGTATTGCGCCACGCCGTGTTCGGAATGAACTACGTAGTCACCGGGCTTAAGGTCGATCAAATCGGCGGAAAAAGCCGCGGCGGCGGACTTGGAAGAGGGAGCCCGCGCCACCAGTTCCGAGGTCTCGAACAGGTCTTCGGAACCAAATACTACAAGATGCGAGTCATGGAACGCCGTGCCCCGCCGGATCTGCCCTTTTACCAGGTAAATATTGGCGACGCTGCCAGCCATGTAGGCGCGTTCCGCCAGGTACGCCGGGGTGGAATCGCTCTGCGCCAGCCCGAGCTGATAGGCCACGCCGTATTCGTTGAGAATATCCGCCACACGCTCGATTTCGCCTGTGGAAGAGGCGAAAAAGGCCACCCGGTTCCCTGCTTCCACCAGGTTGCGAGCCTCGGCAATGGCCACTTGCATGTTGCCGTGGAAGCTCAGCGAAGGGCGGGTAGCGATGTGCAGGCTGCCGTCGCCATCGCGCGACCATCCGATCTCCAGTTCCTTCAGGGAAAGCTGTGGCGATGCCGCGGCGTGGCGCTCCAGATCCTCCCAGCGAAAGTAAATACGATCCGGGTCGTAGACCGGCGAGATGGGAATCTGCTGCAGTCGCTTCCAGAATCGCTCCGCCGCACCGCGCACCTGCTCCGGCTCGTCCCAAAGCAGGATTGGCCGGTCTACCAGGGAGAAGACTGACGAGTCGTGGGGCCGGACCATCGGCGTCAACAATTCCCAGCCGGCGAAGGGCTCGCCGGGAGCCGGCAATTCGCGCTCAGGGATGCCGGATTCCTCCAGCAACTCCCGCAATTGCACCAGGAGCGCTCGCGACTTCTGATACTCCGTCAAAGGTAGTAGCAGGCAATCCTCGACCTTCAGCACGCTGCGCTGCGATTCCACATCGAAGCGCCGGATGGACTCCACCTGGTCCCCAAACAGGTCGATGCGCACGGGCTTGGGAGTCTCGGGCGAAAATACATCCAGGATTCCGCCGCGCAGGGAGTACTCGCCGACCATTTCCACTGGTTCCCGCCGCTCATAGCCCACGCTCTCCAGGTGTGCAATCACCTCATCCAGAGGGAGTTCTTCACCCACCTTCAGTTTGAGCGCAAGCTGCCGGTAGAAATCGCCGGATTCGATCCGCAAGAGCGCCGAGGGCACCGGGAGAATCGTAATCGGCACGCGCTGAGTCGCCAGGCGCCAGAGTCCTATCGCCCGCTCCTCCAGCAGTTCCGCGTGCGGCGAGAGGTTCTGAAGCGGCAGAACGTCCAGAGCCGGAAGGAGTTGCGGTCCGGTCCGGTCGTCGGCAACCAGCAGTTCGTAGAAAGTGTTGACCGCCTCGGACAGCGATTCCGCCTGCTTATTGCCATCTACTACAATAATCAGAGGCCGATTGACGGTGTGGGCCAACAGGACCGAGTAGACCGCCTTCGCGGTAGTGGTGAGGCCGGAAAGGGAAGCGTTGCCTCCCCCGGAAAGACGACGCACGGCGTCGAGAAATCCCGCGTCTCGCCCCAACTCCAGGAATAAGTCGCGAACGGCTGGATGAATCAAGGCTGGCTGAGAGCTCTTTCGACGATATTCGTAGTAGAATACCCTGGTTCCATGGGCACAGTCATCACTTTGCCACCCGCAGCCTCCACTTCTTCCTTACCGGCGATGAAGTGCGACCAGTCGGCCCCCTTAATCAGGATGTCGGGCACCACCTCGGCGATCAGTTCGCGCGGTGTATCCTCGTCGAAAAGCGTGACTGCGTCCACGGCCTCCAGGGCGGAGGCCACTTCGGCCCGCTCCTGTTCCGGCGAAATCGGCCGCGAAGGGCCCTTGAACCGGCGCACGCTGGCATCCGAATTAAGCGCCAGAATCAGCACATCACCCAGGGAACGAGCCTGTTCCAGCAGCCGGACATGGCCGGGATGAAGCAGATCGTAGCAGCCATTGGTGAAAACCACCGTCTTGCCTTCCCGCTTCCATCGCTGGCGCTGCCCCACCAACTCCGCGCGGGCGTAGAGATGTGCCACTTGTACTAAGCTATCATTTGTTTGATGCGTCTCGCCGCACTCGCATTTCTGCTGGCGCCCTGCCTTCCCGGGCAATCGCTGAAGGAATCGCTGCAGGCGCGCATCGCCGGATTTCCGGGCACCGTCTCGCTGTACGCGAAAAATCTGGAGAGCGGCGCCACCATTGGCATCGGCGAGAACGGCAAGGTGCGCACCGCCAGCACCATCAAGATCGCCATCATGATGGCCGTCTTCGACCAGGTGGCGCGCGGCCAGGCGAAGTGGACCGATCCGCTGACCGTCACTGCCGCCGAGAAGGTGAGCGGCTCCGGCATCCTGGACAGCGAAATCTCCGATGGCGTGCAGCTTCCCATTCGCGATGTGATGCACCTGATGATGGTGCTGAGCGATAACACCGCCACCAACATGCTGCTGGAGCGCTTCACCGCCGACGCCGTCAACGCGTACCTGGACAAGATGGGGATCAAGACCACGCGCTCGCTGCGCAAGATTCTGGGGAACGGGCCTCCCGCCGGAGTGTCCGCCGCGGGCAAGCTTCCGGAGAACCAGAAATATGGCATCGGCGTTTCCACCCCGCGCGACATGGTGACCATGCTGGAAAAACTGAACCGCGGCGAAATCGTCAGCGCCGATGCCTCGCGCGAGATGCTCGATGTGATGAAACGCTGCCAGGACAATACCGGCATCCGGCGCAAGCTTCCCGGCGTGACCATCGCCAACAAGATCGGCGCGCTGGATGCCCTGCGGTCGGACGTGGGCATTGTGTATTCCCAGGGCGGCCCGATTGCCATGGCGATTACAGTGGACGGAATCCCCGCGCCGGACTGGGGCCCCGACAATCCCGGCAGCATCATGATCTCTGACCTGGCGAAAATGCTGGTGGACGGCCTCGCCGGCAAGTAGCGGTATACTTTCCCTAACAGCACTCAGGAGGGAAACATGCCAGCCGTCAAATTCACTCTGAACGGCAAACCGCAAACCGTGGATGCCGTTCCAGCCATGCCGCTGCTCTGGGTCCTGCGCGATACGCTGGGCCTGACCGGCACCAAGTTCGGCTGCGGCATGGCGCTGTGCGGCGCCTGCACCGTGCACGTCGACGGGCAGCCCACGCGCTCCTGCGCGACTGCCGATTTCGAGCGTGGCCGGCAAGAGCGTCACCACCATCGAAGGCCTCTCGCCGGACCGCAGCCATCCGGTGCAGCGCGCCTGGATCGAAGAGGACGTGCCGCAGTGCGGCTACTGCCAGTCGCGGCCAGATCATGACCGCCGCGGCGCTGCTGGCCAAGACCGCGCAATCCCACCGACGCCGATATCGACGAGGCGCATGCGCGGCAACATCTGCCGCTGCGGCACCTACGACGACATCCGCCGCGCCATTCACCGCGCCGCCGAATGCAAGCGCGCAGGGAGGTGCGCAATGAGCGCTCCGAACTGAATCGCCGCAATTTCCTGCGCACCACGGCGGCGGCCGCCGGCGGCCTGCTGGTCGGCTTCCGCCTGCGACGGCCGAAACTCGCCGACCGCCGATCACTGCCAAGCTCAACGCCTGCGTTCACGTCGGCACCGACGATCACGTGACGCTGTTCATCCACAAGGCCGAGATGGGCCAGGGCACGTGACCTCGCTTTCCATGCTGCTGGCCGAAGAACTGGAGTGCGACTGGAAGAAGATCCGCACCGAATTTCCCGGCGTCGAGCCCGAGTACGGCGCGCAACCAGGGCGTGGTGGGCAGCCAGAGCATCCGCAGTTCCTGGGTAGCCGCTGCGGCAGGCCGGCGCCACCGCGCGCGAGATGCTGGTGCAGGCCGCGGCGCAGAAGTGGGGCGTGGAGCAAGCCCGGTGCCGCGCCGAAAACAGCACGGTCATCAATACCGCGACCAACGCGCGGCTGAGCTACGGCAGCCTGGCCGAAGCCGCCGTCGAAACTGCCTGTGCCCGCCGACGTGGCGCTCAAGGATCCCGGCGCAGTTCCAGATCATCGGCAAGCCCACGCAAGCGGCTGGACACGCCCGTCAAGGTGGATGGCAGCGCCACGTTCGGCATCGACGTGCGCCTGCCCGGCATGCTGTACGCGGTGGTGGCGCGCTGCCCGGTGTTCGGCGGCAAGGTCGCCAGCTTCGACGCCACCAAAGCCAAGGCCGTTCCGGGCGTGAAGAGCGTGGTGCAGATTTCGAACGGCGTGGCCGTGGTGGCCGATAATACCTGGTCGGCGATGCAGGGCCGCAACGCGCTCTCGAGTCAAATGGGACGAAGGCCCGACCGCTGCGTATCAGCACGCGCCGGCATCACGCAGAGCTTCGCCGAGCATCACGCAGACAACCCGGCGCAGTGCGCGCGCAAGGAGGGCGATGCGCGAGGCGCCCTGGCCGCCGCGGCGAAGAAGATCGAAGCCGTCTACGAAGTGCCGTACCTGGCGCACGCCCCCATGGAGCCGCTCAACTGCGTGGCCGACGTGCGCGCCGATGCGCTGCGAAGTCTGGGCGTCCACGCAGGGGCAGACCGCCGCGCGCAACGAGGCGGTGCAGATCACCGGGCTCAAGCCCGAAGCCGTGCAGGTCCACACCAAATACATGGGCGGCGGATTCGGCCGCCGCGCCCGCGCCGATTACATCGGCGAGGCGGTGGAGGTCTCCAAAGCCGTCGGGCGTTCCGGTGAAGCTCACCTGGTCGCGCGAAGACGACATGCAGCAGGATTGGTACCGCCCGGCTTCGCTACACGCGCTTCGCCGGCGGGCCTGGATGCCGACGGCTGGCCGGTGGCGTTGACCGCGCAGCATCGCCTGCCCGCCGTTCGGCGGCGGCACGCGCACCGCCGTGGAGGGCATCGCCGATACGCCGTACGCCATTCCCAATATTCTGGTGGATTATCACGCCGTCGATCCCGGAATTCCGGTGAGCTACTGGCGCTCGGTGGGGTATTCGCAGAATACGTTCTTCGCCGAATCGTTCCTCGACGAAATGGCGGCGGCGGGCGGCAAAGATCCGGTGGAGTTGCGCCGGCGCCTGCTGGCCAACTCGCCGCGCCTGCTGGCGGCGCTGGAACTGGCGGCCGAAAAGGCCGGCTGGGGCAAGCCGCTGCCGGCGGGACATGGCGCGCGGCGATCGCCATTGCCAACAATATCGGCAGCAACACCGTGCAGATCGCCGAAGTCTCGGTCGAGAAGGGCAAGGTGAAGGTGCATCGCGTGGTCTGCGCGGTGGATTGCGGCCACGTGGTGAATCCCGCGGGCGTCGAGCAGCAGATTCAAAGCGGCATCGTGTTCGGACTTTCGCGCGGCGCTGAAGGGCGGCATCACCATCGATCGCGGCCGCGTGGAGCAGAGCAATTTCCATCAGTACGACGTGCTGCGCATCGACGAGATGCCGAAGGTGGAAGTGCACATCGTGCCCAGCACGGCGGCGCCCGGCGGCATCGGCGAAGCCAGCACTCCCGGCATCGCCCCGGCGGTGTGCAACGCGATTTTCGCCGCCACGGGCAAACGCATCCGGCGGCTGCCCATCCGGCCCGAAGACCTGGCGTAAGGGATAGCTAATTAGCCAGAACCGTCGCCGCAGGCCCGCGCGAATCGGCGTTCTGGGGTTCATCGGAGGCTTGGTGACCAACTTGAGGCCGGACCGCTTGCTGACGCGCGCGGCTCTGATCGGAGCCACGACCGTCAGGGAGTGCTATACGAATCTGGCGTGGTCGCGGCAGAGGCGTCTCAGGATACGTCCAGTTATGAAGGAGCATGAAATGGCATTACGCGCCGCACTTTGCGTGCCATTCGTAGCTTTGGGCGTCTATGGTCAACCCGCCTTTGAAGTGGCATCTGTGAAGGCATCGCATCCGTCCGAGGCACGGGCTACACGTTACGGCTGCCGCGGCGGACCGGGGACTGGGGATTTAGCGCGTTGGGAGTGCTCCGCGATGCCTTTGTCCGGCCTGATTACGCTGGCCTACGATATTGAGCGTTTTCAACTCTTGACGCCACCGTCGATGGATTGGATTCACCAGCAGTTCGATATAGTCGCAAAGGTCCCTGAAGGGACCACAAAGGACGCTCTTCGGCTGATGGAACAGCGTCTCTTGGCGGAGCGATTTGATTTGAGAGTTCATCGCGACCAAAAAGACATGGCGGTTTATGAATTGACCGTCGGCAAAGGGTGGGCTGAAGGCGAAGAAGAGCGCGTTGCATGGGCCAAGCGTAGCCAGCGACCGGCGTAGCGCCGCCCCACAGCCACATCGGCGAAGATGGATATCCGACAGTACCGCCTGGTTGGTCGGGAACTGTCATCATGCGAGACCGCAAGATGTTGGGAGCTCCCAACTGCTCCATGGCCGGACTTGCCACGTTGCTGTCCGTTCAAGCCGAAAGGCCGGTCGTGGATGGTACCGGCGTGACGGGAACTTATGACATCGTATTGCGTTGGTTCCTGGACACTACGCCCGGATCTGACAGTTCCCCCGCTGGCCCAACTTTGATGGATGCGGTGCGAGAACAACTCGGGTTGGTGCTTGTGCCTAAGCGCCGTGCCGTTGATGTTATCGTCGTGGATCATTTGAATCGCGCTCCTACGGAAAACTGAGCGTGAGTGCTTTACCGTATCATTGAGGTATGAGGCCGTGCAGGCTGGCTTTGCTGGCCCTCATCCCCGCGGTGGCGGTCTGGGCGCAGGACCCCGTGGAACTGGTGCGCAAATCCATCGCGCAAAATCAACTCGACTGGGTGCGCATGAAAGACTACACCTGGCAGGCGCGCTCCGTGGAACGGCACTTCGATTCCCACGGCAAAGTGGAATCCACCAAAAAGGAAACCTGGGAAACGCTGATCCTGGATGGCGAGCCGTATCGCCGCACCCTGGAGCGGGACGGCAAGCCGCTGAGCCCGGACGAACAGCGCAGCGAGCAGAAAAAGCTGGATCGCGAGACCAGCAAGCTCAGTGACGAAACACCCGCGGAGAAACAGCAGCGCTTCGAGCGTGCCGAAAAGCAGCGCCGGCGGGAGTTCGCCTTCCTTTCCGAAATACCGGAGTTGTTCGATCTGCATTACGAGGGCGAATCCACGATCGACGGACGGCCCGTGTGGATTGTCTCCGGCACGCCGCGGCCCGGCGCGCGGGCCAAGAGCCGCGACGCCAAAGTGCTGCTGAAACTGCGGGGCCGCATCTGGATCGATAAGGCCAATTATCAATGGGCCAAAGTGGAGGGCCAGACCACCGGCACTATCTCCTGGGGATTGTTTCTGGCGCGTCTCAACCCCGGCGCCAGCCTGGTGTTCGAACAAGGCGAGGTGAATTCGGAACTCTGGCTGCCCAGGCACCTGACGGTGCGCGGCAGCGGCCGGGTGGGGTTAGTCAAGCGGATCTCCGAGGATCAGGATATCGAGTGGCGCAATTACAAGAGGTTTTCCGTGGATTCGAAAATCGTGACGGACCATCCCACAACTCCCAAAAATTGAGCGCAACCACTGCCTTGACCGCGGGTTGATGGTGATAGCATTTCAGCTCGGAGGATGCTGGCATGAATCGAATTTTCCTTGTCTGCCTGATGGCAGCGCCCCTGTTGGCCCAAACACAGGTGGGTGGAGGGACTTGCAGTTCTTGCGTCGTTGAACGGCCTGTACGCGGTGAATATTTCCGGGCGGCACGTTACTTCCGCGGGAACCTTCACGAGTGTCTTCCAGGCCAACGGCGTAGCCAATTTCGATGGCCTGAGCAAAGTGACTTTGACGCTGACCGCCGACATGGTTCCGTCCGCCGGCGCACCGCTCACCTGGTCGGGAACGTACAGTATGCAGGCCAACTGCGCCGGTGCCGTCACCATCGCCACCGGGGGCAGCGCCACCTTGAACCTCGCCGTCTACAATCAGGGAAACGATTTCCTTATCACGGGACACGACGCCACATACTCCTACTCGGGCAGCGGAAGCAACCAGCCTGCCACATGTTCCACGGCGATGGTCTCTGGCCCTTATGCCTTCACCGGCACCGGATTCGGGCTCTCCGGCAATGCCGTGAACGGCGTCAGCGACGGTACCGGCTTGTTGCAGTTCGACGGGCAAGGCAAGGTGACGGCGAACATCACGGTGGCGTCGGGCGCCTCATCGAATACTGTGACCGCGAGCGGCTCGTACTCTGTGGCATCGACCTGCCTGGGGTCGGCGACTCTCACCGATGCGGGCGGCAATTCTTACGCCATGAGCTTGAGTATCACGGCCGGCAATACCACGGCTGACACAGACCTGTCGGCCACATTCGCCCAGGCTTCGAAATTCGAACTGCTGGGCGCCGCCCACACACTGACCGGCGATACGTGCAGTGCATCCACGTTGAGCGGCACATACTCACTCACCATCAGCGGGCGGGCCGTTTCGTCGGGCGGCAGCTTCGTAGGAAGTTTCCAGGGGAATGGAACGGCGGCCTTCGATGGTCAGGGTAAGGTAACTTTCAGCGGCACCAGTAATACCAACCTGGCGGCCGGCAAGCCGTTCACTTACACCGGCACATACAGCCTTTCTGCGAGCTGTACCGGAACCATGACGCTTGCCACCGGCAGCTCCGCCACCTTCAACCTGATCGTGTGGAGCGCGGGAAAACAGTTCAACATCACCGGCGAGGACGCGACTTACATCTATTCTGCCGGCGGTGGCAGCACGCGTCCCGCCGCCTGCGTGAACGCCACACTCTCCGGCGAATACAGCTACGATGCCAGCGGATTCACGCTGGCGGGAACCGCGCAAACGGGCTCCGCCGACGAATCCGGCATATTGCAGTTTGATGGACAAGGCAGCGTGACCGCCAGTTACACCACATCGTCTTCGGGCACGCAGACCGCCTACACCGCGACCGGCACGTACACGGTGACACCGGACTGCCTGGGGTCCGCCACCCTAACCGATTCGGCGGGCAAAGGCAACACCCTGACCTTCAGCATTCTGAACACTTACGGCCAGGGCGTGGACGTGATCGCGGCCAGTTCGCAATTTGTGCGCTCGGGCTCGGCGCACGCGGCATTCCTGAATCCCACGCAATCCATCGGAAATGTGGCCAGCTATGCCGTAAACGCTACGCCCGCCGGCAGTGTCTTCGTGTTGTTCGGCACAAACCTGGCCACCAGTGCAGCGGGAGCGCTCGGCACCACACTACCCACCACGCTGCTCAACACCAGCGTGACCGTGAATGGGGAGCTGGCTCCCCTGTTCTATGTGGATCCCGGCCAGATCGACGCGCAGATGCCGTGGGACATTCCGGGTGGAGCGGCAGCCACCGTGATCGTCAAGAACGGGAGTGACACCAGCAATGCGGTGGCGGTGTATGTGTCCGCGACCGGCACACCCGGGCTCAGCGTTTACTCCAATAATCGTGCGGTTGTGGTGAATGAGGATGGCAGCACCAACTCACCTACCGCAGCCGCTGCCGTGGGCGATGAGGTGGTGGCCTACTTCACCGGCGGAGGCCCGGTTACCCCTTCGGGCAAGCTGGTAACGGGCTCACCCGATCCCCCCGGACTTTCGCGGGTCACCGGTGCCAGCACGGTGACGGTCGGAGGCGTGGTGGCGAAAATCGACTATATTGGACTGACGCCCGGCTCGATCGGCCTCTACCAGGTGAATTTCTTCGTCCCGCAACTGGCAAAAGGCACCTACCCTGTCGTCATCAGCATCGCAGGATATACGTCGAACAATCCCGTGATGACGGTTTCCAATTGAGTACCCGTAAAATAGAAGGGAATGGCGGCTCCCGAATCCGGAAGCATCGCCGTGCTGGCCGAGAAGCCTTCCGTCGCGCGCGATATCGCGCGCGTGCTCGGCGCAGGCAGCAAGGGCGATGGCTACCTGCACGGCAACGGCTACGTCGTCACCTGGGCCATCGGCCACCTGGCCGCGCTGGCGCAGCCGCACGAGATCAATCCCGAGTGGCGGCAGTGGCGGCGCGACCGGCTGCCCATGCTGCCCAACCAATGGCCGCTGGTGGTCTACGAGAAAACCAAAGACCAGTTCGAAACCGTGCAGGCGCATTCTGCAATTCGCCGCGCGTTTCGCAAGTGGTGTGCGCCACCGACGCCGGCCGCGAAGGCGAACTGATCTTCCGCTACATCTACGAAGCGGCGCAGTGCCAGAAGCCCGTGCAGCCGCCTGTGGATCTCTTCGCTCACGCCGGACGCCATCCGCCGGGGCTTCGATTCGCTCAAGCCCGGCGGCGATTACGACCCCCTCGCCGACGCCGCCCGCGGACGCAGCCGCGCCGACTGGCTGGTGGGCATGAACCTCTCGCGCGCCTATTCCCTGGCCTACAACGAAGATCTTTCGGTAGGCCGCGTGCAGACTCCCACGCTGGCCATGGTGGTGGAGCGCGAACTGGCCATCCGCAACTTCGTTCCCGAAGATTACCTGGAAGTGGTGGCCACGTTCCATCCCACAGGCGCACCGCAAGGAGAGCGTCTACAAGGGCACCTGGTTTCGCGATCGGACAGGATTCCATGCGCCTGCCGCCCGATGGCGAAGAGGCCCGCCGCATCGAAGCGCGCGCGCGCACCGGCGAGGCCGCCATCGAATCCATCGAAGCGCAGACGCAGCGCATGGCGCCGCCGCCGCTCTACGATCTGACCGAACTGCAGCGCCACGCCAACCGCCTGTTCGGCTTCAGCGCGCAGAAGACGCTGGACATCGCGCAGGCGCTCTACGAGAGACACAAGCTGATCAGCTATCCGCGCACCGACAGCCGGCACCTCTCGCAGGACGTGGCGAAGACCCTGCCGCGCATCGTCGAGACCATCGCCGCGCCGTATCGCGAGCAGCTTGCGCCCGGCACCGGCGAGCGTCCGCTGGGCCGCCGCTTCGTGGACGATGCCAAGGTCACCGACCACCACGCCATCATCCCCACCACCACCTCGCCCGAGCGCGCGTCGCTCTCGCCGGACGAGCGCAAGATCTACGACCTGATCTGCCGCCGCCTGCTGAGCGCCTGGCACGACGACCACATCTGGCCGGTCACCACCGTGATCACGGCCATCCGCAACGGCGAGCTGGTGGACCGCTATCACAGCTCGCGGCAGCATGGTGCAGCAGGTCGGCTGGAAGGTGCTGGACCTGGCGCCCGCCCGCAAATCTGCGAAAGAGGAAGAGGAGCAGGTCCTGCCGCCCGGGCTCGAGAACGGTCAGCGGGTGGACGTGGTGGACGTCGAGATCCTGAAGAAGAAGACGCGGCCGCCCAAGCGCTTCACCGAAGGCACGCTGCTCACCGCCATGGAGACGGCCGGCAAGACGCTCGACGAAAAAGAACTCTCCGACGCCATGAAAGAGACCGGCCTGGGCACGCCGGCCACGCGCGCCGCCATCATCGAAGTGCTGCTCAAGCGCGAGTACATGGTGCGCAGCGGCAAGAGCCTGGAGGCCACCGACAAAGGCATCCGGCTGATCGAGGTGGTGCACCCCGAAGTGAAGAGCCCGGTCATGACGGGCCAGTGGGAAGCGTATCTGCATCGCATCCAGCGCAAGACGGCGCAACTGGCGCCGTTCCTGAAGGGCATCGAGGAGTACGTCACGCGAGGTGGTGGGCAAGGTGGGCGAGGCGCCCGGTGGCAGAAGCGCTCCGGCGGTGAACGCGCCGTACCGCGCGAGCCGCCCGGCCGCCACCGCCGACCACTGCCGTGGCGAGCGATCGCGACACCTCTGGAACTGCTGCGCAACGCGTTCGGGTTTTCCGATTTCCGCGCCAACCAGGAGGCCGTCTGCCACGCCGTGATCGAGGGCCGCGACGTCCTGCTGGTCATGCCCACCGGCTCCGGCAAATCGCTGTGCTACCAGCTGCCGGGCATCGCGCGCGGCGGCACCACGCTGGTCATCAGCCCGCTGATCGCGCTGATGGAAGACCAGGTGGCCAAGCTGCAAGGCGCGCGGCTTCGCGGTGGAGCGCATCCATTCCGGCCGCGACCGCGCGGCCTCGCGCCAGGCCTGCATCGACTACCTCAACGGCAAGCTGCAGTTCCTCTTCATCGCGCCGGAGCGGCTGCGCGTGGCCGGCTTCCCGGAGATGCTGGCCAAGCGCAAGCCCTCGCTCATCGCCATCGACGAGGCGCACTGCATTTCGCAATGGGGCCACGATTTCCGGCCCGACTACCGCATGCTCGGCCAGCACCTGCCGACGCTGCGTCCGGCGCCGGTGATCGCCCTCACGGCCACCGCCACGCCGGTGGTGCAGGACGATATCGCCGAGCAGTTGGGACTCGACGCAGCCGGCGCGCTTCATCCACGGCTTCCGCCGCGACAACCTCGCGATCGAGGTGGTCGAAGTGCCGCCGTCGCAGCGCGCCGAGCTGGCCACCAGCGAACTGCTGCTGGACGAGTCGCGCCGGCCGGCCATCGTCTACACGCCCACGCGCGCGCAGGCCACCAGCTCTGGCCGCGCGAGCTCGAGCGCGCACTTCCCCAGCGGCGCCTACCACGCCGGGCCTCGACGCGGCAGCATCGCAAGCGCGTGCAGGAGCAGTTCCTGGAGGGCCAGCATCGAGGTGATGGTGGCGACCATCGCCTTCGGCATGGGAATCGATAAGCCGGACATCCGCACCGTCATCCACACCGCGCTGCCGGGCAGCCTGGAGGCGTATTACCAGGAGATCGGCCGCGCCGGGCGCGACGGCAAGCCCAGCCGCACCATCCTGATGCACTCCTACGCCGACCGCCGCACGCACGATTTCTTCTTCGAGCGCGACTATCCCGACGTCTCCGTGCTGGACGCTATCTTCGCACAGCTTGACGCGCCGAGCCGCAGGAGAAAGGCGCGCTCGCAGAGCAGCTGCCGCATGGTCGAAGACGAGTTCGACAAGGCGCTGGAGAAGCTGTGGATCCACGGCGGCGCGGTAGTGGATTTCGCCGAAAACGTCAGCCGCGGCCACGACCACTGGCGCGAATCCTACATCGCGCAGGCCGAGCAGAAGCAGCAGCAGCTCGACCTGATGCTGCGCTACGCGGAGAGCAACCAGTGCCGCATGGCCGCGCTGGTGCGCCACTTCGGCGACCTCGCGGACGGCCGCAAGCCGTGCGGCATTTGCGATTTCTGCGCGCCGGATGCGTGCGCCGGCCAGCAGTTCCGTCCGGCCACGGTGGACGAACACGCCGCCGCGGCCGCGGTGATTGCCAAACTCCGCGACGAAGGCACGCGCGCCACCGGCAAGCTGTACACGGAGCTGCATCCCAATGGCGATTTGACGCGCAACGAATTCGAAGACGTGCTGGGCGGGCTGGCGCGCGCCGGGCTGGTGCGGCTGATCGAGGCGACGTTCGAGAAGGACGGCAAGGAGATTCCCTATCGCAAAGCGGCGCTCACGCGGGAAGGCGAATCCACCAGCGAATTCGACCTGGCAATGAAGGCCGCGGCCAGGACGGCGGGCCCGCGAAAGCGCAAAGCCAAAAAGAAAAAGGTCCGTGCGCAGGCACAGGCGAAGGTGAAAGCTCCGCAGTTCCCCCATCCTGCGCCTCCCATGCCCGAGGCTCCCGCGGCAGATTCGCCCGTTGAGGCAGCTTTGCGGGCGTGGCGCCTGGCCGAAGCAAAGCGTCTGGGCGTGCCGGCATTCCGCATCTTCAGCGATCAGACTTTGCGGACGGTGGCGGCCCGACGGCCCGGTTCCACGGCGGAACTGCTGGCCATTCCGGGAATTGGAATCGGCACGGTGGAGAAATACGGGGCCCAGTTGTATCGCATCCTGCACGAAAGCCGGAGGTAGCGCATTCGGTGTAAGCTAGCCCTTATGAAAAAGATTGTGCTGTCCTTGGCCGCCGCGTCGTTGCTGCTGGCCGCCGATGGCCCTCTGACCCTCACCGGCACCATCACCGACTCCATGTGTGGCGGCGATCACTCGGCCATGAATATGCACCCGGACCTGAAGTGCATCACCGAATGCGTGAAGAGCATGGGCGCGAAGTATGCGCTGTGGGACGGTAAGACGGTTTACGAATTGAGCGACCAGAAAGGCGCGGCGAAGTATGCCGCTCAGCGGGTGAACGTAAGCGGAGTAGTAGACGCCGCAACCAAAAGCATACGGGTGGTCTCGATCTCCCGGGCCAAGTAGCCATGCCAGACCCGGTGGAATTGTACTGCCCGGCCTGTGGCAAGCCTGTATCGGACCCGTTGGTCTGCGGCGATTGCCACGCGCTGATTTGCCGGATCTGCGGCACTCCGCTCGAGCGGATCGACGACCTGGGCATAGGGTAGTGGTGTGCGCCTGGTGTGATGTCACACCATCAAAATCACAGAGCAGCCAGGACTGTTGCGAGGGTCAAATCCCGCGGACCGAATTCCACCCCGATCCTCTTTAGAAAATCGTTCGGTGCGACTCCACCAGCGAAGATCCAGGCGAAGTCGTTGGAAAATTCCCGCGCGGTGCCGTTCACGTCCAGCAAGACACTCGACTCGGTAAACTCCAGCGGAATCGAATTGAAGATGACCTGAAGTTTCCCCGAACGCATGGCATTTTCGAGATATTGCGCATTGCGCTCCTTAATGCGGGTAAAGGAACTCTTGCGATAGGACAATATCACAGTGTTGTTCTTTTGACGAGCGAGTCCGACCGCCGCTTCCACCGCGCTGTCACCGCCCCCGACAACCAGAACATTTTTGTTGAAGTAGTGGTCCGCCTCGATCAACCGGTACATCACCTTGGGTAACTCCTCGCCTTTCACACCCAGCTTTTTCGGCGTCCCGCCGCGCCCCATCGCCAGTATTACCGCTCGAGCCCGATAGACCGCCGTGCTCGTAGTGACTGCGAAGCTGCCGTCGTCCTGTCTGCAGACGCTCTCGACTGACTCATTCAAACGCGCGCGGAAATCCTCGCGATCGCACATGGACCTCCAAAATGAGATCAGGTTCTCTTTCGATACCTGCATCTTTTTGAGCGACCCACCCAGCGGAAACTCGACCGGGCTGGTCATCACCAGCTTCTGGCGGGGATACTTAGTGACTGCTCCTCCGAGCGATTCACGTTCGATGGTGAGATAGTTCAGCTTGCATTCAATGGCGCGAAGTGAAGCGCTGATACCGGCCGGACCGGCTCCCACGATAATCACGTCGTACACGTTCCCGGCGCGCTCACCAGATTCCGCAGAAAGCCTGGCGACGACCTGGTCGATGCAGTCGCGCCCCTGCCTAACGGCGTTCTTGATGAGAGCAAGTCCACCGAGTTCCCCAGCTATGTAGAGATTGGGGACCGTGGTTTCGAGTTCGGGTGTGAGATAGGGCAGATTGGCACTCACCGCCGGGCTGGCCGTGAGCATGGTAATTGCGCCCACGGGACAAGCATCCGCACAAAGGCCGTGACCGATACACCGGTGCGGTTTAACGACTGCGGCTTTTCCACCTACCATACCCAGCACGTCCCCTTCCGGACAGGCAGCCGTACAGCTCTGGCATCCGATGCAGTGGGTCACGTCGATTTGCGGGTGCTGGCCGCGCGGGTCTTCTTTGAACAGATCGCCACTGGCGACGGCTTCGCGTGTCCGCTTCTCCCTGGTCGCCTGCCTTCGTACATACAACCCGAGAGGAACCAGCAGGATCAGTCCGTAAAACCCGCAGAACAGGATGATATCCGGCAAAGCTAGAACCCCACCGAAACCGCAACGGCAATGTGCACCAGAATCAGGAGTGCGAAGGAAATACTGAATGGCCTGTGAACCACGTGCCAAAGGTGGAAGACGCGCGCGGTGCGGTCCAAAAACGCCATCGCCGCCCGCAGGCGGGATTGCCGCCGTACGTTCCCAATCATGGACTCGAGGGCCCGATTGTGAGAAGGCAAGAGCCCGCCAAGGGTTGTAACTCGTTGCGATTTGTGCAGCACGCGCCGGCGTAAGCGGCTCACGTAGAACGGACGCGTCAGATCCATGCGCAGCATTGTCCACAAGGCGCGACCCAGACCCATCGCACGGATTTCCTTTGGGGGTGGCACGTCCAACAAAGGGGCCAGGTCCTGTGGCCGAAAGAAGGATTGCCCGGCGACACGGGCGGCCAGATCGGCCGTCTGCGCTTCCAATTCCGCCATGGTCAGCGCCGCGGAGTTGAGGCTCCGCGGAATCTTGGCGTAAACGTACCGGCCCACAAAGCCGCTCAGCGCAACCGCAATCATGGTCCAGTAAGCGATACCGGCCAGGCCATGAAACCGGAAAGTAGTGTGAAAGGTCACGATGCACGGCGTCGTGATCCCGAAAAGGATATGAAAGTTGAGCCACCGGCGCGTGACACCGATTCCTGAAAGCCAGCGCCAACGCTTGCGTAGCGGATACAGAAACAGGATGACGAACATGCAGAGGCTGATGATCCCCAGTTTCAACCCGATGGTTCCGCTGGATCGCAACTGTGAGTGCAGCGGCGAGAGAGGGCGCTGTTCAAGGCTGAGGGAGTAGTAAGAGAATCCGCGGACTGCCAAAATGAGTACCGTGCCGGCGGCTGCGAGGATCGCAATTCCCAGCAGGAAGCGATGAAGCAGTTCACCCTTTTCGAAGGCGCCAGTGCGTACAACACTTGCGGCGCCGGGCGAAGCAGTCAGTGTGGCCATATTACGCTCTGGCTCCTCTCTAATGGCATTCGACACACTCTGTGGGAGTACCCCGATATTTGCGAATCGTCTTAACGGCGCCCGCCATCTCCGCCTTGTGGCACTTGGCGCAGTCGACGTTGCGATGAGCGACGTCCAGGGGAAAGCGCGTACGCTCGTGGTCGAAATCCCCGGACTTCCAGCGGAGTGGCGTGTGACACGAGGAGCACTCCTCATGACGTTCCGCTTGGTTGAACTGACCGGCATGAACGTCGGCGGCAGCGTGGCACGTGGAGCACTGGCTGCGAGCAGTTGAGAAAACAAGCCCAGGCGGTTTGTGGCAATCCACGCACTTCACGTCATGAGCGCCGGCCAGAACAAAGCCCGTTTTGGTGTGGTCAAACGGCCGGACGTCTTTCCACCGGGTGGGTGTGTGACAAGTTTCGCATGCGAGTTTGGTTCGGTGTGGATCGTTGTGGCACGAGTCACAGGTCTCCGACGGAAAGTGATATTGCCGCCATGCCGGTGCAGCACCGGCCGCCACCAGCGGCTTGTGGCAATCAACGCAGGGAACCGAGGCGTGCCGGCCGGTCAACGCAAAGCGGGTGTCGGCGTGCCGCTCGACGGAGAAGGTCGTGGTCTGGAAACCCTCGACGGTGTGACAGAGGTTGCAATGGTTGTCATACGGTGCCGCCGCAAACTGTTCGGTATGAGCAGCCGTGTGACAGTCGGAGCATTCCCGTTTGCCAGTGACATACTGTGTGTCGCGGCCGCGCGCCGGGTGGCACTTGGCGCATTGGAGTGCGGCGTGTTTTCCTTCCAGCGGAAACACGGTGTGACTGTGCATCTCGCGGTCGAAACGTGCAGGCTGGAACCCCGAGTCACTGTGACAAGCCGAGCAATCCGCTCCGCCGGTGGGCGCGGCGAACTGCCCGCTATGCGGATCCTGGTGGCAATCCTGGCATCGGTCGTGTGCGATGGGGCGCCTGAAGTCGCTGCTCTTGTGACAGTCCTGGCACGCACGCTCCGCGTGTTTTCCTGTGAGTGGGAATTTCGTGGTGTTGTGATTGAAGCCGGCGCTGGGACGAGTATTTTTCCATCCGTTGGTGGTGTGGCAAGTGTCGCACGAACCTTTGAAACCAGTCTGCTGGAAAGCGGCGCGGTGCGGGTCGGTATGGCAGTCCTGACAAGTCTTGAAAGCCAGACCGGAAAATTGCGCCTTGTCCGTACCCGGTTTTGGGCCATGGCATTTCTGGCAGGCCACTGACTGATGCAATCCGGTGAGCGGGAAGTGAGTGCTGGAGTGACTGAACCCCTGCGCGGGCTTCCACGCATCCTGCGAGTGACAATGGGAGCACTGCGCGCCCAGTTGACCGCGATGCTGGTCTTCATGGCAGAATGTGCACTCCTGGCGCAGTCCCAGGAAGGTCGTGTTGAGGTCTCGTACTTTGATTTCGGCCCGTGCCGGCGCAGGAATTCGTTTCTCCGTGTGGCAACTTTGGCAAGGCTGCTCGCGATGCTTGCCCTGCAGAAGAAAGCCCGATTGGGCAAAGTGGTCGAACCCCTTGCGCTCCAGACGGATTAATGCGAAACCTTCGCCGTTATGTTCCATGTGGCAGCGGGCACAATCTGTCTGACCGGGAGTATTCTTGTAGGCACGGCCGTGGAAGCCGGCGCCCGTCTGCACGCGACGCTGGATTTCGCCGTGACACTCCAGGCATTTGAAAGCACGGCTGCCGACTCCGAAATCGTGACACGTTCCGCAGCGAGTCACTCCGTCCAGTTGCCTGTGCGCGCGCGACAAGGGCCCCGGTGAGAGTTGGGCATACGCCGGCACGCCGAGCCGCAGCGCGTGCACGACGATGTAAGTTACGACCCATAGACGAGTGGTAGCCACCGCGCGATTACCAAAGTTGACGTTGCCGCCCCATCAGGCGCGGTACACGGGGCACAACCCCGAAAACCTTGAGGGTGCGGCAGGAATCCGAAAAATATAGGCGATCTCTCTCTATTTTTCAGACACGGCCGGTACCCATGTTGCCAAAGGTGCCACACGTGAGGGATTCGATTCGCTATATCGCTAGCATTGCGACGCTTGGCGTCTTGTTGTTCGGGGCAGACCAGAAATCCGCGAAGAAGCCAGTCCCAAAGCAGGCGGCCGCTCCGCCACCCGAACTGGTATGGCCCCTGCCTCCCGATCCGCCTCGAATCCGCTGGCTGGCCGAATACTCCGATATGGCCAAAGTGAAAAAGCCCGTCGCGCGCAAGGCCGGGCTTATGGAGAAACTGACCGGCGCCAAAACGCAGGATGAAAAGCTGGAGTTGAGAAAGCCGTATGGAATCGCCGCCGACAACCGGGGCCGCATCTATGCCGCAGACACCGAGCTAAAGACCGTGTTCGTGATCGACGCCAGGGCCAAGACAGTGGAGACACGCGAGGGTGGTAGCCGCACGCCCCTATTGATGCCGGTTGGAGTGGCCGTTGACGCGGAAGAACGGCTCTTTGTCTCCGACGCGGACTTACATTCGATCGTCTGCTTCAATTCCTCGGGCCAGGCGGTGGCGGTGTTCGGCACAGCATCACTCGGAAGGCCCGGGGGGATCGCACTGGACCGGCAGCGGAACCGGCTGTATGTGGCCGATGCGAAGGCCGGAAGGATCGCCGTGTTCGATACCGGGTCACTCAAGCTTCTCGGCTACTTCGGAACGCAGAGTCAGTCAGGCCATAGAGACGATGGCACGTTTTTGGGCCCGACAAACGTGGCGGTGGATCGCCGCGGCACGATCTACGTCGCCGATACGCTGAACTACCGGGTTCAGGTGCTGGCGCCGGATGGGAAGTTCGTTCGCGCCTTCGGCGCCCAGGGCGACAGGCCCGGCGAGTTCATCCGCCCCAAGGGCATCGCGGTGGATTCGGCGGGGCATGTGTATGTCGCCGATGCCGAGTTCAACAATTTTCAGATTCTCACGCCTGAGGGGCAACCCTTGCTTGCAGTGGGATCACTGGGCACGGACCGTGGACAATTTGCACTCGTGGCCGGTCTGTACATCGACGCACAGGACAGGATCTACACCACGGAAATGTTTCATGGGCGGATCCAGGTGTTTCAATACATCGGACAACCCGAGCCTGCCCAGGATAAGGGGGTGAACGGCGCAAATCACTGAACCGAACTACAAGTCCGCCGCGCGGTATGAGACGGCGGGTCTATCCGCATTCTAAGAAATTCAACAGATGAGGAGCGTTTATGAAGTTGAAGTTAGCTACATTGGCCGTTCTGGTGGGAATGGTGACGGTTCCCATGCACGGAGCGGCTCCAAACTTACCCAAGACTGGACTGGCGGGATCCACCCACGACATCGGCGCGAATGGCTGTAAGTCGTGTCACGCACCGCATAACGGCTCAGTGGCAAATGGAGGACCGCAGAGCACGGGCCTGATCCTGCTATGGGCCCGGTCTTTTCCGGCGGCATCCAACACCTTCGGCGTTTACGATTCCGCCACGATGCAAAACAAAGCGGTCGAACTGGGAGGCAGTTCGCTCACCACGTCGGCCGATGTCCGCATGTACTCACTGCTTTGCCTGAGTTGCCACGATGGTGTGACGTCCACCTTCTCGCCCGCCATGCAGACCAAAAACATGGTGGGCTCCAAGGCAGCCTTCGGCGCCGGGGCCTATGAATCGCTGGGTCTGACCAACGATCACCCGGTAAATATGAACTACGACCCCACGAAGAACACTTCGCTGCAAGCCGTAGCCACGGTCGGGGCGGCGCTGCCGCTGTACGGATCCTCCAGCACCGTGCAGTGCGCCACCTGTCACGATCCGCATAACGACGTAAACACCAACTATCTGCGCCAGCCGAATAACACGGCGCATTGCACAACCTGCCACTTGTAGTTTCCTTACGTGCGGTGGGGGCCGGCAGTCACTACCTCCACCGCGGTTTTTCTACGGAACCGATATCGAAATGCCGAAGAAACGGTGGTGCCTTTACGGAGTAGCGGCCGGGTTGATGCTTCCCGTGGTTCTCTGCGGACAGGAGCAGCCGCTGAGTATCTGGGGAACGTTCTCCACCGGTTACTACAATACGAAAACGCGCGGCGACGAGAACCAGAGCCTCCATTTCGTGCCTTTCGGCGCCAGGTTTGACGTGAACGGATATTTGTTGTCGCCGGATCTGCTGACTTTCTCCGTGCAGCCGGAACTGAATGCCGGGCCACAAGCCAGTGACGCGGGTTTTCAAGGCGGCAATGGAGTCCGTTTGAGCACGACTCTGTTTCGCCGGCTGCTGCCCATCACCTTCCACTACTCGAACGTACAGGTGGAGGACGTGTTTTTCGGCAGTCTCACTCAGGTATCGGGCTACACCCTGAAGGACCGGACCAAAGACATGGGAGTCACTGTGGAGCTCAAACGGAAGAACTGGCCGTCGGCGGTTATCGATTGGGGCACAGGGTCGGTGGATGCCACTCCCGGCATCGCTGGGATACCCGATTACCTCTCTCACGGCCGTCACGTGAATGTTGACGGAGACTACGAACGGGGTGGATGGACTTTTAACGGGTTTCTTCACGATCAATACCAGAGTTCGGACCTTCTGGCGTCTACCGGCAGCGGGACGGATTATGGGTCCCTTCAGCAGAAAGTGTTGCAGTACGACGGATCGGTGCGGCGCGGGTTCCTGGGCGATTCGGAGTTCTTCATGAACGGCGGCAGCCAGACCACTTCGAGCCTGCTTTTCAACTTTCCCATCGACCTGGGCACGCGATACGTCAGCGCCAACCTGCGGCTGATGCAACACCACCGGTGGCGGTCGACGCTACGGGCCGGTTACTCCTCCAATGTGGCGAGCCAGTTACTCGCACAGGCTGTCTCCAGCCTGGGCGCCGCCGGATCCGCGGCACCGGACGCGCAGGTGCTGGTTCCCTTCTCGCACGGTGTGGCGAACTACATCCTGACCGCCAATACGAATGTCACCCTGGGCGGCGGCTTCGGACTTTATGCCGGGGCGGAGCGGAGCGCTCTTTTTTCGGACAATACGGAATCGACCCTCAGCGCGAACTACTTCACCAGCTCCGCCGGAGTCACTTGGGCAAAGCGATTTGGCTGGGGGAGTGTCTCCGGAGAGTATGGCCGCGAATTCGGGATCGGTTCGATCACCGGGCAGTCCGGCACAATTCAGGGCCAGACGTATCGCGCCAGCGTTCAGCACGGGACCGGCGGCCGGCTACAGCTTGACCTGACGCTGCATGGGTCCGATCAGAGCGTGCGCAATGCCCAACCGCTTACCAATGACAGCGTGTCCGTGGAAGGCGGCGTGGGAACACGCGTGTACCGGGACTTCAGCGCGCGCCTGGGCGGCGGCTGGCAGTGGAGCTCCATCGTAAACGACGCCAACGAGTTTCGTACCAACGGCTACACGGCCCGCGCCGGCATCGATCATCCCCGCTTCCAGGTGGATGCCAGCATCAATAACAGTCTGAGCAATTCGCTCCCGTTTTTCACCCAGGCGGTGTCAGCACTGGGTGGGGAGTCGGCGTTCCTCACTGCTGGACAGATTATCCCCAGTGACTATCGCGCCATGACCTTCAGTCTCCACACCACGCCTCTTCGCAAGATCGAACTTTCGGCCCAGTGGACCCGTTCCAAGCAGCACCTGGATGGCTTTCTGAATAACGAATTCGATCTTTTGAACGTGTACCTCACCTATCATTTCCGCAGGATCCAGGTGGAGGCCGGGTACATCCGCGCGATCGAGATTTTCTCCACCTATCCCCTGACTCTGCGCGAGCGGTTTTACGTCCGGATTGTCCGGCGTGCGAGGTTGTTATGAAGTATCGGCGCTCAGTCACTTGTTTTTTTCTATTTGCACTCACTGCCGGCGCGGTGACGCCGCAGGCGAGCGTCGAGTACCTGCGGACCATCCCCTCGGTTCGCGAGTTCACCAGGCCTCGGAGTTTTTTCACCAAGCTGCTCAACTGGGTCGCGGGTCCGCCGGAAGGGCGGCCGGAGCTGCTCCGCCCGTACGCGACAACCCACGACAGCTCGGGCCGTCTGCTGGTGGCCGACCCCGGACAGCAGGGAATACACATCTACGACTTCGAGAAACACAAATACCAGTTTCTAAAGGGTCCGAAGGGCCGCCTTTTAATCTCTCCCATCGATGTAGCCTGCGACAGCAGCGACAACATCTACGTCAGCGATTCAGTCCGCTCGCGGATCTTCGTCTTCGATTCGCGGGGCCGCTTCCTGCGTACCATCGGGGGAGAGACGCCGGAATCGCGCCTCGTACGTCCCACCGGAATGGCGCTGGACCGGGCGCACCGCCTGATCTACCTCACCGACACCCTGCGGCACCAGGTGCTGGTGTTCCGGCTGGATGGCGGGTTCGTGCGCGCCATTGGCAGGCGCGGGGCGGGCCAGGGAGAATTCAACTTTCCCACGGCGCTCGCCCTCGCGGGCGGGAGGCTGTACGTTGTGGATTCCATGAATTTCCGGGTGCAGATCCTGACTCCCGACGGCGCGTTCTCCGGCTCTTTCGGCCAACTGGGAAACCAGACCGGCACACTCAACCGCCCCAAGGGAATCGCCACAGACACCGATGGAAACATCTACCTAGCGGACGGACTGTTCGACACGGTGCAGGTTTTCAGCCCGGAGGGGCGCCTGCTTTACTATTTCGGGTCAGGCGGAGCGAAGCCTGGACAGTTCCAGCTCCCCGCCGGCATATCCATCGACGACCGCAACATTATATATGTGGCCGATTCGCTGAATCGCCGCGTGCAGGTGTTCCGTTACCAGAGGCGGGCGCAATGATTCGTCTTGTTGCCGTGTGTCTTCTGGCTGCCGCGCCTTTGTGGGCTACCGGCCTGAAAGATGCAGTAATCGGCAGCCAGCACGACCTCGCCATCTCTGGCGGCGGACCTGTCAAGTCGGCCGAAACCAGGGCCTGCATTTTCTGCCATGCGCCGCACAACGTGATCCCGAATGTCACGCCTCTCTGGGATCACTCGCTGTCCTCAGTCACGTACACCACTTACACCAGCAGCACCTACGGCTCCGGACTCCAGACTCCGGGATCCGGCTCTTCACGGCTTTGCCTCAGTTGCCACGATGGCACGGTGGCGGTGGGCCTGACCGTGGTCCAGGGACAGATTGCCACCAGCGGCGCGATGTCCTCCGGTGACGTTTTCGGCTCCAACCTCTCCAGCGGACATCCGGTCAGCATGGCGCCCGTGGATGATGGGCAACTGGTCGCGTCTCTGTTTGCCAGCCAGCCATCCACAAAGGATTCGGCCGTGACACTGGTTTCCGGCAAGGTGGAGTGCACCACGTGTCACGATCCGCACGTACAAAATAACGATCCGGCGACCCCCATGTTTCTGGTCCGCTCCAATGCCAACAGCGCGCTGTGCCTGGCTTGCCACGACCCCACGCGGGCGCAGCCGAATCAGTTGAACGGATGGACCGCCGCGTCGCACGCGACGGCCATCAACACGGCTCCCACCACCGCGCCTTTCGGCCGTTACGGAAGCGTGGCCGCCAATGCCTGCTCCAACTGCCACAACGCCCACAACAACGCGGCCGCAGCCCGGAACCTGGACGCCCCGGAAGAGGCCGCATGCACTCCCTGTCACGGAGGATCGAACCTGAATCCCGCCCTGTTGAACATTGCGGGCGAGTACAACAAGGCTTACTCACACCCCACCATGTCGGTTACCGGGGCCCACGACCCGGCTGAGGGCCTGCCCGTGAACAACACCCGTCACGCGGAGTGCCCGGACTGCCACAACTCACACGCGGCGTACGCACAAACCGGCACCCCGGCGGCGCCCGCGGCACAAGCCGCACTCGCCGGTGTCAGCGGATGGGATACCAGCGGCGCTCAACCGGTAGCCGCCAGTGAATACCAGGTTTGCTTCAAATGCCATGCCGACAGTACCAATAAGCCGGCGACGAGCACGTATGGACGGACCGCGATCCGCTATCCCGGCGGACCCATGCCCGCGGGCTATCCCATCCAGCCGCCCCGGCCCGCGGACCAGTACAATCTCCGCCTGAAGTTTCTGAGCACCATCGGTCACAACGTGACGGGAAGCAGCACAGTCACTACTGGAAACGGCAGCCTGCGGCCATACATGCTGAATGTGGATGGCACTAACAATACCAACCGGCCCCTCAGCACCTCGACGCTGCTGTACTGCACGGACTGCCACAACAACGACCAGGCGCGCTCCTCCAACGGCGCCGGTCCCAATGGCCCGCACGGTTCCGCGTATCCTCATTTGCTCCAACTCAACCTTTTTCAGGATGCAATCGGCGGGGGCGGGGGAGGCGGCGGGGGCACAAGCGCCGCCGCCCTCTGTAACAAGTGTCACAATCTGACAACGGTCCGCAATGAAAATCCTCACGACGACCATAGCGGCGTCGGCTGCACGACGTGTCACGATCCGCACGGAGTCATCGGCGGCAACGCGGGCGCCAACCGGGCCATGATGAACTTCGATACGTCGGTCGCGGCCAAGGCCACAACGAATTTTGGGTACTTTTACATGGGAACCGGCAGCGGTCAAAAGGGCTGTTACACCAACTGTCACGGAGAAAACCATAACCCGCACACCTATTAACAGAGCCCGGACGGGGTACAGTACGGCGGCCCTGCTGCTGGCGGCGCTGGCGTGCGCGCAGGAACCTGCGTCCGTCGATATGCGCCATTGCCGCACTTTTGGATCGAAGCTGGGAATTCATCCGCCGAGGGTATTGAACCGCAAACCGGTCACCGGACTACTGGGTCAGAACGAGCATCCCTATGGCCTTGGATTTCCGGTCGCAGTTACTACGGATCTCAAGGGCCGGGTCTGGATCACCGATAGCGCCACCGCCTCCATCCACGTATTCGGCGCGACCGGCTCTACCTATCGAGAGTTCAAGCGCTGTGGCGATGCGCTTCTGCAACTTCCCTGGGGTATCGCGTCGGACGCACAGGGTCGCGTCTACGTCGCCGATGCAGGAACCGGAGCCATCTACGTGTTCAACGAGGATGGCGAATTCGACCGCGCCTTTTTCAAGCGGGGCGAGCATCCGCTGGAACGTCCCGGCGTCGTCGCCCTGTCCGCGAATGGACGGACTATTTATGTCGCAGACCCTCCGCGCAACGTCATCGTCGAACTCAACCGGGAGGGCGAGGTCAATGGTACCATTCAACTCACGCCGGAACTGGCCGACGCGTCCGCCCTGTCGGTTATCGACAATCAGATTTATGTGCTGGGCAACCGGGAGCACCGCGTGGAAAGTTTCAGCCCGGACGGGCGTTTGCGCGGGGAGTTGCGCTGGGAGGGTATCCGGTTCCCATCGGCCTTCGCTTTCGATCCCGCCCGCCGCCTTTTCCTGGTCTCGAATCCCCGTTGGATGATCGTTCAGGCTTTTGACGATCAGGGGAGGAATCTGGCGTCTTTCGGCCAGATGGGCGACGGCGTGGACCAGGTTCAGCGCATCGATGGGATCCATGTCGATCCCCAGGGGCGTGTGTATGTGATCGATTCACGCGCAGGTAAGGTGCTCGTGTTCGAACATGCGGAGCACCACTAACCGGTTGTTGCCGCATCAGGGTGGAAGTTTGTACAAAGACGCCTTTACGGCTGTGAAGTAATTACCGTTTTACGAGGATCCCAGGTGAACGACACGCATTATCAGCATACGGGTTCGCATGGAACCAAACCTGCTTTCGTTCCGCCCAAATGTCTGCACTCACAGGCGAGCTGCGCCACAACCACGCAGCAGGTGCGTCCGAGCGCGAGTGTCGGGAGGCCTGTGAATACTAGTCCGTCGCTCATCAAACTCGCGCCCGTTCGAAAACCGGTAGCTGCCTGGACCGACGAGGACCTGGTGGAAGAGTGTCTCCGCGGCAACGAGGAGGCTTGGCATGCCGTCGTGGACAAATACAAGAATCTGGTGTATTCCGCTCCGGTGAAGTATCGGATGAGCCCCCAGGATGCCGCGGACATCTTCCAGGAAGTCTGGGTGGAGCTGTACTCCGAGCTGAAAAATCTCCGCAAGCCTGGCGCTCTCGGCGGATGGCTTATCTCCGTCGCCTCTCACAAATGCTATCAATGGAAGCGCCGCCGCATGCGCGAGACCGAACCGCAGCAGACCACGACCGATCTCGAACCCGTCGCGCGCGAGCCCCTGTTTCCCGAGTGGAAAGAACAGGCCGAGCGCGCGCAGATTTTGCGGGACACCGTGGCCAGCCTGCCGGAACGGTGCCAGCGGATGGTCCAACTGCTGTTCTATCACGACCCTCCCGTGGCGTATGCCGAAGTCGCCCGCCGGCTTGGGCTGGCCGAGGGCTCCATCGGATTTATTCGCGGCCGGTGTCTTCAGAAATTGCGCAGCAGTCTCCTGGAGAGGGGATTCTGAGCGTGGATCCGGCCGGTCCCGACTGGCTTCGGGTTCTCGCCGAGGGAACCTTCGCGGAATGCGGCGTCGCCGAGTTCTTTGCCGGACGGCCCGACCTTCGAAACTCGCGCACGGTGCAAACCCTTCACGATGGCGTGCTTCGCGTACTCTATGCGGATTCCGGGCGTGCGCAGCGCCTGGCGACGGCGGCATCGTGGCTGGCGGGACATCTCGAAGACCCGGCTTCCCATGCCGTGGCGCTGCGGGCCTCAGCTCACGTGAGCTATGCCGGGTCGCGCTATCAGGAAGCGATCCTCTCTTACCAGCAGGCTCTGGAAATCTTCACCGCGCTGGGAAGCGAAGTCGAGGCCGGCCGTACTCTGCTCAGCGGTATGCAGTCTCTCAGCTATCTGGGACGATACGATGACGCGTACGAGTGGGCCGCGCGCGCGCGGAAAATCTTCCACAGGCTTGGCGACGATCTGCGTCTGGCGCGGGTGGCCAGCAACCAGGGCAACATTCTGTACCGCCAGGATCGCTACGCCGAGGCGCTGGCAGTTTACGAAGAGGCGTACGCCACCCTGAGCCGCCTGGGCGAACACCGCGACGTAGCCGCTGTGCTGAGCAATATTGCCGTCTGCAACAGCAGCCTGAGCCGCTTTGTGCAGGCGCTGGAATGCTACCGTACGGTGCGTGAATACTGCGAACGCCACGGCCTGTCCGTTCTGGTGGCCGGCGCGGATTACAATGTTGCCTACCTGCACTACCTGCAAGGTGATTTCCTCCGCGCCATCGAGCTGTACAAGAAAACCCGGGAACACTGCCGCGAGGTGGGCGATTACTATCACGCCGCGCTGTGCGATCTGGATGAAGCGGAAATCTACCTTGAACTGAATCTGAACCGGGAAGCCGCCTGGCTGGCGGAACAGGCGGAACAACGCTTTCAATCTCTCGGTATGGCGTACGAAGGGGCCAAGGCGAGCATCTCCCGCGCCATCGCCGCCAGCCGCAGGGGACAGATTCAGGTTGCCGGCCGGCTCTTCCGGAACGCGCGGGAGATCTTCGCGCACGAGCGGAACAATTTGTGGCCGGCACTCATCGACCTCTACCGGGCCATTCTCCTGGAACGCGAAAATCGCGATCGGGAGGCTGCCAGGCTGTGCCGGCGGGCGCTGCCCGTGCTATCCGCATCCACTTTGCCGGGCCCCGCCGCCCTGGCGGAGCTGCTCCAGTGCCGCCTGCTCTTGAAGAAAAACCACGTCTCGCGCGCCCGGGAGAGAGCCAGCCAGGCCCAGGCCCAGTTACAGATAGCGGGCACACCCTCCTTGCGATTTCACGCCCACTTTGTTCGCGGGCAGGTAGAGGAGCAGGCCGGTGACGACGGCGCGGCATCGCCAGTCCTACGAAGCGGCGCGCCGGGAAATCGAGACGCTGCGCAGCCGGTTGTGGGGAGATGAACCCAAGGTCGCCTTCCTCAAGGACAAACTGGCCGTCTACGAAAGCCTGGTCAAGGTGCGGATGGCCGACTCCGCCGCAGAGGCGTTCCAGCTCATCCAGCAAGCCAAGTCACGAACCCTGTCGGACCTGATTTCGCGCCCGCCCGGGGCGCAACCACAGGACGGACAGATTGAGGAAACCCGCCGGCGCCTCAATTCCCTGTACCGCCACATGGAGCGGCTGGCATTATCGGCGACAACCTCCGGCGCGGCGCAATGGGAAGGCCTGCAAACCAGCGTTCGCGAGTGCGAAAGCCGGCTGCTGAACCTGGTCACCGCGAACCCTTCCAGCACGGCCGGCCCTGACGATGCGCTTTCGCTCGATACCATTCTGGCAAGCCTGCCGCCCCGCGCCATTCTGTTGGAGTATTACGTCTTCAAAGGCGCGCTTTGCGTTTGCCTGCTGGGATCGCCGGGGCTCCAGATCGTTCCCCTTGGTGCAGTGGACGATATCCGCACTCGCCTGCGGCTGTTGCGTTTTCAAATTCGCAAAGCGCGGATAGAGCCCGACTCCGGAGACGCCGCCGCGTGTCATCTGCGGGAGTTGTATGACGATCTTCTCGCACCCATCGCGGGACGCCTCGCGCAGGCCGACCATCTGATCTTCGCGCCTCACGACTTCCTGCACCACCTGCCGTTTCATGCGCTGCGTGGTCCGGACGGATATCTTATCGACGAGTTCACGGTCTCCTATGCCCCAAGCGCCACGGTGTTCGCCCTCTGCACGGGGCGCCGTCCGGGCTTCGGCCCGGAGTCACTGGTGATGGGCCTGCCGGACCGTCGCGCGCCTCATATTGAACCGGAGGCCCGGATGGCTGCCGCGGTCCTGCCTCAGGCGCGGCTCTTTCTGGGCGAAGACGCCACTGAGGAAGTCCTGCGTCGAATCGGCGCCTCCTCCCGCTTCATTCACATCGCCTCCCATGGACTGTTCCGCCGTGATAATCCTCTCTTCTCCGCCATCCGTTTGGGAGGCTCTCATCTGACATTGCTGGATCTCTACCACCTACCTATTTCCGCCGAACTGGTAACGCTGAGCGGATGCAGCACCGGCCTGAGCGTGGTGGTAGGCGGAGACGAGTTGGTGGGGCTCATGCGCGGGTTGCTGCTGGCAGGCGCTCACGGCGTCATGGCCAGCCTCTGGGACGTGAATGACTCCAGTACTACCCGGTTTATGAAGCGGTTTTACGACTGCCTGCCGGGCGCGCCGCACAAAGCGGCGGCGCTAAAGTGCGCCATGCGCGAATTGCGGCAGGAATGTCCCCATCCGTACTATTGGGCCCCTTTCGTGCTGGCGGGAAGGTACACGCCGGCACGTTAGAGAAATATTTCTGACGAACTATATTTTTGGAGTACAAGTTTACCCTAACCATTGTTAGTGGTACGTTTGCGCGACGCATGAAGCATTTTGAAATTACCCGGTGGACCGACTACGTCCGCGGACTGGTACCCCCGCGAGAGAAGGAAGCTATGGCATGCCATCTGGCAGACGGCTGTGAGCCGTGCAGCCGATTGGTTGCGTTGCTCAGCCGCATCCATCGGGCGGGCGCCGCCGAAGTCACGGTCCCCGAGCACCTGGTTCGTTCCGCCAAACAGATTTTTCCCGCCCGGCGCCCGACGGCGGACCTGTGCGATCCGGACCTGCTGCCGCGATTGGCTGCGCGCCTGGTCTTCAGCAATCAGCGCGACCCCGCGCCTGAAGGAGCGCGCTCCACCGCCGACAACCTGGTGCAGGTGATGTACCATGCCGGGGACTTCGCCGTCGAGTTGCAGTTGGAACCGGAACCCGAATCCCACGAAATGTCCCTCGTGGGACAGGTGGTCAACCGTGCATCGGCGAGCGAGCCGGTAGCCGGCATTCCGGTGCGCCTGATGGCGCGAAACAGGGTGCTTGCTGCTACCCAAAGTAACCGTTTCGGGGAATTCTGCCTTGTGGCAAAATTCCAGAACGGTTTGAAACTCTGCATGCCTATGACATCTGTTGGCAGGCGCGTGGAGATTCCCCTCGATCGATTCGTAGCAGGCATTCGGCCATGAGAAGACATTCGCTCCTTCGATTCGCCCGCGCCCTGGCGATTCTGGTCTGTCTGGCAGCACCGGCGGCAGCCGCGCAGTACATTATGCAGATTGCCGCGGGCGCCGATATTTCACAGGTTGCCCCCCGCTACGGCCTGGTGGTGGTTCGGCCGCTTTCCGATGACGGCCACACCCTCTACCTGGTCTCCGGACCCGACCCGGCACCGCCCAACTTCGTCAAAACAGTGCTTGCGGATTCGTCGGTGCTGGAGTTTGAGCCCGACGGGCAGGTGCAGTCGCCGGAAACCAAGCCCACCGCTCCGGTCATCGCCGATGTTTCTGCCTTGATCGCCGCCGCGCAAGACCAAAGTACGGTTCCGTACTTCGGCGCAACCTTGCGCAACAGTTATGTCAATCAACCCGGCGCGGCCTTGATCGGTTTGCCCGCCGTGCTGCAAAGTTATGCCACCGGCGCCGGCGTGGTTGCGGTGATCGATACGGGCGTGGATCCCAGTCATCCCGCGCTCCAGGGCGTGCTGGTACCGGGCTACGACTTCACCCGCAACCTGCCCGGCATCCCCTCGGAACTGGACGACCTGACGCAATCCACGGTCGCCATTCTGGACCAGTCCACGGTGGCCATCCTCGATGGGTTCCAGTGCCCTTATCTGCTGAACCAATCCACTGTCGCGATTCTGGATCAGTCCACGGTAGCCATCCTGGATGGCGGTCTTCCGGAGGATTTCGGACATGGCACCATGGTGGCCGGGCTGATTCACCTGGTCGCCCCTACCGCGCGGATTATGCCGCTGAAGGCGTTCCACGCCGATGGCACCGCCAACCTCTCGGACATCGTGCGGGCGATCTATTACGCCGTAGACAACGGCGCCAGTGTGATCAACATGAGCTTCAGTTCCCGTACGGCATCCACAACCCTGGCTGCGGCAGTGCAATACGCCTGGAGTCACAACGTGATCTGCGTAGCCTCCGGCGGCAATGACGGCCACGAGGGCGTGGTTGTGCATCCCGCTGCCGATAAGGGCACGCTTGGCGTCGGATCCACCACGGACCTGGACCAGCGCAGCGCCTTCAGTAACTACGATTCGCCGTCGGTCCGCATGGCCGCCCCAGGCGAGGCCCTCGTTACCGCCTATCCGGGCAACCACTACGCCGGAGTATGGGGCACTTCTTTCAGTACGGCGCTGACTTCCGGCGCTGCCGCGCTGCTGCTACAGGTAGCGCCTCAAATCACCGTGGGCCACGCGCTTGCCGCGCTGGAGCATGGCCAGCAGTTACACATTAACGCCGATATGGGGGATGGCGGCAGGCTGGATGTCTACTCCAGCATCCTGTACTACCTGAACGACAAGTAGCTCCGCGCAACATGCCACTTACGCCGCTCCTGAACGTTTGCGGACTCTCCATCACGGTCGCGGAACGATCGCTGGTGAGCGATGCCACGTTCCAGATTCCGGCCGGCACGATTGTGGGGCTCAGCGGCGATTCCGGCTGCGGCAAGACCACGCTGGCGCTCGCCCTCCTGAGACTTCTGCCGCGGCGGTACGGCGTTAGAGGTTCTGTCCGGCTGCGCCAGCAGGAGTTGATGACACTGCCGGAGAGACAGTTGGAACGCATCCGCGGGGCCGAGCTTTCCATGGTCTTTCAGGATCCGCTGGCGGCGCTTAATCCCGTGTTGCGGGTTCGCGACCAGGTGAGCGAGGCCATCCGCGCACACCCGGGACGGCAGAGGGTGGAACGCTTACTGGAGTTGGTAGAGTTGCCGTACTCGCAGCACATTCGCGAGGCATACCCTCACCAGTTGAGCGGCGGCGAACGGCAGCGGGTGTGCCTCGCGCTGGCGCTGGCTGCGAACCCGGCGCTGGTGATCGCCGACGAACCCTTTAGCGCCCTGGACGCTTGCCGGGTGCTCGAGTTGGCGAGCCTGTTCCGTTCTTTGAAGTTGAAACTGCGCACTTCGTTCCTGCTGATTTCCCACAGCCGCGACGTTCTGGCCCGGCTGGCGGATCCTGTGATGGCGATGCGCGACGGATGCTTGCATGGAAGGTGAACCTCTATTGAGCGTGCGCAATCTGTCCAGGAGCTTCACCCCGCGCCGGCGCTGGGGAAAGTCCGCACCGCAGAGGTGGGGATTCCGGGACGTGAGCTTCGACCTCGCGCGCGCCGCGACTCTCGGGCTGGTGGGACCATCCGGGGCAGGCAAGTCCACCCTGGCTCGCTGCCTGGCGCTGTTTGAAAAGCCCGATTCCGGTGAAATTCTGATGCGAGGCCGGACCATGCGGCGCTGCGACCTCCAGCTCATCCCGCAACAGCCGGCCGCCAGCTTCAATCCGCGCTTTACGGCAGGCGAAGCAGTCGCCGAGCCGCTCGCAATTCAGAAGCGAGGCAATCGTGCGATGCAGTGGGACGCCGCGCTCCATGTGATGAACCGCGTGGGCCTGCCCGTGCATGCCGCGGCCAGGCCGGTGATGGAGTTCAGCGGCGGCGAGCACCAGCGACTTGCCATCGCCAGAGCGCTGACCCTGGAGCCGAAGCTTCTGATCCTGGACGAATCGCTCTCCGCCCTCGATGCCGCGGCGCAATGCCGCGTGCTGGATCTGCTGCGCGGACTTCAGGCCGAACTTGGTCTCGCCTACATCCTGATCTCGCACGACCTCGCCCTGGTGGAACGCGTGGCCGGCGAGATCGCCGTCATGGACGAAGGAAGAATGGTCGAGCATCGCGCCGCATCGGAACTGCTGGCTGCGCCGCGACACCCGACTACACAAAGACTGGTGCAGGCCACTCTGGCGTTGAGTGCCGAGGAGGCGCCGCGATGAGGTACGCGGGCAGGCGCCTGCTCCACGGTGCCGGATTGCTGGTGGCCGTCTCGCTGCTTTCCTTCCTGCTGGCGCAAATCGCGCCGGGCGATTTTTATTCGCAATGGCGCGGCGACCCGCGCATTTCGCCGGAGACCGTGGCGGCGCTGCGGGTGCAATCCGGCATTGCGCGCCCGTTTCCGGTTCGCTTTGGCGCTTGGCTGGCCGGCATTCTTCGCGGCGACTTCGGATACTCCCTGGCCTACCACGAGCCCGTTGCTCCGCTGCTGAAAGACCGGGTTGGAGCGACGCTGTTGCTTACCGGCTGCGCGACGCTGCTGGCCTGGCTGATCGCTATCCCGCTGGGCATCTGGAGTGCCACCCGCAGGGGAATGTGGGGCGATCGCCTTTCTACGGCGGCCTTGTCCCTTTTGCTCGCTATCCCGGACCTGGTGCTGGCGATTGCTCTGCTGCTTCTGGCGGTGCAGACTGGCTGGTTCCCAACTGGCGGAAAGGAATCGCGCGGGTACTCGGGAATGGGCCCCGTGCAACAATTTCGCGACCTGGCGTGGCACATGGCGTTACCCGTCGCCGTTCTGGTGCTGGGTCTGGCGCCCGTGCTGGTGCGCCATGTGAGAGCCGCCATGCTGGAAACAATGGAAGCGCCGTTTGCCCTGAGCGCGCGCGCCCAAGGCATTCCGCGGCGGCGTCTGCTGTTCCATCACCTGCTGCCTGCCGCGTTGAACCCGCTGGTTACGCTGTGCGGCGTTTCCCTGGGCGCTTTGTTGAGCGCTTCCCTGCTGGTGGAAGTGGTGATGGGATGGCCTGGGCTGGGACCGCTCTTCCTGGAAGCCGTGATGGCTCGCGATTTCGCGGTGGTCCTGGCCGTTGTGATGTTGTCCGCGATTTTCCTGGTGCTCGGAAACCTGGCGGCGGATCTCGTGTTGTACCGCGTGGATCCGCGGATCCGGAAGGTAGACGGATGAAGCGTCGCTACGGCTTTCTCGCCCTGGTGCTGGCGCCTTTGCTGCTGACCCGGTTTCTGGCTCCTTATCCTTACGCCGAGCAGCACCGGGACCATCCCTATGCTCCCCCGACTCCGGTCCGTTTCATAAACGCGCGGCCATTCGTGAATGACGGAGGTCGTCAGTATCCGTTGCGCCTGTTTCCGGGCAACGGGCGCCTGTTCGGCGTGGACGCCCCGGGAGCAGTATTCCTGCTGGGGAGCGATGCCTACGGGCGCGACGTGTTTTCGCGCCTGCTCTATGGTGGATGCGTTTCATTGGCGACCGGGTTGCTGGCGACGCTGCTTTCGCTGGCCCTGGGTCTGGCCGCGGGAGTCGCGGCGGGATACTTCGGCGGTTGGTTGGACGGGCTTCTTATGCGCGGCGGGGAACTGGCCATGGCGCTCCCCTGGCTCTATCTGCTGCTGGCCGTGCGGGCGTTGTTGCCGCTTCACATTTCTACCTTCGGTTCCTTCCTGGTGTCCACCGTCATCATCGGCGTCGTGGGATGGGTCCGCCCGGCGAGAATGATCCGTGGCGTCGTGCTCAGCGGGAAGGAGCGAGGCTTCGTCCTGGCGGCGCGCGGCTTCGGAGCGGGCCCTGCATATCTCATCCGGCGCCATCTCCTGCCCCTTACCGCGGGAGTGGCGGTCACGCAGGCGACCCTGTTGATTCCCCAATTCATGCTTGCCGAAATGGCCCTTTCTTTTTTAGGATTGGGCGTGGGGGAACCGGTGCCGAGCTGGGGCGGCATGTTGAACGAGGCGCGGCAATACCACGCGCTGCTGCTGCACCGGTGGCTGCTGGCTCCGGGAGTGGCGGCGATTCCGGTATTGCTGGCATTTCTGTTGGTGGCGGACGGGTGGCTGTTCCGCCGCTGCGAGTGAGAGATTCCACCGGGAAGGCGGCTTAGATCGTGTTCACATCTTCCGTTACTTCACGCCTGTTGTTCTGGCATTGTCAGCCGCTGCCTACGGGCAATCCGGCGATGCTCTGGTGGTCTCCGGCATTGCCGGACGTTCCGGCGGCACGCTGGTATTTGCGCAGCGGAATGAACCCAAGAGCCTGAACCCGGCGGTGGCCGCCGATAGCGCCTCAAGGGAAGTGATGCATCGCATCCACGCGGACCTGATCCACATCAATCGCGAGACGCAGTTGACCGAACCGGCCCTGGCGAAGTCATGGACCGTTTCGCCCGACGGCCTGCACTACGTGCTGAATTTGCGCAGCGGCGTGAGGTTTTCCGATGGCCACGCCTTCGATGCGGACGACGTCGTGTTTTCCTTCCGCGTGTATCTCGATGAGAAGGTGCACTCTCCGCAGCGGGATCTGCTGCTGCTCGAAGGCCAACCCATCGCGGTGCGTAAGCTGGACACTTACCAGGTGGCGTTCGATCTGCCCAGCCCGTACGCCGCCGCCGAGCGCCTGTTCGACGGATTCGCCATTCTGCCGCGTCACATTCTGGAGCGCCCGTATCTGGAAGGCAAACTGGCCGAAACGTGGGGCCTGCGCTCTCCTCCGGACCAGGTAGTCGGGCTGGGCCCATTCCGGTTGAAACAGTTTGTGCCCGGACAGCGCGTGGTGTTGGAGCGCAACCCCTACTACTGGAAAGTCGACAAAGTGGGCACGCGCCTTCCCTATCTCTCCGAGGTCGATTTCGTATTCGCCGGCAGCGAAGACATGCAGGCGATGCGCTTTCAGGCCGGCGAATCCGACGTGATCAGCCGCCCCAGCGCCCGCAATTTCGCGGTATTGCAGAAGGACGGGGACCGGCGCGGGTACACTCTGACCGATGCCGGTCCTGGCCTGGAGTACAGCATCCTGTTTTTCAACCTGAACGGCACACCGGCAACCGCCCGCGCGCCTTTTCACCGCGAGAGTTTCCGCCGTGCCGTCTCCCTGGCGATTGACCGCGATGCCATGGTCCGGTTGGTCTACCAGGGCCGTGCCGCTGCGCTGTCCGCGCCCGTGCCGCCCGGCGATAAGGCGTGGGTGAACGGCAAACTGCCGCGCATCGTCCGTTCGATTCCCCAGGCGAAGCAGTTGCTGTCCGCGGACGGATTCTCCTGGGCGCCAGGCGGCAGCCTGCTGGATTCGGCGGGCAAGCCGGTGGAGTTCTCCATTGTCACCAGCGCCGGTAACTCCGAACGCGTCCAGATGGCAACACTGATCGCGGACGACCTGAAGCCCTTAGGCATCGCCGTCCATGTAACACCGCTGGATTTCGCCAGCCTGCTGAACCGCGTCTTCCAGACTCACGATTATGAAGCCTGCCTGTTGAGCTTGAGCGAGGCCGATGCCGACCCCAACACGGACATGGCCGTCCTGCTCTCCAGCGCCGGAAACCACCTGTGGCATCCGGAGCAGAAGACGCCGGCCACGCCTTGGGAAGCGGAAATCGATCGCCTGATGCGCCAGCAGATGGTGACCAGAAACCGTGCGGAGCGCAAACAACTGTTCGACCGCGTGCAGGCGATCCTCATGGACAAACTCCCGATGATTCCGCTGGTGAGCCCTTACATCCTGGCGGGGGCGCGCAACGATCTGGGAAACTTCCGCCCGGCGCGGATGGATCACTACGCCCTGTGGAACATCGAAGAACTCTACTGGCGCAGCGGCGGAAATTGAAACCCCGCGTCGCACGGTTGCCCGCCCTAAAGCCCCCACTACTCTTCATCGAGTTGCCGCAGCGGGATCTCAATTTGTGTGCCGGGCACACGCAATGTGGCATCGCGCACCTCCACCCGTCCCTGGGCCGTATGCAGGATGCTCTCCAGCGTCTCCGGGTCAACCACCCAGACGTAGCCGACACCGGCCGCCAGCCAGTCCGCGATAGTCTGATCGACTCGGAGTGGGCGATCCTCGGGGGAGAGGATTTCGATGACCACGAGAGGCGGCTGTTCGAGGATCGGGGTCGCAGACCGCGGCCCCTCGACGATGCAGACGTCCGGCAGTTTGTACTTCCCGGTCCTGATGCGCACCCTCTGCTCTGTGTAGCCGGTCACGCCCCAGGCCCGCCGCCGCCGGAAGATGTAGGAGCCTAGCGCTATCTGCATCCAACTGTGCTTTTCGGTGCCCCCGTGCCTCTCGATCAGGACGCCGTCTTCAAACTCGCAATCCGGCTCGTAATGCGAGCCGAGATACTCGTGCTCGGACACCAGCGTGAGAGGGCGCGCGGCCATACTCTGATTCTACCTGTTGCAGGCGGGCCCCCAACATTCCTCAACCGGTGATCCGCCTTGGATTTCGTCGGCGTATATCCTGGCCGGGGCTCGCCGCGTCGGAAACTGGGACCTGGTGTCGAAACCGTTCGACACCTGCCAGCCCGCCAAACACCTTCAGTATGGCGTTTTCCGGCATTCAACGGTTTTGCACGCGGATTGCTATTGAGAGGGTAATATGGCGAATACCTTTACAACCAAAGACGGCACAAGCATCTACTACAAGGATTGGGGCACGGGCCAGCCCATCGTGTTCAGTCACGGATGGCCCCTCAGTGCAGACGCTTTCGAAGATCAGATGTTTTTTCTGGCGGCGCGCGGATACCGCTGCATCGCGCACGACCGGCGGGGCCACGGACGTTCCGGCCAGACGTGGGACGGAAACGATCTGGATACCTACGCCGACGATCTGGCGGCCCTGGTGCAGCACCTGGACCTGAAGAATGCGGTTCATGTAGGACACTCCACCGGCGGCGGTGAAGTAGTCCGGTACATCGGCCGTCATGGCAATCAGCGCGTTGCCAAAGCGGTCTTGATCAGTGCCATTCCGCCGCTCATGCTGAAGACAGCCGCCAACCCCGGCGGTCTGCCGGTCGAAGTGTTCGACCAACTCCGCGCCAGCGTGCAGGCCGACCGCTCGCAGTTCTTTAAAGAGCTGAGCATGCCTTTCTACGGCTACAACCGGCCCGGAGCCAAAGTGTCGGAAGGCGTCCGCGAATCCTTCTGGCTGCAGGGAATGATGTGCGGCATGCCCGGCGCCTACTTTTGCATCAAGGCATTTTCGGAAACGGATCTGACCGAAGATCTGAAGAAAATCGAAGTGCCCACGCTGGTCCTGCACGGCGACGCCGATCAGATTGTGCCCTTCGCAGATGCGGGGAAACTTTCCTCGAAGATCATCCGGAACGCGAAACTGGTGGTCTACGAAGGCGCCCCGCACGGCATGTGCACCACCGAAAAAGACCGCGTCAACGCGGAGCTACTGGCATTCCTCCAAGCGGCATGAAGTTACCGGACGCAGCCTACGGGTTTCGATATCCGCTCGCTTGGCCTGGCCACTGCTTTTCGAAAATTCGCGCACTCTGGCGGGCCGGACCGCTTGCTGATGCGCGCGGCTCTGATCGGAGCCACCGCGGCAGCGCCCCGCGTACTTCACCCCTTTCGAGCGCTTGCGAAGTTCCAGGCGTGCTGCACGATGGTGCGCAGATCGGGATACTGCGGACTCCATCCCAGCCTCGTGCGCAGTTTGTCGGACGCGGCCACCAGGCTGGGCGGATCGCCTTCCCGGCGCGGTCCCATCGTGTAGGGCACCTTCCTGCCGGTGACCTCTTCCACCGCGCGAATCATCTCCATCACCGTGTGGCCGGTTCCCGTGCCGACATTGAATTGGTCGGAAGCGCCGCCGCCGGCAAGGTGCTCGAGCGCCAGGATGTGCGCCTGCGCCAGATCGTTGACGTGGATGTAGTCGCGGATGCAGGTGCCGTCGGGCGTGTCGTAATCGCCGCCGAAGATGGTGACCGGCTTGCCGGTCATCACCGCGCGCAGCAGCAGCGGGATCAGATGCGTTTCCGGTTCGTGCTCTTCGCCCAGGCGGCCGTCGGGATCGGCGCCCGAAGCGTTGAAGTAGCGCAGGCAGACGCTGGTCACGCTGTGAATCTCGTCGAACCAGCGCAGCATCGTCTCCACCATCACCTTGGATTCGCCGTACGGGATTCACCGCGCGAATGGGAAAGCTCTCCGCGAATGGGGCTGCTCTGCGGATTGCCGTACACCGCCGCGGTGGAGGAGAACACGATGTGCTTCACGCCGGCCTGCACCATGGCGGTGAGCAGCGAAAGCGACCCGCCCACGTTGTTGGCGAAATAGCGCTCGGGCTCGCGCATGGATTCGCCCACCGCGATGAACGCGGCGAAATGGATCACGGCCTCGCATGCCGTGTCTGCGCGCATCAGCTCGGCCAGCGCCGCCGGTATCGGCGAGGTTCAGTTCGCGCAGCCGGCCGTCCGGCACGTTGTGCCGGTACCCCTTGGAAAGGTTGTCCACCACCACCACATCGTAGCCCTGCTTCAGCAGCAGGCGGACAGTGTGCGAGCCGATGTACCCGGCGCCGCCGGTAACTAGAATTTTTCGTGGATTCACAGGGTCTACACCCGATTGTAGTAGCATGGCGGTTCTATGCCAAACGGGGCCGAGCTGTTCGTGCGAGACCGCCGCACGCCTGGGAATCGACACCATCTTCACGCTGGTGGGCGATCATCTCAATGAAGTGCTGGCGGTCGCGGCGCGGCGCGGGCATCCGCATCGTGGATATGCGGCACGAATCGGGCGTCACGCATGCGGCGGACGCGTGGGCGCGCATTCATCGCAAGCCGGCGCTCTCGCTGGTGACCGGCGGCCCGGGCCACACCAATTCGCTCACCGGAATCGCCACCGCGCACCTGGCCGGCAGCCCGCTGATCGCGGTCAGCGGCAGCCGCGCCACGCACCATGGCGGACCGCCAGGCATTTCAGGATATCGACCAGGTGGGCATGGCGCAGCCCGGTCGTGAAGTGGGCCGCCGAACCGCCCGACGCCGGCGCGCATTCCGTTCTATCTGGAGCGTGCCTACGCCGTGGCGCGATGCGGGCCGCAAGGGCGCGGTGCACCTGACCATCCCGGTGGATCTGTTTACCGCCAGCGCGGAATCCGCGCCGTCACCGCTGGGACCCGAGCCGCGCGCTCTAGTCGCGGCAGTCCGCGCCGATCTCGGCACATGCCATCGACCTGCTGCGCGCCGCGCGAGCGGCCCGTCGTGATCGCGGGCAGCGGCGTCTGGTGGGCGCACGCCGAAGAGCGCGCTGCGGCAGTTTCATCGAACGCACTTCGCTGCCCGCTCTACACCATCACCATGGCGCGCGGCGCCGTCTCCGACGATCATCCGCTGGTGATGGGCTATGCCGATCCGGCGCTGAACTATGCGGTCCATTCCGCGTTCCGCGAGGCCGACCTGTTCCTGGTGATCGGCAAGCGCATCGATTACCGGCTGGCCATGGGCGGCGCGCGCCTGTTTCCCGCCCGACGCCCGCTTCATCCAGATCGATATTCACCCCGAAGAGCTGGGCCTGAATCGACAGGCTGGATGTCGCTATCTGCGCCGACGCGCGCGCCGCTCTGAAGTCTCTGACGGAGGCCGCCGGACCGGACCTGTGGCCCGAGCGGCCGTGGCTCGACCGGGTGCGCGCTTTCCGCCGGACTGGCAAGCCAGGCTCGCGCAGTACGCCGCGGACACGGCTGCTCCGATGCACCCGGCGGCGTTCTTTCGCGAATTGCAGGCCGCGCTCCCCGGCGACGTGCTGTACTCCTGGGATGGCGGCGATTTCGCGCACTGGGGCCGCGCCATCGCTTCCCGCGCGCCATCCGGGCGGCTGGCTGCGGCTGGGACCGCTCGGCACCATCGGCTCCGTCGCTGCCCAATGCGGCTGGCGCTGCAACTGGCACATCCCGGCCGGCAAGTGGCCGCCATCACCGGCGATGGCGCGCTGGGCTTCTACCTGGCCGAGATGGATACGCCGGTGCGCCACCAGCTGCCCATCGTGCTGATCGTGGGCAACGACGCCGGCTGGGGCCTGGAGCGGGAACTGCAATCCGCGGCCACCGGAAGCGCCACCACGTGGCCTGCGAACTGCAGTCCGCGCGTTACGACCTGGTGATGCAGGCCTTCGGCGGCGGGGGCGAAACCATCGAGCAGCCTGGATCAGGTGCGCCCGGCCATGGCGCGCGCGCTCGCCGCACGTGCCGTACTGCTGAATGTGAAGATCCGCGGCGTGCGCTCGCCCTTCACCGAATGGCAGATCGCCGGGAAGAAGAAGTAGAATAAAAAGAATCACCAGGAAAGTGATCTGACTTTTGTCGCCGAAGCCGCCGAGTGTCATTGCTCTTTATCCGGGATCGTTCGACCCGATTACCAACGGCCATCTCGATCTGATCCAGCGCGGCTCGCGGCTGTTCGATAAGCTGATCGTTTCGATTTTGCGAAACGACAGCAAGGAACCGCTCTTCTCCGTCGAGGAGCGCACCGAAATGCTCCGCGAAGTGGTCCACGTTTACCCCAACGTGGAAGTCGATTCGTTCGACGGCCTCCTGGTGGACCATGCCGCCGCGCAGTCGGCTACCGTCCTGCTTGCGCGGCATCCGGGCCATTTCGGATTACGAGTACGAATTGCAGATGGCGCTGATGAACCGCCGGCTGTCGCCCGGCATCGAAACCATTTTTATGATGGCCAATGAAGCCTATTCGTTTATCAGTTCCCGCCTGGTGAAGGAAGTCTTCGGGCTGGGCGGAAACATCTCCGGGCTGGTGCCGCCTTCGGTCGAGGCCCGGTTGCAGCGCCGGTTATCCAAAATCTGAACGTAAAGGGGCTGAGCAATACTCCATGCAGGTCAGTAGCTAACGCAATCGCAGAACGCATCTCCTTCAATCAGCGAATCCTCCACCATGAAAGTGGCGGCGGACGCCAACAGGCTTCGCGCCGAAGGCGTCGACGTGGTCGATTTCGGAGCCGGCGAGCCGGACTTTCCCACGCCGGACAACATCAAGCAGGCGGCCATTCGCGCCATCGAACAGAATTTCACCAAGTACACCGCGTCGGGCGGAACGGTGGAACTGAAGAAGGCCGTTTGCGAGCGCCACACGCAGGATTTCGGCACCGGCTATTCGCCCGCCGAGTGCCTCATTACGCGTGGGCGGCAAGCACGTCATCTTCAACCTGATGCAGGCGCTGGTCAACCCCGGCGACGAAGTGGTGATCCCGGTGCCCTATTGGGTCACGTACAAGGACGTGGTCAATTACGCCGGCGGCAAGTGCGTTTTCGTCGATACCGACGAGCAGAAGGGCTTCACCCTCACCGCCGCGATGATCGAGCCGCTACCTGACCGCGCGCACCAAGCTGGTCATCATCAATTCGCCCTCCAACCCGAGCGGCGCGGTGATGGACCGCGGCGAATTCGAAAAAATCTTCAAGCTCACCAGCGACCGCGGCATCTACCTGATGACCGACGAATGCTACTGCAAGTTCCTGTACGATAGCGAGCCGTTCTCCATCGCTTCGCTGCCGGGCGCCAAAGAGACCGTGCTGGTGGCCGGATCGCTTTCCAAGACCTATGCCATGACCGGATGGCGCATCGGCTTCGGCCTGGTGCCCAAGCCCATTGTGGATGCCATGAACAAGCTGCAAAGCCACTCCACTTCGAACCCCACTTCGATCTCGCAGAAGGCCGCGGTGGAAGCGCTGCGCGGACCGCAGGAATCGGTGGGCGTCATGCTGGCCGAGTACCGCAAGCGGCGCGATTTCGTGGTGCAGCGCCTGCGCGCGATCCCCGGCGTTACCTGCGCAGGAGCCGCGCGGAGCCTTCTACGCCTATCCGAACCTGGGCGTGGTCATCGGCAAGAACGGCATAGCGGATTCGCTGCAACTCTGCGAGCGGCTGCTGGCGGAAGCGCACGTCGCGGTGGTTCCGGGCGAAGCGTTCGGCACCGACGCAGCACGTGCGCATCTCCTACGCGACCTCCATGCACGAGCTGGAGCGAGGGCTCGACCGCATCCACCAGTTCGTCGTCAAAAATTCCTGATGCCTCAACCCATTCGCCTCACACCTTCCCTGCGCGAGAAGGTGTGGGGCAAAACTCATCTTGCGCCCTGGTTTCCCGATTCGGAAAAGCCCATTGGTGAAGCGTGGTTCCTCACTGACCGCGAACTGCCCCTGTTGGTGAAGCTGCTTTTCACTTCAGAACGGCTCTCCGTGCAGGTGCATCCTGACGATGGCGAAGACGGCCCGCGCGGAAAAACCGAAATGTGGCACATCCTGGAGGCCGAGCCCGGCGCCACCATTGCGCTCGGTTTTCGTGAGCCCATCACGCGCCACCGCCTGCTGGAATCCACGCGCACCGGCGAAGTCGAGCGTCTTCTGAACTGGGTTCCGGTGCACGCGGGCGAAACGTACCTCACGCCGGCCCATACCGTCCACGCCATTGGCGCGGGCATCGTGCTGTGCGAGATCCAGCAGAATTCCGACGTGACCTACCGGCTCTGGGATTACGGCCGGCCTCGCGAGTTGCATGTGGCGCAGGCGGTGGCGGTAGCGGATTTGACCGTGCATCCCGGAGCGGCCGATCCGCGGCTGGTGCGGTCGAAGCACTTTGTCACGGAACTTTTGGAGTTGCCGGCCGGCGCGCAGTACCGGCCCGAGCCCGAACAGTGCCAGCTCTTCATCTGCATTCAGGGCCGCGGCACGATCGGAGCAGAAGCGGTGAAAATGGGCGAAGTCTGGTTGCTGCCGGAAACCGGCTGACCAACCTCTGGTCGGCGCTTCGGAATCCGCGCGGTTCCTGCGCACGTACGTTCCAACAGAGTAGACGTCATGCCTGATTCCCCAACTCGCTTCTCGCTGGCAATCGAGTATTTCCGCGAAGAGGATGGCCGCTGGTTGGCGGATATAGCGGCGCTACCGGGTGTGACAGCATACGGACGAACCCTAAAACAGGCTACCGCAGCCGTGCAGGCGTTGGCTCTGCGTTTGATCGCCGATCGATTGGAGCATGGCGAGGCCGTAGCATAACCAAGGGCTGCGCCCTTGAAATTCCGGGGAGGGGCCGACGCGATATCCCGACGCCTCTTTGCGACTTAGCGACTTTGCGTGATTATCTTCTTCCCGCCCGTTGACGATTTGCGTGATGCCGTCCTGAATCAGGGCCACGTGGAAGTTGATCCGCAAGCCAAGCCGCAGGTCGGCAGCCGGAGATAGGTGAGAAGCTGCTTCTTGTAGGCCGGGAGGAAGGCCCAGTGTAGCTGTTGCGTATTTCGCGGCGTCCGCGCCGTAGAACCTACACGTCCAGATTCTTCACGTCCAGCGCGTTCTCTTCGATGAATTTGCGGCGGCTTTCCACGTCTTCGCCCATGAGCGTGGAGAAGATCTCTTCGCTCTGCACGGCGTCTTCCAGACGCACCTGGCGCAGCACGCGCTTCTCCGGGTTCATGGTGGTATCGGCTAGCTGGTCGTAATCCATCTCGCCCAGCCCCTTGTAGCGCGTGACCGTGACGTCCTTCTTGCCCTCGCTCTTGACGTACTCCAGCAGGTCCGACCAGTTGGGCTGCGCATCGCGATGTTCGTTCTTCATCACCACGAACGGCGGCTTGTTGAAGCGGGCGATGGTGCGCGCCAGCGTACGGAACCGTCGGTACTCGGGCTGCGAGGTGAGCGCCACGCCGATGCGCCGCTCGGCGTTGGTGGAATCGTGGAAGACCACTTCGTACGCCGAATGCTCTTCGTCCTTGCGCATGACCGGCTTCAGGTCCAGTCCTTCGAGTGCCGCGAACACCGGCTGCAGATTGGCCTCCACCTGGAATTCGGCCTTGTTGTCCAGGTGCAGATCGATATTCGCCAGCACCTCCACCACGCGCGCATCGCGCAGGCGGCGCTCCAGTTTGTGGAACGTCTCTTCGTACTCGTTCAGGTTGGTGAGGAAGGTGCGCAATTCCGAGCCTTCCAGCACGGCCTCCGACCCGTCGCCGTTCGAATGGATCTCCAGCGACAGGTTTTCGGTGGCCCGCCGCATGATTTCCTTGGTGAATTCCTTCTCGTCCTTGAGGTACTTTTCGGTCTTGCCCTTCTTGATGCGGTACAGCGGCGGCTGCGCGATGTAGACCCGCTCGCGCAGAATCAGTTCGTGCATGTGCCGGAAGAAAAACGTCAACAGCAGGGTGCGGATGTGCGAACCGTCAACGTCCGCATCGGTCATGATGATGATCTTGCCGTAGCGGATCTTGGTGGCGTCGAAATCGTCTTTGCCAATGCCGGTGCCGAGCGCCGTGATCATGGCGCGGATTTCTTCGTGACCCAGCATCTTGTCGTAGCGCGCCTTTTCGACGTTGAGAATTTTTCCCTTAAGCGGCAGGATGGCCTGGAAGCGGCGATCGCGGCCCTGCTTGGCGGTGCCGCCGGCCGATTCGCCCTCCACCAGGAACAACTCGCAACGCTCCGGATCCTTCTCCTGGCAATCGGCCAGTTTGTGCGGCATGCCGCCGGATTCCAGCGCGCCCTTCCGGCGGGTCAGATCGCGCGCTTTGCGGGCCGCCTCGCGGGCGCGTGAAGCTTCAATCGCCTTGGCCACGATCTTACGGCCCACGGTGGCATTCTTATCGAAATACTCGCCCAGTTTCTCATTGACGAACTGCGCCATGGGCCCGGCGATATCGCTGTTCAGTTTGCCCTTGGTCTGGCCTTCGAACTGCGGCTGCGGAACCTTCACGCTCACCACCGCGGTCAAACCCTCGCGCACATCGTCGCCGCTCAGATTCTCCTGCTTATCGCGGAACAGGCCCTGCGCCTGTCCAAACGCGTTGATGGTGCGCGTCAGAGCCGTGCGGAATCCGGTGAGGTGAGTGCCGCCATCCACGGTGTTGATGTTGTTGGCGAAGCTGAATACGTTTTCCGAATAGGTGTCGTTGTACTGCAGCGCCACTTCCATGGTGATGCGGCTGCCGTTGGGCATGTCCCGGTCCACTTCGAAGTGGATCGGCTTTTCGTGCAGCACCTGTTTGCCCCGGTTCAGATGGCGGATGAATTCCGCGATGCCGCCGCTGTAAATAAACTCAGTCTTCTTTTCCGGATCGGTGCGCTCGTCATTGAGCGTGATCTTGAGGCCTTTGTTCAGGAAAGCCAGTTCGCGCAGGCGCTGTGCCAGGGTGTCGTAATTGAACTCGCCAGCCGTCATGATGGTGCATGTCGGGCTTGAAAGTGACGCGGGTTCCGGTCTTGCGGCCGGCTTTGCCGGCCTTCACCAGCGGCGCCTTGGGAATGCCGCAGGCGTATTCCTGCGGCCAGGTGTAGCCGTCGCGCCAGATCTCGAGCTCCAGGCGCTCGGAGAGCGCGTTGACGCAGCTCACGCCGACGCCGTGGAGTCCGCCGGATACTTTGTAGCTCTTGGAATCGAATTTGCCGCCGGCGTGCAGCTTGGTCATGACCACCTGCGCCGCGGAGACGCCTTCCTCTTCGTGCATATCCACGGGAATTCCGCGGCCGTTGTCGATCACAGTGACGGAATTGTCGTCGTGAATGGTGACGTTGACCTCGTTCGCATAGCCGGCCAGCGCTTCATCCACCGAATTGTCGACCACTTCGTACACCAGGTGGTGCAATCCCATTTCGCCGGTCGAGCCAATGTACATGGCGGGGCGCAGCCGCACCGCCTCCAGACCTTCCAGCACTTTGATACTAGTGGAATCGTAAACGTCGCCGCCGCCGGTGTTGGGAGTTACTTCGTTTGGCATAGTTTCTTACTTTCTGATTCTTCAGATTCGCATCGGCATGACGACATAGCGGTACTGATCCGTGATGCCCTCGCCGGCCGGCCGCAGTTCGCCGGCGCTTTTCTGATCCTTGAGTTCGAATGCGACGTGGTCCTGCGGAATGGCGCGCAGGAAATCCAGCAGGTATTGCGCGTTGAACCCGATTTCCAGATCCGGACCCGTGATACTCGCTGGATAACGCTCTCTTCGCTTTCGCCCATTTCCACCGAGGAGGAGAAAATCCGCACTTCGCCGCTGACGAACTGCACGCGAATGGCGCGCGACCGCTCATCGGCAAACTGCGCCACGCGCTCGATGGCCGATTTGATTTCGTCCTTCTGCAGCTTGGCCGACAGTCCGTGATCCTTAGGCAGCACGCGCTCGTAATCCGGGAAATTGCCGGTCAGTTTGCGCGTGATCAGCAGCCGGTGGCCGACCTGAAAAAACAGATGATTCTCGTCGCCGGAAAACAGCGCTTTGGCATCATCGCCGGCATCGTCCGCCAGTTTGACCAGCTCGGCCATGGCCTTCTTGGGAACCAGCGCGCGAAACTGCTGATCCACCTGTGCCGCTCTCTTCCGGTGTCGCCTGCACGAACGCCAGGCGGTGGCCATCGGTAGCCACCATGGTCAGCGCCTTCGGGCCGCATCAGCAGCAGCGCACCGTTCAGAGTGAAGCGCGACTCCTCCATGGAGATGGCGAAACTGGTCCGCGCGATCATGGAAGCCAGCGTCTTCACGGGGATCTCCGCGATGCGTTCGCGGCATCTGCGGCAGCTCCGGAAAACTCTCCCGCGACATGCCGGCGATCCGCGTCCGCGACCGGCCGCACGTGATGCTGGCCCAGTGATTCTCCAGGAACTTCATGTTCACGTCGCCTTCCGGCAGCAGGCGCACGAAATCCAGCAGCTTGCGCGCCGGAACGGTGCCCGAGCCTTCCTTCTTCACGCGCGCCGGACAGGAGCAGCGGATGCCCAGTTCCAGATCGGTGGCGGTCAAGGTCACCCGGTCACCGGCGGCCTCCAGCAGCACGTTCGAAAGGATCGGGATGGTGGTCTTCTTCTCCACCACGCCTTGCGACAGACTCAGTTCTCGTACCAGATCGGCCTTGCTTACAGTGAATTCCATAGGGCCTCAGCTCCTATCTCTTCAGGCTGTATTAGATGAGCACTATAAGAACCGTATTCATCGGGCCTGTGCAAATGTTGAAGGCTACCTAAATTATACTAAATTCAACTACTTTTGGCTACTCGAAGTTGCGGAAACAGGTTGCGAAAGAGCTGCAAAACCGGATCTGTCACCGCATTTTACACAGTTTTCCTCAGGGCTGTTTGAGAGGCGCCTGTGGAAAACGCAGCTAAGTTCATTGTAATGAGTCCATTAGGCTGTGGAGTAGCCTGTTCAATTCCGGATCAATGTGACGTGTTTGCTCGATTTTGTTTATGGAATGGATCACGGTGGTGTGGTGCTTGCCGCCGAAGGCCCGGCCGATCTCCGGCAGCGAGGCGTCGGTGAGCTCCTTGACCAGGTACATGGCCACCTGGCGCGGGTAGACCACCTTCTTCGTGTTGCTCTTTTCCTTGAGCTGCGACTGCTTGATCTGGAACCGCTCGGCCACGGCCTTCTGGATGGAATCGATGGTCACTCGGCGGTCCTGCACGTGCACCAGGTGCTTGAGGACCTGCTGCGCCATCTGCAGGTTGATGGGCGTCCCGGTGAGCGAAGAATAGGCCATCAGCTTGACCAGCGCGCCTTCCAGTTCGCGCACGTTGGACTTGGTCTTGGACGCCATGAACGTGCGCACGTCGTCCGGCAGTCTGACGCCTTCAGCCTCGGCCTTCTTGTCCAGGATGGCCATCTTGGTTTCCAGGTCGGGCGGCTGAATGTCGGCCAGCAGCCCCCATTCGAAACGCGAACGCAGGCGCTCCACCAGGCCGGGAATCTCTTTGGGAGGCGAGTCGCTCGAAATCACGATCTGCTTCTGGTGGTCGTGCAGCTCGTTGAAGGTGTGGAAAAACTCCTCCTGGGTGCGCTCCTTGGTGCCGAGCAACTGAATATCGTCGACCAGCAGCACATCGGCTTCGCGGTAGCGCTGGTGAAACTGCTGCATGCGCTCGGTGCGGATGCAGGCGATCATCTCGTTCATGAAGCGCTCGCTGGATGTGTAGATAATCCGCATGGAGCCGAATTTATCCATCAGCTCGCGGCCGATGGCATGCATCAGGTGCGTCTTCCCCATTCCCACTCCGCCATAGAGAAACAGCGGATTATAGCTGCGGGAAGGATTGGTGGCCACCGAGCGCGGCGGCGGCATGCGCGAACTGGTTGCAGGCGCCCACCACGAAAGAATCGAACGTGAACTTGGGATTCAGTACGCTGGCTCCGCTATCCGGGTCGCCGAGATCTCGACCGCCGCCAGCGCCTGATTGTGAACGCCTTTTGCCGGCCGCGCTTCGTAGACAATCTTGCTGACCGGCAACTTCAGCCCGACGATGGCAGTGCGGACCAGGCTGGAGTATTCGGTCTCGAGCCAGGCTTGCGTTTCCCGGTCCGGCACCGAAACCAGGAGCGATGTCGCCGTGCTGAGCCGCAAAGCCGGTGCCCTTCAACCAGTTGTCGTAGCTTTCGGCGCTCACTTTCTGCTGTATATAATTGCGAATCTGATCCCAGTAATTCATCACTTTTACACACCAATCGCACACGATTTCCACAGTCTTTTCCACAGCAGCGTGGGGGTTATCGGTGCTTCGCTTCCGAAGACTTGCCGGCAGGATCGCTCGCCTGTGAACCGTGCCGAGTATCTCAGTTCAGGTCAACCGAGACAGTAGCTAACACAGCGAACAGGGATTCTCTGCAAGTTTATAACTTGTTTCATTTCAATTACATTTCCATAACGTTTGACACTGGTATTGTTTCTGAAGGAAAATGAGATTTTCCAGTAGGGCGGGAGTAACTCAGCTGGTAGAGTGCGACCTTGCCAAGGTCGATGTCGCGGGTTCGAATCCCGTCTCCCGCTCCATAAATGCCCACCGGATCCGTCCATGATGAAGCGTCTGGCCTTACTTTCCTGCGCCGCCGTTCTTGCGGCCGTTTCCCTCTTTGCCCAGGACTACAAACTGGAAACCATTTCCGCGGTGCCGCCAGATGTCCCCGCGGCCATCGCGGGCGTGATGCAAATCCAGGGGTATCGCGTTGTGGGGCCGAAGGGTCCCTGGTGCGAGGTCTGGTTCCGCAGATCGGTTCCGCCAGGCCCCAAACCCACCGACGATTCCGTCGCCTTTTCCATTCCTCAGGGTACGTTTCTGGGCGTCCTGCGCTTTCCCGCGCAGGGAGCCGACCGCCGCGATCAGGTAATCAAGGCAGGAGTTTATACGCTGCGCTATAGCAACTATCCGGTGGACGGCGCGCATCAGGGTGTCGCTCCCCAAAGAGACTTCGCGCTGTTGACTCCGATTGCCGCCGATACCGATCCCAACGCCATGCCGGACTTCAAAACCCTGGTGGAGTGGAGCACCAAAGCATCCAACACGCCACACCCGGCAGTACTTTCGATAGAGCCGCCGGCGGGAACCACCTTCCCTGTTCTCGGGAAAGAGGGCGATAGCGACTGGGTGCTGAGCGTAAAGATCGGCGACCTTTCCTTCGCCATCATCCTGGTGGGCAAGACACAAGCCTAGCGTCACTAATCCGAACTTTCTTCGTCTAACGTCCGTCTCCCGAATCAGGAGGGGTCGTATGCGCAACGTGAAGTACGGGCTCAGAATGCTCGCCCGGAATCCCGGATTCACCATGGCTGCGGTAGCCTGTCTGGCATTGGGAATCGGCGCCACCACCGCCATTTTCAGTGTCGTGAACGCGGTGATCCTGCGACCGCTTCCGTATGCGCAATCGCCCCGGCTGGTGCGGATCTTCACCGAATTCCCTACATTCCAGAACGGAGGACTGCACCATTTCTGGCTCTCGCCTCCGGAGTACCTGGAGCTGAAGCGCGAAACCAAATCGTGGGATGCCATGGAGGGTTGGGTGAGCGGTGGTGTGAACCTGGCCGGCTCCGCGGAACCGGTGCGTGCGCAGGCCACCTATATTACCGGCGGCATGTTCTCTCTGCTGGGCGTTCCTCCTATGCTTGGCCGCCTCATCTCGCCCGCGGACGATCAGCCGAATGCGCCGCGGACCGCCGTGCTCTCCTATGCCCTGTGGCAGCGCGCCTTCGGAGGGGATCGCGGAATTCTGGGACGTGATATTCGCTTGAATGGCGTCGCCTGCACCGTGGTCGGCGTGATGCCGCGCAGCTTCGAGTTTCCCCCCGGTGAGACCGTCCCCACCGAACTGTGGGTACCGCTGCAGATCGACCCGGCCAAGCCCGGCGCCCGGTCGAGCCACTTTCTCTCTGTGTTGGGCCGCTTGCGTCCGGGCGTGAGCTTTCCGCAGGCCGTGAGCGAAATGCAGGGCTACGTGCAGCATCCGGTGGTGCGCAACGGCCAGGGCTCCCATGGTTTCGACGCCAGGTTTCACCCCGTGGTGCTGACCGGTTTTCAGGACGACATCGTTAAGAGCATCCGGCCCGCCATGATGGTGCTTCTGGGTGCGGTGGGTTTTGTGCTGCTGATTGCGTGCGTCAATGTGGCCAATCTGCTGCTGGCGCGCGCCGAAGCGCGGCGTCGCGAGATAGCCGTGCGCGCCGCCATCGGCGCCGGATTGGGCAGGCTTCTTCAGCAATTCATTGTCGAGGGGGTCATGCTCTCCCTGACCGGCGCCGTCTTCGGGGTGCTGCTGGCGTATGGCGGACTTCGCCTCCTCGTCGCCACCAACGCCGGCAGCATCCCGCGAGTGGACGAAATCGGCATCGACTGGAGTGTTCTGGTATTTACGCTGGTGCTTTCGCTGGCCACCGGCATCGTTTTTGGACTGGCTCCGCTGATGCACATGCGCCTGGGCCGGCTGCATGACACGTTGAAAACCGCGGCCGGCCGAACCACCGCCGCGGCGGCCGCCAACCGGTTCCGCGCGGCTCTGGTAACCGTCGAACTGGCGCTGGCTCTGGTGCTGCTGATCGGCTCCGGCCTTATGGTGAAGGCTTTCTGGAGGCTACAGCAGGTGAATGCCGGCTTCAATCCGGACCATGTCCTCACGATGCGGATTGCCCTGCCTCGACGGTCGTACGCCAACAGTGCGTCTGCCAACGGTTTCTGGAACTCTATTCTGGCCCGCGCGAATGCGCTGCCGGGCGTGACCGCGGCCTCGCTGGCCACCGAACTTCCGCCGCAACGCCAGATCGATGCCAACGATACCGATATTGAAGGCTTCGTGCCCGTTCCCAATGGTCCGATCCAGAACGTCGACTATTGGAACTTCGTCAGCCCGGAGTACTTCGACGCCATTGGAGCCCGCCTGATCGAGGGCCGCTTCCTGACCCGGAATGACGGCGTGGGCGCCCCACCGGTGGTAGACATCAACCAGTCCATGGCGCGCACATTCTGGCCGAAGGAGAGCGCCATCGGGCACCGCATCCGTATAGAAGGGATGAAAGGCGCGTGGCGTACGGTGGTGGGAGTGGTTGCCGATATCAAGAATGCGGGCATCGACCGGCCTACCGGAACGGAGTTGTTCGTTCCTACGCTGCAACGCTCCACGATTCCGGACAGCACGGACAACTTCACCTCGACGGCCTACCTGGTCATTCGCACCAAGGGCGATCCCATGTCCGCCGTAGGCGCCGTGCGGGCGCAGGTCCATGCCCTGGACAACGCGCTGCCCGTTTCCAACGTTGCGTCGATGGACGACGTGATGTCCGCCAACCGTGCCCGCCCGCGCTTTCTGACGCTGCTGCTCACGCTTTTCTCTGCGGTCTCGCTCTCGCTGGCGGCGTTGGGGATTTATGGTGTGATCTCTTACCTGGTGGCGCAACGTACCAACGAGATCGGGATTCGCATGGCCTTGGGCGCGCAAGCGGGCGACGTAGTGCGGCTGATCGGCGCTACCGGGTTGCGGCTGGCGGTAGCCGGCACTGTGATCGGCGCCGTGGGAGCTCTGATGCTCACGCGGTTCCTGAGCGGCCTGCTATTCGGCGTCAGCTCCATGGATCCGCTGACCTTCGTCGCCATGGCGGCCACCCTCGGAGCGGTTACCCTGCTGGCCTGTTATGTTCCGGCCCGCCGGGCCAGCAGGGTGGATCCGCTCGTGGCGCTGCGCTACGAATAGCCGCGGCCTGTGCGCATCAGCGGCTTTGCGCCGTACCGGCCTTTGCCGGCTGGTATGTTCCCGGCACTGCGCGGAATGAAATGGCGATGCGGTTCCAACTGTTGATGGTCACCACCGCCATCGTCAGATTCACCATTTCGGCCTCGCTGAACTGCTGGCGGACCCGTTCGTAGAGCTCGTCCGGCACGTGATTCTGCGAGATGAACGTAAGGGCTTCAGTCCACTCCAGCGCCGCGCGTTCGCGCTCGGTGAAGAACGGCGTCTCGCGCCACGCATTCAATGCATAGAGCCGCTGCTCCGTCTCTCCGGCAAGACGCGCATCCTTGGAGTGCATATCGAGGCAGTAGGCGCACCCGTTCATCTGAGACGCCCGCATTTCGATCAGGTGGAGCAGTTGGTGCTCCAGCCCACATTTTTCGAGATACTGTCCCAGTCCAAACATCGCCTGCGCCGCACCCGCCGGCGCGACCTTGAGATAATCGATTCTAGGTTTCATGTTTTCTCCTCTCCTACAAATTCTGACGAGAGGGATTCTCAGTTCGTGACAACAGCGCAACCAGTGGATTTATTCGAGCAGGAGCGCCGGCGTCTGTTTACGCTGGCATACGGATTCCTGGGCAGCCGCGCCGAAGCCGAAGATATCGTGCAGGAGGCGTGGCTGCGCTGGCAGAAAGACCGATCGCAGGAGAAGCGTGAGCCCGCGGCGTGGCTCACCACGGTGACGGCACGGCTGGCGCTGGATCATCTTCGCTCGGCGCGCGTCAGGCGCGAAACGTATCCGGGAGTCTGGCTCCCGGAGCCGGTTGTGGATGCGCCATCGGCGGAGACTTCTGTTCTGGTGAAGAGTGAGCTCTCGGTGGCGTTTCTGTTTCTACTGGAACGGCTCGGAGCCGAGGAGCGCGCCGCGTTCGTATTGCGCGAAGTCTTCGACCATTCGTATCGCGAAATCGGCGAGGTGCTGGGAAAGACTGAAGCCGCGTGCCGGCAACTGGTGAAGCGGGGCAGGGAAAAGCTCCACGAGGAACGGACCGCTTCCGGCCCGGCGGATCGCGACGAATCCGAGCGCGTGATTGGCAGCTTCGTCGCGGCACTTGTATCGGGCGATGAAGAAGCATTGCTCCGGCTGCTCGCGCCGGATGCCGTGCTCTACGGCGATGGCGGCGGAAAGGCGCCTTCCATCGTCAATCCACTGCACGGCGCGGATCGCATCATGCGATTTCTGGTTGGCGTGTACAAGAAGTTCCCCGGAGTGTTTTCCGCCAAGCCTGTACAAGTGAATGGAGCGCCAGCCCTGCTTGTGGTGCGAGACGGAGCGGTGCAAGGAGTATCGTGCTACTCCGTGGCCAGCGGGCGGGTGTCCCGGATCTTTCACATTCTGAATCCGGAGAAAATCAACCTGCCACCTTCTCAATACACTCCGGACCGCAAATCTGCTCCACCTGAGCTTTGAATTCGCGATCCGGCCGCACCTTCGCCGGCACGTCCAACAGAATCGAAAAATCGCGCGGCGCTTCCAGCCGCAGCCGCACCTGCGTCTCGCCGGGCTTGCGCTTGAAGATCTCCTCCAGAGCCTGCGCCTTATCGGCGGTGCCGTTGCGGCCCAGCCAGACACGGATGGAAATCACCGAGGGCATATCGATGCGTGCATTATCCAACGCCACGATATCCTGCACGGAGATTTTGGGCGCGGTGTTTTCTTCCGGCAACACCAGTCCGCGGATCATCACGGCCTGATCCTCGACCACTTGCGACGCCAGGCGTTCATAGCTGGTCGCAAAACAGAGAGCTTCCAGGGAGCCTTTGGTGTCTTCGATGGTCATGGTGGTCCATGGCTTGCCCTCTTTGTTGCGCTTGCGGGTGACGCCGGTGAGCACCCCGCACAGAGTCACCTCGACGCCCTTGGCCAGGCCTTCCAGGCTGGACGTATCGTGAGTGGCCAACTCCGCGACTTTGTCCGCGTAGCGATCCAGCGGATGGCCCGTGACCCAGAAACCGAGCAGCTCTTTTTCGCCGGCCAGCTTTTCCTTGTCGGGCCATTCGGGGAGGTTCGGCAGGGGCATTTCGTGCGGCTCTTCCGCCATCACGTCGCCGAACAGGCCCACCTGTCCGCTTTCTTTATCGCGCCACGCGCGCTGTCCGGCCTCCATGGCGCCTTCCACGGCGGCGAATTTCTGCGCGCGGTTGCCCTGCAGCGAATCCATCGCGCCGGCGCGGATCAGGCTTTCGATCATGCGCCGGTTGACCGCGCCCAATCCGACCTTCTCGCAGAACTGGTGCAGCGACTGGAATCGGCCCACCTCTTCGCGCGCCACGCCGATGGCCTCCACCGCCGATTGGCCGACATTTTTCACCGCGCCCAGGCCGAAGCGGATTGCCTCTCCGTCCGGCGTGAAGCTCCACTCGCTGTGGTTCACGTCAGGCGGCAGAATCCTGATGCCCATTTCGCGGCACTCATTGATGTACTTCACTACCTTCGCCGTGTTCCCGGTTTCCGAAGTGAGCAGCGCGGCCATGAAATCGATAGGGTAATGCGCCTTGAGATACGCCGTGACGAAGGCCAGGTAGGCGTAGGCGGCCGAGTGCGATTTGTTGAAGCCGTACCCGGCGAACTGCTCCATCAGGTCGAAAATTTTCTCGACCTTCTTCTGATTGAAGCCGCGTTCCAGCGCGCCGTTGACGAAACGCTCGCGCTGCTTGACCATCTCCTCGAGCTTCTTCTTGCCCATGGCCCGGCGGAGCAGATCCGCATCGCCCAGAGAATATCCGGCGATGCGGTTGGAGATCTGCATCACCTGTTCCTGGTACACAATCACGCCGTAGGTTTCTTCCAGCAGTTCCTTAAGCTCGGGCAGATCGTACTGCACGGCGCGGCGTCCCCACTTGCGCTCGATAAAATCGTCCACCATACCGCCTTGAATGGGGCCGGGACGATACAGCGCGTTGAGCGCGGTGAGGTCTTCCAGGCGGCTGGGCTGATAGCGGCGCAGAATGTCGCGCATGCCGCTGGATTCGAACTGGAAAACGCCGCTGGTAAAACCTTTGCAAAATACTTCGTAAGTGGGTTTATCGTCGAGAGGCAGATCTTCGGGGATGAGGTCCACGCCGTGACGTTTTTTGATGAGCCGCAGGGCATCCTGAATGAGCGTGAGGGTGGTGAGGCCCAGGAAGTCCATTTTGAGAAGCGAGAGCTTCTCGAGGCCGCTCATATCGAACTGCGTTACAATTTCGTCGCGGTTGGTCTTATACAGCGGGACCAGCTCCTTCAGCGGGTGCGGCGAAATCACCACGCCGGCAGCGTGGACCGAGCAGTTGCGGGAGAGACCTTCCAGGCGTAGCGCGACTTTGAGCACGTCATCGATGCGCACGTCTTTTTTGGCCGCTTCGTTGAAACCCGGTTCCTGGTCGATGGCCTCCTGTAGTGAAATGTTGAGGATGCCCGGGACCAGCTTGGTCAGTCGCTCCACATCGGCGAAGGGCACCTCCAGCACGCGGCCCACATCCTTGATGGCGGCGCGCGCGCCCAGCGTATTGAACGTGATGATCTGCGCCACCTGTTCGCGGCCGTACTTCTCGGTGACGTATTGGATTACTTCACCGCGGCGGTTCATGCAGAAGTCCACGTCGACGTCGGGGAAGCTGACGCGTTCGGGATTCAGGAAACGTTCGAAGAGCAGGCCGTACTGCAGCGGATCGATATCGGTGATCGCCATGGCATAGCTCACCAGGCTGCCGGCGGCCGAGCCGCGCCCCGGTCCGACCGGGATGTGTTGCTCCTTGGCATAGCGGATGAAGTCCCAGACCACCAGAAAGTAGCCCGAGAACTTCATGTTCTGAATCATGCTGATTTCGCGGTCCAGGCGCTCGGCATATTCCGCGAGATCGTGTTTCAGGGCGCCTTTGGCTCGCATGGCTTCCAGGCGTCCGCGGCGCTTTTCGAATCCCTGGCGCGCCACGTACTCGAAATAGGTATCGGTGCTGTGTTCCGCGGGCACGTCGAATTTGGGGAAGGGATCTTTGATCTTCTCCAGAGTGACGTTGCATCGTTGCGCAATTTCCCAGGTGCGGTCGAGCGCGTCTTCCAGCTCGCCGAACAATTGCATCATCTCTTCGCGCGATTTCAGGTAAAAATCGGGCGTGGTCCAGCGCATGCGGTTCGGGTCGTTGAAGGCCTTGCCGGTCTGGATACAGAGCAGAATTTCGTGGGCGCGCGCATCGTCTTTGCGCAGGTAATGCGAATCGTTGGTGGCCACCAGCGGCAGCCCGGTTTCGTGCGAGAGCCGGTTCAACTGGGGTGTGAGCCGCTTGTCCTGTTCCAGGTGGTGATCCTGAATCTCGAGAAAGAAATTGTTTTTGCCGAAGATGTCGGCATAGGTATGAGCCAGACGGCGCGCCTCGTCATACTTATCATTGAGAATGGTTTCCGGGATGTGGCCCCGCAGGCAGGCGGACATGCCGATGAGACCCTTGGAATGCTGCGCCAGCAGGTCCATATCCACGCGCGGCTTGTAATAGAAGCCGTCGAGATAGGCGGTGGAGACCAGGTTGATGAGGTTGCGGTAGCCTTCCTGGTTTTCGCACAGCAGCACCAGGTGGTTATACCGGTCGCTCTCCGACCGAGTCTTGTGGCTCTGCTGCGCCACGTACATTTCGCAGCCGATGACGGGATGGATCCCGGAGGCCTTGGCGGCGTTATAAAACTTGACCGCCCCGAAAAGATTACCGTGATCGGTCATGGCCACGGCGGGCATTTTCTGTTCGACCATGATCTTCATCAACTGGTCGATATCGCAGGCGCCGTCGAGCAGCGAATAGTCTGTATGGCAATGCAGATGGACAAAGGACATCGGTTCGGCTCGCCGGGGGAGGCAAAACTGGGTACCCTCTATCTTAACGCCGCAAGATCGCCAGGATCACCGACGAAGCCAGAAATCCCGCCGCAACGACCCACCACCAGGAGAGTACTGGCCGGGTGGGAAGCTGCCCGTCGCCGGTGAGTATGAACGTGGCGCCGGCGGGTCCGGAAGCGAGCCTGGCGGTGCGCAGGGCCTCCGCTTTGTTTTTTCCGCTGGACAGTTCCGCGTAGAACCGGCGCAGGAATTCGCCGGCTTGCGGTGCGGGAATGGGCCAGAGCGTGGTGAGGGTGGAACGGGCTCCGGCCGCGAGAAAGGCGCGGCTGAATACGTGAGCGGGGTCGGAGGCGGGGAGCACTACCAGGTCGGCTTTGGCGAGTGGCAGCGATTGAATTTCTCCGCGGTAGAGGAGGTCGGTGGGCGAGAGAACGATGTGGGAGCGATCCGGGTCTTCGCGGTCGGCGACGGCGGGGCTGTGGAACGCGACGATCGGCGCTTCACTGTTGTAGAGGTCGCGCTTCGCTGTGACTGCGAGGCGTCGGGTGCGCCACGGCATCAGCGGGGTGCGCCACGGCTCGTCGCGCAACAGGAACGATGCGTAGGGAAGATAGCTGACCGCGTAGCGATCCATAGACGTTTTGGACGGGCCGTCGGGGACGATCAAAAGTTGTGTGATGCCAGCGAGCGGGAAGTCCATTCCTATGCCGGCATGCTCTTTGGTGGCCCAGAGCGCCGTATTGAGTCCTTCGCTGCTCCAGTATTCGATCAGCAGGGAACCGGGGGCCAGGCGAGTCTGGACGGCTTGCAGGGAGGCTGGATCGGCCGGGCTGTCGTGCGCGCGCTCCAGGAGTTCGAAGAGTCCCTGCGGGTCGGGACTGCCGGATTGGAGAATGCGGGCGATTGCGGCATCATAGAGTTCGCGGCGGGCGGGAAAGAATCCGGACGGCAACGGCTTATCGCGTACTGACAGAGCTGTGGTCAGGTCGCCGAGCCGGAAAAGGGCCAGCCAGATGTCGCCCGCCGCACGGAAATCGTCCACGGCTGCGTCGGACCTGTGCATGCGATGCAGGGCTTCCCCGCGGAAAAGGTGAGCGAGGGCCGCATCGCGCGGCGGCGCCAGTTTCACCGCCTCCGTGAACGAGGCGAGCGCGCTGTTCAGATCGTGCAGATCCACAGCCTGGGTGACGCCGATCTCCTCCAGGGTGCGGACCTCCTGTTCCGCGCGGTGGTCGCTTTTATAGAGATCCCGCGCCGTGCGATAACTCTCCAGGGCTTTCGCGGTATCTCCCAAGCGGCGGTAGAGCGTGCCGGCGTTGCTAAGCAGGTCCGCGCCCGGCCCCAGGGAGAGAGCCTGCTGGTAATAACCGAGTGCCTTCTGGTTCTCCCCCAGTTGCTGATATAGGGTGGCGAGATTGGTGAAGACCAGTTGTCCGCCGCCGAGCCGCAATGCCTGTTGATACTGCGCCTGCGCTTCGGAATATTGCCCGCGATAGAAATAGACGCTGCCGATATTGGCCAGTCGTGTGATCTCTCCGCCGGTGTCATGCTGCTGCCGGTCGATTTGGAGAGCTGTCCGGTAGCGCTCCAGGGCCAGGTCGTAATCCCCGCGATAGAGGTAGGCCGAGCCTGCGGCGTCGAGCGCGAGTTTTTCTCCGGACAGGTCGTGGCGCGAATGAAAGGCCGATGCGGCCTGTTCCGCCTGCTCGACCGCTCTGACATAATCGCCGGCGGCAAGCGGAGGCCTGCGCAGCTTTCAAAGTGGACTGCGCATCGTCTGCGGCCGGCGCCAGAGTGCAGGCGATACACAGGATCGCGCAGAGGCGGATCATTCTCCTAATTGTATGCGGCGAAAGTACCAACAGATCATGTGGAGAACTCCGATGGCCGCCGGGATTAGCAAAGCCGGCAGGTGGAGATAGCTGCGGCTGATGAGAACCAGGGCAGCGAATGCCGCGACCGTGATCGCGCCGCCCAACCCTTCGCGGAACCATGCCAGGACCAGGCCCAGGAATAATACGGTCATAAATAGGAACGACAGGTTTTCTGTCGCGGAGACTTTGAACGGATTGGGTGGGCCCTCGCCGAATACCAGGGCGAGAAACATCAGGACAAAGAGCGTCCCAAGGAGGGTGGCCGTCCAACGTGTGATTGTGATCATGGGTCAAGATACCCACGGTCCGGGCCGCCCGCACCTTCGCAGTTCCTGCGGAAGTTCTTCGCGAATCATGGGTGCAACCGCGAGCCGACTTGAAGGGCGATTTCCTTCGCCACTTCGCGCTGCGTGCTGCGAAATTCGCCGGGCGGTGTGTCGAAATTCGCAGCCCAAATCAATTTGCCCGAGTGCACATCGGCCAGACGGGCTGTGACTCGAGTTCGGCCGCCGAGAGGCTGGATGGCGCCTTCCAGGATCACGTCGAGTCCCAGCAAGCGCGCCATCCATACCATTGGGACGCGCACCTTTTGGTAACGGCGTACGGTGCCGGGTGAGATCACTTGGACCTGATCGAGTTGCGCGAACTCAGCGGTAAGCACCTCCTGGAATTCTCGCGCCACGGCGTTGTCAGGCGGCAGGCACTCAAATGACGCCACCGCCATTTCGGCGCGATCGCCCCTTGCGTGCAGATACCGGGAGGGTCGATAGAACTGCCAGTAGATGAGGGCGGCGAGAAGAGCCATACCCAGGGCGGCCCACAGGAACGGACGCCGCGGCTTGGCCACGGCCGTCTTCTCCGTAACCGGCGCGATGAAACGGTATCCCCGGCGAGGAATGGTCTCGATGTACGCCGCGTCGCCGCCTTCGTCGCCGAGAGCCTTGCGCAACAGAGATACATTGCGCGCCAAGCCGCTCTCTTCCACCACGGTATCCGGCCAAAGCAGCTTGGTGAGTTCGCCTCTTTCGACGATGCGTCCGCGCCGCTCCAACAGTACGTGCAGCGTTTCCACTACCTTCGGAACCAACGGCACCACTTCACAGCCGCGAAACAGAAGCTTCTGTTCCGCGTCGTACCGGAAGGGTCCGAACGAGTATGACATCCGGTGTGGTAGGCACGGGCAGATTCGAACTGCCGACCTGTCGCTTAGGAGGCGACCGCTCTATCCATCTGAGCTACGTGCCCACAGTGCTTCCATTGTACCGTTGGAGGCCCTTGCGGCCAATGTCCCGGCGGTAGTGCATGCCCTCGAATCGGATTTCGCGCACGCCGGCGTACGCCCGGTCGATGGCTTCGGCGAGATTGGTGCCCGATGCCGTCACGCCGAGCACGCGGCCCCCGGAGGTTTCCAGTCCCTGCGGTCCGCGCCTGGTCCCGGCATGAAACACTGTTGTGCCGGTGGCTTCGGCAGCCTCGACACCCTGAATCGCGCGCCCTGTCGTGTAGGACCCTGGATACCCCTGCGAGGCCATCACCACGCAGACGCTAGGCCCGGCGCGCCATTCCAGTTTGACGGAGGCCAGGTTGCCCTCGGCCGCCGCCAGAAGAGCGGGCACGAAGTCCGACGCCATGCGATGCATCAAGGGTTGCGTTTCCGGATCGCCCAACCGGACGTTGAACTCCAGCACCTTGACTCCGCCAGCAGTCATCATCAGGCCGGCGTACAGAAATCCCGTGAAGCGGGTGGCTTCCACCGTGGGATAGATGACCCGGTCGAGCACCTCGCGCGTTTGCGCTTCGCTGAGAATCGCGGAATCGCAGTACGCGCCCATGCCTCCGGTATTGGGCCCGGTGTCGCCATCGAAGACGGCTTTGTGATCCTGCGTGGGAGCGAGCGGCACCACGTCCTTGCCATCGCAGAGGGCGATGAAGCTGACTTCTTCGCCGCTCAGGAATTCTTCGATGACCAGGCGTCCCTGCAGAGTAGCGAGAGCGGCTTCCGCCTGGGTGGCGTCCTGGGCGATGATCACGCCCTTTCCGGCTGCCAGGCCATCGGCTTTCAGCACCACCGGAAAGCCGAAGCGGGCGATCGCCTGGCGTGCCTCGGCCGGGTTGTCCACGGTGACGAAGGCGGCGGTGGGGATATTCCTTTGTTGAAAGAAGTTCTTTGCAAAAATCTTGCTGCCTTCCAGTTGCGCCGCGTTCCGATCCGGCCCGACGATCCGCCTTCCGCGCGCGCGGAATTCGTCCACGACGCCGGCGACCAGGGGAGCTTCCGGGCCGACCACGGTCAGGTCTGCACCGATGGTCTCCGCGATTTCCAGGTAGGAGCCTTCCAGCGGGATACATTTGCCGAGCGCCTCCATTCCGGGGTTGCCAGGGCACGCGAAGAGCTCCACACCCAGCGGATTGCGCCAGTTTCCAAGCCAGCGCGTGCTCGCGCCCTCCACTGCCAAGGACCAGAATTTTCATTATCGCTACAATGATAACAATGCACGAGAGGTATGACGCTGTGGTGATCGGCGCGGGCCACGCCGGCTGCGAGGCTGCGCGGGCCTGCGCCCGCATGGGCCTGCGAACCGCCATGGTGACCATGAACCTGGATCTGATCGCGCAGATGTCGTGCAACCCGGCGATCGGCGGCATTGCCAAGGGTCACCTGGTTCGTGAGATCGACGCGTTGGGTGGAGTGATGGGAGAAGTCGCCGACGCGGTGGGCATTCAGTTCCGGCTGCTGAATACCAGCCGCGGGCCGGCGGTGTGGTCGCCGCGGGCGCAGATGGACAAGAAGATGTACCGCGTGCGCATGCGCGAGGTGCTGGAGCAGGAGCCGAACCTGCGGATCAAGCAGGCGGAGGTGGCGTCTCTGCGTATCGAGGGTGGTCGCGTGACCGGCGTCAACTTGCGGGACGGCCGTAGCCATCGATGCCGGTGCCGTGATCGTGACCACCGGGACTTTCTTGAACGGCCTGGCGCATGTCGGCGAGATGAAGTATAGTTGCGGCCGCAATGGCGAGGCACCGTCGCAATTGCTCGGCGATCAGTTGCGGACCCTGGGACTCAATTGGACCCGGCTGAAGACCGGCACGCCGCCGCGACTGGACGGGCGCACTATCGATTGGGGCAAGTTCGAGCCGCAGCCGGGCGATGCGCGAGCCGACGCCGTTTTCGTTCCTCACGGAAAGGATCGATCGGGCGCAGATCCAGTGCCACATCGGGTACACCAATGAGCAGACGCGCCGCATCCTGCAGGAGGCGATTCCGCGTTCGCCGCTTGTACAGCGGGCAGATCGAAGGCGTCGGCCCGCGGTATTGCCCTTCCATCGAAGACAAGATCGTCAAATTCCCGGACAAGGCGCGCCACCAGATTTTCCTGGAACCGGAGGGACTGGACACCAACGAAGTCTACGTCAACGGCATGTCGACCAGCATGCCGATTGACGTGCAGGCGGCGCATGGTGGCGTCGATCCCGGGGCTTGAAAACGCGGAGATGATCCGCCCGGGCTATGCCATCGAATACGATGCGATCGATCCGCGGGAGTTGGACCATACGCTGGAGGTGAAGTCGATCCCGGGGTTGTACCTGGCCGGCCAGATCAACGGCACTTCGGGTTATGAAGAAGCCGGATGCCAGGGGCTGATTGCCGGGATCAACGCCGCCTGCCGTGTGCAGGGAAGGAAGAATTGGTGATCGGGCGGACCGAGGGGTACACCGGAATTCTGATCGACGATCTGATTACGAAGGGCGCCGATGAGCCGTACCGGATGTTCACCTCGCGGGCGGAGTTTCGCCTGCATTTGCGGATCGACAACGCGGATGCACGACTGACGCCGCTGGGGCGCAGGGTCGGGCCTGGTCACCGATGAGCGTTGGACGGCGTTTCTGACCGAAGCAGGAACAGAAGGAGAAACTGATGTCCGCGCTGGAGGAGCATCGGAACGGGCAGTGGCTGAAGCGGCCCGAGGCATCTATTGCGGAAATTTCCGACTGGGTGCGCGAGGTTCTCGGTCGAGGAACCGGTGACGCGGTGTACTGACTACGGTGGAAACGGAGATCAAATACAGCGGATACATTGCGCAGCAGGAACGGCAGATGCGGCACCTGAAAGACGCGGAGCGCCGGACGATTCCTGCGGATTTCGGGTTTCAGGGGATTCCCGGCTTGTCTCGGGAGATCCAGGATAAGCTATCGCGCGTTAGCCCGGCGACCCTCGGTCAGGCGGGGCGAATTCCCGGTGTGACTCCGGCAGCCATTGCCATTCTGGATGTCTATCTGAGCGTCGGCCGTGTTTCGTGAACTGCTGCAGGAAAAGTTGCGAGGAATCGCGGTGTTGTCACCGGATCAGCTTTCGCTGCTTGAGGCTCACTATGAGCTTTTGATGCGGTGGAATCAAGACCCTGAACTTAACGCGTATTGAGAACGTTGGGGAGGCGGTGGAGCGGCACTATTGCGAATCGCTTTTTCTGGGAGCCCACCTGCCTTCGGAATCGCTAAGAATTGCTGACTTGGGCTCCGGAGGTGGTTTTCCCGGGTTTCCGGTGGCGGTGCTGCGCCCTGATTGCGCTGTGACCCTCGTGGAATCGCACCAGCGTAAGGCGGTGTTTTTGAGAGAGGCGTCGCGGTCGGTTCGGAATGTTCAAGTGATTGCAAAGCGAGCGGAAGAAGTGACGGATCGATTCGATCATGTCATTTCCCGGGCTGTGAGCTATGAGGATCTTTCTCGGGCTCTAAAGGTCCTGGGTCCAAATGCCGATCTTTTAACTGGGATAGAAGAACCTCCGGCGAAGCTTGGGTTCGTTTGGTACCCGGCGATTCCTCTTCCTTGGGGAAAGCAGCGATTTTTAAGGGTGGGACGTTTTCCGGCGCAGGTGTAGGACCAAAACGATGACTCGCGCTTTTTTGAGCTGGAAATTACCGGAGCGGCTCAAGCTCGGAAGCCTCCGGGAAATTTCCGAGCCGCTTATTGTCGTCCGGAATTTGGTTCGATTTGATAGGAGTCTCATGTTTCACGTGAAACCGGCTCTGGATGTCGAACAACCCAAGCCGTTTCACGTGAAACGAACATCCGCGGGACCTTCTACGCACCAAGCCGCTGGCCCCTGGCCCCGGCCCTCTGGCCCCTGGCCCCGGCCCCTGGCCCCTGGCCCCGGCCCTCTGGCCCCTGGCCCCGGCCCCTGGCCCCTGGCCCCGGACCCCTGGCCCCCGCTTTCGTGCTAGCATGGCCGCTTGAGCAGAGTTTTCGCCATAGCCAACCAGAAAGGCGGAGTGGGAAAAACGACCACCGCCATCAACCTGGCCGCCTCCCTTGCCGCCAATGACCTTAAGGTCCTCGTCATCGACTCGGACCCCCAAGGCAATGCCACTACCGGCCTGGGCGTCACCAAGGATCCGGAACGCCCCAGCCTCTACCACGTCATCCTCGGCGATGCACCCGTCCGCGATGCCATCATCAACACTGACTTCGACGGCCTCCATCTCATTTCCGCCGACAAGAACCTGGTCGGCGCCAACCTGGAACTGGTCGGATCCGACGACCGGGAATTCCGCCTCCGGGAACGCATTGCAGAAATCCGCAACGACTATCACTTCATCCTGATCGACTGTCCCCCAGCCCTCGACCTTCTCACCCTCAATGCCCTGCTCGCCGCCGACGCCGTCCTCGTCCCAATCCAGTGCGAGTTCTTCGCCCTGGAAGGAATCTCCGAACTGATGGATACGATCGATCGCATCAAGGAATCCTTCCACCACCCTCTAGAAGATCGAGGGTATTCTCCTCACCATGTTCGACGACCGCACCAACCTGACCCGCCAGGTTGCAGCCGACCTCAGCGAGTTTTTCAAGGATGAGGTCTTTCGAACCGTCATTCCCCGCAGCATCCGCCTCGCCGAGGCGCCCAGTTTCGGCAAACCGATCCTCGCCTACGATCCGCGCTCCCGCGGCGCCGAAAGCTATATCAAACTCGCCAAAGAAATTCTCGACCATGAACAAAACGGAAAACCCGCGCAAGGCCCTGGGTAAGGGACTTGGCGCGCTACTGCCCACCCGCACGCCCAGTCCCGATCGCGTCCTACCCAGGCACACGAAGACATCGCCCAGACCATCCCAGTCGATGCCATCGAACCCAATCCGCTCCAACCGCGCCGTGTCTTCCAGAACGAAAGGCTCGCAGAACTAGCCCAGTCCATTCGGGCCAACGGAATCATCCAGCCGCTCGTCGTCCGCCGCGTCGGTGACCGATTCCAATTGGTCGCGGGAGAGCGCCGCTGGCGCGCCGCGAAACTCGCCGGCCTCACGCACGTCCCGGTCGTCATCCAGGACATCCCCGATGACCGGCTCCTGGAAATCACGCTGATCGAGAACATCCAGCGCGAGGACCTCAACCCCATCGAAACCGCCCAGGCCTTCTCCCAGCATGGCGACCGAACTCTCCCTGAACCCCGAGGAGATCGGCCAGCGCACCGGCAAAGGACCGCACGACCATCACCAATTTCATGCGGCTGCTCGCAGCTTCCCGCCGATCTCCAACAAATGATCGCCGAGCGCCGCCTCTCCGCCGGACATGCCCGCTGCCTGCTCGCTCTTCCCGGCCCGGAACTGCAGCGGGAAGTCGCCGAAAAGGCTGTCGCTCAAGGCTGGTCGGTCCGCCAACTGGAGCGCACCACCCAGCGGATGATGGAGAGCCGCAAGCCCAAGCACGTCGACGAGGTCGAAACCGATCCCAACGTCAAAGCGGCCATTCAGGAAATGGAGCGCGTTCTCGGCACCAATGTGCGAATCGTCGAGAAGGCCAAGCAAAAAGGCAAGATCGAAATCGAATACTACTCGTCGGAAGACCTGGACCGGATCTACGCGGCGATTGTGCGGCGAGTCCTGAGCTTACTTGAACATCTTCAGGATTTCCGCCAGCTCTCTGCGGATTTCGGGTAACGGATCCTCGGTGAACAGTTCCTGCTGCGCCTGCTTGGCAGCGTTTCGCCTTGGGAGCCTTCGCCTCGGCGTGCAAACTCTGCCGCGCGCCCTCGATGGTGAACCGCTTTTCGTAGAGCAGGTGCTTGATGCGCAGCAGAACTCCACATCCTTGCGACGGTACAGCCGGTGCCCCGTGCCGGACTTCTTGGGAGAGAGCACCGGAAATTCGCGTCTCCCAATATCGCAACACGTACGGCTCGACTCCGAGCAGTTCGCTCACTTCGCCGATCTTGAAGTACAGCTTATCCGGGATCTCCGGAGACCCGGGCTGTAACGCGACATCCGTCATTCGCCATCCGACATCCTAACTCACTCGGATGCGCCAATGTCACGACATGCTGGCCCCGCGGCAGCAAAATTGTGGTCGGACCGGCAAAGCGCAGGCGCCTCGGCCGCTCCGTCGATCTCCACGCGCTGCGGCGCCCGGTCCAGAACGGCAATCGCCCGCGCGGAGCTCTGGTAGGAGAATTCGATGCGCTCCGCTCGCATGGCATGCGCGCCGCCTTCAAATCCCCGTTCAGCCACACCAGGTGCAGCTTCAGCGGCGACGTCGCCGGCCTCCACGCTGTGCGCCCCTGCCGGCAGCCACACCGTCTCCGCATCCGCCGCCGGCCACGCCTGGCCGTCCACCAGAGCCGGACCCTTCCACGGAATCCCCACGCCCGCAGCGGATTCCACCACCGTCTTGCCGCCCATCCTCTCCATTCGCGTCACGCTGCCGCCGCCGACGGGAGCAGCGGCAGGTCCGGCGGCAGCAGCGAATTTTCGAAATACAAGGCCACGCGCTGAGAAGTTCGCCGCCGCGCTGTGCACCAACTGGAACAATTCCGTGCCGGTCTGCTGCTTGGTGGGGTAAACATCCTGGTAGCGATCGACGATATTTAGATCGATGGCCAGTTTCTCGCGATGTGTCGTCAGCGCCCGATACCGCTCGGCGATCGTCTGGTATCGCTGCGGCCCCAGATGCCAGACGGTCGCCGGATCCTCGACCAGGAAAGTGAATGCGTGCCTGTCGAGCAGCGGCAGCACGCGCGCCGCATCCGCGCCGATGGCATCCCGCATCCCTGTGTCGAACCGGTCGTCCACATGCGTCAAAACCAGGTCGAGGTGCGGTTTGTTGCTGCGCTCGCCTTCCAACTTCGCCAGCCATTCCTCCTGCATCCGGCGCGCCAGGTCGCTGCGGAAATCGAGGAACAGCCTGCTGCGACGCTTCGTCCTTGCGGCGTCCGGAACAACTCGATCGGATCGAACCCGCTGCGTCCGCGGAACTCCGCGCGGACATCGTCGTTCATCGGCGTGAAGCGCGCCGGATTGGCCGATCCCTTCCAGCGATTCGAAATACAACTCCGCCAGATTCACGCCATCCCAATCGAAGCGTGAGATCAACTGATCCACGCCCGCCGACACCGCGCGGAAGCAGTCGCGATTGCCTGAGATTCATCAGCTTGCGCCAGTCGAGTTGCGCATCCTGCAGCACCGCGGTCTTTTCCCGCCATTCCGGGTGCTTGTCCCAGAATTTTCGCTCACGTGCGGCAACTCCAGCCAGGCATATACCAGGATGCCTTCCCGATGGCACGCCTCGATCAACTGCACCAGGTACCGATCCTGCTTCGGATCGCTTTCAAAAAAATGCCACGCCGCCACGTGCAGCGCGGAAATACCGGCCTTCCGCCACCGCGCGGCGAAATAATCCACGTCCACCCGCGACCGGTAAGCCGAATCGAAGAAGGCCCACAGACGCGACGTCCGGAACGGCGGCTCGAGACCCAAGATCGCTCAGCGCCGAAAGCAGATACGGAAAGCGCTCGTAGCCACGCTCGCCCGGAGGCGCCGCCACCCACAGCACCGCGCCGGCCTTCATCGCAGTCCCGCCATCAGCGGAGCGCCGTTCCAGCGCTCCTGCGCGAACACCTGAGCGCCCGGCGGGCAACCCGTAAACCGGCAGTTCCAGACCCTTTTCCCACACAATGGAAAGCCCGGGCCGATGCACGTCCGCCAGGCTGGTCACTTTCACCTGTTCCCGTGGTCGGCCGGAAGCCGAACATCTCCGCCAGCGACGATTCGCCCTCCAGAATCAATAGATCGCCCTGCTCCACCCGGCCCTTCCACTCGGCGGACGCCGGCGCGCCGGTGCGAGCCACAAAGATGCGGGAAACTCCGGCCGGCTGCCGCTGCAGGCCGATCGACGAGAGGATCGCCGGCCACGCGCCCGCATCCTCCGAAAGCACGGTGTAATACGGCAGTCCGGCCGCCGGCAGCATCGTCGCCGCCACGGCAAACAGAGCCAGCCTAATAGCTGAACGCATACCAGACCCCCGCTCGTAAGTCGTTGAAATTGATTCCCCACGGATTCCCGGTAGTAATCAGGTATCGCCCGCGCAGATCATTCACAGTCAGGAACATGGAAGCCGGCATAAATGCCCCGTGCACCCGGATTCCCGGGCCTGTTTCTACGAAATTAGCCCAATATTGCGACCGGACATCCAGCGTCACGTTCCCATTCCAGTAGAGTTGGCCCCGAAAGCTCTTCGGCCCCAAGGTGTATCCAGCTCGCGTCTGGTTATAGACCATGAAATCGTCGCCAAAACGGCTGAAGAAGACGCCGTCCACGGTAGCGTCGGCAAACCAGCCGCCGTGCTCCGCCACGCTCGAATGGCCCACGCCTCGCGCCGCCGCAACGCCGCCCCGATAGTCGGGCAGCACATGCCCGGTCAGATAGTTGGCGCCCCACCCTGCTTCGCCCCACAACGTAATCCCCTTCCAGGGCCGCGTCCGCAGCCCCGCGGCGAATATCAGCCGAGCTTTCCGAAAGATACGCGGCGCCATCTGGTACCCCGTAGTCCGGCGTGTATCGCCCACGAAGCGCACGCTGACGTAGGGAATCACCGGCAGACTCGTCTGCATCTCCGTTTTGCCCTGGCTATAGCCGAACAAGTCCCGCCAGCGGCTGGAATACATCGGATAGAACCATACCGTGGTGCGGAACCGCTGGAGTTCCGCCCGCAAATTGCGCCACGCCTTCTGTCCCTCGGAAGCGATCAGAGTGTCCGGACTCTTCCGCGCCAGGTCGAACCACCGGGCCGCCAACTGATCCTGGTGCAGAATGTTGTAGGTCCACCCCATTTTCAACATCACCCCGAAGTCCGCCGGATCGGCTTCATGCGCCAGTTGCAGGTACTTCAGCGCATCCTTCATGTATCCCGCTTTGATACTGCGCTCGGCCATCAGTTTCGCGTCGATGGAGACCGGCTGCTGCGCTGCGCGCCGCAATTTCACCTGTGGGATGCGCAGTACGGCGCGCACGCGGTTCGCCAGATCTTCATCGTTCCCAGCCATCACGCGGTCAAAAAGCCGCATCGCCTCGCCCTGGTCCCCGCGAGCATACAGCAGGAATCCCAGTTGCGTCGCCGAAAGCAAATCCGCCGGATCGATTTGGGTAATGTGCGCGAAATTCCGCCTCCGCATCGCTTTTCCGGTCCATGCGCAACAACAGATAGGCCAACTCCCGGCGCAACTCTACATTGCTGGGATCCAGATCCAAAGCCGCGCGAAACTCAATGACGAACGGATAGCGGTCGGGCAGCAGTTCCCGCGCGCGTTCGGCCGCCCGCGGGTCCCCGCTCCGTGAAGCGGCCAACAGTGCCGCCACCGCGTCCTTGTCCCGCTTCATGGCCTTCCACACACGCCCCAGATCCACCAGCACGTTCCGCCGGTCCGGCTGCGTACGCCAGGCTTTTTGATAATGCTCGGCCGCCAGTTCCAGCTCATCCCGCTGCTCGGCCAGGGTGGCCAATTCGTAGTGCGAACTGAAGGTGTTGCTGCCCATCTCAATGGCCTTACTCCAGCGTTCGATTCCCGCAGCCAGCGGTTTGTCGATATTCTGGAACGCTTGCTCCGCCGTGGCATTGCCTGTTTTCCGGATCCGGTCGAAAATCCGCCGCGCCTGTGCCTGTTCCTTCGCCTCGTAGCACAGGAAGGCGTACTCCATGGCTACCTGGGCGTCGTTCGGCTCCAGTGTCATGGCCATGCGGAACTGTTCCCGCGCTTGTTCATTCTCGCCAATCTTCAAATAGGTATAGGCCAGATCCTTTCGGACGGACGCACGCTCCGGAGCCGCCGCGATGCCCTTCAAGAACGCGGCAACCGCGGTATCGTAGTCCTTCGCACGCAACGCTTCATAAGCCCGGAAGAGCATCGTATACGCCAAGTCCTGCGACTGGGCAAACGCCAGTCCGCCGGCTAGGAAAAGTACGGCAAGACGCATATAACCTTAGGGATATAGTGCGGACAGCAACCGGATTCTCGCAGAATTAAATAGTGGCCTCTAAACGCACTTCCGGGATCCTCTTACACCCGACTTCCCTGCCCGGCCCGAACGGTATCGGCGAACTCGGTCCGGCTGCCTTCCGATTTGCCGATTGGCTCTACGATGCCGGCCAGACTCTCTGGCAGGTGCTGCCTCTTGGGCCAACCGGCTATGGCGAATCCCCGTACCAGCTTTTCTCCGCGTTTGCCGGCAATCCCCTGTTGATCGGCCTCGATCCTCCTGACCCGCGCGCCTATCCCGAGGATCGTGTCGATTTCGAGCGCGTGCTTCCCTGCAAGCAGGCGCTCCTCCGCCAGGCCTTCCAACGCTTCACTCCCACCCCCGAGTTCCACGCTTTCACCGTGCAGGAAGCCGCCTGGCTCGAACCCTACGCCCGCTTCATGGCCCTCAAGGACCTCCACGGCGGCGTCGCCTGGACGGAATGGGACCCGGCAGCCAAAGCCGATCCGCGCGAGCTCGAATACCACCGCTTCCTTCAGTTCGAGTTCTTCCGCCAGTGGAACGCCCTCCGCCGCTATTGCGCCGACCGAGGTATCCGCATCATGGGCGATATCCCAATCTACGTCGCTCACGACAGTGCCGACGTTTGGGCCAACCCCGAACTGTTCCAACTCGATAGCTCCGGGCAGCCTACCGCCGTCGCCGGCGTTCCCCCCGACTACTTCAGCGCCACTGGTCAGCTCTGGGGCAATCCCATTTATCACTGGGATCGCATCGCCGCCGGCGGCTACCGTTGGTGGATCGAGCGCATGCGCGCCGCCCTGCGCATGTTCGACCTTGTTCGCATGGATCATTTCCGCGGCTTCGAGGCCTATTGGGAAGTCCCCGCCACGGAATCCACCGCAGTCAACGGCCGCTGGGTCAAAGGCCCCGGCGCCGCCCTCTTTCGCGCCCTGGAATCCGCCATCGGCCCGCTCCCTATCGTGGCTGAAAACCTCGGCGTCATCACCCCGGAAGTCGAAGCCATTCGCCAGGAGTTCCACTTCCCCGGTATGGCTATCCTGCAATTCGCCTTCGGCAAGGACCCGCAAGCCCCTACCTTCCAGCCCCATAACTACCCGCGCGATGTTGTGGCTTATACCGGCACCCATGACAACGATACCGTCATCGGCTGGTGGAACAGCCACGGCGGCGACAGCACTCGAACCGCTGACGATGTTCGCCGCGAGAAAGCGCGTGCCCAAGCCTACCTGAATACCGGCGGCTCCGAAATGAACTGGACCCTGATCCGCACCCTCATGGCATCCGTCGCCGATACCGTAATCTTCCCCGCGCAGGACGTGCTCGGTCTCGGCTCCGAAGCACGCATGAACACCCCCGCCGTCCCGGATGGCAACTGGCGCTGGCGCTTACCCGAAGGGTTGCTGACGCCCTCCATGGCGGCACGCCTCCGCGAAATGGCGGAGCTCTACGGCCGCGGCTTGACATCCGCCGCCCGGCCGGTACACACTTCTATAGGCTGACTATGGGAAAAGAGGAAGTGTCGTTCCGTTCGGAAATACCGCCTGGCACGCTGTACATGCTGATTTTGACAACGCTCTCCCGGCTCGGACCTATGCATGGGTATGGCATCGCGCAGCACATCCAGCAGTTGTCGGAGATCCTGCAGGTGGAAGAGGGTTCGCTATATCCGGCCCTACAGCGTATGCTTATTAAAGGATGGGTCACTGCGGAGTGGGGCCAGTCGGAGAATAACCGCCGTGCCCGCTATTACAAGCTGACCGCCGCCGGCCGCAAGCAACTCAGCACGGAAATTAGCGAGTTCGAACGCGTGATGCAAGCCATCACGAGGGTGATCCAGCCGGCCTGATCGATTGTTAAAGGAGCATATGGCACGCAAAAAAGAAAAAGAGAACGACGACACGATTCTGGTGACGGCCGCGAAAGCGATCGGTAGCGCAGCCGGCAAGGTCGCATCCCTGGCGGGCGCAACCCCGACTCCACCCTCGAAGCCGAAGCGCGCCAAACTCCAGCCCAAAAACAAGCATCGCCTGCCTCGTAAAGTGAAAAAGGCGCAGAAAAAAGCCGCCGCCACGCTCTGACTCACCCCCTACTTCCGTGCGCACCCCCTTGACGTGGTGCCTGCGCGGAATTATGATTCACCTATACAGACTACCTGAAGGTCTGATACTCCGAAAGGGGCAGCCATGTTAGCTACTCTGGTAGAGGAAAAAAACGCATACGAAGTCGCACTGGAAAACTTCGATCTGGCGGCAAACGCGCTGGATCTCGAAGACAACGTGCGAGCCATGATCAAATACCCGGAACGCATCCTGTCGGTGAGCGTCCCGGTCCGCATGGACACCGGCAAAGTCGTCCGCTTTGAAGGCTACCGCGTGCAGCACAGCACGCAGCGCGGTCCGGCCAAGGGCGGCATCCGCTTCCACCCCAACGTGACGGTGGACGAAGTAAAGGCGCTGGCCACGTGGATGACGTGGAAATGCGCCGTTGTGAATATCCCCTTCGGCGGCGGCAAGGGCGGCGTCACCTGCAACCCCAAAGCTCTGTCCCTGGGCGAACTGGAGCGGCTCACCCGCCGTTATGCCAGTTCCATTCTCCCGCTCATCGGCCCGGAAAAAGACATTCCGGCGCCCGACGTCTACACCACGCCGCAGATCATGGCGTGGATCATGGACACCTACAGCATGAATAAAGGGCTATCCGGTCCACGGCGTGGTGACCGGCAAACCGATCAGCCTGGGCGGCTCGCTGGGCCGCAACGAAGCCACCGGACGCGGCGTCTTCTATACCACGCGCAGCAGTTGCCAGCACCTGGGCATCCCGATGCAGGGCGCCCGCGTAGTGGTGCAGGGATTCGGCAACGCCGGCTCCATCGCCGCGCAATTGTTCCACGAAGCCGGCGCGAAGGTGCTCGCGGTCAACGATACCCGCGGCTGCATCTGCAACCCCAACGGCCTCGATATTCCCGCCGTCATCGCTTTCAAGAGCCGCACCGGCACAGTCGTCGGATTCCCCGGCGCCGACGCCATTACCCCGGCGGAATTGCTCGCCCTGGAATGCGAGATTCTGGTTCCGGCCGCGCTGGAAAACGCCATCACCGGCGAAACGCCCATGCCGTCCGCGCCCGCATCGTCTCCGAAGCCGCCAATGGACCGGTCAACCCCGGAAGCCGACCGCATCCTGGATGAAAAGGGCAGTCTTCCTCATCCCCGACATCCTCTGCAATGCCGGCGGCGTCACGGTATCTTACTTCGAGTGGGTGCAGGACGAAAACCACCTGTTCTGGGACGAGCACGACGTCAACGCCCGCTCGAGAAGATCATGACCCGCGCCGTTCAACGATGTTTTGAAGATCCACCTCGATCGCAAGGTCAACATGCGCCTTGCCGCCAATATGCTCGGCGTGAGCCGCGTCGCTGACGCCAGCCACGTCCGCGGCCTCTATCCATAATCGCAAAGTTCAAAAAGACCGCTTACTAACGTGCGCGGCTCTGTAGATTCAGTGTGTTTCAGAGCCGCGACCCCTCCCCGCGATTCCGTGTTCAAATAATAAGACAGTAAAACCAATGGCATTCAAAGGCGTAGACTACTTCTGCGTCGACTCGCTGTTCAACGAACAGGAGTTGATGGTGCGGCAGACCGCGCGGCGGTTCGCCGATGAGCGCATCCTGCCGCTGATTCGCGATTGCTTCCGCGAGGCCCGCTTTCCCTCCGAGCTCATTCCGGAAATGGCCGAACTCGGCTTCTTCGGCGCCAACCTGGAAGGCTACGGCTGCGCCGCCATGAGCAACGTGGAATACGGTCTCATCATGCAGGAGCTGGAACGTATCGATTCCGGCGTCCGCTCCTTCGTCTCCGTGCAGGGCGCGCTGGTGATGTATCCCATCCACACGTACGGATCCGAAGAGCAGAAGCAGAAATGGCTCCCGCGCCTGCAAAGCGGCGCCTCCGATCGGATGCTTCGGCCTCACCGAGCCCGATTTCGGATCTAACCCGGCGGGCATGCGCGCCACCGCGCGCCGCGAAGGCGATGGCTGGATCCTCAACGGCGAAAAGACCTGGATCACCAACGGCGGTGTCTCCGACGTGGCCGTCGTCTGGGCTCGCGCCGCCGAAGGCATTGTTGGCTTCCTGGTGGAACGCGGCACGCCCGGATACACCACCAGCGACATCCACGGAAAATGGTCCATGCGCGCTTCGGTCACTTCCAGCCTGGCCTTCTCCGATTGCCGCGTCCGTGAGCAGGACCGCCTCCCGCTCGCCAAGGGCCTCAAAGCCCCGCTATCCTGTCTTTCCCAGGCGCGCTACGGTATTGGCTGGGGCGTCATCGGCGCCGCCATGGATTGCTACGATACCGCCCGCCAGTATTCCATCCTCCGCAAGCAGTTTGACGACCGGCCCATTGCTTCCCACCAACTGGTGCAGGAAAAGCTCGCCTGGATGATCACCGAAATCACCAAGGCCCAGCTCCTCGCCGTCCAGGCCGGCCGCCTGAAAGACCAGAAAAAGCTGGAGGCCGCGCACATCTCCATGCTCAAGCGCAATAATGTGTCCATGGCCCTCGATTGCGCCCGCCTCAGCCGCGACCTGCTGGGCGCCAACGGAATTACCGACGAATATCCAATCATGCGACACCTGATGAACCTGGAAACCGTCAAGACATATGAAGGGACGGACCACATCCACGCGCTGGTAATCGGCGAACGGGTGACGGGTGTGCCGGCCTACAAATAAACCCTCAGGGGACCGAAACACGCCATGCTTCTCTATGCACTTACGATCGTCGTCAGCGCCTTCCTGTTATTTCAGGTAGAGCCGGAGATCGCTAAAATCATCCTGCCCTGGTTCGGAGGCTCGGCGGCCGTCTGGACCACCTGCCTTCTTTTCTTCCAGTTGGCCCTCCTGCTGGGATATCTGTATGCCCATGCGCTGGTCCGCTATTGCAAGCCGCGCGTGCAGATGATCGTCCACATCGGCCTGCTGCTTCTGAGCGCACTGGTCCTGCCCATCTACCCCAGCGCCTCCCTGAAGCCCTCCGGCGTGGGCGACCCCGCCCTCGGCATCCTGGGACTGCTGGCCCTTACCGTCGGATTCCCCTTCTTCCTGCTCTCCACCACCGGACCGCTGCTGCAAGCCTGGTATGCCCGCACACATAAGGGCGCCATGCCTTACCGCATGTACGCCCTGTCCAATGCCGGCTCCATGTTCGCCCTGCTCAGCTACCCGGTGTTGTTCGAACCGGTCTTCGGGGTGCACCTCCAGGCGTACATCTGGTCCATCTGCTACGGCGTCTTCATCCTGCTCTGCGTGTTTACCACTTTCCGCGCCGGCAATTCGCCGCAAGTCGCCCTCGAAGAGGAATCCGGGCCTGTCGAGCGTCCCACCGCCAGCCTCTACGCCCTCTGGATTGCACTACCCGCCGTGGCCTCGGCCATGCTGCTTGCCATCACCAATCACCTGTCGCAGAACGTGGCCGCCATTCCCTTCCTGTGGATCCTCCCGCTCAGTCTCTACCTGCTGAGCTTTATCCTTTGCTTCGAGGGTAGCGGCTGGTACAAGCGCTGGCCCTATATACCGCTTCTGGCAGTCGCCATCGGCTCCATGTGTTATTCGCTCGGCGTGGACGCCACCGGCAATCTGAACCTCCGCGTGCTGGTGCCGCTCTTCTCTCTGGGCCTGTTCACCATCTGCATGGTCTGCCACGGCGAACTGGCCATGCTCAAACCCCACCCGCGCTACCTGACTCACTTCTTCCTCATGATTTCCATCGGCGGCGCTCTGGGCGGAATCACCGTCGGGCTCATCGCGCCCTACGTCTTCAACGCCTACTACGAAATGCCCGTGGGCCTGGTGGTCTGCGCTGTCCTGATTCTCATCGTGCTGAAGCGCGACCAGGAACTGGAATGGTTCCGCGACTGGCAGCAGCCCGCCGTCATCGGAGCCATGGTCTTGACTGTGGCCCTGGCCACGTACACCGGGATGCAGCTCCACAATTTCCAGAAAGGCGCCCGCGTCCTGGTGCGCAACTTCTATGGCTCGCTCAAAGTCAAGGATAGCGGCCCCCGGAGCGACCTCGAAGCCACCCGCAGCCTGACCCACGGCACCATCAATCACGGCGAGCAGTATCTCAACCCCATCCGGCGCGACCTTCCCACCACGTACTACGGACCCAATACCGGTATCGGCGTCGCCATCCACGACCGCAACAAAAGCCACGCCGTCCGCATTGGCGTGATCGGCTTAGGCACCGGGACCATCGCCGCCTACGGCCGCCTGGGTGACTACGTTCGCTACTACGAAATCAATCCCGCGGTGCGACGCCTGGCCCATAGCCAGTTTTCCTTCCTGGACGATTGCCGCTGCGAGACCGAGGTCGCCATGGGCGACGCCCGGCTGTCGCTTGAAAGAGAACCGCCTGAGAATTTCGACGTCCTCGCCGTAGACGCTTTCTCCAGCGATTCGATTCCGGTACATTTGTTAACGCGCGAGGCCATGCAGCTCTACTTCCGGCATTTGAAGCCCGACGGCATCCTCGCCGTTCACATCTCCAACCGCTATCTGGACCTTCAGCCCGTGGTACAGGGGGAAGCCAAAGCCACCGGACACGTTACGCGCCTGGTCGATACCGACGATGACGAATCGCAGGACGTCTTCGGCGCCACCTGGGTCCTGGTCACGGCGGCATCGCCCGGATTCGACGCCGGCGTTCTGCAAAATTCTACGGAAATCGAGTCCAAAAGATCAGTGCGGTTATGGACGGATGATTACAGTAATCTTTTCCAGATCCTGAAATAGATGTAAGCTAATAGGTATCCGCGTCCACGTCTCTGCTTCGAGTTCATGAAAGAACATTCAAACAGAGATGCATGTCTGTTTTCCAACGTATCAATGTTGTATTATCAAGCAGGTCGAGGACTTCATTCATGGACGCCGCCTACATCACACTTAAGAAGGCCTTTTTCTTTCTCTCATTCGCACTAGTCTCTCTGGGCTTCTGGAGCTCTCCAGCAAACGCCCAGCCTACAATCGGTGCATGCTCGGCGATAACAACCAACTTCCAGGGAGTCTCGGGCGTGCCATGCGATGTTTCGAGCTCGAGCGGGAGCATATCGTTTACCTCGTCGATTTCCTACAGTCCGGCGGCGCCTACCCAGGCTGGATGGCTTAGCGTTGATCCCTCACAAGGCACGATCCCAGATACTGTGCAAACTCTGCAGCTCGACCTTGAGGGGCACAGCGGGTCTCGTTTCCGGTACAACGTACACGGCGACGATTAGCTTGACACCGACAGCGCCCGCGAATGCCATAGGGACAACCATCACCCTGACCTTCACTTACGGTTCCACAGGCGGCGGTGGCGGCGGCACCGGCGCGATAACCGCAAGCTCCTTGCAGACCTTCTGCCCCAACACCTCGACCTGTCAGCAGGTCCAGTACCTCACGCTGAGCACCACCAGCACCGCGGCGATCAACTTCAGCATCACCGCGCCCACGTGGCTCACTCTGTCCGCGAATTCCGGCGCCGTCAGCAGCGCAACCAGCGCACAGATCAGCGTCTACGTTAATAATTTCAGTGCCGCAACCAGCGGCCAGGCCATCACGGTTTACTACAGCAACACGTCGTTCGCCATCCCCATCACGGTGACCACCTCCGGCGGCGGTGGCAGCGGTGTCATCTCGCCCAATCCCTCCAGCGTGAATCTCTGCTATAACTCCGGCGGACCCGTGCCAACCATCACGGTCAACTTCACCGATAGCAGCGCGCCTAGTTTTTTCCAGGCCTATTCGGCCGTGACCACTTCCGGCGATCCCACCTGGCTTTTGATCTCGGCGCCCGGAACGAGCACGGGATCAGCCTTTTTCGGATACGTCCCCGTAACCGCGGGTACCGCTGTGAATGTACTCATGAACAGCGACGCTCTGTCGCAATTGACCAACGGCGCTCACAACGGCACCATCACCATCACGGACTATCCCGGCGGCAACCAAGCGACCGTCTACGTCGTCCTGAATGTGAACAACGGAGCCAGTTGCACAGCCGCCACCGGAGGTCTCACGGTCTCGCCCTCCTCCATCCAGTTGCCCTCGGTCGCTCTGAATTCCACCACGACCGTGACTAGTTCCGCGACCGTGTCCAGCAGCGTCACCGGCACATTCAATAGCGTGACAACGTCGGGCTCCTGCAACGGGATCTCGGCCTTCTTCAGCAATTCGAGTCTGGTTGGAAATGGCTCGGGCGTCACCATGACGGTATATGGCAGCGCGAACGGGAATTCGTCGGTCTCCACCACCGAGAACTGTACCCTTACTCTGAATCTTCTTAGCGGGGCCACCACCGTCGCTTCCGCACAGGTCCCCGTCTCGTGGACCATCGGGTCCGGCGGCACTGGCGGCGGCACAGCCAACAATCCGGTATTGCCTACCGCGTTGAGCTTCGCTACCGAGGCCGGTTCGCTTGCCCCGCTGACGCCGCAGTTGGTCACCATCACCGCAGCGGGCGCATGGAGCGCTACCACCAGCGCGAACTGGATCTCAGTGGCCGCATCCGGCACCAGCGACGGCACCGGCACCACCCTGGTTTCCGTCAATCCTGCCGGACTCGCGGCGGCAACATCGCCTTACACGGGTACAGTCACATTCAACACCGCTGCCGGGCAGCAGATCGTTTCCGTTTCCCTCTGGGACACGCCTTCCACGCCGGTCCTCTACGCCAATCAGACTTACGGTTTCAGCCTGCAGGCGGTCAGCGGCAGTATCATCGGCTCGAGTAATCCGTTTCAGGTCCAGTCGAGCGATAGCTCGGCCATTTCATTCGCGATTACCACCAGCGCTTCGTGGATCGTCGCCAGCCCCAGTTCCGGTTCCACACTCAACAATTCCGTCGTGAGTTTCAGCATCAATCCCGCCAATCTGGCGAACGGCGTTTATAGCGGCAACATTATTATCACCGCCAGCGGCGCTGCCAATAGTCCGCTCACCGTTCCGATTGTGCTCACCGTGAGTGGCAGCACTTCCGGCGGCGGTGGTGGTACTGGCAGTCTGACCTTTAGCCCGACCGCGCTCACATTCAACGTGCAGGTGGCTGGCGTCGCACCGCCGGCACAACAAATTTCCGTCTCAGACCCGAGTGCTATTTATTATATTGCTCAGGCGAACGGCACCAATAACGGCATCACCTGGCTATTCGTTTCGCCGGCGCAAACCTACATCAACGGCTCCCAACCATTTAGCGTAACCGTGAATCAGACCGGCCTGGCGGTGGGCACCTATACCGGGACCGTGAGTTTCGTTGACACCGCCGGGAACAGCCAGTCGGTCGTGGTGACTCTCAATCTGACGACGACCGCGATCACCTCGCTGTCGGTTTCTCCCTCGGCCCTCAGTTTCAGTGCCAGTCAAGGCGGGGCGATTCCCGCGTCTCAAGGGCTCAACATCACTTCAAGCTCGGGAGCAGCTGTTGGCGGCACCATAACCACGACGGAATCGAACGGCACCAACACCAACTGGTTCGAGCACGAACACCTCCACATTCAACCCTACGACAGGTTTGGTGGTGACTGTAAGTGTGAACCAGGCCAACCTGACCGCCGGCACCTATAACGGCGCGGTGGTCATCACGCCTTCAGGCGGCACCGCTTTGAGTGTGCCCATTACCCTGGTCGTGACGGGCCTGCCCGTCATTTCGGCCTCCCCCACCACGCTGAACCTTTCTTACAGCGTTGGAGGCACCCCGCCCACGGCCTCGGTCAGCGTGAATGGGGGCGCCAGCCTCAGCTACCTTGCCACCGTGAGCAGCACGTGCAACTGCATTGCGATTTCTCCCGCTAGCGGCGATACCACCTCCAGTCCCAGCATTGCCGTGAGCCTCACCAACCCCACCAGCCTCACCGCGGGAACCTACACCGGTACCATCACGGTGAGCGGCACCAACAACAGCACCGGAAGCACACTCGTCAGCGTGACCCTCACGGTCACCGCTCCTCTGCCGACGATCTCCGCGGTGGCCAACGCCGCCAACGGCGTCATCGGTACCGTCTCCCCCGGCGAAATCGTTTCCATCTTCGGTCCCGCCAGCAATCCCATCGGACCGGCAGCGGCAGTCGGGCTTTCCGGCTCGAATCTGGTCAACGGCAACGTGCCCACCACCGGGTTGGGTGGGGTGAAGGTGACATTTAACGGCTATCCGGCTCCAGTGCTCTACGCCAGCTCCACCCAGGTGAATGCCGTCGTGCCTTATGAGGTGGCCGGATTCAGCGGCTTCCCGGTGGTTGTTACCTTCCTCGGGCAGAATTCCAACGGCTATACCGTCCAGACGACAACAACGGTACCGGGCATCTTTACCCAGAACTCGGCCGGCAGCGGACCGGCAGACGTCCTGAACTCCGACGGTGTCACCCTGAACGGCCCCAACGCTCCGGCAGCCAAGGGCAGCACGGTGTCGGTCTATATGACTGGCGAGGGCGCCCTGACTCCCAGGGTCGCCGATGGCACGGTCACCTGCAGCGCTGGATGCTCCAGCATCTCCCAGATTCCGATTCCACTTCTGCAGGTGGCGGTGCTGGTGGATAATCAACCCGCGAAGGTTGTGTTTTACGGGGAGGCCCCCGGTCTGGTATCCGGCATCATGCAGATTAATTTCGTGATCCCGACTACCGCCCATTCCGGCGCCGTCTCGCTGGTGGTTTCCGTGGGCGGAAACCAGAGCCAGTCGAACGTAACCATCGCAGTCCAGTAACGGCGGGGACCAGAGATTGGGGATAGGGAGCGGCTCCCATCCCCAGCGCCCAGCTTCACGCTACACGTTTTGGGCTCCTTGTGCGTCAAAGCTTTTGTGAGCCCTTCTAGGCTGATCTGTGCATTACTGGTGGTGTCGGCATACGGCGCCGATTCCAACCTGAACGATCTGCTGCAAAGCGTGCAGGACCGGTACAACCACGCCAAGACCTTGCAAGTCCTTTTTAAAGAGCAATATACGCGTCCGGGAAAGGCCACGCTAACGGAGAGCGGCCTGCTCATGCTGCGCAAACCCGGGCGCATGCGCTGGGACTATTCGCAGCCCAAAGGCAAGCTGGTGCTCTCCGACGGCTCGGCTCTCTGGATTTACAATCCGGCCGAGAACCGCGCCGAAAAAATGCCCCTCAAGCAAACCGAAGACATGCGCGCCCCGATGGCCTTCCTGCTCGGTAAGCTGAACTTTCAAAAGGACTTCCGGAATATCCAGGCCACAGCCGGCGGGGTTGTACCTGACCCGTATCACGGCCGAATCCAATACCGAGAACCTGCCCTATTCCTCGGTGGAGTTCCTGGTCACGCACGACAGCCACATCCAGGAAGTGAAGGTGACCTACTACGATAAGTCGGTGCTCGACCTGACCTTCGATCAGGAACGCCTCGACCCCTCCCTGGATTCCAAACTCTTCGTGTTCCACTTGCCGCCCGGCGCGCAATTAGCGGGAGACCAATAGCCCATGGCCGAATACCTCCTCAAGTTCGCCGACGGGCGAGGGCAGATCCACCAGCAGGTGGCCAATGCGGGATCCGAAAAGGAACTCCGCGACCGCTATTCGCAGCAGGGGTTCCTGATCTATTCCATCAAGCCCCGCTCCGCCGCGTCCGCCGTCTCGGGCGGCATTTTCGGCCGGAAAAAGCTGGACCTCGAAAAGTTCCTCATCTTCAACCAGCAGTTCGTCACCCTGATCCGCGCCGGATTGCCCATCCTGAAAGCCCTGGACCTGCTGGCCGAGCGCCTCACCGACCCCAAACTGAGCCCTTATATCCGCGCCGTGCGCGATGAGGTCCGCGGCGGCAGCCTGCTCTCCGACGCCTTCCGCGCAGCAGGGCTTCTTCCCCAAGATCTACGTCACCTCGGTAATGGCCGGCGAGAAGAGCGGCAGCCTGGTGGAAGTGCTGGACCGCTATATCACCTATCAGCGCCTCTCGCTGGCGGTCCGCAAAAAGGTGATGGTTTCGCTGATGTACCCCTGCGTGCTGATTGTGCTGGTGATCCTGCTGATGGTGTTCCTGGTGACCTACGTGGTCCCCACGTTTGCCACCCTCTATTCCAGCATGAACGCCACGCTGCCTACCATGACCGTATGGCTGATCGCCCTGGGCACCACCGCCCGGTCCTACATTCTATTCGGCGCCGGCGGACTGGTGGTGGCTGATCTTCGTCTTCCGCTGGTGGGCGAAAAAGGATGCCGCGCGCCAGACCATCGACCGCTTGAAAATGAAATCGCCCATCTTCGGCGAGATGTGGCTGAAGTACCAGGTGGCGCAGCTTTCGCGCATCCTGAGTACCCTGCTCACCGGCGGTATTCCGCTGGTGCAGGCCATGGAAACGGCGGCGGACTCGCTCGAATACTCCCCTGCTCAAGCGCGCCGTGGAAGGCGCTGGTAAAATGGTGCGAGAAGGTCAACCGCTTTCCGGCTCGCTCAGTTCCTCCAAGCTCTTTCCGGCACTGGCTATCGATATGCTTGAGGTCGGCGAATCCACCGGATCGCTTCCTGCCATGCTCAACAGCGTAGCGGAATTTTTCGAAGACGACGTGAACACCAAGATGGCTGCCACCCTTTCGCTGATCGAGCCGGTCATCATGCTGATCATGGGCGCCTTCGTCGCCTTCGTATTGATCTCGCTCTACCTGCCGATCTTCTCCCTGGCGGATAACATTCACTAAACCTATGGCGACTACTGAAAAACCCCGTCTCGTCGATCCCACCGCGGAATCCGAACAGGCGCGCGCCATGGCCGCGCGCTATCGCTGCGAGTATGTGGATCTGCGCGAAGCCGCCATCGATCACGATCTGTTCCGCTCCATTCCCGTGGACCTGATGTTCCGGTACAACTTCGTGCCGATGCAGGCCAACAACGGAACCCTGGATATCGCCCTCTCCGATCCGCGCAACCTGAACCTCATCGACGAACTCACTCTGCTGCTCAATCGCAAGCTGCGCATCAAGGTGGCGACGCTCTCGCAGATTGCGGAGATGCTCAAGAAGACCGAGCAGTCGCAGCGCGTTCTGGAAGAGGTCACCGAAGGCTTCACCCTGGACGTAGTGGCCGAAGAGGGCGAGAGCGACGAGACGCTCTCCATCGACAAGCTCACGGCCACCGATAACGATATCGCGCCGGTCATCAAGCTGGTCGATACCACCATCTTCAACGCCCTGGAGCGGCGCGCCAGTGATATTCACATCGAATCGCGCGACCAGGAAGTGGCCATCAAGTACCGCATCGACGGGGTACTGCACTACGCCATGCCGCCCATTGCCAAGGATTGGCAGAGCACCATCATCTCCCGCATCAAGGTCATGAGCGAGCTGGATATCGCTGAAAAACGCGTTCCGCAGGACGGCCGTTTCCGCGTGCGATACAAGAACCGCCTGATCGATTTCCGCGTCTCCATCATGCCCACCATCCACGGGGAAGACGCCGTGCTTCGCGTTCTGGATAAAGAATCCATGAGCGAGAAGTTCGCCAAACTCTCGCTGGACGTGGTGGGCTTCGCCGAGGCCGACCTGGTGAAATTCCGCCGGTATATCACCGAACCCTACGGCATGGTGCTGGTCACCGGTCCCACCGGCTCGGGCAAGACCACCACGCTGTATGCCGCGCTGAGCGAAATCAAGAACGACGAAGACAAGATCGTCACCATCGAAGATCCCGTGGAATACCAGGTGAAGGGCATCACCCAGATTCCCGTCAATGAAAAGAAGGGACTCACCTTCGCGCGCGGCCTGCGTTCCATTCTGCGCCACGACCCCGACAAGATCATGGTGGGCGAAATCCGCGACCAGGAAACCGCCCAGATTGCCATCAACTCCGCGCTCACCGGCCACCTGGTGTTCACCACCGTCCACGCCAATAACGTGCTCGACGTGCTGGGCCGCTTCCTGAACATGGGCGTGGAGGCGTACAACTTCGTCTCGGCGCTGAACTGTATCCTGGCCCAGCGGCTGGTGCGTGTGATTTGCGAGCATTGCAAAAAGCCCGCGCATTACCCGGACTCATTGCTGATTGAAAGCGGTCTGAATCCCGAGGAGTGGCGCGATTTTCCCTTCCAGGAAGGGGCGGGCTGCTTCGAATGCGGCGGCACCGGCTTCCGCGGCCGCTCCGCCATCCACGAACTGCTGGACTTGACCGATCGCATCCGGGAAATGATTCTGGATCGCCGACCCACTTCCGAAATCAAACGCGCCGCCCGCGAAGACGGAATGACCTTCCTCCGCGACTCCGCCGTCCTGAAAATGCGCTCCGGCATCACAACCCTGCGCGAGATCAACAAGGTGACATTCATTGAAGGATAAGAATCACAGAAAACTCATCGCGGAGACGCGGAGGCGCGGAGGAAAACGCGGAGTATACATTTCTCTGATTTTCTCCGCGTCTTCCTTCGCGCCTCCGCGCCTCCGCGGTGAACGGGAGTTTTTGTGTTCTTAGACAAGTTCAAGGCTCTCTTACTGGACCCCCCGCCCGCCATGGCGTTTGAGATTACCGAGGCGGGGATTGCCATGGCTCGCATTGGGGAAAAGACGGAGTTGGATTTTCAGGCGTTAAAGCCGGGCACTCTGGCGGTATCTCCCCTTAAGGAAAATGTGGTCGATCCGCTCGAGTTTTCCCAGGCCGTGCTGACCGTCTCCGGCTCTCAGGCTGCCCGCAAGCGCAAAGATGTAGCCTTGATTCTGCCCGATTTCAGCGCGCGCATCGCCGTTCTGGACTTCGACAATTTTCCCAGCGACCCCAAAGAACAGGCGTCCCTGATCCGCTTCCGCCTGAAACGCAGCGTGCCTTTCGACGTGGAGTCGGCCGCTCTGAGCTATGTGCAGCAGACCGCCGGACACAAGAAAATCGACGTGGTCGTGGTGCTGGTGCCGCTGGAGATTATTTCCCGCTATGAAGCCCCGTTTCGCCAGGCCGGAATGAATCCCGGCCTCGTCACCACCTCCTCCATTGCCGCCCTGGAACTGGCGCCGGAGGCCGGAATCAGTGTCGTGGCCAAGATGACCGGCCACGTCCTCACGGTGCTGGTTCGCGAAAAGAGCGCGTTGCGCCTGGTCCGCTGCCTGGAACTGCCTTCGGCCGATCTTTCCGATATCGGCGCCGTGCTGCTGCCGACTTTTGTTTATGTGGAGGACAACCTGGGCGGCGCCGCCGAAAAGCTGCTGCTTTGCGGTTTCGGAGAAGAAACCGGAGAAGCCGAGCGGCGCTTCCGGGAAGAATTGGGAGTAGAGGTCGAGCCGCTGCGCTCTCCCCTGGCTACTCCCGGAGAAAACAACGCCGGACTGCTGGGATACCTGCGGTCCATCGCCAGGAATAATTGAGATGAAGATTCCCATCAATCTCGCCAGCGAGCCTTTCCGGCGCGACCGCGCCATGCTGGTGGCCTCGTTTTCGGTGTGCGCCTTTCTGGTGCTCAGCCTGGGCTTGCTGATCTATATCGCCGCCCAGGATGACGGCCAGCTCAAGGTCCTCCGTCAGAGCATCGCCCAGGTGGACACGAGCGTCCGCGCCGCCACCGCCGAGCAGACCCGCCTGGAGGCCATCCTCCATAAGTCCGAGAATGCCACCACCCTGGAGCGCACTCTCTTCATCAACGACCTGATCTTTCACAAAGGCATCAGTTGGAGCCAGCTCCTGGCGGATCTGGAGGAGACGATACCCACGACTGTGAAGGTGTTGCAGCTTCATCCTGTGGTGAATAACCTGAACCAGGTGCAACTGGATATGACCGTGGGGTCGGAATCGGCCGACGCCCTGGTAGATGTTTTGAAGGCCCTGGAAACATCGCCCAAGTTCGGAGAAGTCTTGGACCATGCGCAGCAATATCCCACCCAGTCCGAGCCTTTGAATCGCATGCGCATCACGGTGAATTATGCCCATAAACTTTAACTTCGCGACCAAATTCCAGGCCGGCGGCAAACTGGTGCGCGATCCGCGGGTGACGATGCGGGCGCTCGTCGGTGTGCTGCTGGTGGCCAACCTCGCCGCCGCCGTCATCGCCTTCAAACCCTTCGGCGGATCGGCCGCCGATCTGACCCGCCAGGAGACGGCGCTCCGCAGCCAGCTCGCTGCTTTGCAGGGCCGTATCGCCATGGATCGCAAGCTGGTCGAGAAGGTGCAGGCCGCGCGCAAAGAGGGTGACGGGTTTCTGGCCAGCTATTTCATGGACCGGCGCACCGTATCCTCCTCGGTCGCCGAAGAATTGCTGCGCATCACTAAAGAAGCCGGCATGAAATCGCTGCCCCGGTCCGAGCAACTCCAGGACCTGAGTGGTAGCGACACGCTGAAAATGGACAGCATTACCGCCGGTTTCGAAGGCGACTATCAGAACCTAACCCGGCTCATCAATCTGATCGACAGATCGCCGCGCTTTTTCGTCATAGAGAATATGCAGTCGAATGGCGTGCAGAATGGCAAAACCGTGTCGGTTCTGTTTAAGATCGATTGTTTCGTGCGCGATGACGGAGGGGCCGCGTCGTGAAGCTGGGGCTCGAAAACAAGCGCAACGTCGTCGTGCTTTCCGTGCTCGGGCTGGGCGCGTTGTACGGCGTCTATTCCAATTTTTCGGATTCTTCGTCAGGCTCGTCGCCATCGGTACCCAAGACTACAGCCGTGGCGCCGCCTACCATCGGATCGCCGGCTGACGAGCCGGACCAGCCCGCCCCGCGGGCGCGCCGCCGCAACGAAGAATGGCACCCGGTGGTGCACACCAAGAATAAGGATGAGCAGGTTCCTACCGACAAGATCGATCCCACGCTCCACCTGGACCTGTTGGCGAAGGTGCTGGCCTCCAAGCCCGCCGGAGGCGCGCGGAACCTCTTCGAGTTCGGCCCTGCCAAGCTTTCGACGCCTTCACCCGCGCTGTTGGCAAAGAATGAACCGAAGATCACCGGTCCGCGGCCCATGGGTCCGCCTCCCCTGCCTCCACCACCCGGCCCATACGTTGCTCCGCCTCCTCCGCCGTTGCCGCCCCTCAATGCGTTGTACTACGGGTTCGCCACTCCCGCCAGTTCCAACCGCCGCAGGGGTTTTTTTATGATGCCTACGGAACGTGGTCCCGCTCCCTCCAGCGCCGCCGGCGCGGCGACCGACGAGCCCAACATCCTGATCAAGTCCGAAGGGGAAATCCTGACGGGACACTATAAAATCATTAAACTGGAAGCGGGCTCGGTGACCGTGGAAGACACCGACTCGAAACGAACCAAGACGCTTAAAATCGTGGCGGACGCTTCGGACTAGACTATGGCACGCCCTCGCCGCTCCGAATCCGGATTTGCCCTCTTGCTGGTCTTTCTGATGGCCGCTATCCTGGCCATCGCCCTGTATACGGAGATCCCACGGGTCGCCTTTCAGACCCAGCGGCAAAAGGAGCAGATGCTGATGGAGCGCGGCGAGCAGTTCAAGCTCGGCATCCGCCGTTTCATGCAGGCCAACAGCCGGCTGCCCGCCAACCTGGACGAACTGGAAAAGCTGAACAACCGTCATTTCCTGCGGCGCCGGTACAAAGATCCTATGACGGGCAAGGATGAATGGCGCCTGATCCATTCCACCGGCGGCGTGCTCACCGATTCGAAGCTCGCCAAACCCGGTACCCAGAAGGACGAAAAGAACCCCAACGCCGGCACGTTTGTCGCGGATATGCCCGGCCTGGGGAGCATGCCAACCAATGGCCAGGGTGCCAACATCGCCACCCGGCGGCGCCCCAGTGAAGGCGCCGGCGCGGACTCCCAGGGAAGCGCGACGTCGCCGTCAACCGGCGCGCCCGGTGTGCCTCCCATCCCCGGCTCTCCAGGAGCCCTCTATCCCGGAATGCCAGGCACGACCACAAATCCTCAGCCCGGCGGTGCAGGTGGCGGTTTTGTGGGCGGCGGAGGCTCCTTCGTAGGCGGCGGCTCGGGCCTGGGTTCGCAGCCGAACACCCCCGCGGGTGGCGCCCCGGTTTACCCTGGACAGATGCCCGGATCTCCCATGCCGGGTGCCGCCGGGGCAACTGGCATGGGATTTCCCGGGTCAGCCCCGGGCCAAGCGAATCAGGCCGTCAACATGATCAACAATATCCTGACCTCGCCCCGTCCCGGAGGGTTGGCGGGCATTCAGACCGCCACCGGCGGAATGGGCGGAACGGGCATCGCCGGCGTGGCCAGCAATGTGGATGAAGATGCCATCATGGTCTACGCCGACCAGACCAACTACTCCCTGTGGGAGTTTGTGTACGACGGGAAGTTCCAGCCGCCGCCCGATCCACGCCAGGGAAATGGTGGGACGCCGGTAAGCCAGATGGGTAACATGGCCGGCAGCAGCCCGCCCGGATCGCCCATCGGTTCCCCCATTGGCTCCCCGGCCGGAAGTTCGTTCGGCGGGAGCCAGCCGGGCGGCAGTTCGTTCGGCGCGGGCCAGGCCAGTACCTCGTTCGGCCAGTCTGCTTCCTCGGCACAACCAGGGCAAACCGGCCAGCCCGCCTCAAGGGGCGCTACCCCGGGGGGAGGCGCAGTGGGTGGGCTGAACGCTCATTCCACTAATCTCAATCTCCGACCCGGCCGGCCGTAGTCGTTTTACCCCAGCAGATTCAGCGTGGTCTTGTGCATTGCATCGGCCACATGAGCCAACTGGAGGTCCGTCTGGAATTCATGCGTGGCGGAGAGCAGGGATACCGCCTGCTGGCTGAGGCTCACGATGTCGCCGCTCGGCGCCGTGCTGGCACTGTCGCTGGCGGAAGCAATACCGGTCGCCGCTTTGTCGAAACGGCTCTGTGCGACATCGAGGCCCGCGGAAGCGATCGCGGATATGTCCATGTTCTTCTTATCGGCCGACGCTCGGAATGTGTGAACCGCCTAAAATGCCCAGCCGCTTCAATTCCGCCCGCAGGGGCGCTTCCGACCGCGCGTAGATCATCTTATACGCCTGGCAGAAGTAATCCAGATCGTCGAACCGCCGGTGCGGACCGTGCCGGAATTTCGGGCACCCGCCGTGGCAGATCGACTGGTATTCGCACACCTGGCACTCCGCATGCGCCAGCGTCTTCTTGGACGCGAAACTGTATCGCCGGGTGCGGCGCGCAATTTCAGGCCACGAATCCAGCGTGACATTGCCCAGCTTCCAGGAGCCCTCGACGAAGAAATCGCACGGATACACGTCGCCGTTATACTCCACCACCACGTAGCTGTCGCAGGTCTCGTGCATGGTGCAGGTGCCCGGCTTCTGTCCCGCGAACGCTTCGGCAATGTTGTCGAAAAAGCGGATCCGCATCCGCCGGCGCTCCGGCCACCACAGGTCGAACGTCTCGCACAGAAAGCGCCCGTATTGTTCGGCCGTGATCGTGAACGGCAGCGGATTCCCCTCGGCATCGAACTCCGCCAGTGGAATGTACTGCACATTATCGACGCCCAGCGAGCGGTAGAAGCGGTACAACTCGCGCGCCTTGCCCACGTTGGCCTGGCTCAGCACGCAGAGAATGTTGAACTCCACCTTGTTCTTCTGCAGCAGCTCGACGCTCTGCATCACACGCTTCCAGGTGCCGCGCCCTTCTTTGTTATAACGGTAGAGATCGTTGATCTCCTGCGGGCCATCCAGGGAAACGCCCAGCAGCCAGTTGGTTTCGCGAAAAAGGTCGCACCAGTCCTGGTCGATCAGCACGCCGTTGGTTTGCATCGCATTGCTGACGGACTGGCCGTTGCGCCCGTAATTCCGCTGGAACTTGACCAGTTGCTGGAAGAAAGGCAGCCCGGCGAGCGTGGGTTCGCCGCCCTGAAAGGCGAAAATGCTGGCGGGGTAGGAATAGAAGAGATAGGTATCCACCAGGCGCTCCAGCGTGTCGCTGGTCATGCGGCGCGCCGGCAGAGCCTTATACGGATCGGCTTCGCGGTCCAGGTAAAAGCAATACGAACAATCCAGGTTGCAGACCGCCGAAGCGGGCTTGATCAGCAGCGAGCTGATGCGCGGAACCGGGCCGCTCCACGCGGCGTCCCCTTGCGGCGCCTCGAGAATCGGGAATGGATTACCGCGGGCGCCCATGCACCGAGTGTAGCAAAGCTGTCTCACCGGGGCGGGCGCATGCCAGCGTTTCCAGCACCTCCACCACCAGCGCCGCCTCCGCGGCCGGCACGGGGTTGCGGCCGTCGCGTACCGCTTCGTAATACGCGCGATAATCGCCCGGCAGCGTCTCTACCAGACGGGAACCGGCGGGCGTAGTCAGCATGCCGTGGCGCGGGTCCGCGCCCCAATCGCCGGAGCCAGGCAGCTCGCCGCGGCGCAGGGCCGGCTCCTGCGTGTCCATGCCGTATTTCACGAAGCTCCCGAGCGTGCCGTGAAGAATGAAGCGCGGCGTCTCCGCCACTACCAGGTTGCTGCCGTGCAGAATCACGCGCAGTTTGCCATAACGCAGCAGGACGTGAAAATAATCCACGGCGGCGCCGCCTTCCCGCTGCACCGCCAGGTCGCCGAACATCGACTCGGGCGGCCCGAAGAGATGCAGGACCTGGTCCACCAGATGCGACCCCAGGTCGTACCATATGCCGCTGCCCGGCCCGGCCTGCTCGCGCCAGCGATTCTGCACCACCGGCCGGTAGCGGTCGTAGTGGGATTCGAAATGCACCAACTCGCCCAACTCGCCCCGCTCCAAAAGCGCGCGCACGGTGAGGTAGTCGGCGTCGAAACGGCGGCTGTGAAATACCGAGAGGAATAACCCGCGTGCTTCGGCCAGTGCCATCAACTCTCGCGCCTCTTCGCCGGTCACCGTGAACGGTTTGTCCACCACCACGCGCTTGCCGGCCATGAGCGCGCGGCGTGCCAGGTCGCAATGCGTCACGTTGGGCGTGGCGATCACCACCAGGTCCACCGCCGGGTTGCCGAACACCTCGTCCGCCGAGGAGGTGACGGCGATTCCGGGAAGGTCGGCGTGTACCCGTGGTGCGTTGCCGCTCATCACCTGCACAAGGTCCAGCCCTGCCACGCTGCGAAGCAACGGAGCGTGAATCGTCTTTCCGGCAAAGCCATATCCCAACAGAGCCGCGCGCATGAAAACACTATGTCACAATTTGGTGTGGCCGAACCCGTTCTTCGTATCGTCTCGATTCAAGGCATCGATCTCGCCGTGTGGGAGTGGCCGGGCCAGGACCCGCCGCTGCTCTTCGCCCACGCCACGGGCTTCCACGCGCGCTGCTGGGACGCGGTGATCCGCCGCCTGCCCGGCCGCCGTGCCATTGCGGTGGACCTGCGCGGGCACGGCCGCAGCGCCAAGCCCGACCCGCCGTACCCCTGGCGCGCTTTTGGCCGCGACCTGGCGGAAATCGCAGGCCTTCTCGACCTGCGCTCCGCCATCGGAATCGGACACTCCATGGGCGGCCACTCGATCGTCTCCTCGGCGGTGCTGCGCCCGCAGACTTACGCCGCGCTGTACCTGATCGACCCCACCATCTTCGCGGCAGAGCGTTACGGGTCGACGCCGTTCGATTCCTCATTCATCCTGCGCCGCCGCCGCTACTGGAGTTCTCCGGCGGAGATGTTCGAAAGCTTCAGCGGGCGCCCGCCCTTCGCGCAGTGGCAGCCCGAGGTGCTGCGCGATTACTGCGAATACGGACTGCTCCCTGCCGGCACGGAATTCGAATTGGCCTGTCCTCCCCTGGTGGAGGCGTCGATCTATCCGCTCTCTGTGGCTCCGGAATCCAACCTGCACGGCGAACTGGAGACGCTGACGCAGCCGGTCGTAGTGGTGCGCGGAGGCATTCCGTGGTCGCCGGAAAAGTTCGACCTGAGCTCGTCCCCCACCGATCCCGAACTGGCGTCGTGCTTTCCCCACGGCCGCGATGTTCCGCTCCCCGGACGCTCGCACTTCATCCCCATGGAGATTCCCGACTGGGTCGCCGCGGAAATCGCGCAGATCGATAAATGAGGAAGATCCCATTCGTCGCGGAGACGCTGAGGCGCTGAGGAAGACGCGGAGGAAAACAAAACGAGGTTGCTCTTCTCTGCGTCTTCCTTCGCGTCTCCGTGCCTCCGCGATGAGGTCCATCGTGACCCTTCTCACTGCTGGTCGAACAGATCCGAACGGCGGAGGCGCTCGCCCTTGAAGACGACCAGCGAGATGCGCTCGGTGGCGGTGATATCCATTAGCGGATTGCCGTCCACCAGCAGCAGGTTGGCATCCAGGCCCTTACGGATTGTGCCGATCTGCTTATCCGCGCGCAGCAGTTTGGCGGCGTTGCCGGTGGCGGCCTGCAGGGCCACCCACGCAGGGATGCCGGCCTCCACCCAGAGTTGCAATTCGTGGTGCATCGAAGGGCCGTGGAACACCAGTGGATTGCCGGCATCGGTGCCCATCACCAGCGGCACGCCGGCCTTCCAGGCGCGCAGCAGGTTGTTGCGGGCCTGTTCCAGCGCATGGGTGAAGATCGCGGCCTTGGCGGCGTCCACGCTCTTGCCGGATTGCATGAACTCGCGCGTGCCTTTCAGCAAGGATGCCGGCACGACCTGCTGCACCAGCGAGTTGTTGAGCGCGTCGGCCTGGCCGCTGAAATACTGCGAATAGGCTTCGGCCACGGCCAGCGTCGGGTCCAGATAGATGCCCCGCTCGGCCATGCGCGCCAGCAGGGCGTCGGGAAGGTCATCGCGCCAGGAGCCGTGCTCCACACTGGTGGCGCCGATTTCCACCGCGTCGGTCACGTCGCGCGCATCGCCGGTGTGCACCGCCAGCGGCAGATTCTGCGCGCGCGCTTCTTCCGCCACGCTGCGCGCGATCAGCAGATCCATGCGGTCGAATAGCATGCCATCGCCCAACCCCGCTTCCAGGATCGCCTTGATGCCATCCACGCCGGCCTTCTTCAGTTCCCGCACCTGTTGGCGCGCCTCTTCGGGCGTCTTGGGCGTGCGCACCAGTTGCGCCTTCACGCTTTCCGGCATGGCATTGGGAAGGTGCTGGGTGAACTCGGTGCCGTGGCCGCCCTCGGCGGTGAACATCGGGCCGCAGACGAAAAGCTGCGCGCCCAGCTTGATGCCGTTGGCCATTTGGCGCGCAGGGCAAGAGAGGCGTCCAGCCCATCGCCCGCGCTGCGGGCCGCGGTCACGCCGCTATAAAGCAGGGCGGCGGCCGCGCGGGGCATGGTCTTCTTTGGGTCGTAGTCGGCGGAATCCGTGGACCGGCCCGCGGGACCGCCCAGGTGCACGTGCACATCGATCAAGCCCGGCAGCAGCGTCTTGCCGGCGCCTTCCACCACGTCGGCGCTTGATCGTTCCCGGGTCTGGTCCGGCGCCCTGGAATACTTCCGCGATCTTGCCATCGTGCACCAGCACGGAGCCGTTTTCGATCACGCGTGCCGTCGCCGATGAAGCAGCCGGGCGTTGCGAATCAGAAACGTGCCGGAGCGCTGCAGGTCGCGGAACATGGCCTCGTTCTCGCCGATGTGCTCCCTGCTGTAGGCGCGGTAGCAGCCCATGACCAGGAACGGCGCGAGCACCGCCAGCACCCACAGCTTCTTGCGCGCGCGCATCTTCTCTTCCTTCTCCCAGCGGAAAAGCTGCACGGCGAGGAACAGGCCCACCGCGATGGTCAACAGCAGCGCGCCCACCGGCGGCAGGTTGTCGAGCATGGTCTGATTGCGGAAGAAGATGCCCTGGAAGCCGGTCACCAGGTACGACGCCGGCATGAATCTCGGCCACCGTCTGCGCCCAGTTCGGCAGAATCGCCGCGGGAATCGTGGCGCCGCTCAGGAACAGCATGGGCATGTACAGCAACTGGATCAGGATCATTGGCTTCCTGCATGGTGTTGGTGACCGCCGCCAGAATCAGCCCGATGGCGCGGAACGCGCAGACCCCCAGCGACGCCATCACGAACAGCGAGATCCAGTTTTGCGGCATCGGCATGGCGTAGCCGAAATGCGCCACCAGCAATCAGCAGCACCAACACCGGCAGATACAGCAGCCAGCCGCTGACCATGGACGCCACCAGGATGGGCAGCGGCGAAATGGGCGTCACTTTGAAGCGGCGCAGAATGTTCGGCCTCGCGCTCCTGCACGGCAGCGCATGCCCGCGCCCCACAGTCCGTTGCCCAGGATTCCCATGGTGAGCACGGTGCCGACGAAATAGGCGATGCCCGTGCCGGTGCCGGCGTGGAACAGCTCGGCGAAGGCGAAGAAGAAGATGAACGGAAACAGGTAATTGAAGAACAGCACGGAGCGGTCCCGCAGGGTCAGCGCATGTTGTTCTTGAACAGCGCGATATACGGTCTCATTCGCGCAGACTCTTTCCGGTGAGTTCGATGAAGGCTTCTTCGAGCGACGGCCGCTTGATGCGGATATCGGCCAGCTCGATGCCCTGCTCGTCGAGCCACTTCACCATTTCGACGATGGTGCGGGCGGGCCGGCGCGATGTGACCGTGAGAGCGGTGCGGCGTTCGTCGAGCGCGATCTTCTCGGCGTCCGCCCATTGCGGCAGATCGCCCGCCGGCCAGCGGCTGCGCGCACTCGATCTCGATGGTGGAGTCGGCCAGCGTCCGCTCCTGAATCTCGCGCGGCGTGCCCATGGCGATGATGCGGCCTTCATCGATGATGGCCACGCGGTCGCAGAGCTTCTCGGCCTCTTCGATGTAGTGCGTGGTCAGCAGGATGGTGCGCTGCTCGCGGCGCAGGTCCTGCACCAGTTCGTGAATCTCCAGGCGCGCCTGCGGATCGAGGCCCGCGGAGGGCTCGTCGAGAAAGAGCACCTGCGGATCGTTGAGCAGCGCCAGGGCCAGCGCCAGCCGCTGCTTCTGTCCGCCGGAGAGCGTGCGATGTATAGCGACTCGCGCTTTTCCCAAAGCTGCAGGCGCTTGAGCAGTTGCGCGGTGTCCACGGTGCGCGTGTAGAGGCTGGCGAACAGCTCGATGGCCTCGCGAACCTTCATCTTCTCCTGCAGGTTGGTGGCTTGCAGGCAGACGCCGACGCGGTCTTTCAACTCGCAGCGTCTGCACTTCGGGATCGAACCCGAGCACGCAGACGCGCCCGCCGCTGCGCGTGCGCAGGCCCTCCAGAATCTCGACCGTGGTGGTCTTGCCCGCGCCGTTGGGGCCGAGCAGTCCGAACACCTCGCCGGCGCGCACTTCGAAATCGATGCCCTTGACGGCAGCGAAGTTGCCGTAGCTCTTCTTGAGCCCCTCAACCTCGATTGGGTTGTCCACGGATTCATTTCAGTTTCTCACACGCGGTCAGCCTATAATGGTCGCCATGCCGGAAATTGCCAAGCAGGTCGTTCTGATAACGGGCGCTAAGGGCGGCCTGGGGAGTTCGGTGACGCGCGCATGCCTGGACGCCGGCGCCACCGTCGCAGGCACCTCGCGCTCCATCGCCGACGCCGACTTCGCCCACCCGCATTTCGCCGCTGTTCCCGCGGACCTCTCCGACCCGGCGGCGGCTTCGCACCTGGTCGATACCGTTATCCAAAGCCTCGGCCGTATTGATTCGCTGATCCACGTGGCGGGCGGATTCGCCGGGGGCGCGCCGTTACACGAAACCGACGAGGCCACCTGGGACAGCATGATGAACCTCAATGCGCGCGCCGCGTTTCACATGTTGCGCGCCGTCATTCCGCACATGCGAAAAGCGGGTTCCGGCAGGATCGTCGCCATTGGCAGCCGCGCCGGCGTGCAACCGGCCACGAACATCGTGGCGTACAGCGCATCCAAGGCTGCGCTGCTTTCGCTGGTGCAGACCGCCGCGCTGGAGAACCGCGATGCCGGCATCACCGCCAACGTCATTCTGCCCGGCACCATCGATACGCCGGCCAACCGGAAGTTTGACTCCACCGCCGGCGGAGGAACCTGGATCGCACCCGAACGCCTGGCAGCCCTCGCGATGTTTCTGATTTCCGACGCCGCGGCGCAGATTACCGGCGCAGCGATTCCAGTGTACGGGGCGCAATTGTAATCGTCCCCGGAGATTCCGCGAGCCGGCCGTTGCGTCCGCCCACGCGCATCGATGCGTCCAGGATGGCGGAAAGCGGCACCAGGCCGGCGAGCTTCACGCCCGATATCGCATGCATCCCCGCCGACGCCATGCAGCCGCACTCGGCGCACACTGGTTTGCCGCCAAACTGGCACGGGTTCACGTGCGTCTTCAAGTCGGCCGAAAGACACGTGGTCAGCCGCGCAAACGTACACTCCGCGGGAGAGCGCGGCGGGTTCCGGTAGCCTTCCAGCACCAGCCGCGGCAAATGTACTTTCGGAAGCTTCGAGACGGCGGATAACTCTTCGAACAGGACCTCGCGATCTGCCGGCCTCAAACGCTCCGCCGATTCATCGCCTTCCTGCGGTGTGTAGATGCTGAACCAGATTTTGTGAATCTCCGGCCGCTGCGACCAGAAGCGGGAAAACTCGGCCAGATACCCGCTCCGCGTCACCATCTGCCGCGTCACCGTGCAGTGGACCGCAACCCGATGCCCGTTGATGTGCTCCAGGATGCGGTCGTAGGTGGCCGGGGCGCGCCGCCGGTCATGTTCCGGCGCCAGGCCGTCAATCGACACCACCAGGTGCAGCGATGCCAGCGAACTCCACTCCCTCGGAATGGGACGCACCGCGCTGGTCACCAACTGCACTTCCACACCCATACGGTCGAGCAGCGGCAAGAGCCGGTCCAGTTCGCGATATCGGACCAGCGGTTCTCCCCCGATAATCGAGAGGTGCACCGGGCGCAGGCGCCGCACTACGGCCAGCGTGGCATTCACCAGGTCTTCTCCGCGATAGTCGGAAAGCTGACGCAGAGTTGTTACAGGGCCAAGATGGTCAGCAGTATATGCGTAGCAGCCCGGACAGTGGAGCGGGCACTCCTTAGTAATCTCAATCGACAGAAACGGCGAATACCCTCTAACTACGCGCGCCCATACACGCAGAACATCCGGTTTCTTCATGAAAGCCCACTCTCGGAGTTACAACGTACTATTATCCTTATGGGCTTGGATGAGGGCCCGGCGGCCCCAGTTTCATCCCGTCGCGTACCGGATGTGCGTCCGCCTACACAAGCGCATCCACCTTTTCGATGGAACCTTCACAGCGGTGCGGCGCATCTATCAGGTAATGGTTTGGCCCGGGAAAACGTTGTCGTCGTTGGGAGTAATCCTGATCTTTTGCGCCTGCCCGGCCCAAAGCGAACAGCAGGAGGCCGCGCCCCTCTCGCAGCAGTCCGCCGCTCAGCAGACGAACCTCCCGGCGCAGACACCCGCCGGAAGCCCGAATATCCCGGACGCCCAGATCGAAAAGGATAAGCAGACCGGGAAAACTCCGGGGGCCCAGCCCAAGCGCATCCTCGGCGTGATGCCCAACTACCGCGCCGTCAGCGCGGGCGTGATCCCGCCGCCGCCCACACCCAAAGAGGCATTCAAGATCGCCACGCAGAACAGCTTCGATTACTCGTCGTTCATCTTCGTGGGAATCACATCGTTGATGGCGGAAGGGTCGAATGCCCACCCCCAACTGGACAAAGGCATCGAAGGATACGGAAGATACTACTGGCGCGGCTTTCTCGACAAGACGGATGGTAACTACCTGGTGATTTTTGCCTTGCCGACGATTCTTCACCAGGACGAGCGCTACTATGCGAAGGGAACGGGCGGGTGGTTCAAACGCGCTGTTTATGCTGCCTCGCGCATTCTGATTACGCCGGATTACAACGGACATAATACCTTCAATGCCTCGGAGGTTTTCGGCCGTGGCATAGCTCAAGGCATCTCGGCGATTCTATTATCCCAGTGCGGACCGCACTGCCGGTGCGCCTCGCGGAGAAATACGGATGGGCCATCGGGCGCGATGCCCTGACCAACGTCTTTCGCGAGTTCTGGCCGGACATCTCCTCGCATGTGCTGCACCGCCACCCCAAAACGGATACCCCCACGCCGTGAGAAACTGATTTGCATGGCTGTCTCTCTGGTCGCCGCCGTCCTGGCGTTCTCCGGCACACTTCTGGCCGGCTCCAATTTCAACATCCCGCTGTGGGACGAGGGCAAGGTTCCGCTCGCCAAGGGCAACGGACCGCTGGACGCCCCGTTTCTCACCGTCTTCCGCCCCCCGGAAGGCAAGCGTAACGGAGGCGCGGTGGTGATTGCGCCCGGGGGCTCCAACATCATGCTGATGTATGGAGTCGAAGGGATGGATGTCGCCGAGCGGTACAACAGTTGGGGCGTCACGGCCTTCGTGCTCACCTACCGGCTGTCGCCGCGCTACGGCGAAAACGTGCGCGTCATGGAAGGCAAGCGGGCGGTGCAGGTTGGTCCGCTCGCGCGCCGGCGAATTTCAACTGGACCCGAACCGCGTGGGCTACATCGGATTTTCGGCCGGCTCGAACACGGCGCGCAGCGTGGTGGCCGGCTCGGGGCCGGGCGATCCTAATGCGGCCGATCCCGATCGACCGGCTGAGTTCGCGGCCCGATTACCTGGTGCTGGTGTACGGCCCGGGACGCGCCACGCCGGGCGAATCGCTGCACGATTTTCCGCCCACGTTTCTGGTGTCGGCGGCGGCCGATACCGGTCCGGCGCTCGGCAACGCGCAACTCTTCGCGGACCTGATCCGCGCCGGAGCCACGGCCGAGATCCACGTGTACCAGAAGGGGCGCCACGGGTTCGGCAGCGGCTTCGGCAGCCCCGAGTTTTCCGATTGGATGGGACGGCTGGAACTGTTCCTCAAGCTGGACGGATTTCTGCCGGAGGCTCCGTAACATGCGCGCCTTCCTGTTTGTGTTTGCCGCGGCGCTGGTGCTTGCCTCCGCGCCCGCCGGTGCGCCCAAGGTGGTCAACGATGGCCACGGCGATTATGTTTACGTGCCCGCCGGAGCCTTCCGCATGGGCGATAACTTCGGCGACGGCGATCCGCGCGAGCGGCCGGTCCACGTGGTGGAGTTGGACGCGTTCTATATCGCCAAATTCGAGATGACCAACGGCGAGTGGAAAAAGTTCCGCGACGACGCCGGCTATGACGATCCGAAATTCTGGCCGGGCGGACAGAGTCGTGCCCAAGGACCAGGTTCCCTATTGGAACGATGCGCGCAATCACGGCGGCGGCACTCCCGACACGGACGAGCTATCCTCTCCTTGGCGTCAATTGGGATTCGGCGGTCGCCTACTGCAACTGGCTCAGCGCCAAGACCGGGAAAAAGTACCGCCTGCCCACGGAGGCCGAATGGGAGAAAGCGGCGCGCGGCACCGATCAGCGGCGCTACCCGTGGGGCAACGAAATCGATCGCTCCTACGCGAATTATGTGGGCGCGCAGAAGTTCGATACCGGGCAGTTAGTGGGCTATTACGATGGCACCCTGCGCGGCACCCTCCAGACGCACAACAACGCATCGCCGTACGGCGCCATGGATATGGCCGGCAACGTGATGGAGTGGTGCTCGGACTGGTACAGCCGCGATTACTACTCGGTATCGCCGCGCAAGAACCCCAAGGGGCCGGCGGACGGGGCGTACCGGGTGATGCGCGGCGGAACCTTTTTCATGGAGCCGTTCGAACTCCGCTCGTATGCGCGCACGGCCGCGTGGCCTTCCTTTCAAGGGCATCGCATGGTGGGTTTCCGCGCCGTGCGGGAGCCTTGATCGGGGGGAACTCATCGCGGAGCCGCGGAGACGCTGAGGAAGACGCGGAGAATATTGAGAGGAAATCGATGAAGGAAGCCTAACCTCCGCGTCTCCGCGTCTCCGCGATGAGCTCTCGATTTTCTCTTCTACGGAACCCAGACGGCGGCACCCTCGATCGCTCCCAGGTCCGATTCCTGAACGAAGACCACCACGCGTTGCGCCGGGCCGGGAGCTTCCACAAGCTGGCTGAAAGCGCCGCTTTTTTTGACCGAGCCGAGTTTGCGCAAAGTGCGGAGAATGGCCACGTGATGAAGCAGGCGGCCATGATTCTCACCCGCCCCTACCTGCGATTCCGCCGAATTATCCGCAATGGCCAGATAAACGCCGGCGGAGTGAGGCGCGCCGGTCACGTCCACCTGAAGACCCGACGCGGTCCGGGCGATGCGCACAGCCGCCTTGGGCCGTTGCGCCTCCGCCGTCAGCACCTGCCGCGCCCGGGCGCCATCGCTTCCGTTGAATTCGGTGGTTCCGTCGACTACCATTTGCGGGGTGTAAGGGCCGTCCAGATGGAGCAGGCGTGCGTAGTCCTCCTGCCGTTGGGTAACGGCATGGGAAGAGAAGCGGTCTTTCCAGCCCAGGTGATTCCAATAATCCACATGCTCGCTAAGAATCACCGCTTGGGGGTCGAGTTGTTCCAGTATGCGATCCGCCGGGGGACAACTGGAGCAGCCCTCCGAAGTGAATAGTTCCACCAGGACCGGAACGCGCGCGGGTTCGGTAGCGGAAAGAACAGCGCCACAGACGCCGAGGAAGATCAGATTTCGTAGCACAGACAGCTCTCTAGACCCAGTCTAGCGCGGCTGCCTTGGGGGAGGTGCGGACACCCGCACTGCCTTATCCTTTTTTACAACTTGCCGCTTGACTACGTGCTTGTGCTGTTTGAACTTGCTGGCTTTGAACTTCCTGAGTTTGCCGGAAGACCTACTGGGCTTGGCGCTGCCCGTCCTGACCTTGTGGGTCGGCGCTCTCTTCGCCGCTTCACCGGACGCAGCGAGCCCGCAAGCCAGAGCCAGCGCGAGAGCCAATGTACGAAATCTCATCTTGCACCTATTATCTGCGCAACGTGGATGTTCCACAAGTATAACTTTAGAAAGCTGATGGCCGTCAGCAAAAGACAGAACGCCGCGGAGAGTTTCCACAATTTTTCCACAGCCGAGCCCTCCAGGCGAGGCGTCCCCGCCAGGTAGCCAACCGCAAATCCGCTGGCGAGCCCGCCAATGTGGGCCGCATTATCGATATGCGGAATGATAAACCCTATCACCAGGATGTAAACCGCCCAACGCACGAAGGCGCCACGGATGGCATCGCCCATGGGATTGCGGTGCCGGACGCCGAGCGCGATCATGGCTCCGATCAGGCCGCAGATCGATGCGGAGGCCCCTATCGAGGGCACCTGATCGTTCCAGAGGCTGCTCAGCAGGTACCCGCAAACTCCGCCGATGAAGTAGATCACCAGCATGCGATTGGTGCCCAAGACCTGGTCCACAATAGCGCCCACGTCGAACAACGCCCACGAATTGAACAGGATATGCAACAATCCGCCGTGCAGGAAGTTCGCCGTTACCAGGCGCCACCACTGGCCGCTCTCCAGCACCGCGTATTTCGCCCCGAAAAAGTACAGCGTTTTGGTATCGAGATTCATCGCGTCGCCGGTTCCGGCCTTCATGGCGTAGATAATGGTGGCCAGGTAGAAACCGAAGTTGATAACCAGAATCAGAACGGTGGTGAACCGCGCCTGCGGGATCAACCCGCCGAGCAGGGGCGTGTCGCTGCGCCGCTCGACCGCGCGCGGGCCAACCCGCTCATTGCAATAGGGACAGACGCGATCCTTATCGGTGATAAATGCCCGGCAATGCGGGCACATTCGGCGTGAATCCATGAGCCCCTATGATAGCAACCTCCGTGGGTCGGCTCTCCGGTGCAGTCTGCTACAATCGAAGATCCCGCATGGTTAAAACGGAGCGCGAGTATCGCGACGATATTGTCCAAATTGGCCGGCTGGTTTTTCAAAAGGGTTGGGTGGCCGCCAATGACGGGAATATTTCGATCCGGCTGGATGCCGGGCGGATTCTGTGTACGCCCACGGGCGTCTGCAAGGGGATGATGGATCCCGACGACCTGATCGTCGTCGATTACAAAGGCGACAAGATCTTCGGACGGCGCGAGCGAACCAGCGAGATAGCCATGCACCTGACGGTGTACGAAATGCGTCCCGAAATCAAAGCGGTAGTGCATGCGCACCCGCCGGTCGCCACGGGATTTGCCACGGCCGGCCGTCCGCTCAATCTGGCGTTGCTGCCGGAAGTGATTATCGGGCTGGGCTGCGTGCCCCTGGCCGGTTATGGATTGCCGGGAACGCCGGAACTGACCGAGCCGATGCTGCCCCTGATCCCCAAATATAACGCCTTGCTGATGGCCAACCACGGCGCGGTCTGCTACGGGGAAGATGTGTTCCAGGCATACTTCCGGATGGAGACGATGGAGCACTTCGCGCGCATTCACCTGGTGGCCGAGTTGCTCGGTGGGCCGAAGGTTCTGCCCCGGCCGGAAGTGGACAAGTTACTGGATTCGCGGACGCGCTACGGCGTGAAGGCCAAGGTGAGCGGCGAACCCGGCTGCCCCGTGTCGGCGGATGATACCAATGCCGGGCCAGCCTGCACGCTCGCCGCTCCGCGCGGTGAAGAACGGTATTATGTGACGCGCAGCGAGCTGATCGGCCTGGTGGACGAAGCGCTCAAGGCGCGCGGAATAGCCTGAGAATACTGTTGGGAGATAATAGATGGGTGAAGCGTTAGGAATGATCGAAACACGCGGCCTGGTAGCCATGATCGAGGCTTGCGACGCCATGGTGAAGGCTGCGAAGGTGACGCTGGTAGGCTGGGAAAAGATCGGCTCGGGCTACGTCACGGCCATGGTACGCGGCGATGTGGCCGCGGTTCGGGCGGCCACCGATGCCGGCGCCGCGGCGGCGCGCCGCGTGGGCGAGCTCATCGCGGTACACGTGATTCCGCGCCCGCACCAGAGCCTGGAAGATGTTCTGCCAATCGGCAAGAGCCAGGCGCAGGGCGCCGGCAAGTAGCCGGCGGCACGTCATGATCCTGGCCCGCGTGGTGGGCACCGTGGTAGCTACACGGAAAGACCCTCGCCTGGAAGGTAAAAAGCTGCTGGTGCTCAAACCGGTCTCGCCGGAAGGCAAAGACGAGGCGGGCTACGTGATCGCGGTCGATACGGTGAGCGCCGGTTTCCGGGAGAAAGTGCTGGCGGTGTCCGGCAGTTCGGCGCGGCTGGCTGAGGGATGCAAGGATACGCCGGTGGATACCGCCATCATCGGCATCGTTGACGAAGTGCATCTGGACTGACTCATGTATCTCGGGCGCGTCATCGGTTGTCTCTGGGCCACCGTGAAAAATAAGTCCATGGAAGGCCAGCGCCTGCTGGTGGTCCAGCCGCTCACACCGGAGCTCAAAGAGACCGGAAAACGCCTGATTTGCGGCGATTCCACCGGCGCCGGGGCCGGCGAATTGATCTACTGGGTCAGGGGTAAAGAGGCGAGCTTTCCGTTTTTGCCGGCCGAGCCGCCGTTCGACACTTCCATTGTGGGAATCGTCGATAGCGTGCATGTGAAACGTCCGGACGCGCTTTCCGCGCCAGCCGCCGAACCCGGCAAACGGAAACGGAAGAGTTAGCCTATGCTCATTGCGCAGGTAGTCGGGGAACTGGTGGCGACACAGAAGCACGCCAGTCACGAAGGGCGTAAACTGCTGCTGGTGCAGCCGCTGAATCTGGATGGCAGCAATCGCGGGGACGCCGTGGTGGCGCTCGATGCCGTGGATGCCGGGGTGGGTGACAAAGTTCTGCTGACTACCGAGGGCTTCAGTGCCATGACGTCGGTGGGGCGGCCAAACTCACCGATTGATATGGCTGTTATCGGCTTTATCGATCACATTGAACTGATTCCAGGAACCGTTTGAACGGGCGCTCCTGCGGCCCCGGCTGAGGAGCATCGCGCCGAGCACGGCCATGATCGCCCACTTTCCGGCCTCCACGGCGAAGAATGCGCTTTCCATCACTAGCAGCTTGTTACGGTCGCCCAAATCGCTCCCCGCGGGCAGGAAGTCCGTGAGCCTGCCGAGCGAGACTACCTCCGGCCAGATGGCGAACCTCTGGACACCCACGCAAAGGACCAGTACCAGCGCCAGCGTGAGCGAGGATTTGGTCTCGCTGGTGCCGAACAGCAGGAAAAACAGGAAGAACACGCCGAACGCGATTTGCGCTCCCTGCCACAGATCCAATTCGCTCCGGGTGAGTTCGGCGGTCTCATAGCGAAGCAGCATCAGGGTCTCCGCCGTGCCCAGAACCCTGATCCGCAGTATGGCAGCCGGGTCGGATTCGGCGAGCAGGTGGTCCGCCGCCCGCCGGTTTTCATTCACCAGCCAGGTAACCAACAGTCCGCCTGAGAGCCACATGCCGAGCAGGAGACAGGCGAACCGGCGGGAGTGCATAGTGAATCCCTGATTCTATCGCACCTGTCAGCCGTCGATCCTCCAGGTATGCAGGCCGTCCGGCTGTGCCGCCCGTTGGAACGCCGCCAGACGCTGTGCGCCCAAGCGCTCCCCGCTCAAGCGAACCCGGGCCACACAAAGACACCGGCGGGCCCATTCGATCAGTTGGCAGGCCTCCCGCAAATGGCTCGCGGCCTGTGCGCGCGGCAGTTGGGAAAGCGCCGCCTGGAGAGCAGCCACATACCGCCCGGCAGCACACTCCGCCGCTTCGAAATCGCCGCATCGTACCGCGCGGCGCAGGGCCGCCTCTTCGCCTGGCACCGGGTCGTTCATTGAGTCTCTAGCCCCCGTTCTGCTGGTTGATTTGCATCTGCTGGAACATCTCGGAAAGATAGCTGTACTGCTGTTCCAGGGCCGCAATGGCGGAATCCGCGGACGCCATCTGGCTGTTGAGATTCATGGTCATGTTGTAGATGCGGTCCTGATCGTCGCTAATCGACTGGTTGTCACGGGTGATGGAATCCTTCAGGTTGTTGATGCTCGACTGAAATACGCCGCTGGTGGAGTCGGTCAGGCCGTTCAGCGCGTCATTGGCGGTCTTCAGAAAGCCGCCGGTTGTGGTGGACCCCAAAAAGCCCGCCAGTTGCGTGAGCTGGCCCTGGGTAGCGCTGGCGAACGTGGAGCTGTTGAACGACAGGACTCCGGTCTGGTCGAACTCCAGACCGAGCGAGGTCAGCGAGGAGATTCCGTCCGTGCCGGTAGAGTATCCCGTGATCTGGTTCAGAACCTGGGAGAGGCTGGATAGCACGCTCTGCCCCTGCAGTGCCCCCGTGCCCTGTCCGCGATTAGTGTTGATTTCCGCTTTGACCGTGTTGTACGCCGTCACGAAACCCTGCAGCGCCACGGACACCCCGCTGGCGTTTTGCCCGACCGTGATCGCGGTGGTTCCGGCGCCGGCCGGCGTGACCGAGACACCGGGCGCCAGAGTGATCACCGAACCACTGGTGCTGAGCGGATCCGAGTCCACGGCGGGCTTGCCGTTTACCCGGTACGTGGTGGGTTGGCCATCCGCCAGAGGGCTGAGCAGATCCCCGTTCGAGCTTCCGTTCAAAGAGGTGAGCTGGATGGTTACCGCCTCCATCTTGCCGTCCTGAATGGACAGCCGGTAATCCGTGGACCCCTGGCTGCCCACGTTCACCACGGTGGCCTGGACGCCGGCCGAACTGCTGTTGATGGCATTGGCGAGGCCCGAAAGGCTGACATCGCTGGTATTGATGGTATAGCTGTTGTCGCCCACCGACAGGGTGTAACTGGTGGCATCGCTGATGCCGGAAACCGAGGGATCGGTTACCGTGGTCAATCCATCACTGCTCATAGCGCTGGCATGCGCGCCCATGGTGTCCACCTCCACCGTATAAGTTCCCGCCGCCGGCGTACCGCTGAGCGAGGCGGTCGCGACCGCGGTGTTCGACGAAACGGCGGTGTAGGAGCCCAGGCTGAGGGCGTTGTTCAAAGTGGCAATAGAGGATTGCAGGTTGGAGAAATCGCCGTTGAGCGTGTTCAGTTCGCTGGACTGTGCCTGCAGTGTGGCCACTTCACTTTGCATCTGCTGCATGGGCAGTGAGGCGAACGAGACGGCCCGCGAGATGACCTGCTGAAAGCTGGTGGAAAACTGGCTGTTTCCCGTGAATATGCCGCTGACGGAGCTGCTCATAACGAATCCTGAATCCAAAGGCCCGGGCGGACCGGCTAGACACCGGCCCGCCCGGGGTTACGCAGCGCTAGCCTACCCTCGGAGGAGAGTGAGCACCTGCTGCGGGGCTGAGTTGGCCTGGGCCATGGCCGCGATGGATGCCTGTTGCAGCACCTGCGACTTGCTCAGGTTGGCCGCCTGCGCCGCGACGTCGGCGTCGCGGATTTGAGATTCGGCCGAAGAAAAGTTCGTGATCTGCGATTGCGCCAGGCTGATGGCGTAATTCAACTGGTTCTGGCCCGACCCCACCTTGCCCTGCACCCCGCCCAGCAAACTCAGAGCGTTGTTGATGGCATCGATGGCGCTGGTGGCCTGTCCGGTGACCGTCGAAGTAATCACAGGGCTGGTTACCGCCTCGTTTCCGGTTGCCGCCGCAGTGGACGAGGATGTGAAAAGTCCCCCCACGTCGGTTGCCACATCGTTGCTGACGGTGAACGCATTGGCGCTGGTGAGCAGCACTTTACTGCCGTCGGCGATCGCGAAGATACCCGCGGCGTTCAGTCCGGTGGTGTTGGTGTTGATGTCGATGGCTGTGTTGGCCGCGGTGTCGTCTCCGGTGCTGAGCGTGGTAGTGAAGGTCTTTCCACCCACGCTGAAGGTCACCTGCTGCCCGATGGTCGCGCCGCTGCCGCCGCCGTTGGTCATATCGGAGAAGTTCGCGGCCAGCGTGTAGACACCGGTGTTGTACACATCCTTCGTCGTCGCGTTGGTGATATTGGAATAGGTCGCGCTGTCGGCCGCGGATTGAGTCTCCGCCACCTGAAATGCCACGTTGCCGCCGAACTGGATGTTTCCGCTGGCGCCGATCGAGGCCGTGATGCCCTGAATCCCGGCGGTCGCCAGGGCCGTGTTCACCGCCGCCACCGCCTGCTGGCCGGTGTATCCGCTGGCCGAAGAGTTGACCGTGGCTGCCGCGTTCTGCTGCAAATTGCCGTTCTGGTCCACATAAGTGAACGTGAATGTTTCGGTTTGGCCCGCGCCCTTCAGGAATGTTGCGTTGGCATCGTTCAGGTTGCGCGTATCTCCGCCAAAACCGACTCCGCCTCCGATCACGCTCGTGCCGGAAAGCGCCAGGCCTTTGGTATCTACGGCGCCAGTACTCAGATCCACCCCGACCTGCGCGTTGGAATTGGCCGAAGAGGCGCCTCCGATGTAGGTCAGCAGGTTGGTTACCGAACTGCCTGCAGCGATCGATCCTTTAGCGCTGTTCAAGTTGATGTTGGTCGCCTGGCGGTCGATTTCTCCCAGCAGCGTCTGGTATTCGTTGTTCACCGTGGTGCGGTTGCCGGTGAAGGTTCCCGACGCGGATTCGGTCGCCAGCGTCTTTAACCGGTCCAGCATCTGAGAGATATTGCTTAAGCCGCCGTCGATGATCTGCAGGTTCCCTACCGCGTTGTTGGCATTCTGAACGCCCTGCGTCAGCTCGCTGATGTTGTTGCGGAACTGGTTGGCCACCGCCAGGCCGGCCGCGTCGTCGGCCGAAGAGTTGATGCGGTAGCCGGAAGTCAACTGCTGAATGGTCTTGCTCTGGAACGTGTTGTTTACGCTCAGATTTTGCTGGGCTACCAGAGAGTTTACGTTGGTCTGAATGGAAAGCATTTTTTTACGTCCTGTTTTATAAGATTCGGCATCATGCCGTTACCGGTCCGGGGCCCTTGAGCGCCTCCCGTTCCGGCTTTCAATGCTCCTTATCGGTCCGGCCGGCGAAAGCTTGAAGCCAGTCTCCCCAGTTCGCCGGCAACCCTCTCCAGCAGTTCCTTCCAATCGCCCGGCCGCTGCTGCCGGAACAAACGCATCGTCGGATACCAGGGGCTATCCTCTTCACCGATCTGCCAGCGCCAGTCGGGAACATGCGCCAGCAAGGTCCACACCGGACGCCCCAGCGCCCCGGCCAGGTGCGCCGGCATGGTATCGACCGTGATCACCAGGTCCAGGCACATCATAGCTGCCGCGAGCGAATCGGCATTGGGCGCCTCGAGCCCGGCGCGCAGCCAGCCGGCTTCCCTGCGAGCCTCTTCGCGCGCGCTCTCCTCCACCTGCAAACTGTGCCACTCTACTCCTTCGACATGCCGCAGCGCCGCCATGCGGGCAAGCGGAATCGAGCGCAGACGGTCACTGGCGTGCCGCGGGCTGCCGGCCCATACCAGCCCCACGCGCATGGCGCTCCCGGTTCCCAGGCGGGCGCGGTACCGCTCCACGCGCTCCGGATCGGCTTCGAGGTAGGGCGCCGCTCCCGGGATACTGTCCGCGGCGGTGCCCAAAAGACGAGGCAGGCTGAGCAGGGGCGCCTGCCAATCGCAGGGCGGGAGTTCCTGGGACTGTGCCACCACCGCCGAGACGCCGTCGATGGAGCGCACCAGGGACGCCAGGCAGTCCTGAACCTCCAGAATCACGCGGCCCCCGCGCGCCGCCACCAGGGGAGCAAAGCGGGCGAATTGCAACGTGTCGCCCAGCCCCTGCTCGGCCCACAACAGAATCGTCCGGCCCGCCGGTGCCGAGCCGTCCCACGCCGGCAGAGACCAGGCGCGGGGCGCTTCGGGCACCATTTTCCACCGCCATTCGTACTCCTCGAAGCCCTCGGGAAAACGCCCCTCCGACAATAGGGACAGCGCGCGGCACACGTGCGATTTGTAATCCTCCGGCCGGCGTTGCAAGGCCTCATCGAAGCACCGGATCGCTTCCTCGTTGCGGCCCTGCGCCTGCCGCACGATCCCCAGGTTGGCCCAGACTTCGCCGAATTGCGGCAGCGCGCGCAACAACTCCTCGCACCATGCAGACGCCTCATCATCGCGGTCCTGCTGATGCAGCGCTACGGCCAGGTTATTGGCCGCCTGAGGGTAGTCCGGCCGGATCCGCAGGGCGCGCCGCAACTCGTCTTCGGCTTCGGCGAAGCGGCCCCGCGCGAGCAGCAGGCTGCCCAGGTTCAAGTGCAGGTGCGCGGCGCCCGGGTCCCGCTCCAGCGCCCGGCGCGCGAACGGTTCCGCCTCGGCATACCGCTGTTGTTCCTGGAGCGCCACGGCAAGATTGGACAGGGCCTCGCAGAGGTCTGGCTGCAAACGTATGGCGCGGCGCGCCCATTGTTCGGCTTCCTTGTGCTGCTGCACCTGGATCAGGCCCGCGGACAGATTCATCGCATGGATGGCACTCTCCGGCTGCAGCCCGCAGGCTTCGCGATAACAGGCCACGGCCTCTTCGAATTCGCCCTGCGCGCGCAGCGCGTTTCCCAGGTTGCAGAACGCTTCGGCGCACTCCGGCCGCAGCCGGATCGCCTGCCAGTAGTAGGTGCAGGCATCGCCATACCGCTTCTGGCTCGCCCGGAGATTGCCCAGGCCCACCAGGGCCGGCACGTAGCGCGATTCCCGCCGCAGCGCTTCCCGGTAGCAGGCCGCGGCTTCCCGATACCGCTGCTGCGCCGCCAGAATCTCGCCCAGGCTGGTGTGATACGCGGGAACCGCCGGGCGGTGCCGGATGGCTTGCAGGACGCGCGCCGCGGCGGTGCGCGCATCGCCCTTCTGCAACGCCAGGCGGCCCATCAGGTGCCACGCATCGGAATTCCCGGGATCGCGTTCGAGCACGCTGCCATACATCCACTCGGCCTCCTCCAGGCGGCCCGCCTGGTGGCACGCCAGCGCGCCGGCGACCGTACAGCAGTCAGTTGCGGTCATGGCAGTGCGGCCGGCAGAAAGGAAACCACCGTGCCCGCCGCTCCCGGCAAATCGAAACCGCGGCTCTCCATGGCGCCTGCCGCCGCCAGGTTCTGGTCGCGGGTATGCCGCACCTCGCCGCGCATCACCTGCACGTGCTTGGGCGCCCGGATCCCCAGTTTGACCCGCCCGCTGCCGCAGTCGATCACCAGGATCTCCACGTCATCGCCGATCTGGATGGATTCGCCCGGATGCCTCCGAATTACAAGCATACGGCCTCGCCATCCGGGACCAGAGGCTCGCGAAACTGGTAGCGTTCGTCGGGGCGGATGGCCTGCACGGCGATCCGCGTCTTCATGTGGATCACCACCGGGGAACGGAGATTCGCCACTGCCGGTTCCCCTTCCACCAGGGATAGAACCGCCAGCGCCGCCACGTCGCGGCCGATGACGGGCGTTTCCCCGGCCGGTAGCCCCAGAGTCCCGCGGTCTTCCGGCGTCAGAACAATCTCGTAGTCCGGCCGCAGGGTTTGAACCGGCATCGCCAGAAAGCAGAGCCGGGCATCCTCCAGGCTCTGCAGATAAATCAGTCCGCCCTGTTGGGGGTTCTGCAAAGGCAAAAAGCGGCGGCGCTCCTCAAACCCCGGGAGGCCTTGTGGAAATTCAATGCTGCACGTTTCGTTTACGTCAATCGGCCCGAAATAGGCGCTTTCAAATCTCATGGAGTTTTCCTTGCGGGCATCGCCGGTTCGGCTTTTTGCCCTTCCGCGGTCAACAGCACCACGGCCACGCGTCGATTGTGCGACCGGCCCTCTTCGGTCTCGTTGGTATCGGCGGGCGCGTTTTCGGCATAACCGGCCACGGCCATACGGAAGCGTGCCACATTGTAACGGCTTGCCAGCACCTCCATCATGGCGATGGCGCGGGCCGAAGAGAGCTCCCAGTTACTGCGAAAGCGCGAGTTATGAATCGGAATGGAATCGGTATGGCCTTCCAGCCGCACCTGGTTCGGCAGATCCTGAATCACCGCCGCGATTTTGGCCAGAATCGGATAGCTGCCGGGCGCCACGCCGTCGTCCCCGGAGGCGAAGAAGGCGGCTTCCCGAAGATTGATCACCAGACCCCGGCCTTCCAGTTGCATCCGCACTTTGCCGGTCTGTGTCTCCCCGCTGAGCTCCTGCTGCAGTACCGCCAGCGAGCCGGTCAGGTCGGCGGGATGCGTCTCCTCCTCCGCCGGCTTTTGCGGACCCATCGCGGCCGTCGCGTGGTCCGGTGCTTTGCCGTCGCGCTTGCCGCGGCCCAGCACGTTGGATATCCGGCTCGAGAACTGGCCGTGTTCCAGGGCGTCCCGCACCGAATCGGACACCATCTTGGCCCGGTGCCGGTCGTTCTGATTGGTGGCGAACATCACCACGAAGAAAGCGAACAGCAGGGTAATAAAGTCGGCATACGATACCAGCCAGCGTTCGTGGTTCTCGTGCGCCGCGGAGGTTTGCCGCCTCATGCCTTGCCTCCCCCGGCCACCGGCTGCGGACCCTTTTCCGCCTTGCCCTTCTCCGGCGACGCCGCCTTGGCTTTGGCAGACTTCGCCGGGTGCGGGTCGAATGCTTCTAGCTTTCATTCGGATCAGCGTCGGGTTTAACCCCTCCACGATGCCTACCACGCCTTCCAGGATCATCTCCTTGATCACGGTGGCCTCGCGCATGCGCGCCCGCAGCTTATTGGCGGCCGGCAGAAAGAAGATGTTGGCGGAGCCTACGCCGTAGACCGTGGCCACAAACGCCACAGCGATACCGTGGCCCACTTCCTTGATATCTTCCAGGTGTTTCATCACCTGGATCAGCCCCAGCACGGCGCCGATGATCCCGATGGTGGGCGAGTAGCCCCCGGCCGCCTCCCACACCTTGGCTTCCGCCTCCAGCGATTGTTCGCCCAGGACGATGTCCATCTCCATCATCTTGCGCAGTTCCTGAAGATCGGTGCCGTCCACCGCCAGGTTCAGAGCTTTCTTAAAGAACGGATCGGCGATGGTACCGGCTTCCGTTTCCAGGCTGACGATCCCGTTCTTGCGGGCCTTGGCGGCGAAATAGATCAACTGCTCGACCAGTGAGGTTGCCGTGCTCGCGCGCTCGAAGAAAACGGCCCCCAGGCCGCGAAACGCCCGCAGCACGATGGGCAGCGGAGTGGTTACCAGCACCGCTCCGAAAGTCCCGCCCAGGACGATCATGGCCGCGGTGGTCTGGGCGATGTCCTGGATACTGCCCTTTTCCAGCACCAGCCCGCCGATGATGCCGGACAGAGCCAGGGCGATTCCCCCCAGAGTCGAAAAGTCCGGCCTGAGGGCGGGTTTGGACGGCGCGGACTTCGACGCGGACGGCTTCGGCGGCGGCGCGGGAGGTACAGCCTGTGCGGGTTCGGCCATGATGTCTATTCGCTGTCCTTCGCTTCCGCCTCTTCAGGCTCGAATTCCAGGCGCGGGGCGAGATCGCCCGGTCCGAATATTCTTCGGCGGAACTCCACAATCCTCTGGATGACCTGATCGGCTGACTCCCGCACGCGGAGAATCTGGCCGGTGGTCAGGGTAATGACGGTGTCCGGCGTCACATCGATGTGCTCGATGAGATCGGAATTCAGCACCAGCGGCATGCGGTTCAATCGGGTTAGCCGGATCATGTGCCCCTGCATACTTCATCGGCGGAATCCCGCGAATTCATTAACGGTTTCTGCGCATGGCCCGATAAGACATGTGAGGACGATATGGCTTTTTTGGAAACTTCGTGGGAAGAAGAGCGGCGGGAAGTGTGGGAGAGTGTTCTCGAGTGTCTCGATCACGAACCGGACCCGGACGGTCGGGCCGCTTGTTCGTTTTTGCTACACCACCTGGGCGTGCCGCCCGGCTATGCTAATGCCCTGCCATCTTCAGGCCTTGCAACGATTCCGCCTTGCTGAATTTCGGCCAGTTGAAGCCGTAGTAAGCCACAAACAGGAAGCAGACCATCGGGACGATGAAGCCCCGGGACATGTCGTATTCATCCGCTACGTAGCCCATCAGTTTTGGCAAAATCGCCCCTCCCATAATGGCCATCACGATAAATGCCGATGCTTTCTTTGCGCGCGCTCCTAAACCGTAAATGCCCAGCGCAAAGATCGTCGGGAACATGATCGACATGAAGAAATAGCTGAGGAAAACGCATGCCACACTAATCCATCCCAGTTTAAAGAAAACCACTAGAGTGGCCGCCACATTCAAAGCCGCGTACAACCCTAACACTTTGTGCGCCGAATATTTGCGCAATAGCGCCGAACCGCTGATTCTTCCCGCCAGGAAACAGCCGAAGGCCAGCGATGCCAGATTCGCCGCTCCCTTATCGCTCAGCGAGAGAATTCCCGTCTTGCCGGTTTCCACCCAACTGTGCAGAAATCCCGCGGATACCCACGAGGGCGGAATCGGCGGCAGTTCCGCCGTCATGTAGTTGATGAAAAAGCTGAAAATTCCGGCCTGCGCGGCCACGTAGAAAAACTGTGCCGCTACCGCCAGCACAAAGTGCGGATGCGCCCAGATGGAGTGCGAAACCGGCACTCCGGTTTCGTCCAGGTGGTAATCGTCCTGCATCTTGATGTCGGGCACGTTGGCAAAATAAAATACCGTTGCGATCATCAACGCAATAATCGCCACGGTCACATAAGGGATGTACAGGGTCTGGCTCCCGGTGTTGTTCCCCATGGCGTCCTTGCCATAGAAGAACAGGCCCCCGATAGGCGGTCCGATGATCCAGCCGGCTCCGTTGCAGGACTGCGCCAGGTTAATACGCGTGGCGGCGAATCGCTTGGGTCCCAGCACCGTGGTATACGGGTTGGCGATGGTTTCCAGAAACGTCAGCCCCGTGGCGATTACGCAGACGCCCGCCAGAAAACCGATGAACGCCGTAGTCGCCGTGACCGCGCCTTCGTGCACCAGGGAATTGATATGCGTGGCGGGAATGAACCAGAAGCCACCCAGAGCCACAATCGAAAGCCCCATAATAATGCCGCGCTTGTACCCCAGCTTGGTCGCCAGAATGCCGGCAGGCATCGACATCAGGAAGTAGCCCAGGTAATGGGCGAACTGCACCCAGGCGGATTGCGCCTTGCTGAGGTGAAGTTCCTCCTGGAAATGCTTGTCCATCACGTCGATCATCCCGTTGCAAACTGCCCACAGCAGGAACAGCGAGCACAGCAGAATAAAGGTGAACTTCAGGTTCTGGCCATCCAGGATGAAGAGGCTTTCTTTATCGTTAACCATGGCGGGTTGGAAGACTCGATTCTATCAACTCGCCAAGCCGCGCGTTATGATCGTGGAGATTCATGTTCCAGCGGCTCTGGCTCTCCGGGTTAGCGGCCGCCATGGCGGCTTACGCGCAGGGCCCAGGCGTTGTCCGGGGTTCGGTAGTGGACGCCCACGGCGGCGAGGCTCTCGCCAATGTGCGCGTCGAACTGAGCGGAACCCGCTATCGCACCGTCTCCGACGCCAAGGGCCTCTTCCAGATCGCCGGCGTGGCGCCCGGCGATTACGTCCTGCAAATCTCCACCGTGGGCTACCACCTGGAGAACCATTCGTTCCACCTCGCCCCCGGAGAAATCAAAGAGTTCGAAGTGGTGTTGACCCCGGACTCCCTCCGCCAGACCGAAACCGTGGAAGCCAGAACCGACCCGTTCGAGTCTTCGAAAGCAGACAGCCCGTCCACCCTGGTCCTGGCCGGCAACGACGTTAAGAATCTCGGCAGCGTGCTCGCAGACGACCCCCTCCGCGCCGTCCAGAACCTTCCCGGCGTCAGTTCCAACAACGATTTCGATGCGCGCTTTTCCCTCCGTGGCGCCGATTACTCACGCATCGGCCTATACCTGGACGATGTGCTGCTGCATCAACCCTTCCACATGCTCCAGGGCACCACCGTATCCGGCTCGGGCACCGCCTTCAACGGGGACATGGTGGAAGCCATGGAGCTGAACGAAGGCGCTTATTCCGTCCGCTTCGAAGACCGCACGGCCGGCGCGCTGGACGTCCAGACGCGCGAAGGCAGCCGCGAAGGGCTCCGCTTCCGGGTCAGCGCCAGCGCTTCCGAGGCCGGCGCCCTGGCCGAAGGTCCCATCGGCAAAAAGAAGGGTTCCTGGCTGGTTGCCGTGCGCAAAAGCTATCTGCAGTATCTCCTCGAACGGACTTTCCCGAACAACTCGTTCATTTTCGGCCTGGAAGATGTGCAGGGCCGCTTCACCTATGACCTCAACGCCCGAAACAAGGTCACCCTGTACCTGCTTGAGAGTTTTTCGGATATCGATCGCAGCGCGTCCCGCGGCACGCTCGGCATCAACTCGCTGCTCTCCGGCGGCTACCATTACAGCCTGGCCAACCTGGGGTGGCACTACACGCCCACCGCCAGACTGCTGGTGACCACGCACGCCGCCTGGATGCGCGAGAAGTGGGACGATCAGAATCCCTCCAACACTCCGCTCGGCGCCGGGTATTACGGCGAATGGGTGGGCAACACCAATGCCACCTGGATCTGGAGTTCCCGTTTCCCTCTGGATTTCGGCGTCAGCGTCCGCCAACTGCGCGACCAGGGATACGGCATCCAGTACCAGTCTGCCGCTACTACCCGCACGCTGGACCGTTATGACGGCAACGGAACGCACACCGGCGGTTACGTCCAGCAGTCGTTTCTCGGGTGGCAGGGAAGGCTGCATCTAGTCGCCGGCGTACGCTGGGACCACGAGAATGTGGACCGCGATTCGGCCGTCTCCCCGCAGGCGTCCGTGTCGCTGATGCTTACCGGATCCACCCGCCTGCAACTTGGCTGGGGCCAGTATGCCCAGTTCCCCGAGATATCCGTGCTCACTTCCATCCTGGGCAATCGCTACCTGCCGCCCACCCGTTCGAACCAGGGGACCGCCGCCGTGGAGCAGCGCATCGGGACGCGCACCCGTCTGCGCGCTGAGTGGTACGACCGCAACGACCGCGACCTGGTGTTCCAGCCGCTGGCCCTGCCGCGCATGATCGCTCCGGGGACGTATTTCACGCCGCCCCTGAATCCGGGCTACGTCAATTCCGTCCGCGGTTATGCGCGCGGCGCGGAGTTCTTCCTGCAGCGGAGCAGCGCCAACAAGTTCACGGGCTGGCTGTCTTACGCCTTCGGACGCACCAATTATCACGACAGCGTGCTCGGCAACTGGTTCCCTTCCAACTACGACCAGCGCCACACCATGAACGCCTATGGCAGCTATCGCCTGAAGCCCACCGTCAACCTGAGCCTGCGCTGGAGCTTCGGCAGCGCGTTTCCCGTTCCCGGTTATCTGTCCAAAGCGGGCGCGGTCTATTCGCTTTCGGAATCGCTCAACCAGGTGCGCATGCCGGCCTACCAGCGCGCCGATTTCCGCGTGAACAAAGCCTGGACGCACCGCCGCTGGAAATGGACGCTTTACGGAGAAGTCGTCAATCTGACGAACCGGACCAACTACGTGTTCGACAGCCTCAACGGCTACAACAGCAAGACCGGAGTGATCTCGGTCACCCTGGATAAGATGTTTCCCATCCTGCCCAGCGCCGGCATAGTCCTGGAGCGATAAACTGGGAAGGCCATGCGCTATCTCGCCCTTCTTCTGGCGTTGCATCTGCAGCCGGTTTCTCCAACCGGGCCGAATCGTCAGCCGCAATTCGCGGCGGCCAACGGCATGGTCGCACTGGTATTCGGCAGCGGCGAAGCCATCTGGCTGGCGCGCTCCACCGATAACGGCGCCACTTTCTCCGCGCCGGCGAAGGTTGCCGAACTGCCCAAGAATGCTGCTGGGCCGGCATCGCGGTCCGCGCGTCGTCATCTCCGGTGGAACCATCCTGGTAAGCGCCATCGCGGGCGACCTGTATTCCTGGCGGTCCACCGATGGCGGGCGCTCCTGGTCGAAGCCCGCGATCGTGAACGATCGATCGCAGGCCAGCCGCGAAGGCCTCCATGCCATGGCCGCCGATCCCCAAGGGCATGTCGCGCTGATCTGGCTGGACGACCGCACGCCCGGCGGCAAGCGGCTGTACGGCTGCATTTTCCAGCGATAGCGGCGCCACCTGGGGGAAGAACGTGATGCTGTACCAATCGCCGAGCGGCACCATTTGCCAGTGCTGCGCGCCCTCGCTGGCGGCGCTTGGCCACGGCGAATTCGCCGCCATGTGGCGCAACGTGGTGGATGGCTCGCGCGATCTGTACACCATGCCCATCCGAGACGGCAAGCCGGCCGGACCGCCCGCCAAATCCGGCTCCGGAACCTGGAAACTGGACGCCTGCCCCATGGATGGCGGCGGCGTGGCCGCGCGCAACGGCGAACTGTATGCCGCCTGGCGCCGCGAGCACGATGTATACCTCGCCGAACCGGGCAAGCCTGAAGTCAAGGTGGGGACGGGCATGGACGTCGGTTTCGCGGTCAACGCCAAAGGCGCCTACGTCGCGTGGACCACGCCCCAGGGGATCGAGGCGCACGTGCCCGGGTCGGACGCACCGGTGCGCCTCTCAAGCGCCGGAGCCTTCCCCGCGCTGGTAGCTCTTCCCGGCGGCGGCATGTTGGCCGCATGGGAGGAAAACGGCGCCATTTCCTTCCACCGCTTCTGATCCGATGAGACCGCGCGCTCGCGACCTGGGAGTTCCTCTGGAGGGCACGCCGGTTCTGTGCCCGGCATCGAAGTCGGCCATCGCACCCTGATCGCCGGCGTCACCACAGTCTGGCAGCGCGGCAAAGTCACCAATGATCCAGTGTTCGGCCCCGTGCTGATCACCAACACGCACAGCGTGGGCGTGGTGCGCGATGCGTACCTGGCCTGGCTGGTGAACCACAAGCGCAAGCCCGCGAACAACGTTTTCGACCGTGGTCGCCGAAACCTACGATGGGTACCTCAACGACATCAACGGCTTCCACGTGAAGCCCGAGGATGCCTGGGCGGCGCTCGAAGCGGCGCGCTCCGGACCGGTGGCGGAAGGCAACGTGGGCGGCGGCACCGGGATGGTCTGCTACGGTTTCAAGGGCGGCATCGGCACCTCCTCACGCAAGGCCGGAGCGTACACCATCGGCGTGCTGGTGCATGGACATTGCGGATCAGCCGGGCTGCCCAGTTGCGCCTTATCGTGAAGATACCGGTTCCATCATCATGGTGGTGCGACCGATGCGCCTGGCCCGCCGTGCCACTATGGGGCTGGCGCGCACCGGTTCCACATCCGGCAACGGATCGGGCGACATCTTTATCGCGTTCTCGACCGCCAATCCCCACGCCGCCGCGGCCTCCCAGCCTGCCAATGTCGCCATGCTGCCCAACGGCAGCCTGAACCCCATCTTCGAAGCCCCCGTGGAGGCCACCGAAGAGGCCATCGTGAACGCCATGGTGGGCGCCGAAACCATGACCGGTGTCAACGGCCACATGGTCACCGCGCTACCGCACGACTGCCTCCGCGAGCTATTCAGGAGGTAGGGCCGCCCAACCCTGACGTTTTATAAGCAACTCCAAACTCTCCCGCCATCGCCGCAAGGCGTGGATCGGCGGTCCACAGGAGCAGTCGGTCCGCCAGGACGGACGCCAGCAAATGTATGTCGATCCACCCAACGCCGCGCCTATGTAGGTTCCGGTTGCGGACAAAGGCTACCAGTTCCCGGTGTGCCACCAGATTGGCCTGATGCATTAGCTCATAGCCCTGCAGGAACTTCCTGCGGCCTCCCCGGTCACCGATCAGCAGCTCTCCGTAGACCAGTTCGTGGCCGTACACGTAATCCCTCGCCAGAAGATCGCTCACTCCTCGCAGGAAGGCCGGCTCGCCTGCAAAAAACTTGATCCATACGGACGTATCGATCAGGACCATCAGGCTACTCTACGCCTGGCGGCCGGTTTCTCCCGGCGCCTCGGCACGTCCTGCGCGTCCGGCTCGGATCCGCCAAACGCGCGCATCCGTTGATATGCGGCATGGCGCACCAGCGCTTCCAGCCCTAAGCGCACAGCTTCGGTATCCGTACTGGCGCCGCTGGCTTTTCTGGCGTCCTGGAGCAGTTTGCCGTCAATGTTCAAGGTCTTCTTCGCCATACAGATCATTATGCCATACTCATATGGCCCAATCTACCATACGCGAGGCCGCGCATGGCCGGCGACTCCGCCGCGCGCATACCCAATCCGCGCCCCCTTGCGCCGTGCGGTAAAATCGGAAATATCGCAATATCCGTACCCGAAGCGGTTTTTTGCGACGTTTCCCCATGAAGACAGCTACCGGCAGCCGCGCCCAGGAATTTCGCGATCAATTGTCCCGTCGCGTCATCGTGGCCGATGGCGCCATGGGCACCATGCTCTACTCCCGCGGCGTGTTCATCAACCGCTGCTTCGATGAGCTGAACCTGTCGCAGCCCGACCTGGTCCGCCAGATCCACCAGGAGTACGTCAAAGCCGGCGCCGAGATCCTCGAGACCAACACCTTCGGCGCCAAGCCGGCCGCGCCTGGCCGCCTTCGGCATGGCCGAAAAGCTGCAGGCCATCAACCAGGCCGGCGTGCGGCTGGCGCGCGAGGCGGCGAAGGACTCCGCGTTTGTGGCGGGCGCCGTGGGCCCGCTGGGCGTGCGCATCGAACCGCTCGGCCCCACCTCCTTCGCCGAAGCGCGCGCGGCCTTCCGCGAGCAGATCGAGGCGCTGGTGGAAGCCGGCGTCGATCTGCTGATCCTCGAAACCTTCGGCAATCTCGACGAACTGCGCGAAGCCGTTCTGGCGGCGCGCGAAGTCGGCGGGCGACGAATTGCGCATCGTCGCGCAGGTCACCATCGACGATTTCGGCCATCTTCCCGGCGGCACCGATCCCGAAACCTTCACCCGCGATATGGATTCCTGGCCGGTGGACGTCATCGGGCTGAATTGCTCGGTCGGTCCCAAAGCCACGCTCGAAACCATCGAGCAGATGATGGCCGTTCACCTCCAAGCCGATCAGCGCCATGCCCAACGCCGGCCTGCCCATGCGCGTGGAAGGCCGCAATATCTATCTCTGCTCGCCCGGAGTACATGGCGCAATACGCGCGGCGGATGCTGTGGGCCGGCGTCAGGATCGTCGGCGGCTGCTGCGGCACCACGCCCGACCACATCAAGCTGATCCGCTCGGAAACGCGCTCGCTGCAGCCGCTGCAGAAGAAGCTCAGCGTCACCGTGGATGAGCCGGAGGCCCAGCTCGCATGCCCTGCCGCCCGTGCCCATGGCGGCAGAAGTCCAAGCTGGGCGCCAAGCTGGCCGAGGGGAAGTTCGTCGCCTTCGTGGAGATTCTGCCGCCGCGCGGCGTGGACGCCATCCCGCGAAATCGAAGGCGCCCGCCGCTGCGCCGAGCACGGCATCGACTGCATCAACGTGCCCGACGGCCCGCGCGCCAGCGCCCGCATGAGCGCCCAGGTCACCTGCCAGCTCATCCAGCAGCAGGCCGGCATCGAAGCCGTCAACCATTTCTGCTGCCGCGACCGCAACATCCTGGGCATCCAATCCGAGCTGCTGGGCGCGCACACCGCGGGCGTGCGCAACCTGATCTGCATCACCGGCGATCCGCCGCGCATGGGCGCCTATCCCGACGCCACCGCGGTGTTCGACGTGGACGCCATCGGCCTGGTCAACATCGTCAGCAATCTGAATCACGGCCTGGATATCGGCGGCAACCCCATGGGCTCGCAGACCGCGCTGCTGATCGGCGTGGGCGCCAATCCCGGCGCGCTGAACATGGACGAGGAGATCCGCCGCTTCGAATGGAAAGTGGAAGCCGGCGCCGAGTACGTGGTCACCCAGCCGGTGTTCGATCTGGACCTGCTGGAAGCATTCCTGCAAGCGCATCGAGCACGTCAAGATTCCGGTGATCTGCGGCATCTGGCCGCTCACCAGCTATCGCAACGCCGAGTTCATGGTGAACGAGCTGCGCGTGCCCGTGCCGGAGGAGTTCATGGAGCGCATGCGCCGCGTGGACAACGCCGAGAAGGCGCGCGAGGAAGGCGTGGCCATCGCCCGCGAGATGGTGGCGCGTGTCGCCGGCATGGTGCAGGGCGTGCAATTGAGCGCGCCGTTCGGCCGCTACCAGATGGCCCTGGACGTGGCCGAAGCCATTGGCCCGCGCTGATGATCCCGAATCACATGGCAACCGACCTGGTCGAGATCGACCCCGAACAGCCCCAGCCGGAAGCGCTGGAGCGCGCCGCCGCCGCCGTGCGCCGCGGCAAGAGTGGTCGCCATCCCCACCGACGCGCTGTACACGCTGGTGGCCGACCCGTTCAATCTGCGCGCCGTCACGCAGGTCTTCGAGGCCAAGGGCCGCGAACCGCACCGCTCGCTGCCCATCCTGGTGCGGCGGCCTGCTGATGGCCGAGGAACTGGCCGGCGAGCTGAACAACCGCTTCTATCATTCTGGCGCGCCGCTTCTGGCCGGGCCCGCTCACCATCATCGTGCCCGCGTCGGCGCAGGATTCCGCTCAAGGTCACCGGCAATACCGGACGCCTGGCGCTGCGCCAGTCGCGTTCCGACGATCGCCAACCAGCTCATCGACATGCTGAACCAGCCGCTGATCTCCACCAGCGCCAACATCTCCGGCAGCCCCACCTGCCGCAGCGGCATCGAGGTGTTCGGCATGATGGACGGCCGCGTGGACCTGGTGCTCGATGGCGGCGCCTGCGCCGGCCCGGGCGCCACCACGGTCGATATCACCGAGCCCTACTGGAAGATCATCAAGACCGGCGCCATCGAGGAAAAGGAAATCGCCGAATGCCTGCGCCAGCCTGACGTGAAGTACCTGCTGATCGTTCTGGGCGGCGGTGCCGGGTCGCTGTCGCGCTATCGTGGCGGGCACCGCCATCATGACGCGCTTCGGCAGCGCGCTTTCCCTTGGGGACCCTGGCGATCAATGTAACCGGCTCGTTCCTGATCGGCCTGCTGATGACTCTGTTCACCGAGCGGTTTCAGCCCGCACACCAATCTGCGGCCGCTGCTGGTGGTCGGATTTCTGGGCGGATACACCACCTTCTCGAGTTTCGAATGGGAAACCTACTCCGCGATTCGCGACGGCGGTTTCTGGATCGGGACTGGTCAACATCGCCGGCAGCGTCATGTTCGGATACGCTGGCCGTCTGGCTGGGCGCGCTGCTGGCGCGGCGGTAAGGGCCTAATTCCCCGTGGGCCTCTCTACGTGATCGATCACCAGGAACCGGCGCGGAATTTTGCCCTGCGTGAGCTTCAAACCTATCCTGCTCATTGCCCTCGCCACCGAACCGCCTGGTTCGCTTGCCGCCGGCAGGGCCGCCGGATCCATCGGTGCGCGATTTGTTTCCGCTAAGCCGCGCGGGAGAACGTCGTTGAAGGCCACGTCCAGATGCAGGTCGAACCGTCCCGCAATCCCCGTCTTGTCGATCACATCCCGATCCATCGCCATCGACAGTCGCACGCACAGGTCCGCCAGCGTCACTCCATAGACGTCCAGCCCGCCGTTGTTCGACCTTCGAAATCCTCCGCATATTGCGGGCGGCGCCTGCCCCGGTTTGCCCGGCCGCGGCGGCCCTTTCACCGGATCGAGGGCCTGGCAGCTTGTGGCGGCGGTCGACTGCAATTTCGGACCGCCCTTCGCGACGCCCAACTCGTAAACCGGGGCGTCCCTGGTCTCCCAATGGAACTTCAGCTTGAACCTTTCGGCAAGTACCGGCCGCATCATCGGACCGCGCATCATTTCCGTGATCGCCGGACCATCCGCCTTCGCGTCTATGGTGAAGCGCTCCGAGGCGACCCAGCCCGGGATTCCCTTGATCTGCTGGAACATCTCTCCGTTGGGCATCGGCAACGTCTGCAACCCGGTTGGACGGTCGATCGGCCAAGGCTTCCCATCCGCATACCTCAGGTACGCATCGCGCACGAGGGTCTCGATACTCACGCACTCTACGGTCAATCTTCCGGGCGATGCGTTCACTCTAAAATCGCCATTCCCGGAAGCCTTCGGCGGGCAGGGCCGGATGGAGACTACGACGAACCCTTGAGCGCGGACGACCGGAGCGGCAAGCAGGCAGCTCAGAACCCACAAGCGCGAGATCGACCGCGAGTGCATCGTCTCATTTTACGACCAGGCGGATTCGAAGCATCAGCGTCCGCGTGTTACTTGCGGTTAGCAGCAACTGAACGTAAAGGATCCCCATCGAGGAGGCAATGGCGCGCGAAACCCGCATTCCGTGCCGAGGAATCCCGCCCGAATGGGGCCTCGGCAGCACGGGGGCCGGCATCGGGAACGGTCGGGGACTATACGACCGGATGGATCAGTAAAACGCTTCGCTGCCAGGACCTTCCGGCGGAGAATGGCGAGCGAACTGAAAATGGTCGAGTTGGTGTCGGGAGCGGGCGAGGCATACGTCAGAATCGAATGCAGTAACCAACCACGATCAGATATCGCGCTAGGTCGCCGCCGCCGGGCGCGCCACCTTCGACGTCTGCCAGGCTCCGCTTGAATTTCTGGTGAACACGCGGGGGATGTTTACGGAAAATAGGCCGCGCCGCCATGCAATGGCGATCCCCGGGGTCGAGTTAGAGACTATACCCCGGCCGGCGGGAGCCCTTGCCCCCGCCAATGATGTCGTGTACGGGTTGGATAGGAATCGTACCGGCATTCAACCTGGTGCGAACGGGTTCACAGGAAGCGCAATCAGCCCGCGGACGATCGCTGCTCCAGGGAGCACGCAACTCTTCATGGCCGCCGCAGTATACATCCTTGTGGCTCAGTTCCCGCTGCCAACGGCGATTTGCACCGGCGCGCTGGGCTGCCAGGCAGATGTGATCTGCAGCGAGGCCATGCCCGCCTGGGCGCCGGCCGGCAATCGAAGATTGATCTGATAGGCGGCGGTGGTTCCGGGATATCCTCCCGCGTAGAGTACCTCGGCAGGGCTTCCGTTCACCGTCGCCGCAACGGGCGAGTTCACTACCGCCAGAGGACTCACCGCGAACGGCTGTCCGGGATCGCCGCCAGAGTTGGTTGGCCCCAGGCCGGTGGCGACGATGCTGAGGATTTCAGCTGGGCGCGCCGGATTGGCTGCCGTCACCTGCGAGAAGTCGCTGGAATGCAGCACCAGTGGACCAGACGCCGTTGCTCAGGATCGCCGGCGGCGTGAGGGGGATCAAGGTGAGCAGGAAGCTGCGCGTTCCACCTCCCAGAACTCTTCGCATGGAAGGATCTTCGGCTACCGAGGCGGCGCGTCCGGTAACGGTGATCTGTGAGAAGCCGGCCTGCCCGCGCATTCCCAGGTACGCTCCGGTTCCGCCGGTTATCGCCATGGTGCTGGCAGCGGTCGGAGACAGCCCCGCGGGCGAACCGGGTGGAGGAGGACCGAACCCCATTCCTGTAGCCATGATCGTGCCGACGGGCGTTCCGTCCGCCTGCTGGATCTCCCATACCCAATCCACGAAGAAGTTGCGGGTGGTGTCCGCGATAGCCTGTCCGGGCTGCGGGGTGGGAGTATAGTTTGTGGTGGTCGCCCGAATCGACCAGGTCCCTTTGGCGGGTGTGCCGTTCACTCTGACGATGTCCGCCAGTCCGATGAAGCTGGAGAAAGTCTGCGTCGATACCGGTGGCGCCGCCTGCTCGGTCCCGGCGAGTTTGCTGTAGTCCGGGTTGTCGGCGTAGTAGTAGGCGTAGTTCTCGATGTCGATCTGAATGACCGTGGGTGTTTGCGCCGCCGATGGCCTCGCACGTCATTCCAACGATCGCCAGCGCGATCCAGGATAGTCCAAACGTTTTGCGAATCATGTCTTTCCTCCGGTTCTACTTGGGGACCGCCTTCGGGGCGCCCCCGCACACTGAACAATGGCCCTTGCACCACGTTGCCGTCCATGGAGGTAGGATCAAGATTGCATCAAGATCGTCTGAAGGACTGAAAGCAATGGACCTGGCGCGCTATCGGTTCCTGGACTTCGAACTGGATTGCGCCCGTCACGAACTGCGCCGCGGCGGCGCGGCCGTGAAGCTGGAGAACCTTCCCTTCGATCTGCTGGTGCTCGTGGTTGAGTGCAACGGAGACCTGGTAACGCGCGAGAGGATTGTGGAACGGCTGTGGGGCGCCGGCATCTACCAGGACACCGAACAGGGCATCAATACGGCCATCCGGAAAATCCGGCAGGCTCTCCAGGACGATCCCCAACAGCCTCAATACCTGCAAACGGTGGTGGGCCGCGGTTACCGTTTCATTGCGCCGGTGACCCGGGAACCGGACGAGTCCGAACCAGCGGTCGCAGACAACGCGGAGGTGTCGGCGCCCCCAGCGGCTGTGGTGGCGCCAAGGTGTCCCTATTCCCTGATCGTGGCTCTCATCTTATTGGCGGCCGCCGGCGCGGCGTGGTGGTTTTGGACAGCAAGACGGCCAGCCCCTGCCAGGCGCGCCATGCTGGCAGTGCTGCCGTTCGCCAACCTGACCGGCGACCCGGGGCAGCGATCCTTCGGCGACGGCATGACGGAGGAGATTATCACCGATCTCGGACGCCTCGATCCCTCGCATCTCGGCGTGATAGCGCGCACCTCAGTCCTGCGATATGCGGACACCACGGTGTCCATCAAGGATGTCGGGCGCGATCTGGGGGTGGCCTACATTGTGGAGGGAAGCGTGCGCCGTGAGCCGGAAAAAGTCCGTATCACCGCTCAGCTCATCCGCGTCAGCGACCAAAGTCACATTTGGGCCCAATCTTACGATCGGGAGAGCAGCGTCACCCTGGCGCTGGAGTCCGATGTTGCCGCCGCCATCGCTCGCGAAGTGAACGGGCGGGTTGCCCCGGAGCAGCGTAATCCGCTGTTACGCGCCCGTGCCCGCGACCCGGAAGCATACGCCCTCTACTTTCAGGGGCGGGAGTTATGGAACCGCCGCACGGAGGACAGCATGCGGCAGGCTCTCGATCGCTTCCAGGCCGCGATCGCGCGCGACCCGCAATACGCCGCCGCTTTTGCCGGACTGGCCGACACATACGCCGCCCTCGGATATGGCAATTATCTCTCGCCGTCGGAAGCCTTCTCGAAAGCACGGAAGGCGGCCGAGAAAGCATTGGAACTCGACCCGGATGCCCCGGAGCCGCACGCCTCGCTGGGGTATGTGAACATGTACTTCGACTGGAACTTCTCGGCGGCGGAGGCCGAGTTCCGTAAATCCGTCGAGCTGAACCCCAGTCTGGCTCTCGCACATGACTGGTACGCAATCCTGTTGCTGGCCACGGGCCGCGGCAGCGAAGCGCAAGCGGAATTGGATCGAGCCGTTCGTCTGGACCCTTTCTCGCTGCCGCTCAAGACCGATGTTGGATTCCAGCTTCAGTACCGCGGGCTCAACGAACCGGCGATTCAGGAGTTGTCCGCTGTGCTGTCGGAAAATCCAGCCTTTCCTCTGGCCCATTTCTGGCGCGGCCGCGCGTATGGCGCGGAACACCGGTGCCAGGAGGCCCTCGCGGATCTGGCTTCTGTTGGACCAGCCCTCCAGGATTGGCAGCCCGCATTGGCCGCGCGGGGGCAGACGTTGGGCATGTGTGGACTTAGCGCCGAGGCCAAATCGATCCTGGATCGCTTCCAAAAACTTGGAGAGTCCCAGTATGTGACGTCATACGGCGTTGCTCTTGTCCATGCCGGTCTCGGCGACAAGTCCGAAGCCTTTCGCTGGTTGGACAAAGCATACGACGAACGCTCCCACTGGCTGGTGTGGTTGAGTCTGGACCCGCGATGGAACGATCTCCGCGGAGACCCACGCTTCGACCAACTGCGAAAACGGGTCGGCCTCATCAATTAGCGCTCTCTCGCGAGAGCCAAAGTTTTCTGCCCCGGTCGCGGGGCCACTGACAGTTTCCGGCCAAAAGCAGGCGCTTGCGCAGACCGCAACTGGCGCGCTTCGCGCGACGAAACTGGCTGATCCATCACTAAAGAGACACGCTGAATTTCGATCGCTCGCGCCTGGTTCCGTAGTATTTAGCGACATCGAAGGCGCGTGACAACCGTCACTTTGACGTAACACGCCCGACCGCGATACATGGTAGCGGATCAGCAAGAGTCCCGGCGTCCTGATGACGTCATCGGGTCGGGCCGCTGCGGCCGGGCCGATCTCGGCCATCACTCGGAGCCCCTTCTTATGTGGCGCACCTGGGAGGTAGAGCATATCAAATGAAGCCCTTCGTGTAGCATGCCACCTCCAGGCTTGCTATCAGCGTCCCGGAGTCACATTGAACTCGAATAGTGAGTTCTGACTTCTGGTGCAGATGCATAGAAAACGCCCGTCCGGTGAAGGCTCATACGGATATCCGGAGTAGCCGCTGCTGGGCGGATTGGCTCCCGGGCAGATACGAAATAACAGGACTGGCGCCGGGTTACCGCTCTGCAATTCCTTGGTCGCTACCGAGAAGAGCCGCATGTCCGAACCCAGGAAGAACAATTCGCTCCCGTCGCGGCTCCAGGACGAAAAGCTTCCGCCATCGCGGGAAATCTGAATCGCGCTGCCTTCCGGAACCCCCGTCTCGGGATTGAAGCGGCCTGCAAATACTTCGCTGCGCCCGGAAATACCGGAGGTATAACTCAGCCAGTTCCCACTCGGAGAGAAACGTGGGAAGTAGTCCGGACCGGTGGTCCGGCTGAATTGTGCCGCGGGTGAACCGCCATCCAGACGCGCCAGCAGAATATTTGTATTCGGAAAGGCGTGCCCACCGATGGCCCCCCATTGCCCGTCGGCTGAGATATCGAGCAGGTCGAACTGCCCGTTTGGACGGTTCAGCGCTAACTTGACCTCCCCGTCAGCCGTCAGAATCGATTTCCGAAAGAACTCCATCTCGGCGCCTCCGCTGCGATCGGAGCTGAAAACGATTTCGCGGTTGTCCGGCATCCAGATGCCGAGCATGTCGTTCGCCGGATTTGTCGTCAACCGTGCCATCGTGTTGGAGTGTAGATCGATGGACCAAAGATCGCGGTTCCCACGGTCGCCGTCGGGTCGGTCGACAATCGCGTGGGCGCCATTGGGCGAGATCCGAGGAGCGTAATAGGTGCCCTCCGGGCCGACCGTTCCGGCCGGCTCGCCGCGCCGGTTGAACCATAACAGTTGGCTGCCGGAAGATGCGGCCGGGTGGAAGACCATCACGTGGCCGTCGGCGGAGGCGGCGAACCCGGCCACCGCGCTGATCGGGCTTTGGGCAACTCCGCCGCGCAGAGAGGCGGCTGGGCCCGTCAGGCGTTCGCCATTGAACGGTTGCCGGAACAGAGTCTGCTCGCGGACGAATAACAAAGCCCCGGGCACAGGCACGGCCTGAGACTCCACGAAGGTCAGAGGCACTGGAGGGCCGGAGTCGAGTGAGCCCAGGTAGACGGTGTTGTTCTTCGCTTCCGTGGACCGCGCCGTGAAGAGGTATTGGCGCCCGTCTGGAAGAAAGTGAGGCCAGCGATGAGAGTTCTCCTTGCGGGCGCCGTTCAGCCTGGTGATTGCCTCGGAGGCGCCGTTCGAAGAACGGATGCGGTAGAGGCGGAGCGATTGAACGGCGCGTAGACGATATCGCCGGCCGCGTTCCACGTGCCGCAATATAGGGCGGGCGCTTCCGCTACGGATTCCACGGGACCGCCGCCGGCCTGGGTCCGCCGGATACGGCCGCCGCCGAAAAAGCCGATCCACCGGCTATCCGCCGACCAGAAGACGGCCTCGGCGCCTTCCGTGCCTTCCAGCCAGCGTCCCTGGGATTCGCCGATGGGACGAACCCAAATTTGGCGCTTGCCCGAGGCCCTCAGCAACGAACTTGCCAGGAAGCGGCCATTCGGCGACACTTCAAACGTGTTGGCACTGTCGACCTGGCCGTCTGGCGCTTCCGTAAACCGGACCGGCTCACCAGGAATGGGGACCAGCAGCCTCCAGGCGAGCGCCGCGGCCGCCAGGATGGCGAGCGCCGCGGCCGCCAGCGCGGCATCCATTTGCGCCCAGACACCGGCAGGGGCGGTGCGGCAGCAAGCGGTTTCCACTGCAGAATCGACGCGATATCGGCAGCCGATTGCCAGCGGACGTCCGGATCGCGTTCGAGACAATGCGCAATCACCTGGCCCAGAACCGCCACTGTGCCGGTAATCGAAGCCGGATCGGGCTTCCCGGTTGTCATGGCGCAAAGAATCAGCCCCAACGCATAGATATCGCTGCGCGCGTCGCAGGGCCTGCCTTCGCGTTGTTCGGGGGCCATGTAAGCGGGTGTGCCCATAACTGCCTGGGTGGCGGTGAGCGTCTCGTCCCCGGCGGATTTGGCGAGCCCGAAATCCAGTACCTTGACACCGGCTTTGGTGAGCATGACATTGGCCGGCTTAAGGTCGCGATGTATGATGTGCCTGGCGTGCGCGGCAGCCAGGCCTGCGGCGATTTGCGAGCCCAGCTTGCAGGCTTCGTCGAGAGGTAGGGCGCCTGCTTGGATGCGAGCCTCGAGCGTTTCGCCCTCGCAAAGCTCCATCACAAGGTAATTCGGTCCGACGTCGTAGAGCGTGCAGATGTTCGGATGATTCAACGCGGAGAGCACACGCGATTCCCGCTCAAAACGCTCGCTGTATCGTTGATGCGAGGTTTTGATGGCGACCGGCCTCCCCAGCCGTGTATCCACCGCGCGAAACACTTCCCCCATTCCGCCTGTTCCCAGCCGTCCTTCGATCTTGTACGGCCCAATCTGCATTCCGCGTGTCAGGATCGTCTGTGTGGCGCCCGAGGCGGCCGGACCCTCGGCCCAGGCTGGGCGGTCCAACAGCTTCGTCCGCGAGGTATTCTGCGCGAGCAGCGCCTCCACTTGACGCCGCAACTGATCGTCGTCGCATGCATGGGCAAGAAACGCGCAGCGCCCGGCGGGTTCCCGCTCCAGCGCCGCGTGGTATAAAGCGTCGATTTGTTGCCGCTGCTCCGGACTCACGGATTCGTCGTTTCGTAATTCTATCCCACTTAAGGTTGGGCCAAATCAGCGGACCAACAGGTTCGCGCCGAAAGCCAGCAGACGGCCATCGCAATCCCTCACCACGAACTCGCGCGACTGCCAGGGCATGTTGGCAAGCCCCCGAACGAATTCCACCCCCTGACGTGCATACTCGGCATAGAGTGCGTCGGCGTCTTCGACGAACAGGTACGCATCGAGCAATTCGTCCCCGTATTTGTGCGGATTGGGTGTGGGCGGCTCGGCGCAGCGAAAGTGAATCGCCTGCTCGTCGCGCGCCACGATCGCATACACCGGCGGATCCTGCCACGTCCCCAGGCATTCGAAACCAAGCTTGTCCTTGTAATAGGCGAGCGTAGCGGGAATGTCCATAGTGAAGAACACGGGCACAATCTGACGGACCATGTGCCAAGTCTACTGCAGATACCCGGCCCCCGGCGAGCCTTCGTGTTACCCTGAAATCTCTACTGACAAGTCATGCGAAACGTGGTCATTATCGGCTCGGGCTGCGCTGGAAATACAGCGGCCATTTATACCGCGCGGGCCAATTTAAAGCCGCTGGTGATCAGCGGGCATGAAGCCGGCGGGCAGCTTTCTCTCACCACCCTGGTGGAAAATTTCCCCGGGTTTCCGGAAGGAATTATGGGACCGGAACTGGTGGAAAACATGAAAAAGCAGGCCCAGAATTTCGGCGCGGAATACCTGCACGGCGCCGTGATCGATACCGAACTCACGACCCGTCCCTTCCGCATCAACATCGAGGGCGAGTGGATCGAGACCCGCACGTTGATCATCGCCTCCGGCGCTTCGGCGCGCTGGCTAGGGCTCGAAAACGAACACAAGCTCATCGGACATGGAGTAAGCTCGTGCGCCACCTGCGACGGGTTTTTCTATCGCGGCAAGAAGATCATGGTGGTGGGCGGCGGCGATTCCGCCATGGAAGAGGCCAACTTCCTCACCCGCTTCGGCAGCGAAGTCAGCCTGGTGCACCGCCGCGAGGAGTTTCGCGCCTCCAAGATCATGCTGGACCGCGCCCGCCACAATCCCAAGATCAAGTTCGTCATGAACACCGTGGTGGAAGACGTCTTCGATACCTCGCAGCAACTGGTCACCGGCGTGCGCCTGCGCAACCTGAAGACCGGGCACATCTGGGAACAGGATGTGGACGGCTTCTTCGTAGCCATCGGGCACATTCCCAACACCAAAATGTTCAAAGGCCAGATTGAAACCGATCCGGACGGCTATATCCTTTCCAAAGGCGGAGCGCGGACCAACATCGCGGGTGTATTCCATGCCGGCGACGTGCAGGACCGCACCTACCGCCAGGCCATCACGGCATCGGGCGCGGGTTGCATGGCGGCCATTGAGGCCGAGCGTTACTTAGAAGCGGAAGGACACTAACTCATGATCGAGCGCTTGTCGCCTCCCGGCGTTGCCGCGCCGCGGGGTCCTTATTCGCCGGCGGTGCGCGCCGGAGATTTCATTTACGTATCGGGCCAGGTTCCGGTGGATCCGCTCACCAACCAGACCGTGCTGGGCGACATCCAGCAGGAGACGCGGCAGGTGTTGAACAACATCAGCCGCATTCTGGAAGGCTGCGGCGCCTCGCGCGCGGACGTGGTGAAGTGCCAGGTCTACCTCTCCGACGTGAAAGATTTCGCCGCCATGAACGAGGTGTACGCCGAGTTCTTCGGCGATGCCAAGCCGGCCCGCACCACCATCGGAGTTGCCGCGCTTCCCCTGCCCGGCGCCAAGGTGGAAATCGACGCGATCGCTTATAAGCCGCGGTAAGTGGCCAGTAAGCTGGTATTGACTTTCGCTTTCACGGTGCGCCGGTCGAGTCCCAGACGGCGCGCCGTTTCTTCATAGCTCCCGGTGCGGCTGTATATCAGGGTCACGTACCGGGACAGCAATTCGTCGGCGGTCAGCCGGCCGGCGCGCACATCCTGCGTCAGTTCCTCCAGAGGGTCGCCCGCGGCACTGCCCGAAGGCCGGTAGTTCCGGCGGATCAGCACGTTTTTGACGCACTGCTCCAGCTCGCGGTAATTGCCCGGCCAGGAGTACTCGGGACCCAGATTGCCGTTGATCCACTCCATCACTTCCGGCGCCAGTTCCTCCGCCTCGGCGCCTGCCACGCGCCGCGACATGTAGAACACCAGTTCGCGCAATACGCCCGGCGAATCGGCCAACTGCTCCGCCAGAGAAGGCGTGGCCACCTGGTCGGAGCACAGACGGTAATACAGGTCTTCGCGGAATTGTCCCTTCTTCATCAAGGCGGGGAGATCGCGATTGGTGGCGGTGATCAGCTTGCCGCGGAACTGCCGGCCGGCGGTATCGCCCACCGGATGGAACGTGCGCGTTTCGATCACGCGCAAAAGTTTCACCTGGATCGCCGGGTCCAGGTCGCCCAATTCGTCCAGAAACACCGAGCCCTCTTCGGGGCACGTCTCCAGCCAGCCCTTGCGATCCGCCACTGCGCCGGTGAAAGATCCGCGGCGATGGCCGAACAGCTCCGATTCCACCAGGGTCGGCGAAAGCGCGGAAATGTTGATGGGGAAGAACGCGTCCTCGTCGGCGAACGCCAGACGCTGATGGTCGAACGGCACGTAGCGCGACTGCGCAATGGCGCGGGCCACCAGTTCCTTGCCGCTGCCGGAGGGGCCGGTGATCAGGGTGGCGAATTCGCCCATCCGCGCGTAGAGCGTGCGCCGGTAGCGCCGCATATCGTGCGTGAAGATGGATTGCCAGATCGAGGCCCGCAGGCGCGCCGCGGGCATGGATGCGCCGATGATCGAGCGGAATACCTGCTCAAAGGCGCGCTGGATCTGCCGGAAGCAGGCGAAGGTGTGGCACGGGTCGTGCGCCTGTGGCAGGCCGAAGTGGTTCCAATCGGCGAGTAAGTCGTTATAGAAGCGCCAGCGCGCCGGGTTGCCGGTCTCGTTCCCGAAACCCGCCGCGAAAAACTTCGGATAGTAGCGCTGATACAGAAGGTGCAGGACCGCGTCCTCGTAAAGCGGCATGTCCTGCTCGCGCAGGTCGCCGCGTGCCTCCGCCACCACTGGCTCCAGCTTCGCGGCAATGCGCCATACATTCTCGCGCGGCCGTTCGGGGTCGTCCACCTGCTGGCTCCAGACCGGCTCGCCCTCCTGGAACTCCGCCCCCAGCACCGCGCGCTCCAGTTGCACGCGCTCCGGCAGAAAGGGATTGCAGTACGCCAGGTCGGAAACCGACCGAAGCAGCGTGCGCTGTTGCGTGGAAAGAGGCATGAAAAAGGGGACAGACGCATTTATTATGGACCGCTGACCCTAGTTCCGGGTAGGCATCTTTTCCACGCTATCGACGACCAGCCGCTCCACCGGCCCCTTGCGCGATTCGAGCTTGAGGCCGAGCTGCGACTGCAGGGCCGTGAAGAGGGTGGGACCGGAGTCGTTCGAGTCGCGGGGAGCTTCGGCTGGATTGCCTCCGCCCGCCGCCGGCCCCTTGGGCCCGGGCCCCATGCCTTCGGGAGAGAAGTCGAGCGCGATGTCGTAAGCGCCTGTCAGTCCTGTTTTATCGATGACCGGTGCGTCCCAGCACCATTCCGAGAATGTCGGTGAGACGAGCCATGGTCACGGCATCGCCCTGCATGTGCATGCGTCCGTTGAGCGTCCCCTGTATTCCCAGTTGGCCGTGCGGCGTTCTCAGGAGGCCGTCCTTGCCCCTGGGGGAAGGCCCGGGCGCGGTTTCGGCGGGTTCCGCCGTCTGGGCCGCTTCCTTCAGCTTGATTCCGCCTTTGGCCACCACCAGTTCGTAGATCGCGCCTTCCTTGCTCTCCTTGTGCAGCTTCAGCTTGAAACGGTCCACCAGCAGGTTCTGGAGCATGATCCGGGCATCTTCCCTGGTGGCGCCGGCGGGTACCTTGGCGATCACGTCGAAGCCCTGGCTATCCATCCAGGACGGGCCGGAGACCTGGAAGCTCTGCACGTTATAGGCGTGCAGGATCAGCACTCTCAATGACACATCGGTGAACCGGATCCGGCCGGGATCGGGGGTTCCCGGGCCGCCGTCCACGCTCCCCTGGAGCCGGCGCATAGCTTGTGGGGCGGCCGGTTTTATAGAGGCTACTTCGAAGGTGAGTTTCTGGTTAGGCTGCTGAGCCAGGGCGATCGATGCACAGAGGAGCACGGCGGCACTGGTCATACGCAACATAACGGTTTCTCCTTTTAAATGCGTAGGGACGCATGGATCTGGCGAACGTTTCGAAGGGACAATTTGAAAACGATGGCCGGGCCCCGTTTGTGACAGCGACCGCGGTGCGATACTGGCCGCATGAGCGTGATATTCCTGTCGGGTCCGATCGGCGCCGGGAAAACGGCAGTGGCACAGGAGTTACTCCATTTGCTCCCCGCGCCGCTTTCCTACATTGAGGGCGACACGTTCTGGTCGTTCATCAGGAAGGGAGGCGAACGCGGGCCACGGGACAACTTTCCCGTGCTGGTGCGGTCGATGACGGCGGCAGCCATTCCGTTTGCGCGTTCGGGGTTTCGTGTCCTGATCGACTTTTCCATACCCCCGGTTTTCGTAGACACCGCGCGCAAGATCCTGAAGGAGGTGCCCTTTGACTTTGTGTTGCTGCGGCCCAGCTTGCAGGTTTGCGTCGAACGAGCGGCCACGCGAGAGCAGGGCGCGATTACAGAATATGAGCAGGTGAAGAATTTCTACGCGCTCTTTGAAGAGGGAAGCATGGAACCAATTTGCGATGACCATGCCGACCCGGCTTCCCTGGCCCAGCGAATCGCCGAGGGACTGAACCAAGGCCGGTTCCGTGTGGCGTGAGCCTCTGAAGTTCACTTCGTCGATGTCTGTGATTGTCATGCACATTTAACGTCTCGGTTATGTACAGAGAATGCCCATATCATTCCCAGCCCACTCCGCGTAAACTATTGACCTGATTGCATTCGCCCTTCGGCGTGGCGCGTGCATTAAAGCGGTCATGGCTCAGCGCGGTTTCAAAGATGTCCTGAACAACGGCGGATTCCAGGCGTTCCTCTGGACGCAATTCCTGGGTGCCTTCAACGATAATGCCTATCGCATTATCGTCTCCCTGCGAGCGGTGCACATCGTCGCCCAGGCCGATCAAAGCGGCAAGTACCTTTCTCTGGCCGCCGGCATCTTCGTCGTGCCCTCGCTGTTCCTGGCGGGGTACGCCGGCCACCTGGCCGACGCGGTCAGCAAACGCAAAGTGCTGATCGCCGTCAAGGCGTTCGAGATCTTCGCCATGGCCGTAGGCATTCTCACCTTCTTCTCCACCAATGTGGCGTGGATGTTCATCGTGCTGTTCCTCATGGCCGTCCACTCCACCGTCTTCAGCCCGGCCAAGTACAGCATCGTGCCGGAAATGGTTTCGGACCGCGACCTCTCCCGCGCCAACGCCCTGGTCGAGATGTCCACGCTGGTGGCCATCGTTCTGGGCACCGCCATCGGCCCCTTCCTGTTCACCCGCTGGCGCGACGAAGCGTGGAAGGTGGGGATGGTGATGCTGGCCGTCGCCATCGCCGGGTACCTCACCAGCCTGCGCATCACGCGCGTGCCCGCCGCCGGCGCCAAAGAGCCTTTCCGCTGGAATCCTTTCTCCGAAGTCGCTATCGGGACCAGGCACCTGCTGGCCGACCGTCCCATGTGGCTCAGCGTCCTGGGCATCAGCTACTTCTGGTTTCTGGGCCTGCTCTTCAGCAGCACGCTGCTGCTGTTCGGCAAGGAGAACCTTCACGTCAGCGACGATCGCATCGGCCTCATGGTCACCTGCCTTTCGCTCGGAATCGGCGCGGGCAGCATGTTGTGCGGGCGCCTCTCCGGCGACAAGGTCGAAATCGGCCTCGTGCCCCTGGGCGGCGCGTTCATCGGCCTGTTCTGCATCGCCATGGGCTTCGTGCACGGCTCCTACTTCGGCGCTCTCGCGGTGCTGGCCTGCCTGGGCGTGGCCACCGGCCTGTTCTTCGTGCCGCTGAATGCCTACCTGCAGCAGCGCAGCGAATCGGCCGAAAAGGGCCGCATCATCGCCACCAATAATATCTACAACACCATCGGCATGCTGATGGCCGCGGCGGTGCCGTGGCTTCTGCACGATCGACTGCACCTGCGCGCCGACCGCATCATGGTGCTGTTCGGCTTCGTGACCCTGGCGGTGACCGCGTACATCGTCACCGTGGTGGATGATTTTCTCATCCGCTTCCTGCTCTGGCTCTTCACCCATACCGTGTTCCGCATCCGCATCCTGGGGCAGGAAAACGTGCCGTTCCGCGGACCGGCCCTGCTGGTCTCCAACCACATGTCGCACGTGGATGGCTTCCTGATCGGCGCCTGCGTCCAGCGTTTCATCCGCTTCATGGTCTGGAAGCCGTATTACCAGATGAAGGCGTTGAACTGGTTCCTCCGCAAGACGCACGCCATCCCGGTCGGCACGGATAATCCGCGCGAAGCTGTCGAGGCCATCCGCGCCGCCCGCAAGGAATTGGAAGCCGGGCACGTGGTCTGCATTTTCGCCGAGGGCGCCATCAGCCGCACCGGCAACCTGCTTCCCTTCAAGCGCGGCCTGGAAAAAATCGTCGCCGGGTTGAACGTGCCGGTCATTCCGGTCCACCTGGATCGGCATGTGGGGCAGCATCTTCAGCTTTGAAGGCGGCAAGTTCTTCTGGAAGTGGCCCAAGCGCATTCCGTACCCCGTGACCGTGTCGTTCGGGGCGCCCATGCCCTCCACCGTGGCGGCGCATGAAGTACGCCAGGCCATCCAGGAACTCTCGGCGGGCGCGGCCGAGCATCGCAACGCCGCGTCCGCCGATCGCCTGGACCGGCGCGTGATTCGCAATGCCCGCCGCCACTGGAACCGCTTCGCCATGGCCGATTCCAGCGGTCGCGAGCTCTCCTACGGCCGCATGCTCACCGGCAGCGTGCTCCTCGCCGGATGGGCGCGCCGCGTGACTGCGCCGGAAGAAGCCGATCGGGGTGCTGCTGCCGTCCTCAGTCGCCGGAGCGCTGGTCAATGTGGGTGTGACCCTGGCCGGCCGCGTTCCCGTGAATCTCAATTTCACCGCCGGACGCGAAGCCATGGCCTCGGCCATGCAGCAGTGCGGCATCCGCACCGTGGTCACTTCGAAACTGTTCCTGGCCAAAGCCAAGATCGAAGCCATGGACGGCATGGTGTTTGTGGAAGACGTGCTGGCGCGCGCCGGCAAACTCGCCCAATTGCGGGCCCTCCTGATGGCGCGCTTCGCGCCGGCTTGCCTGCTGAGCCGCTCCGCCGCCGCCACGGCCTCGGTGATCTTCTCCAGCGGCAGCACTGGAGTGCCCAAGGGCGTGGTGCTGTCCCACCGCAACGTGCTGGCCAACATCGAATCCATCGCGCAGGTGTTTTGGATCGGCCCCAGCGATCGCATCGTCGGCGTCCTGCCGTTCTTCCACTCCTTCGGCTACACCGTGACCATCTGGTTCCCGCTGGTCTCGGGTTGCGGCGTGGTGTACCATCCCAATCCCACCGACGCCAAGGCTATCGGCGAGCTGGTGGCCAAATATCGCGCCACCTTCCTGCTTTCCACCCCCACCTTCTGCTCCACTTACACGCGCAAATGCGCGGCCGAAGAATTCGCCAGCCTGCGCTACGTGCTGGTTGGCGCCGAGAAACTGCGCGAGCCTGTAGCCGCTGCGTTCCGCGAAAAGTTCCACGTGGATCTGCTGGAAGGGTATGGCTGCACTGAAATGGCCCCCGTGGTTGCCGTGAACGCGCCCAATTTCGAGGCGGGCAAAAACACCCAGGTGAGCAACAAGCCTGGCACCGTGGGACATCCCCTGCCCGGCGTCGCGGCGAAAATCGTGGACCCCGTCACGCTCCAGCCGCTCCCCCCGAACCACGAAGGCCTCCTGCTGGTGAAAGGCGCCAATCGCATGACTCGGCTATCTGGGCCAGCCCGAGCGCACCGCCGAGGTCTGCTGCGACGGCTGGTACATCACCGGCGATATCGCCCTGCTCGATGACGAGGGCTTCCTGCGCATCACCGACCGGCTCTCGCGCTTCAGTAAAATCGCGGGCGAGATGGTTCCCCACGTGCGCATCGAAGAAGCCGTTTCGCAGGTGCTGGGCGACGCGCCCTGCGCCGTCACGGCCATTGCCGACGATCTGCGCGGCGAGCGCCTGGTGGCCCTCTACACCCACCCCGAGGTCACCCCCGACCAGTTGTGGCAACGGCTGGCTGCCACCGATCTGCCCCGCTTGTGGCTCCCGAAGCGGGAGAATGTTCATTTGGTAGAGTCGCTGCCCCTGCTGGGGACCGGCAAGCTGGACCTCCGCGGAGTGAAATCTCTGGCGCAGCAATTGTCCGGCGTCGTCGCATAGTCTGAAGTCAGACGGAGATTCCTTTTATGGATACCTTTCTCCTGGCATGCATCCTCATCGTCCTGCTGGTTCGCTGGGTCGTTTTGCATAACCGCTTTCACGAAATCGAAGAGCGGATCGCCGAGCTGCAGCGGCAGATCGCACGGCCGCCGGTGCCCTGGACGCAGCCCATCGTACGCCCGGAGCCGGTTGTGCTCCGCCTCCGCCGCTCCGCCCGTCACTCCGCCCCCGTCGCCCCGGCCGGAACCCGTCATCGTCCACACCGCGCCTCCGCGCGTGGACCTGCCTCCGCTGAGCGCGCCAATCCCCCGTCCCGCGGTTCCCACGGATTGGGAATCCACCCTGGGCGGCAACTGGTTCAATAAGGTCGGCGTCGTCGTGCTGGTATGCGGCTTGGCGTGGCTGCTGCAATACTCTTTCGCACATATCGGACCCTTGGGCCGAGTGGCCATCAGCCTGGCCGTAAGTTTCGCGATGCTGGCGGCGGGCGTCATCTTCGAACCGCGCGAGCGCTACCGCATCTTCGCCCGCGGACTGCTGGGCGGCGGCTGGGCGGGCCTGTACACCACCGTCTACGCGATGCATGCCGTGCCCGGCGCGCTGGTGATTCCCGACCCCGTTTTAGGCACCGTACTGCTGATTGCCGTCGCCACCGGCATGATCGCCCATTCCCTGCGCTATCGCTCGCAGGCAGTCACCGGCCTGGCCTATTTCATCGCCTTCGGGACGCTGGCCATCGCCGAGACCAACACGCTCGCCGTGGTGGCGTTGATTCCGCTGGCGGTCTCGCTGCTCTACATCGTCCACCGCTTCGCCTGGACCCGGACCGCCCTGCTGGGCCTGGTCGCCACCTATAGCGTGATCGTCCTCCGCGGCGATCACGGCACGCCGCTGGCGCCGGCGCAAGCGCTCTTTGCGATCTTCTGGCTGGTGTTCGAAGCCTTCGACATCCTGCATCCCGAGGCATGGCTGCTGCCCTTGAATGCCGCCGGCTTCCTGGGCCTCTCCCTCATGAAATGGAATTCCGACGCCCCCGAAAGCGTCTGGATGCTATTCGCGGCCACTGCCGCCGCCTACCTGGCAAGCGCGGTGTTGCGCTGGCGTTCCGGCAAGTGGCAAATGGCCGCCACCCTGGCCTCGGGATTGGCCGCTGCGGCCATCTTCCAAAAGCTGGACCGTCAATGGGTGGCCCCCGCGCTGCTGGTTGAGGCGGAGCTCGTCTACCTCGCGGGAGTGCGCCTGCGGGCCTCCTATCTGCGCTGGCTGGGAACAGGCTTATTCGCCGTCCAGGTGGGCCGGTTGCTCCTGGTCGATATGACCATCCTGCCAGCTTCTCAGTGGACCTCCGTCGCCGCTGTGGCCGCAGTTGTCTTCTATGCCAACTACGCCATTCTCGCGGCCGATCTGTTCTTCGGCTATGTGGCCGCCGCGCTGCTGGCTTTGGTGATCGGCAACGAAGCGCCGGAGCACTATCGCAGCCTGGAGTGGCTGGCGCTGGCCGCCGGCAGCTTCGCCGTGGGTTGGTGGCGCAAACTGTTCGACCTTCGCCTGCAGGCGTACCTGCTGATAATTCTGGGATTGACCGGAGTCACTCTCGAAGTGGAATCGAACACCCTGGCGCTTTGGGGCGCGCTGGCGGTGAGCTACGCGCTGGCCGTATGTGCGGCACGCAGCGCCGAAGACCGCTTCCTGCCACTCGAGCATCGCTCCGTGCAGCACGCCGCAGCGGTGGCGGCCACGCTCTGCGCAGTAGCTTTGGTCTGGCGCCTGGTTCCGTCCGACTACCTGGGCATCGCGTGGATGGCGCTGGCGCTCGTACTTTTGGAATTGGGCCTGTTGCGGCTGCCGGAAGATTTCGTGGTCCACTCGTACGTAGCCGCGGGACTCGGCGCCCTGCGGGTGTGGGCATTCAACCTGGTGCCTCCGGCGAAGGGCGGCGCCCTCATCCCGGCGGCGGCTATGCTGCTGGCGTATGCCATGGCCGCCCGCGCCTTGACCGTACGGCAGCGGAAGATTTATGCCGGCGCCCTCGCGGTGGGCACGCTATTTTTGCTCAGCGCCCTCTCGCTGGCGGCGCCGGAATCGCGATCCGTGCCGCTCTGGGCCCTGGCGTCGTTGGCCCTTTCGGCGGCGGGCGTACTCTGGAACGACCCCGTGATGCTCACCTACGGCTACTCGGTTGCCGGCCTGGATTTCCTGCGCTGCTGGGGTATCAATTTCGAAAAACATGCCGAGCCGGTTATGGCGGCGGCGGTGGCCGCATCCTGCTTCTTCGCGGCTCAGTTGGTAACCCGTCGGGAGCGCTTCGGCCGCCTGTATTATCCGCTGCTTGGCGCGTCGCTCATCGCCCTGCTGCTCTGGTACGAAAGCTCGGCCAGCGTCCTCACCATCGCCTGGGGCGTGGAGGGCGTGGCGCTCCTGGTGGCCGGGTTTCCCTTGCGCGAGCGCGTCCTGCGTCTCTCCGGCATGAGCCTGTTGATGGTCTGCGTGCTCAAGCTTTTCCTGTGGGATATGCGCCACCTGGTGGGGCTGCCGCGCATCTTCTCTCTCATCGTCCTGGGTCTGATTCTTCTGGGCGTTTCGTGGATCTATACGCGCTTCCGCGAGCACGTCGCGCGGTTTCTATAGCTTTCGCCGCCGGACCACGTAGACGTAGATCGCTCCCGCGCGAATCAGCGAGCCCGGCAGCAGGCTCGTGGCCCGCACCAGCAGCTTGTAGCGCCATCCCGGAATCACGAAAAGCCGGTTCCGTTCCAGCCCTTCGAGCGAGGCGCGCACAACCTCTTCGGCGGATAGCCACCAGGACGCCGGAACCGTGGCCCGGTCGATGCCCGCCACGTCCTGAAATTCCGTGGACGTGAATCCCGGGCAGAGCGCCTGAATGCGCACCCGCGACCGCATTCTGCCCAACTCCATGTACAGGCCCTCGGTAAAGCGATTCATCCAGCACTTGCTGGCCGCGTACGTGGCGCTTCCCGGGCTCGGGAAGAAGGCCGCCACCGAAGATACGTTGATCACCGCCCCGCCGCCGCGCGGCACCATCACCGCAAGGGCTGCATGCGTGAGCCGCATCGCAGCCACGATATGGAGCTGGTGCAGCCGGTCCTGCGCTTCTACATCGGTCTCCCAGAAACGGCCGGGAATTCCGAAGCCCGCATTGTTGATCACCAGGTCGGGAATGGGCGCCGTGCGCACCCGTGCGTCCACGCGCTGCAGTTGCCCGGCGTCGGTCAGGTCGGCGGCCATCACGTCGGCACGCACGCCATGTGCCTGCGTCAATTCGGCGGCCAGGGCCTCCAGGCGATCCCGCCGGCGAGCCACCAGGATCTCGTCGTACCCGCGCGCCGCCAAAGTGCGCGCGAACGTGGCGCCAATTCCGGCGGAAGCGCCAGTAATCAGAGCCAGCGGTCTGGATGCCACGTCAGTTCTCCGTAGGCGTCTTTTCCAGGTGGTCCACCACGATGGTTTCCAGGGGTCCTTTGTGCGGTTCCAGTTTCAACCCCATCTTTTGCACCGATTCGAAGATCGAAGTGCCCGGGTCGGATGCCTCAGCCATGGTGTTGGCATTGCCACCGCCTCTGCCGCCCGGTCCGGGACCGCCGCCCATGGCTCCGGCCATGGCCATCATGGCGCCCATGGGAAGGTCCAGCGCCACCTGGTAATCGCCCTTCAGGCCAGTCATATCCACTACCGGGCGGTCCACCATGCGGCTCAGCAGTTCCACCAGCCGGTCTATGGGAAGCCTGCTCAGTTCGATGTGCATACCCTTGCCGTCCGGCATCGGCGCGACGCGCGTGGTGCCCCCCTCGGGGCCGCCTTTCACCGTGACCCCTTTGCCATCCTGCATGTTGCCGCTCACCTTGATGCCTTCGGTGGGCTCCTCCGGCGTCGTAGGCAGCGGATCGGACGGCTTCATCTTGAGCCCGGTCTTGGCCACCACCAGGTCGTAGACACTGCGCTCTTTGTCGTCTTTATGGATCTTCAGTCCGAACCGCTCGGCCAGCAGCGCTTGCAGCATTTTGGGAATCTGGCTCTCGGTGGCTCCGTCCGGCATTTTGGCCTGGATGTCGAATCTTGGGGCGCCCATGCCCTCCATCCAATCCGGACCTTTCACTTGAAACGACTTGACCTGGTAAGCTTCCGCGATCAACTCGCCCAGGGCCACGGAATGGTATTCGACACGGGCCTTGTCCACCTTCTTGCCGATGCGCTGTTCGCCCGACATGATCTTCCGCGGGTCCAGTGGCCCCGCCGGCTTCACCGACGCGACTTCAAAGGTTTGCCCGTAGGCGGAGCCCAGACCGATAAGCAGTGGGATACAGACGCTCAAAAACTTCATCTGTTGTGATGGTAACAGGATGCGGCCGGACATCGGAAGGAGAGCCGGATCTCACAGGTTTTAAATCACAGCCGCTCGCAGATCCTGATAGGACATGCTTGTCAGGCGAGCTGAAGAACACCCGAAAAACTCCGATAAGACAAGCAGTGACAGTTATGTCCATCGCCGGAGCCGCGGACCAGGCGTCTTTGCAGACTCAAGCCGATGCCGAGCTTGCGCGCCGCGCCCCTGCAGGGATCCTCGTCTTCGGATCCATGGTCCCGCTCCTGCTCCTGTCCTGCGATTTCTTCCGGATTCGCGCCGCCGCGATGCTCACGGCACTGGCTGTGACCTACGGCTCCCTTGCCGTGCGCGCATGGCTTATCTGGTGCGGCGGCAACCTGTTTCGCTTGCGCCGCACGGTGTGGTTGCTGCTGAACTCAACTGCGGTCTTGATCCCCATTGCGATGTGGGACGTATTATATTGCATCATCGCAACCGGTTATGGTTCAGAAAGCTCGGATGCGCTGCTGCTCCTGCTTTGCATGATCTGTACCTGCTTCGGCGGACTCTACTCGTTCACCCCGAAACTCTCGCTCCTGTGGGCGTACCAGGTTACACTTCTGGCCGGACCCGCGCTGGTGAATGTCTTTGCGGAGAGCCCGCACCACTGGATGATCGCCGCCGTCGTCGGCTCTCTCTTGCTTTTCGTGACGATTCAGGGCAGGGTGCTGAATTCCCAGTTCTGGGAGGTACTCAGCACCCAGGCATCGTTGAGGAAGGCGAAACTGGAAGCCGAATCGGCCAGCGAAGCCAAGAGCGCGTTCCTCGCCAATATGAGCCACGAGATTCGTACGCCCTTGTATGGCGTGCTCGGGATGATTACCGTGTTACTCGAATCCGAATTGTCCGAGGAGCAGCGCCAGCAACTGCAATTGGCGCGCTATTCGGGCTTGCTCCTCCACGGCATTGTCAATGATGTGCTGGACATATCGAAGATAGATGCCGGTAAGGCGGTTCTGGAGGCTTGCGACTTCGATCTTCGTGCGGCGCTCGCAGAGGTCGTCAGCCTGATGACGCCCCAGGCCCGCCAAAAGGGCCTCGACCTGAGTCTCAGCTACCCCAGCGAACTGCCCGATTGGTTTCGCGCCGATCCCGGCAAGATCCGCCAGATTGCGCTCAATTTCATCGGTAATGCATTGAAGTTCACGTCGACCGGCAGCGTCTCGGTCATGGTCAACTCTGTCGATGTATCTCCTGGACGAGTCAACGTAAGAGTCGCGGTACGGGATACCGGAATTGGTTTGAGCATCGAGCAGCAGACCAGGTTATTCGAAAAATTCAGCCAGGCGGATAGCTCCACCACTCGAAAGTACGGGGGCACCGGGTTGGGTCTCGCGATCTGCAAGCGGTTAGCGGAAATGATGGGAGGCGCCGTCGGAGTGAGTAGCGCTCCCGGCGCCGGTTCTACCTTCTGGGCCGCCCTGCCCCTGATACCTGTGGCTTGTCCCGAGACCGTAACGGCTCCCCGTGCGGTCGGGACGTCTCGCCGCCAGTGGCAGGGCAGAATCCTGGTGGTAGAGGATAATCCCGTCAATCAGAAAATACTCGCCCATTTGTTGCAGCGCCGCGGGCTGATTGTCGATACCGCTCCCAATGGACGGGAGGCTGTCCGCATGGCTTTGCATACTCGTTACTCCATCGTCTTCATGGATTGCCACATGCCGGAAATGGACGGCTACCAGGCCACCGGGGAAATTCGCTCCCATGAGGAGCAGCGTGCCCTGCCGCGGACACCCATCGTGGCCATGACAGCCAATGCCATGGCTGGCGATCGCGAACTGTGCTTGCGGGCGGGCATGGACGAGTACGTGACCAAGCCTCTCACGGTGGAGGAACTGGAGCGCGTGCTGACGTGGTTCGGGCGCGTGAACACTGCCGGCTCTCCATGAGAAAATGTGGACTGCTATGCCGATAGTCCGCGTCAACTCGTTTGCCATGTCGCTCGACGGTTACGCTGCCGGCCCCGGTCAGAGTCTCGACGCTCCACTCGGCATCCGTGGACCTGAGTTGTTCGAATGGTTCTTCTCCACGCGCACGTGGAAGCAGATGCACGGGTACGAAGGGGGCTCGACCGGCGTTGACAACGAGTGGGCGCAGTCGGGAATGGAGAACGTCGGCGCGTGGATTCTGGGACGCAACATGTTCGGCCCGGTGCGCGGCCCCTGGCCGGACGATTCATGGAACGGATGGTGGGGCGAGGAGCCGCCCTATCATGTGCCTGTGTTTGTGCTGACGCATCATCCACGCAAATCTGTCGAGATGAAAGGCGGGACCACGTTTCACTTCGTCACCGGCGGAATCCAGGCCGCCCTGCAGGGGGCGAAGGATGCCGCGAAGGATCGGGACGTACGCATTGGCGGCGGTGTTGCGACCATTCAGCAATATCTCCGCGCGCGGCTGATTGACGAACTGCATCTCGCACTTTGTCCGATGCTCCTGGGCTCGGGTGAGAACCTATTCGCCGGCATCGATATGGCAGGACTCGGGTACCGTTGTACCGAACATGTTTCCACTGAGCTCGCCGTGCATGTGAAGCTCAAGAAAGACACGTAACTCCGTCCATGCAGCCCGCTATTCTCGCCGTATTCCGTGCATTGTCGGGCGCCGCCTTATCCATGTCCGCCGCCGGCCTCGCCCTGCTTGCGATCGGGCTGCTGGCTGCTAAGAACGATATTGCCCAAGCTCGCGGCATCGACAAGATCGTAGCCCTGACCCACTTGTGCGTCGCCGTTCCGCTGGCGGTCTTCGGCGCGGAACACCTTTCCAGCCAACAGTCCCTGCTGCCCCTGGTGCCGTCATACATGCCGTGGCGTATGTTCTGGGTATATTTTGTCGGCTTTGCCCTGATCGCCGCATCGCTGAGCATCGCCACCAGGCGTCAGGTGCGGTGGTCGGGCCTGCTGTTCGGAGCCATGATGTTCCTCTTTGTGGCGATGTTGCACCTCCCGGGAGCGATCGCCGCCGGCGGCCGAATCCCATGGACAATTGTTCTGCGGGAAATGTCGTTCGGCGGCGCAGGCTGGGTCTTGGCGGGAGTTGCGATGGGCGGGGACGGCAAAGGACCGGGCCACGGTCTCATCATTGTGGGCCGCGTTTTCGATCGCCATCGCGGCGATCTTTTTCGGCGTTCAGCACTTTCTACATCCGTTGGGACTTCCCGGAGTTCCGCTCGCGAAACAGATGCCCCCGTGGGTTCCTGCTCGCGCCTTCATCGACTATGTGACGGGTGCGTCTCTCGTGGTTGCCGGCGTCTGCTTCCTGCTGGCGCGGAAGACGCGCATCGCGGCCGCATATCTGGGCGGCTGGATCGTGCTCCTGGTGGTGGTGATCTACGGACCGGTCCTGATCGGCGCGCTGGCGGACCCGAGTCCCGGCGTGCAGGTCGAGGGGGTCAACTACTTCGCCGACACGCTTCTGTTTGGCGGAGCGATTCTTTCGCTATCGCTCCGATGGTAGAATCGCGGAAAGTTCCTGCGCCTGGAGGGATCAGAATGCGTTTCGCCATAACCGGCCTTCTGGTGTTTGCCGCTCACCTTGCCAATGCGCAGACCACTTCTTCCGCGCGCGCCCCCTCCACAGAGTCACGGAAATCGGAATCCGCCCAGGCTCAGTACCAAATAGTTGTGGATACCGTGGAGCGTGGCATGCTCGCCGTGCGGCGGATTCCGGACTCGCCTCTGCCTCGGTTTGACGATCCCCTGCCGAGGACGGACCAGCAGCGCGTCGAGACGCTCTATCAGGAATTCTTTACCTCCGTCCAAAAAACGTGGGTTTTGCCCGATCGGAACGACCCCCAGTTCGCGGCCAGGTACACGGCGATCATGCAGCAGTTCGCTGCCAACCTGAATTCCGAACTGACGAAGTTCTTTCGTGCCCGGGTGGACGAGGCGGCGAAGTTTGGCGACCGGGATCCCCGCTACATCGCGGCCCTCGAAGATGCCGGCATCGAATTGCGCGGTCGCGACCCACAAGCTTCGTCGTACCTCGACAAGGCCGCCCGCCTGCGCGAGGCGGAGGGCCCGAAATCAGTCGATTTTTGGAAGGATCTCCAGCGCCTGTGTGTGAGCGGAATCACCGCTGCCACGCGGGATCTTTCACCGTGCGAACGCGCCATCGAGGTACGGCTGGCGCAGCCCGACGCTACCCCGCTGGAACTTGCCTCCCGCCAGCAATCCCTGGCGGATTACGAGAGTATGTACGGCAACCGGCAACGGTCCGCGGAGTACCAGCAAAAGGCCGCGGAGCTGTACGCCAAGGCAGGCGCATTCCTGCCGATGGCAGCCAGATTTCGCAATTTGACCGAATTCGCCCTGCTCTCGCACGACGTGGACCGCATCGTCCAACTCAACGACCTGACGAATCGATACCTGGCTTTGGGCGACGCCGCCGCGCGCCGGCTCATACTCCCCTCCGGAACGCTGAGGCTCCTCGAGGGGGAGCGGCACAGCGCCAATCCGCCGGCTATCTGGTCCGGCGTTGAACCCCCTCCCACGGCGGATCAGCTTCTCGATCGTTATCTGCAGGCGGAGCACGCAATCCGGTCCGGACAGGTCACCACGCCCATTTCGTTCGACTATTCCTCCGTCGCGCGCGTGATTGTCAATCTCACCGATCCGGCGATCTGCACCCGGGCCGATGAGAGTGCGGCCAGTAGCGATGCAATGAATGCGCTGATGAAATCCACCGAGCCTTCGGATTCCCTGTTGGCCCTTTCTTCGGCGAACATATTCGCTTCCACATCGATTGTTCAATCCGTGTGCGGCTCGCCCGGAAATGCCGTACCGGGATACGCGGCCATGCTGCATTCCAAAGGGATATTTGCCGAGATGGTGGCTCCCCGGAAACTAACTGTGCTCCCCGGCTTCAGCAAGGAACGCACCGAAGCCGTCCAGGCACTCGATGGAGCCTTTTTCCGGTCTTCCCTCGCCCTATTGCCTCCCGGCGAACAACAGCATATCCTCAGTTTGCCGCCCAATTCCCGTGCGCAAGCCGTCAAGGATTACGTGGCGGCGCACCCCGAAGCCGGTAAGGACGCGGACGCGATGAACCGCATGCGCCAAGCCATGGCAAGCGGCTGGGCCAAGTCCCTGACAAAGGCTGGCGAACTGACCCGCGACGAAGTGCGGCAAGCCAATCTCCTGGCCGTTCTGGATATGCTGCGGGCCGGAGAAGCCTTTGTCGATGTGTATAAGTACCGCATCCGTGAGGGAGACAGGTTTGCCGCCGAACACTACCTGGCGGTAATCAGCACGAGTAGCAAGTCCTCCCGCCTGATTCAGTTGGGTTCCGCCGAACCAATCGACGCCGCCGTCGCATCTCTGCTAACCGGCTTCGCTGCCGGCCGCCCGCGGGGAAGCGGCTCCGAAGCGCGCGGAGTCCGCCTCAGCGAGTCCGGCGAAAGCCATCCCGCCGAGGCTTGGAAGTCGCTGCAGCGCCTGCTCGTGCAGCCCATCCTGGCGGCCCTGCCTGCCGGGACCAGGAAGATCCTGCTCAGCCCGGATTCCTCGCTCGCGCTGGCCCCGTTCCCGTCCCTGCTGCTCGATATGGGAAGCCCGGTTGCCGTGTCCATCGTGCCATCCGCCTACGATTGCGCCCGGCTCAAAAGCGCGCCGGCCCCAACGGGCGCGGCCCGGGCAGTGGTCGTCGGCGGCCTCGATTACGCGACCGGTACGAGAAACTTCAACCCTCTCCCAGGCACGGAAAGCGAACTCAAAAACGTGGCCGCCCAGGCTTCCGCCGCGGGCTTTCAAACCGTCACTCTCACCGGCTCCCAGGCCACCCGCGCGGTCATCTTCGACCGGATTCGCGACGCCCGCTTGCTCCATCTGGCTACGCACGGTTTCTGGAGCACCGCCCAGTCTGCCTCCGCCGCGGACGCGTTCCGTTCCGCCGGACTCGCCCTGTCCCAGGCCAATTCCGGATCGCCCGACGCGCTTTTGACCGCCGCCGACATCCTCAAACTCGATCTTTCCCAAGTGCAGCTCGTCGTACTTTCGGCTTGCACCTCCGGACAGGGAAGGCCGGTTGACGGCCAGGGCCTGCTTGGCTTCCAGACGGCCTTTATGGCGGCCGGCGCCCAATCGCTGCTGTTGTCGTTGTGGAACGTACCGGACCGGGCCACTGCGGTTCTGATGCAGCGATTCTATCAGGCTCTGTTCGCCGCGCCGTCCATCTCGAAATCCGAAGCACTCCGCCAGGCCCAGCAGCAGTTACGAGCGGACCCCGAGTTCGCGGATCCGCGCAATTGGGCCGCGTGGATCGTTGTCGGGGACGCTCTGTAAGCCGCCCCCGCATCTGATAAAATTCGCCAATGGCCGCGCCCGCTGAAACCATCGGTTCGAGGCACTCTGGCGTAGTCCGCCTCACCCACTGGATCACTGCCTTGTCCTTCCTGGCACTGCTCCTCACCGGAGCGGAGATCCTCCTCTCGCATCCGCGCTTCTATTGGGGGGAAGCCGGCAACGTGCTCAGTCCCGCGTTGTTCACCCTGCCCCTTCCGGCATCCAGAGCTACCGTTCCCACTGGCTACGGGTACGTGCTTCCAGACCAGAATGGCTGGAGCCGCTATCTTCATTTCCAATCCGCCTGGGTTGCCGTCCTGACCGGCTTGCTCTACGTGGCCTACGGGTTATTCAAGGGACATTTTTGGCGGAATCTGGTCCCCAATCGGGCTGGCCTTTTCCGACTGCCGGGTGCCGAAGGCGCCCGGTCGTACAACGCCCTTCAGCGGCTCACCTATCTCCTGGTTGTTTTCGTGCTCTTTCCCCTGGTGATCTGGACGGGCTTAGCCATGTCTCCCGCCATCGCCTCCGCCCTTCCCGGCGCGGTGACTGCTTTGGGCGGCCAGCAATCCGCGCGCACCCTGCACTTCTTCGTCTCCCTGTCGCTGGTCTTCTTCCTGGTGGTTCACGTCATCATGGTCTGGCGTGCCGGATTCCGGAAGCGCGTGGGAGCCATGATCACCGGCCGGGCCGCGGATATGGAGCGAATATGAGCAAGCTTTCAAGACGGAAACTGATCACCGGCGGATTGGCGGTAGCGGGCGGCGCATCCGGACTTGCCGTGGCTGCCAGGCTCGCACAGCGTTATGGACTCGTTCCGCCTGATGGCGGCGGCGTCTACGGGCCGGGCGAGACGCTGACCTATGCGACGCAGCGATTATTGACCCGTCACTCCCTGGCGCGCGAGTTCCAGCCCAGCCAGATTTCGAAACCTCCGTTCCCAAACGAAGTACGCCCTCTAGGCGACGCGTTCCAGCGCCTCCGAAAGGACGCCTTCGCCGGCTGGCGCCTCACCGTGGATGGCATGGCCGCCCGCCCGGCGTCCTTCTCGCTTGCGGAACTCCAGAGCTTTCCCCGGCGCAGTCAGATCACTCATCTGGCCTGCGAAGAGGGCTGGTCCTATATTGCCGAATGGACCGGCGTGCCCCTCTCTCACGTCCTCGATGTTGTGGGCACTCTGCCGCAAGCCCGCTACGTGGTCTACCGTTCGATGCAAGACGGCTGGTGGGAAAGCATCGATATGGCCGATGCCCTGCACCCTCAAACGCTGGTCACTTACGCGATGAACGGCGGCCCGCTTCCCGTCCCCTTCGGCGGACCTCTGCGCTTGCGCGTTCCCCGGCAACTCGGCTACAAGAGCGTCAAATACATCGCCAGCCTGACCATCACCGATAACCTCAAACATTTCGGCAAGGGCCTCGGGTCGGCCTCTCCGGAAGGCGGCTACGCGTGGTACGCGGGCATCTGACGGTGGGGCACCTTCTGGCAATCCCGGCCGATATACTGAGAGCAGCGGCAAAGGACCGTTGCGCTTGGGCACGATGGAGTTCCAGTTCACGGAGACCAGCTACCAGACCGCCCCGCTGGCGGAGTACAGCGCGGCTCTCCGCGAGCGGGCGGCCTCTCTGTTCCAGCGCGTCGCCGCGCGGGTAGGCCCGGCGCGAGCCAAGCAGTTCAAGGGCAGTTTCAGTGTCATCGCGTCATCCAGCGATGCGACCGCCGCCAAGATCCTGATCTACGAAGCAGGCAAGGGCAAGATCAACGGCCACGACCCGCAACTTGCCGACGGCATTTATGTGCTCGTGCGCATCTACGGCGCCCCGCGGCGCACCATCGCGGTCGCGCCCATGCACCACGAGCGGTTCGCCTATTTCCGCCTTCACGAGGCGCAGGAACTCGACGAAATGGCCGATTTCATCGCCGCCTGCGCCGCGCAGTAAGCTACCAGGTCAGGCGCGCTTCGAACTGCAGCGAACGCGCGGGCAGTTGGTTGGTGATGCCGGCCAGCGGCGCTCCGAAACCGGCGCCGGGCGTAGCGCCGTTGCCCCACGTCCCGCTGTACCCGGCGAAATTCGCGTGGTTGAACACGTTGAAGGACTCCACCCGCAGCGTCAGGTGTGTGCGTTCGCTCTTGATCGCAAACACCTTTTCCAGGAACGGCGAGACGTCGTAGATCGGACGTCCGCGCCCGATGTTGCGGCCCACCACCACGCCGTTGATCACTGGCCGGTCGGTCGTGGCGCCATCGCCGCTGTTGGCCGCGCCGGTGACATAGTTAAACGGCAGGGCCGAACCCAGCGTCGCCACGCCGCCGAAATGAATTCCCAGCGGCAGAATGTACACTCCGCTCAGCACGAGGCGCTGGTGCTGGTCGTAGATGGCGTTGCCATTTTCCGAACTGGCGGTCATGAGCGGGTCATTGGGATTCTGGCCCGGCAGGTCGGGGTCCACGTTATCGATGGCGTGCGACCATGTGTAACTCACCAGCATGGAGAACTTGTTGCTGAACGCGTGCGTCAGATTGACGTCCAACGCATGGTAGTGAGCGAAGCCGTCATTGACGTCGCTCTGTATCAGCGCGTACGGCGGTTGCGGATTGGTAGCCGCGGCGGGATTGCAAGTCGTGCCGTTCTGCTGATACCACCAGATCCAATAAGGCCGCGTGCAGTTGGCGGCTTGTGCAGAGCGGACCTGCCCCGGCGCGGTCCGGATGAAGGAAGTGGGCGGATCAACGTCCAGTGGGCGATTGATTTTCACCGTGTGCGAGCCCACGTAGTCCACGCTCAATACCCAGTTGGGCGCCAGGCGCCGCTCCACCCCGATGCTCCATTGTTCGGTGTAGGGATTCTGCAGCGCATTCGGATAACCGATCAGCGTGCTCGTAGGGAAGAACTGGTTATAGTAGGATGCGTCTCCGGGCCGCAGATACAGGCTGCGCAGCGGTTGTTGCGCGCCCGCGGGGAACGCTGGTAGCGGCACGGCGGCAACGCTGGTGGGGAATCCGATCTGGCCGGGGCCGGCGGTGTAGTTGAAGACTCCCGTGGGACCGGTGAGCGAATAGTTGGCCTGGTTGTTATCGACAATTTGCGAATAGTAGATGCCGAATCCCCCGCGGATCACGGTCCTACCATCGCCGCCCGGATTGTAGGCGAAGCCAACGCGCGGCGCGAAGTCCTTGCGCGAATCGGCAAAGGTCTGCTGTTCGTAGCGCAGCCCCAAATTGATGGTCAGGTCCTTGCGGATGCGAAAGTCATCCTGCACGAACAACGCCCACAGAGCATCGTTCACGGTGTATACCGCGTTGCCGTAACTCTGCGCATACGTCTTCACATTGCCGATGTTGTTGAGGTAGCTCGGGCTCTCGCATTGCGCCGCCGGCAGCGCACAGGTGTTATACGTGAACACGCCAAGGTAGCTGGGACCGCCGAATTCCTTGCTGTTACCCCCGGTGTGCGCGAAGATGACGTCGGCGCCGAACTTGATCTGGTGCCGCCCCCTGGTTGCCGAGAGCACGTCGTTGCCTTCGTACTGGCGATTCATCAGCACCGCGGATTGCGAAGTGCCGGAGGTGAAGGTTCCCACGCCCGCGATAGGCACCGAATACTGAGTGCCGTAGATCACCGGATCGAATTCCGTGATCGGCGACGCCAGTTGGAATTGCAGGCGAAGGTTGTTGATCAGCGTTGGGCCCAACACCGCGGTCTCGCCCAACTCCTCCGAATACGTCCGGCGCCGGAAGGTGCGCGCCACGGTGGGCAGGCTGTTGCCGCCCACGGTCCCGTTGGGGTTGGTGTCGTGGAAGCCATCCACATCGCTGCGGAAGAACAGGGTGTGGTTGTCGCTGAGTTGGCGATCCAGCCGGAAAAAGCCCAGCCAGTCGCGATAATGGCCCACGAAGTTGCCCGGCGCGACCGGCGAAATAATCGGCGAAGCCCGATTTTCGATGATGTACTCGCCGGCTCCGAAGATGTGAGTCTTGTGATCGGAACCGAGCGGCCCACCCATAGAAAGGGCCATCTGGTTCATGGTGTCGTTGGTCAGGTCATTGCCGCTGGTGGCGTTGGTGGATGTGAATCCCGCCAGCGCCGCCTCGGTGCCGGACGGCCGCGCGGCGTAATACGCCTCGCCGTGAAACTGGCTGCCGCCGCTCTTGCTGACCATGTTGATCACGCTGCCCGCGGTGCCGCCGTATTCCGCCGAAAACGCGTTAGTGAGCACCGTCATCTCCTGGAGCGACGCGGCCGGCATGTTGCTGAAGATGGTCTGGCGCCCCCACATGTCCACGGCATTGCTGCCGTCCACCTCAAACCACGCCTGGCGGCGGCCGGTGCCATTGGTGGTGAACATATTCTCGTTCATGAACACGTCGCCCTGGTTGATCGCCTGGCGATTGGCGGCGTTCAGCAGCGGCAGGTACGTGATCTTGCGATCGAGCAGCGGCGTTTCTTCAATCTGCATGGTGTTCAGGACGACGCCCAACTGCGGCTCATCGGTGCGCACTTCGCCGGCCACGCCGGTCACGGTCAGTTGCGTCTGACCGGCGCCCACGTTCAGTTGCACGGTGAGGTCGGCAGTGGTGCCGCCTTGCAGTACCACGTGCGACAGTTGGCCGTCGGCGAATCCCTGCTTGACTGCCGTAATGTCGTAAGCGCCGGCCACGGGCAGAGCCACGATGGTGAAGTCTCCGGATGCGGAAGTTTCCGCCTTCCTCTCCAGGCCGCTTTGCGTGTTCTTCACGGTCACCTGAACGCCCGCAACTCCGGCGTGACTCTGGTCGGTCACGTGGCCGTTGATGGTTGCGGTATCGGGCGTCTGTGCGAATGCGGCGGCGAAGACGGACAGAAACACTAATGGTACGCAAGATCGAGACATTGGTCCTCTTTTTCCGACTAGGTTACAGGATTGGAATCAGATACTACCATCGGTCGTAGCAGCGGCGGCCGGGTTTCCGCGAGGTTTTCCTTTACCATAGAACTCAGGCCGAAGCGATGGAGACTCCTACCTCCACATTCACGCTCCTCGAACAGGCACGGGCCGGCAACCGGCAAGCCCTCTCGCGCACTTTCGAAAAGTATCAGAAGCGCCTCGCCGTGCTGGTGTACTTCAAAATGAGCAGCGAGACCCGGGCGTTTTCCGAAGTGGAAGACGTGGTGCAGGATGTCTTTCTCCGCGCCTTCCGGGACCTGGACCGGTTCCAGTATCAATCGCCGGGCAGCTTTCTGCGCTGGCTTTCCGCCATCGCCGATCATGTCATCCTCGACCGCCTGCGGTATCAGAATCGCGAACGGCGCGCGGGAGAAAATGTTGCGTTCCGTTCGCCCAGCAACCCCGCTGGCCCGGAGCCGCGCGACACGCAAACGCCCAGCCGTCTTTTCGCGCAGCAGGAAGCCGTGGAGCGCCTGCTGGACCGGCTCGGCGCCCTGCCCGAGGACTACCGGCAAGCCATCCTCATGGCCCGGATCGAAGGGCTCTCCACCGCCGAAATGGCGGAGCGGCTGGGCAAATCCCGCGAAGCCGTGGCGCTGCTGGTGTATCGCGCCGTGAAGCGATTCCGCGCCATCTGCGAGGCCCCGCAATGAGCAGCGAAGACGAGCACGAACAGCAGTTGGCCAATGCGCTGGCGGAAGCCCTGGACCGTCGCGAGGATTGCGAAGCCACGCGGACCCGGCACCCGGAACTCGAGCCAGAGTTGGCCGCGCTCGGCGAGATCGATCGCATGCTCGAAGATGCTGCGCCGGCCACGCCGGAGCGGCTCAGCGGGCACAAGGTGGTGGGCGAGATCGGCTCCGGCGGAATGGGCCGCGTGTGGCTGGCGTTCGACGATGCTCTGGGTCGCAAGGTAGCCATCAAGACGCTGGCCGGGCGGTATGCCGACCAGCCCTTGCTGCGCACCCGCTTTATGGCCGAAGCCCGCGCCATGGCGCGCCTGAGCCATCCTCACATCGCGCGCATCTACAGCCTGGGTCCCGCGGAGGAACCGCCGCACTTCGTGATGGAGTACCTGGAGGGCGCGCCTCTCACGCTCGCCGCCGCCCACCTGACCTTCGAACAGAGGGCCGAACTGATGCACAAAGTGGTGCTCGCGGTGGAGTTTCTGCACCAGCATGGAATGCTGCACCGCGACCTGAAGCCGGCCAATATCCTGGTGGGTCCGGACCTCGAGCCGAAACTGCTGGATTTCGGTCTGGCCCTGGATCTGAGCGTGCAAGAGCGGCTTGTCGCAGATTGGCGAGGTGGCGGGCACGCCGGAATATCTTTCACCGGAACAGACGCGCGGCGCCGGCACACTGGACGCGCGCAGCGACGTCTTCTCTCTCGGCGCGGTGCTCTACGAACTGCTCACCGGCCAGCCGCCCTTCCGCGGCGAAGACCTTTCCGGCCTGTTGCTCCGCATACGCGAGCAGGATCCGGTGCTGCCTCGCCGCATCGATCCGGCCATCCCAAAAGACCTGCAGAACATTTGCCTGGTGGCCCTGGAAAAGGACCCGGCGAGGCGCTACGCCTCCGCCCGCGAGATGGCCGACGACCTGCGGCGATTCCTGGCTCGCGAAGCCGTGCTCGCCGAGCCCGCCGCCTACGCCCGCCTGATTACCGGAAAGGTGGCGCAGCACGTACGCGACCTGGAGAGTTGGCGTCAGGAGCAGATTATTTCCGACGCCGAGTACGACGGTATCCGCAAGCGCTACGACCGGCTGCTGGAGCGCGAAGATTCGTGGATCATGGAGGCGCGCCGCCTGACCCTGCCTCAGGTCAGCCTGTACCTGGGTGCGTGGATTCTGCTCACGGGCGCGTCCTTTTTAACGTTCTTTCCGTTCCCGGCCCTGGCCGGAGTGCCTGCCGTTTTGCTGGCCTGGGCCGCCGCCGCGCCTGCTGCCTGGATCGGAATTCGCAACTGGCGGCGCGGATACTATCGCGTGGCCATCGCTTACATGCTGGCGTTTTGCCTGGTGGCGCCGGTGGCCGTGCTGGTTACCCTGGAAGAGGCGCGCGTGTTCACCGGGCTCACGCAGGGACAGGTAAGGCTGGAGCTGTTTCACCGCCTGGATTTCGCCCGCCAGGCCACCAACGCACAGTTGTGGTGGGCCCTGCTGGCGGGGCTCCCGGTCTGCTGGTGGTTGCGCCGCTTCACACGCGCGCCGGTGTTTTCGCTGATCTTCGCCGCCCTTTCCGCGCTGCTCTGCCTGGCCACGCTGTTGCGCCTTGGCGTACTGGATTGTCTGGACCGCGACCCTGGCCGCTTCTACTTCGACCTGCTGCCCTGCGCGCTGCTATTTATGACCGCGGGCTTCGCCTTCGAGCGCCTGCGCCGCCCCGACGATTCGCGCTACTTCTATCCGTTCGCCGTGGTGTTCACCTGGGCCGCGCTCACCGGCCTGGCCACCTGGCACGAGCCGTGGGCCCACTGGCTGAAAGCTGCCGCGCCGTGGACGCGGGGGCAGATCGAATACCTGTTCCTGATCAACGCCGCGGTCTATTTCGCGCTGGACCGTTTGTGCGACCTGTTCCCCTCACAGCAGGTCCGCATGGTCGGGAAATCGTTCCGCTTTGTGATTCCCGGGCACGTCATGACCTCGCTGCTCCTGCTGGGTCTGGCCGCCGAATCGCACTTCGAAGAGCGGCTACTCGAATGGCTCCTGCCCGCCGTGGCGTGCGTTTTCGTGTTCGCCAGCATTCCGCGCCAGATGAAGAACTTCTTTGCCAGCGGGCTGTTCTTTCTTCGCCATCGGAGCCTATCGCCTGCAGCAGACCGTCTTTGAAAAACAGGCGTTCTGGCCGATTTTTCTATTGGTTGCGGGTTTGGCGCTGATGCTGGGCGCCGCCAACTATGCCGCCATCCGGGTAGCCCTGAAAAAAATTCGCGCCACGGTGCAATCCTAGCCTCGCTGCGTCGCTGTTCTGTAGTGGAGGCACAATATGAAGTTCGCAAGTTTGACGCTGGCCCTGGCGAGCGTCGCGGCGCTGACCGGATGCACCAACCTGGTCTCTCTGAATCCGTTTGTCACCGCGAAGCAGGCGGTGCCCGATCCCAATCTGGCGGGTACCTGGAAAAGCAGCGACGATGATTCACTCCTCGTCGTCCAGCAAAACAGTGCCAGCTACTCCGTTACTTACACGGACGGCAAAGGCACTTCGTTAAAGTTCACCGCGCTGGCGTTCCGGGCCGGCGACGCGGAATTGGTCGACCTGGTGAGTGAGAATGAGGCCTTTCTCCAGGTGCCGGTCCACGCATTGCTGCGTGTCTGGCCGGAAGGATCGCTGCTCCGCTGGACGTTCCTGGATTCCAAGTGGCTGCGGGAGCAAGTGGGGAAGGAGTTGGTCTCTCAGCCGAATGGCGACGGGCAGTTGTTGACCGCGCCGGGCGAGACGGTGCGCAACGTGCTGCTCAAATACGGTACGGACTCCAAGGCGTTTGAGAATGCGCCGAACGTAATGACTCGCGTGCCGTAGCGGCCTGCACCTGCTGACGCTCGTGGCTCTGATCCGAGACGCGACCGTTAAGGGAGCGTTCCGAAGGGAATACGTTACCGACTTAGGAACTGTAAATAAATAACCATAGCATTTTTAATGGGGCAAGATCGTATAGTTCCATTCGCCGTGGAAAGTGTCGGTGCGGAGTTGGATGGCGGCAAACTCCGACTTACCCACCTTGATCCCTTTCGGGTACTTGCCTGTTCGTGCGAGGAGCCCTCCTTCGTCTTGCGGTTCGCCTGCAAACTGTACTTCTGTTCGTGCAACAGTTCGGCAACCAGCACGTGGCTTACCTTGTGTCCTTGGGCTCGCAACTCGTCGGCGAGATTCCGCACGCTTTTGCATGTCCACCGTAGTGGGGACTGCGGATCTCCACGGGTTACCGGTTCCAGCAGTTTCTCTAGGTCGAGCAGCAGGTCTGGATCCTTGAACGATGCCTTCTTCCGACCGCCGCCCTTTTGTCGAATCGGCAGATGCTTTCGCTGTGAGCGGTCCGGCTTTTTCCGCAATTCCGCCAATCCCACTGCGATGGCGCGCCTGGAAACACCGCTGGCGCGGGACACAAGCGAGATGCCACCCCGCCCGTGGGCCGCGCTTTCCGCTGCCGCCCACAAACGTCGCGCGTGTTCATCCAGCCACGCCTCTAACTGGGAGAAACGCTTCTTGATCTCAGCCTCGCTGGCCACAAAAACATTCTAGGCCGAAAATGATTTAATTGCTACACTTATTTTCTTACAGACGCTTAGTGAGTGAGATACTCCAGCAGGCCGTGCACGGAGGAAAGCGTCGCGGGCTGCGCCATGAGCACCAATAGCAGCCCGCTCGCCGCGAGTCCTGCGACTCGAAAAGCAAGGGACTTTTCGCTGCCCGATTCCGGGGGCACGTCGCGCAGCAGCCGATCTACGCGTTCGGCCAGATCCCGGCTGTCGGCCAGCAGGGAAGTGATCAGCGGGGCCGCTTGCGGGCAGGCGCCCAGACGCGCCACGCTGACCAGCGCGGACGCCAGCGAAACCGACCGCTGGGAATCGCCCGCCACGGCGTCGTCGTCCGCCGCCCATTCCGCAAACCGCGACCAAACGCGCTCCAGCCCCGCGAACCCTCGCCACGCCGGGAACAGATCCGGAGCCAGCAGCAAAAGCAGCCGCTTGAAATTGTCGCGCGATATCCGGTGCGCGTCTTCGTGGCGCAGCGCCGCCGCCAGTTGCCGCACCGGGAGCGCATTGACCACGGGCCGCGAAACAATCAGCCGGGGGTGCACAATGCCGGCCAGTAGCAAAAATGGCGCGGAGCCTTCCACCACCCACACTGGCGCGCTTTCACCCGCCAGGCGTTCCGGCCGCCCCACCATCTGGCAATAGCGGATATAGTCCAGCGACCGCCGCGCGGCGCGCACGCACCGTACCGCCGAAAACGCCAGGAGCATCGCGCCCAGAAGCGCCGAGACGATGCACCACAGGCTTACCTCCTCCTGTGTGGAAAGCGGTTCCAACAGCAGATAGCTGGGCGCGCACAGCCCTGCAACCGCGAGCGCGGAAAGCGCCGCCGGGCCCAGGCGTAAAGCCAGCAGAAACCGCGCCGCCTGCCTGGCCCTCATGCGCTCAGCCCATCGGACAGCCGCCGGAGTCAAAAGGATGGCTGCCAGCCCCAGAGCCAGGTGCAGCAGGAAGAACGAAGCGTCGCACAGACACAGCAGACGCAGAACATAAGGAAGAGTCACGGCTTCCTCCTTCGGGCCAGTTCCTTGCGGCGCAGCCGGATCTTACGCTCCAGTTCGTCCAGCAGCGCTTCATCGTGCCTGCCCACCGCATCCACCAGGCACGAAATCAACATCTGGCCGGAGGTCTGCGGCGCAGCCAGAAAGCCCGCCACGAAATCGCCCGTGCGCTTCTGCTCCCACTCCGCGCGCGAAAGGCGCGGGCGATAGACAAATGCGCGCTCGGCTTTGCGCCTCTCCAGCAGTCCCTTCTTGTAGAGCCGGTCGAGCGTGGTCATTACGGTGGTGTAGGCGAGCGGGCGGTGCAGGTGTTGCGTCACATCGTGCACGTTGCCGTCGCCGTGCACCCACAGAATCTCCATCACCGTAATTTCGAGCGGACCCAGAGCCTCCATAACCCTCAAAGTGTATCAGACCGCCGGATGAATCCAGGGCTTGCGGTAGGGGCGCGCCAGGCGCCGGTTGGCTTCTTCGTCCCCGGTCACGCGGCCCGCCTTGGCGTCCCAGGCCAATGAGCGTCCCAGGCCCATCGAGAGGTTCGCCAGAATACAACTGGACGTGGAGATGTATCCCTCTTCGATATCCGCCACCGGCCTGCCGCGCGAGGCGATAGCATCCAGAAAATCCAGCATGTGATGGCGGATGGCCGGGGCGCAGTGTTTCTCCAGATCCTTCTCCGTTTTGTCTTCCGGATATTGCTCCAGCTCGTAAGTCACGTCCTGGTGAATCGGTGAATCCCCTTTTCCGGCCGGCGTGAAATCGTAACTGTACACGCTCAGCTTGAGCGTCCCTTTGTCGCCATAGAAGGTCGCGCCCCAGGTGTATTTCGGATCGGGCGGATCGCCCCAGGTGCGATGCTGCCATACGATTTTCAAATTGTCGTAATCCCAGGTGGCGAGCTGGGTATCGGTGATATTGGCCTTACTCTTCGCTTCCAGAATTCCGCCGCTGGAACTGACCCGCGTAGGCCAGCCCAGGCCCAGCATCCAGCGCGTCATATCGAACATGTGGACGCACATGTCGCCCATGATTCCGTTGCCGTACTCCATAAATGCGCGCCAGCCTCGCGGATGCACCAGGGAATTGTACGGGCGCATGGGCGCGGGGCCGGTCCACATTTCGTAATCCAGGTTGGGAGGCGGCGCGGTGTCTGGCGGGTTGCCGGTGGCGCGCATGTGATAGTAGCAGTACACTTCCACCAGCCCCACCTTGCCCAGCTTGCCGGGCTTCACCACCTTATTTAATGCGTCGACCAGGTGCGGCGTGCTGCGCCGCTGCGTGCCGATCTGCACCACGCGCGCGTGTTTCCGCGCCGAGGCCAGCATCGCCTGCCCCTCCCGCACGTCCACACTGATAGGCTTCTGGCACCAGACGTCGGCGCCCGCTTCCACCGCGGCGATCATGGCCAGCGCGTGCCAGTGATCCGGCGTGCCCACCAGCACGATGTCGAGATCCTTCTCCGCCAGCATTTTCCGGTAGTCACCGTAGGTGCGCGGGCGGTGCTTGGACGCTTGCCGCGTGGCCGTCATATCGGCGGCGTCGGACAGCATTTTGGAATCGACATCGCACAGCGAAACCACCTCCACGGGCGCCACCTGAATGAGCCGGAACAGGTCGGTCTTACCGTACCAGCCGCACCCGATCATCCCCACACGCTTGGTTTTCTGATCCGCGGCCTGTTCGGCGAGCAGGTGCGTGGCAGCCGTAAATCCGGCGCCGGTATATATGAACTGACGACGATTCATTGATTACCCCCCAGGGAACAGACAGGCCCGAAGGCCCTCCTTACTATATGCCCAGCACCCGCTTGGTGTACGCCAGGCTGGCCTCCAGATCTTCGCGCTCCTTGCGCAGCACTCCCTCGTGATCCTTGGGCGCAGGTTCCGCCGGACGCGGCTTTCCCCGCTCGGCGATATCCAGAAAGCGCGCGAACTCCCATGCCGGGTCGTTGCGATAGGCATCCCAGAACTGCGGATCGCGATACGGATAAATGCGCGCATTGGTAACAATCGATTCCAGCGAGAGCGCCCGCCCGGGGCAAAGTTCGGCGTACTTCCGAATGTACTCGTCAATCCGCACATTGCCTTCGCCCATCCGCACCCAGGCCACGGCGGCGCCTTCCGGCACCTGCCAAACCGCGCTATCGCGCACGTGACTGGTGAGCACGTAGGGATGCAGCGTTGCCAGCGTAAGGTGCGGGTCTTCCAGGGTCCACAGCGGATTGCCCGAATCCAGGCACACACCCACGAAATCCGGCCCCGCGCCTTCGATCAGCGACTTCAATTCCCGCGCCTGCATATCGCCCGCGTGGTTCTCGATCGCCACCTTGAGGCCCGCATCCACCACTTTCGAGCGCATGTTGCGCAGCACTTTCACGGTGCTCTCGATATGCTTTTCGATCGGGCCCGGGTGCCGGTCGTCGGAGCTGCCCAGCACTGCCCGCACAATGCGCGACCCCACAATCTGAGCCGCGTCGATCATGTGGCCCAGTTGCTCCTCCGCCGTGCCCGCCTTGGGGTCGAACATTTTAGACGTCGGGCAGATTGAGCGCATCCCGATCTCGATTTCGATGCCCAGTGTCTCGGCGTGCCGCCGTACGGCGCGCAGGTTCACCGGATCCAGCCCACCGATGAAGCGGATCTCTGAAAAATGAACCACGCGCGCTTTCTGCGCCGCGCAGTAATCCAGCAGTTGCACCGGCGTCCAGTTCTGCGACCGCAGGCTGAAGAGGTCGATCCCTAATTTCACCTGTAGATTCTCCGCCGCGGCGGCCATCGGTACAACTGCCGTCATCGCCATCATCGTCCGTCTGGTCATCTTACTTGCCCCGCGTCACTGTACTGAATTCAAATAGGCGATCAGGTCCGCCACTTCCTGCGGGCCGCCGAAAGTGGGCCATCCGATGCCGGCCTGTTTCATACGATTGAGCATCTGCGGTCCATGCCGCCACAACGCCGAGATGATGGTCACTTCCGAATACTTGCGCGCCTGCCCCGGCAGTGGCGGCGCGCCGTGCGCCCCGCCCGCGTGACACTCCGCACAGCGGCGCCCTTCAAACACCTTCTTGCCCGTGGCGATATTCCCGCCGGGATACACGAACTGGCGCATCCATAGGAAACTCAGCAGTTGGCGCATCTCTTCGGGACTCAGTGTCGGCGGCTGATCCAACATGCGCGGCGCGTGATTCCACATATCCACCGCGATATCGGTGAGCGTCATGTTCTTCAGGCGGTTTTCCAGCGCCAATGTTCCTACGTGGCAGTGCACGCAGCCCTTGGATTCGAACACATGCTCGCCCTGCTCACCGCTGGTATTGGAAAAGTGAGACACCAGGTGACTGGTCTCCGGCAGTGACCGCAAATACGCCAGGATATCGTCCAGTTGACCGCTGGTGAGTGACTGCCACTCCAGTTTGCGCCGCGCGAAGGCCTGCTTCATGCGGTAACTGTGATTCCACATCTGCTGCACCAGTAGCACGGGGTCCGCCAGTGAGTCCCACTTCGCCACCGGCGGGGCGCCTTCCGCGCGTGACTCGGTGATGCCATGACACACGCCGCAGCGCTTCGCCTCGAATTCCGACTTGCCGGCAGTGACCTGTCCCGGACGGTCGAAGAAGCGCGCCGAGTAGAAGAACGCGAACAGATCGGCGGCATTCTCCGGACTCAGTTTCGGCGTCTCAATGCCCGCCGCCTTGATGGCGCCGAACATCACCGGCGCATGGTTCCACATTGTGCTGGCGAGTTGCGCGGGCGTGAAGGCGCGATTCACCGTGCGTCCCAGGTCGAGCCCGATCCTGCCTCCGCGCCCATTCACCGCGTGGCATTTGATGCACTGCTCGGTCTCGAAAATCCTGGCGCCGCGCGTGGAATCGCCCGGAATCACCGGCAGCATCGCCGCGTGCGCACTCAGCAGCAGGAAACTGCCGGCAGTCACTCGCAGAAGCTTGCGCATCGGGTCAGGCAGTCTGCTTCATCCGCCGGGCCGCCGCCCATCGCTTCTTGGCGGCCAGCGAAATCCGCTTTCGGCCGGCTTCCGACAGCCGCCCGGGCTTGGCCTGCTTGGCCCGCGCAGGCGCCTTTTTCGCGGGAGTCACGGCCACTTCCACATCGATCGCGGCGCGCGCCCGGGCTACCGAAGTCTTGGCTGAGTCCAGTAAATCGCGGAGACCGTCCTTTCCGGCGGGATACTGGTCCAGTACGTTGGCCAGCAGCGTCTCCGCTTTGGCCAGTCTCTTGATTGCTTTCTTAGCCTTCATTCCAACTCCTTTCAGTAGGATATACCTACTGGTGGCGCCCATGTTACAGGGTCTGTCACATCCGGCAGTCCTGGAGTCCCGTATAATCAAACGAGCGAGGGGAAATGCGCCAGATTTGCTTTTCGGTTCTAGGGGTGTGCCTGGTGGGGTCCGCTGTTGCGGCGCCGGTGCCCACTTTTTCCAAAGACGTTGCGCCCATACTGCAACACAACTGCCAGGGCTGCCACCGCCCGGGCGAAGCCGCGCCCATGTCACTCCTGACGTTTCAGCAGGCGCGCCCGTGGGCCAAAGCCATGAAGGAAGCGGTGCTTCTGAAGAAGATGCCGCCATGGCCGGCGGACCCCCAGGTGGGGCACTTCAGCAATGACCGTTCGCTGGCGCCCAAGGATCGCGACACGCTGATTGCGTGGGTGGATGGCGGAGCGCCCGAAGGCAATCCCAAAGACCTGCCGAAGCCCGTAGCGTTCGTGGATGGCTGGAATATCGGCCAGCCGGACCGCGTCATCGAAATGCCCAAGCCGTTCGACGTGCCCGCGTCAGGGACCATCGACTATCAGTACGTGATCATCCCGCTTAACCTCACCGAGGACCGTTGGATTCAGGCCGCCGAGGTTCGCCCCGGCAACCGCGCCGTGGTCCATCACGTGATCGCGTATATCCGCGAGCCGGGTTCCAAGTGGATGCGCGATAAGCAGCCCGGCGAAGTCTTCGTGCCGCGCAACGACAAAGGCGACGTGCAGGCTTTCTCCGGCGACATACTGGCCGGATTCGCCCCCGGCGTGCCTCCCACCAAACTGGAGCCGGGTACCGCGCGGCTGGTCAAAGCCGGTTCCGACGTGGTCTTCCAGCTTCATTACACCGCCAACGGCAAAGCCGCCCAGGACCAGACCCGGGTTGGAATCAACTTCGCCAAGGAGCCGCCCAAAGAGCGCATCCTGACATGGGGAGCAGCCAATACGAAGTTCAAGATTCCGCCCGGTGACCCGAACTACGAGGTGCATTCCAGCTTTGAGTTCGGCCATGACGTGAAGCTCATGGCGCTGCTGCCCCATATGCACCTGCGCGGCAAGGATTTCGAATACCGCCTGGTCTTCCCCAGCGGCGAAACGCAAACCATCCTGCGCGTTCCGCGTTACGATTTCGGCTGGCAGCTTTCTTACGATCTGGGCACAGGCATCGAGATTCCCAAGGGTACCCGCATCGAATGCACCGCCCACTTCGATAATTCGCCCAACAACCCTGCCAATCCCGATCCCACCAAAGAAGTGAAGTGGGGCGACCAGAGTTGGGAAGAGATGATGATCGGGTTCTTCGATATCTCTTTCCCCGCCGGCATGGACCCCAAGCTCATCCAGCCGGAAAAGAAACCGCAGCGCAAAACCAGCGACAGCGGGAACTGACGTGCGCCTCGTCCGTGCCGGCGGACTCCTCCTGCTCTCCGCCGTCACCTTCGCCCACGACGTGATCAGCACCAACCTCACATGGACGCGCGAGGTTTCGCGCATCGTCTACCACCGCTGCGCGGCCTGCCATCGTCCCGGCGGCGCTGCCATGTCCCTGCTCACCTACGAGGATGCCCGCCCGTGGGCCAAGGCCATCCGCGACGAAGTACTGGCGCGCCGCATGCCCCCCTGGGACGCCGTCAAAGGCGTGGGCGATTTCCGCGATGAGCAGAGCCTCGCGCAGCCTGAGATGGACGTCCTGGTGGGCTGGGTGGAAGGAGGCGCGCCGGAAGGCAATCCCATCTATCTGCCCGATGTTCCCCGCGTGGAGACAACCAAACCGCCCGCGCACTCTGGCGGCATCCCGTTGCACGGTTCCGATGACACTCGACCGGCCCGTAGTGCTCCGCGCGATTCAACCCGATGGCCCCATCGAACTGGCCGCGCTACTGCCCGATCAGAGCGTCGAGCGGCTGATCTGGGTACGCGAATTCCACCCGAAATGGAAACGCGCGTACGACCTGCGCGAGCCGCTGCAACTTCCGCGCGGCACCCGGTTGCTGCTCTATTGCAGCGCGTGCACCGGCAGCGTGAAAGCCACCGTGTTCACCACACCCTTGCGCTGAAACTGCATCCAGATCTTGTACGTGGTCGCGCGCGGAAAGAAGATGTTGAACTGCATCTGGGGCCCGCCATCGGCAATAAAAGGATGACTATGGATGGTGTCCACGAGGTCATTGCTCACCGCCAGCATATGCGACCATGCCCCGATGTATTGCTCGATTCCGTCCGCCGGACTCAGGTGAACAAATAGCAGCGTCTTCATGCCGGCAATCGGCTGGGCCGGCTCCGTGGTGAGTGCCACGCGCAGATTCGGGCCCTGTTTCGGCGCGAGGTCGGCGGCCGGGTGGGGGATCGACTGCTCCAGCGAAGCCACGTACCCTGCCGTGGAAATGGTCTTCGGCGCCAGTTGCGGAGTGCCGCCGCTCGGGTCGAAATCGGCCAGCAGGCGATATGTCCCCGGCTTGGGCAGCGTGGTGTTCAGCCGGAACCAGCCGTCCGCGCCCAGCACCGGATGCTCGTGCGAGAAATACTCCAGGTCCTGACTCACCAGGAACAGGTGAAACAGCTTCTCGTGCACCACCTCAAATTGCGTCACCGGCCTCCCGGTTTTCGGATCCAGTACCCGCATCTCGAGCGTCACCGCGCGCCCCGCCGGCAGGTCGCGAGGCAGCGCGCGCAGGTCCAGCGGATACTCGACGGGATTCGGTATGCCCGGCACCAGCTTCATGCCGCACCGGGGGCACTTGCCGGGCGTGGACGACCGAACGTCGGGATCCATCGGGCAGTAAAAACTCGGATCCTGGGCATACAGCAACACCGCCGCCACCAGAATCGCCAGAAAAGGGGACAGACGCATTTCTACCGCTTCTTCGCTTGGATCGTCACCGCGAGCTGATCGTTGCGGATATTGGCAAATCGCAGCATCGTGCGGCCCTGCGCATCCAGCGTGATGATCGCCGGAGTATTGACGCTGGTCAGCGTCCAGCCATCCGGCAGTGTCACGTAATTCAACGGACGGCCCAGCGTGCGGGTCCACACCAGTTCACCGTTCTTCAGCGTGTAGCCCACCGGATCGGTGTATGTTTCCTCCACCCGGATGCGCACGGATTGGCCCTCACCCACGGCTTGCGGCAGGTCGCCCTGCACCACCACGGAATCGGGATCGGTGGGCGTCGGGTAATAGCCCAGCGCGTTGACGCTCTTGCCGGTCACCACATGTGTGGGCAGCGGTTCCCCGGTGTCCAGGTCGAACATCTTCGAATCGGGCGCCACCGTGCTGCCCTTGCGCACGAAGCTATGCACGCTCTTCTGCCCTACGCGAGTCACCGTGAAATCGTGCGAGATGCGGAACTGGTGGCCCGCCGGATCGAGCAGCCAGTAGCGAATTTCCAGATCCTGCGCGGCGCGGTGAAAGTTAGCCTGAGCCGCCAGCAGTGCGGGCACGAGCAACAGCAGGGTCCTCATTTCACTTTCCTCCCCACGATGCGCACCGGCAGTTGATCGTTCCGGTCATTCAGAAAGCTCATGCGGATGCGGCCGTCGGTATCCGTGGATACAATCGCGGGCGAAGCTGAGCCCACCAGTTCGTAGCCCTTCGGCAGCACCACCACGTTGCGCTTGATGCCGAGCGGACGGTCAAACACAAATCCGTCATCCTTTTCGTAATAGGACGGCGGATCGGTATAGGTCTTGTAGATGCGGATGCGCGTCTCCGCGCCTTTCGGCACCGGACGCAGCAGTTTCACTCTCAGATACTGCGCGTCATCCGCCGTGCGCGCGCCTACTCCGCCGGCCGCCTTCGCCGCCTTGCCGTCCACCACGGCCAGTTCCAGCGTCTTGCCGGTGGCCAGGTCGATGGCCCGCTCATTGGTCGCCACCGAGCCCGGGCGAATCGGATTGTAGAAGTATGGCGACCCCTCGCGCGTCTGTGTCACGTCGTAAATAATGTCGAACGAATGACTCGACGGCGCCAGCAGTTCGTACACTGTGAAATCGTCCGCCGCAAACAGCCCGGAAACGGCCAGGAGCACAGCAAGCATCCGCATATTGCGTAATTATAAGGTAGACACTGGCGCGGCGCGCGATAATGGTACCTGCGATGCAAAACATTCTTCCAGTCCTCTGTTTTATCGCCGGTTTTGCGCTGGCGTGGGCAGTGTTGCGGTGGCGGCGGCGGGACACGGAAGCGGCGTTTCGGGCTCTTTCGGCCGACGCGCTGGCGCGCAACAATCAGGCGTTTCTGGATCTGGCAAAGGCCACGCTGGCGCAGACCCAGACCTCGGCGGCCGGCGACCTGGAGATGCGGCAGCGGGCCATCGGCGAACTGGTGACGCCCGTGCGCGCGTCGCTGGAGAAGGTGGACTCGCAAGATTCAGGAAATGGAGAAGGCGCGGTCCGGGGCCTATGCGTCGCTGCACGAGCAGGTCCGCAGCCTGCTGGAGACGCAGTCGCAACTGCGCGCCGAGACGGGCAAGCTGGTGACGGCGCTGCGCACGCCCGGCGGTGCGCGGCAACTGGGGCGAGATCCAACTGCGCCGCGTGGTGGAGATGGCCGGGATGCTGGACCACTGCGACTTCACGGCGCAGACCACCCTGTTCGGCGAAGAGGGCCGCCTGCGTCCCGACCTGCTGGTGCGGCTGCCGGCGGGCAAGACCATCGTGGTGGACGCCAAGACGCCGCTGGACGCATACCTGCGGGCCATCGAGGCGCCGGACGAAGCCACGCGGAAGGCGCGCTTTGCCGATCACGCCCGGCAGGTGCGCACGCACGTCACCGCCTTGGGCCGCAAATCGTACTGGGAGCAGTTCGACCACGCGCCGGAGTTCGCGGTCCTGTTTCTGCCCGGCGAGTGCTTCTTCAGCGCCGCGCTGGAGAGCGATCGCGGCATTGATCGAAGCCGGAGTGGAGCAGAATGTCATTCTGGCCACGCCCACCACGCTGATCGCGCTGCTGCGCGCGGTGGCGTACGGCTGGCGGCAGGAGAACATCGCGGAGAACGCCGCGGAAATCAGCGCGCTGGGCAAGGAGCTGTTCAAGCGGCTCTGCGATATGGGCGAGCATATGAATCGCGTGGGCAGGTGCCTGGAGCGCGCCGTGGAGGCGCACAATAGCGCGGTGGGATCGATGGAAAGCCGTGTGATGGTGAGTGCCCGCAAATTCGCTGATCTGAAGACTGCGCCGCTCGGCGTGGAGATCGCGGAACTGGAGCCGGTGGAGAAGGCGGTACGGGAGTTGTTATAAAGGGGACAGACGCATTTTTCACATCGTGAAAAATGCGTCTGTCCCCTTTTCTATGGCACACCTGCTGATTGTCGATGACGACGCCAACACGCTGGCCTCCCTGGCGCGGGCCTTCCGGCTGGCCGGGCACGAAGCCACGGTATGCGACAACGCCGCGCGCGCGCTGGAACTGGTCAAGTCCACACCTTTCGACATGATGCTGTCGGACGTGGTCATGCCCGGAAAGGACGGCCTCTCGCTGCTGGAAGACCTGCGCAACCTGGGCATCTCCGTTCCCGTCGTCATGATTTCAGGCCAGGCCAACATCGAGATGGCGGTGCGGGCCACGCGCCTGGGCGCGGTCGATTTTCTGGAGAAGCCGCTCTCCACAGACAAGCTGCTGCTCACCGTGGATAACGTGCTCAGGCTGAAGCGCCTGGAGCAGGAGAATCGCGACCTGCGGCAGCGTGTGGGCAAGCACGAGATCGTTCACTCCAGCGAAGCGATGCGCCGCGTGATGGCGCAAGTGGACCGCGTGGCGGCCAGCGAGGCGCGCGTCTGCATCCTGGGCGAAACCGGAACCGGCAAGGAGCTGATCGCCCGCGCCCTGCACGAGCGCAGCCCGCGGCGCGAAGGCCCGTTTGTCACTTTGAATTGCGCGGCGGTGCCCGGCGAGCTGATCGAATCCGAGCTGTTCGGCCACGAAAAAGGCTCTTTCACCGGCGCCGCTTCGCGCCATATCGGAAAGTTCGAACAGGCCAACCACGGCACGCTCTTTCTGGACGAAATCGGCGACATGCCGCTGGTGATGCAGGCCAAACTGCTGCGCGTGCTGGAAGAGCGGCAGGTGGAGCGTGTGGGCGGCGACCGCGCCATTCCGGTGGACGTCCGGGTGATCGTGGCCACGCATCACAATCTGGACGACCTGGTCAAGAAGGGCGCGTTTCGTCAGGACCTGTACCATCGCATCTACGTCTTTCCGCTGTTCCTGCCTCCTTTGCGCGAGCGGCCCGGCGATATTCCGGCGCTGGTCGCGCACTTTGCCGCACAAGTGGCCGAACAAAACGGATGGAAGCCCAAGCCATTCACCGCGGAGGCGATGCAGGCGTTGGAGCGGTATCCCTGGACCGGCAACGTCCGCGAACTCCGCAACGTGGTGGAGCGCCTGCTGCTGCTGGCGGATGGCGCCGTGGATGCTGCAGGCGGTACGGCTGGCCCTGCCGCAAAATCACGGCGATCCGCCCGCTTCGGTCGCGGCGCCGAGCTTCGAAGGCCCCCTGGCCGAACGGGTCGGCACATTCGAGCGCGAGCAGATTCTGGCCGAACTGAAGCGGCACAACCAGCGCATGACCGATACCGCCAAAGCGCTTGGCCTGGAGCGTAGCCATCTTTACAAAAAGTGCCAGGCGCTGGGTATCGATCTGCGCGCTCTGCGCAAGGGGGACGAGGCCGTCTACGGCTACTTTCAAAGTAGCCATGGCCAAGTTCCTGATCGGCGTGATTACCGGCGTCGCGCTGGTATTCCTGTGCGTGTTCCTGCTGTTCTTTGCGGCGCTGCGTCTGCGTGAGAAACCGCCGGACATCGCCGGCAATTCAGTGCTCGTGATGCACCTGGAGGGCGATATCCCGGAAAAGCCGCCCATCGAGCTGCCCGATTTCCTGGGCCGTGGTCCGGCCATCACCATCGGCAACGTGTGGATGGCGCTGCGTAAGGCGGCGGTGGATCCGCACATCAAGGCCGTGGTCCTGGAGCCCGAGGGCCTGACCGTGGGCTGGGCCAAAAGCTGAGGAACTGCGCGCCGACCTCGATCAGTTTCGCAAATCCGGCAAGCCCGTGTACGCCTATCTGCGCACCCCGGCTATGCACGATTACTACGTCGCGATGGCAGCCGACCGGATCTTTATCGGACCCGCCGACCAGATGTACATCAAAGGACTGCGCGCAGAGCTGATGTACTTCAAGAAGACCCTGGACAAGCTCGGCGTCAGTGTGGAAGTCGAGCATGCCGGCAAATACAAGGACTTCGGCGACATGTTCACCCGCCCCGACATGAGCCCGGAGACGCGCGAAGTGATGGACGCCGTGGTGGACGGCATCTACGGCGACATCGTGAACCACATCGCCGCCGGCCGCAAGAAGTCGCCCGACGAAGTCCGCGCCATTATCGATCAGGGTCCGTTCACGGCCGCGCAGGGGCTGAAAGCCGGGCTGGTGGACGAACTCCGCTTCGAAGACCAGATGTACGGCGAACTCAAGACCGCGCTGAAATCCGGCGAGCCGAAGAAGGTTCCGATCGAGAACTATATTAAGGTGCCGGCGAGCAGCGTGGGTCTGGGAGGTACCAGCCGGATTGCCCTGGTGGTAGCTCAGGGCGACATCGTCCGCGGCGATTCCACCGACGATGGCACCGAGGACAACCTCACGTCGTACGGATTCGACCGGATGCTTCGCCAGGTGGCCGCCGATTCGGGCGTGAAGGGCGTGATCGTGCGCATCGATTCACCGGGAGGCGAAGTCACCGCCTCCGACGAAATGTGGCGCCAGATGAACCTGCTGAGCAAGAAGAAGCCGCTGGTGATTTCCATGTCCGACGTGGCCGCTTCCGGCGGATACTACATGGCCATGACGGGCGAGCCCGATCGTGGCTTATCCGGATACCGAAACCGGATCCATCGGCGTAGTCTTCGGCAAGCCCGATCTGCACGGGCTGTACGACAAGCTCGGCATCACCAAGAACTTCGTCCAGCGCGGGCGCCATGCCGATATCGATTCCGACTACAGTTCCCTGACGCCGGATGAGCGCGACCTGCTGCGCAAGGGCATCGACGAGAGCTATCGCGACTTCGTCAGCAAGGTGGCCGCCGCGCGGCATCGGACCTTCGAGCAGATCGAGCCGGTGGCCCAGGGGCGCGTCTGGCTGGGTTCCGATGCGCAGTCGCGCGGACTGGTGGATCAACTCGGCGGCCTGGATGCCGCGGTTCAACTGGTGAAGGAGAAGGCGCACATCGCGGCCAACCAGAACGTCAATATCGATGTGTACCCGCAATCGCGCACACTGTTCGATTTCCTGACGAAAAAATCGCAGCCCGACGCCCTGGACGCCCAACTCAAACAGGTCTTCGGCAATGTTCCCTATCGCGCCTGGATGCACGGGGGCTACCTGCGCCTGATGCCGTATTGGATCCGGATGTAGCAGCGGCTAAGTCGGTCGTTTCAGCAGTACGCCAACGTATTCCCTTCGAACGCTCCCTAACGGTCGCGTCTCTGATCGGAGCCGCGCGCGTCAGCAAGCGGTCTGCTTGATACGTCGGTGAACTTTTGAAACGATGTACTAAGCTAGCTGCTCAGAACTTCCCGCACTTTGCGATCCAGATCCGGCGCGGTGAAGGGCTTCTGGATGAACGCCGTGTTGGCGGAAAGTAGCCCCTGCCTTACGACGGAATTGTCCGTATAACCGGACATGAACAGGACCCGGGTTCCGGGCAGCAGGCTCTGCACCGCCGTCGCCAGGTCCGTTCCGTACTGAAGCGGCATCACGATATCGGTCAGCAGCAGGTCGATCTCTTCTCCGGATTGTCCGGCGATCTGTAATGCCTCTGCCGGTGTGGGCGCCACCAGAACCCGGTATCCGCGGCGCTCGAGCATGATCCGGGTGAGCGCCCTTACCTGATCCTCGTCTTCCACCAGTAGAATTGTCGCGCTGGCCGGTCCCGGCGCTATCTGCGGTGCTACCGTCGGGGCCGTCTCGGCGGCCTGGACGGCCGGCAGGTAAATCTTGAATACGGTGCCGTGGCCTGGTTCACTGTAGACCAGCACCTCGCCGCCGCTCTGTTTCACGATGCCATACACAATAGACAGACCCAACCCGGTGCCCTTGGCCTTTTCCTTGGTGGTGAAGAACGGCTCGAAGATCCGTTCCCGCGTGGCCGCATCCATGCCCACTCCGCTATCGCTCACCGCCAGCAACACCCAGAGTCCGGGAGCGATTCCGACGTGTCCCGAGGCATACTCTTCAGTGATCTCCGCGTTAGCCGTTTCGATGGTCAGCTTGCCTCCTTGCGGCATGGCGTCGCGCGCATTTACCGCCAGGTTCAGAATCACCTGGTCGATATGGGTCGGATCTACCTTCACGCGGCTAAGATCGGGGTCCAGCCGTGTCTCGAGTTCGAGGTCCTCGCCAATTACCCGTTTCAGCATCTTGTCGATATTGCGGACGATGCTGTTGAGATCGGTAACCCGCGGCGCCGCCACCTGCCTGCGGCTGAACGCCAGCAGTTGGTTCGTCAGACCGGCGGCCCGTTCGCTGGCCTGCGAGATTTCGGCGGCATACTCTAACGCCACCGGATCGTCTTTGACGTGCTCGCGGAGAATCTCGTCATAGCCTAAAATCACCGTCAGCAGGTTGTTGAAGTCGTGCGCGATGCCGCCGGCCAGGCGGCCCACGGCTTCCATTTTCTGCGCCTGAATCAATTCGCGCTCCAATTCCTGCCGCCGCATCATTTCCTTGCGCAGGTCGTGCAGCGCCTGCTCCAGCGAGGCGGTACGGTCCGCTACCCGTTGTTCCAGCTCTTCGTTGATTTTTCGAATGCGCTCTTCGGCCCCGCGGCGGACCTCGATTTCGCGCGCCAGGGCCGCCGGGCTGGGCAGGTTGATCAGCGTAGGCATCATGGGAATCAGCCCGCCAAAAGTGGCGACCGAAGCCACTGCGGTGACCGCCTTGATCACTCCATCGAGCCGGTAGATCGGGTGCCAAACCGTCACCGCACCCATCAGGTGGGTGGTTCCGCAAGCCAGAATGAACATACCGAACGCCACGAAAATCCACTTGAAACTGATGTCCCGCCGCCGCCGGGCAAAATAAAACAGCAGGAACGGAATGGCATAATACGAAGCCGCGATCAGCCCGTCGGAGATTACATTGACCCAGAGAACCGCTGGATCCCAGAGGTAACACATGCCATGCGGCATGAACTCTGTCGAGAACAACTGGCGGAAAAAGGCAATCATGAGACTTCCGCCATCATACCCGCTAAATGGAGCGAAAACACTCCGGGCCGGGGTCCGGTTACACTGGAGTAGGGAAGCACGCGTGCATTCGCACTCTCACAGCCATCACCATCACGGAGCCACCGGTAGCCGGTTGCAATGGTCGCTGGCAGCCACGGCCCTCTTCGTGGTTATCGAAGTGATTGCCGGCTTCCAATCCCACTCCCTGGCATTGCTTTCCGATGCCGGCCATAACTTCACCGACGCCCTCGCCCTGTTCCTGGCCTGGTTCGGTTTCTACCTGCAATCCAAGCCCGCCAACGAACACAAGACGTACGGCTATCACCGTGCCGGCGTGCTTTCCGCTTTTGTCAACGCCCTGACCCTGGTGGCGCTTTCCGCCTGGATTCTCTACGAGGGTGTACAGCGTCTGCGGAACCCCGAAGCCGTGCACGAAGACGTGATGATGGCGGTAGCCGCCCTCGGACTGGCGCTCAACGGCGGCATCATGCTGTCTCTGCGCCAGGCCAGCAAGAACGATATCAACGTCCGCAGCGCCTTCATCCACATGCTGGGCGACGCGGTCGGCTCGCTGGCCATCATCGCCGGCGCGGTGATCATCCGTTACACCGGGTGGGAGCGGGTGGACCCGATTCTTTCCATACTGATCGGCATTCTGATCATTTGGACCGCCTGGGACATTATCCGCGAGTCGCTCAACATTCTGCTGGAAGGGCTGCCCCGCGGTCTGGCTCTGCCGGAGGTGGCCAGCGCCATGCGCTCGACGGCCGGAGTTCTGGACGTGCACGATCTGCATATCTGGAGTCTCGGATCCAGCACCCATGCCCTAAGCTGCCATGTGCTGATCGAAGATGTGCCGCCTTCCGCCAGCGATTGCATTCTGCGGGGCCTGAACGCGATGCTGGCCGAGCGTTTCCGCATTGCGCACACCACGGTCCAATTCGAGCACGTCAGTTGCGCCATCTCGGAAACCGGCTGCGCCATTCCAGTGCACCTGGAAGATCACGAAGGGCACCACCATCATTAGCGCCGCTGGATCCATCGGGGCGCCCCGTTGCTTGCCTTAACTAATAGTGCGGTTACCGCCCCTGGCCTTCGGCGAGCCTAACCGGCATCTTCCGGGGCCAGTTTTCCGCCTGTTAGTCGTCGGGGCCTCTGGTCATCTTTTATTCAACGAACTTGACCCGCCCTCTCCATCCACGTGCCGGATCTGCAGCAGCAACCAATTCCGCGCCAGACGCCAATCCCGGGTAACCGTCTCCACGGAAACCCTCAATACCGCGGCTGTATCGGGCACGGTCATCCCGCCGAAGTATCGCATCTCCACGACTTTCGCCTTTCGCGGATCGCCCTTCGCCAGTTCGTTCAGCGCGTCGTTGAGCGCGATCAATCGCTTGTCGTTCGCCTGGCTCAAGTCGAGATGAGCTACATCGTCCAGGTGAATCCGCCCCTGTCCGCCGCCGTGCCGGGATGCAGCTCTCTTGCGGGCGGCGTCCACCAAAATACGGCGCATCATCTGCGCGCAGATCGCGAAAAAGTGCGCCTTGCCTTCCAGATCCACACCCTGAACGTCGACCAGTTTCAGGTAAACCTCATGCACCAGGGCCGTCGCCTGCAGGATTGGCTCCTCGCGTTCCCGCTTCATGAAGTTTACGGCGAGGCGGTGAAGCTCCGGGTAGATCCGCGGCGCAAGCACCTCGAGCGCGGCCGCGTCGCCGCCGGCCCATGCAAGGAGAAGCCGCGTCGTATCAGTGGTTTGGTCGTCTGCGCCCACCGTTCGCTTCAGGATAGCTGAAAAAGATTATGCCCGCATTACGGTTTTCGCCCCGGCTTCTCGCATGGAGGTCCGGGAAAATATTTCCCCGAAAGAAAGAGGAAGCATCATGAAAGTGACACGTCGAGCGATAACTACAACTTTGAGCGCAGCGGTTGTTGGGATGCTGTTGGTCCCGGCGGCGAGCGCGTGCGATATGGCGCCACAGCCGGGGGCTCCCCTTGCCATGGCGCAACTGATGCGGGATACCGGAAATCCGATGGAGTTGGTTACGCCTGCGAACCTCACGCGCGAAATGAGCAACGCGGCGAATGCCAAAAGCCCGTCGCTGGTTGGAATGTGGAGTTTTCAGTTTATTTCCCAGGGCAACACCACCCGCAATCCAGCCATTGCAGACGGAACCCAAATCAACTTCGGATATACCCAATTTCACAGCGATGAGACCGAAATTCTGAATGCCGGCGCGCGTTCGCCGGCGCAGCAGAATTTCTGCCTGGGCGTGTGGCAGGATACCGGAAACTCCACTTACCAGGTCAACCACTTTGCCCTGAATTACGATGCTGCAACAGGTACTTTGCTCGGCAGGATTATCGTCATCGAAAAGATTACCGTGTCTCCTGGCGGCACCGCGCTTAGCGGCACGTTTGTCGAAACAGTCTTCGACACCAAAGGAAACCAGACAGACCACCTGACTGGCCAGGTTACGGCTCAGCGAATTACCGTCGACACGACGACTCCCTGAAAACGGGCGGAGCCGGTGGGAGGACAAACCGCGGGAGGCGCAGCCAGGCAGAGCCTGACCGCCTCCCCACAATCCGGCGCCGTCCCCCACACCCGTGTCGCTAAGGATCTTTGCTGGTAAGCTGGTCCCCATGACGCCGGGGCGTTGGGGACAGTTGGACGAGCTGTATCACGCCGTGCGGTCCCTGCCGCCTTCCGAGCGAAACGCCCTACTCGAGCGAGCCGATCCCGAACTGCGCGCCACCGTCTTGTCAATCCTGGCCCACGAGGGCGTCTCGGAGAATGGGGACGCCCCACAACAAGAAGGGTTTCTCGATCGTCCCGCCTGGGAGGGCCGCAGTAGCCTCTTGCAACACTCCGGTTCGTCTGACGCGGAGAGGCTGGTCAACGCCGGCGAACAACTCGGACCCTACCGGATTGAGCAGAAGATCGGACAGGGCGGCATGGGCACGGTGTACCGCGCCACCGATACGCGTCTCGACCGCTCGGTCGCCCTCAAGATTTCCAGGAAGCTTTTTGACGACCGCCTGGAGCGCGAGGCCCGTGCGATCTCGTCCCTGAACCATCCCCATATCTGCACGCTCCACGATATCGGTCCCGACTATATCGTGATGGAATTCGTGGAAGGCGAGACCCTGGCAGCCCGCATCGGCAAGGGCGCGCTGCCTGTCAGCGACGTTCTCCGTTACGGCGCGCAGATCGCCGGCGCGCTCGCCGCCGCGCACGACAAAGACATCACGCATCGCGATTTGAAGCCCGCCAATGTGATGATCACGAAGAACGGCGTGAAGGTGCTCGATTTCGGCCTGGCCAAACGCTCCACGCCGGACGGAACCCTGACCATGACCGGCGCCGTCATGGGGACGCCGGCCTATATGGCTCCGGAACAACGGAAAGGGCAGACGGCCGACGCGCGCACGGACATCTTCGCCCTGGGCCTCACTCTGTACGAAATGGCGACCGGCAAACACCTCGTGCCAGGCTGCACGCCGGCGATGGATGGACTCCCGCCAAGGTTCGCCCACGTGGTGGAGCGATGCCTCGAGCCCGAAGTGGAGGACCGCTGGCAGTCGGCACGCGACGTCAAAGCGGAGCTGGAGTGGGCGGCGGCCGAACAGTCAGGCGCCGGCGCTCGACCCGGCGCGGCGGTATCGGTTACGCCGCCGAAGCGCACGTGGATGCGGCTGGCGTTGGCCGCGGCTGGTGTAGCCGTCGTCGCCGTCCTGGTCTGGGCGTTATTTTGGAATCGCGCCGCTTCGCCGCCGGCGGTTCTGAGTGTTTCGCTCCTCCCGCCTCCCGACACCAGCTTCCGTTTCGCCCTCAATGGCGAGGGTGGCTTTGCCCTCTCTCCGGACGGGACCAAACTGGCATTCGTCGGGCGCACGCAAGGGAAAGCGCATCTCTGGTTGCGGACTCTGGCAGAGTCTGAATCCAGGCTGCTGCCGGATAGCGAAGGCGCCTACAATCCGTTCTGGTCGCCCGACTCGCGACGGATCGGATTCTTTACCCCGGTGAAACTGAAGAAAATTGAAGTGGCGAGCGGCTCGGTTGTCGATGTGCTCGAAAGGCCGGGCGCCAACATGATTGGAAGTTGGAGTTCTCGCGGCGTCATCATCTACGCGAACCCGAACGCCATTCGGGGAGGGAGTCCCCCGAACCCTGTTTTCAAGATACCGGACAACGGCGGGACGCCTGTGCGCATTCCGGAAACGGAGCATGCATCGTCCCCCACTTTCCTCCCGGATGGCCGGCGATTCACCTTTTTTCGGGGAACTGCACAAAAAGCCGAACTCTGGCTCGCCTCTATCGATGCCAACGAAAGGCCCCGCAGTCTCGGCGACTTCGGCACACACCCATCGTATTCCCAGGGCCATATCCTCTCGGTCGTAAACGGCGTCCTCATGGCCAGACCTTTCGATCTGGCGCGGGGGGAGTTCCTGGGCGATTCGTTCCGCTTGAAGGCGCCGCTCGCCGATCGGGTCCTTTTTGGATACCTGTACACCAATTATTCAGCCAACGCTCAAGGCATGCTGGTGTATCCGCCGGAGGCCAATGCGCTTTCCGAACTTCGTTGGCGCGACAGGACCGGCAAACAGTTGGGCACGCTGGGACCTCCCGGCGAATATTACACTCCCCGCATTTCGCCCGATGGCGAACGAGTGGCGTTTTCGCGGAGGGACGGCGGTAACTCGGACATTTGGGTGTCCAACCTCACCACCAACTCATTCACACGTCTCACCTTCGACCCGACGATCGACGAAAACCCGGTATGGTCGCCGGATGGCGCTGCCGTGACGTTTGACAACGACGCATCGGGAATCGCGAGCCTGTATCGCAAGGCGGCCACTGGCGCCGGGGGCATCGAGCGGCTCACCACCCCCGCGTTCGATCAGCAGCCGCTCGATTGGTCGCGCGACCGGCGGTTCCTTGTCTATACGCAAATCACCCACAGTTCGGAGATCCTGATCCAGGCCGCCGCCGGCGGTCCGCCGCTGAGTTTCTTGGGGCACGCCCGCGGAGCCTCTAAAGCCCAGTTCAACCCGGGTGTGCCGCGCTGGATTGCCTACGACTTCGACGATACCGGCCGGCGCGAAATCTACGTTCGGGAATTCGAGCCCGGTAAGCCGGCCTCCTCGGCGCTCTGGCAGATTTCCGATGCCGGCGGACAGATGCCGCGGTGGCGTGGGGACGGCAAAGAGATTTTTTACTTGTCCCTGGACGGCAAGATGATGGCCGCTCGAGTTTCGACCGAGGGCGGCGTCTTCCAAGCCTCGACGCCCCAATTCCTGTTCAACGCGAGTCCGCCTCAGTTGCGCACCACGAATTTCGAATATGACGTTTCCGCGGATGGCCAGCGCTTCCTGATGATTGAGCCCTTGGAAAAACCCGAATACCAGTCCCTGACGTTCGTCAGCAACTGGCGCGTCCGGTAGCATTCGTGTTGCGACCCGGCTCCGAACGGATTGTTCGGCCACTCGAAAGTGATCCGAAGGGCACCACCCCTGCCTCCCTCAGAACCGGAATATCAGCCCGATTTCGACAATCCGCATGGGCTGTACGGTGTTCAATGCGATCGATCCAACGCCCGAAACATAGGCGCTATAGATCGATACCGGGTTCGACGTTTTGGCAGCCTGGGCGGCAGCCAGCACATCCGGCGTGTTGATGATGGTGAAGCCGCTCGCCGCGGTGGGACCGCGAGTTGGATTTGGAACCGGCTTGCCCTCGTGCCGGAGGTCCGGGCACGGTCGCCTCATGCGGACCGGCTTCCGCCGACTCCGACCTTGCGCAACTCTATCACAAGACGTAGGGCGTCATTTACGGCTCTCTCATCGCGGAAGGCCTTTCGAACCTCTGGATCCAACAGAACAAGGTTAGTGCCCGCCTGATAACGCTTGGCGTACTTGCCGCGAACCCCCTCCTTGAGAAGGCGACGCAGATCGTACTCCGCACGCAATTCGTCGCCCTTCTTACTCCTGGCTTTCTTCATAGGCTCTTCTCTCACTTGCGGTTAGCTTTCGAACACTGATAATTCGAATCCGCTTCCCCCGATCCACATGGGCCACCATCAGCAAACCGCGTCCGGACCGTCCGACAGTGATGTAGCGGTGTCCTCGGAAAAGTGATCAGGGTCGAGAACCGTCGTGCTGAGGACATCGCCAAACACGGTTGAAGCCTCCTTGAACGAGACCCTATGTTGCGGACGCTCTCGGCCGCTTTGCGCGGGTCCCATTCGAATTCCACGGTTCCAGTGTAGCGGTTGCGCGCGATTTGACGCTAATGTTCCGGACTTTGGCGCAGCCGTCGGTTTCGACGGATTGACCGCTCCTTCGCCGTCAGGGGAGAGCTGGCCCACTGAGCCGAGCAAATGCCAGCAACGGGCGTTATGCTATCAAGTGCAAATGCTCGGCAGAGCCTCACTAAACCCTGCGAGCATCATCCATGGCTTTGTCAGCTCATCGAAGGACTAGGAACGTGGCCGGTATGCGACTTCAACGAGGAGCGGTCCGGGCGCGTGGCAATGGAAGGTCATGGCACCAGCAAGGTCGCCCAGAGGCCGCACGATGGGCACGCCGGACGAAACCAGCTTCCTGTGAGCTTCAAATAGATCGTCTTCGCAATCCACATTGAAGCCGACATGAAAGCCGACTGGATACTTCATGGGCTGGCCTTGTGGAAGAGGGCTCAATGTGAGCGCAAAACCATCCTCGTCTAGCAGAACGGTGAGCCCGTCCTCCCGCGAAAACACCTCCTTGAACCCGAAGTAGCGTTCAAAGAATGTTCGGGTCTCTGCGGTGTCGGAAACTGGTACGTCGAGATGATTGAGATTCATTAGCGTTCTCCTTTAAGAACAAGTGTTGACTTGCCGGAGAACTGAGAATCAAGCACAGCCCCCAACAAGCCATCTTCGACAGCTTGTCGTGGGTCTCTGTGCAAGACAGAGCGCGGAGTCATCCTTTGCGGGCGAGCCGGGCTTACCTGACCGGCGTGCTCCTTTTCGACAGCCTAATTATGTCATTACTCGCCTAGCGCTTTCAGGCCCATATCGCTTGTTCAAGCGAGATGCAGGTCTCATAGGACCGTTTTTCAGGAATTGAATGTGATTTCGACCGCTAACCGTCTTGCGAATTCATTTGGCTGTATCGCCATGTCGGACCTTGACCCGGCCGGCGATTCCGTACACAGCGTTCGGGGGCATAGATCCTGACTAGTCGCGCACCGTTTACCGATCCCGCCCAACCAAGGTACAGTTCGAGCACGTCAGTTGCGCCATCTCCGAAACCGGCGACGCCATTTCCGGTGCATACGGAACGTCCCGAGGGGCACCACCCCTGCCTCCCTCAGAACCGGAACATCAGCCCGATTTCAATGATCCGCATGGGTTGAACCGTGTTCAGCGCGATCGATCCAACACCCGAAACATAGGCGTTGTAGATCGATACCGGGTTAGACGTCTTGGCAGCCTGGCTGGCCGCCAGCACATCCGGCGTGTTGATGATGGTGAAGCCGCTCGCCGCGGTAGGACCGAGCGCCTTGTACTGAATCGACGTATTGGTGTTGATGCGCCGGACATTGTTGAACAGGTTGAAGGCCGAGGCGCGCAGTTCGATTCCATGCTTTTCAGTGATGCGGATTGTCTTTACCACGCTGAAATCGTTCGTGAAACTCCCCAGTCCGTTGATGAAATTCCGCGGCCCGGTGCCGTCGGCCGTCGGGTAAATTCCCGGAACTCCCAGGGCGCCCGGATTGAATTTGAGATTGGACCCTCCCGGAATGGCATTCACGTCGCCCGTAACGGTGTTTCGCGGAGTGAAATCCGGGCTGCCCAGGAATACGCTCCCCAAACTCACGTTGGTGGTGGTGTTGGCTTCCTGGACGCTGAAACTCGGCGAATACGGAGATCCGCTGAAGTAAGTAATCACATTATCCAGGCGCCAACCGTCCAGGATCTCGCGGCCTGCCAGATTGTCGAAATGAATCCGGCGGGCAAGTTCGGGAACGTCGTAGCTATAGTTGACGGTCAGCACCTGCGACCGGTCATTGGACAGAATATAACCCGTATACTTCTGCCAGTTGTAATTATACGGTCCCAGGTTTTCGATCTGGCCGGCAGTCCTGCCGTAGGTGTAGGCCGCCGAGAACATCAGGCCATGGCCAAACCGCTTGCTGAGCGTCGCCTGCAGGGAGTTGTAGTGGACGTTGGCGCCGTTTTCGTTCATGGTGAGGGAACTGAACCCCGGATAGGGACGCATCACCGAGGCATCTTCCGCGTTGCTCCCCGGAAGCGCACCCGGGTTGGAGGCGGTGACCGGTCCGTAGAAGTTATAGCCTGTGTTTCCTGGAGTCACGAACTGCGGCAGGAACGCCGTCCCCAGAGACACCGCATTGATGTTGAACTGGATCGGCTGATGGCGTTGTATGTTTCCGACATAAGCCACTTCCGCGACCATATCGAAAGGCAATTGCCGCTGTACGGAAACGGAGTAATCGTAGACCGTAGGCACCTTGCGGCTGGATTCGTCCATGGCGCCCAGGCTGACGATGGGGATTGGCTGCACGCCGCTGGAACTGGCCAGGCTGGCCAGGCTGGTTTGCACCACGTCCGCCCGTTTGCTTAAGCCGTTTTCGAAAGCATTCATCGCCTGGGAGATGTTGTCGCGGTTGTATCCCCAGCCGAAGCCGCCGCGAATCACGTTCTTGCCGTTGCCCGGCGACCAGGCAAAACCGCCGCGCGGCGCAAACAGCAGCGTATTCGGATTCAGGATTCCCGGGAGTCCGATGCCCGGTGATCCCAGCGCGACCACCCCATCCAGAGGATCGCCCGAACCCGGCACGATGGTGTACTTCAGAAGATTGGTCTGGCTGGACGGTAGCGGATTGTTGGGAAAGGCCGGATCGATAATCAGGCTGGAGTTCGCCGGATCGGGCACATAGAGGCGGACCGCTTTGGCCGCGGTCCATTTGCTGGGCAGGAATGCGGCGTCCAGCGTGTTGGCCGGATTGATCTCGTGCTGCGAGGGCATGTGATACATGCGGATTCCGTAATCCAGCGTCAGGGTCGGCTTTACCTTCCAGGTGTCCTGGATGTAGAAATCAGTGTCCGTAAACATGGCGTCTTTGTGCGCAATTTCCGAAGTTTGCGTGAAGCTGGAAACCGCGCCCACCAGCACGTTGGACGGAGCAAACCCGGTGTCGAACGGGCTCGGGCTGGAACTGAAATCGAACGTGCCTTTGTCATTACCCGCTCCGGGTCCGCTCTGGTCTACTTCGTTCTTGTAATTGCGCACGTGCAGGAAGCCGAATTTGATGAGGTGCGAGCCTTTGGACCAACTGAAGTTGGCCGCCATCTGGTACTCGTCGGTGTACGAGTAGGCCGGAAGGCGTCCGAAGGCGAAACTCGGGTAAGGGCTGATGTTCATAGCGGGCAGGATGTCATTGGTTGGCTTGAAGGCCAGGGGCAGATCCTCCAGGCCGTTGGCCGTTTTCGTGAGCGCCGTCTGGTCGGGGACCTGCCAATCCACGCGATCGAAGCTCCAGGCCACCAGTCCTTCCATCACCAGCGTGGGGGAGAAGGTGTGGGTGAAGTTGCCGGCCAACGCGCGGTCGGGACGGGGGCGGTCAAAGGTGGCCGCCGTCAGGTTGCCGGAAGTTCCTCCCAGGCTGCGGTCCACCTGGGTGCCGCCGTCATCGGTGAACCGTACGTACATGCGCGTGTTGTTGGCGATGTTCCAATCCACTTTGGCGGTGTGGTCGAAACGCGGCTGCTTGGTCTGGTATTGCAGCGCGTAGTTATTCACCGGATAATTGTTGGCCAGGTTGGGCAGCGGGAACAGGTTCATGATGGCGGTCCCCAGCGGATTGATCAGATTCTTGGGGATCACATTGCCCGGGAAGGGGATGGGCGCTCCCGAAAACTGGGAGCCGGGCTGGTAAATGGTGGGCTTGGTTCCGTTGCTGTTCAAAGTCTGAGAAAAATCGCCGGTCCGCTCCAGCGCCGTCGGCGTCAGGCTCAGGGTGGTAGGCGCGGGCGTGCTCTGGATGAAGTTTTCGTAGTTGTAAAAGAAGAACAGCTTGTTCTTCTTGACGGGTCCGCCCAGATTGCCGCCCACATAGTTATAGCGATACTGCGCGCGCGGCAGGCCCAGATAATTGTTAGACCATGAATTGGCGTTCAGGTCTTCGTTGCGCAGGTTATCGAAAACCGCGCCATGAAATGCGTTGGTGCCGCTCTTGGTGATGATGTTGACCACGGCGCCCGCGCGGTATCCGTATTCCGCCTGGAAATTGTTGGCCAGAATCGAGACCTGCTCAATCGACTCCATGCCCGGCGCCACGGTCGTCTTGGCATCGCTGCCCTGGTCCACAATGCTGCCGCCATCCAGGTTCACTTGGGTTTGTTGGGCGTTTTTGCCGTTAATCCGGAAATCGCCGTAGCCGGTCGCGGTGTACTCACGGCCGTTGAAGGCAATGCTGCCGTTGGTGGTGGCCGTCGCGTTCGCCCCTGGAATGATCTTCATCAGCGTGGTCCAGTTGCGGCCCGCAGTCGGCATATCTTCCACCGTGCGCGCCTGAATCGCGTCGATGCGCGCCGCGGAATCCTTGATCAATTCCTGCTCCGCGGTCACCGTCACCGTCTGGGTAGTTCCCTGACCTACTTCCAGCGTGATTTGTCCTAGAGACAGTTGTTGAAACGCGGTCAGCGTCAGGTTGGTCAGTTCTTTGTCTTTGAAACCCGGATTGGTGACTGTCAGAGTGTAATGTCCCACCGCCACGGAGGGAAAGTTGAAGAGGCCCACATCGTTCGACGCGGTGGTACTTACGGTGTGGGTGGAGGTTTCGAGCAGTTTGACTACAGCGTGGGGTAGTCTGGCTCCCGTCGAGTCGAGCACTTCCCCGGAAATAGACCCCAACCCGGCTTGCCCGAACAGAGGCATTCCGGCGAAGAGAAGAAGCGCCAGCCCGGCGCGAACAGGTTGCGCAGTGTACGACATGGTGAATCATGAATATCACAAGACTGTTAAATTCGTTCCACAAACTTTAGCGCTATATTTCAAATTTACAAACAGGGATTTTCACAATGTGAAACACGGTTGGGCTTGCCGCCTGCTTCGGGCGGCTGATAGCATCAGCTTTGATCCGAAGCCGCATCTTCGTTTGCATCCTTCTGGCGGCGATCGTGTTCCTTGCCTATCTCCCCACCTTGCGCAACGGATTTACGGGCTATGACGACCCCGACTACGTCACCGGAAACCCTCACGTGAACACGGGACTGAGCCAGGCCAACTTCGTCTGGGCGTGGACCGGCGCGCACGCCGGCAACTGGCACCCATTGACCTGGCTTTCCCACATGGCCGATTGCTCGATGTTCGGCCTGGCGCCGGCGGGTCACCACCTGGTGAGCCTGCTGCTCCATATTGCCAACGTGCTGCTGCTCTTCCTCTGGCTCAGTTCCGCTACCGGCGCGCGCGGGCGCAGCGCTCTGGTGGCGTTGCTCTTCGGCCTTCACCCTGTCCATGTGGAATCCGTCGCCTGGGTGGCCGAACGCAAAGACGTGCTGAGCACGCTCTTTCTGATGCTGGCGCTGTTGGCCTACAGCCGTTATGTCAGGAATCCGGGCGTGCGCGTTACGCCGTGGTGGCGGCGCTGTTCGCCGCGGGGCTTCTGTGCAAACCGATGCTGGTCACTCTGCCTCTTCTGCTTCTCGTTGTGGATTGGTGGCCCCTGCGGCGACCGTTCTCGTTGCGCGATAAAGTTCCCCTCCTGGTACTCTCGGCGCTCTCCTGCGCGGTTACGGTCTGGGCGCAGCAGCGCGGAGGAACTATCGCCGCCATGGACCAGTTGCCCTTTGGCATGCGCCTCTCTAACGCTGCGGTCTCCTATGTGCGGTACCTGGGAAAGACGCTGTGGCCGGCGCGACTGGCTGTGTTTTATCCTTTCCCACAAAACATCCCCCTGTGGACTCTGGCGGGGTGCGTGCTGGTCCTGGCCGCGCTCTCATGGCTCGTGTTCCGGCAACGGACCCGGCATCCCTGGCTGGCCGCCGGATGGTGTTGGTACGTACTGGCCCTGCTGCCGGTCATCGGGCTGGTCCAGGTTGGCATGCAGGCCATGGCCGATCGATACCTTTACGTGCCGATGGCTGGGCTGCTGATCGCGCTTGTCTGGGAGTTACACGACTCGCTTGCCGCACGCGGATCTCCGTGCCGGCCGCGGCCATCGCAGCCGCGGCTTGCGCGGTTCTCACCTGGAGCCAAGTACAGGTATGGAAAAACGGCGTCACCCTCTTCGCCCATGCCATCGCGGTGACGGAAAGCAATTTCGTCGCCCACGATAATCTTGGCGTCGAACTCGACCGTGCCGGCCGTCCCGAAGAAGCGCTGGCTCAATACCGCGAAGCCGTTCGCATTCGTCCCGGAGACCGGAACAGCGAAGCGAACTACTCCCAGGCGAATTTCGCTGCCGGCGAGCGGCTCTTCGCGCAAGGGAAACTGGACCAGTCCCTCGCCCTGTTCCAGGAGGGGCTGCGGCACAACTCCCGCCAGGCCCTGGCGCATACGTACGTGGGTCTCATCCTGACCCAACAGCACCACCTCGCGGAGGCCATCCACGAATTGCGAATCGCCGTCGCCATCGATCCCACGCTGGCGCGCGCCCACATGGGACTGGGGGTGGCCCTGGCATGGTCCCAACAGCCTGTCGAGGCCGCGCGGGCGTTTCAAGAAAGCCTGCGCTACGATTCCGCCAACGCGGAAGGGTATTACGACCTTGGCCTGGTTCAGACAGTCTTGGGACAGCCGGCCGAAGCCAGGCAATCATTCGATGCCGCACTGCACCTCAGGCCCGATTTCAACGCGGCCCGTCAGGCGCGTGCTGAATTGGGGAAGTGAGCGCCGTGACTGGAAACTTCCACAGTTTCCCCAGTTTGAATGCTCCTTCGATGCGCCCCCGGCTGGCCCTATAACGCAATGTCCGTTCCGGCATCTGAAGCCGCTTAGCCGCGGCATGAAGACACAGCACGCGAGTGCGGTTGTCCAACTGAAAATTCATATACTCCTCCTCTGGCAGCAGATTACTGAGACTTGCCGTTACAGCAGGAGGGTCTAAATCCGAAGGGGTGCGTGGAGCGGGGATAAGCCAGGCGTCCGGTCTGCAACGGCGAGACGCGCCACTTGCGATGCCGCCGGGGAGACCGAGTATACCCACGGTGGGGCCGCGGCGACTAGTTTACGGCGCGGAAGATATGGATTGCCGGACCATGGCCGGGACTTGGCGGCGGCCCAGGGAAACTCGAGTCCGGCCGGGTCCACCTTCAATTTGTACGGCAACGATACGTAGTCGGAATACACCCGCACCACGACCACCGGCGGGGCCAGCAGGCGTGCCGCGGGAGAATCTCGCTTCAAACGGTACGAGCAGGTGAGCCGGCATTTTGCGGCGTCCACCGTGACGGTCACATCCCAGTTCGCCGCGCCGGTGGAGGTCCACTCCACCTTAGAGGCGCGGTTGGGCAGATGAAACCGGTACAGGAATTCCGGCGAGTCCGCGGCGCGCAGCAATCCCGCCGCCAGCGCCAGTAAGACGAGTTTCCGCCCGGTTCCCACGCGTCCTCAGTATACGGCGAGTGCCGCCGCCGCTTCAATGCCGATTGCCGGAAATCCGCGAGTCAGCTATCCGCCGATGTTGTGGGCGGGCTTGCCGGGTACCTGGGTGGTGAGCTTTTTGGTGTCCAGCCCCATCTTGTCGATCTCGTTGAAGTAGACTTTGCGGCCTTCGTCCATCGCCAGGTTGGAGAGGATCACGGCGACGGCGTCCGCCATGCCCACCGTGATGTCTGCCCGCGGCCTTACTCCGTCGCGGCAGCTATTGAAGAAGCTTTCCAGTTCCACATCCACCGGATTGCGCGACTCTTCCTGCACCATCACACCCTTGGCGGTGAGCCAGCGGCGCGCAAACTTGGCTTCGCGCGTGAGGAATCCCTCATTGCCGGTGAAGGCCAGGTCGGGAGTGTATCAGCGGGATCGGACCATTGGCGCCGCCCGATGCCACCATGGTGGCGCCGGCCACAAACGGTTTGTTCTTCTCGGCGGCGCTGGTTACCGTCGTCGTCTTGGGAGGCTCGCGATACCACCAGGCGATGGGCGGGTGGACGTCGTCACCCACCGTGATCTCAATGGTGCCGTCCGTGCCCATGATGATCTCGCCCATTTCGGGGCGATTGCCGTTGAAGTACGGCAGGAACTGGTTGGTGCTGATGGAAGAATAAGTGAGCTTCTGCCCGTTGGGATACTTGTAGATCAACTGAATGTTGTCGTAGACGTCGCGCCCGTCCTTCAGCATGTCCAGGCTGCCCAACCCCATGACGAACTCGGGCGCTCGAGCCGAACATCCAATCGGAAATGTCCACCTGGTGGGAGGTCAACTCAGCCGTAAGGCCGCCGGACATCGACCGGTAGATGCGCCAGTTGTCGATATTCTTTTCGCCGCCCGGCTTCATGGTCCACAGCGAGCTGGGCTTGTTGATCATGTTGCGGTGCCACTGCGCATGAATGTGGTGAACGTTGCCCAGGATGCCCTTATCCACCATGTCCTTCACGGTCTGATAGAAGAAGCTGTAGCGGCGCTGCAGACCGGTTTGCAGAATCTGCTTGGAATGCTCCTGCGCCAGGGCGTTGCAGGGCGTGTACTTCTTCCGGCTTGAACACCAGGCACTTTTCGCAGAACACGTGCTTGCCCGCAAGCAGGGCATCGCGCGTCAGCGGGAAGTGTACGAACAGGGGCGTGATCACGAACACCGCATCGATGTCTTTTTGCTCCAGCAACTGGTGGTAATCCGCGTAGGTCCGCGGATTGTTGCCGATGGTATCCACGCCGTGCTTGAGGTGCTCGGGATTGATGTCGCAGAGCGCCACGCACTTCCCGTTCTCGATATTCTTCAGGTGTTTCAGCAGGTAAGTTCCGCGGCTGCCCGTGCCGATCATGCCATAGCGAATGGGCTCGCCCGCGGCTTTGGCGGTTTGCAGAGAGGGGAGCGCCGAAGCAACGGCGGTCACAGCGCCCGCGGCCTTCAACAAGTCCCGGCGGGAAAGATCGTTATTCTCGGGCATTGCAGCACCTCGCAAAAGGGTGAATTTGTCCCGATTGTAGCATGTGCCGCTAACGCCGAAGGCTTGCTTGCACCGCGGGCGGCAGGTGGTCGGCATGCTTCAGGAGCATCGTGATCTGCCATCGGGTGTTTTCCGGGAGGGTATCGAAACGCGGCATCCCGGAGAGGCGGATGCCATTGGAGATTTTCCAGAAGGTGGTGCCTTCCGGATCGTCCGTCACCATCTCGCGCGGTTCCATCAATTGCGGCGGGGGTGGAAACATCCCGGCGGCAATCACCGTTTTCGATTCGCCGGGCAGTCCGTGACATACCGCACAGTGTTCCCGGTACTCTTTGAAGCCGGCGAGCATGTTTTCGTCGGTCACAGGAAGCGGATTCTGCACGTTCTTCGCGCTCCCAATGCTCGCGCTGAGTGCGGTGTGCGCCATCAGTTCCTCCAGCGGGAGCGGTTTGGCGGTAGTGGCAAGTGAGAGAAATCCCGACTTCACATAGAGATAGGCGCCCAGCGGCGCTACTACCAGAAGACCCACCAGGATTCCGATGACGAGCAGCTTCATGGTACGATACAGAAGAGCAAGTCGACAGCCAGAAAAAATCCGTCAGCCTGATCTGCGCGATTTTTCTGAAAAATCGCACAGATCAGGCTGACGGATTTATTCCGTAGAATGGTAGGTAGCCGTGCTTTCCTGCTTTGATCCCCTCGTCTCCGAATGGTTCGCCAGCCGCTTTGGCCAGGCCACCGAGCCCCAACTGCGCGGCTGGCCGGAGCATCCGCGAGGGCCACGACGTCCTGATCTCCGCGCCCACCGGCTCCGGCAAAACGCTCGCCGCGTTCCTTCACTGCATCGACGCCTGGTGCGCCGCGCGCGCCTGGGTCCGCTGCCCGACCAGACCGAAGTCGTCTACGTCTCGCCGCTCAAGGCGCTCAGCAACGACGTCCACAAGAATCTCGAAGTGCCGCTGGCCGAGATCGCCGCGCTGGCGCGCGGAACGCGGCGTGGAGCTCGCGCCCATCCGCACCGCGCTGCGCACCGGCGATACGCCGCAGTGGGAGCGCCAGCGGATGACGCGCGAACGGCCGCACATCCTGGTCACCACGCCGGAATCGCTCTACATCCTGCTCACCGCCGCGCAAGCCGCGCGAGATGCTGGCGCAGCGTGCGCACCCTGATCGTCGACGAAATCCACGCCGTGGCCGACGATAAGCGCGGCTCGCACCTGGCCCTCACGCTGGCGCGCCTCGACCGCCTGGTGGAGCAGAGCGGCTGCGCGCGCCCGCAGCGCATCGGCCTTTCCGCCACCGTCAAGCCCATCGAGGAAGTCGCGGCATTCCTGAGCGACCACGCCCGCATCGTCAACGTGGGCCATCGCCGCGCCATGGAACTGGCGGTGGAAGTGCCGCGCGACGAACTGGGCGCGGTGGCCACCAACGAAATGTGGGGCGAGATCTACGACCGCCTGGCCGACCTGATCCGCGAGAATCGCACCACGCTGGTCTTCGTCAACACCCGCCGCCTGTCCGAGCGCGTGGCGCATCACCTGGCCGAGCGCCTGGGCGAGAACGCCGTCCTGCCGCACCACGGCAGCCTCTCGCGCGCGCTGCGCCTGGACGCCGAGCAGCGCCTCAAGAACGGCGAACTGCGCGCCGTGGTGGCCACCGCTTCGCTCGAACTGGGCATCGATATCGGCACGGTGGACCTGGTCTGCCAGATCGGCTCGCCGCGCTCCATCGCGGTGGCGCTGCAGCGCATCGGCCGCGCCGGCCACTGGGTAGGCGCGCTGCCCAAGGGCCGCCTCTTCGCCACCACGCGCGATGAGCTGATCGAATGCGCCGCCCTGGTGCGCGCCATTCGCCGCGGCGAGCTGGACCGCCTGGAGATTCCGCGCAACGCGCTCGACATTCTGGCGCAGCAGATGGTGGCCGCCTGCGCCTGCGAGGAGTTCGGCGAAGACGAACTGTTCGCCCTCGTGCGCCGCGCCTGGCCCTACCGCACGCTGGAGCGCGCCGATTTCGACGCGGTGCTCGAGATGCTCTCCGAAGGCATCGCCACCGCGCGCGGACGCAGCGGCGCCTACCTGCATCGCGACGCCGTCAACCGCCGCGTGCGCGGCCGGCGCGGCGCGCGCCTCACCGCCATCACCTCGCGGCGGCGCCATCCCGGAGACCGCGCAGTACCTGGTGGTGGCCGAGCCCGAAGGCACCACCGTCGGCACGCTGGACGAGGATTTCGCCGTGGAGAGCCTGGCCGGCGACGTCTTTCTGCTGGGCACCACGTCCTGGCGCATCCGCCGCGTCGAACCGGGCCGCGTGCGCGTGGAAGATGCCCACGGCGCCGCGCCCGGCATTCCCTTCTGGCGCGGCGAAGCGCCCGGCCGCACGCGCGAGCTTTCGCAGCGAAGTAGCCCGGCTTGCGCGAGGAGATGGCCGCGCGGCCCGATCCCGTCTTCTGGCAGAGCGAGTGCGGCCTGGACCGCAGCGGCGCCGAACAGGCCGTCGCCTACGTGCAGGCGGGCGCCGCCGCCCTGGGCGCCATGCCCACCGACACGCCGCATCGTCGCCGAGCGCTTCTTCGACGAAGGCGGCGGCATGCAGCTGGTCATCCACGCGCCGTTCGGCGCGCGCATCAACCGCGCCTGGGGACTGGCGCTGCGCAAGCGCTTCTGCCGCTCCTTCAATTTCGAACTGCAGGCCGCCGCCACCGATAACGGCATCGTCATCTCGCTGGGCGAGCAGCACTCGTTTCCGCTCGAAATCGTCTTCGAATTCCTGCGCCCGGCCACCGTGCGAGGACGTGCTCACCCAGGCGCTGCTGGCCGCCCCCATGTTCACCGCGCGCTGGCGCTGGAATGCCTCGCGCGCGCTCGCCATTCCGCGCTACTCGGGCGGCCGCAAAGTGCCGCCGCCCATCCAGCGCATGCGCGCCGACGACCTGATGGCCGCCGTCTTCCCCGACCAGGCCGCCTGCCCCGAAAATCTCACCGGCGAAGTGCGCATTCCCGATCACCCGCTGGTGAAGGAGACCATCGACAACTGCCTCTACGAAGCCATGGACCTCGACGGCCTCGCAGCCCTCCTGGAAGCCATTCAGCGATGGCGACATCCGAGACGCGTTGCCATCGATACGCCCGAGCCCTCGCCGTTCTCCCACGAGATTCTCAACGCCAATCCCGTACGCGTATCCTCGACGATGCGCCGCTCGAAGAGCGCCGCGCCCGCGCCGTGCAGATGCGCCGCACGCTGCCCGCCGATTACGCCGAGGGCGCCGGCGCGCTCGACCCCGCCGCCATCGCGCAGGTGGCCGCCGAAGCCTGGCCGCCCATGCGCGATGCCGACGAACTGCACGAGGCGCTTTGCGGCTTGAGCCTGATGCCCGCCGAGCCGCAGCTTGCGCCGCTGTTCGAGCAACTGGTGGCCGCCAGCCGCGCCACCACGCTCACCATCGACGGCCGCGATTTCTGGGTGCCGGCCGAGCGTCTCGATCTGGTGCGCCGCGTCTACCCGCAGGCCGTCATTCCATCCGCCGATCACGGCGCCGGCCGGCACGCGCGCCAGTTCCCGAAGCCCCGAAGCCTGCGCCGCCGAGATCCTGCGCGGCTGGTTCGAATGCTCCGGCCCGCTGACGCGCCGCGCGACCTGGCCGCAACGCTCGCCATGCCGCGCGACCTGGTGGACCAGGCGCTGGCGCAACTGGAAGCCGAAGGCCAGATTCTGCGCGGCCAGTTTCACGCCCGGCCGGGCGAACTCGAATGGTGCCACCGCCGCCTGCTGGCGCGCATCCACCGGCTCACCATCGGCCGCCTGCGCCGCGAAATCGAGCCGGTCACCACGGCCGAATTCTACGCCTTCCTGAATCGCTGGCAGCATCTCGCGCCGGGCACGCAACTGCACGGCGTGGATGGCACGCTGCAGATCATCAGACAGCTGCAGGGCTGCGAATTCGCCGCGGCGGCGTGGGAGACCGAAGTGCTGCCGCGCCGCGTGGCGCAAGTACAAGCCCGAATATCTCGACCAGCTCTGCCTTTCGGGCGAAGTGAGCTGGGGACGCCTCTCGCCGCACCCCGCCTTCGAGCGCGAGCAGGAAGAAAACAAGAGCCGCCGCGTGCGTCCCACGCGCGTGGCGCCGCTCGCCATCTTCCTGCGCGACGATGCGCCGTGGCTGCTGGCCACGCCGCAGCCCTCGCCCAGGGATTCGCTCTCGCATCCCGCGCGCGAAGTGCTGGCCGCCATCGAATCGCACGGCGCGTCGTTCTTCGCCGACCTCACGCGCGCCACCGGCCGCCTGGCCAGCGAAGTGGAAGACGCCCTTTGGGAGTTGGTGGCCGCCGGCCTGGTGACCGCCGACGGTTTCGAGAATCTGCGCGCGCTGCTCGACCCCAAGCGCCGCGCGCGGCGAAGGCAGAGGCCGCACGGCCCGCCCGCGCCACGCGCCCGGCCGGTGGGCGCTGCTGCGCCACACCGGCAGCTCCGCCCGACGGCAATGCCGAAGCCTTCGCGCGCCAGTTGCTGGCTGCGCTGGGGCGTGGTGTTCCGCGATGTCGCCGCCCGCGAGCCGCTCGCCCCCGCCTGGCGCGATCTGCTGGTGGTGCTGCGGCGCATGGAATCGCGCGGCGAGATTCGCGGCGGCCGCTTCGTCGCTGCCTTCATCGGCGAACAGTTCGCCCTGCCCGAAGCGCTGGACCTGCTGCGCGCCATCCGCCGCTCGGGCGAGGTCGCCGACCCCGCCACCTGCGATACCCTGCCATGGGTGGCGCCCCCGCAACCCGCCGCCACGGCGTGAGGCAGCTATACTCCTGGTATGCGGTTTCCCCAAGCGCTGGCGCTGCTCGCCGCGTTGAGTCTCGCTAGTCTCGCGTTTGCCGCCGATGTTCGCACGCCCACCCAGGAGGGCATCGTTTATGGTGTGGCCGATGGCGTGCAACTTACCATGGATTACTATGCGCCCAAGGGTCCGGGCGTCCATCCCATCGCCATCATCATCCACGGCGGAGGCTATCAACGCGGAGACAGCAAGAGCGGCAGTGAAGCCTACTGCGCGGATTTCCTGGCGCCTGCCGGGTACGCCGTGTTTTCGATCAACTACCGCCTGGCGCCCAAATATCCGTATCCGTATATGGTCTACGACGTGGAGCGCTCCGTGCGCTACCTGCGGCACAACGCCCCGAAGTGGCATGCCGACCCTGCAAGGATTGCGCTGGTGGGCGGTTCGGCGGGCGGATTTCTCAGCAACATGGCGGGCCTGCGCGGCGGCCCGGGCGACCCGCAGGCACACGACCCGGTAGACCGCGAAAGCGCCAAAGTCCAAGCCGTGGTCACGCTGTTCGCGCAGAGCAGCTTCGCCACCGTCCCCCTCAATGCCGACGTTCACGCGCTGCTCGACCCGCTGATTCGCCAGAAAGGCGAAGCCGCGGCCCTTCGCGAAGCGTCTCCTATCACCTACGTAAGCGCGGACGCTCCGCCGTTTCTGCAGATCCTCGGCGACAAAGACGAGTACATCCCGTTCACCGAAGCGACCAATCTGGATTCCGCACTGCGCCACCTGGGAGTCCCCAGCCAGGTCATCCGAATTCCCGGCGGTAAGCACGGAACCGGCGGCTGGCACAAGCTGCCCAATGTGCCCGATTGGGAACGCCGGATGGTGGAGTGGCTGAACGCCACGCTGCATCACGACGGCCCTATCGGCGAAGGCATCCGCAAGCGCGAGCCCGCCGTTCCATAGATCAACTACCATCCGGAAAGCCGCCGCGATGCAGCATCATCGGGTAATGCGGCAGTGCCTCGGGCCTTGCGACGGATGCCCGCCACCCGTCGGGATACGGCTCGGGCCAGGCGGCCGGCACCCGTTCCAGAGACTCCCTGAGGGCGCGCATCGCATCCCCGCCGAAGCGCGACTGCCAGCGCTCCTCGATAGCCGGCACCAGCGCGAGATAAGCTTCGCGGGCGTGCCGGCCCTTCGCGGTAAGAGTAAGCCCCGGTCCCGCAGTCGCCGCGTACTCGCGCTTTTTCAGGAAGCTCACAGCCGTCGCAATGGCTTCCTTCGATACGCCGGCCAGGCGCGGCAGGTCTCGCGCGCGGACGCCTGCGTCCATCAGTCGCAGGGCATTGGCGCAGATCGCCAGCGACACTTCCGATTCGCCCTCAAATTCCACCGCGAAGGCCAGCAGCAGCTTTGAGAGCAGGGCCGGCAGCGAGTCACTCGCGGGGATGATGCCTTGGGGCTGCGGCCGGCTGAACAGCCCGTACCCCAGGATGGGCAGCGAGTCCGGCAGGCTGGGATCCAAGCGGCCAGCCACGGTCCGCAGGCTCTCTCGAAGTCGCTCGATCCGATCGCCCCCGAACCGCTCCTGCCAGCGCCTCTCGATAGCCGCTTCCAACGGCTGCCACACCTCCAGCGCCTTGCGGCCGCCTGCGGTCGGACGGACCACACCGCCATCTACCGTCACGTAGCTCCACCACTTCCCCATGCGCGTCAGGAGCGCCAGCATGGATTTCCGGTCGAGACCCAGGCAGCTCTGCAACTCGCCCGCAGGGATTCCGCCGGCGGGCACGAATCGCATGAAGTGCCACCACATCGCCATGGAGACCAGCCAGGGAGCGCCGGCCGGTCCGGTGCGGCCATGGTTTGTGGTGCGGTGCGGCGTCTGGTGTTCGAATTCGTTGTCACATTCGATGAGGAAGGCTACCAGGAGATGCGATAGCTGAGCGGACAAAAGGAGACTATCGCCCATAGCGACCATAATAGCCGTGCCAGCGCGCACGCTGGCGAACGGATTGTAACGACAAGTGTAAAGGAGCGTGAAATGAGGCACGCCGTATTCGTTCTGGCGTTATGCGCTCTGCTTTGCTGGCATCCCGCCGAGGCCCGGACGCGGCATCACAGAGTCCGGGTAAGACACCCGGTAATGATGATGGAAGCCACGGCCTTTGCCCGGGCACAGCAGCCCACCGCGGCCGGCACCAGAGCGCGCGAAGGAATTGTTGCCGCGGATCCGCGAGTGCTGCCGCTCGGTACCAGAATCCGGGTCTACGGCGCCAGGCCTTACAGGGGGAACTATCTGGTGACCGATACCGGCGCCGATATCAAAGGCCGCCACATCGATCTATACTTCCCCTCCCGGGCACGGGCCATGCGATTCGGCACCAGGAGGGTCCGCATCAAAGTCCTCCAGTGGGCCAAGGGCATTGAGGACGCGCGGTTGAAGAACCAGGCCAGTATCGTGGGTCACCGGCGCTGACGCCGGCCGGAATCCGAAGTCCCGAATCAGGCATCATAAAGCAGTATGCTACCGAAGCGAAAACTGGGAAAGCAGGGTCTGGAAGTGTCCGCTCTGGGGCTGGGCTGCATGGGAATGAGCCAATCCTACGGCGTTCCGGACGATACGGAATCCATCGCCACGATCCACCGGTCTCTCGATCTCGGGCTGGATTTCTTCGATACCGCCGAGGTCTACGGACCTTTCCGCAATGAAGAACTGGTGGGCCGCGCGCTCCAAGGCCGGCGCGAGCGGGCCATCATCGCCACGAAATTCGGCTTCCGGATTGAGGACGGCAAGATCATGGGTACCGACAGCCGGCCCGGGCACATCCGCGAAGTTGTGGAGGCTTCGCTGCGCCGTTTGCAGACCGATTACATCGACCTTCTGTACCAGCACCGCGTGGATCCCAACGTCCCTATGGAAGACGTTGCGGGCGCGGTTGCCGGCCTGGTGCGGGAAGGCAAAGTGCGCTACTTCGGTCTCTCGGAAGCCGGCGAAAAGAACATCCGCCGGGCCCATGCCACCCACCCGGTCTCCGCGCTGCAGAGCGAGTATTCTCTGTGGGAGCGGAACCTGGAGCCGGCGATCATCCCGGTGCTGCGCGAACTGGGCATTGGACTCGTGCCGTTCAGTCCCCTGGGCCGCGGCTTTCTGACCGGTGCCGTGCGGCGCGCGGAAGAATATCCGGAAGGGGATTTTCGCCGCAACGATCCGCGTTTTCAGGGCGCCAATTTCGATGCCAACATGCGCGCGGCGTCGCTCGTTCAGAAAATCGCCGAGCGCAAAGGCCTGCAACCGGGGCAGATTGCTTTGGCCTGGCTGTTGCACAAGGGCGGCGATATCGTACCCATTCCAGGCACCAAGCGCAGGAGCTACCTGGAGCAGAACATTGCCGCGGCGTCCGTAAAGCTGGAAGCGGAGGAGATGGCGCAACTCGACCAGGCCCTTGCGCCCGATGTGGTGTCCGGCCCGCGCTACAACGAGCGCATGATGTCCATGGTCGATCGATAGCTTGGGCCTACGCGCGGTACTTCTCCATGGTGCGCGGATTGTACGCCCAGTGAAACTCCAGCTCGTACCGCATGGATTTCGCCAGGCCGTCCAGATCGGGAAACAGCGTGGCGTAGGTAATGTTCATGCGATACAGCTCGCGCATGGCCGTTTCGCGCACGGCGTTGGCTAAGACGATTTTCGCCAGAATGTTTTCCTGGTCGGTCCGGATGCAGTATCTCTTCGATCGGCACGTCCAGCACGCCGGGCACGGCAGAAGGTGCCCGATTGCGCGATCAGCCGCCGGTTCATAGTGTGCGGTTCGCCCATCCAGATGAACCGGTGATCGCCCTTCAGAAAATAGCGCCGGAAATTGTCGCTTGGTCCGCGGGTCCATGCGGCGGGCTCCGGGCGCGCGGCTGCTGTTGATGCGCGCCGGATTCATAGCCCACACCACGCCATCGGCCAGGGTCCGTTCCAGCGCGAAAAATGCGGCCACGTAGGGCGACCAGGTGAAATCGATCAGGCGGGTCGGCGCGCCGTGGTGCTGCATCAGCGCCAGCCATTGGAAATCGTCGTCCAGGTCCGGCGGCTTGGCCAGAAACTGGTGCGCCTTGCGTTTGAAGATGCGCAGAATGCGCGCTTCCTGCTCCGGCCATGCCTCCGGATCGACGCCGAAATTCCGCAGATAGCGCGAAAGCGAACTATACAGCGGCCAGCGCTCGTCGCGTTCGCCGCGGAATGCCCAGTGTGAATACGGCGGCTTGGTGACCAGCTGGAAAAACGTCTCCCAGGATTCCAGCCGGAAGACGCGGTAAGACCCGCGGGTCCCCTTCTGCGTGAGCCATCCACTAACTATCGTAGCGGTAGAGAGCCTGCGCGATCGTAGACGCCGCGCACTTCGATGCGCTTCAGATCGGTGGTGCCCACGCCGTGGCCTTCCGCCAGCAGCAGCGTGTTGTCGCAGGTCTGGAATGGCTTGGTGCCGCGCATCGGCGCGCGGATTGTAACCCATCACGGCGGTAGCCACCGCATCGGTGCACACCGGATTCAGCCCGGCCATCAGCACGCCCGGCTTGACCACGCGCACGCCGCGAATCCACGGCCCTTCGCCGCCCGCAATGGATTCCACGCCGTCGATGATCGCAGGTGGATGGGCCGGGCCGCCACCAGGTCCGCCACGATGTGCGGCACGCGGTAGCCAGGGTCGTGGTTGGCGCCGAAGTGCAGCTCCTGCGGCGCCGATTTGGAAGGCTGCCGCTGCCCATTGTGGCCCACTGCATCACGCCCGCTCTTCGGATTTTCGTTGGGCTCGTCCACGCCCGCGTCCTCGCCGTAAATCGACGCGGGAAGGTTGCCGAAACAGTTCTTCAGCGACAGCGTCACGCCGCAGGTAGCGTGATTCTTCAGCTTCGCCAGGCTGACGAACACGTCGGTCTCTTCGTAGGCGTGATTCAGGTCGTACGCCGGATACATGTAGGCGTTGCCCGGCACTTTGAAGCGCGCGTAGCTCTTGCTCCTGCCCAGGGCGTTGGTGTTTTCGAACTCCACGCCCTTGGCCGCCGAAAGCAGCGCGCGCACGATTCCATCCCGAATCCAGCATCACGTCTTCCATGCGGCCCGGCGTAGGCCCACGGGCTTTCCACGAAGCGGATGCGTGTGGCGCCGGCGCGTCCCAGGTGATATGCCGTAGCGCCCACCAACTTGGGATGCACGTAATGCGTCAGCGAAGGCGCCAGCCCGTTGACGCTCTGGCTGGGCGCGCCGGTCATGTTGAGTTTGATAGTGACGGTCTTGTTGCGGACCAGCTTTTCGAGTCCGCCCAACTGGTCGAACATGGTGCCCAGCTTTGCCGTAACGTCCTCGTCATAGGAGGCGCACCGGGCGATGGAAACGGGCGCCGCGGGAGCCTCGGAACTTCCCGCCGCGCGCACCAGGGGCGCCGCGCTGATCATTGCCAGCCATTCTCGTCGCGTCATCTTACAGCTCCAATCTGATGGTGGCGCAGACCTGCACCTTGTCGATGTCCACGCCCCAGCCTTCTTCTGCCTGGAAAATCTCCAGTGGTTTTTCGATGCCGTCCGGAGTGAGGAGCGTGGCGTGCTTGTAGTTGCCCAGGAAATGCAGCGTCACGTTCTCCACCGGGTAGTCCGAGTAATTGACCAGGTGGACCACCTCCGTTTTACTGTCGGCGGAGACCAGCACATTGGAAAGCATCGAAGAGACATTGAACAGCCGCACCCCCAGGTTGCGGCGGCCCACCATGGAATTCACATCGCGCCAGATATCGTTGAGCCGTTCCAGTTCGTCCTGGATCCAGCGTGATCTTGTCGCCTTGGGGACTCTGGTCCTTCCACCCCGGCGGTCCGGTGAGGAGCGTGCCGCCGTGCCGCGTGAAGTTGCGGAGAATCTCCTTCTGCTCGGGCGTGAGGGAGTCGGCATCCACGTTCACCGCCATGGTGGCGCCGGCCAGCGCTTCGGGCGTCAGATGCTCGCGTGGGATAGGGCGCACGGGCGTATGCTTCACCGCGATCATGTCCAGAATGCCGCCGCTCAACAGGCCGCCCTTGGCCGGGTCCTGCACCACTGCCAGTTGGCCGAATTCGCGCATGCCGCGCCACTCGGGGTGGCGTTCGAAATACGCGGCCATGTTGTTAATGCGCTGCCAGTCGCGCAGGGCATCGGCATCGCGTTTGCCCAGGCGCGCGGCCAGGTCGCTATCCAGGGCGATCACCCAGCGCCCGCCCGAAGCGGCCGCGTCGGCAATCACCTGCAGATACCGCTGGCTGGTGATGACGGAGCGCGCGGGCGGCTGGTTGCCGACCCAGAGTTGCGCATCGCCCCAGGCGCGCACCGCGCGGATGAATCCGGTGTTGGTATTGATCCAGGCGGAACCCGTCGGTCCGGATTTGGCGTGGCCGGCCTCCTGGATCACTACGCCCGGCCAGACTCCCTGGTAGGTGCCGATGATGGAGGCTCCGGCGCCGAGTTTCATATGGCTCCGCGAGGTCAGTTCGATGACCGGCGCCGCGCCCGCCGCCGCGCGCACACCCGCCGCCACCTCCGCCGGGAAATCGCCTTCCAGCACGATGCCGGTGAGTTTCGCGTCCAGGGCCTTACGGGTTGCGGCCACGGCATCGCCGCCCGGAGTCACCACCGCGAGCGTAATCAGGCCGCGGCCGGACGCGCCCGCCACCAGATCGGCCGGGTAATTCTGGAGCAGCAGGCAATTGACGGGACTTGTGGCGAGCAGTTCCAGCGATTTGGCGTCGCTCCACGGCCACCGCATGGGAACCCAGTCAGCGGGCGAAGGTACGCTGCCGCCCCAGAGAGGGGAGCAACCCAGCACGGCCGCCCAGCAGACCGCTCGCATCCACATATATAACAATGTGGCACAACCTCCGCTCGTTCGCATCCGGCCCCGACTGCCATGCTATGATTTTTCGGGTTGTTCGACTACAGGGGAGCACCATATCCACGGGCGGTTCTGGCGGGAGCCTGGGGTCTCTTTGTGAACCGGTTCGGCTCGGCTGACATGCTGCGGCAATATCGGACGGCGCGGTTGCGGGCGCTGCTCCACCATAGTTATCGCACCGTTCCCTTCTACCGGAAGAAGTTCGACGAGGCCGGTTTCCATCCCGATCAGTTTCGCTCCCTCGACGATCTTCAGCGCGTGCCGCTCACCCCCAAAGCCGAATTGCGTCTGGCCCCGCCCCAGGACGCCATCGCCTCCGACTGCGATCCGGGCCGCCTTCTGCGATACGGCACGGGAGGAAGCACGGGCGCGCCCACCGAAGCACGTTTCACCTGGTTCGAAGATCGCCTGCTGCGCGTGATGCGTCTGCAGGTGATGATGCGCTACGGGTTGAAACTGACGGACCGCCGTTGTGGGTTGATCTTCGCCAGGGCAGTGAATCGCACCGGATTTCTGGAACGTCTTGGCATTCTGCGCTATCGGACGATTCATGCCTACAGCCCGTGGCAGCGGATCCGGAGCGAACTGCTCGAGGCGCGGCCGGACGTGCTGCGCACCTACTCTTCTGCGCTTTCTACCCTGATCGATAAACTCAGCGACGAGGACCGGAACCGGATTCGCCCGCGCTTCATCACCTGCGACTCGGAAAACCTCACCGCTCCGGCGAGAGCGCGCATCGAGGCTGCCTTTCACACGCGGGTGTTCGATGTCTACGACTGTTTCGAATGCAACGTCATCGCGCATGAGTGCCCTCAGGGCGGCCAGTATCATGTCATGGATGCCTCGGTAGTGGCGGAAGTCCTAACCGGCGGCCGGCCGGCGGCTCCGGGTGAGACCGGAGAAATCGCCGTCACGTCGCTCCACGCCTGGGCCGCGCCGCTGATCCGGTACCTGCCCGGCGATCAGGTGCAGCAGGGGCCGGCGCAATGCCGGTGCGGAGCTCCCAACTCCTGCCTGTCCCAGATTCATGGCCGCACTAACGACGAATTCATTCTTCCGGGACGCCGCATCCACCCTGGGCTATTCGCCACCTGGCTTTATCCATTGTGTCCGTATCTCAGCCGTTACCAGATGGTTCAGGAAGCCGTGGACCGGATTGTGCTCCGGCTGCAACCGGGTCCCGACGTCACGCTTCCGGCGGAACTGGTGGAAAACGCGCGCGTGGGAATGGCTCGTGACCTGGGTTCGGAAATAACTCTTCGCGTGGAAGTAACTGAAGATATTCCGTCTGAACCGAATGGTAAGTTCCGACCTTATCGTTCGTTAGTAGTCCGGAAAAGTTAGATTGCGTACAATACGAGAGTTGCAAAGAGGTCTTCACGGGTCCATGTCTGTCTTATCTGTGGCCGATACCCGGTCCGCTGTGTCGGTTTTGCGTCTTACTGCCGCCTACGATGCCATGCGGGCGGAAACATACCGGCAAAAGGAGAAACTGGGTAACCGGATTCGTATCTCCTCCTTCGGCACCGCCATCGCTTTGCGTTTTGATGACGTAGGCTATTTCAACCGCGTATATTCTCCGGATGAGAACGTCTTTGAGCGGCTGGGGGAGATCGAGGAGTTCTACCGGGGTAGTCCCTTTGGCTGCGAATTGGTAGGGCCGCCTGAATCGGACCGGACGGTGGACCGGCCCGGCTGGCGCCCCTCGACGCAGTTTGCCTGGATGAGCGCGCCGGACTCCCAGATTCTGAACCCGGTTTCCTCCGCGATTTTCGACATCCGCCCCGTGCGGCCAGAGGAGCGCCAGCGGTATCTGGTGACGTATTTGCGCGCGTTTGGCGCCGAACAGGATCGCATTCCCGCGGCACTGCGCAACATGCGGCATCTCTTCGACCTGCCGGAATTGGATTTCCTGATTGCGTGGCGCGGAACCGTGGCAGCCGGAGTCGGTTCCATGATGCGGCGGGAAGGCACAGCGGTGCTGTGCGCCGGCGCTGCCTTGCCTGAATTCCGCGCGATGGGCTGCCACACGGCCTTACTGCGGACGCGGATTCGGATGGCGCGCAACCAGGGATGCGAGCGGCTTTACTCCTGGGCTGTCTCCGGCGGCCAGAGCCAGGCCAATATGGAAAGGGCGGGGCTGGAGACGGTAGGCATTACGCAAGCCTGGAAGTTTTCGCCGAGGTTTGGGGCGTGACTTCCGCGACGGCACTTTTCCAGTCGCCCCATGTCCACCAGAACGGGTTCCGCCCGCGCCGGGGGTTCCAACCGTTCGATCCGGCCGACGCAGAATCCACGCTGGCGGCGAAATTTCGCCAGGTGGCACGGCTCCACGGCGGACGCACCGCGCTGGTGGAGGGCGAGCGCAGTCTCACTTATTCCGAACTTCTGGACCGCTCCGAAACCATCGCCGAGGAGTTGCGCCGGCGCTTCCGGCAGGGAGGTGTGGTGGCCATTTGCCAGCCCTCCGCGCTGGCCACGGTAGAGAACATGCTTGGCGCGCTGCTGGGGGACTGCGCCTACTTCTGCATCGAGCCTTCCCTGCCTCGGGCCCACATCGCCGAGTTGCTGCAGGCGGCTGCTCCGGTATATCTTGCCGGGCGGGAACATGCAGGCGTGGATTCGAATGGCGCGCCATCTTCTATCGACACACACGGCCCCGCCGGCATCGCCGCGCTCTACGCCACGTCCGGGTCCACCGGGGAGCCAAAGCTGGTGGCTCTGTCGCACCACGCCATCCTGTTCGACATCGGGCGGCAGACCAATGATCTCTATCTCGGGCCGGACGATCGCTTCGATTCACTGTTCTCCTTTGCCTTCAGCGCCGCGCTGGCGACCACCTTCGGAGCGTTGCTCCACGGCGCCGAGTTGCACTGCCAGGATGCGCGCCGCAACCTGGCCGCGCTGCCGGACTGGCTCGAAGCGCGCCGCATCACCGTCAGCACCATGACCGTCTCCATGCTCCGGCATCTTTGTCTGTCAGGCCGCTCGGGGTTCCCGCACATGCGTCTCCTATCGGTGGGGGGCGAAACGCTCCAGACCGCGGACGTCGCTGCCTTCCGCTCGGTTTTTCCGGCGGCCTGCGTCTTGCAAAATGCCATGGCTTCCACAGAGACCCGCACCTATGCGCAGTATTTCGTGCCAGCCACGGGGGAGGTCGAAAGCCCGGTTCCCATCGGTTGGCCTGTTGCCGGCAAAGAAGTGAGCCTGCTGGACGAGGCCGGCTCGCCGGTTTCCGCCGGACAGGAAGGGGAGATCGCGGTCCGCAGCCGCTATCTGGCTTCGGGCTATTCCAACGATCCGCGGCGCACCGCGGAGAAGTTCCTCTCGCAGCCCGACGGCTCGATTCTCTATCGCACCGGGGACCGCGGCCGCTTCCGGCCCGATGGCACTCTGCTCTTTCTGGGACGCACCGATTCGCAGGTGAAGATCCGCGGTCACCGGGTGGAACTGGATGCGGTGGCCGCTGCCGTGGAATCCCATCCGGAGGTGAGGACCGCGGTAGTGGTGGCCCGCGCGGACTCGGCCGGAAACCAGCGCCTGGTGGCCTATGTGGTCGCCCAAGCCGAAGCAACGCCCGTCGAAAGCCGCTTGCGGGAGTTCCTGAGCGAAAAACTGGCGTCCTACGCCATTCCTTCCGCCTTCGTCTTCCTGCCCGAACTGCCCTTGAACGCCAATTTCAAAGTGGACCGCCGGAGGCTCCCCGTGCCTCCTCCTCCGCCGGAGCGCCTGGAACCCGCCGGCGCCGTGGCCATGGATATCCTGCGCGAAATCTGGAAGAGCATTCTCCAGAGAACCGATGTGCCCGCTGATTGTGCCTTCTGCGACCTGGGTGGAGATTCGCTGGCCGCGGTGCGGGTCCTGGTGGCAATCCATCGGCGTCTTGGCTGCGATCTTCCTCCCGACAGCCTGCACCGGTTTCCCACACTCCGGCTTCTGACTGCGTTCGTCGAAGAAGCCGGCAGAGAAGAAAAGCAGGAGAGTTCGCTCGCGTTTTCCCTTACCGCCGGAACCAACTGCCCGTTCTTTTTCGTAGCTGGGCTGGGCGGATCGGCTGCCGGCTATGAGCATTTGGCCGCGCGCCTGGCGCCTCGCCATCCTGCCTACGGTTTAAACACCCGGTCGGGATTCTCTTCGACGCCCGTCTCGGTGGAGTCGATGGCGGCGGAGCAGGTGGCTCAGGTCGCCCGTCTGGCCGCCCGCGGACAGCCCATCATTCTGGTGGGATGTTCTTTCGGCGGCACTGTCGCTTTCGAGATGGCGCGCCAGATTCGGGAGAGCCGCGCTTTCGAGCCGCTTCCCATCGTCATCGACATGCCGGCCGTCAACGCCCCCGGAGTGTCGCGCCCTGTGGCACGCCGGGCCATGGATGTAGTGAGCAATCTACCCGCCTGGATGGCGCACGAGGCCGCTCATTTCCAGCCCATGGAGTTCGGCACGCGCGCGTACGGACACCTTCGCCGCATGGGCCGTTCGGTGCTGGCGCGTCCCGCCAATGAGCTGGACCCCATGATTTATTTCGGCAAGGCCCGGCTGCCGGAATCCTACCAGGCATTCCTCAGCAGCATGTTCCAGGCCCTCCTGGCCTACGTGCCCGCACGCTTTGAGGGTCCAATGGTTCTTCTGCGCGCCCAGGCGCCCACTCTGTTCCGCACTACGGAGGTGGATATGGGCTGGCGGAGCGTGGCGGCCAAGGTGGAGGTGCTCCCCGTGCCTGGTTCGCACGACGATTGCGCATCTGCTCAGCATTCCGAGGGATTGGCTCGCGTGCTGTCGCAGTGCGCTTCCCGTTATGCCGGCGCCCGCGACGCTACGCCGGCCGGATCAGCCGCGCCAGCGTGAATGCCGCCGCCGACGCCAACCCGCCGATCACCACCGTCTGCAGCCCCCCACGAAGGGGGGAAATGCCCGTCATACGGCCCTTCACATAGCCGAAGACGAACAGCGCGATCAGCGTCACAATCACCGAAATCCGGAGAGCGCGCTCCAGATCGCTCGCGATCATGTACGGCGCCAGGGGTACCATGCCGCCCACAATGTACGAAATCGCAATAGCGATGGCGCTGTTGCGCGCGCGCTTGGGGTCGGGTTCCTCGAAGCCCAGTTCGAACTTCATCATGAAATCGACCCAGCGTTTTTGATCGGCGCAGATGGCCCTTACCACCGGCGCCAGCTCCTCCTCGTTCATGCCGTAGCCGCGGAACACGTCCGCCACTTCCTCGGTCTCCCGAGCAGGCACTTCCTCGGTCTCGCGATATTCGCGCTGGCGCTCGGAAAGGTAATGGTCGCGATCCGTGCGTGCCGCCAGGTACCCGCCCAGCCCCATGGCAATCGAGCCTGCGGCAATCTCCGCCAGGCCGGCAATCACCACAATGGCGGTCTGCTTCACAGAGCCGGAAAGCCCGGCCGCCAGGGCGAATGGCACCGTCAATCCGTCCGCCATTCCGATGACAACGTCCCGGACCGTCTCCGAGGCTTCAAAGTGAGCTTCCACGTGAGGTGAGGCAGGCATGACAGAACATCATCTCACACGGAAAAAATCCGTCAGCCTGATCTGCGCGATTTATTGAACAGTCGCCGACGCTACACGCCCCAGAGATAATCGTCGCTCACCGGGACGGTGGTCTTACGCATTTCCTCGCGTCCGCGCTCCATGGCCTGCACGTCGATGTCGAACCATTTCGGGCTCTTCACCAGTTTGTGCAGGGCCGCGGTGGCCTGCTCGTTCTCCACCAGGTCGGTGGCTTCCAGCAACGCGCCCAACACCACGATGTTGGCCGCTTTGGTTACCCCGATCTGATCCGCGATGCGGGTGAAGGGCAGCGCCACCATGCGGACATCGCTGCGGCCGCAGCCTTCCGGAACCGCCTCGCCGTTGTACAGCACGATCCCACCCGGCTCCACCGTGGGCAGGAATTTGTGCAGCGAAGGCTCATTGAGCGCCAGCAGCACGTTGGGTTTCGAGACCAGCGGCGAATCGATCGGACGGCTGGAGAGGCGCACGTGACAATTGGACGTTCCCGACCGCATTTCGGGCCCGTAGGAAGGCAGCCAACTTACCTCGTAGCCGGCGTCCAGGCCGGCTTCCGCCAGCACTTCGCCCAGCATCAGCACGCCCTGGCCGCCGAATCCTGCCACCCGGATCCGGAAATCCACCGCGCTGGTTTCGCCGCAGGGCGGCCGGTACTCGTCCCCGTTGCCCAGCCCGAGAATGGCGGGCAACTCCTCCGCCTTCGGAGGCGCGGGCCGGGCGGGTCGGGGCGCCGCCGTCGCGGTGTGGTCGCGGTAGTTCCCGATGGGGAACACCGCCGCCATCTCTTCGCGCACAAACCGCTGCGCCTCCACCGGATCCAGCTTCCAGATGGTGGGACACGGCGAAAGCACTTCCACCAGCGAAAAGCCCAGGCCCTTGACCTGGTTCTCCATAGCCTTGCGCAACACCTTGGCCGCGCCCATGATCTGCTTGTTATTGCCCAGGCCCACGCGCTCCAGAAACACGGGAGCTTCCAGGCTGGCAAGCAATTCGCAGATATGCAGCGGATAGCCCTCGTTCAGCGCATCGCGCCCGAACGGCGTAGTGGCCGTCTTCTTGCCCAGCGGCGTGGTGGGCGCCATCTGCCCTCCGGTCATGCCGTAAATGCCATTGTTGACGAAAATGACAGTGATGGCCTCGCCGCGATTGGCGGCATGCACGATCTCCGCCGTGCCGATCGCGCCCAGGTCGCCATCCCCCTGGTACGCCACCACGATCTTGTCAGGTAGACTGCGTTTCAAAGCGGTGGCCACCGCCGGCGCGCGCCCGTGAGCCGCCTGCACGTTGCCCACGTCGAAATAGTAATAGCCGAACACCGAGCAGCCCACCGGGCTCACCAGGATGGTGCGGTCCTGCACGCCCAGCCCGTCGATGGCCTGCGCCAGCAGCTTGTGTACGATGCCGTGCCCGCAGCCCGGGCAGTAGTGCGTCTGATGTTGCAGTTCGCTCTTGCGCTCGAAGACGTCGTAAAAACAGTCGGGCCGTTCGTGAGTGAGGGTGAAGCTACCCATGGACCAATACCTCGCTTTCCCGCAGCGCCTCGAACTTTGCTTCGACAAACGCCAGAACTTCTTCCGCCGATGGAGCGTTTCCGCCCACACGGCTGTAGAACTCCACGGGGCGGCGCCCTTCCAGCGCCAGCCGCACATCGTCGCGCAGTTGCCCGGTACTCATCTCCACCACGGCAAACGCCCGCGCGCGCCGGCTCAGCGCCCGCACTTCCTCCACCGGAAACGGATACAGCGTAATGGGCCGCAGCAGCCCGATGCGCATTCCGTGCCGCCGCGCCTCTTCCACCACGGCCTTCAGGATCCGCCCCACGATTCCGTAGCCCACCAGCACCACGTCAGCATCGTCGGTACGCCAGCACTCGGCGCGCGTTTCGCGGCGCTCGGCTTCCTGATACTTCGCCTCCAGCTTGCGCACATGCTGCTCCAGCTTGTCCGGCTCCAGGAAAATGGAGCTGACCAGGTTGTGGCGCGATTCGCGCGTACCCGTCACCGCCCACTCCGGCGGCGCCGCGATGGGCCGTGGAGCGGCGAACGTCACCGGCTCCATCATCTGCCCGATGAACCCGTCCGCCAGCACCACCGCGGGATTGCGATACCGCTCCGCCAGGTCGAACGCCAGGGTGGTCAAATCGGCCATTTCCTGCACCGAATCCGGCGCCAGCACCAGGGTGCGATAGTTGCCGTGACCGCCGCCCTTCACGATCTGGTTGTAATCGCCCTGCTCCGGCGCAATGTTTCCCAACCCCGGGCCGCCCCGCATGATGTCCGCAATCACGCAGGGCAGCTCGGCCCCCGCCAGGTAGCTGAAGCCTTCCTGCATCAGGCTGATCCCCGGACCGCTGGACGCCGTCATGCAGCGCCCGCCCGCCGCTGCCCCGCCGTACAGCATATTGATCGCGGCCACTTCACTTTCGGCCTGCACGAACACGCCGCCCGCCTGCGGAAAATACAGCGCCGCCGCTTCGGCAATCTCGCTGGCCGGCGTGATGGGGTACCCGTAGAAGGCGCGCGCCCCCGCCAGCACGGCGGCCTTCACAATGGCCTCATTACCCTTGGTCAGTTGTGCATTCATGCCGCCACCTCCCGTCTCAGCACCGCGATTCCACCCGGCTCGGGACACGCGAAGAAGCAGATGCCGCACCCGGTGCAACCCGCCCCCAGGTACTCCGCCGTGTGGTAACCGTAGTGGTTCAAGCGCTCGCTCAGCCGAAGCACCTTCGGCGGGCACGCCTCCACACAGAGGCCGCAGCCCTTGCATTCTTCCGAATTGAATTCCACCAGCCCGCGATCCGGCTTGCTTGTCATACCAGTACCTCCTTGCGTTCCAGGTGATGGGTTCGTTCCGCAAAATCCTGCAGTTGGTCGCGGAACCTGGGATCCGCGATCGCGATCAGCGCTTCCGCCCGCTGCCGCAGCGTCTTGCCGCGCAGGTAGGCCACGCCGTATTCGGTCACCACGTAATGCACATCGCTGCGCGTGGTCACAACGCCCGCGCCCGGATCCAGCATGGGCACGATGCGCGACACCGTGCCGTGCTTCGCCGTCGCTGGCAGCGCGATGATCGGTTTGCCGCCTTTGGACCGGCCTGCACCGCGGATGAAATCGAGTTGTCCGCCGAACCCGCTGTACGGCCGCGTCCCGATCGAATCCGAACAGACCTGCCCCGTGATATCCACCTGCAGGGCGGAGTTGATCGAGATCATGTGATCGTTCTGCGCAATCACGAAGGGATCGTTCACGTACCCCGTGGGGCGGAATTCGAAGGCCGGATTCTGGTGCAGAAAATCGAACAGCACCTTGGACCCCAGCACGAAACCCGCCACCGCTTTGCCGGGATGCAGCGATTTCCGCGCGCCGTTGATCACCCCGCTTTCGATCAGCGGCACCACTCCGTCCGAGCACATTTCGCTGTGGATTCCCAGGTCGCGATGGCCGCCCAGGCAGGCCAGCACCGCGTTGGGAATGCCGCCGATTCCCATCTGCAGCGTGGCGCCATCGGGAATCAGCGACGCCACGTGCTGCGCCACCCGGTCCTGAACCGGGGTCGGTGCTTCCGGACGCAATTCCATCAGCGGCCGCGACGTCTCCACCACGGCGGTTACCTTGCTGACGTGCAGAAAAGTATCGCCCAGCGTGCGCGGCATCTGGTCGTTCACCTCGGCGATGACCACGCGGGCTTTGAGCGCTGCCGCCATGGTGCAATCCACGCTCACCCCCAGGCTCAAAAACCCGTGTGCATCGGGCGGCGCCGTCTGAATCAACGCCACATCCACCGGCAACTCGCCGGAATCAAGCAGCCGTTCGATATCGCCCAGGGAAACCGGCGTGTAATCCGCCCGCCCTTCGGCCACCGCATCGCGCACGCAGCCGCTCAGAAAGAGGCAATTGAGACGGAAGTGGCCGGCCATCTCCGGCTGAGAATATGCCGCGCTGCCGCAGGCCACCATGTGGTAAATCTCTACATCCTGAAGGTCCCTAGCCCTCCGAACCATCGCGCCCACAAGCACTTCCGGGGTCGCGCAACCGGTGTGAATCCAGACGCGGTCGCCGGATCGGATCCAATCGATGGCCTGGTCCGCGCCGCAAATTTTATCCCGATACATTTGTTCCACCACTCGTAGGAGGTGCTTTGCCTCCCGATGTGATTATATATCGGCAGATTCAGCTCTTCAAGCCCTATTATCCGATTGATTCACGAGCCTCGCCTGGAGGTGTTGCGGATGTGCCACAATCGGAGCATTGGCATGAAGGCTGGTCTTGCGCTTGTCCTGATGCTGGTGGTGCTCAGCGGTTGTCACAAGAGGCACGCCCGCCGCGTACCCCCTCCGCCGCCTGCTCCGGGTGGCTTCATTCCCTACCCGGGTTACACGGAGACGGGCATCGCGAGCTGGTATGGCCATCCCTATCATGGGCGTCCCGCGGCCGATGGCGAAATCTACGATATGGAAAAGCTGGTGGCCGCTCACCGCACCATGCCCTTCAATACCTGGGTGCGGGTGGAGAACCTGAGCAACGGCAAGAGCGTGGAAGTGCGGATCATCGACCGCGGCCCGTTTATCGACGGGCGGATTATCGATCTTTCGCACGCCGCCGCCAAGGCCATCGATATGGCGGTCTCCGGCACAGCCATGGTGCGGGTGGTTGTGATTCGTGCCCCGGAAAACGTCGCGGCGGCGCTGTTTGCGGTGCAGGTGGGAGCCTTCCGCGAGCGTGCCACCGCCGAAAAGACACGTGCGGACATGGCGGCGCATTTCGGCTTGGCGCAGATTATGGAGCGGCGGGAGAATCCCGGCGTCTGGCGCGTGATGGTGGGTTCTGAGACGACCATGGAGGGCGCCAACGCCCTTCTCAGTCGAATTTCGCAAGAAACTGAGACAAAAGCCTTCGTCGTCCGACTAAATTAGCCGATCCATCATGAGTTTTCCTGCTGCTACGGGCTGCGTCCACGGTTTGGTGGGCCAGTCCCCGGAGATTGCCGCTATCCGCCGTTTGATCGAGAAAGCCTCGCGCACCCATCTTCCCATCCTGCTGCTGGGAGAAAGCGGCACAGGCAAGGAGGTGGTGGCGCGCGCCATTCACAACGCCAATCCGCGCGGCCAGTTCGTGCCCATCGATTGCGGCGCCCTGGTGGGCACCTTGATGGAAAGCGAGCTGTTCGGCCACGTCAAGGGATCCTTCAGCGGCGCTGTAGAAAACAAGAAAGGCCTGGTGGAACTGGCCGACGGCGGCACCGCCTTCTTCGACGAAATCGGCGATCTGCCGCTCGAAATGCAGGTGAAGCTGCTGCGCCTGCTGCAGGAGCGGGAGTATCGCGCCGTGGGGTCGCTGCACTGGAAGAAGGTGGACCTGCGCATCATCGCCGCTACGCACCGCAATCTAAAGGCGGAAGTCGCGGCCGGGCGGTTCCGGCAGGACCTGTTCTACCGCCTGAACGTATTCACCATGCATCTGCCGCCGCTGCGCTACCGGCGAAGCGATATTCCGCTTTTGATCGATCATTTCTGCCGGCGCCGCGGTTTGAGCCGGGGCAGGAGATTCTGGACACTCTCCTTTCTTACGATTGGCCGGGCAACGTCCGCGAACTGAAGAACTGCGTGGACCGGATGGAGGCCATGCACTCGGAAGGCGCGCAAATGACGGATCTGCCCTCGGCCCTGCAATACCACCTCGCGGGCAAGGGCCTGCAGCAGCTTTCCGAGGCCGTTTCGGCGGAGCAGGTGGACGGTCTGCCGAGCGAATCCCTGGCGCCGCGGTCGCCGGTCATCTCCATTTCCGAGAGCACCCGCGACGCAATTCAGAAAGCCCTGGCCGCCACGGGCGGAAACCGCGGGAAAACGGCGGACATATTGCGTATCGGGCGGACCACGCTTTATCGCAAAATGAAAGAATACGGAATCGACTGACGATCGCGCTGGACGCCACCTACAGTATCGGCGGCGAACTCTCCGGAGTAGGGCTCTACTCGCGGGAAATTCTATATGGGCTGGCCGCCGCGCACCCCGAGGTCCGCTTCCGCTTCTGCTACCGGCCGCACCGCTACCTCCGTTCCTGGCGGGAACCTCTGCCCGCGAATGTGAGCCGGAGCCTGCTGGCGGAGCCCCTCGGCCCGCGATCCGCCGACCTGTTTCACGGGCTGAATCAGCGCCTGCCGCACTTTCCCCTCCGTGCGGCTGTTGCGACATTCCACGATCTGTTTGTTCTTACCGGGGAATATTCCACGCCAGAGTTCCGCGCGCGCTTCGCGGAGCAGGCGCGGCAGGCGGCGGCTGGGTCGCAGGCCATCATTACGGTGTCTGCTTTCACCAAAAGCCAGGTGGTGAGCCTGCTGGGTGTGGACCCGGCCCGGGTTCACGTGGTCCATCACGGCAGCCGCAAGCTGGTCTACCCTAAGGGCCTGGCCCGCGAAAAAATCATTCTGAACGTGGGGGCGATTCAGAAACGCAAGAATATCGGCCGCCTGGTGGAAGCCTTCGAGACGGTGGATTCTTCATGGCGGCTGGTGCTGGCCGGATCGGCCGGGTTCGGCTCGGAGGAGATCCTGGCGCGCATCGGAAGCAGCCCGGCGCGCGACCGGATCCGCGTGCCGGGATACGTCACTCCCGCCGAACTGGCAGGCTGGTACGCCCGGGCTTCGCTGTTCGCCTTTCCATCGCTGGATGAGGGCTTCGGCATGCCGCTGCTGGAGGCCATGTCGGCCGGTACTCCCGCGCTGGTATCGAACCGCTCGGCGCTGCCGGAAGTGGCCGGAGATGCGGCTCTGCTGGTGGACCCGGAAGATGTTGGGGGCTTGGCGCAAGCTCTGCGCGACCTCACGCAAAAACGAGATCTACGGGAAGAACTGGCTGTCCGGGGCTTGCAGCGTGCAAGCCTGTTTACGTGGGAAAACGCTGTTCGCCAGACGTGGGAAGTGTATCGAAAAACTCTGGGCCTAGAGTGACCGCGCTACCGGTTTTCTTCATCGACGGCGATCTTCAACGCACGCAGGAAGCGATGGTCCTGCGAAGTGAATTTGATTTTTCCGGTCGCCTCGAAATTCCGTTTCGGCTCCTCGGTGACTTCGAGCTCCTCATCCTCTTCGCTGTTCTCATCTCTTCGATTGAAGCCGATCGTCGCCTCCAAAACCAGGAAAACGTCGTAGCCGGCTCTCTTGATCTCGCCGATCGCTTCCGCGATCCGGTCGGACTCGGAAAGGGAATCGTTGATCGCGTTTCCCAGTTCCTGCATGAGGTGCTTCAATGGCTCTTCCACAGATACTCCCTTACTAGCGGATGCGCCGGATGCGACCGGCGTTCCACCCTTCGGGTCGGCATCCACCCGTTTCGATTGTAGTGGACCCCACGCAAGTTCACAAGCTGACCCTGAGATTTCTATCGGCAGTTTTCCTGCCGTCCGGTACTGCGAAATCGGTTCCGTTTGTGCATTTTGTTACGATGAAGGGTGTGAAGCAAGCGTCTGGCCGTCCAGCAGGGACGTGCGCTTCGTCAAGCACGTCGTGCCCGCTGTGATCAAACCGGTGCATAGCCTCTGGCATCGAGGTTATCGGCTTTCTTTTCTTCTCTTTCGGTATCATTTTCGGCGGCCAAGGCGATTCATTACTACCGTACCGGCGAAGGCGTCCAGCTCTTCATTGTCGGCTGGCTTGCACCGTGATCATGCTGGGTTACGGCGCTTCTTCTTTTTTACAAGCGCGTAAAATCTCGCGGTCATGAGCGACGCCCTGGGCAAGCCCGGCGAATTTCCGTTACACCCGGGGTGTCTAGCGCGAAATGTACCGCAGCCGCCTGTGGACCATGCGGCAGTACGCCGGATTCGGAACCGCCGAAGAAAGCAATCGGCCGGTATCGCTATCTCCTCTCCCAAGGCACCACCGGCCTTTCGGTGGCGTTCGACCTGCCCACCCAGATGGGAATGGATTCCGACCATCCCATGGCCGCGGGCGAAGTGGGCCGCGTGGGCGTCGCGATCTCGTCGCTGGCCGATATGGAAGTCCTGTTTCGCGGCATTCCGCTGCAGACAGGTCTCCACGTCCATGACCATTAATTCCACGGCGGCGATTCTGCTGGCGCTATTACGCGCTGGTGGCGCGAATGCAAGGCGCGGATTGGAAGCAGCCTCTCCGGCACCATTCAGAACGACATTCTGAAGGAGTACATCGCGCGCGGCACCTACATCTATCCGCCGCGGCCGGCCATGCGCATCATCACCGACATCTTCGCCTGGGCGGGCCGCGAGATGCCGGAGTGGAACACCATCTCGATTTCCGGCTATCACATCCGCGAAGCCGGATCGACGGCGGTGCAGGAACTGGCCTTCACCTTTGCCAACGCCATCGCTTATATCGAAGCGGCGGTACACGCCGGGCTGGCGGTGGATTCTTTCGCGCCGCGCCTCTCGTTCTTCTTCAACGCGCACAACGATTTTCTGGAAGAGATCGCCAAGTTCCGGGCCGCGCGCCGCATCTATGCCCACCTGATGCGCGACCGCTTCGGCGCGCAAGACAAGCGGTCCCTGATGCTGCGCTTTCATGTGCAGACTGCCGGCAGCACGCTGACCGCGCAGCAGCCCGACGTCAACATCGTGCGCACCGCCATTCAGGCCATGGCGGCGGTGCTGGGCGGGGCGCAATCCCTGCACACCAATTCGCGCGACGAGGCGCTCTCCCTGCCCACCGAGGAATCGGCGCGCATCGCCCTGCGGACGCAGCAGATCATCGCCTACGAAACGGGCGTCGTGAACACGCCCGACCCCGTGGGCGGAAGCGAAGCCATCGAAGCCCTCACCGATTCCATCGAACAGGGCGTGCTCGCAGTATCTGAGCCGCATCGACGAAATGGGCGGGACCCTGAAAGCTATTGAGACCGGCTACATCCAGAACGAAATCCAAAACTCCGCCTACGCCTGGCAGCGCGCGGTCGAGACCGGGGAACGCATCGTGGTGGGGGTGAATCGCTTCCGGCAGGACAGAGCGTGCCATCCCTACCTTCCGGCTGGATCCCGAGCTCGAGCGGTCGCAAGTCGAAAAACTGCGGGAGGTGCGAGCCTCGCGAAGCGCCGCCACTGTGGCGGAAAAACTGGACGCCCTGGAAAGCACCGCCCGCGGCGAAGGCAACCTCATGCCGGGTATCGTGGACGCTTCCGCCGCGTATGCCACGGTGGGTGAGATTTCCAGCCGTCTGCGTAGCGTCTTCGGGGAGTACCGCGAGGGGTAGATTGACTCTACAACGGTTTTATTGTACAAAATAAATGTTGTACAAAACTTCGGCTGTAGGGATCAGCGCATGCGAAACGTCACCGGGGCTGTAGCTGAAGGTTCAGATTTCTTCAATCGCATCAATGAGATGGAGGCCTATTGGCGTGACCTGGAAACCGATAACATCCTCCTGCTCGCCCCCCGACGCGTTGGCAAAACATCACTGATGCGCAAGATGGCCGCCAACGCGGAGGCCCACGGATTCCGGACCATCTTTGCCGACGTGAGCGATTGCGGCAGCGAGCTGCACTTCGTCCAGCGACTGTATACCGCCCTCCTGGAGACCGATCTGGGAGACGATCTCTGGACCCGGATCAATGAGAGCTGGCTCGGTAAGACCATGAAGCGGGTACGAAAGATCGGCGGAGCCGGGTTCAGCCTGGAATTCGAGCTGGACCCCTCTTCGTGGACCCGCTTGGGGGAGGAACTGGCAAGCGCACTTTCTCAGTTGGATGGAGCGTGGTTAATCCAAGTGGACGAACTTCCGGTGTTCGTCCTGAAGCTTCTGAATGAGGCCACGCCCGCTGATCGCGCGAGGGTGCGGGAGTTCCTGTACTGGCTGCGCCGGTTGCGCCTGCAATATACGGCCTTGCGTTGGATGCTGGCCGGCTCGATCGGGCTGGATACCGTTGCGGCACGACTGAATATCGCCGACGCGATCAACGACCTGCACATCGCCAAACTCGGCGCCTTCGACGAGGAGACCGCCTGTGCGCTGTTGCAGGCCCTGGGCACTGAGCACCGGGTGGAGTTGAACGAAGCCGTGCGGCGGCACATCGTATCCCGGGTGGGCTGGCCGGCGCCCTACTACATCCAGTTGGTGTTCCACGAGCTCCGCTCGATCCAAGGGTCTGTGACCGCGGCCCACGTCGATGGCGCCATCGAAGACCTGCTGGGACCGTATCACCGGAATACCTTCGACTATTGGCGTCAGAGGCTGTTTGACGAATTGGGAAAAGAGCACGCGGAGCATGCCGTCGCCGTGTTAAATCTATGTTGCCGCACCGCGGAAGGCGCTCCGGGCGCCGCATTGAACCTGAGTTTGGCGGCCGATCTAACAGACCCGCGACGGCGTGAAGAGGAAACGCGGTACCTGCTGGACGTTCTCCAGAATGACGGATACCTGGTGGAGTCCGGCAACCGTCTGCTCTTCCGGTCTCCGCTGCTGCGCGAGTACTGGCGCAGAAGAGTGGCGCCGCGCGAGGAAAGCCAATGACTCCTCCGAAACGGAGTCCGTTCCCCCTGGCGATCTATAATCCCGCCCTCTTGAAAAAAGAGGACCTGATTCGCGGCTTTGTAGCCCGCCATGCGCTGCTCGAACGCCTGCTGGATGACTTGCGCCGCGAGCAGGAAGGGCAGACACCCCAGCACCATTTGCTGATCGGGCAGCGGGGCCTGGGGAAGACCACGCTCCTGCGCCGGATCGCCTTCGCGGTGGAAGACGATGCCGGGCTGAACATCGCATGGATCCCCCTGGTGTTTCCGGAAGAGCAGTATAACGTGGCAGGGTTGGCTGATTTCTGGCTCAACTGTGTGGACGCTTTGAGCGACGCTCTGGATCGATACGGCTTTCGTGAGGCGTCGAGAAGCCTGGACCTGCGAGTGGAAAAGATCACCGGTCCGGACCGTTCGGGCCCCGCGTTGCATTTGCTGCTCGAAGAATCGGCACGCCTGAATCGCCGCGTGCTTCTGCTGGTGGACAACCTCGATATCGTTTTGGACCGCTTGAAGGATCAGGAAGAATGGGAATTCCGGCGAGTGATTTCGCAGGAGCGCCAACTCCATATCATGGGCGCGTCCAGCCGGGTGCTCGAGGCTCTGTACCAGCATGGCCGGGCTTTTTACGATTTCTTCCAGGTTCACGAGTTGAAGGGCTTCGACGAGGCGGAGACATTTTCCACCCTCCGCGCATTAGCGGAACAATCCGGCGACGAGCAAGTTCCGAAATTACTTGCGAGCGAGCCCGGCCGAATCAAGGCCCTGCATGTTCTCACCGGCGGGAATCCGCGCACGCTAGTGTTGTTGTTCAAGGTGCTGGCGCAAGGACCGGAAGGCGAAGTCCAACAGGACATCGAGCAATTGCTCGATGAATACACCGCGCTCTACAAGGCGCGCTTTGAAGAACTCGCGCCGCAAGCCCAGCAGGTAGTGGACGCGATGGCGATTCACTGGGACCCTCTGACAGCCGCGGATCTTACGGCGCAACTGCGCCCGCTGACCGTGAACCAGGTGTCGGCTCAGTTGACCCGGCTGGAAGATATCGGGGTGGTCGAGAAGACTCCCTGGTTTGGCGAAAAGAAGAACGCGTTTCAGATCGCCGAACGCTTTTTCAACATCTGGTATCTGATGCGCGCCAGCCGCCGCGTGCGGCGAAGATTGCTCTGGCTGGTGAAATTCCTGGAGACGTGGTTCGAACGCGAGGAGTTGAACCAGCGGGCAAAGCATTTTCTGGAGCAGGACCCGGAGTTGGTGGGCCGCGAGCGATATGCGGATCTGGGCTTGGCGTATTCCCAACTGGTGGACGACAGACGCCTGCAACGGAACCTGGAATCGGCAAGTCTGCATGCGGTGCTTGACGACGGAGTACGCCGGCTGATCGACTTTAGCGACCTGCCGCCGGAACTCAAGGAGAGGAAGGAACGGATCGAAAAGCTGCGCGATTTGCGTGCACGGACTTGCAGACTCGACGTCGAGTGGGGCAGTGTCCGGCCCGCGGAGTTTTGGCGCGTCCTGGGAGGGTCTCCCCGACTTTCGGTCGCCGAAAAGGAACGCATCGTAGAACGACTGCCGGAGCTTTCCTCGCAGGATCGTGGCGGAGATTTATCAAAAACTAAAAAAAGCCGAGGACCGGTTGCTTGATAGTGTATGGACGGGAATCGGAAGACGTAGTTCGCCTGTATGATTCCTTGGCAGCGGGTGACATGGCGGATGCGTACGATTTGGAAGCTGCCTTAGCGATCGCCGACAAGACACGGCCTTCGCTTGCTTCCCTACATTGCGATCGTGGCGCGGACAAATCCTTAGGTTCGGCAGGAAGGGCTACCCACCGAAGAGATATCTATCGCTGAGGCAGCGCTGCGGGCTTTGTCAAACGAACCGGGTTGGGAATCGCTGGCTTGGAATGGCACTTGGCAATTTCCTTACGAGATCAGAAGCGTTACCAAGAGGCCGAGCAAGCGTATCGCCACGCGATTGACCTGGATCCGAAATCGCTCTCACCCGTGGAACGGACTGGGCAATACCCTTGGCGATCAGGAGCGTTACCAAGAGGCCGAGCAAGCGTATCGCCACGCGATTGAGCTGGATCCCAAAATACGTAACCCCTGGAACGGCCTGGGATTGTCTTTGGTAGTCAGAAGCGTTATGAAGAGGCCGAGCAAGCGTATCGGCACGCGATTGAGCTGGATCCAAAATCGCCTTACCCCTGGATACGGTCTTGGCAATGTCCTTCGAGACCAGAAGTGCTACCAAGAGGCCGAGCAAGCATATCGGCATGCGATTGAGCTGGATCCGAAGTCGCCTTACCCGTGGAACGGCCTCGGAGTGCTCTTGCATGACCATCTGGATCGCCATGAGGAGGCTGAGAAGGCTTATCAGCGCTCGAAGGAATTGGATCCACAATTGCCATATCCCTGGAGCAATCTGGCCCGACTCTGGGAAGGAAAGCCAGGCCGCCAAATGGAGGCGGCGCAATCCGCTCTCCGCGCCTTTGAGATCGACTCAAGCCGCAGTCCGGATCTGGAGCGCTTCCTTCGGCTCGCCCATCGACTAGTCGGATGGCGGGAAGGAACTTCCGGAACTCCTGAAGCTGGCGGACGCCGCCAACCGGCGTGGCGCCGGACAACAGGGACATTCGATTCCTTCTGGCGCGGCTATTTGCGCTCGATGGAAGATGGCGGGATGCTAGCAAAATCCTGGAAGAGCTTGCATCCAGAGAATCCACAGAGTTTTCCGTCCTCTTTTTCAAAACCGCGATCGAGACCGAACACCTCGACGACGCCATCGCCATTCTCGAACGGACCGGCGCACAGGATTGGTGGCGGCCCCTTTACGAGGCGCTCCGCGCGGCGAAGGCGGGAACTCCGGACCGGCTCCGCACCGTAGCGCCGGAAATCCGCGGCGTGGCGCTGGAGATTCTGCGCGAGATCGCTCCCGGCCTGTTTGAGAAAAAGTAAGCTTCGCCCGCTCCAGCGCGGGGAGAAGGTGCCACGCTGGAGCAGACTGGTGCTATCGGTGGAAACCTGCTGTTGGCAGGGCCGTCGAGGTCGGCCGCGCCTACGCCACCGTGGGGGAGGCTTCCCGAATGATGACCCCGTTCGCAAACCGCGTGGCGTAAATGACTTCCGCCGTGCGCTTGCGTGTCCGGGTACGCTCCCGCAGACCCAGGCGATGCATGATGCGGCCTACGTGATCGGGGTCGTATCGCACGCCGAAGCGTGCAAAAATCGCTTGCGCGAAACGGGCGGTGGTCCAGCGATCGGTATCCATGCCCGCGGCTCGCGGTCCGGCCTGGTAGACTTCCGCTACCCCCCGGAGCTGTTCCGCACTGAGACGGCTGGGACGGCCCGGCGCCCGGCGCTTCCGCAGAGCCTCCACGCCGCGCCCATTCAGTGCGCGATACCATCGGGATGCCGTCGTACGGCTTACCCCGAATTTCCTTGCAACCTGGGACTGCGACAGCCCCCTTTGCAGGTCCTCTGCGGCTAACAGACGCCTGCTTTCCATTTCGTCGCGAGTGAGAGTGCCTTGTGCGGCTGTTTCCATACTTCTCGCGCGGATTAATTGAGTGCCAGAGCGATTCCAGAATATCAGAAAACATTCCCAATGCAAATTGTTTTTTACAGCCAACCACATTCCCGTGGACATTTGGCGCCGAATCCCACAATTACTGGCGCTCCGTGCCTTCGGCCGGCATCCCATAAAATGAAAGCAGATGCCCCCGCCCCGCGTGGAACTCCGCGCCGTTTCGAAAACTTATCGCGACCAGGGCCAGCCGGTGGAAGTGCTGCACCAGGTATCGCTTGCCGCCGAGCCGGGAACCGTCACCGCCCTGCTCGGCCGCAGCGGATGCGGCAAGACCACCCTGCTTAACCTGGCGGGCGCCATGGATTTCCCCACTGCCGGAGAAGTGCTGATCGACGGCCGCTCCACGGCGTCCCTGAATGAAGCCGAACTCACCGCGCTGCGCCGCCGCCGGGTGGGATTCGTCTTCCAGTTCTTCCAATTGCTGCCCACTCTCACCGTCCTGGAAAACGTGGAATTGCCGCTGCTGCTGGCGCGCGCGCCCAAAGCGCGGGACACCGCGCGCGACCGCCTGCGCTGGGTGGGACTCGAAGAGAAGGCCGCCAGCCTTCCCTATCAGCTCTCGGGCGGACAGATGCAGCGCGTGGCCATCGCGCGCGCCCTGGCGCACTCGCCCGACGTGCTGATTGCCGACGAGCCTACCGGCAACCTGGATACCGCCAGCGGCGATCAGGTGCTGGCGCTTCTTCGCGAAAGCGCCGCTCGTTTCGGCGCCACCGTGCTCATGGCGACCCACAGCGCGGAGGCAGCGGCCATCGCCGGCGTGCGGGTACATCTGCGGGACGGACGCATCCAGACCATCGAGCGCGCATGAATCTGTTCCGCACCCTGATTCTGCGCCCGCTGCGCCGCGATCTGCTGCGCACCGTGCTCACCGCCCTGGCGGTAGCGCTGGGAGTCGCCGTAATCGTGGCGATCGATCTGGCCGGCGATGCCGCCACCGGCAGCTTCCGCTCCTCCATGCAGACGCTGACCGGCAAGACCGATCTGGAAATCCGCGCCAACGGCGGTATCGATGAGCGATGGATGGCGCCTTTGACCGCGCTCCCCTTCGATGTCCATTTCTCTCCCGTGATGGAGGCCCAGGCGACCATCCCCACCATCGGCTCGGTGCCCCTGTATGGGTTCGACCTGCTGGGAGAGGATGGCGTGGTGCTCACCCGGGCGCTGGCCGCGCGGCTCAACTGGCCTGCATCGGTGACGCTCAACCTGGGTGGCCGGACACAGAGTCTCCGGGTGACCCGCACCATCGATTTGCCCCATGCGGAATTTGCGGCGCTGGATATCGCCGCCGCGCAACAGGCCATCCACCGGTACGGCAAGCTCGACCGCATCGACGTGGCCGTGGGGCCGGACGAGAGTTTCGCCCGCGTGGAGCAAGCCATTCGCGCGTTGCTGCCGCCCGGATACTTCATCGAAAAGCCGGGCGCGCGCAGCGAGGAAAACCAGCGCATGCTGCGCGCGTTCCGCTGGAATCTGCGCGTGCTCAGCTACATCTCGCTGGTGGTGGGCGCGTTCCTCATCTACAACACCATCTCGGTGAGCATCGTGCGGCGGCGCGCGGAAATCGGAATCCTGCGGGCCATCGGTGCTTCCCGCGGCACGGTTCTCGCCCTGTTTCTGACGGAAGCGCTGATGTTCGGCATGGCCGGCGCGATCTTGGGAATCGCGCTGGGACGGGCGCTGGCCGGCGGCACGGTGCGACTGATTGCGGTCACGGTGAACGCGCTGTACACCACCAGCCGGCCCACGCCGGTCGAATTGACGCTCCACGAGTGGAGCGTGGCGCTGCTCACCGGACTTGCGGTGGCGCTGGTCTCGGCGCTGGCTCCGGCGCGCGAAGCCATGGACGTGTCCCCTACCGAAGCCATGAGCCGCGGCGCGCACGAACATCACGCGCGCCTGCGCTGGCGGCGCGGGCTGGCATGGTCGGCGGTGCTGGCCGTGCTGGCGTACGCGGCGTCGCTGGCCAAGGCGATGGACGGCTACCCCGTGGGCGGGTATGTGTCCGCGCTGTTGTGTATCGGCTCGGCGGCCCTGGCTGCGCCCGCGCTGGTGCTGGCGGTCAACCGGGCCACGCGGCGTCCTGGTGGCGCGGCGCGTGGAAACCCTGCTGGCCGGCCGGAGCCTGGCGGCCTCGCTTTCGCGCACTTCGGTAGTGGTGGGCGCGCTGGCCACCGCCATCGCCATGATGGCCAGCGTGGGGATCATGGTCGGCAGCTTCCGCGAGACCGTGGCGCTCTGGCTCGACGTGCAATTGCGCGCCGATCTGTACGTCGGGCCGGCCGTGCAGCCGGGTGCGGGCGTGCATCCCGCCCTGCCGCCGGAAGTGGCCGGGATTGTCGCCGGCATTCCCGGCGTAGCGGCCACCGACCAGTTCCACGCCCTGGAGTTCCACTTTCGCGGCGAACGGGCCACGCTGGGCGCCGGCAATCTCGACATCGTCCGCCGCTACGGCCGCCTGCGCTTCCTTCGCGGCGAAAACCGCGACGCCATCCTGCGTTCCCTGCCCGGCCACGACCGCGCCATCGTCACCGAGCCGTTCGCCACCAAATTCTCCGTCAGAGCCGGGGACCGCCTCGCCATTCCCCTGGGAGACCGCACCGTCACCTTTACCATTGCCGGCATCTATTACGACTATTCCAGCAGCCAGGGCCTGCTGATTGTGGACCGCTCCACCCTGCTCCGCTATCTGCCGGCGCAGCCAGTGACCAATATCGCAGTGTATCTGGCGCCCGGCGCCGATGCCGAAGCCGTGCAGCGGCAGATGCAACTGCGCACCGCGGGCATGGGAGTTTCGATCGCCCCCAACCGGCAGTTGCGCCGCCTCAGCATGGAGGTGTTCGACCGGACCTTTGCCATCACCTGGGCGCTGGAAGCAGTAGCGGTCCTGGTGGCCATGCTGGGCGCCGCCAATTCGCTGCTGGCGCTGGTGCTGGACCGGCGCAGGGAACTCGGCCTGCTGCGCTACCTGGGCGCGTCCAGCGGCCAGATTCGCGGCATGATCCTTACCGAAGCCGCGTTCCTGGGACTGTTCGCCGCCATGCTGGGGCTGGCGCTGGGCTTTGTGCTCTCGCTGCTTCTGATTTTCGTGGTCAACAAGCAGAGCTTCGGCTGGACCATCCAGTTCCACCCGCCCTGGCTGCTGATTGGCGCCGCTCTGCTGCTGATCTGGTGCGTGACGGTGCTGGCAGGACTCTATCCCGCGCGTGTAGCGGCGCGGCTGAATCCGATCGATGTGCTGACGGAGTAGGGTGTCAATCGCCGGCAGCGCGGGACCGCAGCACGGTCAGCTCGTGCTCTTTTTCGGCCTCGGTGGATTCGGTGAGCACGTGCTCCCCGGCCCATCCCAGCGAAATGAACAGAAACAGGGACAGCAGGAAAAAGATGATCTGCATCGCCGAAAGGTAGGTGGAAGGAGTCTTAGCGATCAGGACCAGCGAGAGCACGAGCAGGGAAGGCACCAGGCCCAGCACGACGATGAGGGCGAAGAGGAGCAGCACCCTTTCCCAGGCGAGCCCTTCCACCGGGGTGCGCGCATGCAGCAATCCCGCGGCGAACCTTACCATCGACAACCCGATCAGGGCGGAGGAAGCGACTCCCCACTCGGGCATTGAGGCGAGTTTGGACAGTTCGCCTTTTTGGGCCAGAACGATCGCCATAACAACGAATGGCAGGAGAACCAGCAGAGCTTCCGCTCCGACCACACAAAGCGAATTCCTGGGACTGTGAGTACCCTTCACTTCCAATTCAGGCATGGGCACCTCCCCCATTTCGAAGCCTATGGCGATACCCTACCATAAAACATAATCGAGATGAAATGTATTATCGACCCCTACGAAAAAAGTTGTAAGAATCGCGACAGAAGTTAACAATATGATGATCACCGTTACAGTACCCTTGTACTGTGAAACAGTAGCCTGTCCTGTAACGCATAGAGAGAAGGCGCCTCATGTTAAACTGGGAGTTCGCTAACCCACGCAGTATCTCCCATTCATGAAAATTAGCAATCCCAACATCCGCAACATCGCGATCATCGCCCACGTGGATCACGGCAAGACCACGCTTGTGGACGCCATGCTCAACCAGAGCGGCATCTTCGGCAAGCACGAAGAGCACGTGGACCGCGTCATGGATTCCAACGATCTGGAACGCGAACGCGGAATCACCATTCTTGCCAAGATCACCGGCGTGCGTTATCACGGCGTGAAGATCAACATCGTCGATACGCCCGGCCACAGCGATTTCGGCGGAGAAGTGGAGCGCGCGCTGAAGATCGTGGATGGCGTCATGCTGCTGGTGGATGCCAGCGAGGGTCCACTGCCGCAAACGCGCTACGTTCTTTCCAAAGCGTTGGAGGCCAAGCTGCCGCCCATCGTGGTCATCAATAAGATCGACCGCCCGGATGCGCGCGTGCAGGAAGTGCTCAACGAGATCTACGATCTGTTTATCGATCTGGACGCCACCGAGGATCAGCTTGATTTTCCGGTGTTCTACACCATCTCCAAGACCGGCGTGGCCAAGAAGACGATGGAGGATCCCTCCACCGATCTGCGCCCGCTGTTCGACGCCATTCTGGAACATATTCCCCCTCCCAAGGCCGACCCCGAAGGCGTGCTCCAGATGCTGATCGCCAACCTGGATTACAGCGACTATCTGGGCCGGCTGGGCATCGGCCGGGTGTTCAATGGCGTTCTGAAATACGGCGATACCGTGGCCATCGCCAAGCGCGACGGTACCCTGCATACCACCAAAATCACCAAGCTTTACTCTTTCGAAGGTCTCAAGCGCGTGGATGAAACGCTGGGCCAGGCGGGCGACATCCTGGCCATCGCCGGCGTGGAAGGCATCACTATCGGCGAGACCGTTACCAGCGCCGAAACGCCCAGCCCGCTGCCGCCCATCCACATCGACGAGCCCACCATCGCGATGGCTTTCACCATCAACACCTCGCCGTTTTCCGGCCGCGAGGGGCAATGGGTCACTTCGCGCAATCTGCGGGAACGCCTCGACAAGGAACTGCTCACCAACGTATCCATCAAGGTGGAGGAACTGGGCCACGACACTTTCAAGGTGATGGGCCGCGGCGAACTGCAACTCGCCATCCTGATCGAAATGATGCGGCGCGAAGGCTATGAACTGATGGTGGGCAAGCCGGAGATCCTGACGCGCACCATCGATCACAAACTGTGCGAGCCCCTGGAACACCTGATCGTCGATTGTCCCGAGAACTTCCTCGGCGTGGTAATCGAAAAGCTGGGCATCCGTAAAGGCAAGATGACCAAGATGGTGAACCACGGTTCCGGCCGTGTGCGCATAGAATTCCTGGTGCCCTCGCGCGGCCTGATCGGACTGCGCAGCGAGATTCTGACCGATACGCGCGGTACCGCCATCATGAACTCCCTGTTCCACGGCTACATCGAATGGCAGGGCGAAATTAGCATGCGGCCCACCGGCTCGATGATTGCCGACCGTCCCGGCAGAGCCACCGGCCACGCCATGTTCAATCTGCAGGAGCGCGGCGAGATCTTTATCGCGCCCGGCGCCGAAGTCTATGAAGGCCAGATCATCGGCGAAAACGCCAAGGATGCCGACATGGACGTCAACATCGTCAAGGAAAAGAAGCTCACCAATATGCGCGCCTCCACCGCCGACGAGGCCATCCGCCTGGTACCGCCGCGCATTCTGAATCTGGAGCAGGCCATCGAATTCATCAAGGAAGACGAATTCGTGGAAGTGACTCCGCTATCCATCCGGCTGCGGAAGAAGGTCCTCAAAGCCAATCAGCGGTGAGTCACTGGCCCATGCCGTACCGCGCCACCAGCGCGCACGAAGTAGGCTGGATGGGAGTCGTATAAATCGCGCCGACGACTCCAACGAGCAAATTTCCGAGGCGAGATGCGTACGCAGGCGTCGTCGCCGAGCTATCGCTCACCGAAATCAGGTCGTTCAGCGAGATTCCGGCCGCCGCAGTCACTTGGCGTGCCTGCGCCTGCGCATCGTTGAGCAGGCTCGTGTACGAGCAATCCTGCGCCGCCAATAACTGCGACGATAGCTGCGTTCCACTGATGCCGAAGGTGACCGCCGTGTTCTGGGAAGCCGCCTTCTGCAAAGCAGTCAGTGTGGCAGTCATTTCCGAGAAAGGCACTGCCATGGAAAACTCCCATTCCACGGGGGGCGGGCCGGACTGCGTATTAGCCGAGAAGTTGACCAGATCCGCCGCCGCGAAACCGCTTCCCGGCAGCGCAGCCAGGGCGCCATCGATCGTGGTGATCGCGCCGTCTTCCACATACGCGTAGATATTGACCATGTCCGGCGGCACGTTGACGGTGCGGGATGCCGAGACCGTGATGGCATTCGGCAACTGCTGTGGCCCGCCGAAGGTGACTCCCAGAGAACATGCCGGAATCACATACGGCGGCGTGGCCGACGGACCGATCATGGTAGAAACCGAGAATGACATCGCCGAGATATTCCCGGGTTTGCGATTGGCCGCTCCGGCGATCTGTTGCGCCTTGGTGCGCGCGGCCGAAACCAGGTCGCTCAAGCCGCAGCCCTGCACTTGCGCCGTGGCGGAAGTCTGCGGCCCACTCGCGGTGTACGAAAGAGGGAGCGGCGTCTGCGCCTGGCTCAGACTGGTCGTGAGTGACTGCAGGGCCGCTACCTGGTCCTTCACCCCGGCCAGCGGCACTGAAAGCTGGAACACCCAATTGAGTGCCGTGGTCGGGGGTTGGTTGTACACATAATTTTGTGTGGTAGTCACATTCGAAAAAGTCACCGGAGTGAGCGGAGTGCCCTTCAGCGCGCCCATCACATCATCGAAGGTCGTAGTGAGCGGCGATTGAATGGTCACATAGAAGATCGTCTGATCGGGCTGAATATTCTGGCCCAGCGTGGCCGTCACGGAAATTGCAGTGGAGCCGCCTGTTGTCTGGCCGAACCCCGCGGCGGAGATCGAGAGTATCAGCGGAAGCAGGTGCTTGAACATATTATTGGCCCATGCCGTACCGCGCCACCAGGGTGCAGGAGGTGGGCTGACTGGGTGGGTAGTAAACCGTAAGCGGGTCGTAGATGCCGACGGCAACGATCTGCGAAAAGTCTCCTGTGCGGAACGCCGCAGTGGGCGTACTGCCCTCGCCAACCGCAATCAGGTCATTCAGGGAGACTCCGGCCGCCGCGGTCACCTGCCGCGCCTGCGCCTGGGCGTCGTGGAGCAGACTCGCATAGGAGCAATCCTGCGCCGCCAGTAACTGCGGGGATAACTGCGCGCCTCCCACGAAAAAGGAGACCGCCGTATTCTGGGAGGCTGCTTTCTGCAAGGCGGTCAGTGTGTCTGTCATTTTGGAGAGCGGTACAGTCATGGAAAACTCCCATTCCAGAAGAGACTGGCCGGATTGTGCGTTGGCCGAGAAGCTGTACAGGTTCGCGGCAGTGAAACCGCTTCCCGGCAGCACGGCCAGCGCGTCATCGATCGTCGCGATGGCGCCGTTGTTCACATAGGCGTAAATCACCACCGTGTCCGGCGGCACATTGAGAGTGCGTGTCGCCGAAACCGTGATAGCGCTGGGAACCTGCTGTGCTCCGCCGAAGGTGACGCCCAGCGAACAGGCCGGAATGACATACGGCGGAACGGCAGACGGCCCGATCATGGTCGAAACCGAAAAAGACATCGCCGAAATACTCCCGGGCTTGCGATTGGCGGCCGAGGCGATCTGTTGCGCCTTGGTGCGCGCGGCCGAAACCAGGTCGCTCAAACCGCAGCCCTGCACCTGCGCCGTGGCAGAAGCCTGCGGCCCGTTCGCCGTATACGAAAGAGAGAGCGGCGTCTGCGCCTTGCCCAGAGTGGTCGCGAGAACCTGCAGTGCCGCTACCTGATCTTTGATGCCGGCCAGCGGCACTGGAAGCTGGAACTGCCAGTAGAGCGCTATCACAGGCGGTTGGTTGTTCACATAATTCTGCACCGTGGTCACGTTCGAAAAAGTCGCCGGAGTGAGCACCGTGCCCTTCAGCGCGCTCGTCAAATCATCGAAAGTCATCGTGAGCGGCGATTGAATCGCGACATTGAATATGGTCTGGTCGGGCTGAACATTCTGTCCCAGCGTCGCGGTCAAAGCAATCGCCGTCGAGCCGCCGGCAGCTTGGCCGAACCCCGCGGCAGTGAGGGAAAGTAACAGTGGAAGCAGGCGCCTGAACATGGTCCGAGCATAACTGACTGCATGGCCGGACGGAAGCCTCACCACGGAGCCACGAAGGACACGGAGGCAGCACGGAGAAAACCAAAGGAGATCCTCTCCGCGTCCTATCTCCGCGTTGTGTTTTCTCCGTGCTTCCTCCGTGTCCTTCGTGCCTCCGTGGTGAAGAAAGCGGTCCGATCAGTACTTCACTAACTCTTCGAAATCTACATTGCCGCCCGAGATTACCACTCCGATCGAGCGAATCCCCGGCGGCAGTTTGTGGAACAGAACGGCCGCCACCGGCACCGCGCCGCTTGGCTCCGCAAGAATCTTCAGATGCAGCAGCAGAAATTTCACCGCCGACCGAATTTCATCGTCCGTTACCAGCAGAATCTGCTCCACCAGGCTCCGCATCACCGGAAACGTCAGGTTCCCCGGCCGCGGCGAGCGCAGGCCATCGGCGATCGTGTGGGGATGCGCGACCGTAACCTGTTCGCCGGCCGCCAACGAAAGAAACGTATCGTTGGCGCCTTCCGGTTCCGCGCCGAACAGGCGCATCTCCGGGTAGAGCGCCTTGGCGATGGTGGCGCTGCCGGACAACAGGCCGCCGCCGCCGGCCGGCGTGATCAGCGCGTCCAGAGGACCGGTCTCTTCCAGCAGTTCCATGGCGGCTGTGCCTTGTCCGGCCATGATCAGGGGATGGTCGAACGGCGGCACCAGCGTGGCGCCGCTCTCCTTCAGAATTCCCGCGGCCAGCGCCTCACGGCTCTCGGTGAAGCGATTGTAAGTCACGATATGCGCGCCGTGGGAGCGCGTGGCTTCCATTTTGGATCGCGGCGCATCCTCGGGCATCACGATGGTGGCCCGGGCGCCTACATGTTTGGAGGCAATGGCCACCGCCTGCGCGTGATTCCCCGAAGAGTAACTCACGATTCCCCGCGCCAGTGTCTCGCCGGGCAATGACAGAATCATGTTGGAAGCGCCGCGGATCTTGAAGGCGCCGCCGCGCTGCAGATTTTCGCACTTGAAGAAAACTCGGACGCCGGCTTCGGCATCGACGTTCGCAGAGGTCATCACCGGAGTCCGGAGCGCCAGAGGCCGGATCCGCTCCGCCGCGGCGCGCACATCCTCAGCTTGAATCGCTAATTGCATCAAAGATATTGTCTCATCTGACTTTCCATCAACTGTGACGGAAGTCCAGCAGGGTGGCGCTCCACGGAGCGTAGCCTCGGGCGGCGGAAGTGGGATCTTCTTCCAGGTGAAAGGCGACGTCGATGTGGGCGCCGGGCGGCAGTTCGGCCGCGCGCCCCGCGAAATTCCAGGCCTTCAGTGTGAGAATCCGGCCGTTCTTGCGCACTGTGAGCCGGAGGTGTTTTTCCTTCATGACTACCGGTGGACGCGCCACTTCCACGTCCAGCGCGGCAAACTGCGGCGTAGGATTGCCGTGTCCGAACGGCGCAAGCATGAAGATGTCCTCCACTGCCTGGTCTGTGAGATCGCGCGGTTCGATCAGCGCGTCGATTTCAATCTGCCGCAGAAAATCTTCGGGCTTCAGCCGTTCGGCCGCATAAGCGTTGAAGCGCTGGCGGAACTCCTCTACCTGCGCGAGATCCATGGTGACGCCGGCGGCGTGTTCGTGGCCGCCGAATTTCCGGAACAGCTCGGGCATCGATTCCAGCGCTTGCAGCAGGTGAAATGCCGGGATGCTGCGGCCCGAGCCCTGCACCAGGCCATCTTCCTCATTACGCCCGAGCACGAACACGGGCCGGCGCAAACGCTCCACCAGGCGCGCGGCCACAATGCCCAGCACCCCGCGATGCCAGGTTTCGTCGTAGTACACCAGGGCGGCGGCGGAGTCTTCCACTACCAGATTTGCGCAGGTCTCGCGGATCCCCAGCTTCCACCTGCTGGCGCTCGGTGTTCTGATCGTGAAGCTGTTTCGCCAGCTCGCGGGCGCGCGCCGGGTCGTTCGTCAGGAACAGCTCAATCACCGCGTTGGCCGTATCCATGCGCCCGGCGGCATTCATGCGCGGAGCGATCTGAAACGCCACCTGGCGCGCGGTGGGCACCGACCCGTCGTTGAATCCGGCCACGTCCAGCAGCGCGCGCAGTCCGGGATTGCGCACGTCGTGCGAGCCCGTCCAGACCGTGCTTCACGATCACGCGGTTTTCGCCGGTGAGCGGGACCACGTCCGCCACCGTGGCAATGGCCACCATCTTCAGGAACGATTCCGCACACCCGCCGCAGTTTGGCATCGGGCCAGCCGAGCGTGGCCAGCAGGCCCTGCACCAGTTTGAACGCCACGCCCGCCCCGCAGAGATTCTTTTCCGGGTAACGGCAATCCCGCCGATTGGGATTGAGCACGGCCAGCGCGGGAGGCAGTTCGCTTTCGGGCAGGTGGTGATCGGTGACGATGACGTCGATGCCCAACTCGCGGGCGCGCTTCACCACCTCCGCGGCGCGAATGCCGGTATCCACGCTGACGATCAGACTTGACGCCCGTCGGCCGCCATCGCTTCCACCACCTCGGGGCGCATGCCGTAGCCGTCCTTCAGGCGGTGCGGCACGTGATAATCCGGCTTTGCCGCCGGCCAGCTCGATGGCCTTGGTCAGAAGCACGACCGACGTGGTGCCGTCCACGTCGTAATCGCCGTAGATCAGAATTTTTTCGCCGGCGGCTATGGCGCGGCGGATGCGCTCGATCGCCAGCGGCATGTCGCGCAGCGCCAGGGGATCGTAGCAGGTCGTCCAGCGAAGGATGGAGAAACCGGCGGGCTTGCGGCCAGATCTGCCCAGCCCGCGGCGCCGCAAGCACCTTGGCCGCCGCGACGGCGATGCCCAGGCTGGCGGCCAGCGCCTCCACGCCCGCGGCTTCGCGGGAAACACGCCAGCGGCAGCCGCCGCATCGCGAGTTCAGTTCTTGGAGAAGAAGCCGCCAAGAGTATCGTCTTCTTCGATGTCGTCGTCGCTCGAGCGAGCGCATCAGTTCCTCTTCGATGCCCAGGAACTCTTCGTACCAGTCCGGCTGCACTTCGTAAACGTACAGGCGCGATTCGTAATCGAAGGCCAGCTCGAGCGAGCAGGTGACGCCTTCGAAGACGCGCAGATCGCGCAGGCGCGATTCGTATTCGCGATGCTCTTCGCGGGTCAGCTCGCATTCGTCGAGCTGCGTCGGCGATCTCGTCCACTTCGGCGGTCTCGAATTCGCGGGTGGCGAAGAGGATCAGCTTGACGCCGCTCTTCTGCGCGACTTCCAGAAACATCTGGTAGTCGGGATGCTGCTCGACGTCCCAGAGCACCATGGGCAGGCCTTCGAGGCCGCCGGGGCTGCCATGGAAAACGGCGAACCCGCTGGCGTCGAGGTATTCCAGGATTTCGCGTTTCAGTGTGTCGAGATTGAGATCCACTTTTTGCCTCAGCCCTTGGCCAACACCAGAATATCAGAGGGTGCAGCCAAGTCGCGGGCAGACGGCGTGACGATCGTCTTCGGCCCGATATAGATCTTGCGATTTTCCCGGATGGCCTGCGCGCACATCGGCCTCGCACACAAAATCCACCGGCTTGTCGGGCGGCAGGCGGAGGCTGCAGGCTGGGACGGCGGCGCCGCTTCGCTTGTTCAGTCAACTGTATCCGCCTGAAGTTCCGGACGATTCGCGGCGCGCCAGAAAGCGATCCACCACGTCGGCGGCGACATTGGGCACCACCGCCTTGCGACGTCTGCGCAGGAGCACGAAGGACCGCCCGGCGCCGGCGCGGCGCCGGCGCGGCAGCCGGTACGGCGAATGCCGCGGGAAGCCAGATACCGCTCCACGGCTGCCACCACGGTGCCCCGGTCGATGCGACCGGCGCGCGCCGGCGAAGAGCTCGGCGCCGGCCGGTGCCGCGTTGATATCCAGCGGCATTTCGAAAGCCTCCTCCGGCTTGCGCACCACGTAGGCCAGGCGCTTGATATTGATCAGGTGCTGCGGCCCGACGTTGTCGCGAGTAATGTTGCCGGCGGCGGCGCCGCACCCCAGCGTCATGGACGGGAAACACGTTGGTGGTGATGCCGGTGGAGCCCTGCGGCGCGGGTGTGTTCACCAGCACGCGCATGGCCGGCATGCGCAGGCCGTACTCGCGGATGCGGGCGTCGTTCTTGGAGTAAATCACCGCGGTATGGCCCAGCCCGCCGAACTTCAGCAGCGCGAAACAGGTGTCCAGGGCGGCATTGAAATCCGCTCACGAAATGCAGCGAAAGCACCGGCGAAAGCTTCTCCGCGGAGAGCGGATGCTGCTTGCCCACGCCGCCGATCTCGGCGCAGATGATGGAGGTGTCCGGGCGGAACTTCGAAGCCCGCCATACTGCGCGATCTTGGTGGGCGCCTGTCCGACGCACTGCGGATTGACCGTCCAGTTGCGGCATGACCAGCAGTTTGCCCAGCGCGTCTTTCTGCGCGTCGGTGGCGAGGTACGCTTTCTGCGCCTTGAGCAGGCCAAGGATGCGGTCGCGCAGAGAGCTCTCCGCCACGATGGCCTGCTCGCTGGAGCAGACCGTGCCGTAATCGAAGCTACTTGCCGGCGACGATCTTGGGGATGGCGTCTTCCAGGTCGGCCGAGGTGTCCACCAGCACCGGGACGTTGCCCGGTCCCACGCCGAAGGCCGGCTTGCCGCTGGAATAGGCCGCCTTGACGATGCCCGAGCCGCCGGTGGACAGGATCACGCCGGTGCGTCTCGTGGCGCATCAGGGCGTTGGTGCCTTCGATGGTGGCGGTGTCGATGCACTGGATGATGTCTTCGGGCGCGCCCGCTTCCACGGCCGCCTGGTACAGAATCGCCGCCGTGGCGCAGGTGCATTTGTGCGCGCGCGGATGCGGGCTGATGACGATGGCGTTGCCGCGCCTTGAGCGAGATCAGCGTCTTGTAGATGGCCGTGGAGGTGGGATTGGTGGTGGGCAGGATGGCCGCCACCACGCCCACCGGCACGCCGATCTCCACCATCTTTTCGTCGGGCAATTCGCGCAGAATGCCGATCGGTCTTCATGCCGCGCATGCGGCGCGGCAGCCAGTCGCAGTTCAGCAGGTTCTTGATGTACTTGTCTTTGGCGTTGCCGTAGCCGGTCTCTTCCACGGCCAGTTCGGCCAGCCGCCGGGCATTGGCGCGGGCGGCCGCGGCCATGCGCTCCACGATGGCGTCCACCTGTTCCTGGGAATAGGTGCGGTACTTCTGCCAGGCCTGCGTAGGCCTTCTCGACCTTGGTGCGGACCTCCTGGATCGAGAGAAGGTCTTTATCGGCGAGCATCGCGCCTTACTTCTTCGAGCCCGCCGGTGGGGAGGACCTTTTCGACTTCCTCGTGAGGGCGGGGAATGACGTGGACGCTGACCAGTTCGCCGACGCGCCGCGCCGCGGCCGCACCCGCATCGGTGGCCGCCTTGACCGCGCCGACATCGCCGCGCACCATGACGCAGACCAGGCCCGCGCCGACGAATTCCTTGCCGGTCAACACCACGTTAGCGGTCTTGACCATGGCGTCGGCAGCTTCGATCGCGCCAACCAAACCCTTTGTTTCAATCAGGCCAAGGGCCTCCATTAGTCCTCCAGTTTCAAAGTGAAATCCTTACCGTATCACAATTAGCACGCGACTTGCGCAGCCACGCGTTCCGGTCAGGCGCCGCCGAAGATGATCCGGCGCTCGGCCGGCGGCAGGTAAAGACCTTGCAGGCGGACAGGCTCGCCGATGTCCTTGAAGAGCAGGTCCCCGTCGCCCAGCAGATCCTCCGCGCCGCTGCGATCCAGCAACATCTTGGATTCGATGCGGCTGGTCACACGCAGCCCGACGCGCGCGGGTATATTTGCCTGCAGCGCGCCCTTGACGATCTCGCGGCTGGGCTGCTGCACCGCCAGCACCAGGTGAATGCCCGCGGCCCGCGCCTTCTGGCCCAGCCGCCGGATCCGTTCTTCGATCTCCTTGCGGTCGCCGAACAGCAGGTCCGCGTACTCCTCGCAGACGCACACCATTCGCGGCAGGCGTCCTCCGCCGCGCTGCAATTCGGCAAGGTGATCCACCCCGGCCGCCTGAAACACACGGTAGCGATTCTCCATCTCTTCCACCAGACGATCGAAGACGCCGACCGGAGGCACCTCGTCCGGGTAGACAATCCGCCGGTCGCCCCAGAGGTACGGCGAACCGGCAAGGTCGTTAAACGCGTTGCGCTTGGGATCCACCAACAGCAATTGCAGGGTCTCCGGTGTATTGGTCACCAGCAGGCCGGCGATCATGGCGCGCAGCCACTCGGTCTTGCCGCTGCCGGTGGCGCCGGCCACCAGCAAGTGGCAGTCCGCCGAATCGGCGAGGTCGGCCATCCGCAGATGTCCTTCCAGATCGAGTCCCACCGGCAGTTTGGAGCACCCCAGGATCGGGTCGGCCGCCGGCAACTGGTCGCGCACCGCGGCGAACAGGACCGGCTCGCGATCGGGACGCGCCACATCCACCACCAGGCGGCTGCCGGCGGTGTGAATGAAAGGCGGCGCTTGCAGTCCGAGCCGCAATTGCACGGCCGCCGCCAGCTTACGCACGGATTCCGGGCGCACGCCGCGCGCCGGCTGAACTGGAAAGCGCAGGAAGGCCGGGCCCACGATGGGATCTCCCAGCAGTTCCGCCGGGCTGTTGTATTCGCGGAACACGGCCACCAGGCGGCGCCCCAGTTCCGCATATTCCTGTTTGATCGCCGGCGGTTTTGCAATCGCGGGCTGCGAAGGCGTTGCCGCGGGCGCCACCAGCACGGGACCTGGAATCACGCCCGCCAGCCGTCCAATGAGCGCCTTCAGGCGCGCCTCCACTGGCGTGAGGTCGCGCGGCGAGAACACCTTCTGCTCCAGTTGCGGGCGAAAGTGAATCAGCGCCAGAGACCCGGGAATGCGCTCTCCCGAGGCCAGCATCTGATGATACAGACAGGCTTGCGCCAGGTCCGCCTCCCGCGCGGATTGCCCGGTCTTCAATTCCGCCACGCACCACCGGTCGCTGCCCGGCAAGCGGAATACCACGTCGGCCACGCCGGTGATGTCGCACGCTATCGGTCCAGCCCGGCTCCCGCAACCGCCACGTCAGCGGCTCCTCGGCGGAAATCATCAAGCCTTCACCGCCATCCCCGGAAGTCGAGAATGCGCCCCGCCGCCAGGCTTCATGCAGGACGCCAGCCAACCATTGGGCGAGCCCTTTCAGAGAGACTCCCAGAGATCCAGAACCTCCCGGGTGGCGGTCTGCAAAGCCGCCTGGTTGGCTTCGATGCGCGGGCCCAGCAACAGCCGGTAGATATGATCGCGCAGGCCCGCGCTCCATTCTTCCACCGTGGCACTGCCGCCGGGGAGAGCGGCGCGGGCGTGCAGCCGCGGGTCGGCGCCCAGCAGATCGCCGAAGATCTCGTGGAACAGCGTGCCCGCCAGCCGGCTGCTGGAACTGGCTAGCCCGTAGACCGGCCCTCCCGCCGCGCGAAGAATTTCGTCGCGAACCTGGCGGACGTGCAGTTGCACCGGCATGGTCAGGACCGGGCCCCGGGCACCAGGCGATAAAGCAGCGCCGGCGGCCCTTCCAGCAAGCCCGCCAAGTCCGAGGATGCCTGCACCATTTGCCGCACCAGGGACGCATCCTGCCGCATTTCGCGAGCCGCGTCGTCCACGGTGATCAGGCAGCGCTCCTGCACCAGGGCCAGCACGTCTTCGCGAAGCTGCGGGTTCACCGGAAAATCCGCGGCTGGGGCCCGGCGATGTTTTCCGCCAGTTCCTGAAGGCTCGCAGGCATGCTTTGCGTGATCCAATCCTGGACGGTCTGCGGGCTGATGGGCGCGCCGTCGCGCGTCAGGTCGCCCGAGCGGGCGTCGGCCAGTAAGGTGCGGAGGGCCTCCAGCGCCTGCAGCGCCTCGATGGATGGACGGACTACGCGCGCTCCCGCCCGCGTCAGATCGTCCAGGTAACGCCGCGTGGCGCGCGCAGTCCGGCTGACTGCCAGGCGCGGGTCGCGCAGCAGCACCAGGCGTGCGGCGCGTCCGTTTGGCGCCGAACCGCCCAGCCGGCGCAGCCGGGCCGCCAGGCTATTCATGTTCCGCTGGTTGCAAACGCTGAGTTCGATCTGGCCGGCCGGCGATTCGAGCTGAAAATCCATGTCGCCCCTGCCGGTTCCTCCTCTCCACTTGCCGCGGCTGGCCGCCCCCATGAGCGCCGGAATGCCCTGCGCCAGCACCTCGTCCACGTCGCCCTGCGAGATCGACTCCGCGGCGGCATCCATGCGGCGCTCCCACTCCTGCAGGAGGAAGGAGTCCAGCGGAATTGGCGGCCTCGTCTCCGTGCGGTGTTCCGCGGTCGAAAAGCTCCGCCGCTTTGGCCAGCACGCTGCGCGCGCTGGCCAGTCCTCCTTCATTGAAGACAGTCTCCAACTCCGCTGGCGGCGACCAGACCAGGCCGTGCCCTGCTGCCTCGACGCGGGCACCGATGAGCCGCAGGGCATCCCGCTTCCCCAGCAACGGCAAAGGCGCCTGGTGCTCGGCGATGCGGTCCAAATCCGCGCCTCGAAACATCGGCCACCGCGGAAGATTGCATACACGAAATGAGCACCAGGTTTGTGGTCTCGTCGTGCAGAGTGCTCACCGCGCCGCCGAATGCCAGAAAGCCGGAACGCTCGCCGGGCGTGGTCTCCAGGGCTTCGATCTGATCGAAGCACAGCACCATCGGCATCCTCGCGCCCGCCAGGCGCGCCAGCATCAGGACCATTTCCCGGGCGGCGTACTCCGGTTCGGATTCCTGGGTGGCGTCTTCGGCAATGCCGAGCCGGTCCAGGTCGGCCGCGGTCAGCGAGTCGCCGCGCAGCCACGCGCGTACCAGCACCAGATCCTGGCGTTGCGCCAGGCGCCGCAGTGCTTGCACCAGCCCCGGCGAAAGGCGGGCTTCACCATCCAGGCTGTCGAAAAGATCCAACGACGCCAGGCTGCTTTCCGGCAGTCTGCGAAGCATCACGCCCAGCGCCCGCGCGAAGGCGCGCTCCTTCCAGGGCAGGCCCTCGGGCCACTCCTGCCGGCAGCGGTCCAGCAGATTCCCGCGCGACCCCGGACTCGCCAGCACGCGATACAACAGCCGTTCGAGCTGCATGCTGCCATCCGGCGCCACTCGCATGAGATCGTCGGCAATGCGGCGCCTCAGATGGCGCCAGATCATGTTGGCCGTAGTGGAAAGCCGGACATACACGAACAGCGTTTCGCGCATCCGTTCGTCGGGATTCTGAACCAGGTGGGCGCGCAGCCTGCGCATCAGGTGCGTTTTGCCGCTGCCCGGCGCACCGCGCACCAGAACCGCGGTGGTCCCCTGCCCGGCCAGCGTGGCCTCGATGGCCCGCCGGCACGCTTCGAAGGCCTGCACGCCGATATCGCCGACGTCAGCTTCGGGTAGCTCCCAGGCATCGCCGGCAATCCAGCTACGGAAGGGATTCAGCATCGGTGTCTCGCAAGCCAATCACCACGAAGTATTTGCCGGACCCATCGCTCACCAGTTGGTTCCTGGCCTCTTCGTTTAGCCCCAGCGGATAATCGTGTTGGTCCAGGTACACGCGGCGCTGCCGGTATAGCCCCAGCACGGCCGCGTCGAACGAAGCCTTATCCGCCGGCGGAATGCCCAGCTCTTCGCGCAATTGACCCACGCCAATGCCGCCGGGCCTGGATTTCAGATACTCCGCGATTCGCTGCGGCAGGCCGCCCGCCGGTATCTCGCCGCGCAGGGCTTCGAGTATCTGTTCGCGCGAGATCCCATAGGTCTGCAGCTTCGCCGCCAGCGCATCCAGTTCCTTCCGCAGTTTGACTACATAGGCGCCGGCGGCAGGCGGCTTCCGGCCATACTTGGGACGCGTCCGACCCGGTGGAGGATGCACGTACAGCTTATTCAACTCCAGCATTACGGTCACGCGCCGTTCCACCAGTTCCTGCCGCTGGGCCGTTGAAAAGCCTGCCAGGGGCCGGCGCAGTTTCTTCTGGAGATCGTTGACCGTGAGCGCCGTATCCGTGAGCAGGTCCGGCAACAGGGAATCCACTACGTGTTCAGGCTTGCGCGTCCAATAGCGCGCGGGGGCGGACGGGGTTCGCGCCGGCCAGGGAATCACGCCACGGTCCTGCCCCAGCAGGCGCTCCAGGGTGCCGGCATCTACCCGCGACGAAGAGGGAATTGCCTTCAGAATCTCGCGCCCCGTGAGCGGCCGGTCCGAGCGCCGCAACGCTTCTACTGCATGGACGAGGGTCTCTGGCGTCTGGGGCTCCAGCGGCGGGTTCATCTGCCTCCAATCGCAAATCTTAGCATGGCGCTACACACGGCATGGCTCTACTTCCGTAGCCACAGGTAGCAGTGGTTGCCGATGCGCCCCGCCCGCGCCGTGCGGAAAAAGACCAGATCCAGGTAGCGGAGCGGGAAAAGGAGCCAGCCCAGCACTCCGTGAGCCGCTGCCCGCCACCAGCGAAAAGGCAGAATAAGTTTCGCGTATTCGATAGTGAAAACCAGCAGCGTGGCGGTGGGCCCCGTGCGCCAGCCCTCGGCGACAGGCTGGAGTCCGGCGGCAAGTTCCTTCAGGCCATCCAGGGTGAAGCGCCGGTAATCCTTCGGGTATTCGTGGAAAGGGTGGCAAAAGGGCGTCACCAGGTGAAGGTAGCCGCCCGGCGCCAGAACCCGCCGGATCTCGCGCATCGCCTGTTCGGGATGGCGGACATGCTCCAGCACGGCATCGCACTCCACGCGCTGGAAGGTGCCGTCCGCGAATGGCAGTTGTTCGACGTCGGCCGCGAGATCCACGCCCGGCATCGGAAACAGGTCGAGATTCACGTACCCGGCCACCGCGCGGCCGGCGCCCCCGATGTACAGATTCCAGCGGCCCAAGGGAAAATCCTTCGGCTCGGCGGGATTCATCACAAACGGAGCGGGCGGAGTCAACAGGCGGCGCAAGCGCGCACCCAAAGTGGCTGCGTTTCGCCGGCGGTACAGCGCTTCCAGTTCGATGGTAGAGGGCAAGGGAAGTGTGGCTTTCACCCCAGATATCGGCGTTCAACGCGGATAACACAGATCTCAGTATAAGTTTAAGCGAGAAGGTGCTTCCCAGCTATCGCTCGCGATCCCGGCGGATCAACGGCGCGCTGTCGCCGAGAGGCGGCAAGGACGCTGCGAACCGATCCAGCTCCTTTCGCAAACTCTTCAATTGCCGGCGGCGCTCAACCTCCGCGGCTTCTGTTTCCGAAGCCTGAATCATCCCGGCGTTGAGGCTCCGGCGGTTCCTTTTTCGCAACTGATTCATCCTCCTCAGCAGCACTTCGCCCGCGCATACTTCGCGCGCAAGCGTTCGTCGCTGAAGCGCCGCCATTCCTCGCGCGAGGGCGGACGTCCGTGCGCCTCCAGGTGCCGCTGGTAGGCATTCTCATCGCCGAGTTCGCGCAGCAACTCCAGCAGCAGACGAAAAACGCGTTTCATAATTCCTCCGCCCTCAGTTGCGTGAGCACAAAAGGCGCCTCACGGACCCGCGCATCGCGCGTGCCGCGTACAATGCCAAACCAAACTCGGAGCGAATCGGCCAGGATCACCGCCACCATCACCAGCAGGATTCCGCAAATGGCCGCGTCCAGGCGATTGTTGAAAATCAGTATTGGGGTGGACGCGGCCGGCACGCTTGCCGCCAGTCTGTCGGCCTGCGCCAGGAAGCCCATCGCCGGCAGCGGCGAGAATATCTTCTGGATGGCGGCCGAGAAGGTGACGGTGACCAGCCACACCAGCGGACCGCAGGTGATCCACATGAATTTCGGACCGTGCATTTTCAGCAGAATCGTTGTGGCCACGCACAGCGCGATCGTCGCCAGCAGTTGATTCGCAATCCCGAAAAGTGGCCACAGGGAGTTGATGCCGCCCAGCGGATCGCGTACGCCCTGCACCAGGAAGTATCCCCACCCGGCCACCACCATAGCGCTGGTGAGCACCACCCCCGGCATCCAACTGGTGCGGCCCAGCGGCGGCGGAAACGTGGCCCAGCAGGTCCTGCAGCATGAAGCGGCCCACTCGCGTGCCGGCGTCGATGATGGTCAGAATGAACAGCGCTTCGAACATGATGGCGAAGTGGTACCAGAAACCGATGACGGCTTGCCCGCCGCCGCTGCTGGCGAAAATATGCGCCATCCCCAGGGCCAGCGAGGGCGCTCCGCCGGTGCGGTAGAAGAGCGTTTGTTCCCCCACGTTTTGCGCCAGCCGTGCCATTTCCGCGGCATTCACCGGGAAACCCCAGCCGGAGATGGTGGCCGCGGCAGCCGCCGGAGTCGTACCCACAATGCCCGCCGGCGAGTTCACCGCGAAGTACACGCCGGGCTGCAGCACGCACGCGGCGATCATCGCCATGATGGCGACGAAGCTTTCCAGCAGCATCGAGCCGTACCCCACGGGCCATGCGTGGGATTCGCGCGCAATCATTTTGGGGCTGGTGCCCGAAGAGATCAGCGCGTGAAATCCGCTGATGGCGCCGCAGGCAATCGTGATAAAGCAGAAGGGGAAGATCTTGCCGGCGAAGATGGGGCCGGTGCCATCTACAAAGCGGGTGAAGGCGGGCATCTGCAATTCCGGCCGCACGAACAGAATGCCGATGGCCAGCAGCGTGATCACCCCCAGCTTGACGAACGTGCTGAGATAATCGCGCGGCGCCAGCAGCAGCCACACGGGCAAAGAACTGGCCAGAAATCCGTAGCCGATGATGCAGACGGCCAGCGACATCGCCCCCCACGTGAACATCGGCGCCAGCGTGGCCGAGGCGCGCCACCCAGCGTCCCGCGAAAATGCTGGCCACCACCAGCGCGAATCCGATCGCCGAGCACTCCAGCACTTTGCCCGGCCGCCAGTAGCGCAGGTACAGCCCCATGAACAGCGCCATCGGCATGGTGGCCGCAATCGTGAAAGTTCCCCACGGACTGCCCTTCAGCGCGTTCACCACCACCAGCGCCACCACCGCCAGCAGGATGATCATGATGAGCAGCACCGTCAGCAGCGCGGCAAATCCGCCGACCTTGCCGATCTCCTCGCGCGCCATCTGTCCCAGCGATTTGCCATCGCGCCGCATGGAGGCGAAGAGAATCACGAAATCCTGCACGGCGCCGCCCAGCACTGCGCCGATGATGATCCACAGGGTGCCCGGCAGGTAGCCGAACTGCGCCGCCAGCACCGGTCCCACCAGCGGTCCCGGGCCGGCAATCGCGGCGAAGTGGTGGCCGAACACAATCCACTTGTTGGTGGGCTCGAAATCGTGGCCGTTGCGCAGCCGCTCGGCCGGCGTGGCGCGTTTATCGTCCAGCGCCATCACGCGCGCGGCGATGAACTTGCCGTAGAAGCGATAACCCACGGCGTAGCTGCAGGCCGCCGCCAGCACCAGCCAGATACTGTTGATGTGCTCCCCGCGGTTCAAGGCGATAGCGCCCAGGCAGACTGCCGCTCCGGCGGCTGCTGCGACCCAAAACAGACGACCAAGGAATTTCACGTTCCCTAGAGTCTACCGCGCTTCCCGCATTAGTCCGAAGTTCCAGAGCCCTGAAAACGCAAGTATTTGATTACACGGCAGTTTGCCAAAAATACAGCTTGGCCTACTGACTACGTTTTCGGAGGCTTACCGTTTTCGGAGGCTTACAGAGATACTTGGAGGAGTTCGAGGGCGCGTCGCTGGAGAGGGGTGGGGACGGTGATGATGTCGAAAGCTGGGGTGCTGGCATCTTTGGGCTGTACGCGGTTGGAGACGATCGTGGCGAGGTCGCCCAGAAGAGTCTGAAAGCTGTGCACGGGCAGATCGTCTGGAGTGCGCCTCGTGAGGGCCTTGGCTTGAGCTGAAGGGGAGCGCTGGGCCGGCGCGACCACTGAGGCGCGCAGTTTTTCCGCTGCGGTCTTATCCTCGTCGTCAAATAGAAGGGGCGCCAGATTCTTGCGCATATGCCATTCCACGTAATAAGCCAGCATGCAGAGAAAGATATGAGCGCGGACGCGATCGGGTTGGCGATGGTGGATGGGGCGCACGTGCAGATCTACCGTTTTCAAACTGCGAAAGGCGCGCTCCACCCCCGACAAGCTCTTGTAGTTGTGCACCGCTTGCTCGCTGGACAGCGCTTCGGCGGGGACGTTGGTGCGAATGACATAAATACCATCCAACGATTCTTCCTTCTCGATATTGGCTTGTTTGCGCGTATAAGTGAAGCCGTCGTCTTCGATCTGAACTTGAAAGTGCTTTCCCATTTTGTAGCGGTTCAGGACCTTGCCGGCGCGCAGTCCGATGTTTTGCTTGCCGCGTAGCGGACGTTTTTTGCGCCGTGTGGCTGCGGCAATCTTCTCCAACTCCTTTTCGGTGGCGGCCAGCAGTTCGGGGCGCTTGCGGGCGCGTTCCTCGGCCAGCAGGGGATTGTAGCAGGCCACCAGGCGCTCGCCGGGAAAGTCCGGATGGGTGATCTCGGCCAGATCCCGGCTGTCGAATAGGGAGAGCTGCAGAACACCATCAGAGGCCAGTTTCTTGATGGCTGGCGCGCGCAACGCCGTGATCCAATCGATCCCGGTTGCAGGTTTGAGATCCTCACGCAGGCGCGCGCTGGTGATCATGCCGCGGTCGCCGACTAAAATCACACGTTGTAGTCCGAATCGCTGGCGCAGTTTGGTCACCTGATCGGACACGGTCTTAGGATCGGATGTATTCCCCGCATAGACTTCTACTGCCACGGGACAACCCTCGGCATTGGTCAGCAGGCCGAAAACAACCTGCAACTTACCCTTCTGGTCGTCACGCGAGTGGCCTAGTTTGCCAAGCGGACAGTGACGCCCCTCGAAATAGGTGGAGGTCAAATCATAGAGGACGAGCGATCCCTCGGCCAAGTGCCGTTTGGCCAAATCATCCTCGATGCCAGCCTGCTGAGGCAACAACCAGTCCATGGCCTCATAGAGTTCATCCTCGGTGACAGAGTCGAGATGGAGTGACTCGCCCAGCGTGCTGCTGAGGGTATCGGGATGAAGAGCGCGAGAGGTGGCGAGTTTGGATGCGGGTTCCAGCACGCGAGCCGCGATCATGGCCAAGACGAGATCCCGATTACGGTCGGCATGTTTTTCGAAGAGGCGGTCAAGATGCAACTTGCGCAAAGTGCCGAGGATGACAGCGACGTGGCCGTGAGGGCGGGAGCGGACGATGTCGAAGGCTTCAGGCAGAGGGGCACCGAGGGCGGTGGCGCCCTTTAAGACGGCGCGAAGCGCAGCGACTTTGCCTGGGGGCCAGTGGGAGAGGTTGGCGATGGTGCGGTTGTGGACCTTGCCGTTTTCGCGGAAGCTCTCGCGGAGGAGGATAGCGGGCGGGGAGTTGCGATTAGGGACGACGGCCACGTACATGTAGACAGAATACTAAAAATGGACCGATAAAACAAGAGAAATTCACTAATTTACATGACTACAAAATCATCATCAAATCTGCGCAACTCATTGTCAGAAAAGGGATCTACATGCGATCAGGGCTGGAACTTCGGATTAGTTAGCAGCCCGTGGCAGAAGTTCAAAAAGACCGCTTACTAACGTGCGCGGCTCTGTAGATTGAGTGTCTTGCCGAGACGCGACCGTCAGGGAGCGAGTCTTGCCACCGACTCAGAACCGTTTCAAGGTGGCGAGCAGGGAAAAAGATGTGCCGCCCGGCTGGATGTCGACCGAGTGGATCGGTCTCCAGTTGGAATCCATGGTGCCCACGTACGTCGGTCCCAGCAGTATCACACTGAACCGCCGGTATGCCAGGGATCGGAACTGGTGAATGCCGTCGTTCCATTGATGATCGCTGAAAGGCTTGCCAAGCTTGTGAACGATGGCCGCGTAATCGTCGCGCCCGCTCAGCTCCAGATAAGGACGCTGGTGCCCATCGCCAACACGCATCACGTTGGTCACCAGCACGTGCAGAAGGATGGCCGTTGCCAGCGCTCCACCCACCCATTTGAAGGGGCGCCGGTCACGGTGCGATTCCAGGCGGATTCCCACCACCGGAGCAGGCGAATCGCGCCTCGGACGCGCCGCGGCGGGTCCCATGGATTCCCCCACCGCGACCGGCATTTCTATCACTCGCCGCTGGTATGGCCAGACCGCGCCATCCTTATATTCCAGCTCGCGCACCAGCCCCACAATCACCACCGGGTGATCGATGCTGGAAACCTCGCCCACGAATCGCCGCGGAATCGAGACTTCCAGCCCGCTCTTGCAATTGACCACTACTAATTCCGACCACGTAGCTTTCCGGTACTGCCACTCGTTATGTTCTATGTGGCGAATCGCCGGATAGAACGAAAACGGATGACCCGGCAGCGGCGGAATGGGTGGCGACGCCATCTGACTGGATCTATGTTACCGCATGAGTTAGTGCCCCGACCGGTCGGCATCGTTCGAACGCATCGAGTACTTATCCAGCACGTGAATCAACCGCTCCGCTGCGGGCGGTGGAGTCATCGTTCCCATTAGCACGTCGCGATTATTCATCTTGTGGCCGTATAGCTCCGCATTGCGGTCCGGGTCGGGACGTAAGGTGGCACCGTTCAGCGAAATGCCGGCAAAGAGGCCTTTGGATCGCGACCACGCCAGTATTTCGGCGGTCATCTTGACATCCGTATTCGCGGAGGCGGTTCGACCCACCGGACCGGCTGCCAGCGACGCATCCGCACCCAGCGTGAACTTATCGCCCGTCAGTTTGTCCATGCCCCTGCGGCTCATGACCAGCAGAATCAGGTCGGTCGCCGATCCGCCAATCTGAAAGCCTACGCTTCCTCCTTCCATGCGAACCGCCGCCGGAGCACCCCAACCCGTGCCTTCTTCTTTGCGGCATTCCGCAAAGCCGCGGCCGTATTCACCGCCAATAACGAACGCGGCTTTCTTCATGCCAGGAATAATAACGATGCATTGGGCCTTGGCCAGCAGATCCTGCGGGATGCCCTTATCCGGCGTTGCCATTACCTCCGAAAGCACCGAAGCGGCATCGTTCAACCGCTCGCTGGCCTTCGGTTGATCGGCGGCAAACAGACCGGTCGCTCCCGCGGCCAGGAGCAGAGACGCCGTCATTGTCAGACTTTTCATGTAAAACCTCCCCTACGAATTATCTCCTAGCATGTCGAGCGCCAAGCGCGGCGTCACCCCCTATTTACGGCCCAGAAACCGTAGCCTGACGCTGAAGGCGCGCGCCTGGCCTCGCGCATATGTAAGAAACTGCGGGCTTCCAGTAACATTATTCACCGCGTTGGGATTGCCGTCATTGGTGATATTGTCGAAGCCGAAGCGCCATGCCCATAAGTAATGAATCGCACGGAACTGCCGCTCGAAATGCAGATTGATGCTGAAGTAATTCGGGTAGCGGTGGTTGTTTGGATTGCCGATCAAAAAGCCTTCCTGGTCTACCACACTAAACGGAAATCCGGTTCGATACTCGACCATGTAGGCCGCCGTGGTGCTCCGCGTCAGAAAATTGAGGAGTTTGGCATGGGCGGCCGGTATGGGCACCCATCCCCACATGTGAACCCGGTTCGGGGTATCCCAGGAAAAAGGACCCGCCATCTGCGTGGCGAAAATCGGATTCAGCAGGCTGTAGTCCACTGCGGCGTTAGTGCGGGCATAGGATCGCGTGTAGCCGGCAAACCATTCGTATTTGCCTTTGAAGGTGCGCTTCAAGCTGAAGGTAGCCGCATCATAGCGGTCGCGGCGCATGTTCCGCAGCACATAGACTGCCCCGTTGTAAAAGTCAGGGCCGGCGATGGGCGTCGCGGTATCGAACGCGAACCCATCGGCCCCGGTGCGGCGGGTGAAATTTAAGGTGGCGTAAAAGTCCCCCGGGAGTTTGCGCTCGGCGCTCAGACTGGTGGTGCGATACTGGGGCGCCCGGAGGGTCTGGTCGTTCACTACGAATGCCGTCGCCACGGGACCGTGGATGGTGCCGTCCGGCAAATAGAAGGTGGCCAGACTGGTTTGATTCTCGCTCGATACCGTGTCCAGGCTGATGGCATCGTAGTAGATGCCCCAACCGGCGGAAAACTTCAAGCCGCCCAGGGTTGCCGGAGCCCACGCGGCAGAGAGGCGCGGCGCCACTTCCAGGTCGCGCACAATCTCGTTCCACTCCAGGCGGACGCCGGCTTCCACCGAAAGCCCGTCCCGCACCTGCCAGTGATCCTCCAGATAGTTGGCGCCTTCGAAGTTTTTGTGCATCTGAAACGGGCTGCCGGCGAAGGTAACATAGCGGGTCAAGGTGCCATCGGAAAGCAGCACCTCGTAATCGTGCAGCACCAGGGATTCGTGAAAGGCTTCGCGCTCGAAGTCCGTGCCGAATTTCAACCGGTGCGTGCCATGCAGATGCACAATCGGCAGATAAAGGTTGCCCAGGGCCTGCTGCCGGTAGAAGTGCCGGTCCAGATTTTCGAAGTAGTTCCCGCGGTCGCCGAACGGAGTGATCTGGTAGAGTGCGGTACCCTGCGGCTCACTCCGCAACAGGCCTCGCGTATCCGCGAATCCTAAGTCAAGCAGCGCTCCGCCATGGAAATAGTGTTGGTCGCGGATCGTGCTCATGAAGGTCGTCTGGCGTGAGTTCGTAGTAGCTTCGGCCGGGTTGAAGAAGCTCAAACCGGTGCGTGTGTTGTCGGCCAGGTTGAGCAGGAAACCCATCGTCAGAATATTGGCGGAGGTCAGGTTCACCTGAACACGGGTGAGATCGCTGATGGTGGTTCCATGCGTGCGATTCTGGCCGCTCGGCAGACCCGGGATGGTATCGTTGCTGTAAAAGATGTCGGCGCCATTGTGAAACCACGCGCGGCCCTTGGCCAGGGGCCCGGAGACTTCCAGTCGCGGTGTCCACTTATTGACATGCCAGCCGCTATAGGAAGAGATGCCCGGTATGAAATTGGTGCCGCTGAAGCGGAAATGATCGTCACCCATTTTGGTGGCCAGTTCCAGCACGCCGGCCGAACCACGCCCGTTCTCCGCTGAGAAGCGGCTGTTCTGCACGGTCATGGCCTGAATGCTGTCGATGTTCACCCGCGTGTCTAGTTGTCCGGTCACCGGATTGGACATGTTGAACCCGTCCAGCGTGTAATTCGTCTGGCTCGGCTCCGCACCGTTGAAATGATACCGGCCCACGTTGTCCTGCACCACCCCGTCGAGCAATTGCAGGGCATTACGGTAGTCCTGCGGCGCGGGGTACGGAATGGCCAGGATTTCGGTGTTGTCCAACTCCTTCCGGTCGGCCGGCTGCTGTGGGTCTATGGCGGGCGGAGAAGCGGTGACGTCGATGCGTTCGGAGAACTCCTGCTGGTGATTCAAGGTGATGGTGAATTGGCTGACGTCCCCGGCGAAACTCTGCGCGCCAACATGAAAAACATAGAAGCCCAGCCGCTGCGCGCGAATATCGTAGGAACCCGGAGCCGGCACGTTGAACCGGAAATTGCCGGCCGGATCCGACGAAACCGTCACCAGGGGATCGCCTGTGGCCGTCGTGCGAACCTCTATGCGCGCACCGGAGACGGACTCTTCGGTTTCGTCCACCACGCGCCCGGAGACAGTAACCTGAGCCCGTAGCGCGGAACATAATGTCACCACGGCCAGCGCGATGGTAGGAATGGGACCCCTGATCATCCGGACATCCAAAACGGCGCCAAGCTTACCGTTTAGGATACACTGTGGCGGCCCCGCAGGCAGGGCACAAAAAGAGGGAGCCCGTGGGCTCCCCCTTTCGTCCGCCGGGTCCAGCAAACAGCGTTAGAAGATCAGCTTGGCGGAGATCTGCGCACCTCTGGGATTGCTGGAGAAAGCCTGCGTGGGGTCGCCGAACAAAGACGATCCGGGAATCAGGAAGTTGTGCACCGACCCACTGGTAAACCCAACTGGGGTCACATCGTCATTGGATCCGCCAATATATTGCGGATGGTTCAGGATGTTGAAGAAGCGGGCGGCAAATTGAAGCTTGAACCGCTCCGTCACATTTACTGCCTTGGCGAACGTCAGGTCGATGTTGTCGATCGGGTTGAGCATTCCGGTATTGCGGCCGCCATTGGGCATGGTGCCCTTGGGCGCCGCGATGTAACGCGCATTCGGATTGTTCACCAGGAACGCCACCGTGTCGCCGGCGCTGTTTTTAAGAGGGGTCGTGCCGGACCCCACGTTGGCGTTGCCCGCCGGGTTCACAAACGCCCGGTCACCCGCCGAGTCGCCGTTCAGGTTGGAGTCGACTCCGCTCTGCACGTCGAACAGGGTGCCTGTTTGATAGGTGAAGATCGGGGAAATCTCCCAGTTGCCTACGATATTCTTCAGAAACCAGTTTCCGCTCTTGAACGGATTGATCTCGTACAAGGCGGCCGCTGTCAGGCGTTGCCGGTGGTCCAGGGCGGAACTCGAGCGATCCCCTTGCACGTTCTGGGAATCCTGCGGGCGGCGCGGAGTCAGATAGGTGCTGAAGACTTCGGCGGTTGAATCGTCGATTCCGTGGCTGAAGGTATAGGCCAGTTGGAGTTGGAATCCGTTGGTGAACCGGCGCGTCACCTGGTTGGCCCATCCGTGATACGTGGAACTGCCCCACGGCTGGTAACTGGTGATGATGCCCGTGAACCCGGCATTTAGGTATCCCGGCACTATGTTACCGCCAGCGTTATAAAGGTTCGTCAATGCGTTAAGGCTGGTGCCGAGGGAGTCCAAAGTGGCCTGGGTCGGTTGCGAATAAAGCAGAGGCAGCGCATTGGAAGCATTGACAACCGCTTGCCGGTTCAACTGCTCCTGCACAGGCAGGTGTATCCCGCGGGTGCCAACGTAGCGTGACTCCACCGTGTAGTCGTTGTGAAATACATGCTGCACCCCGATATTCCACTGATAAGACTCAGGGCGAATTTCGTTGGGTATGTAACCGCCGGTCCCGGCGCGGGCGTCGGCCTGGCTCAGCGCGCCGCCGCTGGTGTTCGGAGCGATTCCGCCATGAGCCAGGAACCCACCCTGATCGAGTCCTGTCACATCCACCGTAGTCACTTCCTGCGGAGGCAGACTGAGAAGTCCAAGGTTATCGAACATCACATCGAAGTTGCGTCCGAATCCGGCGCGGATTGACGTTCTGCCACTGGTACCGGGCGAATACGCAATGCCGATGCGCGGCATCCAGGCATTGGTTTGCGGTAGCGGTTTCTGGAAGGTGATCAGGCCCGGCACATTGGAAATGGCATTCAAGGTCTGGGTCTGTTCGGTCAAGGGTATACTGACAAACTCATAGCGCAGCCCGAGATCGATAGTCAGGTTGGGGCGAACCTTCCAGGCGTCGTTCACATAACCGGCCGCGAACCAGCGGTTCCCGTAATAAGTGACGTTGCCCAAGGAGCGCTGCGCCAGGTAATCCGGGTTGTAATCGAAAAGGTAATCCGAAAGATACGAATACTCGTAATCGCCCCGGGAGCGCTGCGTAAAGCTGGAAGGAGAAATCAACCGGTAGCCGTCAAAACCGAAGCGAATGGTGTGATTGCCGTGCGTGATGTTGATATTATCGGTCAGCTCGTACGTATTCTGAATGGTGAACTGGGGCGCATTCGGATCAGGCCCGATATTGACTCCACCCAGCTCATAGAGAGTGATGTTGGGGAACTGATCCAAACCCGGATAGTTGAAGTTACCCACCGGAAAGTTATTAAACAGCCTGTTGTATCCCAATCGAAATTCGTTGGTAGTCGTCGGGTTGAAGGTATGGAACTCACTCAACGTGAAGATATAGGCATTCGCAGGTATAGTACTGAAGAAAACCGGCAGGCTGGCGGCGGTGTCGATAGAGCCGCTGCGATTCAAAATGAAGCGGAACCGTACATTGTCCGTATCCGACACGTTGTCATCGATCGATAGAACGGCGTTTTCGTTATTTGTGTAGCTAGGCGCGGTAATCCCGAGCTGGCCGATCGGAATCGGTACCGCGCCCGGTAATTGATTGCCGAGGCTCGCGTTTCCGGGGCCGACCAGCGGATAGCTTCCTCCCAGACTGGCAGTGGAAGCTGCGGACGAAGCCACGCCCAGGTACTTCTGCAGAATGCCCAGGTTCGTTTGATTGATGCCAGGCATCGCCGAAAGAGCCGAGTATCCGGCAGCCGTCGGTGCATAGACTAACCCGCCGGAAGCACTGTTTCCAATAGGATTGTATTCGTAATCCGCGAAAAAGAAGAGCTTGTTCTTCCGGATCGGTCCGCCAAAATTCCCGCCGAAACGGTTGTCATCGAAGCGTGGATGCAAGGGGTTCTGATCGATGAATGACAGGTTGTCCGCCGCATTCAGGTTGCGGTTTTGCATGTACTCGTACAACATGCCGTGAAAGTCGTTGCCGCCGCTCCTGACAACCTGGTTGAACTGCCCGCCGGTGGAGTGCCCGAACTCGGCGCTAAACTGGTTCTGCAGCACCGTGAATTCCGAGACTGCGTCATTAGGCACGCCGACAACCGGGCCGGTGACACTGTCGTTATTATTGTCGATGCCTTCAATTGTGAAGTTGTTGTCCCGTGGGCGCTGCCCGGCTACGGATGGGCCCATGCCGGCGCCCACACCTCCACTGCTCGCCACCCCGGCGTTAAGGAGAGACAGGTTAATGACCCCGGAACCCGTGGATGCCGTTGGCATCTCCGCCAGATCCTGGCTTTGGAAGCTGTTTTGTACCTGCGCCGTGGTAGTGTCGATGGTCGCGCCCGCTGCCGTCACTTCGACAGTTTGTGTCGCCTGTCCGACATCCAGTTTGATGTTACTGGTCACGGTCTGGTTCAGCGCCACCGCCAAGCCCTTGAGTTGCGCCTGAACGAATCCCGGTGCATTCACCGTGATGGTGTAACTGCCTACCGGCAGGTTGGGGACACTGAACTGCCCGCTCGAAGTGGCTACAGTTGCCGTCTCCACCCCCGTGGCCTCATTTCTTGCTACAACTTTGGCGCCGGGAACGGTCGCGCCCGATGGGTCGTAGACAGTTCCGGTAAGATTGCCGCTGATGGATTGCCCGAAGACAGAAAGAGCGCCCCAGCAAAGCAGGGCACTAAAAAGCCGTAGTATCGTCCTGTGTGTCATGTGGTGAAGGCTCCGTGTGGCTTTCGGTATTTTTCCCGATCTGGGCGTAGCAAGGCACGCTCCGCCCCACGGTGCGTCTTCGCACATTTCTTTTTGTAAGTCTGTGTATTTACTGACCAAAACCGCCCAATTGAGGAGAAATGGCTATGAGATTCGGGAGAATGCTGTTACGAATTCAAATAACCGCAGGCGGGCGATTCTTGTCGGTTACAAGCACAACGAAGGCACGGCGATAACTTCGGTTAACCCGTGCCTTCGACTTATGTAGTGGAATGACCCTGCTTATTGCCCCGAGCTCCAGTTGGTGACCAGGTTGTAAGCGTCCAGTGTGCCGATGCCGGTGGCGAAATTCCAGTTCGCAGCGGCGCCATATGCCGGGTTATAAGAGGAGTCAGAGAGTGAAAGGACACCGTTCGCACTCTGGCTGTTGCGGCGGCCGAACCCGAAGCCGGAACTGCTCGCGCTGGCCCCGAAGCAGTTTTGCGTTCCCCCGCAGTTCACCGCAATATCGCCCCGGGTCACGCTATGAAACGCGGGCGTGCCATTGGCGGCCAGTTTGTAATACACGTAGTTCGGATTGCCCTGGGAACCACCTGCGTTTTGATTAATCAGCGCTTGAATGCCTGCCACGATGGGCGCGCCGAACGACGTGCCGCCGGCGCCCGCCCAGTTGCTTGGCTCGCCGGAGCACGACGATCCGCCGTTGCGAACATCCGTCCAGCACATCACGTAGTAGTGGCCCCAGATGCCCGAACCGGCGAACATGGAAACATCCGGAAGGTCGCGGACGCCATCGGTCGGAATCCCCGCGAGTCCGGCTTGCCATGAGGGCTTCTCGTATCCCGCGCAAGTGCCATCGGTCACGCCCGGAGTCGAAGGTGTTCCCGTGGCACAACCGCTGGGACCGCCGCTACCCGCCGCCACCGCCACCAGGCCGTTCTGCCGCGCCGTGGAACTGGAGCAAAACCCCGAGCTTCCATAAGGGGAAGAGTAACCTAGAAAAGTGGAAAGCAATGTGCCCGCGCAGGAATCGTTCCAGGGTATCTCGGGGATGTAAGAGATGGCCGACCCGTAGTTAGAGTCATTCGTAGTGTTCCAGTAGGTGACAGTCGTGCCGTCGTAGGTGTCGCCGAAATCCGTACCGCCTACGGCTACGTTGTACGGGGTGGACGCGAAAGCACTTACTCCGATTCCGTGAGTAGCCCCGGACGCTCCGGCATCGCAACTGGCCGCGCCATCGTCTCCCGCCGCCACGAACACAGAAATTCCTTCGGCCACCGCCTGCTGGTAGGCCAGCGCATAAGCTGCGTTGGCCGCCTGTCCGTTGCCCGCCTCGCACTCGCCGTAACTCAGGCTGATAACCGCCGGCGAATTGGGCTCGTTGATCAGATTCTGCAATGCAATCAGACCGCCGAACGTCGCTCGTGTGTTGGCACAGGACGCAACCTGGATGGCGGCTCCCGGCGCCGCCGCGCTGGCCCATTCCGCATCCAGAATGGCCTCGCCATCATCGCCCTGCGCCAGACCCGGCGTCGCACAGCCGCCCGGGTTTACCGAGGTCAACGACCCTGAACTGTATTGCGTGAGTCCGAATGTGGAGCGAAACGTGTCCCAGTCCGAAGCGGCGTAGAGGCTGGCGTCTTCGATCACCGCTATGGTCTGGCCTTGCCCGGTGATCCCGGCCTGAAACAGGGGAGTGAAATTATAGATAGTAGCCAGGTCGGCCGGCGTGATGGCCTGATAAGCGTAGCCGCCGGAGGTGAAGGTGTAATTGGCGCGGCTCTTGCGCATGGGGCGCGGCGAGAAATCGTGCATCGATGCGACGCCGATCACTGCCGGCGCAAGCGCCGCAGGAATTTGCGGATCGCTCATATTGGCGACGTGCCGCTGGCCATTTACGTCCAGGTAGTGAATCTCCGTGCGAAACGCGTCGCGCACCTGCGCCGCCGTCCCGGAAAAGTCGATCGTGAGGCCGTTCGGGTACACCTGGTTCACCACGAAGCCGTGCGTCTGTAGCCACGAGGTCACAGTGTCGATGTCCTGCTGTGCGGCGCCGTACGTCTGCCCGAATTGTGCCGGAGTCAACCACTTATGAAAACTGGGCGACTTGCGGTCATGAAGCTGATCGATGGTCTGCGCCAAGGCCTGCGACTGTTCGGCACTCGGCCGCAGCATAAGCAGCATATGTTCCATCGCCAGGTTCAGCGGTACCGCACCCGCGTCGTTCGCAGCTCTCGCTTCCGGCCGCGTATTTCCCCGCAAGGTCTGCAAATGGGTCTCGTCGACGCGATTGACGATCAGCGGACGCGCTGTGCGCGCCTGCTGGTACGTTTGTGCGGACACGCTGCCGGCCACACAGAGGATCGTAAAAAGACAATATGATCGAGCCATCACTCTCCTCAGACGCACCCCCGCATCGCAGGTTGCACGAGGCCGGCAGTTTTAACGTTCTTAGCAAACTGCCTACAATAAAAAAGGGGCCGGTTGCCCGGCCCCTTTCGAGAGTCCCAAAATCCGCGGATCCGCTCAGAAAGTAAATCTGACCTGGAAGCGCAGGCTGCGCGGATTCTGCCACGATTGCGGCGAACCGTACAGCGAGTTCAAAGTGACTCCGGTCGAATTCGCTAGCGCGACGTAGTCGTACCCCTTCTCCACCGAAGCATAGGAAAAGCCGGCTTGCGTATCGGTAACTCCGGAGCAGTTCGAGGCCGCCGAAGAGCACGGGTACGGCGTGATCAGGCCGGTGCGGAGCAGGTTCTGATTGATGATGGTCACATGATGCTGATTGAGGCAGTTGATGCAATCGGCGCCGATTCGAGCCACCATTCTCTCATTGCTCTTATTCACCTTGAAGTCCTGGAAGACGCTGAGGTCCGTCTGCGCGAAATGCGGCGTGCGCGCATCGCTCACAGTGCCCGCGATCCAGTTGCCCGACGCCGGGTCGCGGGTCATCTGGACAAATTTGCCGCGGCCTTCCACAAATACCGGAGCCCCCGCCACGCTCATATAGCTGCTCAGAGGCGTGCCCGAGTAGAGTTGCTGGAACAGGCCGATCGTCGGGTTGAATTTTCCTAACTTTGGTGAGTAGTACGCATTGATTTTCACGGTGTTCGGCCGGTCTGTGCCCAGCGGTCCGTTAATGGGGTTGCCGTGGGCGTCGAACGACATGAACGGCTCGTCGAATGCTCGGTCGGTGTTCGCGCCGTTGCGGCCGATTCCGTCGCTCACGTCGGTGGATGTCAGACCGCTGTAGTTTCCGTACATGCGGCTATAAGTGTAAGAGAAACTGCCGAACCAATTCTGGGAGAAACGCCGCGTCAGGCGGAGTTCCAACCCGTCATAGTCGCGGACGGCCTTCGGGTTCACCGGGCAGGACGGGCAGTTGGGTACCTTCGTATTCACGCCGAATCCCGGGTTGACGATGTAGTAGATTTCGCCGTCAGCCGTAATCACGCCGGCATCCTCAATGGTGCGGTCCAGCCGGCTTCGTGTATAGATGGGCTCAAATACCATGCTGTGCGAAATCTCCCAGGCGGCTCCGATGGTGGTGACGTGCTGCTTCATCGGCTCGAGGTTGGGATCGATCAAGCCCGTCGGCCCGAGAGTACCGATCTGGCTGGGCGCGTTGGCAGGCTCGCGATAGTCCACATTTTCGATGAAGCGAGCGTTCGGTATGACCCCCGTGGCGGGCGAATTGCCGCCGGTGGCCGGGCAATACGGTGTGTGATTGGCGCTCATGTCGCGCTGCGGGATGATGGCGTTGTAGTTCGGATCATCCATCGCGTACACGCAATCGTGCCAGTACTGGCCGCCGAAGCTGCCCTGCGGCAGGTTGTACTTCATAATGTCGAAGAAGTAGCCGAAGCTGCCGTACACTTTGACTTTTCCGTTGTGCAGCAGGTCGTAAGAGGCTCCCAGGCGCGGTGCAACCTTCTGGCCCCATCCGAAACTGACCCCTTGGTAACCGGTGGTCTTATCGTAAGAGGGAAGGTTTTCCTTGTCCAGACGGACGCCCAGGTTTAGCGTCAGGTATTTGGCGACGGTCCAGGCATCCTGCACATAGAAAGAGTGATTCCAGCCTCCCACCTTGCCGCCGGTGGAGACATCGCGCAAGTTCACTGTGCCCCACAATCCCTGGCAGGCTGTGCCGTCGGCATTGCCGCCGGCAACGCCATACTGAGTCAGATTCTGGCCCACGATGGCCTGGCAGTTCGCCTTGCCGCCAGTGGTGGTGGGCTGGTAGGGAACGTTATACGCCACGTAAACATCCGCCGTGTTGTAGCCCACCAGCGTGTTGTCGGTGCCATGTTGGAATCCGTAGCCCACTTTGATGTTGTGTGCCCCGTGGAAGCTCTTGAAGAAGCTCAGATCCTGGTTGAACGTATAACGCTGCCACAGGTCAAATTGTGTCTGGCTGTTGCCTCCAATATTGGTGTAGCCCGCGGAGTTTACGAACTGCGAGGGCAGAACCGTCCCGTTCAGAGCCTTGGTGCCGGCCAGCGCGGGAGCGTTCCCGGTGGCATACGGATAGTTGGTGTCGCGATAGGTATACTGAATGCCGGTCGGCAATCCGCGGTTTTCAAAATTATAAGTGAAGTAACCGAACCGCGTGGTTGCCACCACCGTGGGACTGATGGTGATATCCGCGCCGGTGTTGTACAGAAGGTTCGGCGCAACCGAGCCGATGCTGGCGTTGTAGATGTCGGGATTCTGCGTAGAAGATGTATTGAACTGGCCATGAACCTCGTCTGCGCCCGGCAGTGAAGTGCCCGTGCCGCGATTATAGTTATACTGCCAGGAGCCATACACACGAATCTTCTGGGTCGCCAGGAAATCCAGGCGCGCCACCGAATAATAAGTGTTATTCGTGTCGTGGAACGTCCGGGCTCCCACTGCTCCGGGGTACGTGAAATTCACCGTGCGGGCCAGGTTGTTGAAGTCCGGCGCGCCGGAAACGAATGACCAGAGCCGATCCTTCACCAAGTCTCCGCCCAATGTGAAGCCGGGGTCCACAACCCTCGAATGGTCCTTCACCGGGTAGTAATACTCCATCGGCTGGTCCAGGCGCTTGTTGCCGTTGTAATTGGCTGCGAACTGCGGGTTCTTGATCTGGTTCGGATTCGGAGCTGCGTTGAACCGGTCGGAGTTGTAATACGTGAAGACGCTGCCGTGCCATTCGTTGGAGCCGCGCTTGTTGATCACGTTGACCACGCCGCCCAACGCGCCGCCGTACTCCGCCTCGAACCCGTTTGTCTTCACCTGCACTTCCTGGATGAAATCCATGGGCACGTTCGCGTTCGAGTGCCCGTCGTAAATCGAAGCCGTCTCCTGGCCTTCCACCAGGTAGGAGTTTTCCGAATTACTGGCGCCGTTGATCTGGTAACCTCCCTGCAACGGTTCGGATCGCGCGCCGGGAGCAAACTGGATCACGCTCTGGAACGAAAGGCTCTGGGTAGGAAGGTCCATCAGGTTGTCGCGCGTGATGTTCGCCTGCACTTTGCTCTGCGTCACATCGACATTCGCAGACTCCGCGGAAACCTCCACAGTCTCCGCCAGGGTACCCACTTCCATGATCACGTTGATGGTCGGCATGCGCCCGACTTGCAACGCCAGGTTCTCCTGTCTTACCGTGCGAAAACCCGTGGCGGTGATGGTAAGCGTGTAGTTGCCGGGCGGCAGGTTGACAAAGTGGAAATAGCCCTGGTCGGTATCCATCTTCTTGGCGCCGATCAACGCGGGGCTGGTGACCTCTACCGAAGCCTTGGGGATGATGGCGCCGCTGGGATCTTTCACGGAACCTTGTACACTCGCCGTGGTTTCCTGGGCAAACGCTGTGGGCAGAATCGCAGGCGCGATCAGCAGCAGTGGCAACAGCAGCCATCGTTTTGAATTGAATCGGTGCATTTTAGGGCCCCTTTGGATGGTTAAGAACCGGGTACTCCGGTCCACAGTTGCAAGTCGGGGCTTCGACGAGGCTCTCACCTCTGTCTGGCCCATGAGGAGTCATGGGTACGCGGGTTGCTTGCCGCCGCCCGGCTACGGGGATAGCGGGCAGCATTAGGCCCAAAAAGCTGGTTAAGTGATAGACTCCGTTACGCGAAACTCAACTCACGCCGTCTACGTCAAACTAGAATTTTCAAAACAATAACATTATTACGGAGCCATGTAAAGCATTTTGGGCTATTTTTGTCTATTATTCTGATTTACAGCCGGATACTGGGGGTGCACCAAATAAAAAGAGGCGCCCTAACGAAGGGCGCCTCTTGGGAGAATCGGGTTCCAGCCAGGGTCAGAAGACGAACTTGGCCGAAACCTGAATGTTGCGCGGATTGCTGGAAAAAACCTGGGTCGGGTCGCCGAATAAAGACTGCGACGGAATCAGGAAGTTGTGTACCGCCGTACTGGTGAAGCCGATGGGTGCTACGTCGCTGACGTACCCGCCCACGTACTGGGGATGATTCATGATGTTGAAGAAGCGCCCGGCGAATTCCAGGGAGTACTTCTCCTTCATCGTCACCCGCTTCACGATCGTCATGTCGATATCGTCGATCGGATGAAGCCGCTCGGTGTTTCTCCCGCCGGTGGCCATCGTGCCTTTGGGGGCGGTCACATACATGGCATTCGGATTGTTAACCTGGTAAGCCACCGTGTCGCCGTTGCTGTTCTTCAGAGCCGTGGTGCCGGAGCCGATGTTGGGATTTCCCGCCGGGTTGACGATGGTGCGATCGCCGGCCGAATCCCCGTTCAGGTTGGAATCGACGCCGCTCTGAACGGTCACCCAAGTGCCAGTCTGATAGCTGTAGATGGGCGCGAATTCCCAATTGCCGACCAGGTTCTTGAGAGCCCAGTTGTCCGACTTCTTGAACCACGGGCTTTCGTAGACTATCTGCAAGGTCAGCCGGTTGCGGTGATCCAGCGCCGAACTGGAACGGTCCGCGCGCAGGTTCCGGATATTCTGCGGCCGCCGCGGGGTCGTATATGTGCTAAAGACTTCCGCGGTCGAATCGTCGATGTTGTGGCTGAAGGTATAGGAACCGATGAACTGCAGGCCGCCGGCGAAACGGCGGGTCAACTGGTTTGCCCAACCATGATAGGTCGAGTTGCCCCACGGCTGGTAGGAGGTAATGATACCGTCGAATCCTGCAGCCATGTAGGCGGGGTCGAGGTAGCCGCCGGCATTGTAGGCTGCCGTGGTCTTTGCCAGCGTGTTGGTCAACGAGTTCAGAGTGCCCTGGCTGGGCGCGCTGAAGTAGACCGGAAGTGCGTTCGACGCATTGACCACCGGAACGCGGTTCAACTGCGCCTGCACTGGCAGGTAGATGCCGCGCGTGCCCAGGTACCGGCTTTCGAAAGTGTAGTTGTCACGGAATACGTGCTGGATTCCGATGTTCCATTGCAGCGATTCCGGCCGGGTCTGGTTGGGAACGTACCCGCCCGTTCCGGCGCGTGCATCCGCCTGGCTGAGCCCCGCTGTCGAGGTGTTCGGCGGGATGCCGCCGCCCGCCATGAACCCGCCCTGATCAAATCCCGTCACATCCACCGTGGTGGTGAATTGCGGAGGCATGGTCAGCAGGCCGAAGTTGTCCGGCAACACGTCGTAGCTTCGTCCAAAGCCGGCGCGGATAGAGGTCTTGCCGCTGGTGCCGGGCGAGTACGCGATGCCGATGCGTGGCATGAATGCATTCAATTGTGCCGTCGGCTTGCTGAAATTGATGAGGCCGGGCACATTCGAGATCGCATTGATGGTCTGTAAGGTCTCGGTGTAAGGGACACTCTGGTACTCGTAGCGCAGGCCGATATTTACCGTGAAGTTCGGTTTCACTTTCCAACTATCGTTGGCGAACAGCCCGGTGAACCAGCGGTTGCCGTAATAGGTGACGTTCCCCAGCGAACGCTGCGCGATGCTGTCCGGATAATAGTCGTAAAGATAGTCGGAGAGATAGCTCCACTCGTAGTCGCCGCGGGCGCGCTGCGTGAAGCTTTGGGGTGAAATCTGCCGCCAGCCGTCGAATCCGACTTTGATCGTGTGATTGCTCTTGGTCCAGGTCACATTATCGGTCAACTGGTACTGGTTCTGATACCCGAACTGCGGCGCGTTGCCGTCCGGGCCGAGTTGCGCGTTGAGCTCGAACACGTCGACGTTGGGAAATTGATCCAGCCCGGGCCACGTGTAGTTCCCGGCGGAATAATCGTTGGAGTAGCGGTTGTATCCTAACCGGAATTCGTTGGTCATAGTCGGCGAGAACGTGTGATATTCCGAGATCGCAACCAGGTAGCTGTTGGCAGGAACAGTCTGGTAGAAGATCGGCAGACTGGCGGCCGTATCGATAAACCCGGTGCGGTTGAGAATGAAGCGGCCGCGGAGGCTGTCCACATCGGAGATGTTGAAGTCCAGGCTGGTGACGGCATTTTCGGCGTTGGTGTAGCTGGGAGCCGTCACCGGCACCTGCCCGAGTTCCACGGGTTTGGCCAAAGCCGCATTTTGCAGGCCAAGGCTCTCGTTGCCGGGTCCTACCATGGGATAGCCGCCGATACTTGCGGCAGAGATCGGCGATGCCGCCGTTCCCAGATACTTCTTCAACTGCCCGAGGCTGGTTTGATTGATGCCGGCCGGCAACGAGGAAATCGTATTCCATCCGGCTGCGGTGGGCGCATAGAGCAAGCCGGCCGAACCGCTGTTGCCAACCGGATTGTATTCGTAGAGGGCATAGAAAAACAGTTTGTTTTTGCGGATGGGACCGCCCAGGCTGCCGCCGAAACGGTTGTTATCGAAACGCGGATGGAGAGGGATGCCATCGATAGCGGAGAGGTTGTCCGCGGCGTTCAGGTTGCGGTTTTCGAGATACTCGTAAGCCAGGCCGTGAAGATCGTTGGTGCCGCTCTTGACGACCTGGTTGAACTGGCCCCCCGACGAGTGGCCGAACTCCGGCGAGAATCTGGTTCTGCTGCACCGCAAATTCGGCCACGGCGTCGTTCGGCACTGTTACCAGGGGTCCGGTCACGCTTCCGCTGTTATTGTCGATTCCTTCGATAGTGAAGTTGTTGTTGCGTGGACGCTGTCCGCCCACGGACGGTCCCGAGCCAAGCCCGACAGCCCCGCTCGACGATACCCCTGCATCCAGCAACGACAGGTTGATCACACCCGAGCCCGTCGAAGACGTCGGGAGGTCCATCAGTTGCTTTTCCTGAAACGTGTTCTGAACCAGGGCGGTGGTCGTGTCCAGCGTCACGGCTGCGGCGGTGACTTCCACCGATTCGGTGGTGGCGCCTACCTCGATCCGCACATTGGCGGTGGATATTCTGTTCAATACCACGTCCACGGCCTTGAGCTGCGCCTTGGAGAATCCGGTCGCAGTCACCGTGATGGTGTAAGTTCCGGCTGGCAGGTTGGCCAGATGGTATTCGCCCGTGGCTGTGGATTTCGTCGTGCTGTCCACGCCGGTGCCATCGTTACGGGCTGTCACAGTGGCATCCGGAACTGCTGCCCCGGTGGCATCGTAGATCGTCCCCCGTAGGTCACCGCTGACGGATTGAGCCAAGCCGATAGCAGAGGCCAGCAAGAGCAAGCCAGCCAATCCGATGAGCCGCAGATATTTGAAGGTCATTCGTTTCCAGTCTCCATTTCAGAGTTGCAGAGCTTCTTCGGTGCATTTACAAGGCCATTCCAACCGCTTATCCCGCGCTATTGAGAGCAAAAGGCTTTTCAGGTGTAATTACCGCCGAATGGCAGCAAATGACTATTTCCTATGGAAATGCGTAGAGCTTTTCTACGGACTAAGGAATCTGAAACTCCCTGACAGGAACGCCGTTTTAGCCCGCCGGTGAGTGATTTACCCCAGCCTCAAGCCTCAGCCCACGGGGGAATACCTAGGCCGCCATCTTCCAACGCCGCCCCAATCCGCAAAATCAAAGCCTCTTCGAAGGAGGGCCCGACGATCTGAAGTCCGATCGGCAGACCGTCGCCGCTCAATCCACACGGAATCGAGAGCGATGGAAAACCCAGCACATTGATGCCGCGTACCAGCCGCGTCGTAGCCAGCCGGACATCCTCTTCCCGGCCACCCAGCCGGATCGTCGTCGCTCCAATGCGCGGCGCGGTGTTGGGCGTAGTCGGGCAGAACAGGCAATCCACGCTGCTCCACAGAGCCGTGAACTCCTGTATCATCTTGCGGCGCAACCGTTGCGCATGAATATAATCGGTGGCCGGCACCAGGCGCCCCTGATCCAGGAGGGCCAGCACGTCCGCGCCGAAGGCGGCCCTATCCTTTAAATACGGATCGTAAACCGCCGAGGCCTCCGCCAGCAGAATCATCCGTCCCACCGCATTCAGAGCGTCCATATCCGGGACTCGAACGGGCTTCACCTGGGCGCCCAGCGATTCGGCGCGCGCCACTGCTCCGCGTACCGCCGATTCCACGTCCGGATCCAGGCGTTCGTAGAAGAAGTTTTCAGGGAAGCCTACGCGCACCCCGCGAATGGAGCAGCCTTCGTCGGGAACGTAATCCACTACCGGCCGGCGTGACGATGCCGGGTCGCGGCGATCGTAGCCGGCGATGGCATTCAAGACCAGTGCCGCATCGCGTACACAAAGGGTGAGCGGTCCCACATGGTCCAGGGTGTACCCCAGCGGAAGGACCCCGTGCCGGCTCACCCGCCCGTAAGTGGGCTTGAGTCCGACTGTGCCGCAGAACGCGGCCGGAATGCGGATGGAGCCGCCGGTATCGCTGCCCAGCGCGGCGTACACCATACGGGTCGCCACTGCGGCGCCCGATCCGCCGCTCGAACCGCCGGGACTGTGCTCCCGGTTCCATGGATTGCGCACCGCGCCGAAGTGCGGATTGGCGGACGTGATGCCGTAAGCCAGTTCGTGCATATTGAGCTTGCCCAGCATCACCGCACCGGCCGCTTCCAGTTTCTCGACCACAGTGGAGTTGCCCGCGGCCATGCGCTTGGCGAATATCTTGGACCCGCCCGTGGTGGGCAGGCCGCGCGCATCGCACAGGTCCTTCACAGCCATGGGAATGCCGTGCAGCGGACCCAGGTCGCGCCCGGCGGCAAGTTCCGCGTCCGCCTGGCGCGCGCGCTGTAAAGCGGCATCGGCGGTCACGGTGATAAACGCTTTGAGCGCGGGATCCAGCCGCTCAATTCGACCCAGGGCCGCCTGCGTCACCTCGACTGCCTGAATGTGCCGCGCGCGCAGCTTCGCGCCCACCTCGCGTATGGTCACTCGCTCTCCTCAAACTGGAAGCAGTAGGCCGGCTCCATCTCGGGCGTGAGGCGCGCGACCAGCGGTCGAAACGTCTGCTCCAGGCTCTCCAGCGGCGGCGCGATGCGGTCCAACTCGTGCGCCGGCAAATCCAGTCCGCTTCCGCGGGCGATGGCTCTCCAATCTTTCACCACCAAATTGTACTATTCCGAGAGTGGATCCTTGCGGCCGTGCCTCGCGGTCCAGTGGGCGCCGGCCAGAACTACCAGCGCGGCCAGAAAACTCCAGAGCAGAATGGTCACTGAGTATCGAAAGATGTTGTACTCATGCTCAAACTTGGCATCCAGCCAGGGGGACAGCACCAGGTTGAGGTACTTGAGCGCTTCCAGTGCCAGCCCCACCCAAATGGCGACCGGCGCCACGCGCGCCGGTTCGATCCGGCGGTTGGGCAGCAGCCAGTAGACCAGAAACAGCGCGATCATCGAAATCGGCACCGCAGCCAGCTTAAACACGCCTTTGCTAATGAAACCGAGAACCGGGTTGTGACCGCCGGCGAATTGCGCCATCCAGCCGGAGTTCAGCGCGGTCAGCATCAGTGACAGAAGGGCGAGGGCGCCGCATCCAAAAATCAAGCCCAGGCTGATAATTTGATTTTTCAGATAGCTGCGGTTCTCGGTCACGCCCCAGGCGCGATTGAGCGCCACTTCGAGCGGTTCGAAAATGCCATTGGCGGTAAAAAGCAGCAGCAGCATGGAAAGGAAATGCAGCTTGGGAACCATCCACGGCTGCAGGTTCTGGACGATGAAGGGTCCGGCCTTCCCCGCGAAGAAGTCCCGGATGGCCAGATAGATCGCCTGTTCCGCCTGCGGCCAATGCAGAATGTCACGGCAGAACGAGAGCATGACCATCAGAAATGGATAGAACGCCAGAAGAACGCTGGCAGCTACCGCCAGGGCATACACGTGCGCCTCGGTTTCCATCAGGTAATGAGCCGTGGGACGCACGCGGGTCCACCACGGACGCACTGTGTCGAATCGATTGCCGATCAAACCTCCAGGTTACCGTGCCGCGCTGGGCCATTAGTACGGTTCCTCACGTTTCGGAGTTGTATTGTGTGTCACCGGACGATGCCCGAATGTATGATGAAACGCACCCAGAGGAGGGTAACACGTGTATTCTGCAACGCGCATACCGCGCATTTTGATTTCCACTCTGTTCGTTTCCGCGGCTTCCGCCGCTACCTGGTGCGTGAACCCCAGCGGGGCGAACGGATGTATGACCACCATTAGCGCCGCTGTGACTGCGGCAGCCGCCGGCGACACCGTGAGTGTCGCTGCGGGCACCTACAAAGAGATGGTCACCATTGGAGTTCCGCTCTCGCTGGTCGGCGCCGACGCCACCACTACCATCATCGAGGCTAAAGGGCTGGCCAACGGCATCTACGTGGACGGCATTGACAACAAGAATCTCGCCGGGGTATTCATTTCGGGATTCACCGTGCAAAACGCCAATTTCGAAGGAATCCTGGTGGCCAACGCTTCGGGAGTCACTATTTCGGGGAACATCGTGCAAGGCAGCAATATCAGCCTGAATTATGCGGCGCAGACCTGTTCCGGAATCCCCTCGTTTGAGACCGGGGAGGATT
>CAWKYG010000018.1:0-635055 GCA_963853855.1 uncultured Solibacteraceae bacterium | reverse complement strand
TATGTTGTTCAACTACATTACGTGTACGTTTGCAGGAGTTCCTTATGAAGGAGGTTTTTCAGCAAGTAACCCTGAGCGCCGGCTTTTATCGCGCGTAGCGCCTGCGCGTCGCCGGCGTACGTCGTCAGGACAATGATTCGTTCGCTCCGGGGAATTCGTCGCGGATGCATGATCGCGTCGAAACCACTCATTTCCGGCATCTGCAAGTCCATCAGCGTGACGTCTGGCCGGCATTCGCGGAATTTGGCAATTGCCTCCCGGCCGTTCGACGCTTCACCCACCAGCTTCATGTCCGATTCGGGAAGAAGGAGCGTGGCGATGCCTACGCGAATCAACTGATGGTCGTCGACCGCCAGAACGCGAATCGGAGTTCGGATCGCTGCTCATGAATTTCGTCCCTACCTTTCTGTAAAGAGGCGAAAACGGCCGTCGGCGCGCGCCCCGTAAGCGACCGAGGCGGGAATCGTCAGTTCCAGTTCCGTGCCGGCTCCGCGCTCGCTCCAGATCTCCAGTTGCCCGCCGATGCTCTCGGCGCGCTCGCGCATGCCCTTCAGGCCCCAGTGTCCCGACCGCCCTTCCTGTCCGATCATGCTCGTATCAATTCCGATCCCGTCATCCCGCACCCGGACCCGAAACTGCCGCGCATCATACCGGATTTCGACTTCGATCCGCCCCGCTCGCGCGTGGTGGAATGCGTTGCGCAACGCTTCCACCGCGATCCGGTAGATCTCATCCCGCAGGATCGGATGCAGATCTTGTGATGCGCCCTCCACTTCTATCGAAAAAGCAGTTGCCTCGCTCTGACTCGGCCATTTCCAAACCGAATGCTTCAAGGGCGTCCGCCAGTTCGCTCGTGACAACGGTGGACGCGCGTATGTCCTGTACCGCGTCGCGCGCCTCGGTGATGGCCTGGGCCGCGTCATCGAGTGCGCTTTCCAGGACTTGCCTGGCATCGGCGACCCGCCCCGGGAGGAGATTGTGGACCGCTTGGAAGCGCAGCAACACCCCTTGGAAACCCTGCAGCAGCGTGTCGTGCAGGTCGCGGGCGAGGCGCATGCGCTCGTCCACGCGCCCTGCCAGATTCGCGTTGAATTCCCGCGCGATCTGCCTCAGGCGAAGCCTGTGCAAGCCCCAGAGCATCGCTGCAAAGGCGACTACACACAATACTCGAAACCAGTTCGTCTGATAGTATGCCGCGGCGATCGAAAACTCCATGGTGTCGCCAGCCATATTCCAGACGCCGCTGTTATTGCACGCTATCACGCGAAACCGGTGATTGCCTGGCCGCAGATTCGAGTACTCCACGCGGCGCTCGTTGACGGCCTCTCTCCAGTCCCGGTCCTCTCCATCGAGCTTGAATCGGAAATGCACCTTCTCTGGCGCAGGCAGGCTGAGCGCCGTGTACTCAATCGCCAGATTGCGCGACCAGCGCAGGTAGGCGAACCCGCCTACCCTCCGCGGAACTTGCCTCGTAGGACTTCCCATCCGCCGTGATCCGCTCGATGTGAACCGGGGGCGGCGTCCTGTTGAACGGCAGATGCCGCGGGTCGATGACACTGACGCCGCCCCGAGGTAGGAACCATATCTTACCATCCGTCGACTTTGTCACATGTGGCGCATGCGTGCTGGAAATGGCGCGGCTCCTGACTCCGTCGGAGCTGTCGAAAATCGCCGGCTGGACAGCCCGCCTCGAATCGCGTACCCACGCGTCCAGGTCGGAACCGGCAATCCGCACCAAGCCGCAGGCCATGTACAACCAGAATGAACGATCGTTATCTTCCACCACCCAATGCACGGAATCGCAGGGCAGGCCATTCTTGCTGGTAAGTGTTGTAATGCGGCCGTCTTTCACCCGGCTTAAACCACCTTCGGTTGCAGCCCACACCGCTCCGTCCGAACCTGGCTGAAGATCGCTGACGCGTCCATCGCCCAGCCCATCCCCGGAGTCGTACGATGCACGGACCTGCCTATCCTGGAAATAGGCTATCCCACCGCGAAGAAACCCGATCCACAAACCGCCGTGTAAGCGGTCAGGCAGCAAAGCGGTCGTCCGGTACTTTCGCGCGAACCGGGCCCACGCAAACTGCTGAAGGGAGCCCTCCGGCGACAAACAAAAGAGGCCCGCGTCTGCGTTACTGATCCAAACCTTCCCGTGGCCGTCGGCGGCGATTGGAAAGTTATCTCCCCCCGGAACGCCAGGAACCGGCATAAATCGGCTGCCTTCAAACTGGAACACGCCTTCCCGCGTAGAAGCCCACAGGCGTCCGCGGTTATCCTGCGCCACCGATAAGGCAGTGCTTCGGAGTCCGCTATCGGCGATTTCCGTTTCCCTTCCGCCGATGCTCAGCTCCCGGTCATCTCCTTGCCTGATTCGGCCCGGCGCCTTTCGCCTGCCGTAAACAGTTACATGGCCGTTCTCCCATCGATTCAACCCATCCGCCGTGCCGATCCATACAGCTCCGTCCGGAGTCGCTTGCACCGACCATGCTATGGGATTGGAAAGACCCTGGCTCACCGAAATTGTCCGGACTGCCACTTCTCGAAACCGGTCCAGCCCGTCCATCGTGCTGACCCAAACATCGCCTTCGCGATCTTCGAAAATACTCCGTGTGTCATCGCCGGAGAGACCATCGGCAATTCCAAATTTGTCGATCCTGCCCTGGTGCAGGTGCAGTAAACCCTGCACGGTGCCGACCCACACGCTGCCATCGCTGCTGCGGAACAGGAGATTGGGCCTGTCGCGCGCGGCAACCCGCGGAAGCGCGTAGCTCCGAACATTCCCGCCCTCAACCTCTTTCAGCCCTTCGCTGGTATCCATTAAGAGCGTGCCGCTGTCGCCTTCGATCAGGGCGTTGACCGCAATTCCGTGACCGGGGAATGTGTAGCGCTCCAGGCCACCAGCGGCACAACGCCACAGTCCTGTTTGAGCCGAGACCCAAAGAGTGCCTTTGCTGTCCTCATATAAAGCGTCCACGGAATAGGCGAAACGCCCGGCTCCGTAGCACGTGGCCTTCCCACCTTGAATCGCGCACAGTTTTCCCGGGTTGCTGGCACCAAGCCAGACCCTTCCGTCGCGATCTTCGAGGAGCGCACCAACGGTCTGCCCGGCAACTTCCGGATATTGCGTGAGCTTCCCGTCCTTCCAACTGGCAAGCCCCTTCAGCGTGCCGATCCAAAGAGTCCCGTCGCGCGAAGTGAGCAGGGCTCGAACGTAATCGGTGGGGAGTCGCTCCCCCGCCGGCGGCTCCCACGGGACGGCCCGAACACCATCGAAGCGAAGCAGCCCGAATTCCGTACCCAGCCACAAGTACCCATCGGGCGTCTGCGTGATAGAGGTGATCACGCCCCTGGTAAACCCATCGCGAATCCTCCATGTCTTGTGCGCGCACTGACTGAGGTCCAACGATGGATCCAATGCGAACGCACAAACGCAGGACGCCAACAGGGCGGCCAGCGAGACCACCGCGCCGCCCATTAGAACGCCAACCGTAGCGCGAAATCGATTTCGCGGGACTGTGGCCCTCCAAGTAATGCCCGGGTGGTGCCGCTAATAATGCCCACCGTTCCCTGCGAACTGATATTCGCATTCGGGACTTGAAAGATCGGGTGGTTGAACGCATCGGCCATCGTCATTGTGAAGCGGAGCTGGTACCGGTCGCGATACCGGAAATCCTTCAGAAGCCCGAAATCGAGATTGCGGGCAGGAGGTCCCGCAAGGATATTGAAGCCGGAGTTGCCCCAGCGGCCGAGGGGCACGGGATTGCTGCATACCGGTGTCGCCGGCGGGCATCCTGGAATGGCGAAAGCGGCCGTGTCAAACCAGCGGCTGACGGAGCGCTGACCGGAGGAGAGGTTGCCATTACCGATGCGATCGGGAACGCCTCCGAACGTGCCCGTGCCCGAGGGATCGAAGCCGGAGAACGAAGGCGTGAAATACTGGCCCGATTGGATCACTGCCGTCCAGGTAGTGCGCCATCCGCCCAGGATCTGCTGGACCAGACCGTGCGCGCCGGTCAGCAGTGGCTGTCCGGCTCCAATCGGCAGTGCGTAATCAGCGAATGCAAAGAACTGCCGGGGAACCATCACCTCGTTATTGGACCACTCGCAGGCACGGCAGTTGGGGTCTTGAATCACTTGTCCGCCGAACGTGGTGCCGCCGCCTCCGGCATCCTGCGTGTCGGTCAGGTCCTTGGCCCACGTGAAGCCGCTGCTGAAGGTCAGATTCTTGCCGTATCTCTTTTGCGCGGCCAATTCCAGCGCGTTGTAAACGTCATTGCCGCCGCTGTCCGCATAGATGATCTGATTCAACAACTGGTCGGGACGCCGGCTGGTAGTGAAAGACGTAGTGCTCGGCAGCGGCAGGTTCAAATTGCGAAGATAAACGAGCTGGTCCGTCCGGCTGCCTACGTACGATGCCCGCAATCCGAACGATGCCACCTGACGTTCCACTGTCAAATTCCATTGCTGCGTATACGGCGTCTTCAGATGCGGATTGACCGCGTCAACGTTCTGTACGGAGGCGGCGCCCGATGGCAGGAAGGGCGAAGGAAAGCTGAACAGCGGCACGCCATTGGCGATGGCGTTTGTATAAGTGACGTTACCGGAGAAAGGTCCACCGGTCTCCTGGGAGCGGGCCAGCGTCGCGTAGATCAGGTTACTGTAAATGCCATACCCACCGCGCACGACAATGTTTTCACCGAATGGCTTATAGGCAAATCCTACGCGCGGCTCGAATGACTTTTTGTTGAAGGCGACCAGGTTGTTGGGGTAGCCCGCCTGAGACGCCGTGGTGATGGGGATATTCTTGGGATAGAATGCATTGACCAGATTCAGACCATTGTTTGGTACCACCAGGCCATTGATAGCCGGGTCGAACGTATACAGAGCGCCGTCAGTATCCGAGTAAGGGCCTTCGAGTTCCCAGCGCAGGCCGTAATTGAGCGTCAGCCGACTATTCACCTTGAACTGGTCTTGAGCATACAGGCCATAAGTGGTGCCCCTCAGATGACGGTTTGGGTTCGGTAGCGAGAGGGATGTGGTCTGCGGAATCCCCAGCAGGAAATCCGCGTACCCGGCCCCCGTGTAAACGCCCGTGAAGTCATATTCGCCATAGACCGGCGGCGCGATGTTATTCCCGTTGAACCGGTCGCGCAACGCATCGAAGCCAAACTTCAGGAGGTGCCGCCCATGGGTCCAACTCAAGTTATCGATCCACTCCAGCGTGGTTTCGGGATTGTCTTGAAATAGAGCGTCACCGGGGCCGGGGTTCCAGGGTGTGACGCCGGTAATGTTGAAATAGGGCTCAGTCGCCACGCCGGTCGTCGGGACGCCTGCGATTCCGAATTGTGCCAGAAGACTGCTGCCGATCACGTTCGCCTGGTAGTGGTTCCGGCTATACGTGCCCCCGAAGCGGAACTCATTTACCACGGCCGGGGAAAAAATATGGTTCCAGGAGAATACGGCACTGTCGCCGTATCGCTCCTGATCGCGGTACACCGGATAGATCGCCAGGACGGTCAAAGGCAGCCTCCGCCAACTGAGCCGCCCGAAGACGCTGTCCCGCGAGCTTGCGGTATAATCCACCCGGCCGTCGATGTTGTTGAAGTCAGTGACACCCGTGAGACCGGGGAAATTGCCCGTCCAGTTGTTGGCGATTGCCCCAGGTGCGCCGCTGTTGGGCGCCGGGTACGTGTACGACTGGATGGCTTTGGACACGGGGCTGATCCGGTCAGGCGGGATGATGTTGCCCGCAAAGGACTGGCCGGTCACTGGATCCTTGATTATCGTAGACAGGCCGCTGAAATTGCCCGTTCTCCACTCCGGCAGCGGAACGCTCTCGACGGAGGTAACGGTGGCCGCCTCCCGGGAGCCCTCGTAATCGACGAAAAAGAACAGCTTATTGTTCTTGATCGGGCCCCCCAAGCTGGCCCCGAAGTTGTTATAGACGCGGAAGGGCACGTTCGCACTGAAGAAGTTACGCGCGTTGAGCGCGTTCCCGTTGTAATCCCAAAACGCGCCACCATGATAGCCGTTGGTACCCGATCTCGATATGATCTGAACGTTACCGGCGGTAGAGAATTCGGCGGGCGCAACAGCGGTTTCCATCCTGACTTCCTGGATGCTTTCCATGCTAGGCTGCACGGGGCCGGCTCCCTGCGGGTATGCCATCACGGCAATGCCATCGATGGTAGGCAGGACGCCCACCGAGTCCCGCAAGCCTCCGAGAATAGGGATAGAACGGGAAGGCACGGCCGCCGCCCCCGTGGTGAGCGTCGTATAAGCAAAAACCCCAATATCCCCCGCGTGCCGCCCAACCCCCGGCAGCGACTCCATGGACTGTTGACCCATACCGCCGGATATGTCGTTGGCTTCGGTTGTGATTACGGGGCTGGCCTCGTGGACTTCCATCAATGTTGTGGTTTCCCCTAGCGCCAGCGGTACGTCGAGGTTGATGATCTGGTTCGCAATGAGGTTCAGGTTTGCCCGCTCGTATGTTGTGAAACCTTTCGCGCTGATGTGAACTTTGTAAGTGCCAGGGTTCAGGTTCGGCACATTGAACACTCCGGCCACGGCGGTTGTGGTGCGGCGAGCGACCCCCGTGCCCTCATTAATCACCTCGACATCGGCTCGCGGGACGATCGCTCCTGTGGAGTCGTTGACGGTCCCCGTTATCGATCCGAAAGTGCTCTGAGCCAGACCCGGTGAGGCCAGCAGGACGCCAATGAGCGCCCCCACAAATAGATCTTGCAGTTCGTTAGACACGCTAATGTCACACAAATGGCACGTCCGTTAACAGTTTTGGTCCGCACGGTCTGGAGGGGCCCTTCCCGGAAGGGCGCCCGCCTGTGCGCCGCTTTTAATTGATTCTGCGCTCAGCCCGCGGATGGCGCAACACCGCATCGTCAAGGTTTGGGCTACCCGGATCGTGGAAATCGCATCTCCCCCTTTCGGGGGATTCAACTCGCCCCTTTAGAGGTCCGCATCGATTTGTTTCCGGCCGAAGAGACGCGCATCCAGCGACCACGCTCCGGGGCCGATCATCGCCAGACTGGCCCCGAGAACGGCCAATATGAGGGCCACTGGCATGTGTCCGGGCTGCGAGAAGGCGATCCACATCTCGACTCCGGCTGCCACCATGCCGGCGACGGGCGTCCACAACCCGGCGAGAATCAGGACTCCGGCGACCAAGCCAAGTACTTGCCACACGGCCAGTTCGACGTCCGGCGCTTGAGCCAAGGCCGACACTCCGTAATAGACCAAAGCTCCTCCGGCGAGGAATCGCTGCAAGAGGAGGCCGCCCCCGGGCCAACCGTCAGCAAACGTCGAAAATAACCGTTGCAGAATGCATCCCCAAAAACCAGCTTATGCCGGCGGCTAAAAACTGAAAACCTCCGAAATTGGCATCGCGCTCTTACACTTTAGTGGGATTTATAGTTCGATGATTCCGCGTTTCAGCGCAATAGTTACCGCGTGCGTCCGGTCATTGGCCTGCAACTTCGCGAGGATGTTCGTCACGTGCCGTTTGACGGTATCCTCGCCAACCGAGAGCCTGGCCCCGATCTCTTTGTTCGCATTCCCGGCCGCGACCAGCCGCAGCACCTCAATCTCCCGGCCACTCAGTTCTTCGCTTGCGGTGTATTCAGCCACCTCGGCTGCCACTTCGGGCGGAATTCGCCTTTGCCCCGCATGGACACAACGAATGGTATCCAGCAGCTCGTCATTCACTTTTGCTTTCAGCAGGTAGCCGCGGGCGCCGGCTTTCAACGCCCGAACTACCTGTGTATCGCCCGTGTAAGTCGTGAGAACGATGATGCGCGCCGCCGGGAATTCCTGGCGAATCGCAATCATCGCTTCGATGCCGCTCATGCCTGGCATTTGAATGTCCATCAAGGTGACGTCCGGCCGATATTGCCGGTATCGTTGGATCGCTTCCACTCCCGTGGACGCTTCGGCGACCAACTTCATGTCTGACTCGGAGTTGACCAGGGCCGCGATGCCCTTCCGAAGCAGCGGGTGATCATCGACGGCTAGAACCAAAATCGGGCCGGGACTGGGACTTGGACTCATGACACCTCACCATTCTTCCGGAACAGCCCGAATCGGCGCCGGACGTGGGATTTCGCATAAGCGATTCGGGACGGGATCGCCAGTTCCACTTCCGTTCCCGCCCCGGCTTCGCTCCAGAATACCAACCGCGCACCAATGCGTCTTGCCCGTTCCCGCATGCCTTGCAATCCCCAATGGCCTGGACGCATGCCCTCCTTCAACAGCTTTTGATCGATGCCTGTCCCATCGTCGCGAATCCGTAAGCGGAGCAACCGGTTGTCATACCGGATTTCAGCTTCGATCCGGCTTGCATTCGCGTGCCGGAAAGCATTTCGCAAGACCTCGCGGCCTATCTGATAGACCTCGTCCTGCAGGACTGGAGGCAAGGCTTGCGCCGGACCCTCCACGGTCACCCGGAACGCCGGTTGCGCACCGCTTGAAAGCTCTGAACTCGCGAGTTCCTGTCCCGCGATTTTGAGGAGATGTTCCAGGCTGGCCTGCGCAACCCCTGTGCGGCGCAAATCCTGAATCGCATCCCGGCCCTCGACGATCGCCCCTTGGGCCGTGCCGATGGCGCTGTCCAGGGTTTGGATGGCCTCTTCGCGACCTTTGGAAAAGAGATTCCGGGCCGCCCGAAATTCGAAGAGCGCGGCTTGAAAGCTCTGCAATAGCGTATCGTGCAATTCGCGGGCGATGCGCGTCCGCTCCTCAACGCGCTCGCCCAGGCGCACGTGAAATTCCCGCGCAAGCTGATAGAGGCGGTAGCGATACAACCCCCAGAGAACCAGGAAGAGAGCGGCCACGCAAGCCCCGCGGAACAGGTTCGTCTGATAGTATGCGGGCGCTATGGAAAACTCCAAGGTGTCGCCGGTTTGGTTCCATACCCCGCTGTTGTTGCTGGCGATGACTTGGAAACGGTAGTTCCCTGGAGCCAGATTCGAATACCCGACCTCGCGCACGTTCACCACCTCGCGCCAGTTCCGGTCCTGCGGTTCGAGCTTGAAACGGAAATGAACTTTTTCCGGCGCCACCAGGCTCAACGCCGTGAAACGAATCGAAAGGTCGCGAACTCCCGGCGGCAGCCCCAAACCGCGATGGGGAGTATATTTCTTTTCGTCCGCGGTGACCTCCTCGATGTGGACGGGTGGAGGAACTCTGTTCGCGTGAAGATCGAGCGGATCGATGACGGTGACGCCATCCAGATGCGCGAACCATAGTTTTCCATCCGGAGACTTGGTCACAATGGGACTGTAGGGTGTGAGCAGTGCATGCGCTTGGATGCCGTCGGCGCCATTGAACATCGTGGTTTGAACCACACGATCCGGGTTCGATGCCCACGCCGCCAATTCGGGCCGTGTAATGCGCAACAGGCCGCAGGCCGTATACAGCCATAACGAAAAGTCGTTGTCCTCGATGACCGATTGAACGGCACCGCACGGAAGTCCATTATTGGACGTAAGCGTTGCCACGCGCCCATCCGCAATACGGCTGAGGCCTCCTTCCGTGGCAGCCCACAGAGTACCCTCGTGATCGACCTGGAGATTCCAAACCCGTTCCACACTCAACCCATTTTCATTAGTGAAGGATGGGCCGACTTGATGTCCGGTCAAATAGGTGATGCCTTCGTGTTTGAACCCAACCCACAGTCCGCCCTTGACCGGATCGGAGATGACGGCGGAAACACGCGGATCGTTCGCGTCGGACCATGGCCAACCCACCGATTCGACGACCTTCCCTTCGACCACATGAAACCGGCCGTAAGCGGGATAGCTGACCCAGACACCGTCGTGTTGATCAGGCAGAATCGCGTTCGCGGCTCCCACGGGCAGACTACCAGTTACGTGAGTAAACCTGCCATTCTCAAACCAGGCAGCTCCTTTACGGCTCGTGACCCAGATGCGGCCGCGCTGATCTTCGAAGAGCGACCCTATCTTGTTGTCCTGCAACGCAGCATCCGTAATTTCGCGCAGTGCGATGTTCCCTTCGCCACGCGGGGCGCTTCCCCGGCTCGGTGGGGGAGCGATAAATCGTCATCTGACCCTGATGCCATCTGTTCACGCCATCGTCAGTACCGATCCACAGGCTGCCGTCACGGGCTGCGAGGACCGACCATGCCCGGCCGGACAATCCTTGACTCGGCAGAGATCGTGGAAACCGGCGGGCTCTCGAAAGCGGTCGATGCCATTGGTCGTGCCTACCCAAATGCTTCCTTCGCGATCCTCAAACAGAGCCGTCACGGCATCGCTGGAGAGTCCATCAGCGTGCGCAAACCGCGTTGTCTTTCCGTCATAAACATGCAAAAGCCCCTGCTGCCAGGTGCCGATCCACAAGCCGCCATTGCGATCGCGCAGCAGACTGCGCGCAAAGGGCTGCCGCACGCCTGGGATGGCGTACTCCTCCGTGTCTGTTGCCGCGGACCTGTCTGCAGAACTACCGCCGCTGACTGCAATCAACCCTGTTCCGCGATCCCCTTGCGTGATAGCCTGAGACGTGTTGACTGGCTCCGGCAGGACTCGTTGCGGAGGGCCGGGCTTCCACCGCCACAGGCCCGACTCGGCTTCTCCAGCCCACAGATGACCCTCGCTATCCTCACACAAGGAAAACACACCCACGCCGCCGAGGTGGTGCTGATCGATCGGAGCACTCAGCATTCCCGCTCCGAATCGCGCAGAGCCTGCCGCGGAGTCCAACCCACACCGCTCCCTCGTGGTCCTCCAGAAGAGCAAAGACCGGCTCTCCGGCAATCGTGGGGTAATGGGTCAGCCTGCCGTTATGGAAACTCGCCAAGCCCGTCAATCGTACCGATCCACAATGTGCCATCGCGGGCGGCTAAAAGCGTCTGGATATTGCTGCTCGGGAGGCGCTCGCCGGCCGGTGGAGTCCATAAAGAAAATCGAATGCCATCGAAGCGAACGAGGCCGAATTCCGTGCCGATCCAAAGATACCCGTCAGACGTCTGGACAATTGATCTGCGCGGAGCCCATGAAATCTTCGCGAGCCGTCCAGGCTGTATGCGCGTATGGATTGAGTTCGAGCGAGGGATTCAAGGCGGAAGCGCGAGGGCACAATAAGAACGTACTCAACTGCACCGGCACCAATCGCGTGAACACGATTTCCTGCCCGGTTCCGTGCCATCTTTCTCATATGGGAACCCGTCGCTATACCAGCATAACCTTTCTCGGGACTGTATCAGCGGCGCACTCTCGAAGACCAGCTTGCGAGCCTTGTGAGTCTTTGCCTGCTAGTATCCGTCGTTGCGCTCAGTATAATTTATCCCAGGCAGACCATCGGAGTCAGCGGCGTTTGTCCTGTCATTCTACGATCGCGCGACAGGAAGAGGCTCGTGGCACCGTAACAGTGAACGCGGCGTTTCGGTTGGAGTGTTCATCGGAGGGGGAGTTCTCGCGAATGAAATCAGCTCTGGCCGCCGTTGGAATTCACTGGTCCGGCAGCGGTTTGGACAATGCGATTCTGTTTCCCGCGGCAATGATGAGCCAGACGTTTCTGGGGTCCATTGTCGGGACGATGACAGACACATCTGGACCCTCGGTGCCGGCAGCGAAGGTGAGGCTAACCAACACCGGAACAAACGATGAACGCACTACCTCAACCTCGAATTCAGGCGATTATCAGTTTCTGAATCTCGTGCCGGGCACCTATCGCATAAGTGTGGAAAAGCAAGGCTTCTCGGAATGGTTCGGCAGAACATCGAGGTGCCGGTTCAGGCGGAGGTTCGCATCGACGGCACGCTCTCCGTTGGTGTGAACACCCAGACTATCGAGATCACGAGCGCGGCCCCTCCGCTCGACACCGAAAGCGGAGCGGTCAGTACCGTAGTAAATTCCAAAACGATCGACGGCCTGCCGCTGAATGGGCGGAACGTGCTGAACCTGATCGCGCTGACGAACGGCGTAGTCCCCCAAGCCGCCGCGATGGGTTCGCCCAGCGGTAATTCGAATGGTGGCAGCGCCACCATCTTCGGGAACATCATGAACTTACCAGATTGGAGGAGGCCAGAACAATCAGAGCGCCGTGTTCCTCGACGGAGCCCCGCTGAACATCAGCCAAGGCAATTCGACCGCATTGGTGCCAACCCAGGACGCCGTGCAGGAGTTTCGCGTGGTCAGCAACAACGCCAGTGCCGAATTCGGCAAGTTCGCCGGCGGTGTGGTCAATCTGACGACCAAGTCGGGATCCAACGCGTTCCACGGCGGGGTCTACGAATTCTTCCGCAACAGAGTCTTGAATGCCAATGCCTTCTTCAACAATCTTTCCGGCCTGAAGCGTCCCAAGTGGAACCAGAACCAGTATGGAGCGAACTTGGGTGGACCCATCAAGAAAAACAAGGTATTCTTCTTTTTCGCCTGGGAGAACTTTGACTACAATATCGAGGCGCCGTCGTCGAGCTCTGTTCCTACGCAACGGATGCGGGCCGGGGACTTCAGCGAACCCGGCGTTCCTACGATTTACGATCCCCAAACCGTCTGCGGCTTCTATGGCAACGCCGGCTGCCCGCTGGTGAACGGTAGCCCGGTATACACGCGGCAGCCGTTTCCCGGAAACCATGATTCCGCTTAGTCGAATCAGCCCCTATGCTCTCTTCATCGAGGACGCGTTCCCTCTGCCGAACGGACCCGGGTCTGGCGAATAACTATTTCAGGAACCAGCCTGCCGGGGGTCCGGAGCACCAATACAATGGCCGCGGCGACTGGAACCTGAGCGAGAAGCATCGGTTGTATGCCCGCTACACATATTGGAATGTGTACCAGCGCCCTTCGGTTCCTTTCCCCCCGCCGGCACGGCAAGGCGACGTAGGATCGCGCTACGAGTGGCAAACCCACCAGGCCGTGACCGGCGACAACTACGTGCTCTCGCCGACAACCATTGTCAGCGTTCGCGCATCTTTCCTCAGGAACACCAATTCAAGCATTCCCGGCGATTTTCCGGTTGATCTCTCCAAATGGGGAAATGGTTACGTCCTCGCTCCTGAGCCAACTCGACGGACCGGTGGAGCCCCAAACCAATATCCAGGGTTTCTTTGGCGCTATCGGCGGTTTCGGCCCGCAGACAGGAAGAAACAACGTTTACGCCTTATCAGCGCCGACCTGAGCGAAGACGCTGGGCCGGCACACCATAAAGTTTGGCGGCGAAACGCGCGACGCCCAGGTGAACCGCTTCCAACTGAACCCCGCCGGCGCCTTCGTTTACAACAATGGATTCACCTCCCAGAATCCGCTCGCGTCCGGAAACACGGGCTACGGCATGGCCAGTTTCCTGCTGGGATTGGCCGCGAGCGGGAGCACCAAAGTCTCCCTTCAGACCGCGAATGCCTCGCATTATTCGGGCCTATACGTCACGGATACCGTTCCAGGTCAGCCGGAAGCTGACGCTAACGGCTGGGTTGCGATGGGATCTGCCGTTTGCCTACACCGAGCGATATGATCGCATCGGGGTTTTTGACCCCGGAGCAACAAATCCACTGGCGCAGGCGACGGGTTTGCCGCTCAACGGCGCCGTCGTTTACGTCAACTCTTCGGCCGACCCGTATCGCAGTGTGTACAACCCGCACTACAAGTTGTTCGGTCCCCGGCTGGGGCTGGCTTATCGATTCATGCCCTCCACGGTCGTGCGCTTGGGATACGCTATCGCGTACGCACCGAACGACACCAATGAGCCCGACACGAACAGCGTAAACAGTGCGACCACGACGTTCGTAGCGAGTCTGAACGGCGGAATTACGCCGTACAACACTCCGGCAGACCCGTATCCGACGGGTCTGATCCCGGCCGCTGGGCGCGATGCGGCGAAACTTTCTGGTGACAACCCAGGGGCAGACCATCACGCTTCCCTTGTCCACATTCGCTATCCCTATGTGCAGCAATGGAACGTCACGATCGGGAGAGATCTTGGGCATGGCATGGTGGCGGAGGCCAGCTATGTCGGGCTCAAGGGAACGCATCTGGCCATCGCCGGCAGCGCGAACCTGAATCAATTGCCGGATCAATACGACTCGATGGGGCAGGCTCTCCTGACCCAGGTGCCCAATCCGTTCTTCGGGAAGATCGCCATCGGTCCGCTGGCGAACGCGACCGTAAACGCCGGTCAATTGCTTCGTCCCTACCCGCAGTATCAGAACGTCTTGATCCCGTCTTGGAATGTCGGCAACTCGACCTATCACTCGCTCCAGACCCGCTTCGAGAAGCGTTTCGGTAACTTGGGGGGTACGCTGATGGTCAACTACACGTGGTCGAAGCTGCTGTCGAATGTCGGCACGGCCGTCAGTCATCGGCACCTTCGCCGCCCCAACCGGCACGAATGGCATCCAGGATTGGAACAACATCGGGTCCGCCAAGGCGCTGGATCCGAACAACGTGGCGCAGCGCCTGGTCATCAGCTACGTCTACGATCTTCCGATCGGAAAGGGACGGGCATTATTGGGCCGCACCCGCGGTTTGGTCAAGGTCTCGTCTCCGGGTGGGCATGAACGGCGTGACCACCATCCAGAGCGGGTTCCCGCTCTCCATCTCTTATGGAGGTAACAACATCCTCAGCTCGACATTCGGCGCGGGTACCATCCGGCCGAATGTGATCGCGGATTGTCAGAAAAGCCTGCCTGGTTCCGCTGTCGCCCGGTTCAATAGCGGCAAGTGGTTCAACACCGCCTGCTTCACAGCGCCCTCCGCGTTCGGCTTTGGCGACGAACCCGGGTACGATCCCGGCCTTCGCGGGCAGGGCATCGTTAACTTCGATCTTGCGGTGGTCCGCAATTTCCGCGTTCGTGAGCGTTACACGATGCAGTTCCGCGCGGAAACCTTCAACCTTGCCAACAATACGAGGTTTGCCAATCCGGGTACGGTCATGGGAACCTCCACGTTTGGGGTAATCGCGGCTGGCGGCTCCAGCCAGCAGAATCAGCCTCGTCTGATTCAGTTGGCGCTGCGAATCAATTTCTGATGGAGAGAGTCTACGATGCCTCTGCAGCGTCTTCCGCGAGATCCGGCTCGTGCGCGATTCGGTATACGGTAGCCCGGTTGATCCCCAGGATTTTGGCGGCTTGGACCTTGTTGCCTCTCACCTGGTCGAGCACACGCAGCACATGCCGGCGCTCCACCTCCGCCAGAGTCAGTGGTTCGTTGGGGTCTTCATTCTTCGTTTCTGCCGCCCGGGCGCGGATCCGTTCCGGCAGGTCGCGCACATCGATCGTCTCGCCCTCCGCCATCATGCAGGCGCTGCCGAGAACACTCCGCAATTCCCGGACGTTCCCCGGCCACCCATACCGCGCGAGCACGATTTGCGCCCGCGGAGTGATGCCTTTGAAAGACTTCCCGTACTGCTCGGCGAATTGCTCGATGAAGAAAGGCTCCAGCAGCGCCAGGTCTTCCGGGCGCTCGTTCAATCGCGGCAACTCGATCTCCACCATCGACAGGCGGTAATAGAGATCCTCGCGGAACTTTTTTTCGGCGATCAGTTCCTGAAGATTACGATTGGTCGCGGCGATCACGCGCACGTCTACTTTCTTCACCGCGGGAGAGCCCACGCGTTGGATCTCGCGATTCTCCAGGACCCGCAGCAGCTTGCTTTGCATCTCCAGTGAGATCTCGCCGATCTCATCCAGGAACACCGTGCCGCCGTGCGCAAATTCGAACAGTCCCACCTTGTCCTGCGCCGCCCCGGTGAATGCTCCCCGAACATGTCCGAACAGCTCGCTCTCAAAAAGCGTTTCCACGATGGCGGAGCAGTTGCACACCGCGAGGCGGTTGTTCGCGATGGGGCTGAGCCGATGCAATGCGGATGCTACCAGTTCCTTGCCCGTCCCGCTGGCGCCGGTAATCAGCGCGGTTCGATAATGCGGCGCCACACGGCGGATTCTGGCGAACACGTGCAGCATCAGAGGACTTCTCCCGATCATGCCTTCGAACTGGTAGGTCTTGAGGAGTTCCGAATCGAGTTGCAGCGCCGCCTGCCGCTGCTGCGCTTCCGCGACCAGCTTTCCGATTCTCTCGCGGAGCAGGTTCAGGTTGATCGGTTTTGTAATGTAGTCGCTGGCGCCGCGCCGGATCGCGTCCACCGCCGATTCGGGCGAATACTGCCCGGTAATGAGAATCACTTCCGTTTCCGGAGCCGCCTCGATAATGCGATCGAGAACTTCCAGACCGTTCATGCGCCGGCATCATGAGATCCAACAGGACAATTTGCGGATGCCGCTCGAGAACCGCCTGCAACCCCGTGTCGGGATCGGTGTAGGCGAGGACTTCTACCGGCTGTGTTTTCAGCGCGGCCTGGATGAAGTCGAGGCTGCCTCTGTCGTCGTCGATCGCGGCCACCGTGACCAGATGCGATTCCATAGTATTCACCTTTCAGCCGCGTGCGTCGAGCAGTTGCTGCACCTGTTGCCTCACCAGCGCAGCCCGTACCGGTTTGGTCAGAAAGGCAGTGAAGCCGGCGGCCATGCACCTTTCGCGATCGCTCTCCATCGCAAGAGCTGTCACGGCCACCACGGGCAAACCCTCCAGCGAGGCGTTCTCCCGAATCCGCTTGACCACCGTCAATGCCATCCAGGCCCGGCATATCCACGTCCAGCAGAACCAGGTCGGGCCGTTCCTGATGAATCAGATCGAGCGCCTGTTGGCCGTTCGAGGCTTCGACGATGCTGAAGCGAACGGGTTTCAAGATTGCGCGAATGAGATCGCGGCTGGCCCGGTTGTCATCCACCACCAGAATTGTTTCCATAAGTGTCTACGCCGAACTCATCGGCTGCCGCCTGGAAGCAGGCTCGCCGGCGCCACGCCGGCTCCCGGGAGCGATGCGCAAACGTCCGGCAGCCTGGTCGCAAAAACAAGCATTTGGCGATCCTATGCCGCTTCCGCCCAGGGTTCATTGTCGGCCCTCTCCTGACAATGAATGCAAAGTTCCGCCCAGGGAATTGCCTTCAATCGCTTGGGAGCAATCTCCTCCTCGCATTCCAGGCAGAGCCCGTACGACCCGTCGTCGATGCGGTCTATCGCCGAACGGACCCGGCGGACCTGCTTCGATCCCCGGTCCAGCATCTGCACCGCAACGTCCCGCTCCGCGGCCTGCTGCGTCATGTCGAGGGGATCAGCCACCTGCTGTACGTGGATGGAGTGGCCTAATGCCCTGTTGGAAGGAGCTTCCTTTAGTTGCGCCTCCAGTATCTGCCGAACCAATCTGAGATTTTCGTTTGCCATTGTAAGACTCCTTTTAGGACGATTCACCGAAACCGGTCGCCTCCCATAACGCAAGTGGTGTTCCATTCTCCATACATCGCAAGTGGAAGATCCGGTTGGTCAGCGGCTGAGAGCGTGAGGAAACTTGTTAGCGCCAGTCTGCCGGGCCGCGACAGTGGCCCAAACCGGTACTGAGTACCGGTTGCTTCACCAGAAGTCAGGAACTTACGAGGTGAAATCCGGTACTCACTTCCCGTTAAGCCATCGCCAGAGCCTTCGGTGGACACCCGCATCAGTGACCGCCGTCCGACACGAGTGTCGGTGAACGGCACTTGGCTGCCCGGAGCTTTGATCCCTCTCTCCCCGTGCTGAACAATGGCCCACCTGTCGCAATGAGTGTCAATTGGCTCTAACCGCTCCCTTACGGTCGCGGCTCTGAACGCGCATCGGAGCCGCGACCGTGAGGGAGCGTTTGGCACGGATATTTCTGGACAGACCCTGAGTGGCATGCGGCGGCGCGCCCAGGATACGAGAAGCTGAAGTGCACGCCCCGGACGTGGCAGATGGCGCCAAATCATGGCCGGCAAACCGCTGCCGGCCACACTCCCTGAGCAAATCGGCGACAGAGTCCACCGCTATGTTTCTTTCGTCAGCAGACCGGTGCGTGAGGCAGGCATCTAAGCGCTTGAAAACGCATGAAAGCCAGGTTGGTCTCGCGTCTGCCTTTACAAAGGTGTGGCTGGAACATCCAGTGAAGAAAAAGGAAACTTATGACTCAACGACTGAAGTTCGCGTTTTTGGCGCTGCTCGCAGCCGGCGCCGCCTGGTTCGCGCCCGCTGCGAGGGCAGATGAGTGGGACAAGTTGACTGTGATGACATTCAACGAACCGGTCGAGATCCCCGGAAGGGTCTTACCCGCGGGGACGTATGTGTTCAAACTGGCCGGCAGTGACGCCGACCGGAACATCGTCCAGATCTTCACCGAAGATCAGAAACACCTTGTGGCAACGATCCTGGCAGTGCCGGCCTATCGCGAGGAGCCGGCTGGCAAGACTCTCGTGACTTTCGAGGAGCGCCCGTCGGGCTCGCCGGAGGCGCTGCATAAGTGGTTCTACCCGGGCGAGAACTATGGCGTGCAATTCGTCTATAAGAAACCGGAACGGCAGTACGTTGCTCAGACGGAGCAACCCGTGACGCCGCCGGTGCCCGTAGAACCGGCGCCTCCAATGCAGGCTGAGCCTGCTCCGCCTTCGCTTCCGATGGTCTTGGACGCGAAAGAAGAGCTGATCTTTGCCGATACGACTCCCGCTCCCCCCGAAAATACCGGGACGGCCGACCGGGACGCGGCGCCGGATACGCTGCCACATACCGCGGGTAACTTCGCTCTGATCCCCCTTATTGGCCTCGTCCTTCTGTCCGGCGGCTTCACCGCCATTCGTTTCGGCACCCGCCAGAACTAGTCTGTTTTCGATGCCCAAGAAGCTATTGCTCTATCTCGGGTGCGCCCTCGTTATCGGGGGCGCATTCGCCTTCGCACGGTATGGATACCTCCAGATGGAAATGTTCCGCGCACAACGAGCGGCGAATCGGGTTCTCGACCGGCAGAGGACGCGCGGTTTGGAATCGCTCCAGGCGACTCTCGTCATCGTTCCGCCCCGCCCGGGAGAGCCGGTCGGACGAATCGAGATTCCCCGGCTGCATCTTTCAGTGATGGTTCTCGAAGGCTCTGCACCGAAAATTCTTCGAGTGGCGGCCGGGCATATCCGCGGTACAGCCCTTCCGGGGACCAGGGGGAATATCGGGATCGCCGCTCATCGGGACACATTCTTTCGCCCTTTGCGGGAACTGCGGCAAAACGACGAGATCCTTGTTACGACCTCCTATGGGACATTTCGCTATGTCGTGAATGGCATCGAGATCGTCGATCCAAGCGACGTGCAAGTCCTCCATCAGACGAACCATCCGCAGTTGACGCTCGTAACCTGCTATCCGTTCACCTATATCGGGTCCGCGCCGAAGCGATTTATCGTTCATGCGCGATGTGCTGACAAACTCTCTTGCGGCCGAGATCGCAATCAACTCATACGGTCCGCCAGACTTCGCCGGCTATCTCCGTTGCAAGACCCGCGGTCAGCGCGTCGATACCGCGGAGAAGAGCAATCAACGCCGGCTGTTCGCCATGGATTGCTTCTATTGTCCTGTTTAGGAGCGCGCGAGAATCTTCAACGGTATTACGGTCGAATGGTGCGTCACGCTCGATCCGGTCAGCTATTTCCTCCAGCATCCGTGCTGCATGTTCATCGTAAGCCTGCTGTCCAGCACGAACAGGCTCCGGCAATTCGAAGCCAGGCAACTGGAGGCGGTACTTCAGGAAAGCGATCCGCATAATGAAAAGACTGCGCAGTTGCGGCTGGCACTGGCGGATGTAGCTCCTGAATTTGAGATCTCTCTGACGCGAGGGACCAAACTCGAAGAGTACGCCATCGGCCACAGCCCTTACCTTGTCCAGATTTGCGTTGATTGTCTCGCGCAGAGCCAGGCTACGGCCGAACGCGACTCCCGGGTCTTTTGAAAGAGGCACTCTTGCGAACTGCGCCATCAACCGGAGATTGGAAACGAATGTCCGCTTCATCTCCACCGAGGCGGGCGATGTCCATAATCGATCGAAGACGAACCACATCATGAAGAGACCCAGCAGTATGCCAACCACGCGATCCCGGGCAACTGTGAGAGAGGTCTGAATTCTGAATTCCTGCAGGTTTATCAAATAGAAGGCCAGCGCCATCTGCACGCCGAAATATGACAATCGGGGACTGGATGTCATGAACCACGAAGATAAGGCGGTGACAAGGACGAAAAGAAGTAAGAACCCGCCGATGGAATCGAGATAGGGAAGAATGAACATTTGAGAGCCCATCCCAATCACGAACCCCCCTGTGATGGCGCCCGCGAAACGAAGCATCTGCTTCTGACGGGATGCGCCAATTGTGGACAGCGCCGTGAGCAGACACGTGGTCACTGCCGTACTGATTTCCGGCCATGCGAGCGCTTTGTAGATTACATAACAAAGGCTCGCGGCCAAGCAGCCTTTCAACGCAAAATGAAGGTGCCGGGGGTCAAGAAATGCGTCTCGGGAAAGCAGCTTCGGCCGCCCCGGCAGGTCTGGCGAAGGCACAGATTCGCATCCCGGCTGAGTCACCCGAACACCTCCGTTATCAGCTTCACGGTGCGCTCCATCTCGCCCAGTAGCGGAGCCACGGCCGCCGGTTCTGTCTCTGCATCGAACTGAAACGCCGCCGGCATTTCGCGATTCACCAGATCGTTGCGAATATTGGCCAGAGTCGAGGCAAGGCCGCGGAATCGCTTCCGGTCGTTAGCGGAAGACTCGAAGCGGAGCTGTGTCAGATTAGCGGCAAGATCGACGAGCCTGCCAATGAGGACCACCGCGCCGCCGGCGCCAGCCGAGTACTGGGGCGGAATGTTGGACCGCCTCAAGAGTTGCCGGAACATCGATGTTCCCAGCATCGCGAGCTGTTTGATTTTTCGCTCGTCTCCGGCATCCGGAGCGTGACCCTCCGCGTAGCCGCTCAACAACTGCTCGACTGCCGACAATCGCTCCGTCATGGGCAAGAGGATTTCATCGCCAGGCCGCTGCCGCACAAACGCCAGTTCCACCGCCCCCGTAACCGCTACTGCGATCAACGTCGCCAGTAACAGCCAAAGCGTATCCTCTACGTTGGTTTCGGCGGAAACGTGCCGGTCCCATAACGGAATTCCAACCGAAATGGTGTTCACAAACGCGACCGCCGCCAGGTAGTTCGTCAAAGTGCCGATCGCATAAAACGCAAGGAATAACGTGGCAATGATCCAGAGGAAATGAAGCGGGAGAATATTGACCACCAGCCTCATCGAGACAATCAGGTAGGCCGTGCCGAGTCCGGTAACGCCGAATACGATTGCCGCCGATTGCAGCGTGGCCTGAGGCGTATCGCGAGAAACCAGAAGCGCGTATACCGCGGCTTGCCAGGCATACGGGATTCGAAAGGTCATGCAGACGATCATCACCAGCGCCGATGCGGCCACCATGCGCGTGACCAATCCGGCCCTACCTTTGTACGGGGCCAGTTCGTCCTTGAGAAACTTCCAAAGCCAGGGGAACAGGGCGTCGGAATTCGGGAGCGGCTGCGCAAGCGACGCCATCTCAACGCCCGCGAATCACGACGACTGCCGATTCGCTCACGCGAAACAGGTCTGACGGCGGATTTTCCACGCGCACGCGAACGGGATAGCGCGATGCCAGATGCACCCAGTTCAGCGTCCTCTGCACATCCGGCAGACCTTGTTCGAAGCGGCCAATCACATCCGCGTCCGGAGTGACGCCAAACCCCACGCTGTCCACCACGCCAGAGAAGCGCACGTTCGGCTTGGACAGCACATAGACGTCCGCGCGCATGCCGGGCGTGATGCGCTGTAGCTGTCCTTCGCGAAAGTTGCCGACCGCCCACCACGTCCGTGCGTCAATCAATGTGAACATCTGTTGTCCGGCGTGCGCGTACGCACCTTCGGAGATCGTCAGGTTCGTGACCCGAGCGTCGAACGGCGCGTAGACCCGGCAATTGTTGAGGTTATATCGCGCAGTTTCTATGGCCGAAGATCTTGCTCCCCGCTGATTGATGAGCGGCTCGAGCGTAGTGACGGCGTTCTGCGTCTGTTCATGCTGAGCCTTGCTCTCAGTCAGTAGCGCCTTGGAGCGCTCCTCCTGCGCCAACTGGGAGTGCAGCGCCGCCTGGGCCTGCCGCAATTGCGATTCGGCCTGCTTCAACGCCTGCGCCTGCGCGACTTCCGAGGTCCTTGCGCGATCCACCTGGTCGAAGGTGACGAATTGCTTCACCAGCAGCGGTTCGATGCGATGCAGGTTGTTGCTGGCATACATCCACTCGGCTTTGGCCCGGCTGACACCCTGCTCGGCATTGGCGACTTCCGCCTCAGCCTGTTCGACGGACGCCGCCCACCGGTTCACGTCGGCTTCCGTGCTCTGGATGTTGGCCGCCGAAACCGAGACGGCGCTGACCAGAGCGGCAATTCTTCTGCGCTCGTCGGAGATCTGTCCTTCCAGGGTTGCCTGATCGGAAACTGCTCTTTCCAAGGCGTATTTATACGGCCTGTCGTCGATCTCGAAAAGGAGATCTCCTTTCTTGACGAACTGGTTATCGCGGACATTCAGGCGGACCAGCGGACCCTCCACCTGTGGCGCGATTCCAATATAGTTTGCGAGGATTTCCGAATCGTCGGTCCGGGGATAATAGTCCGCGTGGTAGAGCACCACCAGGCCCAATGCGAGCGCGCCCACCACGATCAGAGCGCTGAGAATGCGGCCAACCAAAATTCCCGTCTTGTTATTGCCATTGGGCTCCATGGATTTTCCTCGTTAGCGAAAACAGCCAAGCCAGAGCGCGAATGTGAACAGCGCGGTCAAACTCGGATAGGTCAATATGGGAAACGCCAGCACGACGCGAGCGCGCAGGAGCAGCCACCAGGCCGCCACCGTAAGCACCAGGCCCAATGCCAGGCAAACCAGCCATGCCGGAAAGAAGGAACCGAGAATGTCAAACGACGGGGCCCGACTGCAGCCGGTGCAGGATATTATCGCGGCCGGCAACCCGAAGATTGACAGCCGGCGGAATGGATTCGTGACGATCATGGGCGAGTCCTCCTGGCGTTCGGCTGAATCGCATCGCCCGTGCGGAACGCCAGATCCGCAAGCGCCGCCAGCACCTGGGTACGCGCCAGAATTTCGGTAGAGCGTGCTTGCGCCAGGACCTTCTGGGCGTTGGTGACGTCGAGCAGATTGCGGACACCGTAGTTGTAGGATTCCAGCGCGGCGCTATAAGACTGCGTCGCGGCGGTGAGCAGCGCGGTTGCGGCCTCGCGTTGGCGGAACGCGGTGTTCAAATTCGTATAGGCCGTCCAGACCTGGTCTTCAATCCGATCGCGCGCGGCGGCGGCTCGCGCCTCCGCCTCTTTGATATGTGCTTCCGCCTCCGCCAGCCGGCTCCGCCGCGCGCCTCCGTCAAACACCGTCAAATTCAGGCTTAACGCCACGCCCCCGGTCAGGTCCGCGGTGTGCCCCCAGGGCAGAGTCTGCTGGAGGATATATAGCGATTGCACGCTCGGACCGGCACTCACCTTCAGGCTGGGATAGAAGGCCGACCGCGCCTGTTGCCGTTCTGCCTGCCCCTGGCGGACCTGTGCGAGCTGTGCCTGGAGATCGGGACGCTGTTCCAGCGCGCGGACCATCGCCTGCTCCACGGTATCCGAGAGCGATTCCGGCGTCGGCACCTCGCTTAGGGGTTGCACGCGAAGGCGCGTGGCGGCAGATGCTCCCAGGGCAGTGGCAAGGTCGCCTCGTGCGATATCTTCCGCTCCCAAGACGGCCTGCAGATCGTATTGCGCCTGGGCGGTCGCGCTGCGTGCTTCCAGAACGTCGGGCAAAGTCGCGAGGCCATTACGGAGACGCTCTTCGGCCGCCTGTTGCACGGCCTGTGCGTTCACCAGGCTTGCTCCCGCGGCTTCTTCCTGCCCTGCCGCATTCAGCAGACGGTAATAAGCCTTGCGAAACGTCGTAAATCAATTGCCGGTGAACGTCGTTGAACCCGAAGTTCGACGCCAGGAGGCGTGCGCTTTCTGCATTGATCCGGCCGCGGCGAGCGCCGAAGTCGAAAATCGTATAGTTCAGATCCAGCGATAGCTGAAAAGCCGGGTTGGTCTGGCGATAAAAGCGCGCCCCCAGCCCTGCCTCGTCGCGCTCCACGCCGGCCAGCGCAACGGCGGCCAGAGCCGGAAACAATTCGCTGCGAGCGATTCCGAGGGCCGCGGCCTGAGCGCGGGCGCCTTCCCATGCCACCCGCGTTTCCGGATTGTGCGTCTCCGCCAGATCGATCAACGCCGCCAGTGAGTAGACTCTGTCCGGCTCGATGCCAGGAGCTGGCGGATGAAAACGCCGCGCGTCGGTGATGATTTGCCGCTCGTCAGAGGAATGCCACGGGCGATCGGGTGAAACGGGCGGAGACTGGGCGAACAGGCGGCCGGTCGCCGTCAGCAGAACGATTACGGCGCCTGTTCGCGCCAGCCATTCGATTCCAGCTATCGAATGGGCTACCGGTATTTGATTTCGATGCACTTCGGTCCGGAACGATGTTTTGCATTTGGCACGCCAATCCAGACTCATGGGTTTTTCAAGCGCGGCCGTGATGCCCGAGCTTGATGTCTGTCGCGTGATCGGCACCAGCGTCGTGACTTCCGACATTCCTCGCGAGCTTGCAACATTCTGCGGCAACACCCGAGGAGGCAGGTCCAACAAAGCCGCTTGCGAGTCGCTCCTATCTTGTGAAACCGGCTGCGCCGGCATTTCTGGAGAGTGCCTTGATACGCAAATCGAAACTGAAGCTGGCGATTGGGCTGGCCACTGCCCTTGGCGGTCTGACCGGCTGCGCCGGCAAAATCCGCTACCCCAACCTCTATGTGCTGAACGTCCCTGCTCCGGCGCCCGCAGCCGCGCGGCCGCCGGCGACGCTCGGTTCGATCGCCGTGCGGGAATTCGAAGCTCCCGCCTTTTTGCAGAGCGGGCCAATCGTGTACCGGGAATCGCCGGAGCGGCTGGGCTTCTACGAGTATGAGCGCTGGGCAGTGGACCCTCGCCGCGCGGTTACCGGCGCAGTGATCCGGGAGATGCAGGCGCGCGGAACCTTCCAGTCGGTTGACCGGTTCGATGGCCGCGCCACTCAGGATTGCGTGTTAACCGGCGAAATCCAGCACCTCGAAGAAGTCGACCACGGCGCTGACGTGTCGATCGAAGTCTCTCTCTCGGCTCAATTGACCAGCGAGCGGAGCGGCGAGGTGCTCTGGCAAGGCACTACCTCAAAAATAGCGAAGCTGGACCAGCGTTCGATTTCGGGAGTTGTCGCCGCAATGTCCCGCGAGGTGGGGCTAGCCGTTGAGGACCTGGTTTCTTCGATGCAGGACCACGTCTCCGCGGCCTCGCTGCCGCCGCATCGTTCGATCGGCGGACAGTAGGGTCCTGCGAGACCATCGCGAGAGCTTGCAATGCTCTCAGGCGGCCCGGCTCGTATCGGTTTGGCGCGCTGTCAGATAAGGCGCCAGCTTCCTCTTTGCGTTGAAGACTCTCCACTGCACCGTTCCGATCGGAATCTCTTTCGCCGCGGCGATCTCGTGGTATTCCCACTGCTCGATAAAGCGCAGCCTCATGACCTCGCGTTCGCGCGAATCCAAAAATGTCATCCAGTGCAGGAACTCGAACGCCAGCGTTCCGGCGGCCCTGTTATTGTCCGCGGTAACCAGACGATCGCCGATTTCGGCCAGATCGACCGTGTCCACTTCCCGGGTTTGTTTGCCATAGTGCCGGGCCAGCGTGTTCCGCGCTATCGTGAACAACCATCCGCGAAATTGTGTGCGGTCTCGAAGCTGCGTCGCCTTGAGGTGAACAGTCAGCATCACCTCCTGGGCCAGGTCTTCCGCTAATGACGGTTCACACCGGCGCGCCCGGAAGAAGGCGACGAGCTGTGGTGTATACGCATTGAACAGGCCGGTAAACGTCTGTTCGTTCGGGGCATCCAAGAACCTCTCCGTAACGTCTCCATCGCGCTGCAATCTCTCGTTTGCAATCGGCTCGTTGGCCATTTCGTTTTTTCGACCCTTTCGGTTTCATCCTCTATAGAGCACTCGCGCATCCAATTTTGCGGAGGCGCATCGCTTTGGTTTTTTTTGACTTACGGAAGTCCTCCCGGCTCGTCGATGCCGGGGCCGCGTCGTTATAGTCGAGTTTTCGTCCCGCGGGGATGGAGGGGGAAAACGTCAATTCACATTGTGGATGGAATGTTTCGGCCGGAATTTACGTTGAAGGTCCGGCCAGAATTCCTTCAGAATGTTGCCGGCCATGTCGACACCGATTTGTATGCCAAGCTTGGACGCGGCGTTGCCGGCTGTGCGATTGTCCGGATAGTAGGCGTTTGAAATTGCGACGGCCGCCGAATTTCCGAGCACCTCCGAGTAATTGAACTGTGTCCCGCCCGAATCGCGGTGCGTCCAGAAGATCTGTCCCATGGCGTACGCGAGCCTGGACCGGAACCTTCCCACGCCGCGCCGGAAATAGCGCGGATCCTGGCGCAGCACGGAGGGAAAGACGGCCTCCGTCATATAGTCGCCGATCGCCAGATCGCCGTACGCGGTACCGAAGTATCTGCCGAATCCCCGGCCGCCTTGTCCGAATGAGCGGTTGGCGTTTGTCAACTGCCCTTCGCCGGCAAAGATCGCCGCCAGCGCGAAGGTGCCTCGATCGAAGGCGTCTTCGGATGCCAGCTTGAATTTCGCGCCGCTCGTGAGCGGTTCGTAATTCTGCAGGCTCGGAAAGGTCCGGTAGTTGGGGATGATGCCAAGAATCCGGCTATGGCCCAGCGGTGCAGCGGCGCTCGAAGCCGGGTCGCCCGTCGCCGCCTCTTGGCCAATCGATACAGAAGTAAAAAGAGCGAAGCCTGCGAGTGCACTTGCGACGCGATAGAGCACAATCCGAATCCTCACCAATTAGGAGCATCGCAGGCGGCGATTTGTTGAGTGCCACACGCGAGCCGGGCGACCGTCAAAATGTCGTAACCTCGTCATGATGGCCGTCTTCTCCGGCTGCGTGCCACGCTACCGCGTCTCTCGAAATGCTTCTAAGTAGGTGTCCTGGAGCGTTCTCACTACTGCGCGCTCAAATGGAATCCGGAGTGCTCCAACCCAAGCAAAGCCTCACTGGTTTTTCGCGATACGCGCAGGACCGCATCGACAACCGGTGACACTTTTCTTGCGAGGTAGATTTTAATGGCCACAGCCGCAAAATTCCGGATTGACGTTGCAATTCACGATCTGCTTACCAACTCCAGCCAACGCCCACCGGCCCCCGCTGCCCACAAGGGGCTCGCTCTGCCACAGCCGGTATTCCCTCAATTCCCGGACCTCTTAAACGATCCCGGCCCGGCGACGCCGCCCGAGAAGCGGCAGTGGTCCGCAAAGGATATTTATCGAACCTCTCGAGGGTGGCTGTTCCCCTACGTTCGCTCTCGTGTGATGCCCGGAGAGTTTCATCCCATCACGGCCTACCTGTTTATCGAATACAAATGCAACCTCGATTGCTGGTATTGCTGGTCCTTTAATAACACAGTCAAGGGAATGACCGAAGATGTGGCCCGGCGTTCCATCGACTGGCTGCATGACCATGGATGCCGTGTGCTGGCGCTGATGGGTGGCGAGCCGCTTCTGCGACCCGAGTTTGTCCACAAAGTGGTGTATTACGCCGCGAAAAAAGGCTTCTGGGTATATGTCGCGACCAACGGGCGTTTGCTGCGGCCCAGCCTTGCCGATCGCTTGGGGGACGCAGGCGTATCGGCATTCAACTTTGCCATGGACTCCTGGGATCTCAAGCCGAGTCTCCCCAAGGCGCTCGTCCCCGCTCAAGACAATCTGGAGCACATCCTGCGCAAGCAGTACGGCTACGGTTATGTGGTCTTCTTCAATATCAACATTTGCCGCAATAACCTGCAAGACGTCAGGATGTTGACCGAGTATGCGCACGATCGCCGGGTGGCCACTGACTATCACATCAATGAGACTCCCATGCTTGAACCCCATGACCATTTCAAGCACTTGTACGACAACCCTACCTACATCCGGCCGGAGGATTGGCGTGAGGTGGACGCTTTGGTCGACTGGCTCATCGGGAAAAACCGGGCTGGCTACCAGATGGTGAATTCTGTGCAGCGGCTGCAGGAGATCAAAGCCTTTCTTCGGATGTCTTCCGGACTCGATCTCAAGGAATACGGCTGGAATGGGGATGGAACCAACGGAGCGGAAGACCAGGCAGACCTGCTCGCCTCGATGCCCGGGATTGTGCCCGACGCAAATGGGGAGCTTCAGTTTGCCGAATGGAACTGCCGCGCCGGCCAGAACAACGTGATCATCCGCACCGATGGCACAGTGGCGCCCTGCTTCCCGATGTACGGAGCTACTTTCGATTGGGGAAATATCGACCGGCCGAAGCTCGATCAGGAGCAGCTCTCCAGTATGAAGAAAACCTGCCAGCGGCATTGCTTCTCAACCCTGAATCACAACCTGGCGTACTGCTACAACGATGCGCGAGTGATCAAGTGGCTATGGTCGAACGTAGTCAAGAATAAATTCCAGGGCGGCGTGCGCAGCTTCGAGGATTGAGGATGATCAGAGAACTGATGGGCCCGCCCGAGGTTGGCGTTGGACGGTTTATCGCGGCCCTGCTGCTGCTCCTGTTGACGCCTGTGTCAGTGAGGGCGGAGGAGCGGGGCAATCTGAAATCGAGCGACCTCGGTCCGATGGTTGTGCCGCTTCGCCAGGGCGCCACGGAAGACCGGATTTTCGCGGAACTGCTCGCCCATAACCAGCTCCGCAGTGCGGCCCTGCAGGAGTATGTGGCCATGCGGACCTATGCGGTGAGCGATTTGAAGGGCAAGGTGCACGCGGAGGAAATGGGCCGCATGGAGTTTCGGGCGCCTGACAAAAAGACGTTCATCGTTACGTCCGAGAACGGTTCGGGGCTGATCCGCCACCTGGCGCTCAATCCGCTGATTGAGAGCGAGATCAAGGCGGCGGCCGGCCAGGAACATCACGATAGCGCCATCAGCCCTGCAAACTACACTCTGCGCCTGCTCGGCGAGCAGGACGTGGGGCCCTATCGCTGCTTCGTGGCCCAGGCGATTCCGAAGCGCATTGACAAATATCTGTTCGAGGGCAAGGTGTGGATCGATGTGGACGATTATGCCGTGGTGCGCATCGAAGGCCATCCCGCGGCGAACCTGTCCTTCTGGATCAAACGCGCCGACTTCATCAGAAAGTATCAAAAGATCGACGGCTTCTGGCTTCCACAAAGAGACGAAACCCACGTTCACGTCAGATTCTATGGCCAGAAGGTTCTGACCATCGATCACCGCGACTATGTCGTGAAGGGCCGGGGTTAGGGATCCCACAAGACCGTTGCTTTCCGCCTGAGTTTCGCGGAAAGAGGATAGTGGTCCGACGCCCGCACGTTGTCGTGAACCCGGCCTTCCGAGCCTGCTGCGCCCGACGACGTACATCCAATCGATCGGCCGCGCTTGCTGGAACGGCCGGCGATCTGCCGTTGTGGGACGGTCCGGCAGCCGCACCGCGTCATGAAATCCTCTGCCGTTCAGCATCGCCGCGGCAGCGCCATTGCCCGCGTTCAGGTTGAGGTCTCCGGCGAGGACCACCGTGGAAGACGCCGTATGCTGCCTGGAGTCTTCCAATGCCTCCCGCAACTGCTGGAGCCGGAGCACCTCATCCCCTTTGCTTTCCAGGTGCAGGTTATAGGACACGAGTTTCTGGCCGTATACCAGCGCTTCGGCGACCAGAGCGATTCTTCCGCCGAGCCGCCGCTGAAAGATTTCCGCCTGCGGCACATACCAACGCGGCTTCCAGAAATTGGACTGTCGCTGGAAGCGAATGATGCGTCCGTTCGAGAGGGGCCAGGGGGAAAGAGTCGCCATGCCATGAAGCGCGGGTGAGGATTCGGAACCCCTGCCCAACTCCTGGAATTCCGCGCCAAAGACGTAATTCAGACGGAGCGAACGGGCGAGCTCGCGGCCAATATCGAGATACCCGGTGCGGCGCACATTCAGGTCCACTTCCTGCAGAAGGATCAGGTCGGCCTCAACGGTTCGAAGAAAGTCGAGAATCGCCGGGAATTGCAGGCCGCGCTCGATATTCCAGTTGACGATGAGGACGTAATCGCGCGACCAGGGAGGGCGGCCGGCCAGCGCGAACCTGCCTGCAGTCACTTCATCCATCGGCGTGCTCTATACGGTGGGCTGCGGAGCTATGGCGAACGTCCGGTAAGAATAGAGGGCGATGGGCCACACCACATTTGCGCCCAAGGCTGCCAGAATGAGACCCACGTTCGTGATGTTAAAGATTGCGAAGAACAGGAAAAGATACGGCAAAAAGCAGCGGCGAATGATGAACTCGGTGTGCCTGCCAAGGTAGAGGAACGGGTTGGACTGCCGGTTCGATGCCTGAGCCTGCCACAGCCCGAGATACTGTTCGGGGCGTCCCGAGGTCAGCCGGTGCCGCTGCAGCCCGGTGGTCAGGAAGCTGGCCACCGCGCCGAACAGAAGCAGGCCGCCCCATGCCAGATAAACCCGCATCCCCGAGCTCCTCACCAAGCCGATCGTCAGGCCGGCGAAGATAAACAGGTAGTAGAAATAGTCGCAAACCGTCTCCAGCCAGCAGCCGAACTCGGACTCTTGCAGCGTCAGACGCGCGACCTCGCCGTCGCAGCCATCCAGAATGCTGGCAAACACCGACAACACCGCTCCCACTACCATGTTCCAGTAGCCGCCGAGCGCGAAGAACGCGCCCGCGAGAAAGCTGACCGCGAGAGTAAACCACGTGACCATGTTGGGTGTGATCGGAAAGTGAATCGCCATCCGGCTGATGGGTATGGATACCCTGCGATTCATTCGCGCGAAAATGCCATCGGTAGGTTTGACAAGCCAGAAGTCCAGTTTCTGCTCGGCCAGCGTATGATCGTGCGATGTGAGGATTCGCTGCCACTCGCTGTCCCGCACCGGCTCGCATCCCACGGGATATCTGCCGGCGAGCCAGGCATCCAGTTGCTCGATCGTGCCGCAACTGCATGGGCAGCGCGATGCCAGATCGAGGGCTCGATCCGTGGATAGCACGTAGATGCCGGCTAACTGGCTGCCCGTGGTAAACGCCAGTGCGCCACCATCCCCATTCCAGCCCGCGGCGCGCCGATGCAAAGAAGGATGGTAAATCCGATCCCCGTCGATCAACACCACGCGCTCCTCCCTGCCCGCCACTCTTTCCAAAATGAAGGGCAGCGATGGCTGCTCTCCGGCTTGACACCATTCCACGGATGCGGGAAGACGGCCCGTGGCCAATAGTTCCTCCCTGACAGACGGCCCTCCGGCCCAGTCTACGGCAACCACGATTCGTGCGGCGCCGGCCTTTTGAGCTCCCAGGATGACACGGAGCAAGACGGGGAGCGAGCCAACCCGGGGGAGTGGCGATTGCAGCCCATGAGCCAGTATCACCGCGACATGGGAAGCGCCTGTAAGGGCGCTCTTGTTCTGAGATTGGATTTCGGTTGTTGAATTCATAGCATCTCCGCTGTTGTTGGGAGCACCTTTTTGGAGAGTGGCGCTGGGTTCCGATTTGGACAACACCCAAAGGCAGATTCCTCCCACCGCCGCCCAGAAGAGGGCGCGAATCCGCCGCGTGATTCCCAGGGTCAATCCGACGGTTACGCTCAGACCGAGCAGCTTCGCGATCAGCATGTTCCCGCCTTCATACGTCCCGAGGTTTCCCGGATTGAAGAGACCGATAATATTGACCAGTTTGGTCAGTGCTTCGATGGCGAGCGCGCCGAACGCGGTGATCCGGACGCCCAGGAGCCGCAGGATCAGATAAACCTCCGCCACCGCCGCGGCATGGCATGCGAGATTCAAAGCGAAGCTGCCCAGGAACGCTCGCGGGGCATGGTGAAAAAAGTCGAGCAGCCTGGCTTCCACCGAGTGGATCAGCGAACGCTTCCGCCCGATCCAGCCGTTGAGAAAACGAATGCGGCCCAGACCATCGGCCGCCTTGGAGAAAACCGCCCACCGCATTCGCACTGCTGCCGCGGTTGCGAGAAGGACGCCCAGAAGAATGAACACGATGAGTTCGGCATAGAGTGAGACTTTCCGGGGGAGCGGCAGTACCACAAGCACGGATATCATGCCCACAGTGGTCACTACGGCGGCGCTTAACACGAACAGAGCGCGATCCAGCATGACCGAGGCGATCCGGCTGGCCACGGGGAGTGTCGAATTGAGAAGCGAAACGCGCATCGTTTCGCCGAACAACTGGCCGAATACTCCGAACTGTCCGGCAGCTTCGGAACCCAGCCGCAATGCCAGCATGCGGGGAAATGATGCCTGGTGTTTCTCATCCAACAGCGCCAGGCGCCACGCCCACGTCTTCACAACATGCGAGAGCCCGGCCAGGGCAATCACCAGGACCAATCCCCATCCGAGAGCGGCAATGTTCTCCAGGATCTTTCCCGGGCCGGCCCTCTCAATCAGGCGGACCAAAAGCCACGCCCCGAATATCGCCGCCAGCACGCGCAGCGGCCGTCGCGTCCTGGATGCTGCGCTAGACACTTGCCAAATTCTCCACCACCGGCCGGAAGAGAGGCTGGTCAAACATGTGCTCGGCGTATGCCAGGGCTTCGGGCGTATCCACGTCATGCCACTCAGCCGCGCCGATCTCCAGGGCACGCAGGCGCCGCGCGCGCGCAAGTTGCCGCATGCCATCCGAAAGCGAGCAATTCCCATCCCTCGCCGCGGAGTCGAGGTGGTCGAACAGTGCCGGGCTGCAGAGAAACATTCCGGTGTCCAGCGCGTCGTAGCGGCGGATCTCCTTGCCGATATCCACGATCCGATCGCCTTCCCGCCGGACCTTGGTCGCATCGTCAAGGTCGAACACATCGTCAATTTTGGGATCGACGGCGAGAATCACTTCTCCTGGCGCCAGCGGCTGCGCCATCAGAACTTCTGCCGTCTCCGGCTCGAACAGGTGATCCGCCATCACCAGCAAAAAATTACCGTGAAGCTCATTTCTGGCCTTGAGAGCGGAGATGCCATTCTGCTTGTGGTACTCCGGGTTCTCCACAAAGGTCACGGAGACTTTCCCCTGCCACCGGCTGTCGAACCATCGCGCGAATCAAGTCAGACCGGTATCCCACGACAATCACGAATTCGTCTATACCCGCTTGATGAGCTCTCAGGATCACGTGTTCCAGAATGGGCCTGCCGCGAAACGGAACGAGGGGCTTTGGAAGTCCGGATGACACCGGCCTCAAGCGCGTCCCGTTACCCGCGGCGAGAATCAGACACTGATTGACTTTCACGAAATGCCACCTATTTGGTGAGACCTAAAATCCCACTACGAACTTTCCTCTGAATGTGCGCGGCGGGCCATTAAAGAGCCCGCCGAATCGAAGACTGTCCAGATCGTCCTGCACGTCCCTCGGATTGAAATGGTTCGTGACGTTGAATACGCCGAACCCAATTTTTGCCTTCCGCTCCTTGCCAAAGAACGGCAGCCGGATCTCCTTCAACACCTGAACATCTACGGATGCGAAAGCCGGAAATCTCACGTCGTTTCGCGGGCCCACAAACTCGCGAAGCTGGTTTTCCACCGAGTAGGGAAAGCCCGTGTGCCAGTCGAAAACCGGCATCACCGTCAGCCCTTTGGGGCCGGCCAGCTCTCCCCACACCAGGATCCGGTTGGGTGCATCGAACGGCAGCCGCGCGCGCGCGTCCGGCTGGATGACCGCCTGTGGATCGTTGCCGAAGAACTGGTTAAAATCGTTGAGATCGCCGTAAGCCTTGGATCTCACGTATGACGCATTCAGAGTGTTCCGGCCCACTCGATACACGCTGGTGATCTGAAATTCCCGGTAGGAATCCCGTCCCCCTGTTGGACAATAGCAACGAAGAGGCGCCTGCGCCGGTTACCGGCGCCAGAACGAAGTTATCGCGAGTATTCCGTCTGCTGATACGCTGCGCGGACCAACAGATTGCTTCGGATCTCCCGATCGAGTTCGGCATTCCAGGCGGCGCTCCGCGGATTTCGAATGGCGCCTGAGATCAGGTTCGCGTAAGGCGTCGCACGCATCACCTGACCTTCGGAATCCAGCGCCAGTATGGTCCGGCCGGGAAACTGGGGGAACACAGGTATGTTCAAAGGCACGCGGTCGTAAAACAGGCCGCCGCCGGCTTTCAGCAGAGTCTTCCGATCCCCCGTCAATGCCAGCGTCACGCCGGCCCGCGGAGCCGCGTGGGTGGAATCGGTGATCGAGTCGTGGTCAACGCGCAGCCCCAAATCGAACGCCACCCGCGTCCCGGGCCGCCAATGATCGCCCACAAACCAGGCGAATTCGTTCTGGTCCACGGAAAAGGCGGAGGCTGCTCCGAACTCGATCCGCTCCAGAGGGTAGCCCCCAGCGCCAACGATGTCCACGGGCAGGAACTGTTGGCGGCCATCGAAGGAGCTGTGTGAAAAATCCAGGCCGGTCTTGATTTCATGGGTGCCGAGGAATTGCTTTGGGCCTGCCTGCAGAACCTCCTGCCATTCGAGGCGATCGCTTTGCCTGTGCTGCAGGTCGAAGAATCCGCCCTGTGTCGTTTCCATCAGAAGCCGGTACCGATCCGTGCTGTTAGGCAACAGGGCGGCATTGAAGCCCTCATAGTCGATCTGGGAGCTGAGTAGCCCGTCGCCTCCCACCACCAGTCGATCCTGGATGGAAGCTTGATATCCGTGTTGGTGCAGGTCGGGAGTAGAGGGTTGCGGCGTAAATGTATTCAGTCCGAGATAGGCGATCTTCTCCGGAAACGCGGCGAAAGAGAGCGTGGCAGTCTGCCTGTCACTAACCTTCGCGTCCATCTGACTGAATGAATCGAAAGTCTCGATTTTGACATCTCGCTGCAAAGGCGGCAGACTTTGCACCGGCGTTCGCACGTACCGGTATTCCAAAGACTGAGTGAAAGCGATGCGGTCCTTCAGCAAGGGTCCGGTAACAGTAAGCCGGGGGGTGAAGGATTCGATGCCGACCACGTCGCCATCGCGGTCGCGTGCCCGCGGAATCAGATTCTGTACCGACAGGTGAAGCTTGTCCATGTTGCCGGTTCGGGTCTCGACGCTGGAAATTGCGCCCGTGAACTTGCCGTATTCCGGGTCGTAGGGATTGGATATCACCTGCACCGAAGACACGACGTCGATCGGAAGGTTGATCGCCTCGCTTCCCGTAGCCGGGTCCGTCACGTTCGCCGAGTTGACGAGCCAGCCGCTCTGTGTCGAACGGGCGCCCTTCATGTTAATGTGCCCATCCGGCCCCCGGACTACACCGGGCACCAGGGGCAGCAGACTTTCAAAGTGCTCGGTTTGATTGGGCGCGTTTTCGACGGTCGATCGGGCGATGGTGGTGGATTGGGCCGGCTCCGCAACCACGCCGGGATCAGCCGCAGTTACCGTCACGGCGCTTCTTACAGTGGTTAACGTGAGTGCCAGCGGCGCCTCGGCAAGTGCTCCAGCCTTGACTTCCACCACTGCATCGCCGTGCAAACCTTGAGGGCTTGCCTGCAGTGTGTATCGGCCTGCGGGCACCGAATCGAAGACGTATCTCCCTTCCGCGTCCGACTGCGTCTCGCGGTCTGCCGGTCCGTGCAGCGCGATACGTACACCGGCCAAAGCAGACTTCTCGCCGCCGTCTGTCCGGGTGAAGACATCTCCGCGTATCGAGCCGGCGGTGGCGACCGCCTCCTGCGGCGCGGAGTGAAGCGCCGGCGCCAACAGAGAGAACGCGATAAGAACAAGTCGTCGCATGAATGATTCTCTTGCCGGCAATGGGACATCAATGGCGTAACATCACGGGTTAGTGACCGAAGCGAGCTTGGCGACCAGAGGTTTCGCGGCCGCGGGCGTTTCCGTCGCGCCCTCCACAACTTCGCGGTTGGTAATGCTCTTGCCGTAGAGAACTTTGTTGCTGGATTCGTCCAACGACAGAGACGCCCCATCAAGGCCGAAACCCGCGAAAATGCCGCTGGTGCGGCCGAAAAAGAGGATCCTGGCGTTGGGATCGTCGTGCGCCGATTTGCCATTGCCCCAGGCTGCCGAAGCATCGGAACCGACGGTAAAGCGATCGGACAGCAGTTTATCGCGCCGCGCCTTATCCAAAGAGAGGATGACGACATCGATTTCCTCGCCGCCGACCTGAACGCCCAGGCTGCTGCTCTCCAGCTTCACCGAGCCGGGCGCCGACCAGCCATTGCCGGTGCGGCAGAAAATGAATCCGCGTCCAAAACCAACACCGACAACCGCGGCGCCTTTCTTGAATCCCGGAATGACCGCCACGCGATCGGCGCCGGCGATTTGCGCCGGGCGAATGCCATTCTTGGCGCCAGTCAGCGAATTGAGAACCGTGACGGCCCTACCAAGCCGGGCTGAAACATTATCCGCGGCAGCGACCGGCAACATCCCCGCCACCGCCAAGAAAAGAGCGAAACATGTAACTCGCATTTTGAGTGATCCCTGTTGTGAGATTGGAAATCTAAGTTGCCTTCATTCGATAAGAGCCCCGGCATGCGCAAATTGTTGGCGGGGCGCCGCTGCCTTCATCGTCTTTCCTTATTGCGGTACTTTGCGGTCCGGCTGCTGGCGGATCCGCACCAGGCTCCAGGGGTTCCGCTTCAGTTGATCGGTTAGCTGATCCAAATTTTCCGTCGCAACGCGGATGTTCTCGATGGTCTGGCGGACATTGTCATCGTTGACGCGCACGCCGGCCTGAACGCTGGCAATCAAGCTCTTCGCCTGGTCCATGGTGGAGTGTAATTGGGCAAGGTCCTGCTGAATCGGATCGCGCAATTGATCGATGGTGGAATTCACGTTGGCTACGGTCGCATCCGTATGATCCAGCAGAGGGCCGATTTTGCCGATTGTGGAATCCGCATTCCGGGTCACCAGCAGTATCTGGTCAGTGATTTGGTCGAGCTTAGGAGACTCTTGGGCAAGAAGCGTATTTGCCTGATGGAGAATTCCGGCGATCTGCGTGCGGTTTGCAGGGCCGGTCGCGTCGTTCAGATTTGCCAGCAGCGTCTTGGTGCCTCCGCTGATGCTCTTCAGCTCCCCTTGTACCTGCGTAATCAGGTCCGCCGCGCTGTCTGCAATTCCGGAAAGTCTCCGAGCCATCTCGTCGATGCTGACCGTTTCCACCGAAGGAATCGTCTCGCCGGCATGCAGGCGGCGGGCATCCTGGGCGCCAGTCGTGATGGAAATCGCCGGGCTGCTCATCAGGGTCACGGAACCGAGCGTTGCCACCGATTTCTGATTTAAGGGAGTGCCTTCTTTCACCTCGAGCCGAATTTCGATCCGGGTAGGATCCTGGTTCCAGGCTTGTACCGAAGTGACTCGTCCCACCGCGATCCCGCCGAAGAGCACCTCTGTGCCGGGCGCCACGCCCCCGGCGTAGCGCAGATAGGTTTTATATGGCGTCAGATGGCGGCCCCACTGCTCGTTGCCTACGTAGTACACAGCGACGCCCAACACCAGCAAACAGACGATCACAAATATTCCTACTTTAGATTCCGTATTCACCGTGAATCCCCTTCCAGGTAACGTTCAAAATACTGGTCGATTGCCTGCGGTGCCGGCGATTTTGTCCGGGATCCGGTCCAGAAACTGCCGGATGCGCGGGTGGGGATTGTTCCGGATTTCCTCCTTGGTGCCCACCGCGATCAACGACCCCTTGTATAGCATCGCCATCCGGTCCGCGATTCGGAACGCGCTCGCCATTTCGTGAGTCACCACGACGACGGTCATGCTGAACGCGCGTTTCAGTCCCACGATCAATTCATCGAGTTCCGCCCCCACAATCGGGTCGAGGCCCGCAGATGGCTCGTCAAAAACCAGGACTTCGGGGTCGAGCGCCAAAGCGCGCGCCACCGCGGCCCGCTTCTTCATGCCGCCGGAGAGTTCCTGCGGGCTCAGCTTTCCGGAATCCGCCAGCCCGACCACCGCGAGTTTCATCCAGGTCATGAGACGTATCGTCGCTTTCCGCCAGCCGTGTGTGCTCCCGCAGGGACAGCGCGATATTGTCCTCTAACGACATGGAATTGAATAGAGCTGAATTCTGAAATGCGACTCCAATGGAACGCCGGACCTTTTTCAGATCGTTGGGCTTGCATTTTGCAAGGTCAACCCCGTTGAACAGGATCCTTCCGGATTCCGGCTGCTCCAGGCCGATCATCTGGCGCAAGAGAGTGCTCTTCCCGGATCCGCTGCCTCCCATCAAAACCAGCGTCTCTCCGCGCAATATGTCGAGGTTCACGCCGTCGAGCACACGGCGTCCGCCGTAACTCACCGCCAGGTCACGAACCGAGATCACGGGCTCGGTTCCCGCTGTGTTTGGTGTTCCAGCCACAGCTTCAATTGCCTCCCGTCAGGTAGAAGATGGCTGTGAATGCCACGTCGGCGAGAATGACCAGGAACGTGGACTTCACCACCGCCGCGGTGGCTGACCGGCCTACGGCATCCGGTCCTCCATGCACGCGGAAGCCTTCCAGACACCCGACGTGAACGATGATCGTGGCAAAGGCAAGGCTTTTCACCATGCCGGTCATAATGTCGTGCAGTGTCATCGAGTGGACCACGGACTGGAGGTAAATGCCAAGAGCCATACCGGTAGTGACTCTCATAAAGGCTCCGCCCGCCAGGATTCCGCAGGCGCTGCAGACGATCGTGAGGCACGGGAGCACAACCAGGGCCGCCAGATACTTTGGAGCGAGGATGAATTCGATGGGATCGATCGCCATGGTGCGCAGCGCGTCTATCTCTTCAGTAACCACCATGCTGCCGATCTCGGCCGAAAATGCCGATCCCGACCGTCCGCTCACGGCAATCGCCATCAGCAGCGGACCTAACTCCCGCATGAAGCCGATGGTCACCAGGTTGACAACCAATTCCATGGCGCCCATGCGGCGGAGTTGTGAAGCTCCTTGCATAGCGAGAATAAATCCGGAGCAAACTGCCATGATTCCGACCATGGGAGCCGCATCCACTCCCACCGCCAGCATCTGAACCACCGCGGCCCGCCAGCGAAAGCGATTGCCCAGCAGCGGCAGCGTGCGCCTGAGCGTTCCCAGGGCCTTCCGAATTTGAATTGTAAGGGCGCCCACGTACCCTAAGTGACGCAGGGTCGAACTACCGATTCGTTCGACGGCAGAGGCGCTCATGCGGCGTCTCCTGTGCCTGAATCGTCCGTCAACGGCATGTCGCGATTGACCTCCTGAAAGAGACTCAGCATTCGTGTTACTTCGAACAAGTAGCGCGGGCGCTCTCGAAGCCCGCTAATGAATAATGGCTTCCCCCGGCCCCGGGCTGCCTTGAGAACTTCAACTAAGACGGCGAGTCCAGAAGTATCGACATACTCGACGTCACAAAAGTTCACCGTCAGGCTGTGACAGGTTGAGGATTGGAGGCGCTGCAGCAACAGCGTCAGCAAATCCGGCGAGGAATCGATGGTGATTCGGCCGGAGAGCGAAACGGCGCACGCGCCGCCGCGATCGTCGCAGCGCGCCTGGATGGCTGAATCCGATGGTAGTGGTTTCGATTCTTGCCAGGGTAAGGTCACAAGTCTTCATACAAGACGAGTGGTAACAATTGAGTTTTGTTGGTTGGAAGGGGTGGCCAAACAATGCGCCGTTCTTCCGTATCTTCTCCTTACAGAGGACGAGTAGTTGACTTATGCGCACAGCACTGGCGGAACTTGAAGAAGGCGAGCTGATCGAAAAGGCTCTGGCCGGTCAGGCCGAATGCTGGGCAGAATCCAGTTTCCGCACCTGGATCACTCGCGTCGCGATCAATGAAGCGGTGATGTTATGTCGCCGGGAGCGGGCCAAACCGCCTTTCCTCATGCTTCCCGATGGCAATGTCCTCGCCTGTTCCGGTGAAGGGGTAGACCGCTCTCTCATTCGAAAGGAAGTGGCTCGCGCGGTCCGCCGGGCCATGGGTGGGGCTCCCGTCGAACTACAGACAGGCGTTGATTCTGCGCGATCTCAACCAATTGAGTGCGGGAAACGGCGGAGCGGCTGCACGCCAGTGTTCCAGCCACAAAGACGCGGATCTTCCGGAGTCGCTCCGTGCGGCCTGAGAATCCGATGGCCGTCGAATCGGGCCGGACTTGGAGCGGGTTCAGACCATGAATGAGACGGTTCATTTTCTCGAACGTCATGGCTACTGGCTCCTGGCTGGAGCAGTGGCCGGCCGGCAAGCGTGCCTGCCCATCCCCGCGAATTTGTTTCTGGTTGCGGCGGGCGCCCTGGCCCGCTCTGGAAAGCTAAGTTTGGCGGTCATTCTCGGCATGTCAGTGATCACCTTTGTGGTGGCCGACCTGGGATGGTACGAAGCCGGCCGGCAATGGGGAGAGCGAACCCTTCACTTTCTTGGGGGCCTTTCCCGAGATCCGGGATCCCTCGTCCATAGAGCCAGCGCCAGCTTCGCGAGACACGGGGTAAAAACACTGCTCGTGTCCAAATTCGTGATTGGGCTCGATGCGGTGGCCGCCCCGCTCACTGGAGCTGCCCGGATTGGCCCTATGACCTTTGTGTTGTTCGACGCGATGGGAGCCCTCTTCTGGTCCTCCGCCTATGTGGTCCTCGGCTACGTCTTCAGCAATCAACTGGATCGCGTGGCCCTGCATCTCGCGCGGATGGGTACTCTTGTGGCACTGGCCGTCGCGGCCACTATCGCCGCCTACTTCGTGAAGAAGCTCATTCGCTGGCAACGTTTTGTGCGCCAGTTCCGGTTGGCGCGAATCACTCCGGAAGAGCTCAACGGCAAGTTGAATGCAGGCGAGGATATTTTGCTGATCGATCTGCAGGAACCGGCGCATCATTCCGCGCCGGCTATGGCGATTCCCGGCGCGGTCCGGATCAATTCCCACAGGCTGGAACAATACAAGGACGTAGAGATCGCGCCCTCGCGGGAAGTCGTCCTCTACTGTACTTCTCCGGGTGAATTCACCAGCGCGCGGGTGGCGCTGGCTCTTAAACAAAAAGGCATCGACCATGTCCGGCCGCTGGCGGGCGGTCTCCGGGGATGGCGCGATCGCGGGTATCCAGTCAGCTCTGTTGCCCGCGCTCCGTTTCTTTCGACCGCCCCTCTCAGCGCGCCCCGTCCCCGGGCTTCGGCGGAATGAACGAGCCTTGGCAGTGCCCCAACAAACCCGATAGCTCCCGGCTCTTCTCTTCTGAAGGCTGCATGATGCGGCCTGGAGGATGAATGAAGAACAAAACCATGATCGTAGCCAGCGTTTTCGTCGGAATCTCACTGTTGAGTGGAGGCAGAGCGTTTGCCCAGGATACGGCCCGGCAAGCCGCTTCAAGCGACGAAGATATCAAGTTGTTCCGCAAGGATGTGCGGTCGCTAAGGAAACAGATTATCGCCGCCAACATGGATCTCACAGATACCGAAGCCCAGCAATTCTGGCCGATCTTCGATCGATATACCGCGGAATTAGTTACCATCACCGATTCCAAATACGCTCTCCTCACAGATTATGCACAGAATTATGACTCCATGACCGGCGAGCAAGCCGAGAGTTATATCAGAGGGCGGGCGGATGTCGAGGAATCCATTACGAAGTTACGGCTAAGATACTTCCCGATCTTTCGCAAAGTTCTGTCCGGCCAGGCAACCGCGCGTCTCTTTCAACTCGACTGGCGCCTTGGCCTGATCATGGATCTTCAGTTGATTTCACAGACTCCGCTCATTGATCCTCAGTAGCTTCCCGCCAAACTCCCTCTGTTTATCCGCTCCGCCGCCGCACTCCACTCCGGGTGCGGCGGCGTCTTCCTGGTCTGCCAGGAGTGTTATCCCGATTGCGTCAATTTACCGCGGCCTGCGATGAACTCGCGACGCCGGGCAACTGCAGCTTGAGATCATGCTCGGCATTCACCTGCTGCGTACGCTCGCGATCGATGCCGGCGAGCGGCAACTGGCCGCCGGCGCCCTCGGGTGTGAAGAAGCAAACCATACCATCCTGCACCCAGACCGCGGTCGCGCTATGGACCGTGCCGTCCTTCGCGACGACAGACAAGACAGCCGCCGGATTGTAACCGGAATCCTGCCATTGGTAATCGTGCGTTTCGGGCCGTACCGGCGGCAGCGGAGCAGGCGCCCAATTCTGCGCGGGTTGGAGGATCCTGTTTGCCGGCCAGAATCGATCGTCAGGCTGGCCGTACCCGGACGGGTATCCGTAATCGCCGTAGTCCAGTTCTCCAGGCCATCCGTAGCCGTCGTAAGCGTAGGAATCACCACGTCCTCGCGAGAGATTCCGCCAAGAGCCGTTTAACCTCGGCGCTCTGTTGACCGGTCCCGCTGGCGGAGAAGCTAACCGCCCCGCGACACCCATTCCCCCGCCTCGGCTTGGCCCCCCGCCGCGTTGGGCGGCGAGCCAAGTGGGGACTAACATCACATTCAACATTCCGACAAAGATCAACTGTTTCATAAGTACCTTCTCTTTCCAAAAGCTAAAAAAGGCGGGACGCACCGCGTTTGACAGTGGTCCCGCCCCCATACGAAGACGTTGTAAGTCCGAAGCCAGCTACTGCAGCGATCCGAATCGCAGAACTACGCCGCCCGAATAGCGGATGTCGTTCTGCCGGCTGCCGAAACCCCGGGTGCTGTCGATTTGAGTCATGACATACTCCACTTGAATCGGTTTGAGCGAGATGCGCTTGTTCAACGCATAGTCCAGACCGCCACCAGCGGCAGTGGCGAATGCGTTTTGACTGGTATGGTTCCCGGCCGGGCTGCTCCACAGGTAGCCACCGCCGAACAGGAACTGCACATACGGTGTGAGGCGCGAATGGCGCCAGTTGAATCGCGGCCCGAACATATAGGTCATCAGTGTTTCGTTGATGCCCGTTTTGGTGTTAGCGTAACCCCCGACGTCCGCAACCAGACCCAAAACCGGAGTCAGGTTGTACTCGAAGTAGCCGGAACCGCCGTTTCCCGTGCGTTCGCGGTTATCGAGGTTCGAGCTTGCGTGCAGCCACGAATAGTTGAAACCGACCTCGTAGCGCGGAGTAGTTTCCTGCGCGCTTAGCACCGCGCCCGATGCCAGAATCGCCCCTAAAGCGAACCGTAACACTTTCATACGTTGTTGTTCTCCTTTTTTGAATAGGTCACCGCCTGGCCCAGTGCCAAAGACCCCCGGAAGATCCCGTTTTGGGTATGATCCCATTCACCAGAGAAGACCCTTATGCCGCGGGGATTTGTTTGCGGGTACGTTGTATATCCAGGTTTCGCGACCGGACTTTTTGGATACCAACTCGGAACTGCCGAGTCACGACTCGAAACTCATATCCGCCCTACCTTTGAAATATGACCCGGCCATTCGATCGGGTATGTCCTAAGTGAGAGGAGTTATAGGTGATGTACAGTTCGCAGGCACTTCACGTTTCCAGAGCGTCAATCATGCTCACTGCAGCCCTCCTGACCGCCACGGCACTCTTCGGTCAGACTGCCGGCCCGCAAGGAGGCGCCGGATCGGATCGGCAACGAGCGAACGCCTTGCCCGAGATCCGGGTGACGCCAACGCTGCCGAAGCAGAGCAGTACGAATGCAAGCGTGGTTACGTTGCAGGAACTGAGCCATACCGTCCCGGGAAAAGCGCGCGCGGAAATGGAGAAAGCGGAGGCAGCCCGGGCCAAGAACCGGACCGATGAGGCAATAGATCGCTTGAATCGGGCAATCTCAATCGACCCCGACTTCGTGGCGGCGCGGAATAATCTGGCTGTCCTCTACTTATACAGCAACCAGACGGAGGCTGCAGTGGCACAACTGGAAGAGGCAGTCAGAATTGACCCTTGGAACTCAACCCTCTTCACCAACCTGACGATCGGATATGTCATGAGTCGCAGGTTTGAAGCTGCCGAGCGTACCGCACGCGTGAACATGGATCTGGACCGGGTTGGAAGTCATGCGCCTATGCTTCTGGGTATGGTGCTTGTCACGGAGCGCAAGTACACCGCGGAGGCTCTCCAGTATTTCAAGCGGGCGCGCGGCGATTATCCGTTGGCGCATCTGCTCGCCGGGGCCATTCTCCTGGCGCAGTCCAAGTTGGCAGAGGCAAAGCCCTATTTTGAAGCATACCTGGCCACCGGAGACCAGGAGCACCGATCGGAAGCGGCTCGATGGCTGGCTCGCATCGATCAAGGCCAGGAAGGAGCGTTGAGCGGGTTACTTCATTAAGTCCATAGCGTATACGATCAGGCGGGCCGCCGCTTCAAGCTGGTTGCGCGAGTCAATCAACAAGTCGTACAGGTGAGGATCGGCGGCATCCTCGCCATAGTGCGCGCGAACGTATTCCAGGCGGCGTGCATCCATGGATTGAAGCAGGGAGCTGACATTCGCGCCGGGTGGCACGCGAGCTTGCACGCGGCGGACCCGGTCTTTCCATTGTGCGTACACCAGCACGCGGAACACGTCCGGCTTGTCTCTCAGGACGCACTGGGAGCCTCGTCCCACGAACACGCAGTTGCCCACGCGATAGGCTTCCTCGATGACCACCCTCGCCACGTCCGCCTCCGCATCGGCGTCGAAGATTTCAACCGGGAAGACGTCCGACACGCCGTCGGCGCCGCTTCCCCAGATCGGGCGCGAGATCCGATGCAGCCAGGGATCGCGCCGCTCGTCCAGCGCCGCCACATCGGCTACCGGCACGTTGGCCTTGTTGCTGATCTCGGCCAGGAGCGCACTATCGACCAGCCGCCATCCAAGGCTGTTGGCTACAAGGGCGGCGATCTCCGCGCCGCCGCTGCCGTACTCCCTCGAGACCGTTAGGGCCCGAAACGTCATTTGCTTTCTCCTTCCTTCAGGCTGAGGCCGGACCGCGATCCGCGCATGCCGAAAACCGCGGCAGCCGGGTCGCATATGCCACCACCTTTCGGCATCGCGCCATGGCGTGGCGGCGCCCGCATCCGGTCAGCGCCATTGTCTTCAATTGGATGCATGAATCCAGCGGTGTGGCTCCCAAAATGCCCCATCCGTTGACATGCGGGGAACAACAAATCGCAAGTCGCGAAGGCGCAATGCCGATGTGCACTACTACATGCACGATGGGTCTACCACCTTCCGATTCAAACTGGCCGGCAACCTCTCGGATGCCGGGGCTCGAGAGTTACAACAGGCCTGGCGCACAGCCTCTTCTATTATTGACGGAAAAGAGCTGATTGTCGATATCAGCCAATTGACCGGGATTGGCGACGCCGGGCGGACACTGCTGTCGACGTGGCGACTGCAGGGCGGCACCGTGGTCGCAGACAGGGCCGCGGCGTGCGCCCTTCTGGACTCGATCCCGGGGATCTCATTTGGGGATGGCGGGAACGCCAGGAGGACCCATAGATGGCCGATCGCGCCGCGAGGGGTTTTTCGACTGCTGGGCGTTCTCGCGCTATTGACTTCCAGTCACGCGCTTGCCGGGGACCTGCGTGCCGCCCAGCCCACCTCTGCTCCGAGTGCGGCTTTCGCCCGCTACATTGCGTCGACTCAGGAACCCAGCCCGTTCACCGGCTCCGGGCCGGTAATCGTCCAGGTCGACGCGTCGCTGCCTTCCCTGTATAAGGAAAGCCGTCTGCTCGCGCTCCGGCAAATGGGCGAATCCAAGCGCAGCGAATACGGATTGCTGCAGGTTGAGGGCGACGCCACGGTAATTCAGGAAGTGATTGCGCCGTACCTTGCCGTGCAGGATGCGATTGAAGCCCTGCCTCTACCTGCCGTGGCCGTGACGCCGGCGAACTACAGGTTTCATTACATGGGTCAGGTCGGATCGGGAGAGGCGTCGTCTTACGTGTTCCGTATCACGCCGAAGAAGAAGCGCGAAGGCATGATCGAAGGGGAACTGTGGATAGACTCCATCACAGGAGCAGGGGTCCTGCAGAAGGGCCGCTTCGTGAAAACGCACTCCGGCTTCAGCGCCCCCATCCAGGTTGTGCGCGACACGAAGCTGATGAACGGAGTTCCCTGCGTTCGCGTCACCCATGCCGCGGTCGAAACGCGGCACGCCGGACGAGGCGAACTGACAATTACGGAGTACCGTCTGATACCCGGCCAGGAAGAGCCGGAGTCGCCCGGGACTGCCCCCGGGCCAACAAATCCGGCACTGCATGGATCTCTCATTCAGTGAGACAGCCACCGAAGTTTCCAGTGCCGCTGGCGCTGATCGCACTCCTCAGCAGTTCCGCTCAGACGCCGGTGGCGCTCAGCGCCGCGAGTCAGACCTGGCTGCGGACCACGATCGCCAATGGCAGTTTCTCCGATCTGCGCTGGCCCGGCTTCAGCGATTACAGCAAGAATGTACGGCAGTTTTACGATTTCAACGGCGACTCCCTGTGGTGGGTCAAGGGAATGGAACCGACGCCGCAGGCGCGGCAATTGATCGCACTGCTGCTCCAGGCGGACAAGAAGGGGCTAACGGCTGAAGACTATGACGGACCCCGCTGGAGCGACCGGCTGGCGAAGCTCAAACCGGCGGCGCGCCAGCCGGCCGAGGCGGATGCCGTGAAATTCGATCTGGCGCTCACGGTCTGCGCGATGCGCTATATCTCCGACCTCCACATCGGTAAAGTAAATCCAAAGCGTTTCGCCTTCGAATTCGACGACGAGGCCAAGAAATACGACCTGCCCGAATACCTCAAGGATCACGTTGCCGGCGCGAGCGATGTTGCCGCCGCACTGGCGCAAGTCGAGCCGCCCTATCCCGGCTACCGCCGCACGATACAGGCTCTTCAGACCTACCTGGAACTGGCAAAAGAAGACGATGGGGAGCAACTCCCGCCCCCTGCCCCGCCGAGGAAAGCTATTGCATCCGGCGACACCTGGACAGGCGTCAGGCGACTCACGCGGTTACTGCGCCTGGTGGGCGATCTTCCGCCCGACGCCAATGTTCCGGCCGATCGCGCCATCTACGACGGTGTGCTGGTGGACGCGGTGAAGAGCTTCCAGCGCCGCCATGGACGCGATGCGAGCGGCCGAATCGACGCGCAAACACTGGCCGACTTGAACGTTCCCCTCAGCCGCCGCGTCCAACAAATGCAGTGGACCCTGGAACGGTGGCGGTGGCTGCCCGAGAGTTATCAGAAGGCGCCGATCGTGGCGAACATTCCAGAATTCCGGCTCCGCGCTTACGACAAGGATTTCCATGCCGGCGTGACCATGAAGGTGGTCGTGGGCAAGGCCTACGGTCACAATACCCCGGTGTTCACCGAAATGATGCAGTATGTCACCTTCCGGCCATACTGGGATGTGCCGCCTTCTATTATCCGGGCGGAAATGATTCCGAATATCCAGAAGGATCCGCAATACCTGGCGAAGAAGGGACTCGAGATCGTCGACAGCCGTCGAAGCCCGGTGAGCGCGGACACGGTGACCAGCGACATGCTGGCCCAACTCCGTGCCGGCAAGCTCTTCGTCCGGCAGTTACCGGGTCCGAGGAACTCGCTCGGCCTGGTGGCATTTCTCTTCCCTAATAGCTACAACGTATACATGCACGATACTCCGGCTCCAGAGCTTTTCGCGGAGTCGCGGCGCGATTTCAGCCATGGCTGCATCCGGCTGGAGAAACCTGCCGACCTGGCAGCGTGGGTCCTGCGCGACAATCCCGGCTGGACCCCGGAGCGCATTCGCGCCGCGATGAACGGCGCAGCGCCCCAGCAGGTGAATCTCGCCCACCCGATTCCGGTGTTAATCGTTTATGCCACGGTGATCGTGCTGGAAGACGGGCTGGTGCATTTCTACGACGATATCTACCGGCACGACACGGCGTTGCAGCAGGCTCTTGCCAAGGGATATCCCTACCCCTGGTGAAAGTTACCAGCGGCGGACACGGCCCACGTCCACATGGACGAAGTCAGAGTCACGATAGTAACCGACTCCACCGCGCTGCAACCGTAGCGCGGCATCGCGCACGGTCGAGGAAGGAACCCCCGGCAAACGGATGTCGATGGCTTCCGCCTGCATATGAAGGCTATGGACCGCGACTCCCGAATGCGCGCTGCGGGTACGCAGGAATTCGTTGGTTGCCGGCGTGCGGTATCCGCAGATCACGTCGATCTCGCCGCCGGTATGGTTCAGGGACGCATTCAGGTCGTAGAGCAGGTCCAGCAGGCGAGGATCGAAATGGTGGACCTTTCCGGTTAGGGAATCGCGCAGATAGCGGTCGATCTTAGCCAATGATTCCGGTATGTAGCTGTCGCCGCGGCGGTAAACGATGTCTAGCCGCTCGCGGGTGTGAGTGTTATAAAAACAAAGGCGGTATTCGCGGGGAGCAGGCTCCAGAGTATGTCCCAGCGGCGCGGCAGACAAAAGCACACTTAGCCACACAACCCAGCGGCGCATTTCCAATTTCATCCTATATCTCGATTATTTCAATTGTAACACGACTTACCTGGACCTAACTCGTGGCGGCTAAGACCGTCTTCAGCAGCACGCTCAAACCATTCCACATAATTTGCACGCCGATGCAAAGCAGAATGAACGACGACAGGCGGATGACGATATTCATCGCCGTCTCCCCCAGAATTCGGCCGAACGGCTCGGCAAAGCGATAGAGCAGGTAGATGGTCACGGCGAGAACGGAGCATCCCAACACCGCCGCTACCGTCATTACCCAGCCGGCTCCGCTCCCGTGCGGCCGGTTTGCGCCCACGGCGATGGCCACGGAAATCGACCCGGGCCCTACGGTCAGCGGCATGGTCAACGGATAGAAGGCGAGGCGAGAGAGGGCCGAAGTTTCTGAAGGTTTCGACGGAGATTCGGGCACCCTCTCCCCATCCTCAGTCCGATTCAACAGCTTCCATCCGGCGGCAACCAGCACCAGACCGCCGCCGACCTGAACCACCGGCAGAGAAATGCCGAAGAACGCCAGTATGTGGGTGCCAATAAGGACGGACACTAACAGCAGCGCAAAACCGTTCACGGCAATCTTTCGTGCCAGAACCGCGCGGCTCCCAGTCGAGAGTCCCGCGGTAAGAGTGAGAAAGATGGGTACGTTCTCCGGCGAGTTGACAAGGGGAAACAGCGCGCCTACGAGGAGCAGTGAGGTTCCGGCCAGTCCGGCTATGGTGCGATGCATGAGTGTGGGCGCAGGGCGCGTTTGCGAGACGATGGTTTCACCGATAGGGAGCATTCGGACCGCATTTTTGTTTGTATCCCAACAAATCCGCACGTACGCCGATCCTTAATGTCGAAGCGAGGATGGCTGTACGATGCAATATCAAACGATTAATCCATACACCGAAGAGCTGATCAAAACATTTCCGGAGCACACGGACGCGCAACTGCAGGCGATTATTGCTCAGGCCGACGCGACCTATGAGAACGACTGGAGCCTGCGATCCCTGGCCGGCCGTAAGGCGATCGTTAAGAAGGCGGCTTCGATTCTGCGCGCGAAGCGCGACGAATTTGCCCGGCTCGTTACGCTGGAGATGGGAAAGCTGTTCGGGGAGGCGCAGGGAGAGGTCGATCTCAGCGCCGATATCCTGGACTACTACGCCGACAATGCCGAGAAGTTTCTGGCGCCGCACAAGCTGAATGTCAAGGAAGGCGAGGCGCTTGTCGAGAATGCGCCGATGGGCGTGCTTTTCTGCGTGGAGCCCTGGAATTTTCCGTACTATCAACTGGCGCGCGTCGCGGGACCGAACCTGATGGCGGGCAATACGCTCATCGTGAAACATGCGCCCAACGTGCCGCAGTGTGCGGTGGCGTTTGAGAAACTCTTCCTGGATGCCGGCGCCCCGGCAGGCGCCTATACGAACGTCTTCCTCTCGAACGAGCAAGCGGCGGCGGCGATTGCGGATCCGCGGATCAAAGGAGTCGCGCTGACCGGCAGCGAGCGCGCCGGCGGAGCTGTTGCCGCCGAGGCCGGCCACGCGCTCAAAAAGAGCACCATGGAATTGGGCGGTAGCGATGCCTTCATCGTGCTGGACGATGCGGACATGGACACGGCCGTCAAATGGGGCTTCTGGGGCCGCATGAACAACACCGGACAATGCTGCGTGGCCGCTAAACGGTTCGTTCTCCAAGAGAAGGTAGCCGACACGTTCCTGGGCCGTTTCAAGACAGAGCTGGAGAAGCTGGTCCCCGGCGATCCCATGGACCCGAAGACGACGCTCGGGCCGCTGTGCACTGCCGGCGCGCTGGAACTGGTGCTGAAGCAGATTCAGACCGCGGTGGACGGCGGGGCGAAAGTTCTGATGGGCGGAAAGCGCCTCGACCGCCCGGGATACTTCCTGGAGCCCACGATCCTGACCGATATCTCCCCCGATAACCCGACCTTCCATCAGGAGTTTTTCGCTCCCGTGGCGCTCATCTTCCGCGTCGAAAACGAGAAGGAGGCCATCGACCTGGCCAATGATTCCCCATACGGGCTGGGCGGATCGGTAATCACCACGAATATCGAACGCGGCAAGCGCGTGGCGCGAAAGATCGAAACCGGGATGGTCTTCATCAACCAGGCCACCTGGACCGCGCCCGACCTGCCGTTCGGCGGCGTGAAGAATTCCGGCTACGGCCGCGAGCTCTCGGATCTCGGCATCGGCGAATTCGTGAATAAGAAACTGATTCGCGTTGCGTGATCTTCAGGAGTCCCTATGTCGAGAATTCTAATTGCAGCACTCGGCGCCGCCCTCCTGGGCGGCGCGCTTCAGGCACAAGACCTGGGCCTGGAAGGCGAGACGGGCGTGTTTGTCACGCCCCTCGCCTACACCGTATCCTCGCCATCGAAAAATCTCGGAATGCCGGTAATTGGATACCACTTCCTGGATGCCGGCAGCGTGATCGGCACCTTCAGCAAGATCTCAGTGACCGAGGGCGCGTTTGGCCGCCTGGAGTTTGGATACACCCGCGATGTCCACACTACGGCCGACAGCCCGGCATTGAGTCCGCTCTGGCACCCCGGCTTCAACATCTTCCACGGGAAAGTGAATCTCATCCGCGAGAACGCGGGCAAGCACAAGTGGATTCCCGCTATTTCTTCCGGCTTCCTGGTGCGCACACAAGTTCGCAACGTAGGCGGAGTAATTAACGGCAAGGATACCCACAACGGCGATGTCTATATCGTGGCGACCAAGACCCTCACTCAGGTTCCCGGTCTGCCCATCCTGCTAAGCGGCGGATTGCGCGGCACCAATGCGGAACTGTGGGGCATGGCGGGCAACGCCACCAGGTTCGAGGGGCGGGCCTTCGGCGCCGCGGCGGTGGTTCTCAGAGGCCCGTTCCGGAGCAGCATCGCCTTCGCCAGTGAGATCGCGCAACAACCGCCGCATCCGGAACACCTGGGCGCCGCCGTGATTCCACCCACGCTCACCTACGCCGTACGCGTGACGCCGATTCCCGAGCACAAGTTCAATATCGATTTTGGCGTCGCGCAGATCGCAAATCACATCATGCCCGGAGTCGACCTGAAAGCGCGGCACCAGGTCGCCATGGGCATTTCCTACGGCTTCTAGCGCCGGGCGCCGGACCTGAGCGATGTGGTTTTTCCACCAAGCCTGCGCCGCGGTCGTTCTGGTGACGCTCACCCTTTCCATTGAGTGCGCCGGAATGGCGGCCCTCATCAATTGGGGGCTCGATCACCTCACGCGGAATGTGCACCGGCTCGGCCCGGTGCACTCCGCGGCCCTGATGGTGCGGCATACCACGGTGATGGTGGTTCTGCACATCCTGCAGATCCTGCTCTGGGCGGCGTTTTACCGCTGGAAGTGCTTCGCTAGCTGGGAATCCGCATTTTACTTTTCGACCGCCACTTATTCCACGGTGGGCTACGGCGACCTGGTTCTGCCGGGGACCTGGCGGAATCTGGGCCCTGTGGAAAGCATGACCGGCGTGCTGATGTGCGGACTTTCGGCGAGCTTCCTGTTCGCCCTCGTAACCCGGCTCGTCGACCGCGAGGTGCGGCTCACGCCGGAACTGGCGGCGCGGGTGGGCCGTCTGCAGGCCCCGGTGGAACCGGTCCAACAAAGCTCCGCCCCTTCGGCTCTACTCCGATGAGAGGCCGCGGCTGCCGGCGGCACTTTAAGGAAATCCGCGCAATATGAAAATTCCGAAACGCGTCGTGTGGCTTTTGCTGCCGCACCTGTTCGGGAGTCTGTGGAATGTACCGGTTTTCGGAGGGCCCTTGCGCAAACAAAAGAGCCGGCGGCAGGGCGATGCGTTGGGACACGCCGTGGACTAACAACCCTGAGATTCCAGCGTCAAGGCACTGAGGGAGACTGCTGCCTACACACCGGTCGCCAGGTAGATGCGGTCCAACTCATTGCGGCAGTTTTCGAGCGCGATCGCGAGTTTCAAGCGGCCTTCGGCGTCCAGATCCATGGCTTCGAGCCGCGCGAACTCCGCTACGGCCGATTTCACTGCCTTGTTGGCTTTGGCGAAGGCCTGTTCCAACTGATCGACCGGGTTCGTTTCGACAACGCAATCGCGGCGCAGGGCCTCGACTGCTTCCACCAGTCTGGGCGCGTTCTCCGCGTCCAGGGCGATCACTTCGCCGCCGTAGGCCAGACCGTCTTCGGTCACCGCTCCCGAGATCATACGGTATTCCGCGGGTTTGATCCGCGTGAAGCTGTTCAATTTGCAAAAGGCCGGGCCGAGTTCCCTGTATTGCCGGATGATCCGGTCCACGTAGCTTCGGGTCATACCGATTCGTTTAGCGCAGAAATCCTCCCAGGTCGCCTCCATCGTCCGGAAGAGTTTCTTCTCGCGGATTTCGGACAGGATTTCGGCATCGGCGGCCGAACAGCGTCCCGCTACCAGGGCGAATGCCTGGCGGCGTCCCACCAACGCACCGACATCGAAGACATCGTCAATTGTGCTTTGCTGTTGCATGCGAAACTTCTCCAAAAAAGAAAAACCGGTACACGGTACCGGTTCTCTTACCAGGAATCAATGATTTGGGAGGTGAAAACGGGTACTCCGTACCCGACCGGGCCGCAATTCAGGCGGAATTACGCCGCGCCCTTCATCCCCGATTCCAATATAGCGGGCGGTCCCAAAGAACCGGCCTTCCGCGGACACTGCGAATCGGACCTAACCGCCGCACAATCAGTGAATCACGAGAATTTCAATTTCTTGTGAACGAAAATGGCGTCCGGCGCACACCTCCAATCTGGCGATGGCGATCAAGAGAGCCGTGCGCGGGGACGCAGCTACCTTCCCGGTCTACGTGGAGGGCACGCCACGGGACCTGCATCCGATCTTGTGGGACGCGGTCAACCGGATTGCGGAAGGGTGTTGCGTAACGCGTTCCGCCAGGCGCGGAGCGGGTACCGAGGTCGAATTGAGTGTCCCCGCCCCGGTTGCGTACGGTACCAGCGCGGTCAGGCCGCCAGGCGCGTGATGCCGGGAGCGTGTTGCGGGCGGGCAGGGAACTGAAGCACCGCCGATTCGGCCCTCCTGGACGCGCAAACCATGCACCGCGGGGGACCGAACGGCGCCGGTAAATCCGCATACAGGCGCTCCAACGCGGAATGAATCGACGCGAGCACGGCCTCCTTGTGGGCGCTCCGGGGCCACTGCTCCACGGTGTGCAGCCGGTAGTGCTCTATCTTGATCCACTGCCCGATCCGGCTCTCCCGCGTCATGCCGCCTCCGCCAACCTCGGCTTGACCGGCCGCATTTCGATTACTTTTCCCCTTTGAGTCTCTTCCATCAGCAGGATGGGACTCGACAAGATGTCGATCAGTTCCACCAGCGCCGGTGTAATGGCCTGGGTGGGCATGCGCCGCAGGATCTCCGTGGGATCCCCCAACGGCGTACCCGAGAGCCGCAGATCGTTTTGTTCGCTCCTCTTCATCGCATCCCTCCAGATCCTAAAGTCAGCTTAAGACGAACCTTGTTTCCAGCCGTTGTCCTCGCAGTCACGGCGCGGTTGAGAAACCGTTGCCGGCCGGTCACCGGGCCTGGTGCAACGACGAGACCTGTGTGCCGGCATTCGGCACGTAAATGCGAAAGCGCCTGGCTCCTTCCCCAGTCCGATAATGTGAATGCCGCGCAGCGAAGGCCATGGCGCACCAGGTATCGCGCCACCCGTGGTCACCTTAGCTTCGACCGGGACGATCTGCTGTCTCACATCCTCCTATTAGAAAGACCCCGCGGCCGAGGAAAATGTTGGCCGGCGGTGGTTAGAGGGTGCAAGCGATGGTTTCGAGGGCCTTGATGGAGTCGTGCAGGGTTTGGGAGTTTCGCGCCAGCGCACGGATGTTCGCGGCGTCCTGTTGGACATCGGCCGTGAGCACTTGAACCGTCCCGGCTAGCGCTAGCGCCTCGTGGCGTTGCTGCGCAGCGGCGACCTGCTGCAGGGTACTCTCGATTGCTTCCAGGCGTCAGAAAAGGAATTTCACCGATGCCTGGCCGGAACGCGGGCCGCCCATCTGATACAGAGCGTTCACTCCTCCCAGGCCGGTAGCCAGCGTCTTTTGCGACAGGAACCAGTTCGCGGTGGTAATCGCCCCGCCATAATCGGCAAAGTTGGGGTGATTCAAAATATTGAAGAACTCCACACGAAACTGCATTCGCACCTTTTCCGGCCATAGCGGAAATTGCCGCCGCAGGGCCAGGTCGAATTGGGAGGCATCGAAGCCGCGCAGACTGTTCCGCGGAAACGTGCCCAACACATTCGCGGGCGCGGCCACGAACGCTGCCGGATTGGCCTCTTTGCCACCGGGATACCGGGAACCGTACAGAACTTCAGGCACACCGGGCACAAGGTTGGCGTGGTTGGAAAAGGAGAGATTGCCGAACACCGTGGTCGCCGTCACGTTGATCGGGAATGCCGTGCGGAAGCTCTCCTTCAGGTCCACCGCCCAACCGCTGGTCAGGGCGCTCACGGCAGACCCGTGCGAGGCCACGCCGGGAATGTCGTAAGTCAGGGCGCCGGTCAGAACGTGGCTCACGTCGAAGTCCGAAGCGCCATACTCCGTCCTTAGAGCGACATATTGGGGAGGAAGGCCACTTACATCGTCGCCCGAGGAAGTATCGAGCGAATGGGACCAGGTGTAAGACAGCAGGCCTTGGAAACCTTTCGCAAGCCGCCGCTCAAATTGCGCCTGCAACGCATTGTAGTTGGAGTAACTCTGGTTATTCTGCAAGTAAGACGGGATCAACGCGGAAAATCCCGTGATTTGAGCCGAATACTCCGACAGCCGCAGAAGCCGCCGGCCCCGTGACCCAACATACGAGACCGTCAGGGATTGGCTCGCCCCCAGAGACTGCTGCACCGCCACGTTCCACTGCAAGGTATAGGGGAGCTTCAGATGGGGATCGGCCGCCCAAAACTGCTGGGGAGGGTTCACACCCGGAACCGGCGGCGGTTGAGCCGGCGTCAAGGGGAACGACACATTGTTGTACACAACGGACGAGAAATAGGGATAGATGTGATCGAACGGGATAGCGATGACGCCGGCGCCGGTATCGTAAAACAACCCAAAGCCGCCGCGCACCACCGTCTCGTGGCCCGTGGTTTCTCGCAGACGATAGGCGGCGCCGACCCTCGGGGCGAAGTTGGCCCACTGCGAATGATAGAGCGGTGTTCCTTTGGGAAGCAGAGTGACGGGTCCGCCGGTGCCGAGGCCTTCCAGCACGGAAGGGTAAGTGTTGCCCCTGACGCCCGGCGCCGGATTGGCGTCCCACCGCAATCCGTAAGTGAGCGTCAACCTCTTGGTGGCTTTCCAGGTATCCTGCGCATAAGCCGAGTAGTTGTGGAACACCGGGACGGTCTCGGCGCCTCCGCGGGCAAGCTGCGCCTGGTAAAGATTGCCGGGATTGGTTAAGTCCAGGTAGTAAGTGACGAAATTCCCGCCTGCCCGGTTCAAGATGGGAGAGATCCAGCGGTAGTCGTAACCGAATTTCAATTGATGCGCCCCGAGCACCCACGAAAAAGTATCTACCACGTTGATCTGGCGGTTCCAGTTGTCATTGCCGGTGCCGAGCACGAAGCCGGCGCCGACGATGGCCCCCGAGGTCGCCGTGGGCGGATCGTAGCCATACATAAGGACTTCGAAATTACCCGTATTCCAGGGTGGCTCGAAAAGTCCCGTGGTCGAGTTGGGAGGCACCACCGCTCCCCCGAGTTGCAGGGCCTGTCCCAGCGCCGTGGCACGGCTTTGACTGTAATTGGCCCGGATTTCATTTGTCTTAGTGGGAGAAACGATCCACGTGAGCCCGGTAGTAACCGCGTTATTGTAAAAGGTATTTTTCCGCATGTTGGTGAAGTTGGTGGTAAACGCACCCAGGTACGAAGGAGCGTGCGTGTAATGGCCAAACAACTTGACCTTGTTCGTGACGGAATGATCGATCCGGATGCTGGTTGTATCGAGAGTGGCTGGACTGCTGATGGTATTGGAAAACTGGGCGAGGTTAGGGGCCGTGGCGGGCCCGTTCGGAAGGGGAAAGGTGTTGATGAGCGTCGCTTCCGCCGGGTCTGCGGCGGCCACTGCCTTCCGGAAATTGAGATCTGGGACAGATTCGATACCGGTCACGGGCTGCCGCAGGCGAAGCCCTTCGTAGGAGAAAAAGAAGAAGGTCTTGTCCTTGAGGATCGGACCTCCGAGTACGCCGCCGAAATCGTTCTGCCGCTCGCGCGCCTTGGGGAGTCCGTTGTAATTGGCGAACCAGTCCTTCGCGTCAAGGACGTCGTTTCGAAAATACTCAAAGACGTCCCCATGAAAGGCGTTGCTTCCCGCGCGCGTAATCAGCGAGATCTGCCCGCCCGGCATTCTTCCGTACTCCGGTGAATAGGAGGACGTCTGAATCCGGAACTCCTGCAAGGCGTCGATGGATACCAGGCTATTCGTGCTGCCCAACGCGGTCAGAGCGGGAAGCGCTCCTCCCGAAGATTCTCCGGTGAAGGAGCCGAAGCCGGTGGAGGTGTTGTAGTTGGCGCTGACTCCATCCACGGTGAAGTAATTGGCGTCGGCGCGCTGGCCATTGATGCTGAACTGGCCCCCGGCGAGAGGGTTGGTGTCCACCTTGACAAACACGGATCCGGGAGTCAGTTGGATGAGCGATTGGAAGCTTCTGCCGTTGAGCGGCAGATTCTCGACGAATCGGCGGTCCACTACCGTGCTGACCGAGCCATCGGTCAGGTTGGCGGTGTCCGCGCTGCCGACCACGGTAACCGCCTCATTGGATTCGCCGACTTCCAGCGTAAAATCCAGGACGGCGTTCTGCCCGACTTCTACGGTCACTCCGGTCCGGGCCGCGGTGCGGAATCCTTGGGCCGATACCGAGACTTTGTACTGCGACGGCTGAAGCGAAGCGACCACGTACAGCCCCTGTGAATTCGACTGCGTGTTTCGCTCGACTCCCTTTTGTTCGTCGACCACCGTTATGCCGGCCTTCGGCACAATGGAGCCGGAAGGGTCCAGGATGCGCCCGGAGAGTTGAGTGTTCTGGGCCGTCGCGCTGTTGCTGAGAACGGCCAGTAGCAGCAGGAAATGGCGAAGCTTGAGGTGCAAATCGTGCTCCTTTGCCGAGACCCGTGTGACTATTCTATGGCATTCTTGCGGCTCCGGAGCCGCGGTTACCGTTTCTCAACCGAACGGTTACCGGAGCCGCAAGAGCGCCGCGGGGATGGGTTGTTAACATGGGGGATAATTGCGTACGTGGAGCGCGCGGACCGAAAACGCAAAGGCATCATAGCGTTAGGGATCGTCCTGGCGTGCTGCCCTTGCGCCTCCGCTTTAAACCCCTCTCTCGACATCAATCAATACGCGCACGACAAGTGGACTGCCCGAGAAGGGTATTTCAAAGGAGTCATCCAGACGATTGCGCAGACGCCCGACGGCTATCTCTGGCTGGGCACGGAATTCGGGCTGGTTCGCTTCGATGGTGTCCGCGGCGTTCCCTGGCAGCCGCCTCCAGGGGAGCATCTCTCCGGCACCAACATTCGAAACCTGCTCGCCGCGCGCGATGGCAGCCTTTGGATCGGCACCGAAACGGAGCTCGTACGTTGGAAGGATGGCAAGCTGGCTCATTTCCCGGAGATTGCGGGACACGTTCAAGGGATCCTCGAAGATCGCGAAGGAACGGTTTGGGTCGGCGTGTATAGCCTGCCGATTGGGAGACTCTGCGCCATCCGGAGCGGCAGCGTCCAGTGCTATGGAGAGGACGGCAAGTTCGGCAACCAGGTGCTTTCGCTCTATGAGGATCGCGGGGCCAATCTGTGGGCGTGGGCCGTGACCGGGTTGTGGCGATGGAAACCCGGTCCTCCGAAACTCTACACCGCGCCCGGCGCGGCACTCTCGGATTTACTCCATGATTGACGGGGACGACGGCGCTCTGTGGTTAGGAATGGACGACGGAATCAGGCGGCTGGTGGACGGGAAGGCGCAGGCATATCGGGTCCGAGGCACCCGCTCCGCAGTTCACTGCCCTCCGAATCCTCCGCGATCGCAACGGTGGCGTTTGGATCGGAACGCTACAAGGGCTGGTGCACATGCACCAGGGAAGGACAGACTTTTTTGCGCAGTCCGACGGTCTTTCCGGCTCTTATGTCTCTAGCCTCTTTGAGGATCGCGAAGGCAATATCTGGGCAGCTACGAGCGATGGCCTCGACCGCTTTCGCGACTTCGCCGTCCCAACGATTTCCGTCAAGCAAGGCTTGACGGACGCCACTGTCACCGCCGTCATGGCGGCCAGGGACGGCAGCGTCTGGCTCAGCACGCCAGACGGCTTGAACCGATGGAACAACGGGCAAGTTATGGCTTACCGCAAGCAAAGTGGATTGCCCGACGATCGCACGGAGTCTCTCTTTGAGGACGATCGCGGGCGGATCTGGGTCTCCACTCGTGGCGGAGTTGCCTACCTGGGAATGGCCGGTTTATTCCTGTAAGCGGCTTGCCCGGCGGGCATGTACACTCCATCGCCGGGGACGGTGTGGGGAATCTCTGGATCAGCGACCAGGACAAGGGCCTTTTCCGCCTGTCTGACGCCGGCGCCGTCGAGCTGATTCCCTGGGCCGCGTTAGGACATACGGACAACGCCGTGTCTCTGCTTTTCGACCCGCTGCACGGCGGATTATGGCTGGGATTTTTGCAGGGCGGCTTAGCTTATTTCAAGGACGGCCAAGTCCGCGCGGCGTACTCGCAGGCCAACGGGCTGGGCGAGGGCGCGGTCAACGGCCTTCAACTCGATCGGGACGGTACACTCTGGGCCGCAACCGAGGGTGGGCTCAGCCGCGTTGAGAGACGGGCGGGTCGCCACGCTTACCGGCAAGAACGGCCTGCCCTGCGATGGCGTTCACGGGGTCATCGAGGACGATGACCATGCCGTTCTGGCTGTATCATGGCCTGCGGCCTGGTGCGGATTGCACGGACTGAGATGGAAGCCTGGATCGCCGATTCGAGCCGAAAGGTCGAGATCACTGCTATTCGACAGTTCGGATGGGGTCAGTGACCCACGCAATCGCCGGCGGCTACACCCCACATGTGGCCAAGTCCCCGGATGGAAAACTGTGGTTCGCGGCCCTTCGACGGCGTCAACGTCATCGATCCGCGTCACCTTCCCGTCAATAAACTCCCGCCGCCGGTACATATCGAGGAAGTGAAGGCCGACGGCAAGCCCTACAATCCCACGCGCGGACTTCGACTGCCTGCCCGAGTCCGCGACGTCTGGATCGATTACACGGCGCTGAGCTTCGCCGCGCCGGAGAAGGTCCGTTTCCGCTATCGGCTGGAGGGCCAGGATACGCGAGTGGAAGGAGGTCGTGCAATATCCGCCAGGCGCAGTACACGAACCTTGCTCCCCGCCAGTACCGCTTCCGCGTGATCGCCTGCAACAACAGCGGCGTGTGGAACGAAACCGGCGACACTTTGGACTTTTCGGTCGATGCGGCGTACTATCAGACCGCCTGGTTCCGTGCATCGTGCGTGGCCGCGCTTCTGGTGTTGCTGTGGGGGCTGTTCCGGTACCGCCTTCACCAGATCGCGCGGCAACTCGATATTCGGGCAGAGGAGCGCACGCGCATCGCCCGCGAGTTGCACGATACGCTGCTGCAGAGCTTTCAGGGGCTGATGCTGGGCTTCCAGATGGTGGACAACCAACTGCCCCCCGGCGAAGCCAAGGACTTGCTGGAGAAGACGCTCGATCGGGCCGACCAGGCGATTGCCGAGGGGCGGGACTCCATACACGACCTGCGCTCCTCGACCACGGTCACCAACGACCTGGCGGACGCGGTGCAAGCCCTCGGCGATGAGTTGGCGTCGGACGGCGGCGCGTCCTTTTACTTGGTAGTAGAAGGCGTGCCGCGCGATCTGCATCCCATCCTGCGCGACGAGATTTACCGCCTGGCGCGCGAGGCGGTCCGCAATGCCTTCCGCCACGCGCAGGCCAGCCGCATCGAAGCGGAAATCAGCTATGGCGAGAAGCTGTTCCGCCTGCGCATCCGCGACGATGGACGCGGCATTCCCCCGGAGATCGTGGACGAAGGGCGCACCGGCCACTACGGCCTGCCGGGAATGCGCGAGCGCGCCCGCGCAATGGGCGGGCGGTTGGATGTCTGGACGGGAAAGGGAACGGGCACGGAGATCGAGCTGACGGTACCGGGCTCGGTGGTGTATGGGCGGCCATCCGGAAAGAGGACAAGGCGATGAAGCGCGCGGGGGTTATCCTGGCGATCTTTTGCCGCTGCGCGTGGGCGCTAAATCCCTCGCTCGACGCCAATCAATACGCGCACAGCTCGTGGAAAATAGTCGAGGGATTTTTCAAAGGCACGATTTACTCCATCGCCCAGACTCCGGATGGTTATCTTTGGCTTGGCACTGAGTTCGGCTTGCTTCGTTTCGATGGCAACCGCACGGTCTCCTGGCAACCGCCCGCGGGGCAGCATCTCCCTGGCAGCTCCATTACGCGACTATTGGCCACCCGCGACGGCATTCTCTGGATTGGTACGGATGCCGGCCTTGCCAGTTGGAAGGGCGCCAGGCTGACCCGGTATCCGGAGCTGGATGCGCAGCTTGTGGCGTCGTTGCTCGAGGACCGGGATGGAACGGTATGGGTAGGCGGGCTGGGGGTTCCCACTGGCCGGCTCTGCGCGATCCGGGACGGCAGTACGCAGTGCGAGGGGCAGGACGGCGCCTTCGGGCAAATGGTCTTGTCTTTATTTCAGGACAGGCCTGGTAGTATCTGGGCCGGCACACAGTCCGGACTCTGGCGATGGAGACCCGGTCCTCCCACGCATTATGCGATGCCCCCAGTCCAGCTCAAGGATCTGAATCAGGGTGACGAGGGGGAACTGCTGATCGCGATGCCCAGCGGAATCCAGCGGCTCTTCCATGGCAGGTCCGAGCCGTATCCGGTTCCCGGCTTTCGGGAGCGGTTTAGTGCAAACAGGCTGCTCCGGGACCGTGATGGCGGTCTTTGGATCGGAACATTGGACCGGGGGCTCATCCACGTACATCAGGGCAGGGCCGACATCTTTTCGCGATCGGACGGCCTGTCGGGCGACCTCATCTTCAGTCTTTTTGAAGACCGGGAGGGCAATATCTGGGCCGCCACCAATGGAGGACTGGACCGCTTTCGAGAGTTCCCCGTCACCACCATTTCCGTGAAACAGGGCTTGTCCAGCGATAATGTCTGGTCCGTGCTGGCAGCGAGAGATGGCAGCATTTGGATTGGCGCCGCCAATGGTTTGAACAGGTGGAATGACGGACACGTCACCATCTTCCGCAAGTCGAGTGGACTGCCGGATGATGCGGCGCAGTCGCTCTTTCAGGACGATCGCGGACGAATCTGGGCCTTCGCGCGTCATGGACTTGCCTGGTTTGCGGACGGCAGGTTTGTTCCCGCGAAGGGCGTGCCCGGCGGAGAGGCCCATTTCATGGCTGGGGACAAAGCGGGCGACCTCTGGGTGGCAGAGCATCAGAGTCTCCTGCACTTGCGCGCGGGACGCCTGGTCGAACGGATCCCATGGTCACAACTGGGGCGTCAGGAAAATGCTTCGGTCATGCAGTCCGATGGCGGCCAGGGCGGAATGTGGCTTGGATTCTGGCGCGGCGGGGGCGTGGCCTATTTCAAGGACAGCCAGGTCCGCGCGGCGTACACAGCGGCTCAGGGCCTGGGAGAACGCGCTGTGGCCGGCCTGGAACTCAATCAGGATGGCTCGCTGTGGGTTGCCACGGAGGGCAGCGGCCTCGGATGGATCAAAGACGGCCATGTGGCTACGCTCACCGCCAGGAACGGATTGCCCTGCGACACGATTCACTGGACGATGGAGGACGACGATCATGCGATGTGGTTGTACACGGCCTGCGGCCTTGTGCGCATCGCTTCGACCGAATTAGCCGCGTGGATCGCAGACCCGAAGCATAGGATTGAGACAAGCGTTTGGGACGCGGCCGATGGCGTGAGGCTCCGCTCCACTTCGCCTAGCGGCTACAGTCCGCGGGTCACCAAGTCCAGCGACGGGAAATTGTGGTTCGTGACCGGAAGCGGCCTCAACGTCTTCGATCCGCGTCATCTCGCCGTCAACAAACTCGCGCCCGCGGTGCACATCGAGCAGGTTACCGCCGGCCACAAAGTTCGATGGCAGAACCTATCGGGTGTGACAGCGACAAAACTGTCTCTTCCCGCGCTGACTGGCGATCTGGAGATCGACTACACCGCTCTCAGTTTCGTTGCGCCGGAGAAGATCCGTTTCAAGTACAGGCTGGAGGGCATGGATCCCGAATGGCAAGACGCCGGCAACCGCCGCCAGGCGTTCTATACCAATCTTCCGCCCGGCGGCTATCGCTTCCGGGTGATCGCCTGCAACGACAGCGGCGTGTGGAACGAAGCCGGCGACACGCTGGAGTTCTCCGTCGCCCCGGCGTACTACCAGACCGCCTGGTTCGGCGCTTTGTGCGTGGCCTCTCTACTGTTGTTGCTCTGGGGGCTGTACCGGTACCGCCTGCATCAGGTGGCGCGGCAGTTCAATCTGCGGATGGAGGAGCGCGTCCATGAGCGTACGCGCATCGCCCGCGAACTGCACGATACGCTGTTGCAGAGCTTTCAGGGGCTGATGCTCGGCTTCCAGATCGTCGAGAACAAGATGCCCCCCGGCGAAGCCAAGGACATGCTGGAGAAAGCCCTCGAACGGGCGGACCAGGCCATCGCCGAGGGACGGGATGCGGTGCACGATCTGCGCTCCTCGACCACGGTCACCAACGACCTGGCGGACGCGGTGAAAGCCCTGGGCGATGAAATGGCGTCGGACGACGGCGCTTCTTTTTATCTGGTGGTGGAAGGCGCTCCCCGGCACCTGCATCCCATCCTGCGCGACGAAATCTACCGCATCGCGCGAGAGGCGGTCCGCAATGCCTTCCACCACGCGCAGGCCAGCCGCATCGAGGTGGAAATCAGTTATGGCGACAAGCTGTTCGGTCTGCGCATCCGCGACGATGGCCGCGGCATGCCGCCGGAAATCGTGGACGAGGGGCGGGCCGGCCATTATGGCCTGCCGGGAATGCGCGAGCGCGCCCGCGAGATCGGCGGACAGTTGCATGTCTGGTCGGGAAAGGGAACAGGCACGGAGATCCTGCTGAGCATACCGGGCTCGGTGGCGTACGGGACGTCGCCGGCGCGGAAGGGTTGGCGGCTGTTCGGAAAGAGGATGGGATGAGGGGCGCTCTCGTTCTGATCTTGTGCCGTTGCGCGTTTGGGCTGAATCCGTCGCTCGACATCAGCCAATACGCGCACAACAAGTGGACGGTCCGCGACGGCTTTTTCAAAGGCGGCATCTATACGATTGCCCAAACGCCCGACGGCTATCTCTGGCTCGGCACGGAATTCGGCGTACTTCGCTTCGATGGCGTTCGGGCCGTGCCATGGGAGCCGCCCAAGGGTGAGAGTCTCCCCGGAGGCCTCCTCCGAAAACTGCTCGTCACGCGCGACGGGCGTCTTTGGATTGGCACGCTTCAAGGCCTTGCCAGTTGGAAGGACGGCAAGCTCACCCACTACCCGGAACTGGCAGGTCAGGATGCTTATGCGCTCTTTGAAGACCGTGAAGGGACCGTATGGGCCGGCGGGGTAGGGCCCACCAGGAAACTCTGCGCGATCGGGAGCGGACGTGTCCAGTGCTACGGAGACGACGGCAGATTCGGCCGTGGAGTGATCTCTTTACACGAGGATGGAGGCGGCAATCTCTGGGCGGGAGCGCTGACGGGGCTGTGGCGATGGAAGCCCGGCCCTCCGAAACTCTATCCGCTGCCCGACCCACCGGTCGCTATCGGGGAGGACGGCAACGGAGCACTCCTTGTCGCCACGCGCAGCGGAATCATGCAGCTTGCTGACGGCAGAGTCCAGCCGTATCCCCTTCCAGGCGCCGGGCGGCAGTTCCATCCCTGCAAGCTGCTCCGGGATCGCGATGGCGGCCTGTGGGTCGGAACGACTGACCGGGGGCTGTTGCACGCACACGGGGGAAAGAGCGACTCTTTTGCGCAGCGCGACGGTCTTTCAGGCGATTACGTTCAGACTCTTTTCGAGGATCGCGAAGGCAATATTTGGGTCGCTACCGGTGACGGGCTCGACCGCTTCCGCGAATTTGCCATCCCCACGATTTCCGTGAAGCAAGGTCTGTCGAATGCCGAGGCCTGGTCGGTCGTGGCGACCGGTGATGGCAGCGTCTGGATTGGCACGCGCGATGGCCTGAACAGATGGAACGACGGGCAAATGACGGTTTACCGCAAGCGAAACGCTGGATTGCCGGATGACTACGTGGAGACCCTCTTTCAGGACGAGGGGGGGCGAATTTGGGTGTCCACGCTGCGCGGCTTTGGCTACTTCGAGCATGGCCGGTTCGTTCCCATAAGCGCGGTGCCCGGCAGGCAGGTGTTTGCCATAGCCGGAGACAGCGCGGCGAATCTTTGGATTAGCGACCAGGATCGGGGCCTCTTTCACCTGTTAGGGACATCGGGCGAGCGGATTCCGTGGGCCAGGCTCGGACATCAGGACCCGGCCTTTGCTCTATTGCCCGATCCGGAACACCGCGCGTTATGGCTGGGATTTGCCCGAGGTGGCGTCTCGTATTTCCAAGATGGCCAGGTCCGCGTGTCGTATGCGGCCGCCGATGGGTTGGGCAAGGGTTTTGGCACGGGGCTTCAATTGGATCGGGGCGGCGGGCTCTGGGCCGCGACCGAGGGCGGGTTAAGCCTCATCAGAAACGGCCGTGTCGCTACGCTTACCAGCAGAAATGGTCTGCCTTGCGATACCGTTCACTGGATGATGGAGGATGACGACCATTCCGTCTGGCTATACATGGCCTGCGGCCTGGTCCGCCTGGCACGTTCAGACTTGGACGCGTGGGCCATCGATTCGAAGCGTACGGTCCAGGCCACGGTTTTCGATAGTTCCGACGGAGTCAGGAGCCATTCGACCACTGCCACATACAGCCCCCGCGTCGCCAAGACCGCGGACGGCAGGATCTGGTTCCTGCCGTTCGACGGTGTCAGCGTCATCGATCCCCGTCACATTCCCGTCAACAAACTGCCGCCGCCGGTACACATCGAGGAAGTTAAAGCCGACGGCAAGCCTTATGTTCCCAATCGCGGGTTGCGGCTTCCTCGCCTGGTCCGCGATGTGTGGATCGATTACACCGCGCTGAGCTTCGTCGCGCCGGAGAAGGTCCGTTTCCGCTACAGGCTGGAGGGGCAGGACACGGAGTGGAAGGAAGTCGTCAATGAGCGCGAGGCCAAGTATTCGAATCTCGCGCCGCGCAAATACCGCTTCCGCGTGATCGCCTGCAATAACAGCGGGGTGTGGAACGAAACGGGCGACAGTTTGGACTTTTCCGTCGACGCGGCGTACTACCAGACCGCCTGGTTTAAGGCGTTGTGCGTGACGGCTCTTCTGGTGTTGCTATGGGGTCTGTACCGGTATCGCATTCACCAGATCGCGCGGCAATTCGATATTCGGGCGGAGGAGCGCACGCGCATCGCCCGCGAACTGCACGATACGCTGCTGCAGAGCTTTCAGGGGCTGATGCTGGGTCTCCAGGTGGGAATTAACCGGCTTCCGCCGGGCAGCGCCAAGGAAGCGCTGGAAAAAGCGCTCGAACGCGGCGATCAGGCCATCGCCGAGGGACGGGACGCGGTGCACGATCTGCGCTCCTCGACCACGGTCACCAACGACTTGGCGGACGCGGTGAAAGCCCTGGGCGATCAAATGGCGTCGGACGACGGCGCTTCCTTTTATCTGGTGGTGGAAGGCGCTCCCCGGCACCTGCATCCTATCCTGCGCGACGAGATTTATCGCCTGGCGCGCGAGGCGGTGCGCAATGCCTTCCGGCACGCGCAGGCCGGCCGCATCGAAGCGGAAATCAGTTATGGCGAGAAGTTGTTCCGCCTGCGCATCCGGGACGATGGCCGCGGCATCCCCCCGGAAATCGTGGACGAAGGGCGGGCCGGCCATTATGGCCTGCCGGGAATGCGCGAGCGCGCCCGCGCAATCGGCGGGCAGTTGCATGTCTGGACGGGAAAGGGAACGGGCACGGAGATCGAGCTGACCATACCGGGTTCGGTGGCGTATGGGACGTCGCCGGCGCGTAAAGGTTGGCGGCTGTTCGGAAGGGGGGCTGGATGAGGGGCGCTCTCGTTCTGATCTTGTGCCGTTGCGCGTTCGCTTTGAATCCGTCGCTCGACATCAGCCAATACGCGCACAACAAGTGGACGGCTCGCGACGGCTTTTTCAAAGGCTCCATCAGCTCGATTGCTCAGACGCCGGACGGGTATCTCTGGCTGGGCACGGATTTCGGCCTGGTTCGCTTCGATGGAGTGCGCAGCGTTCCATGGTCGCCGCCGGACGGTGAACATCTCCCCGGCACTTTGATTAACGGGCTGCTTTCAGCGCGCGATGGGCGCCTTTGGATCGCCACCAACCAAGGGCTCGTAAGTTGGAAGGATGGAAAACTGACTCATTACCCGCAGCTTGCCGGGCACTACATTTTTGCGCTCCTGGAGGATCGTGATGGAACGATATGGATCAGCGGATGGGCGGGCTCCGGACGAATCTGGGCGATACACAGCGGCAGCACGCGATGCAACGAAGAGAACGGCAGTTTCGGAAGTGGAATGGAGGCGCTGTACGAGGATAGAAGCGGCAACCTTTGGGCGGGTGGGTTGGCCAGCGTGTGGCGGCTGAGGCCCGGTCCTCCGCAACTCTACCGGATGCCTGACCCGGAATTGACGGTTCACGGCCTGATTGAAGGCGACGACGGCGCGCTCTGGATTGCTCTACGTTCCGGAATCATGGAGCTTGTTAACGGGAAGGCCGGGAAGTACCCTCTTCCAGACGGCGGGCAGCAGGTCACGCCTCGACAGTTCCTCCGAGACCGGGACGGCGGTCTGTGGATCGGCACGGCGGATTCGGGGCTCTGGCATGTGCATCAGGGAAGGGCGGATCGATTCACGCAGTCCGATGGCCTTTCGGGCGACGCCGTCCAGCGCCTCGCCGAGGACCGTGAAGGCAATATCTGGGTAGCCACTGCGGATGGGCTCGACCGCTTTCGCGATTTCGCCATCCCCACCATTTCTGTGAAGCAAGGTCTGTCGAAGAGCTGGGTTGGGTCCGTCCTGGCCTCCCGGGATGGCAGTGTATGGCTTGGTACGACTAGTGGCCTGAACCGATGGCGCGATGGGCGAATCACGATTTACCGAAAGGAAAGTGGTTTGCCGGATGACTATATCGAGTCCCTGTTTCAGGACGAAGGGGGGAGAATCTGGGTCTCGACGCTTCGCGGGCTGTCCTTTTTCGAGAATGGCCGGTTCACCCCGATATCTGGAGTGCCCGGCCGCTATGGGCATTCCATTGCCGGGGACAGTGCGGGGAATCTCTGGATCAGTCATGATCTTGGTCTCTTTCATTTGCATGCAGGCAGGCTGGTGGAGCGGATCCCCTGGGCCAGGTTGGGAGGTAAGGGCCGGGATACGACTCTGTTGGCCGAACCCGGGCAGGGCGGCCTGTGGCTCGCGTTCACCGAGGGCGGCATCGCCTACTTCCAGGAGGGTGAGATCCGGGCGACGTACTCGCACGCCAACGGGCTGGGTGAGGGCCCGGTCAACGACCTTCACTTGGATCAGGACGGTACCCTCTGGGCTGCGACCGCGGGAGGGCTCAGCCGGGTGAAAAACGGCAGGGCCGCCACGCTCGCCAGCCAGAATGGATTACCTTGCGACACCATTCACGCGCTGGCGGAAGGCGACGCCCACTCCTTATGGCTCTACACGGCCTGCGGCCTGGTGCGCATTGCCCGGTCCGAATTGGACGCGTGGGCGAAAGACGAGAAACGGACGATCCAGGTCGCGGTTTTCGACAATTCGGACGGAGTAGGCAGTCACGCTCTGCCGATCAGCAGCTTTAGCCCGCGCTTTGCCAAGGCCGTGGATGGAAAACTATGGTTCGCGCATGCTGACGGCGTCAGTGTCTTCGATCCGCGTCACGTACCCGTCAACAAACTCGCGCCGCCGGTACACATCGAGGAAGTTAAAGCCGACGGCAAATCTTACGCTCCCACTCGCGGGTTGCGCCTGCCTGCTCGCGTGCGCGATGTCTGGATCGATTACACGGCGCTGAGCTTCGCCGCGCCGGAGAAGGTCCGTTTCCGCTACAGGCTGGAGGGCCAGGATACGGAATGGAAGGAATTGGTCAATGAGCGCGAGGCCAAGTATTCGAACCTCGCTCCGCGGCGGTACCGCTTCCGCGTGATCGCCTGTAACAACAGCGGCGTGTGGAACGAAACCGGCGACACTTTGGACTTTTCGGTCGACCCGGCGTACTTCCAGACTGCCTGGTTCGAAGCGGCGTGCGTGGCCGCTCTTCTGGTGCTCCTCTGGGCGCTCTACCGGTATCGCCTTCATCAGATCGCGCGGCGACTCGATATTCGGGCAGAGGAGCGTACGCGCATCGCCCGCGATCTGCACGATACGCTGCTGCAGAGCTTTCAGGGGCTGATGCTCGGCTTCCAGATGGTGGACAACCAACTGCCCCTCGGCAAGGCCAAGGACTTGCTGGAGAAGACTCTCGAACGGGCGGACCAGGCCATCGCCGAGGGACGGGATGCGGTACACGATCTGCGCTCCTCGACGACGGTCACCAACGATCTGGCGGATGCCGTGAGGGCGCTGGGCGATGAATTGGCCTCGGCGGATTCCGGGGCGTTCGAGATAGTGGTGGAGGGCGCGCCGCGGGACCTGCATCCCATCCTGCGCGACGAAATCTACCGCCTGGCGCGTGAGGCGGTCCGCAATGCCTTCCGGCACGCGCAGGCCAGCCGGATCGAGGTGGAAATCAGTTATGGCGAGAAACTGTTTCGCCTGCGCATTCGCGACGATGGCGGCGGCATCCCCCCGGAGATCTTGGACGAAGGGCGGGCGGGCCACTACGGCCTGCCCGGAATGCGTGAACGCGCCCGTGAGATCGGCGGGCAGTTGAATGTATGGTCGGGAAAGGGTACAGGGACGGAGATAGAATTTGATATTCCCGGCTCCATCGCGTACGGAACATCTCCGGCACGCAAGGGTTGGCGGCGGTTCGGCCGTTTCTTGTCGTTTCTAGCGCTCCTGGTTATCGCCGGCTGTGCCTCAGCCGCGGACGCCGGCGTCCACCTTATCCGATTGCCTGTGGTGGAAGGGGAAGACATCCGTTTCACCCAGCTACGCTCCGGCCAGGGATTGTTAGAGGGCGAAGTCAACCATATTGTGCAAGACGATCAGGGATTCATGTGGTTTGGAACTTCGGACGGCTTGAGGCGTTACGACGGCTACGCGTTTAAAGAGTACCGCCATAATCCGCAAGATCCGAACAGCCTGAGTGGCGCCACGATTTCTGCGCTATTCAAAGATCGGTCCGGCAAGCTCTGGGTTGGCTCCGATGCATTTCTTGACATGTTCGATCCGGCGAACGACAAATTCACCCATTTCTCAGGTGCTGGAACTGCGGGGATCGAAGGTGTGGTGCATGACATTAGCCAGGATCGTAAGGGGATGTTATGGATAGCCTCGTACCAGGGATTGTACCGGTTGGACCCCACTACCGGGCAGACTGCACGATTACCAGCACGACCCTGGACGATCTCCTCCAGCCTGAGCAGCAATCAACTCAAATCGACGTTCGAGGAGAAGGACGGAACCTTCTGGGTCGCCACGGCGGAAGGCTTAGACATCTTCGACCGCAGCAGGGAAAAGTGACGGGGCACATTTCGCTGATGAACGGAACGGAACCACTGAGAATGTCGCTTTTCCAGGATCACGCTGGAGTCCTCTGGGCGATTTTTTCCTCGAGGAACGGTCTGGCTGTGGTAGATCGAGCGGCAAACAGAGTTACCCAATATTCGTTCGATTACCGGTCCGGGCCAGAACACGGGAGTCGATTCCATCTATGAAGATGTGGACGGAACCTTGTGGCTGGGCACGGGCAGCAGCGGGCTGCTCAAACTGGATCGCGATCGAAGACAATTCGTTCGCTACCGTAGCAATCCCCGCGATCCTGAAAGCCTTGGATCCGGTATCGTATTAGCGTTGTTCCAGGGCCGGGAGGGCAGCATCTGGGCCGGCACAAGAGAAGGCGGCGTCAGCCGGTTTGACAGAAGGCCGCCGCCGTTTCAAACCTACCGGCCCAGGACCGGCAGTTCCGATAGCCCGAATGTGGAACTCTCGCCATCCGTCTTTGAGGACAGCCGCGGCGTTCTTTGGATCGGCTCCCAAGCGGTGCGCAACCGGATCGAGGGGAAGCCGGAGCGGTTTTCCTCTTACCCCGCCGGCGGGCACGGGAGATCTCTTCAACTCCGCCGTGAGGTCAATTGCGGAAGACCACTCCGGTTCTCTGTGGTTCGGCACTTTTGCGGGACTCAATCGCATCGATGGGCGGACGCGGAGGGTCAAAGCTTATCTTCACAATCCGGCCGATCCTCGGAGCCTGTCCGATAACAACGTGGCAATCCTGCTTGTCGATCACACGGGAGCATTGTGGGCGGGAACGCAGGATGGCCTTGACGCTTTCGACCCCGCAACCGAACGTTTCCGGGTGTACAGAGCTAGTGGAGATGGCCTTAACCAATACCGTGTCATCGCCGAAGATTCGCATGGAGCATTGTGGCTGGGCACTCAGTTCGCCGGCCTGCAGCGTTTCGATCCTGCCACCGGACAGTTCACCATCTACCGGAGATCACCCTGAAAATGCCGGAAGCCTGAGTAACGATCAAGTTAACGCGATCCATATCGATACTTCCGGGATCATCTGGGTAGGCACCCAAAGCGGTCTGAACCGGTTCGATCCCGCGACTCAAACGTTCCGCGTCTATTACGAGCGCGACGGGCTACCTAACAACCGGATCACGGGCATTCTCGAAGACGAACGCGGCAATTTATGGCTGAGCACCAGCAACGGCCTTTCCCGGTTCGATCCACGCGCACAAACATTCGCCAATTACTCCACCCCCGACGGCATAGTGAGAGGCAACATCTACGGTCCGCACGCCGGCTGCAAGGGTGCGAAGGGCGAAATGTTCTTCGCCTCTTCCGGCGGAGTGATCGCATTCTTCCCGGAGAAGGTGGTCGATAATAAATATGTTCCTCCGGTGGTACTCACGGATTTTCGCGTCTTTGGCAAGCCGGTGCCCATCGGGGGCCGGTCTCCGCTGAAACAGTCGATCGCCGTGACCCGCTCTCTCACCCTGCCGGCCGCGCAGAACATGTTCTCTCTCGAGTTTTCGGTGCTCAGCTTTGTCAGTCCGGAACAGAACCGGTACCGCTACAGACTCGAGCCGCTGGATCCAGGGTGGAATGAAGCATCGAGCGTTCACCGGCTGGTTACTTACACGACTTTACCGGCGGGCGACTATGTATTCCGTGTGCAAGGGTCAAACAACCGCGGTTTATGGAATGAACAGGGCGTCGCGCTCATGCTGCACATTTTGCCTCCCTGGTGGAGTACGCCGTGGTTCCGGCTATTGCTTGCCGCGGCATTGGCATTCGCACTCGGGCTTGCGTACCGGAGCCGCCTGCGTCACTTCTCGCGGCAATTCAACTTGACGCTGGAAGCGCGGGTCGAGGAGCGAACGCGCATCGCCCGCGAACTGCACGACACGCTGCTGCAGAGCTTTCAGGGGCTGATGCTCGGCTTCCAGATTGTGGACAATCTGCTACCCCCCGGCAAAGCCAGGGAGATGCTGGAGAAAACTCTCGAACGGGCGGACCAGGCCATCGCCGAGGGACGGGACGCGGTGCACGATCTGCGCTCCTCGACGACAGTCACCAACGACCTGGCGGAGGCGGTCCAGGCGCTGGGCGATGAAATGGCTGCCGGGAATTCCGCGTCATTTTACATGGTGGTGGAGGGCGCGCCGCGGGATCTGCATCCGATCCTGCGCGATGAAATCTACCGCATCGCACGTGAGGCGGTCCGCAATGCCTTCCGCCACGCGCAGGCCAGCCGGGTGGAGGCAGACATCACCTACGGCGAGAAGCTGTTCCGGGTGCGCATCCGCGACGATGGCGGCGGCATTCCCCCGGAGATCGTGGATGAAGGGCGGGCGGGCCACTACGGCCTGCCCGGAATGCGCGAACGCGCCCGTGAGATCGGCGGGCAGTTGCATGTATGGTCGGGAAAGAGTGCAGGGACGGAGATAGAATTGAGTATTCCCGGCTCCATCGCGTACGGAACATCTCCGGCGCGCAAACGCTGGCGGCCCTTCCGGAGGCAGGCCGGATAAACATATGAGCAGCGACACTAAAGTAATTCGAGTACTCTCGGTCGACGACCATGCGCTCCTTCGCGAGGGCATCGCGGGACTTGTCGGGAGCGAACCCGACATGGAACTGGTCGCGGAGGCCGCCAACGGGCGGGAAGCCGTGGAGGCGTTCCGCAAGCACCGTCCGGATGTGACGCTTATGGATCTCCAGATGCCGGAGATGAACGGTCTGGATGCCATCGGCGCCATCCGCGCCGAGTTCCCCGACGCACGCATCGTCGTCCTGACGACGTATGCCGGCGATGTTCAGATTGTGCGCGCTCTCAAAGCCGGTGCCCGCGGATACTTGTTGAAGGGCCTGTTGCGCAAGGAATTGCTGGAGACGATCCGCGCCGTCCATGCGGGCCATAAACGTTTGCCGCCGGAGGTGGCCGGCGAGATCGCGGAGCACGCCACCGACGACGCTCTGACGTCGCGGGAAATCGACATCCTGAAGCGGATCGCGCGCGGAAATGGGAACAAGGAGGTTGCGGCTCAACTCTCGCTTACGGAGGAGACCATTAAGAGCCACGTCAAGAACATCCTCGCCAAACTGGGCGCCCACGACCGGACGCACGCGGTGACCATCGGGATAAAGCGTGGAATCATCGAGCTGTAAACCACTCGAAAGAGGGATACGACGAACCCTGTTTTCAGTGTTTCAGAATTGTAAACGATTCTCTATCCTTAAGTAGGGTATTCGTTGCAACGTCTTTTTTCCACTTTCCCTGGGGGTTCGCCCGGTATAGGACTCTTGTTCCTTCGTTTTGGGACAGGCATTCCTTTGGTGCAGTGTGCCATTACTGCCCTGTCGCGAGGGCCCCTTGGAGGATCGGTCGCCTGCAACGTGCTGGCGGCCGTCGCTGGAATGCCTCTGCTTGCCGGTTTGTGGACACCGGTCGCCGCAACGGTCCTGGCAACCGATGAGCTCTGGCTGGCCATCTCGCAACCGGCTGCGGCGTGGGCTCATCTCCCAATGGCGCTTCTGGGCGCCGGCCTGGCTCTGCTTGGCCCGGGCGCATGGTCCATCGATTCTCATCTTTTTGGAAGGAAGCGTATCGATTTGCGGGATCGGAATCGGGCGCGGTAGAGCCTTGCCTGCCCCTCTAAAGTGGGACAGGATCCCTCAACTATAAGGCACGCCATCCGCCTCCATTTGGGGTTGGCCGCAAGGGGAAACAGTTCCAAAATTAAGTCAGCAGCAGAGAGGAACTGGCAACTATGACCGTCGTGAACATCCGTTCCGTTCCCAATTTCCCGTTCGGAATCCGCACCCCAACCGCCCCACTCCGCCCCGCGGCAGGATACCGCGGCATGGCTGGCACCCACATGAAAGAGTTCGACCCGTTCCGGCTGGACACCGTCAATCAGTGTCTCTGGCGGCGCGGCCGCGATGGCGATGAGCGCATTCTTTTGAAACCAAAAGCTTTCGAAATCCTGCGCTACCTCGTGGAGCATGCCGGACGGCTGGTGACCCAGGATGAGCTTCTCGACGCCGTCTGGCCCGACACCCATGTCCAGCCCGAGGTCCTGAAGCGGCACATGTTTGATATCCGGAATGTGCTGGGAGACGATCCCAAGTGTCCGCTCTACATCGAGACCCTGCCCCGGCGTGGATACCAGTTCATCGCCTCTGTACGGAGCCCCGGACCGGCGCCGCGTTTGTCCGATTTCCCGGCGAAAACCGAGCTTGTGGGAAGGGACCGGGCTCTGGCCGATCTGCGGACTTACCTCGGGAGCGCGTTCGAAGGTTCGCGGCAGGTCGTTTTCGTCACCGGTGAGGCCGGAATCGGGAAGACTGCTCTGGTGGACGAGTTCCAGCGGCAGGTTGCGGCAGGCACGCCGGTCCGCATCGCCCGGGGGCAGTGTGTGGAGGGATACGGCGGCAAGGAGCCATATTACCCGGTGCTGGAGGCGGTAGGTAGTTTGTGCCGTGGTCCGGAGGGAGAACCGGTGGTGCGGATTCTGGCCGCACAGGCCCCTACCTGGCTGGTTCAGTTCCCGTGGCTGGTGACCAGGGAACAGCGCGAGGCGCTGCAGCGCGAAATCCAGGGCGCGACTCAGCAGAGAATGCTGCGTGAGATCGTAGGGGCGCTGGAGACGATCGCTTCGGAGATTCCGCTGCTGCTGGTGCTGGAAGATCTCCATTGGGTGGACCCGGCGACGGTCGATCTCATTTCCGCTCTGGCGCGGAGTCGCGGCGAAGCGAAGCTGATGGCGATTGGCACGTACAGGCCGGCCGACCTTGCGCTTTCAGGGCACCCTTTAATGACCGTTGCGCCGGATCTGTTGGTTCACCGGCTCTGCCACGAGTTGGTTTTGGAAGGCCTGAAAGAAGCGGACATCGACACTTATCTAACAGGCGAGCCGGCGGACAGCCGCGTACCGGAGGGACTCGCCTCGCTGCTCCACGAGTATTCCGAAGGGAATCCGCTATTCATGGTGGCGGCGCTGGAGCACATGAGGGAGCGGGGCTATATCTCAGGGGAGAATGGGCGATGGCAGGTGCGGGTTCCGTTAGAGGAAATCGACTTGGAGGTGCCGGAGGGCCTGCGCCGGATGATCGAATTGCAGATCGACCGTCTGAGCGGGCCGGAGCGGCGAGTTCTGGAAGCCGCCAGCGTCACGGGGAACTCGTTCACGGCGGCGGTCAGCGCTCCCGCGGCGGAAATGAATGTGGAGGAATTTGAAAAGCTGTGCGAAGGCTTGGTGAACCGGGATTACATTGCGCCCGCGGCGGCCCCACAGGAGGTCCCCGATGGCACCGCCTGCCGGCGCTACCGGTTTGTCCATGCACTGTACCGCGAGGTGCTGTACGGGCGGCAGTGGCCCGGCCGCAGAGCGAAGCTGCACCTGGCGATCGGTGAGCGGTTGGAGGCATTGTACGCGCGGCGGCCGGGTACCGCGGCCGCCGAGTTGGCTCATCATTTCGCTCAGGGCGGCGATGCGGAACGCGCCGGCAAGTACCGGCAACTTGCCACGAATGCAGCCGGGCCGCGGGTTGAGGTCCGTTCCCCGGTGGAGATGCCAGAGCGTTTCCTGCGCGAGTTGAAGCCGCCGGGCCGCACCCTTACATTGGCCGGGGCCGGTTTCTGAGCCTGGGCCGCTGGAACTGTGCCCGCACGTCGTTGTGGCAGCCCGCGCACTGTTCGTTGACGGCGACGGCTTTGTGCAGCACCAATCCATCCGGCCCGTTGGCGTGGACCTTGGGACAGGTTGTGCAAGCGACCGAGTCCCTGGCATGGCTGCTCTGCAAGCGCCCGATGTGAGACAGATGCGATCGGCTGCCGCCGCCGGCAACTTCGCGGGATTGCGAATCGCTGGCTCCATCCAGTGACCGGACATGTTCAAACGCCGGCACACTTGTCGCACTTACAGGGTCCGCTCTCTGATGTTGGCCGGGGCGCGTGGCGCCAAAGACCCCGGCTTAGACTCATATTTGGAAGCGCACTTAGCTTGAATACGAGTAGCCCGGAAGACGCCGTCGGTATCCAGTTTGCCGTCCGCGAGAGCCTGGGCGCCGTCTTTGAACGTATCAGGCAGGGGGTCCGTCCCGGTGTAGACGACGGTCATTTTGTCCTTATCCTGACTTAGCACAAACTGGACGCGGTTCCCGATGCGTCGAATCGAGCCGCTATCCACATCTCCGCCGATGCGCATGCGCCGCGAGTATGCCTCGTTCCCCATCTTCCCCACCTCGGAGATGGTTTTGTAGTATGTCTTTGATTCGGACGCGCCGGCAAATGCCAGCCAGAGCACCGTGCCGATGACTATGACGACTAAGGCACCGAACTTGATGTAGCGTTTCATTGCGTTTCCACCCGTGCACCTTACGGGCCAACGCAATCCGCGCGAATCCGGCAATTGTGGAGCAATGAATGAATGAGTCATTGACGCAGACTCGACACATATGACGAGACTCCGTCCTTTGCGAACTTCTAAGACCCGTGTCCTGGCGCGGGGCTATGGACATAAACGTGCGACGACAGAGGAGTATGATACGCTTTCGCAGCTTTGCAATCGGATTGATGTTAGTGACCGCTCTTCAGGCGGCGGACACGGTGACGCTACGGGATGGCCGAGTGATCACGGGCACTTACCTTGGCGGTTCACCGCGCGAGGTAAGGATCGAGGCGGACGGCCGGATCGAGACGCTGGACGTCGCTAACATCGCGGGTATTCAGTTTGACGGCGTTCGCCAGAAGCACGACGTCGAGCTTTCTCCGACCCCCGGCGATGAGCTGGAGCGTTTGGGCGCAGACGGCGAGGTCGCCCTCCCGGCCGGCACCAACTTAGTCATTCGAATGATCGATGCGGTGGACTCGGAAAAGAGCGCCGTGGGCCAGACATTCGCCGCGAGCCTGGACGAACCTGTCGTGGTCAATGGCGAGACGGTGATTCCGCGCGGCGCGGACGTGGTGGTGAAACTGGTGGATGACAAGGAATCCGGTAAACTCACAGGCCGGACTGTCCTGACCCTCGACCTGATGAGTATCAAGGTGAACGGCCGCATGGTGGACGTCAACACCGAAACGGTCACGCATGAAAGCTCTCCGCGCGGCTCGCGCACCGCCAAGGTGGTTGGAGGTACAGCGCTGTTGGGTACGATTATTGGGGCGATCGCGGGGGGCGGCAAAGGAGCTGCCATCGGTGCGGGATCGGGCGCCGCCGTGGGCGCCGGCGCGGAGATCCTGACCAAGGGCCAGCGTGTGAGGATCCCCTCGGAAACGCGCCTGACCTTCGTACTCGAGAATGCGATCCGGCTCTAACAACGCTGGAGGAGCTACTTATGACGTGGCAGCAGGAGGCATTGCTCGCAATACGCGTGGTCATCGCGACCGTGTTAGGAGCGCTGGTGGGATGGCAGAGGCAGCATGCAGGGCAAGAGGCGGGCATCCGCACGTTCGCTGCGGTGGCGCTGGGTGCTTGCGTGTTCCTTCTGCTTACCCCGGCGGACATGCACACTACCGGGCAGGTGGCGAGCGGGATCGGCTTTCTGGGCGCCGGCGTGATCATTCGCGGGCGGACTCATGTCCACGGGCTGACCACCGCCGCGGCACTATGGGCCACGGCGTCGATCGGAGCGGCGATTGCGTTCGAGCGCTATATCACCGGCGGGCTGGTGACAATCGTTCTGGTCGGACTTCTGGCCTGTCCGACTAAGAAGTGGGAAAAGGAAAAGGCGCCAGCGGATACCGATCTGCTGCCTTCCGGTTCACGCCGCTCCGATCTAATTAAGGCCAAGAACGGCGGATCGAATCAGGTGCAGCAGCGGCGCGGGGTAAACTCCGAACCAGATCAACAGAATCGCTAGGGCAGCCAGCACCAGGGCTCCCCCGCCGGACACCTTGGGTCTGGGAGCCTCGCGCTCCGGGGGAGCCGCGTAGAGGGCCACGACGACGCGCAGGTAATAGAAGAGCCCGGCGACGCTGGTCACGACCAAGGCTAATGATCAGCGGCCAGGCGCTGCGTTCCGCTCCAGCGGCTAGCACGTAGAACTTGCCGAGGAATCCCATGGTCGCGGGAATGCCCGCGAGTGAAAGCAGCACGGCGGTAAAGACGGCGGCAATTACCGGCCGGCGCCAGAACAGGCCGCGATAATCCTCCAGATCCTCGGCATCCCGCCCGGAGTTGGAAAGGACGGTCACGATTCCGAAGGCCGCCAGGATCGTGACGGTGTAGGCTACCAGGTAAAAGGTCACCGCTTCCACCGCCATCGTGGAAGCCGCCAGAAACGCCACCAGGATGTACCCGAAATGGGCAATCGACGAGTAGGCCAGAATGCGCTTGACGTTGGTCTGCCGCAGCGCCAGCAGATTGCCCGCGCACATGGAAGCGATTGCGACGATGGCGAAAACCAGGAACACGGCATGGTGCTGCAGCGCGCCCGATAAGTAGACGTAGCGCAGCAAGAGAGCAACCATGGCACTCTTGGAGGTGGTGGCGACGAACGCCGCCACGGGCGGCGGAGCACCCTGGTAGACATCCGGCGTCCACAGATGGAACGGCGCCACACCCAGCTTGAAGCCGATGCCGGTGACGGTGAGGGCGATTCCGGCCAGCAGCGGGAATCCGGAGCCGCCGAGGGAAACTTGCCGCAGGCGCGCGAACTCCATGGTGCCCGTATCGGCATAAATGAGCGCCATGCCGAAGAGAAGGAATGCGGCCGAAGCCGAAGCCAGAATCAGATACTTGATTCCGGCTTCGAGCGCCAGCTTGCGGTCTGTCAAGTACGCAACCATGCCATACAAGGAGACGCTCAAGATTTCGAGCCCGAGAAGGAACGACGCAAAATGGCTGCTCGCCACCAGGACCGCGCAACCCAGAGTCGCCAGCAGGAGCAGAAGATACAGCTCTTCGCGATGGCCTTCGTGCTTTTCGAAGTACCGATAGGAGAGCACGGCCACAGCCGCGGCGGAGGCGATGATCAGACCCATGTAGAATAGTGCGTACTGATCCACCTACAGGAGTGGCGTTACTTGCCGGGGAGCTGCCGGACCGCGGCAACCAGATGCGAGAAGAAAGCGGCTGCCAGCCCCGCGAGGGTCAGTCCGGCCGCAAGCGCATGGTTGCGCTGGAAGGCGATACCCAGCATCACCACCACCGCGGAAGCCGCGATCAGAAGCAGAGGGAGCAAGGCGAGAAGATCGGCAGGTGCTCATCACTTATCTCCTAAGCGCGGCCGTAGTCATGGGCGCCTGGCGCTGCAGGTTGTGCAGCGCCGGTCCGAAGGTGTTCAATACCGGCTGAGGATAGAGAGCCCAGCCAGAGCAGGCCGGCGATCATCGTCCCCACCATGAGCCTTCCCGCGGCGTCGAGATCCGAGAATCGCCAGGCGTGCGCGTTGGGACCCTGGAAGGCGCGCTGCACCATGCGCAGGGCATAGAAAGTGGAGGCGAGAATGCCGAGACTCGCAACAACGGTGATCGGGACGCTGATTCTGTAGGATCCCAGCAACACGAGAAACTCTCCGACGAAATCGCCCATCCCGGGCAGGCCGAGCGAGGCCATGCTGAAGAAGAGCGCTGCTCCGCTCAAGCGCGGCGCCACGGACCACAGACCACCCATTCGCTCGAGATCGCGAGTGTGAATACGTTCCTGTAAGCCGCCCACCAGAATGAACAGTCCGCCGGTGCTCAGCCCGTGGCAGATCATGGTCATGATTGCGCCCTGAAGCGCCAGCGGGTTCCAGGAGAAGATCCCGAGCAGCACAAAACCCAGGTGACTCACGCTGGTGTACGCCACCAGGCGTTTGAGATCCGTCTGCGAGAAGGCCATGACGGCGCCGTAAATGATCCCGATCGACTGCCAGTACCAGGGCCACCGGGAGTGAACGCATGGGCGGCGTGAGGGAACAGCGGGACGACGAAACGAATCAGGCCGTAGGCGCCGGTCTTCAACAGAAGCCCGGCCAGAATCACGCTTCCGGCGGTGGGAGCCTCGGTGTGAGCATCCGGCAGCCAGGTGTGCACCGGCACCACGGGCAGCTTCACCGCGAAGGCGACAAAGAACCCGAGCATGATCCATAGCTCGACGCTTGGGCTGAGGTGCGTGCCGAGCAGTTCGGCGTACTCGAATGTGTAAACTCCTGTTGCCTGATGGTGAATGAAGTAGAGCGCCAGGATGGCGAGCAACATCAGCAGGCCGCTCAATTGGGTGAATAGGAAGAACTTCACGGCTGCGTAGACGCGCCGTTCGTGGCCCCAGATCACGATCAGAAAATACATCGGGATCAGCATCAGCTCCCAGGCGAAATAGAACAGGAACAGGTCGACGGCCAGGAACACGCCCACGATTCCCGCCAACACCCACAGCAGATTGAAGTGGAAGAAGCCAACCTTATCGCGGATTTCGGTCCAGGAGGCCAGCACAGCGATAATGCCCAGGAAGAACGTGAGCATCAGCATCAGCAGGCTGAGGCCATCCACCGCCAGATGAAAGTGGATGCCGAAGCTTGGCACCCAGTTCCAGTCCAGCTCGTCGAGCCAGGGCCTGCTGCCGGATGGGGCGCGGCCGGTCCAGATGCCCGCCGCCAGAACGAGATCCACGCCAATGGCGATGAGTGAAATCCACCGTGGAAGCTGCGAGTTCCAGCGCGCCGCGAGTCCGGCGAGAATGCCGCCCGCGAATAAAATGATAATCAGCCAGATGAGGATCATAAGAACAAGCACCACCGCGATAAACAGCACCGACCCACCCGCCATGGCCGCGGCGTACCAGCGGACCCGGCCCGTCTCGGTGCGGATTATGTGCGCGATAACAGAAGTCCGTCAGCCGGGCAACACCGGTATAGAAGGCATCGATGAAATCGCTCTTGTTGATTTGCGATACCCAGACGAAGGGCTGCACGAACGCCTTGCCGTAGAGCCAGTCGAAGCCCCAACCCGCAAACCACCATTGGTCCAGGGCGTGCGCGGCCGGGTTCGCCACCAGGCTGTCTGCCAGGCTTCGCTTGCGGAGGTGGAAGAGCCAGGCAAAATAGAGGCCGATCAGGAACAGGAGTCGCGGCCACTGCCTCTGAACCCGCTTCCGTCAGACCGGCATGTGCTTCGACCGTGGCGGGCAGAACGGAATCCAGCAAGGCCAGGAACGGCCCTTTCAGATACCCCCCAACGATCGAAAGGAAAGCCAGTATCATCAGCGGAATCGTCATGGCATACCCCGGCCGCTTAGTCACGGGGGTGCCCAACGGGCCGAAGAAGACGCGGAAGATCAAGCGGAAGGTGTACAGCGAAGTGAGAAACGCGCCAGCCATACCGGCAATCCAGAACAGCGGGTGTCCCTGCGGCGCTGACCAGGCGCTCCAGATGATCAGGTCTTTACTGAAGAATCCGGCGGTGAGGAACGGCAGTCCCGCCAAGCGAGCAACCGGCGATGAGGAACGTCCAGAAAGTGACCGGAAGTTCCTTGCGCAAGCCTCCCATGCGGAACATGCTGTGTTCGTCGTCGAGGGCTTCGATGATGACGCCGGCGCCGAGGAAGAGCAGGGCCTTGAAGAAGGCGTGAGTCAGGAAGTGGAACATCGCCGCCTGCCATGCGCCAACGCCAAGAGCCAGAAACATGTAACCGATCTGGCTGACAGTGGAGTAGGCGAGCACACGTTTGATATCGTGCTGCGTCAGCGCGCTGAAACCGGCCAGCAGGAGCGTTCCGGCGCCGACGACTCCCACCGCTGTTTGCGCCGCCGGCGCCAAGGAGAACAGGACGTGCGTGCGCGCAATCAGATAGACGCCCGCCGTGACCATGGTAGCGGCGTGGATCAGAGCGCTGGTCGGCGTTGGTCCGGCCATCGCATCCGGCAACCACACCTGAAGCGGAAACTGCGCGGATTTGCCCACCGCTCCGCCCAACAGCAGGAGCGCCGCCGCCACAGCGTAAGCCGGATCCCGGCTGCCACTGCACGGATGCGCGATGCATGAGGTCCTGGATCTGCAGAGTTCCGAGGTGAGTGAAGAGCAGATACAAACCGAGTAACATCGCGGTATCGCCGACGCGGGTCACGATAAACGCCTTGCGCGCCGCCCGGCCGTTGTTGGGCTCGCGGTACCAGAAGCCGATCAGCAGAAAGCTACATAGCCCCACGCCTTCCCACCCCAGAGTGAGCAGCAGGAGATTGTTGGCCAGGAGCAGCGTGATCATCGACGCCACGAAGAGATTCATGTAGCCGAAGTAACGGCTGAAGCCCTCGTCGTGCATCATGAACTCGGCGGCGTAGATGTGAATCAGAAATCCGACGCAGGTGACCACGAGAACCATAACGAGCGAGAGCGCATCGAGATAGAAACCGATCTGCGGTGCGAATCCGGCCACATTCATCCAAGTCCAGAGAACCTGGGTGTAGGCGTTGCCGGCGGGAGGAGCGTTGATGAAGCTGGAGCCTACCAGAATCGCGGTCAGCGCCGAAAGTCCAATCGATCCCACGCCAAAGAGCCGCAGCGGCGCCGCGAGATAGCCGCGAGCCAAACAGCAGGAGCACCAGTGCGCTCGCCAAAGGCAACGCCGGAATAAGCCACAACAGACTGATCACGTTATCCCCTCATCTCGTCCAACGCATCGACATCCAGAGACTTGAAGCGGCGATAGATTTGCACCACCAGGGCCAATCCCACGGCGACCTCGGCCGCCGCCATAGCCAAAATAAACAGAAACACCACTTGCCCGTCGGCCTGATGCCAGCGCGAGCCGGCGACCACGAATGCCAGGCCAGCGGCATTCAGCATTACCTCGAGAGACATCAGAACGAACAGCAAGTTACGGCGTACGAGAAGGCTGGTCAGCCCCAGCGAGAACAAGGTCCCCGCCAGTATCAGCCCGTCTCTCATGGGTATCTGCGTCATGTTGAATCTCCGGTTTTTCCGTTTGGCGGGAGCCGATGTGATACGCGCCCACCATGCCGGCCAGTAAGAGCATGGAGGCAAGCTCCACGCCGATGAGATATCGGCCGAACAGGGCCAGCGCAACTTCCTTGGGTTGTATGGCACTACCGCCCGCGGCCGCAGTGCTGCCCTGCGCCAGATAGACCACCTCTATCAGAAGAATGACGGCCAGAATCACGGGACCGGCCCAGATGCCTGGCGTGAGCCACTGTCTTTCCGTGACAACGGCATGCTGCCCCAGGTTAAACATCATGCCCACGAATACGAAGAGCACCATGATGGCGCCCGCGTATACGATGACTTCGAGGGCCGCGATAAATGGGGCGCCGAGCACGTAGAAATCCACCGCTATCGCCAGAAACGACACGATCAGGTAAAGCAGTGCGTGGACAACGTTCAAGCGCGTCAGCATGAGGACGGTGGATATGACGGCTACCGCGCCCGCGATGTAAAAAGCTAGTTCCATAAGTGTCTCACGGCATCAGAGAGTGGATATCGACGGGCGGGGCTTCGTGCGCAGCCTCGCCCTTATTCTTACCGCCGATCTGAACTCCGGCCACCCGCCAGAAGTTATAGCCCGGGTATTTGCCGGGACCGTCGATCAGCAGGTCCTCTTTTTCATAAACCAGGTTTTTTCGATGAAACTCGCCCATCTCGAAATCGGGTGTAAGTTGGATGGCATAAGTGGGACAGGCTTCCTCGCAATATCCGCAGAAGATACACCGCGAGAAATTGATGCGGAAGAACTCCGGAAGCCGCCGGCCGGTTTCATCCTCGGTGGCCTGAAGCGCGATGCAGCCGACCGGACAAGCGACCGCGCACAGGTTGCAGGCGACGCAGCGCTCGCCTCCATCGGGATCGCGCGACAGAATGATCCTGCCCCGGTAACGCGGCGCGAGATAGGGCTTCTGCTCCGGGTACTGAACGGTAATTCTCTTCTGGAAGGCGTGGAGAAACACCAGCCAGATCGTCCTGAGTATGCTGATCATCCTTTACCCCACATAAGAATTGCCGCTCCGGTCACCAGCAGGTTCGCCAATGCCAGCGGTAACATGACCTTCCAGCCCCATGACATGAGCTGATCGAATCGCGGGCGCGGCAGGGACGCCCGCACCAGGACGAAGAATGAGATGAAGAGAAAGGTCTTGATGAGAAACCAGACCACCCCGGGGAGAACCGGTCCCAGCCAGCCACCAAAAAACAGGACCGCAATCATGCTCGAGATCAGTGTCACTCCCATGTATTCGCCCACGAAGAACATGCCGAATTTCATCCCGGAATACTCGGAGTGATATCCGGCAACGAGCTCGCTTTCGGCTTCCGGCAGATCGAACGGAATACGGCGCGTCTCAGCCAGTCCCGCGATCAGGAACAGGACAAAGCCGGGGAACTGCGGAATCACGAACCAGACTTTCCGTTGTGCTTCGACGATCGCGGGGAGACTGAATGTTCCGGCAATCGCCACGACGCCCATCAGGGAGAGACCCATGAAGACTTCATAACTCAACATCTGCGCGGCGGCCCTGAGCCCGCCGACAAGGGCATACTTGTTGTTGGAGGACCATCCGGCCAGCACCACGCTGTAAACACCGAGCGAAGACATGGCGAGAAAGAACAGCAGGCCGACATTCAGGTCGCTGACGATAATGCCGGGCGCCACCGGGAGCACAGCGAAGGACATCAATACCGTTACAAAGATGATGGCGGGCGCCACAATGAAAACGGGCTTGTCCACGAAAGGAGGGATCCAGTCCTCCTTCATGAACATTTTGATCGCGTCGGCGACTACCTGAAGCAGGCCGAAGGGCCCGGTGCGGTTCGGCCCGTAGCGATCCTGCCAGAGGGCCAGCAGGCGCCGCTCGACCCAGATCAGGAAGGCCGCGATCGACAATGCGACGATCACAATGCCGAGGATCGCCAGTAAGGGATATGGGCTTGTCATTTGGGCCTCGCGATTTTTCCCCAGTCAGGCAACCTCACACCGGCCAATGGCGGCACTCCCGCGGATATTCCGGCGACGCCGTCAGGGAGATCGGGGCGGATGCGCAGCGGCAGGCGGAAGGTGCCGCCGGCGCAGGTCACTTCGACCTCCGCACCGTCCGCCAGATCGCTGGCATTCACGGCGATGTGCGGCTTGGCCGCGAGTTCCGCGATTCCCGGCGCGGAGAGACTCAGCTCATCGGAGCCGAAAATGCGATGCATGGGCACCAGCATCCACTCTCCGGCGCGCGGCTGGAATGCCGGGGGAATGGCATCGAAATAGAGCTGGCCATTAGCCGGTGCAGGCTCCAGAATGCGCACGCCCGCATCGCCGCCACGCAAGGGCCCGCCCACCTCCTTCTGATAAGTATTGGTTGCCTGAATGGAATTCCACCCTGGCGACCAGAAGAACGGCACGAGAGCTCCCGGCGGTTTGGCGGACGCGCCTTCCATGGAGAAGGAGAGCGGCGAATCGGGGTCGTCGGGCGGCTTGGGCTCGGAGACATCGATATTCACGAGCACGGCCGTACGTCCGCTCTCACGGTGCGGCGAGCGTGGGACCTTGGCTCCAGCAATGCGAAACGCGGCCGAAGGCGCGGCGTCGCGCACCGGCGCCAGATCGGGAATGGCCCTGCACATGGTGGCCAGCACATCGTCCAGGTCGTGCCAATGATCCGGCTTCAGCCAGCGCCAACTGGCCGAAACATCGTTCTGCGGGACGAAGACCTGGAAGAATCGCTGTGCCCTTCCTTCGCTGCTGACGAACGTTCCGTCCGATTCGGCAAAGGTTCCGGCCGGCAGAATCAGATCGGCTTTTGCTGTGGTCTGGTTGGCGAGATGATCGAGCGCGATCACGTGCATGGCGGCATCGAGGAACGAATCCACTTCGGCCGCGGGGCCACGGCGATAGAGATCGTTTTCCAGGATGATGACGGTGTCCGCCTCGCCCTCCCTGACCGCTTGAAACGCGGCGCTCAGGGGCCGGCCGCCGATGAGAGCAGCGCCGATGGTATTGCATTCGGGCACGGTGAAGCTGAGTGCGGCGTGCGCCGCCATGGCCACATTCGCGGCTGCCTCTATAACGGCCGCGCTGGCGCAACTGGCGCCCGATATCACCAACGGCTTCCTGGCAGTTTTGAGTGCCTGGGCGATGAAATCGGCAAGCGGGAACGCGTTCATCGAGGGCGCACGAGGGTCGAGCGCGTGCGCCACGGCAAATCCAAGCCGGGCCAGATCGTCCGGCGCGGCGCGGAAGGTGGCGGTGGCGATATCGTCCAGTCGAGTGGCATAGGGAGTCGCGATGTAGATCGGACCCTTGGCGCCTTGAATCGCGTCGCGCACGCCGTGATCCAGCCACAAGGGAATCTTCAACCTCTTGGGAATCTCCATGGGCTGCTGCCGCACCGATTGGCGGACGGCGAGTGCCATCCTAGGAACGACGTTGGTCAGATCTTCGCCCAGGATAAACACAGCGTCGGATTCCTCAATCTCGCGCAGCGTGGGAGTTCGCATGGGTCCGCGCTGCAGAATCCCGATCATGCGATCCACCAGCCTGGCCTCGCTATCGGCCATGCCGGAGTGGAAGCGGTCGGGACCTACGAAGGCGCGGAGAGCAAAGTTGGCTTCCAGCGACGCGCGGGGCGAGCCAATCCCGATCACTTTGCCGCTGACTGCCTTTTCGCGCAGATGGCGCCGCGCGGCGCCGGCGGACGTGGGCTGGCCGCGCAGCACCGGTTGATGGAAGCGCCGTTCGCTATTGACGAACTCATAGCCAAACCGGCCACGGTCGCACAGGAAGTAGCCGTTAACCTCGTGGTTGTAGCGGTTGACGATGCGGCGCACAGTTCCGTAGCGTTCGCCGGCATCGGTGTTGCAGCCCAGCGCGCAATGCACGCAGACCGAGGGGGCAAACTGCTGGTCCCATTTGCGCGTGTAATGGTGCTTCAGCCGTTTATCGGTGAAGACCCCGGTGGGACAGATTTCCACCAGGTTGCCGCTGAACTCGTTTTCCAGCACGCCGTCTTCGTGACGGCCGAAGAAGACGGTGTTTCGCGACGCGAAGGCGTTCAAATCGCTTCCACCCGCGTAGTCGCGATAGTAGCGTACGCAGCGGTAGCACTGGATGCACCGGTTCATCTCGTGGTTGACCAGCGGGCCCAGGTTTTGATTGCGAAACGTCCGCTTGTCGAACTCGTAGCGGCGATAGTCGTGGCCCGTCATCACCGTCATATCCTGCAGGTGGCATTCGCCTCCCTCATCGCACACCGGGCAATCATGCGGATGATTCAGCATCAGTCCCTCGATGATGCCGGCGCGGAAGGCGGCCGCCTCGGGATCGTCGATGGAGATGCGGGTGCCTTCGGCGGCCGGCGTCATGCAGGACATGACGATTTTGCCGTGCTCATCGTGCTCGTCCTTGAACTGTTTTACGGCGCACTGGCGGCAGGCTCCCACCGATCCGAGCGCCGGATGCCAGCAGAAGTACGGCAGCTTCAACCCCTGCGAGAGGCAGCCGTGCAGCAGGTTCTGATCGGGGTTCATCTGGTACGGTTTGTTGTCGATGTAGACGGTCGCCATACCTATCTCCAGGGGCAGCGGTGCTCGCTGATGTGCCGTTCGAAATCGCTGCGAAAGTATTTCAATGCGGTTTCCAGGGGGTCCGCGGCGCCGGGCGCAAGGGCGCAGAAGGTATTCCCGGGAGTCCACATTTTGGTTTGAAACGCCAGCTTTTCCATATCGCCCGGCTTGCCGTGGCCTTCTTCCATGGACTGTAGAATGCGCTCCGCCCACCCGAGACCGCTCCAGCAGGGAGTGCAGAAGCCGCAGGACTCGCGGGCGAAAAAGCGAATCATGTTCGAGGCCATCCCAACGGGGCAGGTCTTGTCATCGAGCACGATCATAGTGCCGGTGCCCATCCGGCTGCCGGCTTTGGGCATCTCCTGGAAATCCATGGGCGTATCCAGGTGCTCTTCAACGATGAAGGGGGTAGAGGACCCGCCCGGCAGCAGCGCGCGAAACTTCAGGCCGTCGCGCATGCCTCCCGCATGTTCCTCCAGAATCTCGCGCACCGTGGTTCCCATGGGCAACTCCCACAGTCCCGGACGCTTTACTTTTCCGCTGACCCCGTATAGCTTGGTGCCGCCACTCTTGGCGCGGCTCAAACCGCGAAACCACGCGGCGCCATGGTTGATGATGTGGGATACGCAACTCAGCGTCTCCACGTTATTGACCACGGTGGGCTTACCGAACAGCCCGGCCACGACTGGAAACGGCGGCTTCGCCCTGGGGTTGGCGCGCTTGCCTTCCAGGGCATTCAGCAGCGCGGTTTCATCGCCGCAGATGTAACGGCCCCCGCTGAGGTGCAGATGAAGTTCCAGGCTGTATCCGGAGCCCAGGATGTTCCTGCCCAGGTAATGACGTTCGTAGGCTTCCGCGATGGCGCGCGAGATCCGTTCGGCGGCCAGCGTGTATTCTCCACGCAGGAAGATGTACGCGATATCCGCCTCGATGGCGAATCCGGCGACGATCATTCCCTCGATGAGCTGGTGCGGATCGCGCTCCATCAACAACCGGTCTTTGAAGGTGCCTGGCTCCATCTCGTCGGCATTGGCCACCAGGTAAGTCGGATTGGGAACATCCCGGCCGCGCGGTACGAATGACCATTTCAGGCCGGTTAGAAAGCCCGCACCACCCCGGCCACGCAGATCCGCGGACTTCACCTCGTCAATGACTGCTTGCGGCGTCATGCCGCTCAGAACCTTGCGGATCGCCTGATAGCCGCCGGACTGTTCGTAGGCGGCCAAATCCAGGACAGACCCGTCCGCGCGCATGTTGCCAGTCAGCGGCTTTTCTATGGTGGCGGTCATTTGTACTTCTCGAGTTGGATATCGATTATCTGGGGATCCAGATTGGTGTGCAGGTCGCCGCCCACCATCATGGCCGGGGCACGATCGCAACACCCGAGACAAACGATCGGCAGCAGCGTAAAGCGATTGTCGGGTGTGGTCTGGCCGAACTCGATTCCCAGGCGTTCGCTGAGATGCTTGTAAATGCGGTCGTGGCCCATGATCCAGCAGCTCACGCTGTCGCAGACCATGATTACGTGGCGGCCCACGGGCCGGCGGAAAATCAAGTTGTAGAACGTAGCGACGCTGTCCAGGTCTGTGGGCGACATGCCCAGATGTCCGGCGATGTCGCGAAGGCTTTCATCGGACACCCAGCCGCGGTGCCGCTGCACGATCTTCAGCGCGTCGATGGAAACCGCGTCGCGCTTGGGGTAGTGTGCCGCCTCCGCTTCGATCTCGTTGATTTCTTCCGCTGTCAACATCCCTTCAGTTCCTCACCGGTCGACGTCCGCCAATACAAAATCCAGGCTGCCCAGGTTTACTACCACATCGGGAATCATCATGCCCCGGGACAGCAGCCGCACTGTCTGGATATGAGCGAAGGAAGGGGTCCGGATCCGCGTGCGATAGGAAACCGTGCTGCCATCGCTCACCAGGTAATAACCGTTGTTGCCCTTGGTGCCTTCGATGGCGCCCAGCGCTTCGCCCACCGGCATCACCGGTCCCCAACTCACGCTCAGGAAATGCGTGATCAAAGTTTCGATATCGTGCATGGTGCGGGCCTTCACCGGAGGGGTGGCCAGAGGGTGGTCCGACTTGTACGGGCCCTCGGGCATATTCTTCAGGCACTGCTCGATGATGCGCAGGCTCTGCCGCATCTCCTCGACGTGCACCACGGCACGGTCGTAGCAATCGCCGGTGTGCCCGGTGGGAATGTCGAACTCAAAATTGTCGTATCCGGAGTAAGGCTGGCGCTTGCGAAAATCCCAATCCAATCCGCAGGCGCGAAGGCTGGGGCCGGTCATGCCCCACTCGATCGCTTCGTCAATGCGGAGTCCGCCGATGCCCTTGGTGCGCGCCTGGAAAATCCGATTCTGCATCACCGTCCGGTCGTACTCAATCAGGCGTGGCGGCAGATACTTGAGGAAATCGCGGAACATTTTTTCCCAGCCGTTGGGCAAATCAGCGGCAACTCCGCCGATGCGAAACCAGGCCGGGTGCATGCGCGCGCCGGTGATGGCTTCGACGATGCCGAACGCGCGCTCGCGATCGTTGAACGTGAAGAAGACGGGCGACATCTGGCCCAGGTCCTGGGCGAAGGTGCCGTACCAGACCAGGTGGCTGATGATGCGGAACAGCTCGGCCAGCATTACGCGGATCACCTGGGCGCGCGGCGGAACCTGGATGCCGGCGAGAGTCTCGACGGCCGTCAAATAGGCCAGGTTGTTCATGACGCCGCCGAGGTAATCGATACGGTCGGTATAGGGAATGTAGGAGTGCCAGGATTGGCGTTCGCCCATCTTTTCGGCGCCGCGGTGGTGGAAGCCGATTTGTGGGATGGCGTCGACGACCTCTTCGCCATCGAGTTGCAGGGCGATGCGTAAGACGCCGTGCGTGCCGGGGTGCTGAGGACCTACATTGAGGAAGATGAAGTCCGAGCCGTCGCGTTCGCGGCTCATGCCCCATTCCTCCGGGCGGAAACGCAGCGCCTCCTGCTCGGCTACTTCTTTGTCCGGGGGCAGTTGGTAGGGTCCCATCTCAGTCGCGCGGGCGGGGTGTTCTTTGCGCAGCGGATGGCCCACCCAACTCTTGGGCATCAGGATGCGTTCCAGGTGCGGATGACCGTCAAAGACGATCCCGAACATATCGAACACTTCGCGCTCATACCAGTTGGCGGCAGGCCAGATATTGGTGATGCTGGGCAGCGAAAGGCGGTCATCCGAGAGAGCTACCTTGATGCGGATATACGCGTTCCGGTCGAAGGAGAGGAGGTGATAGACAACCGTAAAGTCGCTGGCCGGCTGGCCTTCGCGATGTTGCCGCATGCGCTCATCGATAGCGGAGAGGTCATACAGCATCTTGTACGGCCGGTAGACTTCCTCTTTGAGAAAGCGAAGAAGATCACGCATGCGATCTTTGGCCACCCAAAAGGTAGGAATGCGGTCGAGCGTATCCTGAGGCGCGGCGGAAGAGCCGAAGCGGTCGCGAATCTCCTGGGCGATTGTGGGGGCGGCGATCATACCTCGTCAGGCTCCCTCAATACAGTGGCTCTTTGCCGCGTGGGCCGCATCAGGTCGCGGAGGGATGGCAGGGGCGCTCGAACCGTTTCTTGCGGGCCCACCACCCAGCTCAGCGGCCGCTGTTCGGTTCCCACAACGTTCCGCAATAACAGCAGACCCTCCAGAAATGCTTCGGGACGAGGCGGGCAGCCGGGCACATACACGTCAACCGGAAGAAACTTGTCCACGCCCTGCACCACGCTGTAGATGTCGTACATGCCGCCGGAGTTGGCGCACGATCCCATCGAGATTACCCAGCGGGGCTCCATCATCTGCTCGTACAGCCTCTGAACGATGGGCGCCATCTTGGTGAAGACCGTCCCGGCGACCACCATGAGATCCGCTTCCCGGGGCGTACCGCGAATCACTTCGGCGCCGAAGCGGGAGACGTCGAACTTGCTGGTGATGCTGGTGGCCATTTCCACGTAACAGCACGAGAGCCCGAAGTTGAAGGGCCACACGGAGTTTTTGCGGCCCCACTTGACAAGGTCCTCCAATCTGGAAAGGACAACGCTGCGGCGCACGGTTTGCTCGAAGGGCTCTGTGTCCGGGGTTGCCACCAGGCCGGTGATATCGGGTTTTGTTAGTGACCACTGCATCGGATGCTCACCTCGAACGCTGCGCTTGCCGCACCCAATCCAGGGCGCCGATCTTCCACAGATAAACCAGGGCCGCGAAAAGCACCCCGGCGAACAACAAGACTTCGCAGTAACCGGCCCATCCGAGTTCGCGGACCGCTCCAGCCCAGGCGAACAGGAAAACAGCCTCCAGATCGAACACGACGAAAAACATCGCAACCAGGTAGTAGCGCACCGAAAGCCGCACGCGCGCCGAGCCCTCGGAGACGATGCCGCCTTCGTAGGGCTCGCCGGTGGCGGGTTCGGAATGCCGCGGACCTATCAGGTAAGAAACGGTTAGAACCGCCGCGACCAGAAAGACCACGAACACGAAGTATGCGACTAATGGCCACATCATAGAAATCGGCGCTCTATCCGAAACCTCGATACCGGTTCAATTAGTAGGAGCGATTCGGGAACAGTTTTGTTGGGGCAAAGCCCGGGCTTCAGAATCCGGGAGTGAGCCCGGCTTCCCGCTCCAGTTCCGCCCAGGCGAGTAGATATCCCAAGCTCGCCTGAAGGTAATCTGCCTGCGCTTTATAGGTCGCCGCCGTGGCCTGCCGCCGCTCGGCCGCCAATACTACTCCCTGGGTCAACTGGTTCTGCGCCAGCCGCTCACTTTCCTGCCGCAGTTTCACCACTTGAGTCGCGACCTGGACCAGATGTCTGGTCCGTTCCACTTTGTTGTAACTCCGCTCAATTCCAACCGCCACGGAGTCCTTCAGCCGGCGCAGGTTTTCTTGAGCCTCCTCCAATTGCGTTTCGCGCTCGCGCACGGTGGCCCTTCGTTTGCCGAAGTCAAAGACGTCCCAATTCAGGTTGACGCCGAACGTACCGAAGTTTCGGACTACAAATGGAACGCCATCCTGATAGCTATGGCGCGCATAGGCGGTAATATCGGGGATGTACGCCGATTTTGCGGCGGCCACTCCGGCCTCTGCTTTCCGTATGGCGTCCTGCGCGGCCAGGATTTCGGGATTCTGGGACCAGGCGGTCTGGATATACTCCTGGCGTGGGCGTTCGTCGAACTTGGACGGAACAAGTGGGTCCAATTGCAACTGTGTGTCCAGGGGGAGGCCCAGAAGGTCGTTCATCTCCGTGGTCAAGTCGGAGATCTGAAGCTCGGCGGTGAGGACGGACTGCTGGCTTTCGAGCACTCCGGCCTGCCCTTGTATCGCCGACACGTTCAGGGCACTGCCATTGCGGACATCCTCTTCGCTCTCGCGCAGATTTTCGCCGGCGAACACGCTCTGTTGTTCCGCCGCCTGCTTCTGCAACTGGGCGATCAGGATGCCGAAGTAGAGCGTATGCACCTGAAGCGCGACCTGGTTCTCGGCGTTCTTCAGATCGTCGCGAGAAGTGGCGATTTCAGCGGCGGCAATGCGGTTGGCTGCATGGACGCGAATCAACTGTGTCAGCGGCTGGGTGAGCTGCGTGCCGCTGGAGTAGATTGTCTTTTGCCCCTGATCGATACCAACAGTCTGCGACGGAATGAGCGTTCCTGCCGCCGATCCCAGCGCTCCGGCTGGTATTACGATATTCTCCAGATCCGAAAAGCGGAGAGCGTTTGACTGATTGGTGATCTTCGGGAAATATCCAGAGCGCTCGCCGGCCTTTTTCTGCTCGTTCTCCACCACTTTCAGGCGCGCGATCTTCAGCACGCGGTTCTGGCTGATGGCGAGGTGGACGGCCTCGGTCAGCGTGAGGCGCCGCACTTCGGCCGCGTTCTGCGCAGCGGCTGACGGCGCGAGAAGTCCCGCAATTATGAGAATCCGATATAGATGCGCTCGATTCATTACATATTCCTCAAGTCTTTGTAGCTGAGCTTGAACGGCCGCATGAACAGCATCACCAGCAAAAAAATGGCCGAGATCCACCCGATCGCAATAAAGCAATCGGCGATCGCCAAGGTATAAGCCTGCCCTCGAACCTGCTGGCTTAGCATGGCGATCGCGCGATGTTGTGCTTCCGGCGACCCGGTGGAAGAGGAAAAAATCCCTCCAGTGAGCATCCGCACGCGTGCGTCGGTAAGCCAACTGCCTGCCTGAAGATGTAAGCCAAGCATGTTGGAGTGGAACTGCTCCCGTACCGAAATCAAGCGGGTCATGATGGCTACTCCCACCGAGCCGCCGAAAATCCGGGTGAAATGCATGAGCCCGGAAAGCGTCGCTACGTTTGCAGGTTTGAGTAGCGCGCCTCCTCCGAGCGCCTCCAGAACGATGCTGCTCACCAGTCCGATGTAAGTGCAGGCAAACCCGACCGCCAGCGCTAGTTCGATGGCCTCGAAGCTGGTACCGGCCCACGCTGCGTCGAGGTGGGCGCAGAACCAGCAGGCCACTGAAGTCAAAGTAAGCCCGACTGCCAGAATTAGCCGCGAGTTGGTGTATATGATGATGAGCGCGACGAGCCATACCACCACGAACTGAGGCGCGGCCACCCACGCGAGGGCTTGTCCCGTCTGGATCGCTCGATAATGCCGGACATTTCCCAGGAAGCCCGGAATGAGAACGTATCCCGCCAGGAGGGTGAATCGGAAGACGAAAATCGAGCCCGCGAGAATAATGATGTTCGGGGTCTTCAAGAAGGCAAGGTTGGCGGTCGTGTTTGGCCGCAGCAAACGACTCGCCCAGGCTGCGGCCAGTAGGAACAGTCCCGCGGTCACCATCCCTACAATGACGCCGGAGTGCAACCAGTCCAGCCGTTCGCCCTGATCGAGGGTGCCGGTGAGCAGAGCCAGACCGAGGCTGAAGTAGGCAAAGCCACGCCAGCTTGGCCCCGGGTCGGCCGGCGCGCTGCGGCGGGGAATACCGTAATGGACACAGATCATCATCAGCGGCGTGACGATCGCGGCCGTCCAGAAGATCCAGTGCCATGAGAGATGCTCGGAGTACCAGCCTTGCAGCGCTGAAGCGATGTTGCTGTCAAAAACAATGTCCGCCGCATAAGCGGCAATGCCAAAAATGACCAGCCGCCGCGGCAGAGCGATCAGTGCAAAGGTCAGCGTCAGTGAATAGAAGGTCCCCGATGTCAACCCCGCCACGACCAGGAGGCCATACATGACCCAGATATTTGGCGAGAAGGGAAGCACAACGGACGCAACGGTGAAGAGGGCAGCGGCGGGCATCAGGATGCGGCGCGGGCCCAGTCGAACGTTCAGGAAGACGCAGAAGACTCCGCTGAACATCATCGCCATGTCAAGCACCGTGGGAAGCCAGGAACCCTGATCGAAGCCGAATCCGTTGGCGCCCTTGAGATCGGCCAGGCCTATGCTAATGAGTCGCGCGTTCAGCGTGGCGATTCCCGCGCCGAGGAAAACTCCCAGTGTACCGATGTACGGGTTGGTCGTGATCTGTGTTGTCTGGGCGGGCTGCGAGCGGGGCGGCGCGGCATCGGCGATTGAGCTGCTCATCGATAGAGTCTCCGGTCACTCACCCGCGCCACCGGTATGAACGGTTGCATCCACGGACAGACCGGGCCGCAATCGCTCCGCACCTGGCTGGCCGGGATCCAGCACGATCTTCACAGGCACTCGCTGGACTATTTTTGTGAAATTGCCGGTCGCATTGTCTGGCGGAAGCAGCGCGAACTGGGAGCCGCTGGCAGGAGAGACCTGCTCGACTCTCCCGCGGAGAATTACGCCGGGGAGCGCGTCTACCCGGATTTCAGCAGGGTTGCCCGAGCGGATGTGGCGGAGCTGCGTTTCTTTGTAATTGGCTTCGACCCAAACTTCCCTTTGGACGAGCGAGATTACCTGAGTGCCTGGACTCACCAGTTGTCCGGGGCGCACCTTGCGTTCACTCACGATTCCGTTTTCCGGGGCTACGATTCGCGTGTATCCCAAATCGACTCGCGCCAGGGCGAGAGAGGCCCTCTTCGCATTGAGATCGGCGCGAAGCAGGAGTTCCTGCGAATCGAGCACGGCACGCTGGCGCTTTTGTGCTTCGAGTTCGGCCTTTGTGCTCGCAAGCCGGGCGTTTGCACGAGCCAAATCGGCTTGCCGGCTCGCCAATTGCGCTGCCGCCGTACTGAGGTCGGCTTCGCGGCTGGCGAGCTGAGCGCGAAAACGCTCCGCGTCCGCCACCACCTGCTCCAGTCTCTGGCGCGTCGCCGACTCGGCCGCAATCAAGGCTTCCTGCCGCCGGCGCTCCAAGGTGGTTCGCTGGACGTCCGCCTTGGCTCCATCGATCGCGCTTTTGGAATTGACGATCATGGATTTCGCGGCCTCGATCCCGGCCTCCGCGGCCGCGATGTCCGCTTGCGCCGCGCGAATGCCGTCTTCAGCCTGATGAATCCGGGCATCTTGCAACTCTTTTTGCCGTTGATTGTTTACGAGGGCACTTTCGCCGTATGTCACGGCTGCCTCGGCTTGCTGCACCTGGGCCTGAAAATCGTCATCCCGCAACTGCACGAGCAGGTCTCCCGCTTTCACCGGTTGATAGTCGGAAACCGCCACCGTTGCCACAAGCCCGGCGACCTTGGTGCTGAGCGGTGTTAAGTCCGCACGCACGTAGGCATCGTCGGTGTTTTCGGAAGCGCGCTCGCTGGCCCAGGTATTCCAGTTGCCGGCGATCAGGAACAAGATCCCTGCGGCCATAAGCACAATCGTTACCGGGGCAAGCAACTGTCTTAGACGTTGCGTCCAGCGCGGTTTCGAGCTAACGAGATCGCTTTGCGAGTCGGCCATGTATTCCCCCTGTGTAGGTTTGCAGCGTCATCCAAACAGAGGCAACCGCGATTCCAAACGGGTCATCATCCGAAACAGACGGGAACCTGACTGAAAGCTGGAGGTTGGCGAGAACGGCAAGAAGCGTTCGCAACAGGCAGATGTCGTATTTTGGGGTTTCGTGTCGAGATTCCGAACACCGCCACCGCTGCCTCAGTACTGCGCATGCACCTTATTCACGTCGAACTCGGCGCCCGATTGATGGCACACCGTGCAGCTCTCGCCGAGCGACGACGTGTTGGCCAGGAAATGCGCCGCCGCGTCCTTAGCCACGTGACAACCCGAGCAGGCAGTCGCGGTGGCGCCTTCCGGATTGATCCAGCCCTGCGGATTCACAACGTCGTTTAAGCCGATGGGGAGGTTTGCCTGAGAACCGTTCACGTGGCAGAGCGAGCAATTGGCCACATCCGTCGCTTTGCCGTTCGGGCCCATCGCCGGGAACAGCGTCGTCGAAAAATCGTTGTGGCTGCCGCCGAAACCTACTACGGTGTAGCTGCCGCCATCGGCAAGCATGTTGACGCCGTCGTGAATCCGGTGAACGAGAAGCGGAAACGTGATACCCTGCGGCGGCGCGGCTTTATCCGCGGCAACGGTGGCATTGACGCGCTGCGAAGCGTCCGTATTCGAAGGATTGTGGCACATCACGCAGTATTCGGTGTTATTGCGCAGCGACCCGTGAACAGACAGCGCCACGTGACACTGGTTGCAGTTGGCGATGGCGACGACGTCGCGCCGGGGCGTAACGGGCGAGCCATCCACCGAGAAGTAGACGACTTTGTTCGGCGTGCCGTACGTTATGCTCTGCTGCGTGGTTGTTCCTGGGAGCACAATCTCAGTGCGCCGCGCTTCCACGCCGATGGCGTACGTCCCCATTGCCTTCGCCGGAACCGTGTGCGTAAACGTGTAGGTGCAGTTTCCATTGGGATCGCAAGTGGCCTTGGCCGCGCTCTCGGTGACGTAGCCAGGCGTGCTCGCGGTGTCTGGTCCAAAACTCGTGTAGCCGTAATCGGTGGTCGGGCCGGCCATGGTGAAAGAGATGGAGCCGAGCTGCGACAGGGCAAGCGGTTTGCCGGTCCCATCCTGCACCGTGAACGACACCACCGGTGCTTCCCCCGCCATGCCTTGATCCACCTTCGTGATATTGACCGCGAGGCCGGTGAGCAGGCTGGACGCAGTGGGAGCGACGTGAGCGCCCTTGATGGAGGCGTCAAAGTCGATCTCTCCCTGAGGAATATGACAGTTGGCGCACTGCTTGTCGTCGAACTGCGGACCGCCCGGGTGGTTCGCTCCGGTTGCAAAGTTCACGTCGTTGTGGCAGGCGCCGCAGGCGGCCGCCGTCGGATTCGTGAGGTAAGCCGTGGCCTGCGCGGCGCCGGTGGTTTGCGAATGACAGGTTTCGCAACGGCGTGGGTCGCCGGGATCGGCGGGATAAGAGATCTGCGAGAAGTCTGTTCCATTCACAATCAGAGGTTTTCCCGCAACGACGCTCGGCAACTTGGCTCCCATGTGCATCTCGTGAATCATTACCTTCAGGTCAAGCGAGCCCCCGGTGGTCGTGTCCACGTTTTGCGGGGTGTGGCACAGGACGCACATCTCGACGCCGCGCCGCCGCCCGCCGTGCCACGATAGCTGGTCGTGACAGGTATTGCAGCTCGCGGTTCTGATGACGTCGTGAACCTTGGTTACCTTGGCGCCATTGGGAACAAAGTTGTAGGTCGCACTGGCATAATTGGTTCCCAGATTGAAATCTGTCAGCACGCGGGAAGCGTAGATGCCGATGGTGTGGGTGGCGGTAGGATCGAACCCGGCCGGCGCCTTCGTGTGGAAGACGTACTGGTATTGGCCCGGTCCGCCGGTAGTCACGCCGCCGGAATCGGGGCCCGGCTGATTGGTCGACGAGACCGCGGGTCCCGAATTGGCGTGGGTCGTGTACGCCGTGTAATCTTCCTGGTTGTTCGGCAACACCGCCGCGATGTATCCCAAGCTGACCGCTCCGGGTGTCGTGACACCGGCAGCATCCAGAGGAAGACCATTAGGATCGCTCAACGTGTACACCACGGTGATCGTCCCGTCGGAGGCGATCTGCGCCTGGTTGATCGTGATCACAACGCCCGGCTGAACGAACTCGACGGTCGCCGCGTCCGCATAGGCGGCCTTTTCTTGCGGGGAGTACTGATACCGCTTGCCAGCGGCGGCCAGGGAGAGAACGACTACGGCCGCCAGCGCTACGAACCGTTTGATTTTCTGTGTACTGCGATTCATTTCGGTGATCCTTTCGACGATGTCTTTTGCAGGTGGGCAATGCGGTCAGCGAGGCCAAGCGTATTGAGTACTCCAGGGTTTGATTCTTCGATTGCCATCGGGGTGTGACACGTGTTGCAGTCCTGAGTAATCGTCGTTTTGCCATCCGACGTGGAATGCGATCCGTCATGGCAGCGGAAGCATCCAGGAAAATCAGTATGTCCGAGATTGTTGGGGTATGTGCCCCACGTGACCTTCAGGTCGGGAAATACATTCCGGTTATAGATTTCAGCAATTTCGGCACCCGCCCTGGAGATCTCACCGGCACGTTGCGATGACACCGCCGGATATTTGTCCCGGTAGAAGGCGGCCAACCTGACGGGAATGTCGCTGCCGGCATCCTGGTTGGTCGCATAGTTGATCTTGAGTAACTCTACCGCTTTCTTCTTGACATAAGGCAGCGTGGGAGAAATGCGCCCTAATCCCATCGCTTGATCCACAGCCCGCTCGGGGAGTTCAAAGGTATGGGTCGGCCGGTTATGACAATCGACACACTGCATCTGATAGCGGGGCAGGCTGGCGACCGACTTAGCGGTGGAGCCATCCGCCAGAAACGTGCGGACTTCACCCGTCTTCCCGTTGCGGTACTCCACCCAGGGGATGGTTTGACGCTGTTTATCAGAAGCTGCGTAGTGGATTTCGACTCCGGGGGCGAGATGCGCTCCATGGATGCCGCCCAGATCCCCTCCACCCGTGAGCATCATCAGAGCAGTCTGGGTCTGTGTATTCGTCTCGTCGTCCTGGAAGTGAAAAATGACGCGTAACTTCGTTGAATCGAATTGCTGAGGCCAGTGACACTGTTCGCAAGTACCGCGGGAAGGCACCAGACGGTTGCTTTCCATGGCCGATTCGATCGGGTAGTGAACGCGGTTGAAAACCACATCCATCAACTGCCGCGTACCGGCCACCTTGCTCCGTATCCACCCTTCCGCGCCTGGGCCGACGTGGCAATCCACGCACAGAACATTGGCGTGAGGCGAGTTCTGATGTGCGGTGAATTCCGGCTTCATGACATGGCAACTCTCTCCGCAGAACTGGGCCGTCTCCATGTGCTGTATGGCGCGGTAGGTTCCCTGAGTCCCGATCACGATGTTGATTGCCGTAGTGATGGCAAAGAATTTTGCCAGCCTTCGAAAGTAGACGTCACGGTTCGGCGCTTCCAAAAGGCCGGCCTCAATGCGTTTGCGAGCAAGGAAAACGCCGATGGCCATTAAAATAAGGCCCGCAACCAGGATGATGGGAATCAGGAGAAAGACGATGATGCCGATGTATGGATTGCTGGTGTGTCCTCTAAGCTGTGTCGGCAGAGCGAACAGCCAGGAAAATACGGCCGTCGTTGCCAGTACCGCACCCAGCATGCTCATCCAGTGGCTGGAAAGCAGCATGAGTATCGGGCGCTTTGGAGTCGTCACTCTTTTGTGGATCGGGCATAGAGTTTCCATTCATCGCAATGGCACGCCACGGGCCAAATACACGCGGTTATCTTTCTGCGCGAGATCCACGCTCAGAGGTTCGGGAGGAATGTTGGACCTGCCGCAAATGAGGCAGATTGTTCTGCCTGCTGCTCCAAAAAGCTCAATTGTGTTTCGAGCTGTTATCAGTAAGCGGATGTGTTAGCCGGCGCGCAGCGAACGCTTCTACCTGAGCCTCAACCTCGCACAGATCGATCGGCTTGGCGATATACGAATCAAAGCCGGCCGCAATCGCGCGTTCGCGGTCGCCGATCATGGCGCTGGCAGTTACGGCAACGACCGGCAGGCTTGCAAAGCGATTGTCGTTCCGCAACTCCCGAATGACGCTGAACCCATCCTGCAGGGGCATCTGCAAATCCAGGAAGACCAGGTCGGGCACGCATTGGCGAATCAGGTCCAGTGCATGGCGGCCGTTGACTGCTTCCAGAATCACGTGGCCCGATGCTTCCAGAAGCTCTCTCATCAGTTCACGACTGAAAATGTTATCGTCCGCGATCAGAATCGTCATCGAACCCGGTCCCCGTGATTCGGCAGCGTCAAATGGAATTGACTTCCCTTGCCGGGTTCGCTTTCCACCCAAATCCTGCCTCCATGCTGCTCAACCAGGAGCCGGGTGATGGAAAGACCGAGTCCGGTCCCTTCACACACGTCCTGTGTAGGGGTCAGACACCGGTGGAATGTCTCGAAGATTGCCTCGTGTTCTTCGTGACGGTATACCGATGCCGGTATCGATCACCGAGATGTGAACAGCCGCGTCCGCCGATCTTGCAAGCAGACGAACACTTCCTTTCGCCGGGGTGAATTTAATTGCGTTGCTCAGCAGGTTATAAAGAATCTGCTTCACTCGCACTTGATCGGCATGGAGAGTCAGATCGAGGCTTAGATCGGTGGTGAGGTCGATCTCCTTTGCAGCAGCCAGCGGCCTGATGCGTCGACAAGCACCTCGTCGGCCGCAAGACTCAGGGGAAAGCTTTCAAATTTGAGGTCGAGCCGTCCCGGCTTCAATTTTTGAAAGATCGAGAATGTCGTCAATCAGGGCGAGAAGGTGCCTGGAACTCTCCTTGACATGCCGCACAAACCGCTCCTGCTTCTGCGTAAGTGGACCGGCGGTCTGCCTCGCCAGGAGGTCGGCGAATCCCATGATGGCATTCAGCGGCGTTCGCAGTTCGTGGCTCATGGTTGCGAGAAAGTTGCTCTTCAGCCGATTGGCCTTCTCGACTTCCCGGTTGCGAATCTCCAGTTCTGAATTGATCACAGCCAGGTCGCGCGTACGCTGCTCAAGGCTAAGGTTCAGACTTCTTATCTGTTCTTCCGCGAGTTTGCGATCGGTCACATCGCGAATTACACATACGACAGATCCGCCGGTCTCGCCTTCAAAAGGGCTGAGGTTGATATCCACCGCGAATTCCGTTCCATCCGCGCGAACCGCTCGTAAATCGAGTCCGGATCCCATCGGGCGAATCACGGAATGTGCGGAGTACCGTTCGCGGTGTGCAGGGTGACGTCCCCGAAAGCGTTCCGGCATCAGCATCTCCACGGATTTGCCGAGGAGTTCTTCTCGCCGGTAGCCGAACATCCTCTCCGCCTGGGAATTCACGAGGACGATCCGGCCTGAGCCATCGACCTCGACGATTCCGTCCGGCGCAGCCTCCAGCAGTCTGCGGTATCGGTTGTCCGCAACTGGCCCGCGCGATACGTGTTGGGATCAATGCCGGTTGCCGCCATGACTCAACCAGTGCGCGGCGACTTGCAGATTTTCGATCTGCTGCTCATCTCTACCACATTCGAGTGATCGCGCACGACGATCAAAGGCGAAGGTCTGAGCAGATTGTGTTTGTGCATACGGTAAACGAGTGTCTTCCGGCTCATGCCAAGGTAACGCGCTGCCATCGACTGGTTCCAGTTGGATTGTTCCAATGCCCGGAGGAGCACCTCTTTCTCGAGGCCGCCGAAGCAGATTCCGCTCGGAGGAAGATCGAGATTGATGGCTTCGACAGGATTCGGGTCAGGCTGCAGAAATTCCGGCAAATCGGCAATGCCGACCTCGTTATCACGCGTGAGGACCACGATCCGTTCGACAACATTTTCCAGTTCGCGGATATTACCCGGCCATCGGTACACCAGGAAGCGATCGAGAACTCCTTCGGCCAGGCTGAGATTCTCGCGTCCATGTTTGGAGCAACTGCGCTCGAAGAAGAAGCGCAGTAGTTCGGGAATGTCTTCACGGCGATCGCGCAGACTCGGCAACCTGAGTGGAATTACGTTGAGACGGTAATAGAGATCTTCGCGGAACGAGCGGTCATGCACCATAGCGGCAAGGTCACGATGGGTAGCCGCGACTACCCTGACGTCGACCCTGGTGCTGCATGTTGGCGCCGAGCTTTTGGATCTCGGCATTTTGCAGCAACCGCAGCAGCTTGACCTGTAGCTCCGGGCGGCATTTCTCCGATCTCATCCAGGAACAATGTCCCGCCATGGGCAGCTTCGACCTGCCCTTTACGGTCCGCAAAGGCGCCGGTAAAGGCCCCCTTCATGTGGCCGAAGAGTTCGGATTCCAGCAGGTCCTTGGGTATCGCGCCGCAGTTGATGGTGACGAATGGCTTTGTGCTGCGCGCACTGAGGGAGTGAATTCCGCGGGCAAGCAGTTCCTTTCCCGTTCCAGTCTCGCCCTGGATCAGAACGGTGGAACTGGTTCGCGCGGCTCGGTCGCCTGGTCCAAGACGCCGAGCAAGTCTTTCGAATGCCCGAGGATGTTTTCAAACCCGGGGCTTCGTCGTGTTCCGAGGCGTGTCCGCCAGATGTCGCCGCCGGTCGGTCGATGCGAACGGCGCGGCAATCAAGCGCCCGGTGAATTACCAATCGCAGTTCGTCAATATCAAGTGGCTGGTGTCAGATAATGATTGCGCTCCCAGTTTCATTGCCTCGACGGCGTTTGCGACAGTGGCGAATGCACTCACGAGAATTACGACGATGTCCGGGTAGTCGCTGCGCAGCCGCTCGAGCAGTTCAACACCGGAGATCCCCGGCATCCGCACATCGGTGATGACAGGTCGATCTCCTGGCACCGGAGGTGCTCCAGTGCTTCCGATGCGGTTTCGGCTTCGCTGATTTCGTACGCAGAATCGTCCAGCGCCTCACGGATGAGCTCCCGATTTGGCGCGTGGTCGTCGACGACAAGAATTGTTCTGGGCATTGGCTCGCGGATTCGTCCCGGCAAGAAGGTTGCACGACTCTTGCCGCTCAGGAACTCCGTTCGCGGTTGCGTATAACCTGATGAGCCGCAAGCAGATTGTCTTGCGCGTTCCGGCGATTTGCGCAGGTTCACATTGAGCCGGGCAAATGACGAGAACTTCGTCAGAATGGTCGAAATTCCGGCACCTTAAATTGCACATGGCGCCGGACGCGGGGCCATTGCTTGTGGCACAGCAATGGTGGAGTCGCCGATCACGGAGGCTCGCTCGATATCACCGTGCGAATGCCTTTCGCCCTTTTCGGGCACGTTGGCTGCGGCATCGGCGCTTTGGGGCATTTGCATAGCGCGAATCGATTCGAGCGACTGGAAAGTTCCTTATTTTGTGTCGTACGCGCTGGCCGCCTGATTCTCTTTGCGTGCACCGTGCTTCGATAACGGGAAGGAGAGGAATGTGGCTGCTGCCGTGCTTATTCCGTAGTGCAAAGAGAACCACAATCCATTATGCGCACGGAAGGAGAACAATAATGCGAACTCTTCACAACACTGACTCTCGTTTGCCTGACGGGAGCGGCGGCCTTCGCCGCCGACGCAACAGCAGGCCAGGCCGCTTTCGCCAGAGCGTGCAAATCGTGCCACGGACCGGATGGAACGCCGAACCCCGCCATCGCAAAGATGATGAAGGTTGATATGAAGGACCTGAAGTCGGCCGAGGTCCAGGCGATGAGTAACGACGACATCAAGAAGATCATTACCGGCCGGAAAGGGCAAGATGAGACCCGTCACTTCGGTTTCCGGGTCTACCCTGGATGACGTTGCCGCTTACATCCACACCCTCAAGAAGTGATCAGTGCACGAACTCAGCGTGGTGGAGGGAATCCGGGAGATTGCGCTGCGTTCACGCGCGTTCGGCAGGGGCGTCGCGCATTCTCTCGGTTCGGGTTGTCGATCGCCGAATATTCGAGTTACCTCGAAGATGCTCTGGCGATGTTTTGGGATGAGCTTGTGTGCCATGCGACCGAAGCCGCCGGCGCGCGGATCGACTTTGTCCGCATCCCTGGAGAGTTGCTGTGTCTGGATTGCTCAAAGAGCTTTGCGCGGCGGAAAGGATCTCCGATGTCCCGAGTGCGGCAGCGAATGGGTGAAGCCCGTCGAGCGACCAGGAGTGCTATGTCGAGTCGATCGAAGTGGAAATCGCCGGAGGATGAAATGACAGTAAAGACGATTCAGGTCTCGCAAAACGCGCTGAACGCAAACCGGGAAATCGCGGAACAAAACCGGGCGGCGCTGGATGCCGCGGGAGTTGTGGCGGTGAATCTGATGGCCTCGCCGGGCGCGGGTAAGACCTCGCTGATCGAGAGGACGATCGAGGGGCTCGCGGGGCGGCTGCGGATCGGCATGATCAATAGCGATACCAGCCGCGGCGGCGATGGATGCCGAGCGGGCCGAGCGGGCGGGCGCGGTGACCGTGCATCTGAATACTCACGGCCGATGCCATCTGGATGCGGGAATGGTCCGGGACGCAATGGATTGTCTGCCTTTACGCGATATCGATCTTCTCTTGATCGAAAACATCGGCAACCTGGTGTGTCCCGCGTCCTGGCGGCTGGGCGCGCACTGGAACGTGCTCATCGCGTCGACACCCGAAGGCGACGACAAGCCTTACAAGTACCCGAGAATGTACAGCGGCGTGGAGGCGCTGGTCATCAACAAGACCGACCTGCTGCCGTACGTCTCGTTCGATCTCGACTATTTCACGCGGGGAGTCGAAGCTCTCAATCCGGGTCTGAAGACGTTTCCGCTTTCATGCCGATCCGGCGCGGGCCTCGATCACTGGTTTGACTGGATTGCGTCCATAGCCGTTGGAAGGACGGCCGTGGCGCAGTAAGGAGCAAATGACATGACCTGGTCGCGGAAGCCGAAGACAACAATCGCCGCTCACTTGAAACGCTGCGGAATTCCCCGGCGCGATTTTCTCCAGTTCTGCACGCAATTGATGGTTGCGGCGCCGTGGGGTCTCGCGATCACCGAGAAGGCGACCGCCGCCGAAGTCGCCCGGGAAATCGGCCAGGCGCGGCGGCCATCGGTGATCTGGCTGCATTTTCAGGACTGCACCGGATGCTCGGAGACGCTGCTGCGCACGTCCAAGCCAGATTTGGCGGATCTGATCTTACACGTGATTTCGCTCGATTATCACGAGACGCTGATGGCGGCCTGCGGGCACCAGGCGGAAGCCGCGCTGAGCCAGGCGGTCAAGGACAACGCGGGGAAGTTCGTGCTCGTAGTGGAAGGTTCGATCCCGACGAAGGACCAGGGCATTTACATGAAGCTGGCGGGCAAGCCGGCCCTGAACGTCTTGAAAGATGTCGCGGCGCAGGCAGGTGCGATCATCGCGATCGGGTCCTGTGCGTCGTGGGGCGGCATTCCATCGGCCGATCCCAACCCGACCGGCGCAGTGGGCGTCGACGACATCATCAAGAACAAGCCGATCGTCAATCTTGCCGGGCTGCCCGCCGAATCCATACACGTTGCTCGGCGTCGTCTTTCAGTTTGCGCGCAAAGGAACGCTGCCGGAACTCGATGAAGATGCACCGGCCGAAGTTCGCCTACGACCGTGTGATTCACGATCACTGTCCGCGGCGCGCCCACTTCGACGCCGGGCGGTTCGCCATGCAGTATGGCGATGAAGGTCATCGCCATGGATGGTGCCTTTACAAGCTCGGCTGCAAGGGACCCGATACTCACGCCGGATGTTCGACGCGGCACTTCAACGAGATCCCGGACGTGTGGCCGATCGGCATCGGCGCGCCGTGCATCGGCTGCACGGAGAAGCATCTCGCTTTTCGTGTTCCGCTTTTCGACCATGTCCCGATCCACGACGCCACGCCGCCCGACACCTATCCTCCGGTCCAAGACTCCACCGGATCGATTTCGGCCGCGGGCGTGGGGGTCGTCAGCTTGATTAGCGGCGCTCTCGGCGGTGCGGCGTGGGTGGCCGCCAGACGGTTCAGAAGCAGCGAGGAAGACGGCCGCGATCATCGAAGCCCGAGCTCGAGAACCCGGACAAGGGCAATCCTGACGCGGAGGGCCGGTAGATGGAACTGACCCGCCGGGAAGCGCTGCGAAGCGTCGTCTCCAAATGCATTCCGGTCGCGGCGGCCGCTTTGGCCCTTCCGGTGGCCGAAGCCGCGGAGACGACTTCCCCGAAGGCGCCGGTCGGGATGCTGTACGACGCGACCCTCTGCATCGGTTGCAAGGCGTGTGTGGTCGCGTGCGCCGAGGCCAACGACCTGCCCAGGGACGTCTCGCTCGATGGACTCCACCAGGCGCCCGAAGATCTGAACGCGTTCACCAAGAACATCATCAAGCTCTACAAGCCGCAAGACGAATAGTCCCGATTCGTTCGTGAAGCAGCAGTGCATGCACTGCCTCGATCCGGCGTGCGTGGCGGCGTGTCCGTTCGAGGCGTTGTGGAAGAACGACGGGAACGGCGTGGTCGCGTGGGAGCCTTCGCGCTGCATTGGCTGCCGCTATTGCGAAATCGCATGTCCGTACCACGTGCCGAAGTTCGAGTGGGACAGGATCAACCCGAAGATCGTCAAGTGCGAGCTTTGCCAGCCTCGGCTTGCCAAAGGATACGAACCGGCCTGCACGTCCGTCTGTCCGACGCATGCCGTGATCTTCGGTCACAGAGAGGATCTGCTGAGCCAGGCGAAGGAGCGGATCGAGCAGTCTCCGGACAAGTACTTCGAAAATCGCGTGTATGGCGAACACGAAGCCGGCGGCACGCAGGTCCTGTATTTGTCGCACGTGCCATTCGAAGAGATCGGCCTGCCTGACGTCGGGACAACGCCGATTCCCGCAAGGCTGAAGTGGCAGAAGCGCCTCTACAAGTTCCTGGCTTTGCCGCTGCTGCTGTACGCCATGCTGGCCAGCATCATGAGGAAGAACTGGATCGATCACCGCAAAGAAATGCGGGAAGAAGAAGAGCGAACCGGATTGAGGCCGCAACTGTGAACCACATTATCGTCCGCTGGCAGCGCGGAGTGCCCGTCTACGCCCTGCCCAAGATTCACGCCGTTCTTCGTGTTCCTTTGCGCGATGGGCGCGTTGTCGATCGTCCTCAGCGCTTACCGTGAGTGGGCTGGGCTCGGGCCCACCACCGGTATGAACGACATCTACGCCTGGGGCATCTGGAAGACGTTCAACACGATGGTGCTGACGGGTCTGGGATCCGGCGGGTTCTCGATCGGCATCGCGGCGTGGATCTTCTCCCGCCGGGAGCTGCACTGCGTCATGCGCACCGCGGTTCTCACCAGCTTCGTGGCGTACTTCAGCGGCCTGGTCGCGCTGGGCGTGGACGTCGGGCGGCCCTGGAACTTCTATCAGGTGCTGATGCCGTGGAGATGGAACCCGCATTCGCCATTGATGGAGGTGGCCTTCTGCATGCCGCTCTACGCGTGCGTCCCGCTGTTCCTGGAGAACACTCCGCCGCTGATCGAGCGCTGGTACTACACCTGGCCGGCGTTCCGGCCGTTCATGATGAAATACCTCGTGCCCGCTGACCCGGGCGACCTACCCGTATGTGATCGCGTTGGCCTATGCGCTGCCGATGATGCACCAATCGTCGCTCGGCGCCCTGATGCTGCTGGGCGGGTCGCGGGTACACGTCCTCTGGCAGACGCCGTTTCTGCCTCTTCTCTATGTTTGGGCGGCGGGATTTCTCGGCTACGCGTGCGTGATCGGCGTTCTCATGGTGTCCTGCCTTTCCTGGAAGCGCCCCCTGGACATGCGCATTCTCGGAGTGCTGGCGCGGATCATGTCGTGGCTGGTTCTCAGTTGGAGCGCTTTTCGCTTTCTGGATATCGCTCGTGCGCGGCCAGATCGGCGCCGCTTTCGCTTTCGACCGTTTCAGCCTGCTGTTCTGGCTGGAAACCCTGCTCCTGGCGGTTCCATCGGTGTACCTGCTCCGGGGCGACAATCGCCGCATTCCGAGCCGGCTGTTCCTGGCCGACGTTCTGATCGCGGTCGGCGGAATGCTCTATCGGCTCGATCCGACCATCTTGCCTTCACCGCCAGGCCGGGAGCAGTGTATTTCCCATCGGCGATCGAGGCCCTCATCGCCGCGGGCTACGTTTGCCTGGCAATCGCGGCGTTCATCGTCGCGGCAAAGTATCTGCCCATTCTGCCCGCGCCGGTCTCGGCCTGGCATGACATGGAACATTATGCCCGGGTGGTCCACCCGGACTGGAAACTGGAGACCCATGACTTCTCGCATCACAATCGACCCAATTTCGCGAATTGAAGGCCACCTGCGCATCGATGCGGAGGTGGACGGCGGACGTGTCTCCAAAGCATGGGCTTCCTGCACCATGTGGCGCGGCATCGAGAACATTCTGATCGGCCGCGATCCGCGCGAGGCGTGGCTATTCGCTCAGAGGTTCTGCGGAGTCTGCACCACGGTGCACGCGCTGGCCAGCGTTCGCGCCGTGGAAGACGCGCTGAAATTGCAGATCCCGCCGAACGCGCAGTATATCCGCAATCTCATTCTGATCCATCACGCGCTCCACGATCACATCGTGCACTTTTATCATTTGTCGGCGCTGGATTGGATCGACGTGATGCAAATCCCCAAGGCCGATCCCGCGAAGACGGCGTCGCTGGCGCAGAGTCTGTCCTCGTGGACCCGAAACTCGCCGCAGGAATTCAAGTCGGCCCAGGACAAGGTGAAGGCGCTCGCCGCCAGCGGCCAGCTCGGAATTTTCGCGAATGGCTATTGGGGCCATCCCGGCGATGCATCTGCCGCCGGAGGTCAGCCTGCTCGGCTTTACGCACTACCTGCAGGCGCTCGAATTCCAGCGCAAGTCGAACCAGATTGTCGCCATTCTGGGCGGGAAGACGCCGCATATCCAGAACCTGACCGTCGGCGGCGTCGCCAATGCCATCGATCTGGACAGCCTGGGCACGCTCACCATGGACCGGCTGACGATGATCCGGTCCCTGATCGACGAGGTCATTCCGTTCGTTCACGAGGCCTACTTCCCGGACGTCTGCGCGATTGCCGGAATGTATCCGGAGTGGTTCGATATCGGCGGCGGCGCCGGAGAACTACCTCGCCGTGCCGGACCTTCCCACCGATGCCAGCGCGTCGCAGTTCGATCTTCCCGGCGGAGTCGATATTCTCGGGCGATCTGGCGGTCGTCAAGAAATTCCAGACCGCCGCCGATCCGGACTTCCGCAGCCGCCGTGACAGAGGACGCGACGCACGCCTGGTACAAGGGCGGCGCACTCCATCCCTGGAAGGGCCAGACCGTTCCCGAGTACACGGATTTCCAGGACAACGGCAAGTACACCTGGGTGAAGGCTCCGCGATACGCCGGACGGCCCATGGAGGTGGGGCCGCTCTCCAACATTCTGGTGGGTTACGTCCAAGGACACGCGCTCACCCGCAAATGGACCGATGTGGCGCTCGGCCGGATCTCCGCGGTCGCCAAGCGGAAGGTCACGGTCGACCAACTGCAATCGACGATGGGCCGTTACGCCGCCCGCGCGATCCGCTCGGCGATGCTGGCGGATCTCGCCGTGAAGCATTGCGAGCTGCTGACCAACAACATCCTCGGCGGGCGACGTAGCCACGCACAATCCTCCGCAGTTTCCGAAAGGAGAGGTCGAAGGCGTCGGCACGCACGAGGCGCCGCGCGGAACGCTTTCGCATTGGGTGGTGGTCAAGGACGGGAAGCTCGCGAACTATCAGGCAGTGGTGCCGACCACCTGGAACGCGAGTCCGCGGGATAGCCAAGGGCAACGTTGGACCGTACGAAGCTTCGCTGATGCGCAATCCGGTGGCCGATCCGGAACGGCCGCTCGAGTTGCTGCGCACGGTTCATTCGTTCGACCCGTGCATGGCGTGCGCCTGCCACACCTTCGATCCGGATGGCCGGGAAATTGCCGACTGTGAAGGTGTTATGAACAAAGTCTGATCGCGGGAATCGGGAACGTGCTGCTGGGCGACGACGGCATCGGGCCCTTCGCCATCAAGGTGCTGGAATCGCAATACGACTTCCCGGACAACGTGGAACTGGCGGATCTCGGAACGCCAGGGCTGGACCTGCCGGTTCACCTTGCGGAAGCCGATGCCGTGATCCTTGTGGATTCCGCGAAGTTCGGCGGCGAAGCGGGCGCCATCCGCCTGTTCCGCAAACAGGAGATCCTGCGGAGCGCTCCGCGCACGCGCATCGATACCCACTCGCCGGCGCTGGTCGGGAATCGATTGCCCTGGCCGAGCTGATGGGCACTGCTGCCGTCGCGAGTTGCTGATGATCGGCATGCAGGGCAGCCGATTCGAGCCGGGCTCGCCGCTTTCCGACCGGTTCGAGCACTGTATTCCGCACATCATCGACGCCGTGCGGAGGGAGCTTTACAGACTGAACGTCTGGTGCGACCCGAAGGCGAGCGCAGCCGCTCGGCGCCACGTGGGACTCGGTCCCTCAAGGGACGGCATCGCGCTCTACTGAAGTGCGAATTTTATGGCAAAAACTGGCCCGCTGAGGTGAATTCATCATGTGTCTGGCAATTCCCGGAAAAATCGTCGAGCTTGAGGAGAAGAGCTGCATGCGGATGGGCCGCATCGATTACGGCGGCATCACGCGCGAGGCCTGCCTGGAGTACATTGCCGATCCACAGATCGGCGAGTACGTCATGGTGCACGTCGGCTTCGCCATCAGCAAAGTGGATGCGGAGGAAGCCGCGCGGACCTACCAGTACCTGGCCGAGATGGACCAGCTCGAAGAGATCGCCGTGCCGGAGCCGCGGAACGGCATGAAATACGTCGACGAATATCGCGACCGAAAGATGGCGGACAAGCTCGCGGCCGAAATCAAGCGGGCCGTGACGCGGCCGTGGGCCATCATGGAGGTCTGCGGCGGACAGACGCACTCGATTGTGAAGTACGGAATCGACTACCTTCTGCCGAAGGAAGTGGAACTGGTGCATGGCCCCGGGTGCCCGGTCTGCGTGACTCCGCTGGAGATGATCGACCGCGCCCACGCCATCGCGCGCCGGCCGGACGTGATCTTCTGCTCGTTCGGCGATATGCTGCGCGTTCCCGGGTCGCATGGCGATCTGTTTCAGGTGAAAGCCGCCGGCGCGGATGTGCGGATCGTCTACTCGCCGCTCGATTGCCTCCGAATCGCCTCGCCAATCCCGCCAAGAAGGTCGTCTTCTTTGCGATCGGCTTCGAGACCACGGCGCCGGCGAACGCCATGGCGGTGTGGCAGGCGCAGAGCGCAGGGCATTCGAAACTTCTCCGTGCTGGTCTCGCACGTTCTGGTCCCGCCCGCGATCGCCGGAATTCTGGAGGCGCCGGAGAATCGCGTGCAGGCGTTCCTGGGACCGGGGCACGTGTGCGCTGTCATGGGCTATCGCGAGTACGAGCCCATCGCTCCGCGCTACCGGACGCCGATCGTAATCACGGGCTTTGAGCCGCTCGATCTGCTCGAAGGAACCTTGATGGCGGTTCGCCAGCTCGAACAGGGGCGCGCGGAGGTCGAGAACCAGTACGGCGCGCGCCGTAAGCCCGGACGGGAACCTGGACGCTCAGCGGATGATCCGGCGGGTGTTCGAGGTCTGCGATCGGGCTTGGCGCGGCATCGGCGTCATCCCAAACAGCGGCTACCGCCTGAACGACGAGTTCCGCGACCACGATGCCGAACGCATCTTCGAGCTTGGCTCCATCCACGCGCCGGAGCCGGCGATCTGCATCAGCGGGCAGATATTGAGAGGCCTGAAAAAGCCGCACGATTGCCCGGCATTTGGCCGCGAATGCACGCCGCAGAATCCGCTGGGGGCCACCATGGTGTCGGCGGAAGGGGCCTGCGCGGCGTACTACAACTACGGACGGCACCTGGTGGCGCTGCCGTCGCAATAGGAGTTCCTGATGTCCACTTCATTCACTCTCTCGTGTCCGCTGCCGGTGACTCAGCACAAGACGATCGTTCTGGGCCATGGAAGCGGCGGCCGGCTCACCGCTCAACTGGTGCGGGATCTCTTCCTGCCGGCATTCGACAATCCGGCCTTGCGCAAGCTCGACGACCAGGCGGTGTTAAATGTTGCCCCTGGAAGAATCGCTCTGACGACGGATTCCTACGTGGTGACGCCGCTGTTCTTTCCCGGCGGCGACATCGGCCGCCTGGCGGTGAATGGGACCGTCAACGATCTGGCCATGAGCGGCGCACGGCCGCTATATCTGACGGCGGCGTTCATCATCGAGGAGGGTCTGCCGATCGAGGATCTCCAGCGGGTCACGCAATCGATGTCGCAGGCCGCCGCGGAGGCCGGTGTCGCGATCGTGACCGGCGACACGAAAGTGGTCAACCGCGGGTGCGCCGACAAGCTGTTCATCACCACGGCCGGCGTCGGGCTGGTTCCGGATGGGATTTCCATCTCCGCCTCGAACGCGCAGAGCCGGCGATGTAGTGATTGTCAGCGGCCCGATCGGCGATCACGGAATCACGATCTGGTCCACGCGCGAAGGCATCGACTTCGCGGGCGGCCTGAAGTCCGACACCGCTCCGCTGCATGCTCTGGTGGAAGCGATGATCGGGGCGGGGGACGTCCACGTTCTTCGCGACCCCACGCGCGGCGGTCTCGGCACGTCTCTGTGCGAGATCGCGGCGTCGTCCTCGATGGGCATCGAGTTGGACGCGAACGCGGTGCCGGTGCGCGAGGAGGTGAAGGCCGCCTGCGAGATCCTCGGGATGGATCCGCTGTTTGTCGCCAACGAGGGCCGGCTCGTCGCCATGGTCGCGGAATCGAGTGCGGAGAGCGGTACTTCGGGCAATGCGCCGCGTTCCGCAGGGACGGGATGCCTGCCGGATCGGGCGCGTGGTCGCGGAACACCCGGGCATGGTGCTGGTGAAAACCGAGGTCGGCGGCTCGCGCATTCTCGACGTGCCTTTCGCGGAGCAGTTGCCGAGGATCTGCTGACGCATGTCTGGTGTCGTCGTCTCGTCCAGCCCAGTGCCTGAAGCCTGGATACGAGGCTCAGTTCCGTTTCGCGCGAGTTGGTGGGCCTTAGTTACAGCCGAACAGCCTTGGGCCTAAAACAACCGGTCCTGCTTCTTGAGCGTGCCGAACGTCCCCACGTTGGCAATGGCAAAGGCAAACGTGTACCTGCTCTCGTCCCGCAGGCCGATGTTGTACCGCCGGTACTGGACGCTGAACCCGCAGCAGTCCGTGTTGTAGGTCACCTGCGCCGTCATATACTCCAGCACGCCCTGGCGGACATCGTAAACCGAGTCGATACCCGCGTTCCAGCCGCGATGCTGGGGATCGCCCCACCCCACGCGCCACCGATATTGATTCGCCTGCGGCGTCAGAAGCGGATCGGTGTGCACCTCGTTGTTGCCGGCGGAAACCACGAAGTACTTCTTGAACCGGTAGTCGATCGAAAAACTGCTGTCCACCACCTTGTGATAAAAGGGATCGTAATCCGCCTGCCAGTTGATCCCCAAACCGCCCACCGGACTCGTCCGGAACATGGAGACCACCGGCGAGTAATTGCGTGGACCCAGCAGGAAAGGGTAAGCCGAAAGATCGGCAGTCGCCGTAAAGACGTTCGGCTGCCCCGGAATCAGCGCGCCGCCGAACGTGGGATCGAAGTAGCGCTTTTGCGACAATTCCCAGGTGAAGATCTCGGTGACGTTATCGCCCCGCTTGGCAAACAGCCGGTTGGTCAGCGAATACTCCAGTTCGTTGGTGTTGGCCAAAAGGTCGGTTTCGTCGAATCGGAGGAACCGGTTGAAGTCGTCGCCTACCCCCGTTACATACCGGTAGGTGGCGCGCGTCTCAATCACGTGCTTGAGCTTATCGCCGAAAATCGTCTTCTTGTTGAAGACGCGCGCGAACGAGGGCAGAATGATGTCCATCGAAAAATCGCGCGCGCTGCGCACCAGGTCCGTGCCCGACACCTGGAAGAGATTCGGCCCGGCCGTCGATGGCGACTGGCTTTCCCCGTAGTAGGTCTCGTCCAGCCCCACGCTGGGCACCAGGTTGATACTGCCCAGGTGCAGCGCGCTGGTGATGTGCGGCGCCAGGTGCACGCGCGGCATGAGCTGTTTGGTCTGATAATTCTCGATCAGGGTATTGGAGGAATCGAAAATCGGATACGACCGGTACAACAGGCCGGCCGCGGAATAAAACGAAAACCAGATCGGCACGTTGGCGAATAGTCTGCGGTCCCGCCCGCTCCATTGCGCCTCCGGCAGCTTGTGCAACAACACCGCATCGCGTGTGAAGTTCGTATGGCCGGGCTGCTGGATCTCGGACTGCTGGAAGTTTTCCAATCGCGACGCCACCAGGTCGAACGTGTAATTCGACCAGTTCTTTTCCAGGTAGCCCACCGAGTGGATTTCCGACCCGATCGCCTCGTTGAACGATTCCGACCACTCCTGGCGATACCGGAACGAGCTTACATAGTTCATGTACCCGTTGGCGCGCCAGCCGTCCGGCAGTTCGACTGTGTCCCGCAAAGTAGACGTCCAGCCCGCTGAATCGTTGGTAGCCGTTGTTCGGGTCGCCGTTGCGGTCCTGTACGCCGTTGATGATCGCATCGAAGTCCGTGCCGGCGCGCGGCTTCCCCCGGAAATCCACGTGATGGCCGAATGCATCTGTGTTGTAATCCTGAAAGCGATAGGTCAGATCGTAGCTGCGATTGATGGCCCAAAAGTAGCCCAGCCCGATCATGAAACCACGCTGCGAATGGGGCACCAGGTTGGGTATCAGGAATCCGCTGTGGCGCGGCTGTTTCACCAGCGAATGATAAAAGTACGGAAAATAGAACAGCGGCATCTTGCGCAGAATGAACCAGCTTTTGTACGCCTTGGCGCGCTCGCCCGGAATGATGTCGAACTTCGGACCACGCATTTTCCACCAGGGGTCCGGCATTTTGCAGTTGGTGACCCAGCCGTCGTACAGAATGTATTGCTCGCCCAGGCGCTCCGCCCAGACCCCTTCGAAGTGATAAGGACTGGTGCCGCTCAGGATGCCCTTATGCACCACCAGCCGCGGCATAGCCTCCCCGCGCACGTCTCCGTAGAATTTGCCGCGCTGCTCTTCGTAGTTGTACTCCAGCCGATCGCACCAGAGCTGTTCGCCCCGCTCGAACGAATGGAAATAGACGTTGCCTTTGGCCGTGACTTCGTACGTTTCGGTGTTGAATTCGATCTCATCCGCGCGCACCAGTAGAGCCTGGCTCTGCACTTGTGCGTGCCCGCGCAGTTTACGGATGGGCCCGTCGGTTTCCTGGTCTGTCGCTGTCAAATCCCACACATTCAGCGGTATGGTCTTGCGATCCTTGATGGGCGGCCATCCCGGCTTGATGGTTTCGGTGGATGTGGGCGTCTGGGCCGGCGCCGAGGCCGGCTGCTGGGCTGCGGCACTACAGGCTAAGATCAGGCAAGCCAATACACTAGGAGCGAAAATATACGTAATACTAGAAGATTTTTCGTGACAAGACCTCAGAATCATGTTAAGAAAGGTGAGAGAGGTTTTCAGGAGAGGCCTCAAGGCTGAAGTTAGCATAATTGATGCGTCGACTTCGCCTGTGAATTTCCGGAACTCTGTGCTTCAAAATGACCTGTAGCTATTGTGGTTCACGAAACGGCGACGGCGAACATCGCTGCCAGCGATGCGGACGGCGGCCATCCGATACTTTGACGAACGCTTATGGCACCGATGGCGCTTTGGCCACCAAGCCTCTGCCCATCATGCACCTGGAGCCGCGGGAGAGCGCCAGAACCAGCCCGCCGCCCAATTTTTCGGGGGCCGTCCAGCGCAGCCTGTTTCAGGAACGCCCGAATTCCAACGTCATCCCGTTCGAGTCCTTTAGCGCGCCGCCTCCACCCAAGCCGCGGGCAAAGGCAGCGGGCACCGGGAAGAGCGCCGGGAAGGCTAGCCCCCGCCGTGCCTCGAAGTCTTACGAAGGCCAGGGAACGCTGGATTTTCTGCCGCCCGCCCCGGTCAAGCCCCGAACGCTCGGCACCACGGTCGATTCTGTCATCTATTGCGAGGCGCCGGTGGCCACTACGCTGCATCGCGCCGTGGCTGCGGCTCTGGATTGGAGCCTGGTGCTGGTGGCTTACAGTCTGTTCCTGGCCACTTTTTATTTCTGCGGCGGCCGGTTCGCCTTCGACAAACTCAACCTGATCGTGTTCGGCGCCGCGCTTGGGCTGATCGCCACAACCTATGGACTGTTCTGGGCCATTGCCAACCGCGAAACCGCCGGCATGCGTTGCGTGCACCTGCGGCTCACCACCTTTGATGGGTTCCGTCCCGACCTGCGCCAGCGTATGGCGCGCTTCGCCGGTTCGTGTCTGAGCCTGTGTACGGTGGTTGGCCTGCTCTGGTCGCTGGCCGACGAAGAGAGCCTCGCGTGGCAGGACCACATCTCCGGCACCTTCCCCACGCCGCGCGTCGTCGACGCACAGATCTTTCGCCGCCGCTAGCGGAAGCCGCGCTGCCCGCTTCATGGCGCTAGAATTGAGGCGCATGAAACGTTTTTCGGCCCTGATCTCCTTCGCCGCCGGCAGAATGTCATGTGGCACGCCGTCTGCCACTGCCGCTCCCATCAAGCTGATGCTCCTTGGATTCGCCCCAATGGCCGGCCTCGCTGATGACGTCGTTCGAACAGTACGTGAACCACGGTGGAGGCGTGGTGATCGTGCACGCCGCCGATAATGCCTTTCCGCAATGGAAGGCGTTCAATGCCGTAATCGGCATCGGCGGATGGCGCAATCGCGATGAAAAATCCGGACCGCTCGGGTATTTCCGCGACCGCAAACTCGCCTCCGATTCTTCGCCCGGCATGGCGACCCATCCTGATGGTGCTGAGCTAAGGCAAAGGCCGCATCTTCCCCACCATCAACACGGTGAGCCACCGCGTGGACATCGCCGCCATGCAGCCGCCTGCCGGCAAGTAGTATCGTAACCAAGAGACCGGTATTTGCATCCTAGGTAGTTGACTCCTCTGCGAGAAATGAACGGGTGACACAATTGAGATGGGGTTCGGTGGCGCTCCTGCTGTTCTGTCAGGCCGCCACACGGGCCAGGGCATTTACACCTGCGGGACCAACGCTGGAGATTTCCACCCTGGATTCCGGCGGCCAGCCTGTGCCCGACGCCGCCATCGTCTTGAAGGTCGGCGAGAGCGTCCTGGCTACCGCCCGAACCGACGCCAAAGGGCACGCCGAATTTGTGGACATGAAGCCCGGCCGCTACGACATCACGGCCACCAAGGCGGGTTTCGAGTCCACCGGCAAGAAGGACCTCGAGATCACCGAGAAGCCGCCGCCCCTGGTGGAACTGGTGATGGTCCCATCGCTCACTCATAAAGAGAGTATCGAGGTCACCGACAAGGCCACTCCCGTGGAGCAGGGCGCCACCACCTCGAACTCGTTGTCCGCGGAAACCGCCAGGGATCTGCCCGGCCGTCCCGCCACCGTGACCGACGCCCTCCCGCTGCTCCCCGGCGTGCTGCGCCGGCCCGATGGCGGGCTTCAGATCTCCGCTTCCGGAGAGCATCGCAGCGCCCTGATCGTGAACTCCGCCGACGTCACCGATCCCGCCACTGGACAGTTCGGCCTCACCGTTCCCATCGATATCGTCGATACCATGAACGTCTTTCAGACGCCGTTTCTGGCCGAATACGGACGGTTCAGCGCGGGGCTGGTCTCGGTGGAGACGCGGCGCGGCGGCGAAAAGTGGAATTGGGAGATCAACGATCCGTTCCCCGATTTCTACATCCGGAGCTGGCATCTGCGCGGCCTGCGCGATGCCACTCCACGGTTGAACGTGGATGGCCCGCTGATTCGCGGCAAACTGTATTTTTCCGAGGGCCTGGAATACCAGGTCCGCAAAATCGAAGTCATTACGCTGCCTTTTCCCAACGACCAGAAAAGGACCGCGGGTTTCAACTCCTTTGCGCAGTTCGATTGGGTGCAGTCGGAAAAAAACCTGGTCACGCTGACCACGCACGTGGCTCCGGAGCGGCAGGAGTTCGTCAACCTGGACTACTTTAACCCGCCTTCCACCACTCCCAACGCCGGCATCCACAATTACACCGCCACGCTAGCCGACCGCTACACGCTGCTCGGCGGCGTTCTCGAGGGTACCTTCTCGGCCACCCAGTTTGGCACGCGGGTGTGGGGCCAGGGACCGGGTGACATGATCATCACCCCCTATGGCAACGCCGGAAACTACTTCGACGACCTGGATCGTACCGCCACCCGCTATAGCTGGTCGCCCAGCTACACTCTGCCCGCGCTGAAGTGGAAAGGCGTGCACAATGTCAAGCTCGGGTTCTACGCGGCGCAAAGCGATAATCACGGCGCGCGTACCGAGCGGCCCATCGACATTCTGAACGCTCAGTACCAGCTCACCGAGCAGATCACCTTCACCGCGCCGCGTTCTTACGCCATCGAGGATACCGAGTACGCCGTGTATGCCCAGGACCATTGGAACCTCTCTTCGCGACTGGCTCTGGACCTGGGCGTCCGCGTGGAATCGCAGGAAGTGTCGCAGAGTTTTCGCATGGCGCCGCGCGTGGGCATCGCCTGGACTCCCTTCGCCGCTACCGGCACGGTGATTCGCGCCGGCGCCGGGTTCTTTTACGATCATGTTCCGCTGAACGTCTACACCTTCAACCACTACCCTCGCGAAATCGAAACGTTCTACGGCCCCACGGGCGCCATTACGGCCGGTCCCTACATCTTCGGAAATGCTCTCGCGCAGGTGGACGTGTCCATTCCCTTTGTGTTCCGCCACCAGGCCGATGGCAACTTTTCGCCGCAAACGGCAACCGGCAGCCTGCAATTGGAACAGCCCATTACGCGCAGGTTGAAGCTCCGCGTGGGGTACCTGCAGAGCCAATCGGCCGGCCTGGTGTACATGGACCAGGTGCCGCCGGACCCGGCCACCGGGATTGGCGCCAACGAACTGGTGGGCTCCGGACAGGCACGCTACCGCCAGGTGGAAGCCACCGCCCGCTTCAAGCTCAAGGAATCCAGCGAGCTGTTCTTCTCCTACGTGAATAGCCACGCCCGCGGCGATCTGAACGACTTCAACAACTACCTGGGCAGTTTCCCGATCCCTCTCCTCCGTCCCAATCAGTTCAGCAATCTGGCCGGCGATATCCCCAATCGCTTTCTGGCCTGGGGCACCATCAAACTGCCCGAACGGCTCCGCATTTCGCCCATGCTGGAAGTGCGCAATGGCTTCCCGTACTTCCTGACAGACGCGGCGCAAAACTATGTCGGCATCCCCAATCTGAACCGGTATCCGCCCTTCCTGGCACTGGATTCGCGCCTCTCCAAGGACATTCAGGTCACGCCGAAGTACGCCGTGCGCCTTTCGGTGAGCGGCTTCAATCTCAGCAACCACTTCAACCCCGAAACCTTCCACAACAACGTCGCCGACCCCATGTACGGAGTCTTCTTCGGCCAGCGCCAGCGCCGCTTCACCTTCGACTTCGACGTCTTGTTCTGAGGGCGTTTTCATCGCGGAGGCGCGAAGGCGCGGAGGAAAACGCGGAGGAAATCAGCATTGAAGCTTTTCTCCGCGTCTTCCTCCGCGCCTCCGTGTCTCCGCGATGAGTTTGTGCTCTGGGCTTAGAACTCGATGTTCGCGCGAATCTCGATGCGGCGGTAAGTGTTGAGCGTGGTGCTGGTCTGTGCGAAGCTCAGGCTCTGGGCCGCTAACGTGCCTAATCCGAACGCCGGGTGGTTGAAGACGTTCAGGAACTGGACCTGCAATTCGGCGTGCACCCGTTCCGTGACCGGAATCGTCTTGTTGAGCGACAGATCGTCGTTGAACCAATGCGGGCCATAGATGTAGGGGTTCGCTCCGAAGACTCCGGGCGTGGTGTTGGGGGTATAGTAATTCGAACTGATAGCCGCCGTTGGCCGCCGATCAGGCTGGGGTTCACCGTTTCCACCCACGGATTGCCGGTGCGGTAGACGCCTACGTTGTTTTGAATCGTGCGCGCGGTCACCCCGTTCGCAAAATTCACGCCACCGTCGCTGGCATTCACCGTCGTATACCCGCCGGTGATCTGAAACGGCGGCCCGCTCTGGAAGATCAGAATCGTCCCCAACGTCCAGCCTCCTACGATTTCATCGCCCAGTTTGCTGTTGCTCAGGAACGCCTTGCCTTTGCCGAAGGGCAGATCGTAGGTGCCGCTGAGATGGAAGATGTGCCGGATATCGTAAGTGCTGGGACGGTAGCTCAAGTTGAAGTTGCGGTCCGTCTGGAAACTGCCGCCGGCATTGGCCTGGTATCCATTCACCGGTCCTTCCACCAGGGAATGCGCCAGAGTGTAGTTGCCGTTGAATTGCATACCGTGGTTCAGTCGCTGCCGGAACTCCACCTGCAAGCTGTGGTAATTGGAGTGGCCCATCGCATCCAGGTAGTTGAGCGATCCACCGGCGGTGAACGGGTTGACTTCGAAGAAGTTGATCGGGTAGTTCGTCCCCGCGCCGCCCAGATTGCGGCTGGCGCACGGTGAGAATTTGGCGCCGAACATATTGCAGATGTAGCTCTGGGTGCCCGCCAGGCTGCGTGCCACGCTCCCGGCCTGGCCGGTCTGGAGCTGCGTCAGAAACTGGTTGTAGAGCGAACCCGAAGTCGTGCCGAATGCGGCGGCGAAAATCGGCAGCGCGGCTTGTCCCGCCAGCCCGTTATTGGCGAACGAATTCCCCTTCCCATTGGCCTGATTGATGGCCAGATTCGTTCTGCGCGCTCTTGAATTCGTTCAGAAATCCGTTTTCAAAAATGTTCGGCTCATTCAGGTTCTCACTGAACCAGATGTGCTGCGCTTCGTTGCCCACGTAGCGGACTTCCAGGGCGCTGCCCCGGTTGAGTTGCCGTTCGATGCCGAAATTCCACTGCTCCGTGTAGGGCTGGCGGATGTTCGGATTCATGGCGAAAAACGAATTGCCGAACGTCAGGGTAGAGGCGGGCAGCGTGGACGCCCACGCCGTGGGGAACAGGGCGTACGGCGGCAGCGCCTGCCCCAGCGACAGCGAGCCGGGCGCGAAAGTGCCCAGCGCACCGCTGGTATCCGCCGTCAGGTTGCCCGATTGGAAGAAGAACGCTCCCGAGTTGGACGCAAAGGCCCAGAAATTCTGCGCGCCTTCCTGGTAGTTACGCAGAGACCATCCTGTGCGGATTACGGTTTTCCCGGCGGGCAGAATCTTGCCCAGGAAGCCTTCGGCCTGCGGCGACCATGCCAGCGCGATGGCCGGCTGCGGATTCACCCACGACGATTTGTAGGCATGTACCTTGGCCGTGAACTGCGGATTCGCCACGCCGCCGAGTGTGCCCGGCTGGAAGATTGCGCCCACCGGCGTGGGTCCCCAGAAATCGGCCACCGATGCCGGACTGCTGTACCCGCCGTTGACATCGTGATCGTCCCCCACGAAATCCCAGCGCAGCCCATAGTTCAGGGTCAGATTCGAAGCCAGCCGCCAGCGGTCCTGAAAGAACATGTTGCCGGCCCACATGGACTCATCCAGATTGTAGGAGCCGTATGGCCGGTACGTGCCGGTCGCCGGATCCAGCGGACGTCCGCCGCCGCCGATGTTCACACCGGAAACCCTGCCGGTCAGCGTGGCATACAATCCTTCCGCGGAGCTTTGCTGCGTGGTGGTCAGGCCGGCGGCGCCCAGAGCCGACGTGAAGGAGGGAAGAATGGGATCGTTGCTGGTCATGCCCAGTGCCGTGATCGGATAGCCACCGGGACCGTTCCAGTAGTGATCCTGCTCGTGGAAGAAGCCGCCGCCGAATGTGAACTGGTGGTCCCCGCGCTGCCAGTTCAGCGTGTCCGACGCGCTCAGCAGGGGGTAATACGAAGAGATGGGCTGCCGCGGATAGATGTTGCTGGCGTACACGCTGGTGCCATAGGCCCAGGTCTGCGGGAAGACCTTGGTCAGATCGATGTTCTCGTTTTCCGGGTCGAATACGCTGTATTGATACATGTACCCGCCGTGAAACTGATTGATCAGTGTCGGGCGGATGGTCCAATCCACGCCGAAGCCCGCGATCTTGTCGTTGCTGTTGCTGCTGGTCAAATCCGTCGTGTCGATTCCGCCCGGAAACACCGCCGCATTGGCGCCCGGGTAAACCGTCTTGGTCTGGGTATAGGAGATGTTCAGCCGCACCGCATCGCTGAGGTTATAGTCGAAACGCATCGCAGGATAATAAATGGTTCTTCGCGCGGCGTACTGCCAGTTGAGCGTGGAAATGTTGGGGTCGGAGGTGGGCGAAAGAACGCCGGCGTTCAAGACCCCGTTGATCTGGCTGAACTGGCCGGCAATGTTCGCATTGACCACTCCCGGTCCGCCCGCCGCGGTGCCGATCTGCAGCACGTTCACGCTCTGAATGCTTCCGTTGGAGGCTTTGTACTGGAAGATGCCGCTCTGTGCGCCGGGGCTCAGTACGCTGGCGCTGGCGGTGATGCTCTGCGGTTGAATCGACTCGGCAAACGTGCCGAAGAAGAACAGCTTGTTCTTCAGGATGGGCCCGCCGATGCTGCCGCCGAAATCGTTCAGCTTGACGATATTGCGAGGCAGGTTCCGGGCGTTGTTGATCCACGCATTGGCGTTCAGGTTGGTGTTCTGGAAATCTTCGAACAACCGGCCGTGGAATTGATTGCTGCCGCGCCGGGTCACCAGGGCGATCCGCATCGCCGATACGCCGTTGCCGCTGAGGTCCAGTTGCGCGGTTTGAATGGTCATCTCCGCCACATCTTCCAGGCGGGGTTGCACCACCGACGTGCCGTAGGTGAATCCGCCACTGCGGAAGCGGTTGCTCACCGCCTGCGTTCCATCGAATTCCGCGCCGCCCATGGCGCCGCCCGGCAGGTTGTCGAAGGTACCAGCCGTGCTGATTCCGCCCGTGGTCACGCCAGTGGACGCCCACCCGGGGGTCAGCAGCGCCAGCGAAAACATGTTGCGTCCCTGCAGCGGCAGGTTGACCACCTGTTTGGTGTCGATCGTGTTCGCGATTACGCTATTATCGGTTTCCACCAGCGGCGATTCGCCTTCCACGGTTACGGTCTGTTGCGTGGTGCCCAACTGGAGCACCGCCTTGACATCGGTGGTGCGGCCGGTCTGCACCTGGATGTTGCTGAAGACCTGGTTTTGGAAACCCGTCTTGGAAACCGTCAGCTCGTAGTGGCCATAGGCCACGTAGGGGAAAGAGAACGTACCGTTGGCCTGCGTGCTGCCCTTCTGAGCGACGTTCGTATCGAGGTCTTTCAACTGCAATGTGGCATCGGGAACGGATGCTCCCGCCGGATCCGTCACTGTCACGCTGACCGCGCCAACCGAACCGGCCTGGCTGTAGGCGGCCGGCGTTGCCGCCATCCACAGTAGACCCATGCCGCAGAATGTTGCGGCCAGCTTCCAAAATCCTCTCCCGCACTCGCTTCTCATCGCAAACCCCTTTCGCCGGTTGAAACAGGTTTATTCCGTTCAACGCGCGTTATCTTTGAACATTCGGTTAAAAGCCCTGATGGGTTGGAGTGTAAGCGTTATCAGCAAGATTGTCAAGGCTATTTGCGTGGTTTGAGACAAATTAATCAGCACTACCACATAGAAGTTAAACGATTAAACAAATAGTCCCTGAATGCCTTATCGCAGAGCCGTGCGCGTTAGCAAGCGGTCCGGCCCAGAGAGGCCAGTTCCTAGGACACCTGCCAGTACACCGAATAACGCTTGTCGAAGATGCTGTTCAGGGCCACCAAAGTGACATCCTTCGCCTGCCCGGTGGTATGAAACTTCAGCGGGCCATCGCCCGGCTTGATCCATGAAGCCGGATCGCCCTTGGCCGTGAAGCTGGGAATCCCGATGGCCGGCACCGGCGGCGGCGCGTTGGGCCGCGGCGGCGGAGTGAAGCCCGGCCGCGGCATGCGCGGGGCGTTCGGCCCGGTAATATTCCGCGCCGTCAGACCGTCCGAACCCAGGTCGCCCGCCAGCACCACCGGACCGTATAGAAACGCCTGCGTCTTGCGATCGTCCGGCATCGCTTCCACGGTCAGCCGCATGGGCAGCTCCATTCGATCTTGTCGCCCGCCTTCCAGGCGCGCGTCAGGGTCAGATAGCTGCCCGGCGTGGCGGAGGCCTCCAGCGCCCGCCCGTTGATCTTCACCGTGGGACTCGCCGCCAGCCACCCCGGGATGCGCAGCCGGACCGGCATGGCGCCGGGCCGGGCCGCAGTCACCGTCAAGCGTGGTGCTCTGCTGCTCGGGGAACCTGGTCTCCTGCCGCAGCTTGAATCCCTTCTCCGCCCAGTTCAGCTCCGATGGCATAAACAGGTTGACATACACGCCTTCGCCATCGTGCCAGTAGATGCTGTCGTTGAGCTTGCTGTACTCCTCCACCCCGGTGCCGGTGCAGCACCAGAACGATTCGTCCTCGGTGTTGAACGTCTTCCACGCGCCGGGCGTGAGCGACAGGTAATACTGCGTGTGCCCGGTCCGGGGCTGAATGGTGCCCACCCGGTGATTGAGCATCACGCGCTCGTAGTAGTCGAAGTAGCGCGGGTCGCCCGTCCAGCCGTAGAGATGGCGCGTCAGCTTCAGCATGTTGTAGGCGCAGCAGCATTCGGCCGTGGCCACGCTGCGTCTTCAATTCGCCAGGCCAGCTCGCGCGGCTGCCCCTGCCAGTCTTCGCCGTTGCTGGTGCCCCCGGTCACATAGGCGCGCGCGCTGGTCACTTCGTACCAGAAAAAATCGGCCACGTCGTGGAAGCGCGTGTCGCCGGAGATCTCGTAGCGGCGGGCGGCGGCGATCACCTGCGGAATGTGCGTGTTCACGTGCAAGCCGCGCAGTTCGTCGCGGCGCGAGGCCAGCGGATTGATGAAGCGCTTCTTCTGGAAACGGTCGCCGGCTCTGGCCCATTGGTCGTTGTTCGTGGCGGCCGAGAGGTTGTAGAGCACTTCGGCCATGCCGCCGAACTCGTCGCCCAGGATCTCCTGCATGTGCGCTTCGCTCTTGGCGGCGCTCCACTGGTCGGCCCATCCGGCCATGCCCTCCACCACCTGAAGCGCCTGCTTGTTGCCGGCCAGGCGGTACATGTCGTAAAGCCCGGCCATGATCTTGTGGATGGTGTAAAAGGGCGCCCAGGGAAGTCCGGGCACGCTGGGATCGGTGGGTCGCGGCTTGCCGGAGAGGTTGTCGAGGCGGTCGAACAGTTCGGTGGGAAACGCGCTGAGGTATCCGCCGCCCAGTTTCTGCTGGCACTTGGCCAGTTCCGGCCACCACCTCATCGCCCTTGGCCTTGGCCTCTTTGTCGCCCGCCGAAGCGTAGAGCTGCGCGCTGGCGGAAAGGAAGTGGCCGGTGAAGTGGCCCCGCAGTTCGGTGCCGCGTTTCCCGTCGGCTGGGGCTTCCCAGCCGCCGAAAGGCTTGGTCACATCGCCCACCGGAAGTCCGGCATTCTGGCGGAAGTTGTACAGCAGGCGGTCGGCGGAGAGCCGGCTCATGTAGCCGCGATTCCATTCGGCGACCTCGGTATACATGCCCGGCAGAAGTTTGACTTGCTGCATGGGGAACGGCATCGCCTTAGCGGCGACATCCTTGCGGGCGAATTCGATGGGCGCTTCGAAGGGCGGGACTTCGGGAGGAAGTCCGAATCGCCTTTGCGCCGTATTCGGATTGGGCGGCGCCTGTTGCGCCAGAAGCGGAGCGGCTCCGCTTGCAGTCAAGGCGGCGGCGAAAGTCCGCCGGCTCACGCGATTGGTTTTCGTTTGTTCGCTCATCGTGTTCCCCTCCAGGAATACCTCTGGAATCGCTTACATTGCCGGGTAGTCAAAACCGCACCTCCACGCTGCGCCCGTCGAAGACCGCGGATTTTGTCACGTCGCCCAGCTTCACGCGCAATTCCCGTTTCACCGGCGGCAGCATCTTGGAACCCGCGGCCAGCCGCAGGCCGAGCGTCTTGCGCGCGTTGTTCCAGGCCATCTGAATGCCCATCCACTCGCCTTTACGATAGTCGAAGGAACTGCCGTCGTCCTCGTATAGCAGGAAGGAGCCGTCCGCGCCGGGATAAACGGAAATGTCGAGCGGCCCATCCACTTTCTCGGCGGTATATTGCTTCACCGGACCCATGGGAACGATCGCGCCGGCGCGCACGTAGAGCGGCAGCGTCTCCAGATCCACCTGTGCGCGTGATCTCGGTGCCGCCTTCGTGCTTTTCGTTGGTCCAGAAATCGTACCAGGCGCCGCGCGGCAGGTAGAGCTTGCGTTCGGACGCGCCTTTCTCGACCACCGGCGCCACCAGTATGTCGCGGCCCCACAGGTATTCGTCGCCGCGCGCCACCGCCGCCGGGTCGTCGGGATAATGCAGCCACAAAGAGCGCATCACCGGCATGCCGGTCTGCGTGCACTCGCGGACGGCGCTGTAAAGATACGGCATCATGCGATAGCGCAGTTCGAGATACTTCTTGCAGATCGGCTCCACCGCCGCGTTGTGGTATTCGGCGTCGGGAATGGTGAAGCGCGTTTCCCTGGCGATATCGCCGGTGGGCGCGCCCTGGTTCCATCCCCACGGCAGGCGCAGCGTCCACACGCGCCCATGCGACGCGGAACAGCGGGCAGAACGCGCCGAACTGAAACCAGCGGACGTACAGTTCGCCGGTGAATTCCGCAGTCGGAACGAAGCCGCCGATATCCGTGCCCCAATAGGGAATGCCGCTCAGGCCGCTGTTGATGCCGATGGGCACCTGGTTCTTCAGCGTCACCCACATGGAGCTGACGTCGCCGGTCCACAGGAACGACGCGTACCGGCTCATGCCCGCCGCGCCGTTGCGATGCAGCGCGTAAGGGCGCTCGTTGGGGCGGTCGAGTTGGTACGCGTCCCAGTACATGCGATTGCGCACCAGGCGCGAAGGCAGATTCGAGCGCGTCGCCTTCATCGGGCCACCAGCCGTCCACGCCGGTGGCCAGCACGGCGCGGTGCATGTCCCAATAGCAGCTCGCCTGCGTTTCGGCGCGCCTGCTGGAATCGCAGCGTCGCGAACCGTGCCCTTCATCTCCCGAATGCCGGTGGGATACGCCACGTGCAGCACCACCTTGAAATGCTCCTGGTGAAGCTCGTCGAACATCGCCTTGGGGTCGGGCATGACCTTTTCGTTGAAGGTGAACTCGCCGTTGTTGGTGTTCCAGCCCGCGGGGCAAAAGCCGGTGCCGAGATAGATCATCGCGTCGCAGGGCAGCTTCTTCTCGCGGAAGGTCTTGGCCTCCTGCAAGAATCGCTTCCCGGCCTGGCCAGCGTGCGGTGCGATTGCTGGTAGCCGAAACTCCACAAGGGCGGCAGTTCGGGCCGCCCGGTGAGGCGCGCCCACTCGCCCATGATCACCGCCGGATCCTTCGAGGCCACCACGAACAGATCGATCGGCAACGCGAAGCGTCGAGATATCCGCGGGCGGCGGAGGCGGCGGCCACCGCGTCCGCCCCTGGGAACGAACGCGGGCGCGGGCTGGAACTTGCTCTCGTCGCCGGTGAAGTCGAAGCGCCCGATACGGCTGGTGGATGTACATGGCCCAGCCGCCCGTCGCCGATCAGCCACGGAATGGGAACGCGGCTGCCGAAATTGCGCAGGTTGTATCCCCCGGAGCCGCTCATCATGCGTTCGGTATTGCCCCGGCGGTCGAACTGCGGACCGCCTTCGCCCAGTCCCAGGATCGGAGAGGCGCCGGTGGTAAACGAAACTACGGCGGTCTGCCGTGTCGATCTGGATGTGCTGAACCGTGTCGCCCTTGGCCGTCTCGATGGAGAAGGTCAACGGATCGGGTTGTGAACGCTCACCCGCAGACTCGCCCAGCTTGACGGTCTGCGCTCGCGCGGCTCCGCGGAACTTCGCCGCCGGCGCGCCGAAGGCAGTCCGCAACAACGTGCCGTCATCGGCGATGTCCGTCAGCTTTCCCTCGAGAACAGGCTGCACCGTGAGCCGGAAGGTGTGGGCGCTCACGGCGGTCAGTTGGATCTCCACATCCTTGCCGGCGATCTGAAGACCCGTTTCCGCGCCCACTGCGTCCGGCGCCAGCCATGCGGCGCCCGCCGCGCCCAGCCCTTTGACCATCTGACGCCGCGACCAGGATGGGTTATCTTGTGAACCGATTAAATCATGCTTGGTGCGCAAGTCAGAATCATATCTAAGATCCGCTCCCGGGGCAAGATATGGTTCCTTGACAGGCCTGTGCCGCTGGCATATACTCCGAATCAATTTAATGAGATTCACGAAACTCCTTGGGAGTCTTTTCTTTGTGGCGCTCTACGCCTTGGCGCAAGGCAGGCAGGAGCCGGGGCGGCCTATCGGCGCTGTCTCCACGCAAGGCAACCTGATCGTCCTGACGCTGGATGACCACGCGCTCGGCGACTCCAAAATGTTCGATCTCGTCAAGCGGACTCTGCGCTTCACGCCGGAAGCGTCCGGCTACCGCGCCGAAAATCTCCCGCTGCACTGGGACGCTGACTTCGGAGCGGAGTCGGCCGGTCCCGGGGTTTCGCTGCACCATTTCACCTTTCCCTTTTCCGGCAGGAATTGGGACGCGTTCTCGGTCGGTGTGGCCGGTTCGATCGCGTTCGGACCGCCGCCCGCCGCCGGTCGCGGAGGACGCGGCGGCGGCGTTTCCATCGACCGCTTTGCGCAGTTGCAGGAAGCCGCGCCCGCGCTGCTTAACGCCGTTCCATCCATCTGCGTCTTCTTCAAGCCGCGCATGTCCGGCACGCGCTACGTGAAAGAGCTCGCCGACCGCGTCGTCATCACCTGGAGTCTCACCGAGCCCTACGCCGGCATCCAGGACTTCACCTGGTTCCCAACCGTCAACCGCTTCCAGGCGGTGCTGCACAAGGACGGCACCATCGAGATGTCTTACGACCAAATGGCGGCGAAGGATGCCATCGTGGGCGTGTACCCGATGGTCAACGGCGGCGCCGAGAAGAAGATTGCCAACCTGGGCACCGCGCAACTCTCGATCGTGGATGGGCTGTTCCTTAAAGTCACATTCGAGACGGGCGGCGCGGATCGCGTTTCCTTCAACGCTCCGGACGGTGTGGTGTGGGCCGTCCGCCGCGGGCGCGCCTTCGGCCCCGGTGTCTCTCCCACGGTGAAGACGGAGGGAAATGCCGTCTCGATCCAGGGAGTTTTGCCCGCGTCCATGATAAAGGCCGGCCGCGTCACCATATCCGCCGGTGCAGGCGTACCGCACACGGTTGCCCTGCAAGGTCTGCGCACTCCCGAAGTGAACCTTGCATCCGTGAAACGGACGGACGGCCCATTCCCGGCGATCTATGAGTCCTTTCACTATCTCACGCTTCCCAATCCCCGGGACTTCACCTGCTCGGTCATCAAGTCACTCGGCGATAAGTTCGACTTCCTGGCATATTACTCCGACTTCCGCGTGGATAACCAGGAGGCCGGCACCCCGAGTAATGGCCCCCTGGGCGGACATGTTACCGGCATCGGACAAACCGAACGAGGTCTCGCGAGTTACTGCTCCGAAGGCCGCTTCCAATGGCAGTTCATCCAACCGGTCTATGCGGGATCCAACCAGGCGCAGGAATACCCACCCGCGGGCGCCACATCCAATAACCCGCATAACATCGGAGCTTATATTCAACAGATCGCCGAGCGCCATGGCGGCAAGATACCCGCTTATAACTACGCCATGTCGCAGATTGGACACGAGCTGGGCCACCGCTGGTCGGCCTTCGTCTCGGCCAAGGTGAACGGCCAGACCATCCCGCTGGGCCCCACCCATTGGGCTATGGGCTTGCAGGCGCCGGTTGCGTTTCCGTTTCAGCGGCCCATCGAAGCTTCGGCCATGGGAGGTGGTGTCTGGCAGGATAACCGGGACGGCACTTACACCCAGCTTGACGACGACTATTACGTTCCCGCTACCGGATATTCGTATCTCGACTTATACCTGATGGGTCTTATATCGCCATCGGAAGTTCCCGACTTCTTCATTCTGAGAAACCTGATACCTGCCGGCACAGACCCGAACGGGCGCCGGATTTACAAAGCCGACCGGACGAACGTAACCATCCAGGACGTAATTGCCGCGGAGGGGCCGCGTCTGCCCCCCGTGGCTCAATCGCAAAAGAAGTTCAATACCGGGATCGTCGTAGTGGTCGAGCATGGAAACAAGCCCAGGAAAGAGCTGCTCGAACGCGCCGACGGAATTCGCCGGCAATGGATGGAATACTGGTCGATTACCACGGGCCATCGTTCTACCATGACCACCAATCCCAGGTAACCGCTTGCTGACGCGCGGATGACCAGTAGTCATCAATGCTTCAAGCCGATCTCGATCCTGATTAGGGAACTGAATCGGCATTGGAATGGCGCGGCCTTCCGAATCGGGGTCGCGCGATCCGCGTCACACCCTCTCCCACTCTACCGGCTCTGGCTAGACCAATGATTCCGGATCAGACTCACATCCTCCGGGGCGAAGGAGAGTGCGGCGTCGGCCATCGAGTCGTAGTCGCACTGGTCCCAGAAGGCTTTCATGACGCCTCCATCGGAATGCCTCGCCACCCCTTCGAGAACGTGGCCGATTTCGTGCGCCATGACGTTTCCGAGCAGGACGGGCGCGAACTGGCGGGTACACATATGCAGCACGCGATTGTAGAAGACGTGGATGCATGTGCCGGTGCTGCGGTACGGCGTCGCGTAGGCCATGGCATTCGTGGCGAAACGGGGCGGGGCGCTTTCCAGAAACTCGATTTGCAGAGTGTTGGGGCCGTCGGCGATGGACGGCGCGCCGACTTTCCAGCGCACGTCAACGCCGGCCGGGCCGTACAACTGCGACACCACGCGCTTGGCGGTTGTGAGCGTAGTGAGGTCCGGAATACTGATGTTCCTCAGGTAAATGGTCAGGACCGGTTGTTGGGCGGTCAGGGGGCAGGCCGGCGCGAGGAAGGCGGCCGCTACGAAAACTCGTAATGGGCTCATCTCGATCTCCGCCCGGTAAGCGGATCGAGGGGCGGGCGCGGCTAACGACCGGCCAAAAATATTTTGTGGAGGCGTACAATCTCATCGATGAGCCAAGCGTCGCCGGGCGAGATTACGGAGTTGCTGCGATCCTGGGGCCGCGGCGACCGGGCAGCCATGGACCGTCTGCTGCTAGTCGTCTATGGCGAGCTACATCGCATGGCCGGGAACTACATGCGCGGCGAGAACCCCGGAAACTCGCTACAGCCGACGGCCCTGGTACACGAGGTCTATTTACGTTTGCTCGGGGCGGCGGATGTCGGCTGGCGGGACCGCGCCCACTTCTTCGCGGTGTCCGCACAGACGATGCGGCGCATTCTGGTGGATGCCGCCAGGGCGCGCGCAGCGGACAAGCGCGGCGGCGGCATAGTGAAAGTGGACGTCAACCAGTCCATCGACGGTTTTGCGGAGAACAGCCGCGAGTTGATCGCCCTGGATGAAGCACTGGATGCCCTGGCGCAGTTCGATGCGCGCAAAGCCAAGGTGATTGAGATGCGCTTCTTCGGCGGTCTCAGTGTGGAGGAGACGGCGGAAGTTCTCAAGATTTCGCCGCAGAGCGTGAAGCGCGACTGGAAACTGGCAAGGGCCTGGTTGATGCAGCAGATGGCCGGCGCCTAGCGAGGCATCGCGGCGTCCCGGTGCAGAACTACGCCGGAAACGGCATACCAATCGAGGCCTCCCATCGGAGTGCTCGGCCCCTGAAAAAGCACAGTGGGGGCGGACACATCGAACTCCGCCACTGGGTTCGTTGCTCGCAGGACACTATGAGTATCACTTTGACCCGCCCATCGCTGAACTCGATGGTAGAATATCGGCCGGACGGCGCGAGAGCCTTGTGCGGACACATAAGCGCCCAATAGAAACGATGGTGACGCGGTGCTTGGGTTATTCTCGGAGCATGACGGGTGAAGAAGCGCTGATTCTGGTCACGGCACGATGAAGGTGCGGCCAAAGCCGGTGGCTCGCGCGGAGTGGCGCCGGCACGTTCTGCCTATGTTCGGGCTTTGGGCCCTGGCACTGCTGGCGTACTCGAATTCCTTTGGGGCCGGTTTCGTGTTCGACAGCGATCGCGCGATTCTACGAGATTCCCGCGTGCAGGCGGCCACACCGGAGAATCTCCACTTGATCCTCAACCAGGAGTATTGGTACAAAAGCACAGCCACTTTACTCTATCGCCCGTTGACCACGTTCTCTTATCTGTTTAACTACGTCATCCTGGGCAACGGCACCGATCCGGCCGGTTATCATTGGATCAATTTCGCGCTGCATGCCGTCAATATCGCTCTGGTCTACCTGCTGGGCCTGCTGCTGTTTCGGGAGACCAGGACGAAAGAACGCATGGCTCTTGCACTGGCGGCCGTGTGGGCGGTGCATCCCATCCTCACCGAATCCGTCACTAACATTGTGGGCCGCGCCGATCTGCTGGCCGGTTTCGGAGTATTGGCCGGCCTGGTATGCCACGCCAAAGGCGAGATGGCTTCCGGTTGGCGCAGGCTGGGGTGGCTCGCGGCTGTGATGCTCGCCGCCACGATCGGGATGTTCTCCAAGGAGAGCGCCATCGTGCTGCTGGCCGCGATGGCGATTTACGACCTTACTTTCGGAAAGGGCGGAGCGCGCGCCCGCTTGCCCGGATACCTGGCCGCGGCGTTGCCTGTCGCGTTCTACCTCTTTGTGCGCGACCGGGTTATTTCCAGTCTGGTCTCCGCGCCAATCCCCTTCACGGATAACCCTCTGGTGGGCGCCGGCTTCTGGACGGCGCGGCTCACCGCCGTCAAAGTGATCGGCAAATATCTGTGGCTGCTGGTGTGGCCGCGCAACCTCTCGTGCGATTATTCGTATAACCAGGTCTCGCCGATTGCCTGGGGGGCCGGCGATATTGCCGCGCTGGCGGTTTGTGCCGCCGCGGCGGCTGCGGCAATTTTCTGCTACCGCCGGCACAAAGCGGTGTGCTTCTTCATTGCTTTCTTTTTCGCGGCCCTGGCGCCCACTTCCAATCTGATCCTTCTTATTGGCAGCATCATGGCGGAGCGATTTCTGTACCTGCCCTCGCTGGGCTTCGCCGGTTGTCTGGTGTGGGCCATCTACCGTCGGCCGCGCCTTGCGCCTGCCGGATTGGCGCTCCTGAGCGCCGCGCTTGCCGTCCGCACTTACGCCCGCAACATCGACTGGCAGGATGACCGGAGCCTCTGGACCAGCGCTGCCAGAGTGTCTCCCGGCAGTTACAAAACGCACCTGCACGTGGCGACAGCGGTGATCGGACCGCAGGGGGAAGGGATGGATCGCGCGATCGGCGAGGTGAACCGGTCGCTTGCCATTCTGGATGGTCTGCCTGACGATCGGAACGTGCCCCAGGCCTACGCCACCGCCGGGTTGATTTACGTCATGCAGGGCGAGCTGCTGGCTGCCAAAGGCTCCCGCGCGCAGAGCCAGGAGTGGTATCGGAAAGCAGTTGACGTGTTGTTGCGCGGCGAGAGGGCCGACCGGATCGGCGCAGACGAGGCCCGCCGCCAGAACCAGGCGCGCGGCATCAGGGTGTCGGTCTCGGGCTGGTACCCGTTGTACCTGACTCTGGGCGACGCATACCTTCGCCTGTCCGATCCGCAAAAGGCCATGGAAGCGTTCGAGTACGGCACGATTCTCCGCCCGGCGCCGGAGTTCTTCGAAGACATGTCGGACGCCTGGCGCGCGATGGGAGACCGGCGGCAGGCAGCCATAGTCCTGATGGAAGGCCTGCTGGTCGACAAGAGTTATACCAGACTGGCATCGGAACTGGTGGCGTTGTACAGGCAGGAAGATGCGGGGAGTTGCGCTCTTCTGAACAACAGCGGCACCCTCTCCGTAAATCCGGCATGTCCCGCGGTGCACGACCAGATCTGCGCGGCCTTCGGAAATGTGAAGCAGCTTTATATGCGGATGGGGCAAGAGCCCTTGGCCGTCAGCACGGCGCAGAGAGCGGTGAGCGAGGCTGCGTGCCTCGCTCCGCTATAGCTTGAGTTCCCATCCCTTACGGAACAGGGGCTTGACGAACTTATTGGCTTCCGCGCTGTTGGTAAAACGCTGGAGCTTGCCGTCCCATTCGAGTTTCCCGGGCACATGCAGAGCGATCGCGGTGAGCGCGAGCCACTCGCCGTAAGGCGCGGTGATGCTGAAATTCGAGCAGCCGGGCTCGCCTCCCTTGCAGGCGCGAATCCAATCCAGCATGTGGCCCGGAGAGCGCGTCAGCAACTGCGGCGGCAGCACATAATCCTTCCACCGCGCGGCCGGCAGCAGCCATACCCCTTCGCCGCGGGAAGATGTGGCCATTATGCCCTTGGTCCCGATGAAGACGCTGCCGTTGCCGGTGAGAATGCCTGGCTGCGTAGGGGTGGCCGGGTCTCCGAACACACGAACTCCGGGGCCTCCGGCGCCCTGCCGCACTCCGCTGGTGTTGGAACGGCCGCCGCGGCCCTGCCCCGCGCCCGGCGCTCTGCCCGGACCGCCCCGGCCGGCTCCGCCTCCGAATCCGCCGCGCCCGCCGGTGGGCCGGCCCTTATCGCCCAGATTGTTGGTGGGCGGCAGAATCGTTTCGTTCTCCATGCCCGGCACGTGGTAGACGTCTGCATCGGTGGCGCGCGGACCGTCGTGATAGTAGACCTTCACGGCAGGCATCTCTCCACGAGCCGGAAAATCCAGGCGAACCACCGCATGGTTGGGATAGGTGATACCGCTGGGGCCGTCCACCGAAAGGCATTCCAGGCTGGTGGGCGCACCCAATTGCAGTGCGGTTTGCACCGGCCCGGCCGTATGAGTTGCCCAGTTGCCGATCTGCCCGGTGCCGAAATCCAGAAACCCGCGCCAGTTGTACGGCACATATTCCTCGCTGAAAGGACGCGCGGCGGCGGCCGCCGAGCCACAGGTCCCAGGCGAGCGTGTTGGGAACAGCATCCGGAGGGCGGCAGCTCCTTCAGCCCGGTGGGATGGGTGCCTGGCGAGGTGGAGAAGTGCGCCTCGGTGACGTCGCCGATAGCGCCGGACCACACCATTTCAGCCGCCACGCGGTTGCACTCGTGCGAGAATCCCTGGTTGCCCATCTGGGTGGCGACCTTGTATTTCACAGCCGCGTCCTGGAGCAGGCGGGCTTCCCACGGGGTGCGGGTCAGCGGCTTTTCCAGATAGACGTGTTTGCCGTGCTGCATGCAGGCCAGGGCCACGGTAGCGTGCATGAAATCGGGGATGCCGATGGTGCAGGCGTCGATGTTTTTGCCCTCTTTGTCGAGCATCACGCGGAAGTCTTTATACTTCGGCGCCTTATCGTAGCGGCCCAGGTTTTGCGCCGCGCGTTTCTCATCCACATCGCACAGGGCTACGATATTTTCGCTGCGGGCGGCATCGTTCAGGTCCACGCCGCCCTGCCCGCCGCAGCCGATGGCAGCGACGTTCAGCTTGTTGTAGAACGGCTTGTACCCCAGCGCGCGGAGCGTCGGCACGCTCCCAAAACCGCCGCGGGGAACAGCGCCCGCCAGCAGCGATCCAAAGAAGAAATAACGCCGCGAAACACCTTGGGTCGACATGGATCAAGACCTCCGGGAGGCCCGCTTGGGCCCCCCTGTTGCAAATTGCCGGAATCGCTAAAACTGGAACCGGGCGGTGAACGCCAGCACGCGAGCCGGCAACGTCCCGCTGGCATATCCAAGCGATGCCATGTTGGATACTACATTGCTAGACGGATTGAACTGGATGCCGGTATTGATGGCGTTGATTTCCGGGTGGTTGAACACGTTGTACGCCTGAAGCTGAAACTTCAGCACACGCGCTTCACTGCCGAGAGGGACGATCTTAGTGAGAGTCGCGTCGAAGTTCGTAATGAACGGCAGCCTGAGGACGCCGGCGCCGCCGCCCAAGTCTCCCAGGACAGGCGGGCCGACCATCGAGTTGTTCGGCCCCGTGGCGATGCCGGGTAGAGCGAAGGCCGCCGGATTGAAGAACACCTTCCCGTTGCCGCTGGTCGGAATGTTGGCCAGCGGATTGCCGACCACTTCGCAGCGGGCGCTGACGTCCGGCGTGCCGGTATAACCGCCGGTGACCGATGCCGCTCCCGACGTGAGGCCGCAACTCGGGTTAAACGGCGCGCCGCTCTGAAAAGAAATGATTCCGGAGAGTTGCCAGTGATCCGTCACGGCGCCGAGCGCTTTGAAGCCCAACTTCTGACCAAGCCCCGGAATGTCGTAGCTGTAGTTGATCTGGAGATTTTGCGGCCGGTCCCCGCTCACCCGGCCGTAATTCCATTCCTTGTTGTCAGGCACCGCCGGGTGTATACGTGGTAACGCCCATGGCTTTGGAGAAGGTATACGCCGCGCCCACCGTCAGACCGTTCTTCAAGCGCCGGTTGATAGTGGCGGTGAGAGCGGTGTAAATGCTCTCCCCCATGAAACCGGAACTGTTCATTCCGCCGTACCCCGGATAAAACGGTGCGCTCGAATATGGAGCCAATGTCGGCGCTCGTATTCCCCGCCGTGGTTGGGTTTATGTTCGATGGTGTGAACGGCCAACCCGTTCCGATGGGAATCCAATTGGGGTTGTAAATCAGGTGCTGGTCGTAACTGTGGTCCCACCTGGTCCCGATACTGGCCACGGTGTTGGGGCCGAAGCTTCGCTGCAGGTCGAGGCTGGCGTTCATGGTGGTGTCCCATGGCACCTTGGAGGGCAGCCAGATGTAAGGACTGTTGGGAGCGGTGCTCAGACTCGACAGACTGGGTGGGGCGCCCGTATTTTGCGCCGCGATTTGGGAGAGGCTCACATTGCTGACCGACACCTGGTAGGCGAGCGGCGACTGTCCGGAACTGGTGTACACCTGATTGCCATCCAGCCGGTTGTAAAACATTCCAAACCCGCCGCGGATGGCCGTTTTGCCATCGCCAAACAGGTCGTAGGCAAAGCCGATGCGCGGTCCCAGGGCAATCGGCGACTGGGATGTATAGGGCGTTGGGCGCGCCGTTCTTCCTAAGCACCACCATGTCCCGCTGTGGGATCGCCCGAGTTAGGAACGAAATCGCCTATGAATCCGCTGGACGTGGTGGCGCCCGTAGTGGGTCCTTGGCCACGAGGCCGTTGGCGGAACTGGTGCAAGTCGCGGCGCCGTTGGAACAGGCCGGGACGTAAATCCGCGACATGGCCGACGGGGAATAGCGCTGACGGAATGAAGTTGACGAACGTATCGTTGTGATCCACCTGAGGCGTCTGGTGATAGAAGCGCAGCCCGTAATCGAGCGTCAGCCTGGGGGTCACCCTCCAGTTGTCCTGCACATACCACTCCGCGTTCCAGTACTTGCACGTTAAACGTGGTCGTGGCGGTCCACTGGCTGTAGCTGTTGACGTTGCCCAGCAGAGCGTTGGCGAAACCGTCGTTGGTGTTGAGCTGCGGAGTGGAAGTAGAGGAGGCAAAACTGAATGCCCCCATGTAGTTGTTCCCCTTGGGCTGATACTTAACGTTGTGTTCCAGATAGATTCCCATCTTTAACGCGTGATGGCCCCAGGCTCTTGCTGAGGTTATCCTGGTAAGTCCAGATGGGGTTGGCGTTCTGGTACGTCCCCGCAGTCGAACCGTTGCGCGAATAGGACATCGCGTTCGCGGGCGCGCTGCCGAAGCTGAATGTCGGCAGGATGTTCAGGTAACCGTTGATGGGTAACAGACCGGGAGTATTATCCTGTCGTCCGTGGGCACTGGAAACAGTGAAGGCAGACCCGGCTCCAGCGAGCGCGTATTCGCTCTTCATGTTGTCCAGCGTGTAAAACGAATAGGTGTCCCAGCTTTCGGCGACGGTGACTTCGTTAATCAGCGTGGGCGAGATGGTGTAAGTCACGGTACCGGCATAGCCGTGCCCGCCGTTGGGATGATCGATGGGCGAAATGCCCTGCTGGCCCAGAACGCCGCCCACATCCGACGTGAACTGCACGCCCTGATAGAGTTGGATCGTATCGTCGTAGTCGTTGATCCAGCGGAAATAGCCGCTGAGTTTCGACGTGATATAAGTATCGAAACGAAGTACGTCGTTGCGCCGCGGATGCTTGGCGCTGGCCTGCTCGAAGTAGTTCACGATGTTCAACTGCGCCGGCAATGTCGGCGGTGTAGTTCGGCAGCGGGAAGAAGTTGAGCAACTGCTGGCCCACCGGATTGATCCGCGACGCGGGGATGATGTTGCCGGGGAACGGCGTGTTGTTGTTGTTGGGATCGAGGACCTGAGATCAGGGTGCCGTTGTTGTTAAAGCTCTTGCGAAAAGTCGCCCATCCGTTCCAGCGCCGTGGGCGTGTACATATTCTCCGAGCCGCCGGTTACGAACTGGGCGGTATACTCCTGGGACCAGAAGAAGAAGAGCCTCTTCTTGTCCGTGTTCCAGTGCTTGGGGATATAGACCGGACCGCCGATGGCGTAGGTCTCCACGTTGTACCGGTACGGCACCCGGGGAGTCGCAACGCCGTTCTTGATGGTGTGGTTGTTGGCCCAGCGTATCGGCGTTGAATTCCTCGTGCCGGTGAGTCCACTGAGCCGAGCCATGGAAGTCCTTGGTTCCATTCTTGGTGACCACCGTGATGGTGCCGCCCGAATTGCGTCCGAATTCGGCCTGATAATTCGGTCGTCAGAACTCTTCAGTTCCTGAATCGAGTCCATGTTCGGCTCATAGTGGTTGCGACCCGTTGGACCCGGTATCCATGTCGGTGATGCCGTCAACCGTGAAGTTCATCGTGTTCGATAGCGCCGTGTTGCCGTTGATAATGATGCCGCTGAACGCGGAGTGGCTGGTCACGTCGCGGCTGGTGCTGGTATCGATGACGCCCGGAACCAGCTTTACAAAGCCGAACAGATCGCGGCCCTTCAAGGTTAGATCTTCCAGGTTGTGCGCGTCCACGGTCGCGGCGTTCTCGGAACTGGCGAGCTGCACCGCGGCGGCTTCCGCCGTAACGGTAGTCGTCTCCGTTACACTGCCAATCTGGACCACCATCTTCCCCGCGTTGTGGGTTTCCTCGGCCGCCACTACGATACCGACCTGCGTGGCGGTCTTGAACCCGGGCGCTTTGATGGACACATTGTAAGTGCCCGGCCGCAGGTTCTGGAACCGGTACGTGCCGTTGCTGTCCGTGGTTGCCGAACGGATTTCGCCGGTTTCGGCACTGGTCAGGGTGACTGGAGCGCCCACAATCACCGCATTCGCCGGATCGACTACCGATCCGATCAGGGAGCTGGCTACTGTTTGCCCGTAGACGCTGGCGCAACAGAGAGCCAGAACAAGAACTACCCGCAAAAGAACCTGAAGCTTCATATTTTGGGACATTAACACCCGAGGGTATCGATGTCAAGGCTAAAATCAGGCGATCACGGCGTGTTTAGCGATAAAGAAAAAATAGGTGGCACCAAGGGTGGCACCCGTTTTGTGTGTGCCGTTTGAAGAGAGTGATGATATTCTGATACCGAGCCGATGGTGAAGTGGCCGCTGCTCCGGGCAGTAGTTCTTGCCGGTTTGGGTGTGGCCTCTGCCCTCGCGCAGAACGATACCGTCCCCATTGTTATCGATTATCCAGCCGATGGGTCCATCGTCCCGCCTGACATAGCTGCCCCTACCTTCCTCTGGCGCGACTCCGCCCCTGGCGCCGTCTCCTGGCAGATCGACGTATCGTTTGCCGATGGTTCCGCGCCATCCACGTGGCGCGAAGGGCGAGCGGATGCGCATTGGCGAGATCGACCCGCGCTGCGTTTCTGCCACCAACCAGCCGCCCGCCCTCACGCCGCAACAGGCCGCCGCCCACACCTGGTTGCCGGACGCCGCCACCTGGGCGACCATCAAGAAGCAGTCCGTTGCCGGCGCCGCCAACGTCATCATCAGCTGGGTTCGCCGCTGGAAATGCGCGCCAGCCGGTATCGCGCGGGCACATGCTGCTACGTACCTCGAAAGACCCGGTGGGAGCGCCGATCTTCTACCGCGACGTTCCGCTCATGCCGTCGAAACAGGAAGACGGCGTCATCAAACCGCTGGATTCGCGAGCCGTCCCGCTGATCGCCTGGCGCCTGCGCGACGTTTCGGAAACGCGCAGCCGTGTGCTGCTGGAAGACATGCATACCTGCGCCAACTGCCACTCCTTCTCCGCCGATGGCAAGACGCATGGGGATGGACCTCGACGGCCCGGCAAACGATAAGAGCCTCTATACCATGGTGCCCGTGCAGAAGAAGATGACCATCGGCAATCGAGGACGTGATTTCGTGGACCGTCTTTCCGCGGAGCCTTAGGCAGCCAGCTTCGCGAAGGCTTCATGTCCCAGGTATCGCCCGACGGCCGCCGCGTGGTCACCACCATCAAGCCGCCCGGCACCCCGGGCACGCATTTCTACTACGTTGCGAATTTCGCGGACTACCGGTTCCTCCAGGTCTTCTATCCGACGCGCGGCATCCTGGTCTGGTATGACCGCGACGCGCGCAAACTGCAACCGCTGCCCGGCGCCGACGACCCGCGCTACGTGCAGACCAACGCCGTCTGGAGTCCCGACGGCAAGTACCTGGTATTCGCGCGCGCGGAGGCGAAAGATCCGTACCCGGCCGGCGGCAAACTGGCCGCCTACGCCAACGACCCCGCCGAAGTCCCGATTCAGTACGACCTCTACCGCATCCCCTTCAACGACGGCAAAGGCGGCAAGCCCGAGGCCATCGCCGGGGCCTCCCGCAACGGCATGAGCAACAGCTTTCCGAAGATCTCGCCCGACGGACGCTGGATTGTTTTCGTACAGGCTCGCAACGGGCTAGTTGATGCGTCCCGACAGCCAGCTCTACATCGTCCCGGCGGCGGGCGGGCAGGCGCGCCGCATGAGTTGCAATACGCCTCTGATGAACTCCTGGCACAGTTTCTCTCCCAACGGCCGGTGGCTGGTGTTCTCCTCCAAGAGCCGCTCGCCGTACACCCAGATGTTCCTCACCCATATCGACGCGGACGGGCGCGATACCCCTGCCATCCTGATCGAGAACTCGACGGCCAGCAATCGCGCCGTGAACATCCCGGAGTTCGTCAACACCGCCCCCAAGCGGCATCGAGCGCATCGAGGTTCCCGCCGGCCGACTTCTACCGGCAGTTCGACATCGCCGCGGCCCTGACGAAAAATGGCGACTATGCTTCCGCCATCACGGAATGGACCAAGGCTCTGGCATTGACTAAGGACGACGCGCGCGCCTACAACGATTTCGGCGTGAGCCTGGCGGGCGTGGGCCGAACGAAGGAAGCGATTGCGCAGTACCAGCAGGCGCTCGCGCTCAGGCCGCATTACGCCGAGGCGCACGACAACTTGGGCAACGCGCTGGTCGGCACAGGCCGCCTGGATGAAGCGATCGGCCATTACCGGCAGGCGCTGGAGGACGATCCAAGTTCAGGCCCAGGCGCATAACAACCTGGCAATCGCGCTCACCGCGGCAGGCCATCTGGATGAAGCCGTCACGCACTACCGGAAGGCAATCGAGATGGACGCCTCGTTTGCCGGTGCGCACAATAACCTCGGTACCACGCTGGCGCGGCAGGGTAAGGTCGACGAAGCTATCGTGCATTTTCGAAAGGCGCTCGATTTGAACCGCGGGGACGCCGGGGCGGAAGCTAACCTGGGAGGCGCGCTGCTTTCGCAGGGCTAAGTTCGAAGAGGCCATTCCGCACCTGGAGCAGGCGCTTTCCGCCGGTCCGGAAACGGCCGGCCTTCACAATAATCTGGGGATGGCTCTGGCCGAGCGGAGCAGGCTGGAGGAGGCGATTCCCCATTTTGAGAGGGCTGTGGCGCTCGATCCCGCCGGCCGGGATGCCCGCGCGAATCTGGGGCGCGCGTACAACGAAGCCCTCCCGCAGTACGAAAAAGCGCTGGAGCGGAGTCCCGGTTCGACGGCACTGCGCAGCCAGATCGGCAAGGCGCGCTACTTCCTGGGCGTGACGCTTTGGAGGAACGGTCAGAGACCGCAGGCGTTAGCGCAATGGCGGCAGGCATTGGTGGAGGATCCGGACAATCTCCAGGTGCTGAACGAAACCGCCTGGGAACTGGCTACCTGCCCCGACGCGGCACTCCGCAATGGAACGGAGGCTGTGAGGCTCGCCGCGCACGCCGTGGAACTTACCTCGGGGCACGATCCGGCGCTGCTGGCCACCCTGGCCGCAGCCTACGGGGAAGGCGGCCATTTCGATAAAGCGATGGACTTGGAGAAACGCGCCGCGGACCTTGCCGCCGAGCAAGGAAACAGCACGCTGGCCGGCACCCTGCATGCCCGGCTGAGAGAGCTTCAGGCGAAGAACCCGATACGACAGCCGTGATCTCGTGCGACGGGCTTCCAGCCCGGCTTCAGCCCGCCATCGCGGTCGTCGCCCGGTCGTGCCCTGGGCCATTTGTACACCGCGAAACGGAGACCCGCGCCGCCGACTACCGCCCCTTCAACAATGCCGGCCAGTTGTAAATGATCGATTGACTGACTACACCCGGCTTCAAGTCCTGGACGATAATCGCAAGAAATCTCTGCCCATCGCGGCTAGCCGTCCAGCGGTTATGCGGTGTTTCCATAGGAATGGAGAGCGCCTCGTGCGGGATCCCCGCCTCGATCGCGCCGTTCTTCACCGCCATGTCCACAGCCATGATCTTCGGCGGACTATCGTTCGAAGCATAAAATAATTCCCTGCCGTCCCCCCGCCATATGGGTTCGGAACCCCCGGAGGTCGAAATCTTCCATCTGGCGTTGGCCTCCGGGAACGGCTGAACAAACACATCCAAACGCCCCGACTGCGACCGTTGGTACGCCACCCATTTTCCGTCCGGCGAGAAACGTATATGACCTCCGGCCTGGGAATACGGCTGGAGTTTTCGGGAATCCAGAGAAAGCATGGAAACCCGGCCCTGCGCGATAACGGCGAGTTCTCGCCCGTCCGGCGACCAGTCCTCGGCGGTTTCGCCGATAGGCGACTCCGTAATCCGCTCCTCGGGCGCCGTTCCGAAAGGGTTTTTGATATAGATTTCATTGCGCCCGGTTCGGTCGGAGTTGAACGCGATGCGCCGCCCGTCGGGAGACCAGATGGGGTGGATATCGTCTCCCGGATCGGTGGTCAGTTGCAGCCTTGAGCCGCGCAACAAATCGAAGAGAAAGATGTGCCGCTTTTGCTCCGGCTGATCCCGCACGGCCACGGCCAGCCAATTCCCATCGGGCGAAAGCGCCGGATACGAGTATTCCGCGCTTTCGCCCACCGTACCGGCAGATTTGCCCGCGCGATCGTACCAGGTGAGAAGTCTGGCCCCGGCCGACACGTCGTCTCGGTAGCCCAGCACACCGTTCTGCGACACGGCAAAAGCCGCGCGGAATCCATTCGGGTTGGCGTTCACGTGGCTCAACCGGATTGGCTCGCCCTCCACTTGCAGTCGCTTAAGATCGAAAGCCTGGGCATACAGAGTCTCCTGCTGGACGAACAAAAGGTACCCGGAAGCGTAAGCCGCCTGCCAACGTGTTCTTACCACCAGCTTCCACTGGCTGGAGCCGAGTTCCTGAACGTAAATGCCTCGCTTGTCGGCAGCGCCTCCCAAATAGAGGATCCGCTTGCCGTCGGGCAGGAACTGGGGGAAAGCCGGCACCCCCCCACCAAGGGACAGCCTGGGAATGGGAGATGGAGTGCCCCCTGAAGACGCTATGCGCATCAAGCCGCTGTTTGTGGCGAAAACAATTGTGCCCTCAGCGTTCCACGTGCCCCCACCGCCACCTACCCCGCCTCTGACGATTTGTGGTTCCCCGCCGGGCGATACGCGCTTCAGTTGACCGGCGGCAAAGAAGCCGATGGATTTGCTATCGGGAGACCAGAACGGAAGTTGCGCACCATCGCTGTGCGCGAAGCGCTGGGCGGTGTCCGAGGCCAACTGCCGCACCCAAAGGAAGGGTGTCCCTTGGCTGTCGGCAATGAACGCGACGCTTTTTCCATCCGGAGACGGCACCATCTGAGGCGCAAAGCGGAGCGTCGAAGCCGTCACGTCTTCCGGTAGCCCGAGCGGGAAGATCGCGGCGCCGAGAGGGGTCAGGTCCGAACGAAACCATCCTGACGCCCAGATCAAACTGGCGGCCAACAGCACTCCCAAGGCCACCGTAGCGGCCATCCAGGATCGGTTCGATTTGCCGGCTCCCGGCGTAGATTCGGCGGGCGTGCCGCTTTGCATCTCCTCGATCGCGATGCGCGCTTCTCCGATATCCCGCAAGCGGCGCTTGGGGTCTTTCTCCAGGCAGCGCTTCAGCAGTTTGCGAATGGCGGCTGGCGTATTTGAGGGCAGGTCCTCCCAGCGCGGGTCATCCCGCACCACCGAGGCCAAGACGTCCGCGATACTGCCCTGCGGAAACATGCGCAGTCCCGCAATGATCTCAAACAGCACGACGCCGAACGCCCAGATGTCGGCGCGCTTATCCACGTTCTTGCCCTGCGCCAGTTCCGGCGCCATATACGCCGGAGTGCCCAGGATCGCGCCGGTTTGCGTGTCTATGATACTCGCGGAGTCATCGGCGGGCTTGGCCAGTCCGAAATCCAGCACCTTCACCACCCCATCGGGTGTGATCCGAATGTTGGCCGGCTTCAGATCGCGATGCACGATGCCCTTTTCGTGTGCCGCGTCGAGGGCTGCGGCGATCTGCCTGGCGTAGTTCAGCGCGGTATCCAGCGGCACCCGGCCACGCAGGTCCTGGCCCTCCACCAGTTCCATAATGAGCGCCCGATCTTCGACGGCGTAGATGGCGGCGATGTTGGGATGATTCAGCGACGCCAGCACCTGCGCTTCCCGCTGGAAACGCGCCATCCGGCCGGGGTCGAGAGCGAACGCCGCGGGCAGAATCTTGATTGCCACTTCACGCCCCAGTTTGGTGTCGGTGGCGCGATAAACGGCGCCCATCCCCCCTTCGCCGATTTTCCCGGTGATGCGATAGTGGGCGATGGATTCCGGCACTGGGTTTCCCAGTTGGATAAACGCACTGCTGCCTTCCGCCTCGTGTGCCAGCAGAGAGTCCACTTCCCGGCGCAGCCATGCATCCTCGCCGCACGATGCTGTCAGAAATGCCAGCCGCGCCTCGGGGCCAAGTTCGAGCGCGCGATGGAATATCCCCTCAATCTGCCGCCAGCGGCTGTCGCTCATGGGTTCGCCTCGTGGCATGAATTGGGTCAATTGTACCGTACGGTTACAAGCCCCAAGCCGGCCATCGAATCCGTGTACTACTAGCCTGCAGGTTCATCGCGTGCCGCGGAGAATTTGTGGGGCAGGCTGGCCGCCGGGCAGTTCATGGGAGCGCCGGCGAACCTGGTGGCCTATCCGCCGGTCCGGCAGGGCGGAAACCGCGGTGGGCAGAAGAAGGGCTCCGCGCCGGGTGGGGCTTCCGCGGACGACCGCTGAGCCACACTAAGGAACTGTAAATAAATAACCATAGCATTTTTAATGGGGCAAGATCGTATAGTTCCATTCGCCGTGGAAAGTGTCGGTGCGGAGTTGGATGGCGGCAAACTCCGACTTACCCACCTTGATCCCTTTCGGGTACTTGCCTGTATCCAACTGGCTTTGAACGCGAAGGCCGGTTCTTGTGGTGGTGGCTGCAATCAGGTTGACGATGACTTCATGGCTGACCAGCGGTTTGCCGCGCCAGTTCTTCGTAATGTAGGAGAAGAGGCGGTGCTCAATTTTGTTCCACTTGCTGGTGCCCGGCGGGAAGTGGCAGACCGAGATTTGCAGCCCGGTTTCATCGGCCAGTTTCTGCAACTCCAACTTCCACAGCCGCACGCGCGATCCGTTGCTGCCTCCACTGTCCGCCGTTATCAATAGCTGACTGGCACCGGGGTAAGTCTCTCGACCCATCATGTTCCACCAACGCCGGATACTCTCCACGGCGAACGCGGACGTGTCATGATCGGTACCGACACTGACCCAACCAGCATTCTGCCCCAGATCGTAAACTCCGTAGGGAGCATCCTTCTGCTTGGCGAAATCATGCACCTGCACCGGTTCGGGCTGACCCTTCGGCCGCCACTCGCGGCCTCCATTTTTGTAGTCCCCTACCTGTTCCTTCTTCTTCGTGTCTACTGAAATGGCTGGCTGGCCACTGTTCAGGAATTCCGTCGCCTTGGCACTGATGTATTCAAACTGCGCATTCCGGTCCGGGTGCGAGGAGCCCTCCTTCGTCTTGCGGTTCGCCTGCAAACTGTACTTCTGTTCGTGCAACAGTTCGGCAACCAGCACGTGGCTTACCTTGTGTCCTTGGGCTCGCAACTCGTCGGCGAGATTCCGCACGCTTTTGCATGTCCACCGTAGTGGGGACTGCGGATCTCCACGGGTTACCGGTTCCAGCAGTTTCTCTAGGTCGAGCAGCAGGTCTGGATCCTTGAACGATGCCTTCTTCCGACCGCCGCCCTTTTGTCGAATCGGCAGATGCTTTCGCTGTGAGCGGTCCGGCTTTTTCCGCAATTCCGCCAATCCCACTGCGATGGCGCGCCTGGAAACACCGCTGGCGCGGGACACAAGCGAGATGCCACCCCGCCCGTGGGCCGCGCTTTCCGCTGCCGCCCACAAACGTCGCGCGTGTTCATCCAGCCACGCCTCTAACTGGGAGAAACGCTTCTTGATCTCAGCCTCGCTGGCCACAAAAACATTCTAGGCCGAAAATGATTTAATTGCTACACTTATTTTCTTACAGACGCTAAGCGCCTGGGTTCTCCAAATACAACGGCATAAACCTGGATATCGGCCACTTCATCGCCGGGAACAGTCTTTCGCCCATTCCGTTCCTGCAGAAGTACCACAGCCGCATCACGCACATTCACCTCAAGGACCGCAAGATGCATAATGGGCCGAATACACCGTGGGGTGAAGGGTGATCGAGATGGAGTACCAGGTTCCGCAGGGCTCGGACCTGATGACGGAGCTGGCAAAGTGCGTGGAGTTCTGCAAGAACGCCCTGGTGTAGAAGACGAGGCGCGTGTCCGCGGTCACCTCGTGCATCCGCACGCCTGAGGTGCGCCGCCATTGAACGACCTGCGCAAGGATTGGAATATAAGCCAGAACGGCCTGCGACCGCCAATCACGTTATAATCAGTACGGAATGGACGTATTTGAGGAGTTGGTGCGCCTCCGCAACCTCGGGCAGAAATGCGCGCTCGCCACGATTGTGGAGGTGCGCGGTTCCATTCCCAGCTACGAAAGCGCGAAACTCCTGGTGCGCGAAGACGGGTCCATGGCGGGCACGATCGGCGGCGGATGTGTGGAAGCCGAGGTGTGGAACGCCGCCCGGGAGGTACTCGAAACGGAAAAGCCCAAGCATCTCAGTTTCAACCTGGGACAGGACGCCGCCTACGATAACGGCCTGATCTGCGGCGGGCAACTGGATGTGTTCGTCGAGCCGGTGCTACCCATTCCGCATGCGTTTATTTTCGGCGCGGGGCATATTTCCAAGAGCCTTTCCAAGGTGGCGACGATGGCTGGCTTCGCCACCGTGGTGGTGGACAATCGCGAGAGCTTCGCCAATCGCGAGCGCTTTCCGGAGGCCGCCGATATTCATGCCGACGAGTACGAGGAAGTCTTTCCCCGGCTGACCATCAACGAAACCAGTTATCTGATTATCGTGACGCGCGGCCATCGCGACGACATGCGGGTGCTGCAACTGGCCATCGGCACGCCGGCGCGGTACATCGCCATGATCGGCAGCAAACGCAAAGTGCTGAACGTGTTTCGCGAACTCGAAAAGGAAGGCGTTCCCCGCTCGGCGTTCGAGCGGATGCACGCGCCCATGGGGCTGGACATCGGCGCGATTTCGCCGGAAGAGATCGCGGTTTCGGTGGTCGCGGAGATGATTGCGGTGCGCCGGAATGCGGCATCTTCCTGGCGTTCGCTTTCGATGTCGGTAATCGGCACCGAGACGTGGGCCGCGCTGAACAAGTGAACCCCGCGGCGTTGATCCTTGCGGCCGGCGAGTCGCGCCGCATGGGTACGCCCAAGCCCTTGCTGGCATATCGCGGAGAGACCTTCCTGGACCGCCTGATCGGCCTGTTTGCGGAGCGCTGTTCGCCGGTGATTGTGGTGTTGGGCGCGTCGGCGGAGAGGATTCGCGAAGGTATTTCGCGGCCCGCCACCTTCGTGGTGAATGGCGATTACCCTTTGGGCCAGACCAGCTCGATGCAGTGCGGGCTGCGCGCCGTGCCGCCCGGCTGCGAGGGCGTTCTGTTCACGCTGGCCGATCATCCCGCGGTGGCCGCGGCGACGATCGACGCCGTTCTGGCGGCTTCGGCCGCGCCCATCTGCGTGCCGCGATACCAGGGGAAACGCGGCCACCCGATCCGCTTTTCGCGCGGCCTGATCGCCGAATTCCTGGCGCTGCCGACGGCAGGCGCGGCCCGCGACGTGGTTCGTGCGCATGCCCATGAGACCGCCTTCCTGGATCTGGACGACCCCGGGATCGTCACCGACGTCGACGACCCGGAAGCGTACCGCTCGCTGGTGGAGGCGGTATGAAGCGCGCGTGCAAGGCGGCGGGCCTGCTGCTGGCGGTGCTGCTGGTAGCCGGGCTGGCGGCCCCTTACGTCACCGCGGATCAGTACGGCAGACGCCTGCAGGCATCGCTGGAGCGGGCCCTGGGGCGTAAGGTCGAACTCGGCGAAGTGCATTTCAGCTTGTTTTCCGGCCCGGGTTTTTCCGTGGACAGCGTGACCATTCACGAAGACCCCGCGATCGGCATCGAGCCCCTCGTATATATTAACGATGGCGTGGGCGGCAGCCTGACGGTCCGGCCCAGTTTCTGGTCGCTGCTGGGCGGGCGTTTTGTGATTGCCTCCATCACCCTGGATACGGCGAGCATCAACCTCACCAAGAGCGGGCCTGCCTCGGAGTGGGGCCGCTGGAATTTTTCCTCGCTGGTGAACCCCTCGGTCATGACGCAGATTCCCGCGATCCACGTTCGCAACGGGCGGATCAACTTCAAATTCGGCGACCGGAAGAGCGTATTTTACCTGCAGCAGACGGATCTGGACATTTCGCCGCCCGGTTCGATCGGGCGTGCCTGGAGCGTGGATTGTTCCGCGCAACCTTCCCGTACGGACCGCACGGCACAGGGTTTGGGTTCGTTCCGGTTGAAGGGCCGGTGGTTTATGGATCCGGCGCGCGTGGACCTCGACCTGCAACTGGAACGCACCGGCCTGGGCGAACTGACGGCGCTGATGCGCGGCCAGACCGGCAGCGTCCACGGCACCCTGACGTCGCGCCTGCATTTGGGCGGACCGCTCAACAATATCGGAATTGCCGGCCGCCTTCACATTGAAGACGTGCACCGCTGGGATCTGCTGCCGCCCAACAGGGAGCAGGACTGGCCGCTGGACATTCTGGGCCGGCTGAATCTGATCGGACAGCAACTGGAGCTGCAGACCACTTCGCCGCGCAACATGGCTCTGCCTCTCACGGTGCATTTCCGCGTCAGCGATTATCTTTCCCAGCCGCACTGGGCCGTGGCCGTCAACTGGAACCGTTTTCCCTTGGGACCCGTCATGGAACTGGCGCAGCACATGGGCGCGCAGATTCCGCCGAAACTGCAATTGGGCGGGACCATCGATGGAGCCATCGGATATTCGGGGCAGGGAAGCTTTCAGGGCGAGTTGGCGTTGCACGATGCCGCGTTGACCATTCCGGATTCGCCGCCGGTGCGCTTCGAGCAGGCGCATATTGTGGTGGGCCACGGAAACGTCTATCTATCGCCCGCCGTGGTGCGAACGGGAGACCAGGACGAGGCGGGGATCGAAGCCAATTACGTCATGGATACCGACGCGCTGGACCTGACGATTTCCACCGGGTCGATGAAAGTGGCTTCGTTGCGGGCGCAGGTGGCCCTGGCGGCGGTGCCGTGGTTGGAGCAGGTGCAGTCCGGCGTATGGCAAGGCGAATTGCATTACCACCGGGACGCGGCCAAGGCGGCGTGGAGCGGCGCATTGGATGTGCACGATGCGCAGCTTTCCGTGCCCGGCCTGGCGGATCCGCTGGAACTGGCGTCAGCGCATGCGCAAATCAATGGCGCGCGCGTGGAACTGGATCGCGTGAAGGCGCGCGCGGGGAAGTTGACATTCACCGGCCAATACAGTTACGAGCCTGGGTTGGCACGCCCGAACCGTCTTCGCCTGCATGCCGGAATCGTGGCCGCGGCAGATCTGGAAGAGGAACTGCTTCCCACCCTGCGGCGCAATTCCGGATTGATCGCGCGCGCGCTGGGCCGTACCGCTCTGCCGGACTGGCTGAAGGACCGGCGCGTCGATGGCACACTGCAGATCGACGACCTGCTGATTGGCGGCATCCATCTGGAAAATGTGCGCACGCGGCTGCTGTGGGACGCCGCCCGCGTGGAAATGGATGGCTTTCAGGCCCGGATGGAGGGCGCCGCGGTAACCGGGAGGGTCACGGCCAACCTGCGCAGTGTGCGGCCCGCTTATCACGCGGTGCTGAAGTTGAAGGGCCTGGTGTGGGAGTCCGGAAAGCTGGACGCGGAAGGCACGCTGGATAGTTCCGGCACCGGGGATCAGTTGCTGGCGAATCTCTCGTCGCAGGGCATCTTCGTGGGATCCGCGCTGGATTTTGGCGCGCCAGGTCCGTGGCGGGCAGTCTCGGGTAACTACAACCTGACGTGGTCGCCGGCCGCGCCGCGCCTGCACCTGACCAGCCTCAGCCTGCGCAATGCCGATGAGACTTACACCGGCAGCGGGGCCACGCAGTCGGATGGCAAGATGATCATCCTGCTGACCAACGGCACGCGCGAGGTGCGCGTGACCGGCACACTCGACAAGCTGAAGGTGGAAGAGCCGGGAATTCCGTAGCCCGGTATGACCCGCTGTGCCGGGAGACTTACGGCTACTGCAGGGTGTCGTTGAGCACGCGCGCCAGGCGGTCGCCGGCTTTTTCGATCTGCACGCGAATCACCGGGTCGGCGGCGGCTTCATACGCCGCGCCCAGCGGCTCAGGCGTGCCCTTCGGCTCGGGCGGCAGTTTGCCGTACACCACCTTCTGGGCCACTTTGTGCGATTCCTCGGCCCAATCCGCCACGGTTCCCTTGGACCACTTCCTGCGGCGCTTCTGCGCTTCTTTCAGCATGGCCGGAAACAGGTCGTCCTCTTTCCCCATGCGGCTCAGCAGGCCGCTGTCCCAGGTGCCGTGCAGATTGCCGGGCCGGTCGAAGAGCACCACGTGGACATCGTTCCCGCCCTTGTCCTTGTTGTCGGAGCAGTGCAGCGGCTGGTGCATGTCGCCCACGAAATGGACCACGAACATCAGCGCCTCTTTCCGCTGTTCGGCGGTTGCCGCGGGGTTTACCATGAGGGCGCGCTGGATCGCGATCTGCGCCACCACGCAATCGTCTTTGGCGCAATCGCGCGCCATGTCCATGTGCGGCTTATCGATGGGAATATCGATGTAGTGCCAGGGGCCGGTATTGGGGCGCTGGCGGCGCACCTGGTCGGCCCAACTGGAAATCGAAACCAGGGTCTGGTCCGGCCCCAGAATTTCGCGCACCTTCGCCTGCGCGGCCGGAGTGAGTTCGGCGGTGGCGATGCGCGCCACCAGGTTGTGTCCCTCAGGCCCCCAACCGTATACAGGCAGCACACCGCACGCCAGGGCCGCCGCCAGGAATTTTCGCATAGTTCTACAGGCTAACATGCGGCAGAAAGACCGGCCCCACTTACCAGGCCAGATGCTCCCCGCCGCTCAGCTTGAGATTCAGAATGTTCATACTGGCCCGGTCGAATTCCACCGGACGAACCTGTCCGGAATAGGGCCGGGATACGGCGAGAGTGGCGAGCACTGTCTCGGGACGCCCGCCGGCCGCTTGAATCGCGCTGCGGACGGTGCCGCTTAAAGGCACCGTGATCTCCTTTTCGTTCACGGTGACGACCAGGAACGGGTTCACACCGACGCGCTGCGGCAGGACGATGCAGAGACCGCCCGCGTGTTCGCACGCCGTCGCATCGGCGGCTACGGCCGTGGTGCGGCGGTCCAGGTCTTCGCGCGTTGCGCCGGAGACGACGATGGCGGTGACGCCGTTATCGCTGGTCTTATAGAAGAGGCGGTAGAAGGCGGCCTGCGGTGGAAATTGAAAGTAATTTACCGCCGGGGCGGCCAGGTGTTCGGTACCGTTGCGGGTGGTGCGCTCGGCGTAGAGCGGCTCGAAATGAAAGCCGGCGCGCTCGGGATTGGGCCGGAGCGCGTACCAGGCGATCTCGAATCCGGTGAGGGCGGGCGCCTTCACGTCCACGGTGAGTCGCGCGCCGCTGCCTGTGACAGCGGCGGTATCGAGAGGGCCGGCGCCGATGGGGCTGCGCACCTCGAGGCGATTCCCGGCGCCGAGTTCCACGTAGCCGCTCTGCACGTCGTTAGCATGAAGCAGGCGGAATGCGGTCTGCGATTCCAGGGGCACGGAGTCCACGATCAGGTTCGCCAGCCGGATGCCTTCCCCCTGGGCGATACAGCCGTGGGCTTCGGCCTGCATGGTCCAACGGCTGAGCCACCCCGGCTGCTTCTGCTGAATCAGCGACTCGCGGTCCACGGTGACTACCAGTCGTTTCTTGCGAAGCTGAAGCATGGGCGCTTCCTCGGCGCAGGAGCCTTTGCCTGGCGCGATGCCGCTCACCAGGGTGCGCCGGACGACTTCCGGGCCGGGCACGCCGGGTGGAACCAGTAGCGTTCCGCGCAGGCGGTAGGTGTCGAAGACCGGCTTGTGGACGCAGGCCGAAGAAAGCAGCGCCAGGGCCAGGATGATTCTCCGCATGCTAAAAATTTAGCATACAGAGAGGGCCGGGTTCTTGCCGGTTGCTCAGATTCCCGTGTCTTCCCTTTTCTTGCGGCCCAGTCGCAGTTCCTCCAACTCGCGTTTCAGTGGCGTCCAATACTCGCGATCCTTGCGGCGTTCGTCGCGCTCTTCCTCTTCCAGCGCCTCAGCCAGGCCATCCACGTTGCGCGCGAGCGCGTGTTGGAGTGCCTGACGCGATGCCGCCGCCGCGCGCGCCGCTTCGGGATATGCGGAACAGACTTCCACCAGCAACTCGGGTGTCCGCAGCTCACCAAGCCAGAACCGGACCAGATCGTCCGCCGGGGCGCCGGGGCGCTCGAAATAGCTCTGCTCTACCAGGCGCCGGATCATCGGCCAGTCCTTGTCGCGCTGCGTCTTCTTGGCGCGTACCAGGTCTTCAACGGCCAGCAGATCGAGTGGCTCGCCCGCCACTTCAATGGTAGTTCGCCGTGCCCACAGCTCTTCAAAACCGCCCACGCCGCGGAGTGAAGACATCACGTCGATCCGCAGCCCGGCGACATCCTCCGCGCGGCAGCGGAAATGGACGGCGTGTCCCGCGGCCAGGTGCCGGGCTTCGAAATCCGGGACGGCAATCACGTCTGCGCATCGAGGGCGTCCAGAGCGGACCGCAGCCGGGCCAGGTTCTCAGCGTCCGCAAGAACCAGCAGGTCCAGATCCCGGCTAAACTCCGCCGCGCCGTAGAACACGCACGCCTGGCCGCCCATGAGCAGCGTTCGCGCGCCACTCTTCCGGATCGAAGAAAGGGCTTTGAGTATCGGGCTCCGGTTCAAGCGATCCTCCGAGCGCGAGGTAGGTCTCCCATAGCTTCATCGACTCACCGAACCGCTCGGCGGGGCTGAGGGCGTACCACGCCGCCCACTCCTCGCCTGCGATCTCCTCCGCGCGAAGACGTTCCACGATTTTCTACTGTACCGGATTCGCTTCCCCGCTATGGCTTGAAGGCCACCGAGCGGGCGAACTTTACGGCGGGATTTTCGCGCAGTTGCGCCAGTACAGACTCGGGAACCAGTCCATCGGTAGAGACCACCGCCACGGCTTCCAGGGGCTCGCCCGGGCCGGCGGGACCCTCGCGCCGTCCGAGCGAGAAGTTGGCGATGTTGATCCGGTTCCGGCCGAGCACGGTCCCCACGTGGCCGATGACGCCGGGGACATCCTGATTCTTGGTAAAGATCAGGAAGCCGGTCAGCGTGGCTTCGCAGAAGATGCCGTCCACCTGCGTGAGCCGCGGTTTTTCCATCACCACCGCGCCTTCCACGCTCGTCATTCCGGTATCGGTTTCCAGTTCCAGGCGGATCGAATCGCTATGGACGACGCGCTTTTCATGCGCTTCGGCGATGTTCCAGCCGCGCTGTCCGGCGATCTGCATGGCATTCACCAGGTTGGCCTTGTATTCGGTGGAGCGGCTCAGTACGCCGGCCAGCGCCGCATTGCGCAGCAGCTGGTGTTCTTGCTCGGCGATCTTGCCGAAGTAAGTCAGCCGGACGCGCTTGGGATGGCCCGAAGCAGATGTACGATGCGAAATTACCCAGCCGCTCCGCCAGCGTCGAGATAGGGTCCCAGCGCCCGGTACTGCTCCGGCGAGACCGCCGGCATATTGACCGCGTTGATGGCGACGCCGTTCTTCAGATACTCCACCACCTGCTCGGCGATCCGCACGCCGACGATCTCCTGCGCTTCTTCGGTGGAACCGCCGATGTGCGGCGTGGCCAGCACGTTTTCGAGCGCGAAGAGCGGATAGTCGGCCGTCGGCGGCTCCCTGGAAAACACGTCCAGCGCGGCGCCGGCCACCTTGCCCGATTCGATGGCCTGGCGCAGCGCCTGCTCGTCGACCAGTTCGCCGCGCGCGCAGTTGACGATGCGCACGCCGTTCTTCATTTGCGCGAAGGCGGCGTTGCGAAGCATGCCTTTGGTTTCGGGGGTGAGCGGCGACGTGCAGCGTGATGTAATCGCTTTGCGCATAGAGCGTGGGCAGGTCCACCAGTTCCACGCCCAGATCCTGCGCGATCTGCGCTGGTGACGTACGGATCGTGGGCCACGATGCGCATTTCGAACGCTCGGGCGCGCTTCACCACTTCGCGTCCGATGCTGCCCAGCCCCACGATGCCGAGCGTCTTGCCGCGCAGTTCGTTGCCCATGAATTTCTTCTTTTCCCACTTGCCGGCTCGCGTGGAGGCGCTGGCCTGCGGAATGGAGCGCGCCATCGCCAGCATCAGCGCCAGGGTGTGCTCCGCCACGGAGACGGCGTTGCCGCCGGGCGTATTCATCACCAGCACGCCGGCCGCGGTGGCGGCGTCGAGATCGACGTTGTCCACGCCCACGCCGGCGCGTCCCATCGACGCGCAGCCGGGGGCCTTCGCCAGCAGTTCCCGGTCTACCTGCACGGCGCTGCGCACCAGCAGGGCGTCGGCTTCGGCGAGATGTGCGGGCGTACTCCTTCGGATTCGAGACGATGACATTCCAGCCGGCCTGGGCCTGAAACAGTTCGACTCCGGCCGGAGCCATAGGCTCGGCGATCAGGATATTCATGGCGTTCGGTTACGCGTTCACGTTTGCGGTTGCACCGCCGCGCTGCTCGTAAATTTCCTGCACGGCGGCGACGCCCGCGCCAAGGTCCACCGTGTAACCATTGGCATTGCAGGATCATTTCCAGCCCGGCCACGATGGCGAACAGGTCGGAGAAATCGAAGTAGCCCAGATGCGCGATGCGGAAAATCTGTCCCTTCATCGAGCCTTGGCCGTTGGCGATGATGGAGCCGAAGCGATTCCGGAATTCCTTGACGATGACGCCGGAATCCATGCCCGCGGGCGCCTTCACGGCCGTCACCGAAGAACCCGGCGGACCCGGCGGCGAACAGCTCCAGCCCCAGCCTCTGCGCGGCCGCGCGGGTGGCTTCCGCCAGCAGTTGCGCGTTCTCCACGAGTTTGGCCATCCCGATGGTCTTGATGTATCGCAGCGCTTCGGCCATGGCCAGAATCAGGGCAGTGGAAGGCGTCCAACTCGATTCGCCGGCGTCGCCGCTTTTCTTTTCCTTTTTGAAATTGAAATAAAAATGCGGCAGCGTGGCGTTTCGGCCAGCTTCCATGCCTTGGGCTGATCGAGACAAACGCCAGGCCCGGTGGAATCATGAACGCCTTCTGCGACCCGCCGATCACCACGTCGAGGCCCCAGCCATCGATATCGAGCGGCATCGTGCCGAGGCCGGTGATGGCGTCGACCACGAAGATCGCCGGAGTCTTTGAGATGGCGGCGGCCATGGCGCGTACGTCGTGCGCCGCGCCGGTGGAAGTCTCCGATGCCTGGATGAAAACGCCCTTGGTAGCGGGTTCGCTTACCAGGGCTTCCTGACCTGCGCCGGATGTCACCACCTGTCCGTAGGGCACCGTAATGACGTTCGCGTCCAGGCCGTAAGCTTTGGCGATTTCCGCCCACCGTTCGCCGAATTTTCCGGCCGACGCAGACGATGACTTTGTCGCCCGTGGAAAACAAGTTGGAGACGGTAGCATCCATCGCGCCGGTTCCCGAGGAGCAGAACATCAGCACGTCGCCGGAGGTTCCCATCACCTCTTTGAGATCCGCCAGACACGAGCGGTATGCTTTGCGAAAATCCTCGGTGCGGTGATGCATGTCCGACGCCATCATGGCGTGGAGCGCGGGAGGATAGAGAGGGGTCGGGCCGGGGGTCAATAAGCGTTGTTTTTTGATGTGCATGGTTGGAAGCTAGAGTTTCAGGATATCAAAGATGGCGCAGCCGAAACCGTGTGCGCAGCGCTCATACTAAAAGTATGAAAACGGCCGTTTCCATTCCAGACGATGTGTTCAAAAGGGCCGAACGGCTCGCGCGCCGGACCGGGAAGTCCCGCAGCCAGTTATTTACCGACGCCCTGCGGGAGTACGTGGCGCGGCATGCGGCAAATGAACTCACCGAGGCGATGGACCGGGTTTGCGCCGAGGTACAGACCGCCAAAGACGAGTTTGTCTCGCGGGCCGCCGCCCGTGTCATCGAAAAAGTCGAGTGGTGATCGCGGTACAGAACGCCGGTCGCCATTGTTGCCGCGGGCGAAATTGGAATTACTGCTCTCCGGCATTGACGTGATTCTTGGCAGATGAACTACGCGTCCGGCGTTGACCCTTTTCGGCCGCCTCGATAGCCCGTCTGCGCAAATGCGGATTGCGCTTCCCGATCGCGCGCAGCGCCCAGTTCACCGCCTTCTTCACCATGTTGCGACTCGTCGGTCGCGGCTGCCACGATCAGCGGAAGGAATGCTCTCGAACTGCGCGTCGGTCAGCGCAGTCTTTCGACCTTCACGGCGAGCCCCGCCATCAGCGAAAATCCGGCGCGCCGGACGAATTCCGGGCCGGGCACGCGCCCACTGCGCGGCCTTGCGCAAACGCCCGCGGAGTGTACCGGAACAGATTCTGGCAGGCCTGGTCGCACACGTCCCAGGAATCGAGATCGCGCGCCCAGCGATCCATCTGGCGCCGCGGTCACGCGCGCCGGTTCGTCGACAATCGTCGCCAGGATCCGCGCCTCGTGGATGCCCGATTCCCAAAGCTCCTCCGCCAGTGCGTGGTTCGCCCGGTCTGGCGGGCCAGTCCGCGCAGGATCTTTACCGGGATGGCACCCCCAGCGTGCCCTTGCGTGTTGATGCCGTACCGCGCCATGCCCGCCACATTGGCCGGGTTAGCGTGCGATCGCAGGAGTTCCAGCATGGCGTCGCATTCCTCAAAATCAACTCTAATACTCCACGCTCACCAGGAACAGTCCCTTGGCCGGCACCGTGGGGCCGCTTTTGTCGGGCAGCGATGTCCAGATCCGGCGATGTTGCCTTTGCCGGCTTCGATCAGCGTACCCACCACGTTGCGCACCATGTGCTTCAGAAATCCGCTGCCGCGAATGCGATAGACCAGCGTACGGTGCCGTTCCGGCATAGTTCGGAAGAAAACACCGTCCGCACCTTGGACTTGCCCTCGGCATCGCGATCGTCCGCCGCGGCGAACGCCGTAAAATCGTGCTCGCCCTGAAAGGCGCGCGCCAGTTGCATCATGCGGTCCTCGTCCAGGCGGTAGGGATAATGGTGCACGTAGGGCCACTCGAACGGGCTGCAGACCTCGTCCCGCACGATGCGGTACTCGTACGTCTTGGCCTTGGCCTGAAAGCGCGGATGGAAATCCGCATCGACTTCCTCGGCGGACAGCACGCGGATCGCCGGACGGCAGCAGACGATTGACGGCGCGGCGCAGATTTTCCAGCGGAATGGGATTCACAAGGCTGAACGCCGCCACCTGTCCCAGAGCGTGCACCCCGGCATCGGTGCGGCCCGAACCGGCCACATGCACCGGCGCGCCTTCGATGCCGGTCAGAATCTCTTCCAACATGCCCTGGATCGGTCGGCAGCGCGGGCTGCACCTGCCAGCCGTGAAACGGTCCGCCGTCGTAGGCCAGGTGATTTTGATGCGGCGCATCACGCGGGGCGGGAGCCGGGCTTGACCACCGGAATGCCCGAGCGCGCAGAGGGGACACTGCTCCGGATAATGCGCCGCCACCTGCATGGTGGCCAGCGCTACGCGCGGGACCCCCACGTCCGCGTGACCGCCGCTGCGGTCGATGATCGAACCGGCCGCCACCACCTTGGCGCCGTGCGCCTGCAGCACTTCCACCACATCGAGGGTGCTGCCGCCGGTGGTGATCACGTCTTCAATCACTACCGCCGTCTCCCCGGGCGTGATGCTGAAGCCGCGCCGCAGCGACATCTTGCGCGTCTCGCGGGTCCCGTTCGGTAAACAGAAAGCGCGTGCCCAGCGCGCGCGCCACCTCGTGGCCGATGATCAGGCCGCCCAAGGCGGGCGAAACCACCACGCTGATGGGCTGAGATGTGAGGGATCGTACGCGGGCGGCAAGCTGGCGTCCCAGTTTTTCGGCGGCGGAGGGATGCTGCAGAACCAGCGCGCACTGCAGATACTCGGCGCTGTGCAAACCGCTGGTGAGTCGAAAATGCCCCTGCAGATAAGCTCCCGTGGAGCGAAACAGTTCCATTACCGCCGCGGCTTCCGGAGTCATTACCGCACTACTATAGCATTCGCCTGTTGTCCGGAAACGACACGCGCGGTGCAAATTGGTAGACACAGAATCGTCAATTCTGCTGACACTGTCACTTTTTTGGGCATTATCCGATTGATTTTATTGGCGATCGAGTTTGGTCCGGAGATTGCTTATAACACAGCGTGACTAAGATTGCACAGACCCGGGGAGAGACGCTCACTCTACCATGCGTTGGCCCGCCTTTTCAGTCACCTCGCCCGAACCCTACCAGCTAACCATAAACACCTTCACGCGCCTCTCCTGGGTCTGTGGTAAGTTTCCCTGCCGCGGACCCTTCTCCACGGAACCGTGACTCCGGCTTACCATAGTTGTCATGGCTAAAGGCATGTTCGACGTGGAGTGCCCGTGTTGCAAAACGATTCTCAAGGTGGATCCGGAAACGCGCGCCGTGATTGCGCACACGATCCCCGAAAAGCCGCCCGCCATCGAAGACCTGGCGGCCGAAGTGGCCAAGCTCAAAGGCGAAGGCGCCCGCCGCGAGCAGCTCTTCCAGAAGCAGTTCGAAGCCGAGAAGTCCCACGGCAAGGTGCTGGAGAAGAAGTTCGATGAACTCTTCAAGCGCGCCAAAGAGAATCCCGATACGGCACCTCCCAAGCGCGACATCGACCTCGACTAGTACCTGCTTCGAAATTCCCGCGTGTCTGTTGGGGCGGACCCGCTTGCTGACGCGCGCGGCTCCGATCAGAGCCACGAGCGTCAGCGAGTGCACGCTAACGCGCCAGTTTGGGGCCGAAGTTGAACGCCGGCCCGATGGAAAACCGCACCGTGAAGCGGCCATCCTTCAGCAGGTCATTGAACAGGTGATCGTAGACCAGGTCCGCCTGTGTGCGTATCGAGAAATTCCGGGTAATGATGATATCGAAGCCGCCGCCGAACCCAATGAACGGTGCGGTGTCGGTCTTCACGCCGCGAGGTGCCAGCTCCTGGGCCACGCCGGTGGCGATCGCGTCCGCGGGATGCGGTGTGGCGGCTTCGTGAATGGCCCCGGCAAAGACCGGCCGGAAGAAGAGCGTGGCGTGGGTCATTCCGCGATAAGCCAACTGCGGCCCCACGGCGAAAGTCTGGGTCACGGAACCTGTGTTTACGGCTAGCTGGTAGGTGGGCGGGATCAGGCCGGCAGCCGCAAGCTGACCCAGTTGCGCCCCCAATTGCTGTTGGAGGGCAGTGGGCAGAAGATTGGGCGTTAATAGCAGATTGCCTTTGGATACGCTGTAATCGAAGCCGAGGGAGTACCATCGCTTGGGCCGGTAGCCTACCTGCATGGCAACCCCGTTTTCAAAAAGTCCAATATGCGGACTGTCCAGAAATGCGTAACCTACGTATGCGTCGAAGCGCGTAATGTCGGTCTGCTGACCAAATGCCGGGCCTGCCAAAAGCAGGACTCCGACCGAAGCCGGGAGCAAAAATTTCAGGAGAGCGGTGAACACGAATGCACCTCCAAAAACAACGCGGTTATTGGCGGGCAGCCACGGCGGGAGTCCGCACGCGAACTAATGAGGAAATCATACCCGAATCTACTGCTATTTACCAGCATTTCCGAAGACCGCGCGTTTCAGCCCGCGGGCCAGGTCTTCAAAGGTGAGGGGAGCGTGGAACAGTCCGAAGCTGGCGGCCCAACGGGTGAGATACTCGCGGGCGATCACTTCGTCCATGCGCACCGGAGATTCGTTGACGTCGTGCAGCACGCCGTCCAGCGTGAAGACGATCTTGCGAAACAGAAACAACGGGGCGGGGAAGCGGACGCCTTCCAGCGCCATCTGGTCCAGCAGCCGCATGGCATCCAGCACGCCCGGGCGGCGGTCCGGAGGTAGCGAGTCAAAGAAGCGACCCACCATGTCCGGAACCCGGCGCCGGTCCCCGGGGCGCGCCAGCGCCAGCGCCGCCTGCGTGACCCCTTCCGGATGCCGCAGAATCATCATCAGGGCCAGCAGCACCAGTTCCCGCCGGGTTTCCAGAGTGAGCCGCTCGGACAGCGCCCAATCCAGAATCACCAGTTCCCGATTGGGCTCGTCGTACAGCAGGTTGCCGGCGTGCGGGTCGGCGTGGAACACCGCCGAATCGGCGCGCGATAACAAAGGCACGGCAAGCAGCCCTTCGATCAGTTGTCCGGCGATGCGCTGCCGCCGGATGGAAGACCTGCGGCAGGCGTCGGTGACTTTCACGCCGTGTTCCTCGCTCATGGCCGTCACGCGGCTGCTCGAGAGCGGTGCGATCAGGCGCGGCACGCGGATGCCGATGCTGGAGCGGTAACCGCGCGCCGCCTCCACCAGGGTGGCCTGTTCGCGGGTGAACTCCAGTTCGTGTTCCAGCAGCAGGCGGACTTCGGAGATCATCTCGCGCAGGTCGCGGACGGCGAAGTCGTAACCGCGCTCGGGCGAAGAGAGAAACTCGCCCAGTTGCTGCAGCAGGGTCATGTCCTCGCGGAAACAGGCGGGCACATACGGCTTCAGCACCTTGAACACGCCGCGCTCGCGGTCGCCGCCCGCGCCGCGCCAGGTGAACGGGAGAATGGCCGCGGCGCTGCCTTCTTTCAGGATCTCCGGCGCCATCTCCACGCCGTAGTGCGCCAGCCGGGGGCCCAATTCCTCTTCCACGATGGCGCGAATCTCGGCGGGCTGCGCATCGCTCATGCCGTTTTCCAGTTCTTCCAGGGCGTGGCGCAGGGAAGGGGAGAGGCGGCGGTTGCGCGCCAGCACCTGCCCCAGTTTTTGCAGGCCCGGCATGCGCGAAATCAGGCGCAGCAGCCGCTGTTCGGGCGGAGAGCCGGCGGGCATGGCCAACTGTTCCGCCGCCTTTTCCGCCAGCCGGGGCGCGGAAAGGTGCGTGAAGACAAATTCGAACGCATCGCGCACCAGCGGACGCCACCTGGCATGTTCCTCCGGCACGAGGCTCTCCACCGGAACGAACCGCGCCAGCGAACCGGAATCAGCGAATGGGAACATCCTTGGCGCTCTTACGGCGCTGCCGCCGCGGTTTTTCCACCAGGGCCTCGAGTTCGGCCACGCGCCGCCGCAGCCGCTCCATTTCCTCTTCGGCGCCCGAATTGGCGGGACCGCCGCCCAGGAAACTCTTCACCATCTCAATCGGCGAGAGTGCCGTCTGCTGCACCTTCTGGTAGGTATCGAAGGCGCTTTTCAAATACCACATCACGAATTCCTGGCCGGCGCGGTCGCTCGCCCGGATCAACTGCCGCAGCAGTTCCAGCGGCAACCCGGTGGGCTGGTCCTTGGCATCCTCCACGATGATCTGGGTGAGAATGACGCGCGTCAGGTCTTCCCCTGTCCGGGCATCCACCACACGGATGTCCCTGCCCTGACGGATCATTTCCGCCAGGTCATCCAGGTTGACGTAGCGGCGCGACGCCGTGTCGTACATGCGGCGGTTCGGGTATTTCCGGATGGTCACTGGTTGCTGCACTGCGGTATCTCTTTTTTATATTGACATAAAAAGGTCTGAAGATCTATATTATTTGTAGATGCTGCATTGCAGCAAAAAGGAGTCAGCGATGCCCGTGAAGCATAAGCCGGAATCCGAAGCCCATAACCCCAATGCCAACCCCGTTGCCATGCTGTCGGAGTGGGCCCGACAGGGCACGGAAAGCTTTTTTGCCACCCAGAAGATCCTGCTGGACCTGGTGATGCGGCAAAACTCGAACACCTTCCAGGCCGTCAAGGGACGGTTTGACGCAGCGCGCGCTCTGCCCGTCTCGGCACTGACCGAGGTCGCCGGCGAGGGCCTGTCGAACTTCGTCGCTTCGCAGCGTGTCCTGCTGCACCTGGCCGAGCGGCAGAACGAAATCCTCATGAACGGCCTGCAGGAGCGCGTGGAGGCCATTGCGCCGTTGAGCGCCATTACCGGGCTGGTGCGCCGCGGCATCGAGACCTTCATCGACATGCAGCAGCATTTCCTCACGATTGCCGCAAAGCAGGCCGATGACTGGGTCGATGCCGGCAAATCCGGCCGGCGATTTTCTGGCAAGGGCCTGGCGGAGCTGGCCCGCGAGAGCGTGGAGAACTTCGTGCGCAGCCAGAAGAAGTTCCTGGATGCCATCGCCGAAGAGACCGCCAATGCCACCGGAAAAGGCAAAGGCCACACCAGCGAAGCCCGGAATACGGAGCTTGCCGAGATGGCGCGGGAAGGCGCCGAGGCCTTTATCGACGCCCAGAAGAAACTGCTCGACGTAGCGGCGCAGCAGATGGCCGTGAGCGTGGCGACGGCGCGCCGCAGCATCGACGTGTTGAATCCGCTGCCGGCGTCCACCGTGGCGGATCTGACTCGCCAGACCGTTGACGCATTTGTCGCCGCCCAGAAGGCGCTGCTGGATGTTGCCGCCAAGCCGGCGCGTGCCGCGGCTAAGGAGAGCGCCCCTCCGCCGAAGGCCAGGAAGCGCCCCGCCAAACCCGCCAAAAAGGCCGAGATGGTAGCCGTGTAGTTCCGGCAGGGCCGGAGGGCGTGGCGTACGATAAGAGGTGAATGTCTGAAAAAGTCTCCGTCTTCGACACCACCCTGCGCGATGGCGAACAGGCCGCCGGCACCCGCCTGGGCAGCCGCGAAAAACTCCTGATCGCCCGCCAGTTGGCGCAGCTGAATGTCGATGTGATCGAGGCCGGCTATCCGGCATCCTCGCCCGGAGGATTCCGAGGCCGTCCAATCGATCGCCCGGGAAATCGCCGGCCCCGCCATTTGCGCCCTGTCGCGCGCCGTTGCCGAGCGACATCGAAGCCTGCGGCAAAGCGCTCGCCAAGGCCAAACGGCCGCGCATCCACACCGGGATCGGCGCTTCCGACATCCACATCCTCGGCAAATTCCAAGACGAGCGGTACGGCAAGACGCTGGCCGAAAAGAAGGTCAAGATTCTGCAGATGGCGATCGACGCCGTGAAACTGGCCCGCCAGTTTGGCGACGATGTGGAGTTTTACGCCGAAGACGCCGGCCGCGCCGACCGCTCCTACCTGTTCGAAATGCTCGCAGCGGCCATCGACGCCGGCGCCACCGTCGTCAATATTCCCGATACCACCGGCTACACCGTGCCCGAGCAGTACGGCTGCCTGATCCGCGCCATCCGCGAAGGTGTGCCCAACATCGCGCGCGCCACCATCAGCGTGCACTGCCATGACGATCTGGGCATGGCCGTCGCCAACACCCTCGCCGGCGTCCTGAACGGCGCGCGCCAGGTGGAGGGCACCATCAACGGAATCGGCGAGCGCGCCGGCAATGCCGCGCTGGAAGAGGTGGTGATGGCCCTGCGCACGCGCGGCGACTATTTCGGCGTGCACACGCGCATCGACGCCCGCGAGTTTTACCGCACCAGCCGCCTGGTCTCCGACCTGCTCGGCATCAAGGTGCCGCCCAACAAGGCCGTGGTCGGCGGGAACGCCTTTTCGCACAGCTCGGGCATCCACGTGGATGGATTCCTCAAGCAGCGCGACACCTACGAAATCATGCGCCCCGAAGATGTCGGCATCGGCGAAAGCCGCGTGGTGCTGACGGCGCGCACCGGCCGGCACGGCCTGCGCGACCGCCTGAAGAAACTGGGATACACCCTGAGCCAGGATGAGCTGAACCAGGCCTACCAGCGCTTCCTGGCCGTGGCCGACAAGAAACAGGAGGTGTTCGACGAGGACCTGGTCGCCATCCTGCATGACGAAATCCATCCGGTGCCGGAGACCCTTCGCCTGGAGTATCTGCACATCTACAGCGGCACCTCCGCCATTCCTACGGCCACCGTGCGGCTGCGCGTGGCCAGGACGAATTGCGCGAAGGCGCGGCCATCGGCGACGGCCCGGTGGACGCCGTCTGTAAGGCCATCGCCATGGTGACACGGCACGGCGGCCAGCCTGGAACGGTATGAAATTCGCGCCGTCACCAGCGGCACCGAAGCCTTGGGCGAAGTCACCGTGCAACTCGAGGAAGGCGGCCGCAAGGTGATGGGCCGCGGCGCCTCCACGGACGTGATCGAAGCCAGCGCCAGCGCCTACATCGACGGATTGAACAAACTGGCCAACCGGTGAGCGCGGTATCTTACCCTGGGGTAAACTGAGACGGATGCCCACTCGCCGCCACGAAGTTCGACGAGATTACTCAGCGGTGCCGCTACCCATTTGGCAGGAGTTGCTGGTCGGTGTGGAAATGGTCTACCTGCGCGTCTCCCCGGTTTATTGGGGCTTTGGCATTCCCCAAGGAGACGGGTCGGCGGTAGTGGTGATTCCCGGCTTCATGGCCACGGGCTTTTATCTGGCCGAAATGCGCGCCTGGCTCCAGAGGGTGGGATACCGGCCTTACGATTCCGGCATCGGATTGAATGCCGAATGCCCCAACCTGCTGATCAAGAACAGGCTCAGCCAGACCATCCTCAAGGCGCACAAGGCCACGAAACGGAAGGTGCACCTGTTGGGGCACAGCCTGGGAGGCGTACTGGCGCGCGCGGCGGCGTCGCAGATGCCCGACAAGGTCGCCTCGGTAATCACGCTCGGGTCGCCGTTTCGCGGCGTCTCCGTGCACCCCTCCATACTGCGCGCCGCCGAACTGGTCCGCGGCCAGATCCTGGACCGCCACGGCAAGGGCGTCCTGCCCGACTGCTACACTGGCGCCTGCACCTGCCGCTTTCTGGAATCGCTTACCAGCCGCCTGCCGAAGGGCGTGGACCAGACCGCGGTCTACACCCGCACCGACGGCATTGTGGATTGGCAGGTGTGCATGACCGGAAATCCAAAATTCGATTTCGAGGTATCCGCCACCCACATTGGCCTCGTCTTCAATCCCATCGTCTACCACCTGATCGCCCACCGGCTGGCGGGGCAGACGCCGGAACGCTGATGCATTGGCACGGTTGACGGAGAATCGGATTCGCATACCCCAACGCGGCTGTCTTGGTTGCCTGGGTTCGATGGCGGGGGTAGTGGTTGTGGCGGTGGTTGCCTTCGTCCTCGCCGCTCCATTGACCTTCCACCTCGGCGGCCGGTGGATGCCCCTGGGGCAGTGGAGCGGCGTCGCACGGCTGCGCGACTCCGCCGGCGAACAATACGGTCTGTACGTCCGGTTCGGCCCCTACGTTCGAATCGGTTTGCGCCAGTAATTCCACCCGGGATTCCAATCGCTGAAAATGCCGCGCCGAATCCGGTTACACTGGAAAGCGCCGTTGGGAAGGAGGCCACGATGCAGATCGCTTCCTGGACGCTGCTGGCATGTCTGAGCAGCACCCTGGTGGCGCGCGCTCAGGATGCGCCTGCTTTCGACGCGGCGGTAGTGAAGGCCGCGCCGCAGGGTGCGCGGGCCGGCGGTTATCGCGTGGGGCCGGGCAGCCTCGTCGCCGAAGCTGTCCCTCTGCACTTTCTGATTCAGCAGGCCTACGGAGTCAGCGACTACGAGCTGAAGGGCGTCTCCGGGTGGATGGACTCGGAGCTATTCGCCGTATCGGCAAAGTCTCCCGGCCCCGCGGACCACGCCCGGATGATGGCCATGTTGCGCAACCTGCTGGCCGACCGCTTCAGACTGAAGGTTCACCGGGAGACCCGGCCGGCGCCCGTGTATGCGCTGGTGGAAGGGAAGGGCGGCTCGAAGCTGCAGCCGGCGCGCGATGGCGAGCCGGCGGTGCAGGCCATCGCCAGGGATCGGGTCATGGTGCCGATCGCGCGGACGATTCCCGACCTGATTCGTTACCTGAACAGCCGCGTCGGAAGCATGGCGATCGGGCGCCTGGTCGTGGACCGGACCGGTTTGCAGGGACGATACGAAATCGCCCTGGCGTTCGACAATGTCATGGATCCCGGCGGTAAGTCCGGCCGGTTGGATGGAGACATTCCGTCCGCCTTGTCGGAGCAACTGGGCCTGAAACTACAGGCCGCCCAGGCGGATGTCACCTTTCTGGTACTCGATAAAGCCGAACGGCCGGTGGAGCAATAGGGCCGCCGCCCAAAGCGGTGCACGGCTCGGCGTGCATTTTCTGCGCCGCTGCCTGGCGATACCGCCTCCTGACATCGGCGTACTGTGTGGCTAGCGCGTCTACAATTCTAAGGGAGTCCTGCCACTCCTTGAGAACCGCCGGATCGTGGGGACGCCTGGCCGCGCGCCGGCCGATTCGGTCCTCGAGGGCAAGCTCGGCGATCAACTGATCGCCAACTGCCTGCAGCAAGAGCCGCAGTTCCTCCACAGCGTCAATGCCGCGAATCGCTCGCAGTTTAGCGTAACCCTCGAGAATATGGGTCCCCTCGGGAAAGGGTTGCGAAGGTTTGCTCCAGATCGGTCCCGCCTATTGCCCAGGCGCTTTTGCCAGCGATCCCGAGCCGAGACTGGCAGTGCTAAGCTGGAGCAACATGAGAGCAGTCGGACTCGTGTTGATATCGATTTCGGTTTGGGGGCAGGCGGCCCCCACATTCGACGTGGTATCAGTCAAGGACTTGGGCTCAATCTTGCCAGTTGGGTTCACGCCAGGCGAGCGGTCAAGGCTGATGGACGTCATCCAGCCATTCCGCTATACGCCCGGGCGCGTCACTTGCAGTCTTCCTCTCCGATCAATTGTGGCGGAGGCCTTCGCTCTGAGGCAGTGGCAGATCTACGGTCCCGGCTGGCTCGAAGATCTGGAGTTCTACCAGATCGCCGCCACGATGCCGCCGAATACCCGCAGGGACCAGGCTCAGTTAATGCTGCGAACGATGCTGGTGGAGCGGTTCGGTCTGCGATTTCACTATGGTAAGAAGCCGACATCCGTATATGCTCTGGTGGTCGACAAGGGCGGAGCAAAACTCCAGGCCGCAGCCCCAAATTCCAGGCCCTACGACTATGGATTAGGGAACGGAGAACTGCACGCCACGGGTATGACTATGTCCCGACTAGCCAACATCTTGAATGGTGCGGCAGATCACCCGGTGATTGACGCGACTGGTCTCACGGGCGCCTACCGGTTTGATCTGAAGTGGAGGCCAGATCCAGATGGTCGTATGGTGCCGGCTCCTGGCATACTTCATGCCGTGCGCCGCCTCGGGCTGCGACTGGAGAAACGAAGGATCCCGTATCAGACTGTGGTCATTGACCAGTTGGCGCAGGTACCGACCGAGAACTGAGCGCCATACCTACCGTAATGCAATGCGGTCGGCCGCCCCAGCCCAGATTCTTACAAGTCCGCAGCACGCTTCGCCGCCCAGTGTAAGGATGCCAAGCCGTTGTCCTTGCCGCTGTCACGTTTGGCGTTCGCGCTCCATCCACGAGTGGAGATAAAGAACCGCTGACTCTCGATGTCGCATTTTGGCCGCTTTGTCTGGGTAGAGCGCCCGCAGTCTTCGTCAACGTCGGACATCATGAAAACCAGGGACGATACGAAATCGCGCTGGCGTTCGACAATGCCATGGATCCAGGCGGTAAGTCCGGCCGGTTGGATGGAGACATTCCGTCCGCCTTGTCGGAGCAACTGGGCCTGAAACTACAGGCCGCCCAGGCGGATGTCACCTTTCTGGTACTCGATAAAGCCGAACGGCCGGTGGAGCAATAGGGCCGCCGCCCAAAGCGGTGCACGGCTCGGCGTGCATTTTCTGCGCCGCTGCCTGGCGATACCGCGTCCTGACATCGGCGTACTGTGTGGCTAGCGCGTCTACAATTCTAAGGGAGTCCTGCCACTCCTTGAGAACCGCCGGATCGTGGGGACGCCTGGCCGCGCGCCGGCCGATTCGGTCCTCAAGGGCAAGCTCGGCGATCAATTGATCGCCAACTGCCTGCAGCAAGAGCCGCAGTTCCTCCACAACGTCAATGCCGCGGTACGCGAACATGTTTTTGGCAGCCATCCTGTATTCCCTGGCCTGAGCTGAAATCGCTCGTCTTCTCCTCTATTAATGAGAGCGCAAAACGAGGCCGGAAAGAGCCAAAACGACCCCGGCATGACCGCTGTTTCATCATCTCCCATCAGACCGAATGGAGGCGGGAATCAGGACAATCGGGGGGCTGGCTGGCCCGGCCCTCGGCGCCAGTTTCAAAGGTGATCTGTGAGCCAGTCACTTAACAAAGAAGCTCTTCTCACTTTCAGCAAACATCTCAAACTTGGGCCCGACGATCGCCTGTGCGAAGAGGCAGTCCCCGTAGCGGGTGTAGTTATCGAGGAGCTTTGGATCAATCCGGCGAATGAGCAGAATATTCCACCCCAAACCGATCTCGAACTTCATCTTGCCCCGGCGTGTAGCCGGAAAGGAACTGTTACAAATCGTCCACGCTGTAGCCGGCGTAAGGATTTGTGTGGGTCCTTCCGCTTCAGGTTGCTGGGAAGGCGTGGGAGCCCGGAGGTGTGCCTGGAAAGATCGAGCAGCGTAATGGATTTGCCGTTTCGCTCCGGCATCTTGCCCTATTCCTTCCACGCCGGCTTCATCTCCCACACGTCCACACTGATTCGCCCGGCCCCCGCCAGAAGTTCCAGCCCCAGGGCGCCCGCCGGTGGATATACCAGATCCGTCATCGCCACCCTGCCACCCTGCGCGAAAACCTCGACCGTGGAACGGTCCACCAGGATCGTCAGTTCCAGAGGCGCATTGCCGATAGCCAGCCGAGCCGATGTGCGTACCGGAAAGTCCTTACTGAAATCCGTGACACCGGATTGCGTGCGGTCTACGAACAATTCGCCCTTGGCGAAGCCCACCGTCGTGTACTTCCCGCCGCCGGCCAGCAGCCTCCAGGCAACCTCCTCTCCCGCACCCGGCATCAGAGTACTTCGAAGTTCAAAACTGCTCCAGTGGATCCCCTTCAGTGCCTCATTGAGCTCCGCCACATTCTGCCCCCGCCAGGCGAAATGGCTGCCGTGAAGCTGTTTGATTGCCTCTACAGGCTCCTGCGCCAGGCGCAGACCCTCCGGCAGCTTCACCAGTTGCAGCCGCCTTGGAATCGTCATCTGCCCCCGCCATGGCGCCGTAGGCACCTTCGCCGCGTACTGCCAGTTATTCATCCAGCCCAGCATCACGGGCCGTTCCCCGTGCGGAATCCCATTGAACGATAGGGCGCAGTAACAGTCTTTCCCGTAGTCGGTCCACAACGTTGTGGAAGGCGGGTTGCCATTGGTGAACCGCCGGCCGTCGAAACTGCCCACGAAATACTGCTCGCCCGATCCACCTTGCAGGCCCCCAGGATTCAACCCGACCTTCAGCACCCACCTGCTCTGGCGCGGACTGCCGGCCACCGCAACCTCAGTCATCGTCGGGCATTCCCATTGCCCGCCGGCCGCCCCTGCCGGCCCAAACTCGCTCAGCCGCTCCCAGGCCTTCAGGTCCCCAGAACCGTAGAACAACACTTTGTGCTCCTGGGGCAGTGCCACCACCATCACCCATTGCCGGCTCTGGTCCCACCAGAAAACGTGAGGATCGCGGAAGTCCGATAGATTCAGATTCAGTACGGGGTTGCCCGCGTACTTGGTCCACGTCCTTCCGCGATCGTTGCTATACGCCAGGTTCTGCGTCTGCAGCGCCCGATGGCCTGCGGCCGCCGGCGTATGGCCGGTGTATACCGCCACCATGCACGGTTTGCCGTTGGCACAGAAACCGCTGGTGTTGCGCGCGTCCACCACCGTGCTGCCGGTGAAGATCATGATGCCGTTCTCTTCCCGCAAGGCGACCGGCAGTTCCTGCCAGTGCACCAGGTCGCGGCTCACTGCGTGGCCCCAGCTCATGTGCCCCCACACATCGCCGAACGGATTGTACTGGAAAAAAAGATGGTACTCGCCATCGAAGTAGACCAGCCCGTTGGGATCGTTCGTCCAGTGCTCCCGGGGAGAAAAGTGATTCTGCGGACGGTATTGCTGGTCGTACGCGCCCGCCTGGCCGAACGCACAGCCGCAGGCGCAGAGGATCGCCGCGAGCCGCGCGCATCACATCCGTTACCCCACGCCGATCTCTGCGATCTCTTCTGCTGTCAGCCGAAACTCCAGCGCGCCCAGAACCCCGCGCGCCTGTGCCGCGGACCGCATCCCGACAATCGCGCCGGTCACCGCCGGATGCCGCAGCGTCCACGCAATCGCCACTTCGCCCGCGCGTCCGCCCGTGCCGCGCGCCGATCTCCTTCATCTTGTCCGCCAGCGCCAGGTTGCGCGTCAGGTTCGGCTCCTGAAACGCCAGCGCGCGCCTGCCGGAAATCGTCCGCCGGAAATGCCGCCACGCGCTCCCTGGTCATCGTCCCGGTCAGCAGCCCGATCTTCATGGGCGAATACACGATCACGCCGATTCCGTGCTGCTGGCAATACGGCAGCGTCTCGGCTCTCGATCTCCGGGCGACATCGCCGAATACGGCGGCTGCAGCGACGTGATCGGCGCGATCGCGCGGCACCGCTCCATCTGCGCCGGCATTGAAATTCGATACGCCGATCCAGCGCACTTTGCCTTCCTGCTGCAGCTTCGCCAGCGTCGCCCAGCCCTCTTCGATATCCTCCTCGGGCTCCGGCCAGTGGATCTGGTAGAGGTCGATCGTATCCACCTTCAGCCGCCGCAGGCTGGCCTCGCACTCCCGCCGCACCGAATCGGCCTTCAGCGACGCTTGCTGATCTCGCCGTTCTCGTTCCACACGCGCTCGCACTTGGTGAACACGTACGGCCGGTTCGACCGTCCCTCCAACGCGCGCGCCACCACCTCTTCGGAATGGCCCAATCCGTAAACCGCGGCGGTATCGATCCAGTTCACGCCGCTGATCCAGCGCCGCGTGAATCGCCGCAATCGATTCGTTATCGTCCTGCGGTCCCCAGGCGAACGCCCAGCCGCCGCCGCCCATTGCCCACGCGCCCACGCCGATCGGCGTGATCTCCATATCGCTATTGCCTAGCCGTTTCTTCTGCATCTCCTTTACAATAACCTGCGTTGGCTGGATTCCGCAAGCCAACCGCCGCGCGCGCAGTCGTATCGGCTCCGGTCCCAACGGCTTGTCCGCGGCCATCCTGCTGGCGCGCGCCGGAATTGCCGTCACCGTTTACGAAGCCGCCGAGGAACATTGGCGGCGGTGCGCGCGTTCCGCGAACTCACGCTGCCCGGCTTCGTGCACGACGTTTGCTCCGCCGTGCATCCCATGGCCGCCGCGTCCCCTTGCTTCGAACAGTTTCCGCTGGCGCAGTTCGGCCTCGAGTGGATCCATCCCGCCGCCCCGCTGGCCCACCCGCTCGACGATGGTACCGCCGTCTGCTCGAACGCTCTCTGGATGCCACCGCCGCGAACCTCGGCCCCGACGGCGCCGGCGTGGCGGGCCCTCTTCGTCCCTTCGCCGCGCCTGGCGCGACTTCCGTCACGATGTGCTCGCTCCCCTCATCCGCATTCCGCGACCACCCTTGCCTGATGGCCGATTTCGGCACCGACGCCCTGCGCTCCGCTCGCCGCGCTCGCCGAGAGCCACGATTTCCGCGGCCCGCGCGCCCGCGCCCTCTTCGCCGGACTCGCCGCCCACTCGTACGCTGCCGCTCGAAGCCATGCCCAGTGCCGGCTGTGGCCCTGGTGCTCGGAGCCGTCGCGCACTTCACGGTTGGCCCATCCCGCGCGGCGGCTCGCAACGAATCAGCGATGCGCTCGCCGGATATCTGCTCTCGCTCGGCGGCGAAATTCTCACGGATTCGCGCGTGACCGCGCTCCCGTCTGCCCCGCTTGTGATGTGCGATGTCACCCCGCGCCAGTTTCTCGCAGCTTGCCGGCGCCCAACTCCCGGCCGGATATCGCGACGCGCTCGGCCCGCTATCGCTACGGCCCTGGCGTCTTCAAACTCGACTTGGGCGCTCGATGGACCCATTCCCTGGCGCGCGCCCGCATGCGCGCGCGCCGGCACAGTCCACCTCGGCGGTACCCTGGAAGAAATCGCGCAGTGGGAGGCACCTATCACGGCCGCCCCTTCGTCCTCGCTGGCGCAACCGAGCCTCTTCGATCGCACCCGCGCGCCCGCCGGCAAGCACACCGCTGTGGGCCTATTGCCACGTGCCCAATGGCTCGACCGCGCGATATGACGCAACGCCATCGAGCAGCAGATCGAGCGCTTCGCCCCCGGCTTCCGCTCGCGCATTCTGGCGCGCCATGCGCTGACTCCCGCCGATCTCGAAGCGCGCAACGCCAATCTGGTCGGCGGCGATATTGTGGGCGGTTCCATGACGCTTTCGCCAGATCTTTCCTTCGCCCCAACTGCGCGCCGCCATCGTACGCCCCTGCCCGGGGGTCTATCTCTGCTCCGCGTCCACCCCGCCCGGCGGCAGCGTCCATGGCATGTGTGGATATTTCGCAGTTAAGGCTGCGTTTCTTGATAAACTGATCCATCACCCCGCAGTGTGAAGGAGCAAACATGAAGCGAAGCTTACCAGCGCTATTACTCAGCGTCTGCGTTGTTGCCGTACTGGCCGCGCAGGACGAACCCCCGCCCAGACGCCACAAGGCGGCGGCGGCTTCGGCGGTGGCCGCGGCGCCGCCGGCAAGCGCATCCCGAACCCCAGCCCTACGACCGCGTCATCACCAAGGACGCCAAAACCACCAAGGGCCTGTTCACCGTCCACCAGGTCAAGGAGCGCTATTATTACGAGATTCCCAAGAGCGAACTGGGCAAGGACTTCCTCTGGAACTCCCAGATCGCCAAGACCACCGTCGGCGTGGGCTACGGCGGCGGCCAGTTGGCCGACCGCGTGGTCCGCTGGGAGCTGAAGGGCAATCGCGTTCTGCTGCGAAGAAGTCAATTTCAGCGTCGTGGCCGACCCCAAAGAGCCCATCGCCATGGCCGTGAAAGCCGCCAACAACGACACCATCATCATGGCGTTCCCGGTGGCGGCGTTCGCCAAGGATGGCGCTCCGGTGATCGAAGTCACGCGCCTGTTCACCAGCGACGTCGCAGGAATTCAGCGCGCGCCAGCACCTGGGCGCCAGCGGCGTGGACGCCACCCGCTCCTTCATCGAGCACATCCGCCCCTTCCCGGACAACATCGAAGCCGAAGTCACCATGACCTACACCAACACCGGCGGACGCGGCGCCGCGGCCGGCGGCGGACGCGGCGGCGGCGGACTCGGCGGCGGCACCATGCGCGGCACCAGCGCCACCGTGGTGCTGCATCACAGCATGGTGCGGCTGCCCGAAAAGCCCATGATGCCGCGGCTGTTCGACGAGCGCGTGGGCTACTTCACCACCAGCACCATGGACTACACGCCGACGAGTACAAGGCCGACACACGTCCGCTACATCGCGCGCTGGCGCCTGGAAAAGAAGGACCCCAGCGCCGCCATCTCCGAGCCGGTGAAGCCCATCGTCTATTACATCGACGCGGCCACGCCCACCAAGTGGGTGCCGTGGCTGATCAAGGGCGTGGAAGACTGGAACGTCGCCTTCGAAGCCGCCGGCTTCAAGAACGCCATCATCGCCAAGACGGCGCCCACCCCGGAGGAAGACCCCGACTGGAGCCCGGAAGACGTGCGCCACTCGGTGATCCGCTGGCTGCCCTCCACCATCGAAAACGCCAGCGGGCCGCACATCTCCGACCCGCGCACCGGCGAGATCCTGAACGCGGACATCCAGTTCTATCACAACGTGATGGACCTGGCCCGCGACTGGTATTTCGTGCAGGTGGGCCCGCTCGATCCGCGCGCGCAGAAACTGCCGCTGCCCGACGACCTGATGGGCCGCCTGCTGGAATACGTGGTGTGCCACGAAGTGGGCCACACGCTCGGCTTCCAGCACAACATGAAGGCCAGCTCGATGTATCCCGCCGGACAAGATCCGCGACAAGAATTGGGTCCACAAGATGGGCCACACGCCGTCCATCATGGATTACTCGCGCTTCAACTACGTGGCGCAGCCGGAAGACGACATCGCCGTCGGAGGACCTGATTCCGCGCATCGGGCCGTACGATATCTGGGCCACCAAGTGGGGCTACGCGCCGATTCCCGGCGCCAAGACCTCCGACGACGAAAAGCCGACGCTCGAACAAATGGGCCAAGGAGCAGGACGACAAGCCGTGGCTGCGCTTCTCCACCGCCAACGCCGCCGGCTCCGATCCCGGCGAGGAGACCGAAGCCGTGGGCGATGCCGACGCCGTGAAATCCACCGCGCTGGGCATGAAGAACCTGCAGCGCGTGGCCAAGATGCTGATGCCCGCCACCGCCTGGAAAGAGGGCGAGACCTACGACGATCTGACCGAGGTGTACGGCCGCATGCTGAGCCAGTGGCAGACCGAAATGAACCACGTGGCGCAGATCGTGGGCGGCTTCAACAGCCAGGAAAAGGCGGTCGGGCAGGAAGGCCGCATCTTCACCCTGGTCCCCAAAGATCCGCCAGGAAGAAGCCGTGAAGTTCCTGGTGGACAACGCCTTCACGACGCCCACTGTGGATGCTCGATCCGGAGATTCTGCGGCGCATCGAAGCCGGTCGGCGCGCATCGACCGCATCCACAACGCGCAGCAGCGCGCGTGCTGAACAACCTGCTGAACAGCGCCGCGCTTCGCGCGCCTGATCGAGCAGGAAGCCGCTCGACGGCACCGCCGGCCTACTCGCCGGCCGAGTTCCTGGCCACCGTGCGCAAGGGCGTCTGGAAGGAGCTGGACGCGCCGCAAGTGAAGATCGACGCCTACCGGCGCGACCTGCAGCACTCCTATCTCGACCTGGTGAACACCAAGCTGAATCCGCCGCCGGCCGCGGCGCGGCCGCGTCCGCGCAGGCCGCACGGCGGCGGCCGCGGAGGCCGCGGCGGCGCGCCCGCCAGCGGCGATGAAAAGCCCATGTACCGCGCCGAACTGCGCGCGCTGAACGCTTCGATCACCGCCGCGCATTCCCAAGGCCACCGATCACGAAACCAAGGCGCATCTGGAAGGCGTTCGCGACGAGATCGCCAAGATCCTCGATCCGAAATTCCTGCCGCCCGCCCCCGCCGCTGGCGCCGGTGGCGGACGGGGCGGCATCCGGTAGCTCAGTACACCGTTTCATAAGTACGGCCGCGAATCGAACCTACACTCGCTGACACTCGTGGCTCTTATCGGAGCCGCGACCGTAAGGGAGCGAATTTGCCACGGACCGCTAATCTAGAGAAGCTTCCTAGTCGCCGGAATGCCACCATTCAGGCGCTGGTGTTTATCGGCGTTCATCTGCGTTCATCTGCGGCCTATTCCAACCGCCCTTATCGCACGTGGATCTCGACCGTGTTCGACGTAACGGTCCCCATCCAGACGTCCTTTAACACGCCGGTCCGCTTGCCCTTCGGGTCGTAGTATTGATTCGTCTGACTGCGCCACACCGCGTGCGCGCGATAGTCGCCGGCGGCCAGGTTCGTAAACTGGAACGGCCCCCATTGCAGACTCCGGTCGGGGGCCACCGAAGCCTCGGTCAGCGTCACATCGCCGTCGGGCGCGGCTTGCCGGTACATTTCGCGATAGACCGTGTTATCGAACTTGGCCGTTGATCGCGAGTCGAACGGCTCGATGCGCTGTCCCGATGCCCCGGTGAGCATCAGTTCCACGGGCTGAAGATCGGAATCGTAGAAATAGGTCTGCCGGGTCTGAGTCCGATTGTGAAGCACCGCGCTCAGCTTCGTGCCGGCAATTGACAGCCGCAACTCCCAAGGGCTTTCGGACATACCGGGGTCTCCTCTCTGGGCGGGAAGGTGGCTGCAGTTCAGGCTCAACAACGCCGCCGCCGCCGGAAGGCTGCGCCACAGGCTCATGGCGCTTCCTCGAACTCGACAAACTTCGGCTGGTAGGCGCCGCGGCGCAGCGTCAGGAAGCGGTATCCAAAGGCCTTCCGGTAACACCCGAGATACAGCCCGCCACGCGCAACCACCATGGGCAGGAACCGCTCCTCGCCCGCGGCTACCAGGATTGGTCCCTTGCCGTCCTTGAAATAATACAGCCGGTTTTGCGCGGTAGAAACCAAAATGTGGAACCGGCCCCGCCGGTCCTGTGCGACGCTCCATTCGCGTACCGGGCTGCGCAGACCGAGCGTGTCCAGCTTCAGGTTGCGCTTCGCGCCTGTCCGGAAATCGTGCGAGAACATTTCCACGGCCCGCCCGTGCGGATCATCCTGGAACACTGCCATGGCCGTGCGCTCCACGGCGTCGAACTGCCACAGGCACGGCTTCATGCGACTGCGGAACAGTCGGCGGCTGCCCAGCAGATCGCCGGAAAGCGACAGCCGTTCGTAGATCAAGCCGCCCGCGGGCACCACGATATGGATGGCTTCCGAATCGGCGCGCGCCAACGCGTCCTCCGCCCGCCCCGCGCTCAGCGTGTGCGCGAAGGCGCGCTCCCACAACCCCGGTGCCAGTTCCCAGCACTCAATCTCCCGCGCTCCGGCGCGAAGAAAAACGAACAGACGGTCGTCTTCTGTGTAATACGCCGACCGTAACGGAGTCCGGTGCTCCGGCAGAGGCGCGCGTCGCTCCCCGCCCGTAGGCACGCCACCCATCAGCTCGATGGCGCGCAACTCCGTGCCATCCGTCCACACCAGCCATCGTTTCGCCACCGGATCGAACGAAGCCGTCTGGAAGAAATTGGCGGTGGCGCAGAATGCGGTCCCGGTGGAGGGAATCGGGATCGCCTCGCAATAGTCGGCCGCCAGCGGCCGGCCCGTGTGCTGGCGCAGATAGCAGGCCCCCGAACCGTTGGAACCAACGTTCATCAACAACTCCAGCCGGTCGAGCACCGGGTTATCCTCGAACGCCTGGATCGCCCGCAGCGGCGGCGCCGACACGCGGATGCGCTGCCGCTCCGAACGCAAATACACATCTAACGGCGGGTATTCGAACACTCCCTCGATCTCGAATTCGCCTTCCGGCAGGGTGTAGTGATACTTCGCCAGGTTCAGCGTCCAGCGCCACGGCTCACCCGGCGCAATCGGAGCCAGGTCGTAAGCCGCGTCCACTCGGGCGGAGCTCTGCATTTGCTGCATGGTGAATCCGTTCATGATTCGCAGCAGCCGCCCGCCGGGATAGTAAACGGCGATGGTCAGGGCGCCGGTGATGTCGTCCGGAGTGGGGATCTCCATGGCTTCCCCTCCGGTGTTCTCCAGCCGGATCTCCACCTTCAACGAGCCGAAGGTGGTGAGCGTCCCATCGAGTACCCGGATGCCGAAGCGAAGAGCCATACCGTTAATCCGAGTTCATCGGCATGCCGTCTGCCGCCTGAATCTTCCAGCCGCGCACTTTCAATGCGCACCGCCCGCACAGGTGCGGGGTATACACGCCCTGCTTCTGGAACGCGAAGGCGCTGCTGTTGCTCGAATACGACATGATGCAGTTGTGGTCCGAATTGTCGTGATCGTCCGGAACTCCCCCGGCGTTCTCCCAGTGTCTCAGGTACATGTTGTGGCCCATTTCGTGGCCGACCACATAGTACACCTTGTCCGGGTCTTTCTGGTCGGCGAACACCAGCGAATCCGCTTCTCCCCAGGAACTCGTCCAGGTAACGAAGTTACTTTCCGTAGTCCAGTGGATGAACAGAAATCCCGACCGGATATCTACCGGCACATGTGTAAGAAAGTCCACAATGATGAAACCCACTGGCGTATCCTTGCGGATGTTATCGGCGATCTGCCCCGCCAGCGGGCCGTGGATCTGATCCCAGTACTGCGCCTTGGTAAATTTCTTCAGCGCGATCTTGTAATCCGAGGCGCCCAGACCGCCTTGCGCCGGTAAGTCAACGCCGCACAGCGCGTCCCGTCGTAATTGAATCTTCGTCGGGTCTTTGTGCGAAGTGTTGGCGGTCACGATAGCCTTGTACTGCGCGACCGTCAGAACCCCCGGGTCATCGATTTGTTTTCACCGCGATCCCGCCAGTATCCAGGTCGATGTAAGAGTGCGCATACTCGGCCTTGATCTTGTCCCAATCGTAACTGTTGGTGCGCGCCGGCCAGTCCACTTGCACCGCCACTTTGTTATAGAGCCAGATACGGAACGTGCCCGTCTTATTCGATTGCGGGCGCGATTTCGCGTCCTTGATGCCATGGAAAGTTTCCAGTTCCGCCTGGTTCTTCTCTCCGGTGAAGTCGATCTCGGCCGATAACTGGTAGTCGTCGCCGCCCACGTACGACGGCCTGAAATAGATCCCCGCTTTCCCTACCCGCTTCGGATACTTGTCTTTGTCCACACACGCCCGCGAGAACACCACCTTCTGTCCGCCATCGTCCTCCACCGTGTAGGGTATGTACTGGTCCCCGACGAACCACGGTTGCTTATAGTAATCCGCGGCGGTCCGGATGCCTCCGAAGTCTGCATGGCAGTTGTCGCCGCTGCCGGCGCGGCCGCCTTTCAGCTTGAGCGCCTTCTCGATATATTTGCGCGTCTTGCTCGGCTCCGCTGAGGTGTCTGGCACCTGGTGGGACAGGTCTTCGTCCGGATCTACAAACTTCCAGTTGATGCGCACCGGTCCGATGGCCTCCGGCGCGTCCGTCTTCGCATCGCTCTTGGACTTCAGAAAGATATCCACTTCGATCGGGGATCACCGGACGGTTCAAGCGCGTCTTTAAGTACGTCCGCGCGCTTCACACCCGTTCGGAATTCGTCCGTGTTACCTGCAAGACGCTCGTAAGTGAGACACTCCACCCGCACCTTCGATTCCTTGCCGGGGTCAGAGAACGCGTCGGCGTCGAACGGCGTCCGTCCGTTGTCGCCCTTGGCGATGGCGTCTTTCAAGGGTTCTGTGATGGCGCTGGTGTAACTGGCGTACAGACGCTGGTGAAAATCTTTATGGTTCACCTTGTACCGGGTCACCGCCTTGTCCAGGTAACTCTCGGTGTCTTTCCCCACCGGCCCGCCCCAGAAGCCAAGCTGGTTCAGCTTGTACTGCACCCAATCCTTCTCGGCGGCGGCGCGGTCCGGCTCCTGTTCGTCCGGGGTCCACGGACCCTGGCGCAGAACGAGGGAATGGTAAAGCACCTTGAATTCGAGTTCCCCGGTGTAGACAGTATCGTGAAACAAATGAACCTTGTAAGGCGAAAGTAGCGGATGAATGAAGCGATCCTTCAAATCCCCGTCGGTGCAGTTGGCCTTCCCATCCCAATGGAACGTGTGAGTGCCGTTGCTCTTTTCGTCGGGCGTCAGATCGTAAGTGAAAATCGGGTTATTCCCGTAATATTTGCTGGTGATTTCGAGCGTCACCTTCTGCGTCTCGAAGCTGCGGATGACGTATTCGATGTCCAGTTGCTCCTTGGAAGGCGCGAAGTGGTCGTCCACCTTGGTCAGCTTGAGCAGCCGGGTTTCCCTCAGATGCACCGGCGGCACCGGAATGTGCTCGAACGAGTACATCTTCGTGAAGTAGATCTCGCACTCGGGCGGGTTGCATTTACCGGGTCCCGGATGGCAGTCGAGCTGCGGCTCGTTGCCAGGCGTGAAGAATAGGATTTCCACCCGGCGGTTGGTGGCGCTGCGGTAGTTGTCCTTACGCGGCGCTTCGATGGGCCAGCTCTCGCCGCAACCGGCCGTCTTCTTGCCGTCGTCCACAAACTTGAGCCCGGCGCGGAGCTTCGCCAGCCCGCTCGCATCCGTATCGGTGACATCCATGAGGGCTTCCATGTAGAGATCGAAGAACGCCCCCCACGTCTGAGCCTCCACCACGCCCGTCTCCGGAATGGATGCGCTCCACTCCTGGTTGTAGCGCTGCTGGAAGGCTTGAATCGCCTTCTTGGTGTCCGGCCCCTCGTCGTTGTCGATCTTGCCCGGATCGCAGTCCCACTCGCGCCAGGCGTCCACCCATTTCAATATGAGCTGGTAGTCCTCCACCTTGTGCTTCTTCACGGCAATCGCTACCCAGCCGTCCTTATCGCCCGAGAGAATCGCGTACACGTTATCGGCGCGCATCTGCGAGAGGCCGATGTTGTAGCTCGCCGTGCCCGTGGTATCGGTGTGGCCCGGGATGAACAGCTTGCGATCCGGAAACTGTTTGGCGTGCTGATAGCAGGCGGCAATCACCGCGAGCGATGTGACGCGGTCGTCCACCACGGGGTCCAGGTCCGACCCGGAAGTGTAGTCCGGCAGCACCACAGCGCTGTCGTGATGGAAGTGAATGTCCTCCATCTCGAGCACGAAACCGCGGAATTTCTTCACCACGAAACGATGCGGCAGAGTTGTCTTCCTGCTCCAGGTCTGGGCGAAATCGCGGCGCGTGATTTTGATGTCCGGCATTCAAAGTCCTCTTACTTGCTGCCCGGCGGCCGCCAATAGTTCTTGTGCAGATTGGGGAACTTCACCGAGCAGACTCCCTCCGGAATCTGATCCTTGCGAAACGGACCCTTCGTCTTGCCCTTGTGCGAACTGCCGTCGGTCAGGCTGATCTCGTAATCTTCGCCGTCCAGGGGATTGCCGTCTTCATCCACCAGTTCGATGGAAATCCACGTCAGAGGTGTTTCCGTTTCTGCCGGCGCCTTGGAGGGGGATGGCTCGTCCTCATCTTGCTTCGCCGGCTGCGCTGCCTGCCCCGCGCCGCTTTCCTCCTTGCATACCAGCAGCACCAGCTTCCCTCCGCGCAATCATCGCGGCAAGGCTGGCGATCAGTTGCGCCAAAGGCAGGTTGCGCATCGCGGTATTCCCGGTCGCCTTCGCGGCCGCGTCTACCAGCTTGACGGCGGAGGCCGGGGCGGACCGTAACAGCCGTTCCAGCCGTTCGGCCGTCTTCTTACCCTGCAAAGCTTCGTGTGAGTGGTGGTTGCCGCAGGCCGTGAAATCCTCCGCCGGCGATCCCACGTGTACCTGGAGTTTCCCGAACGTAATGGATGGCGGTGCCGGCGCGGCCACCTTGCCTCCGCATCTCAGCGCCTGCACGTAACCGGCCGACAACAGGTGCCCGATCTTCTCCAACACCTCGCCATCGCTCATCGCGCTCGCGGTCTGGCCGCACCGCGCCACCAGTACGCGCAGCTCTCCCATCACGATGGGATCCCACCCGGCCGCGCGAAGCGCGCCCATCACCACCGGTATCTCGGAAGCCCCGAGGCGTTTGTGCCCCTTGCTCGACGGGCACCCGGGTCCTTTCCCCGGGGCAAGCGCCAAGTGAAGCCGGAAGGGCCGATACGGTATCGTCAAGCCGTACATCGGATTGAGCCAGAGTGTACCATCCCATGTTCCGGGCCAGCCGTCAAGAATCATTTCGAAGCGTGCGGTACCACAACCCGATTCCGCAAAACCTGTAAATTCCGGGCCGTATAATAGCAGGATCATGCCCCTCATCGATCGAGTGCAGCAGGACATGGTGGCAGCCATGAAGGCCAGACAGGAGGCGCGCCTCAGCGCCCTCCGGATGATCAAAGCCGCGCTGATGAAGCAGAAAGTCGATTCGCCCAAACCTATCGACGAAGCCATGGAGATGCAGATTCTGAAATCGCTGATCAAGCAGCGCGTCGACGCCGCCGAAATGTTTCGCAAAGCCGGCCGCGCCGAACAGGCCGACAAGGAAGATGCCGAGCGCGCCCTGATCGAAAGCTATCTCCCCGCCGGAGCCGGCGAGGAGGAGATCGATGCCGCCATCGCCTCCGCCATGGCCGAAACCGGCGCCACATCCATCAAGCAGATGGGCCTGGTGATGAAAGCCGTGCAGGCCAAACTCGCCGGCAAGACTGTCGACGGCAAGGCGCTCAGTGATAAAGTGAGGTCCAAGCTACAATGATCCCTACCTCATCGGGTTCCGAGCGCCGGCACAAGCCGTTTGTGCCCGAGTCGCTCAAAATGAAAGAGTTCACTGGCCGCGCGCTGGCGCTGGGGCTGGTGATGACCGTGGTCCTCGGCGCTGCCAACGCATACCTGGGATTGAGAGCCGGCCAGACGATTGCCGCCACCTATCCCGCGGCGGTGATCGGCATGGCGGTGCTCCGCCTGATGAAAGGGTCCATTCTCGAAGAGAACATCGCGCGAACCGCCGGCTCCATCGGAGAATCGGTGGCCGCAGGCGCGGTGTTCACCATCCCGGCGTTTTTTATCGTGCATGCGTGGGTCCCTACGGTGATCCCCAAAGGGCTGGGCTTCTGGGCCAGCATGTGGATGCTGGCGTCCGACCCGACATATAAGAAATCCACCGCGCTGATGGTGGTCGGTTCGGTCCTGGGCGTCCTGTTCGTCTCCCTGATTCGCCGCGTGATGGTGGAGGATCCCGAACTGCCGTTCCCCGAATCCGTGGCCGCATCGGAGATCCACAAGGCCGGGCAGATGGGCGCCAGCGCCGCCAAATATCTCTTCTACAACATGGGATTCGGCGCGCTGATCTACCTGTTCGGACAGTTCAACCTGTTCGCTCCCGATAAGGACTTCTTCTTCCACGTAGGCCAGGTGGGCGTGAGCACACTGCGGCTGGGAGCATTGGGCAGCACCAACGTACTGGCGGCCGGCGGCGTCTCCACCTGCTCGGCGCCCACGGTCAGCCCGGCCTTCGTCGGCGTAGGCTATATCATCGGACCGGAACTGGCGGCGCTGAATTTCTCCGGCAGCGTGGTCGCCTGGGGTCTGCTGATTCCGCTGCTGATCTTCTTCCTGGGTCCGCAGTTGCAGACTTACCTGCCGGCCGGTGCGGCTACGGATGCAGGCTGGCTGAGCCTCGCCAACGCCATCTGGCGCTTCATCGTCCGGCCGGTGGCCGTGGGCAGCATGATGGTGGGCACCTGCTATACGCTGTTCCGGATGCGCAAGAACCTGATCGCGGGCCTCGCCAAGGCAGTCGCGGAACTCCGCGGCAGCGGCCGCCGCAGCCCGAATCGCTGGGACGCACCGAGCGCTATATGAGTTCGAAAGTGGTGTTCGGCCTGATCGGCGTCATGTTCCTGCTGATGTGCGTGCTCTACGTGTACCTCTCCGGACTGGTGACGGGCGGAATTGCGGCGGCCCTGGTGATGCTGATCGTGGGCTTCTTCTTCGCCACCGTGTCCGGCTACCTGGTGGGCGTGATCGGCTCCTCCAATAACCCCATTTCGGGGCTGACCCTTTCCACCCTGGTGATCGCCGCGCTGATGATGGTGACGCTCGGCGTTTCCGGCATGAGCGGCGTGGTCGCCGTGCTCGGTGTGGCGGCGGTGGTCTGCGTCTCCTCGGCCGTCGCCGGCGAACTGCTCCAGGATTTCAAAGTCGGCTACATCCTCGGCGGCACCCCGCGCTCCATTCAGATTGTGGAACTGATCGCCGTCGCCGTGGCCAGCCTGGTCATGTATTTCCCGCTCATGATTCTCTACCAGGGCAACATCAACAAGGGCGGCATCGGCTTCGGCGATAAAGCCCTCTCGGCGCCGCAGGCCGGCCTGATGGCCTCGCTGGCGCAGGGCATCGTGGGCGGCGATATGGCCTGGCCGCTGGTCGTCACGGGCATTCTGTTCGGCCTCGCCATGATCATGTTCAAGGTGAAGAGCCCCATGCTGGTGGCCATCGGCATGTACCTGCCCATCTCCATCACCTCGGCGATCTTCGTGGGCGGCGTGATCCGCTGGTTCACCGATTCCGCAGGCAGGCGCGCGGGCCATAACGAAAATCAGAAAGCGCGCGTCGAGAATTGCGGTGTCCTCGTCGCCTCCGGTCTCATCGCCGGAGAAGCGCTGGCCGGCCTCGTGACCGCCATCTTCAACTTCCAGGACTGGAACCTTCCGGACTTGAGTAAGGGCCTGTTCGGTCTGTTGAAGTGGAATTTCGAGCCGTCATACCTGGCCGGCGTCGTAGTGATGGCGCTCATCGCCCTGGTGCTGGTGCGCATTCCGCTGACCAACGCAGGCGATCCCAATGAGCCCGCGCCGCCCGCAGCCATCATGTAGTCGTTCCGCCTTTGTGTGCGCGACTTTCAGAGACGCGACCGTGAGGGAGCGTTTTCCGCCTTCATTGCGTCACCCCGCTCTCATGCGTTGCTCCGCCTTTCGTCGGATCAACACCGGGAACGCCCTATGATAGACTCAGGTGTTCTTAGTCTGAAATCCCTATGAAGCTCGCTGCCGTCGACTACGTCATACTGGCCACGTACTTCGCCTTTGTGATCGGCATCGGTTGGATGCTGCGTAAGAAAGTCTCTACCAGTGGCGACTTTCTGCTCTCCGGGCGCTCGGTCCCGGTCTGGATCACCAGCCTCGCCTTCATCGCGGCCAATCTCGGCGCGCAGGAACTCATCGGCATGGCGGCTTCCGGCGCCAAGTATGGCATCATGACGGCCCACTTCTATTGGGTCGGCGCCATTCCCGCCATGCTCTTCATGGGCATCTTCATGATGCCTTTTTATTACGGCAGCAAGGCCCGTTCCGTCCCCGAATACCTGAAGCTGCGCTTCGATGAGAAGACCCGCGGCTTCAACGCCTTCACCTTCGCCGTGATGACCATCTTCTCCTCCGGCATCTCCATGTACGCACTGGGCCTGCTGCTGCACCTGGTGCTGGGTTGGGATTTCAACACGTCGGTGCTGGCCTCGGCGGCCATCGTGCTCGCTTATACCTATCTGGGCGGCCTCACCAGCGCGATTTATAATGAGGTGCTGCAGTTCTTCCTGATCGTGGCCGGGTTCGCGCCGCTGGCCATCCTCTCGTGCCAGAAAGCCGGCGGATGGCAGGGCATCGTCTCGCGCCTGCCCGCGAACATGACCCATTCCTGGAGATACATGGGCAGCGCCAGCCAGAATCCCATGGGCGTGGAACTGTTCGGCATGGTCGCCGGACTCGGCTTCGTCCTCAGCTTTGGCTACTGGTGCACCAACTTCCTGGTGGTTCAGCGCGCCATGGCGGCCGATTCCATGTCCGCCGCGCGCCGTACCCCGCTGATCGGAACCATCCCCAAAATGTTCCTGCCTTTCGTCGTGATCCTGCCCGGCATCGCCGCCGTCGCACTGGCGAAGATGACCGGTGCCAATGGCGTTCCCCTCTACGCACTGCCCCTCAAGGCCGGCGGTGTGGTCCCGGATTACGACCAGGTCCTCACCACCCTGATGGCCCGCTTCTATCCCGCCGGACTGTTGGGCGTGGGGCTCGCCGGTCTCATGGCGTCGTTCATGTCCGGCATGGCCGGCAACGTCACCGCCTTCAACACCGTCTTCACCTACGACATCTACCAGAGCTACATCAACAAGCACGCCACCGACAGCCATTACCTGACCGTGGGCCGCATGACCACCATCGCCGGCGTGGCCCTCTCCATCGGCGCGGCCTACGTGGCCCGCCAGCTACAACAACATCATGGACCTGCTGCAGTTTGTCTTCGGGTTCGTCAACGCGCCCCTCTTCGCCACCTTCCTGCTCGGCATGTTCTGGAAGCGCACCACCGCGCACGGCGCATTCTCCGGCCTCCTGAGCGGCACCGCCGCGGCCGCCGCCACCTGGGGACTCACCGTGGCCGAAGGCAAAGGCGGCGTTTTCGGTACCCTGCATACGTTTCCGTCGGTGATGGCGCAGAATTTCTGGATCGCCATCTTCGCTTTCGGTGTCTGTTTTGTAGTGACCGTTCTGGTGAGCATGATGAGCGCTCCCCGCGCGGAAAAGGAACTGGAAGGTTTAGTGTATGGCCTCACAAAGATCCGCCACGACGAAGGCGCCAGTTGGTGGCAGCGCCCCGCGCCGCTGGCCATCTTCGTCTCGGTCCTGGTGATTTTCCTGAATATTTGGTTCGCATAATATGCTGGATCTAAGAATTCCTTCAGGCTGCTTCTTCACGATACTCGGCGTCATCCTGGTCGGGCTGGGCATCTGTCGCGCCGGATATGCGCGCACCGTTGACGGACGTCAATGTCAACCTCTACTCGGGTCTTTCGATGCTGGGCTTCGGGGCCTTCCTCCTGCTCATGGCACGGCGGGCATCGCGCAAAAAATCATGATCGAACTATTCCGTGAACGCTTCGGCTCGGCCGAAGGACTCCGTGTGTTCCGCGCGCCGGGACGCACCAACCTGATCGGCGAGCATACCGATTACAACATGGGCTTCGTCCTACCGGTCGCCCTGGACCTGGCCACCTTCGTCGGCGCCGCTCCCAATGCCGATGGCAAGCTGCGCATCTACTCCGAGCAACGCAACGAATTACTCGAATGGGACCTCGCCGCCGTCGCCGGTCTCGAGCCCTCGCACCAGTGGACCGATTACCCTATCGGCGTGGCGCGTGAACTCTGCGCCGCCGGCTTCCCGCTCCTGCCCGCCAACCTGGCCGTCCGCAGCACCGTCCCCGAAGGTTCCGGCCTCAGCTCTTCGGCCGCCCTCGAAGTCTCTTCCGCCCTGGCGTTTCTGGCCGGCCGCCCGCTCGATCCCCTCGATCTGGCCAAGCTCTGCCAGCGCGCCGAGCGCAACTACGTCGGCATGCCCTGCGGCATCATGGACCAGTACATCTCCGTCTTCGGCCGTCAACACTCCGCCGTCGAAATCGATTGCCGCAGCCTGGGCCATCGCTTCGTCACTCTGCCCTCCGAAATCACTTTCGTGGCCGTCAACACCATGGTCAAGCACGAACTCGCCGGATCCGCATACAAGGAACGCGTGCGGGAATGCGCCGCCGCCGTCGCCGGCGTGCAGCAGAAGTTCCCGCAGGCGCAAAGCCTGCGCGACGTCACCCCCGCCCAGTTCGAAACCGTCGCCCCCACGCTGCCCGAACTCATCGCCCGCCGCGGCCGCCACGTCGTCACCGAGATCGCCCGCGTGGGCCAGTTCGTCGATGCCAGCAGCCGCGGCGACCTCTCCGCCATGGGCGCCCTCATGGTGCAGTCCCACCGCAGCCTCCAGCACGATTACGAAGTCAGTTGCGCCGAACTGGATTTCCTGGTAGACACCGCCCTGAAACTCGAAGGCGTATTCGGCTCCCGCATGACCGGAGGAGGCTTCGGCGGCTGCACCGTCACCATGCTCCGTCCCGATGCCGTTCCCGCTTTCAAAGACGCAATCGCCGCCGCCTATCACAAACACTTCGCCGCCACCCCCGCCCTCTACCCCTGCAATCCGTCAGAAGGCGCCGGAGAAGTCAAAGATCCAGGTTGACTTCTCCGCGAGTCCCACCGTTGCGCCGACCTGGATGTCCTGGTACACACCGCCCTGCAACTTGAAGGCGTTTTCGACTCGAGCATGACCGGAAGACCCGAAGCTGTTTGACTTCTCCGCGTCTTCCTCCGTGCCCTCATAGTCCACCATTGCGCTGACCTGGATGTCCTGGTACACACCGCCCTGCAACTTGAAGGCGTTTTCGACTTGAGCATGACCGGAGGACCCGAAGCTCTTTGACGTCTCCGCGTCTTCCTCCGCGCCTCTGCGCCTCCGCGATGAAATCCATCTCCTCTGTTTTCCTCCGTGCTTCCTCCGTGTCCTTCGTGCCTCCGTGGTGAAGAAGCCGCTACACTTGGAAATCATGGATCGCAGATCGTTTCTGCAAGCGGCGGCGCTCGCCCCGGCCGCCGCCCAGCAGCCCGCCGGTCACCACATCGAAGAGCCCCCGCGCAACCCCCGCCCCAACGTCCTCTGGATTCTCGGCGACCAGTTCCGCGCCCAGGCCCTGGCATCGAACGGCGACCCCAATGCCCGCACCCCCAATCTGGACCGCGCCGCCGTCAACGGCGTGACCTTCACCAATCACCTTTCCGGCTTCCCCCTATGCTGCCCCTTCCGCGGATCCATGCTCACCAGCCGCTATCCGCACCATTGCGTGCCGGGCCACGAGTATCCCCTCCCCGAAGGACAGAAGACCATTGCCGACGTGTTCAACGCCAACGGCTACCGCACCGCCTATTTCGGCAAATGGCATCTCGGCGGATTCCACGAGCGAGAAGGCCGCGCCGCGTTCTTCATCACCGACCCCGCCCGCCGCGGAGGTTTCGAGAACTGGACCGGCTACGAGAACAACAACAGCCAGTGGGATTGCTGGGTTCATGGAGGCAGCGGCTCCAGCGCCTTCCATTACCGCCTTCCCGGATACGAGACCGACGAGCTCACCAACCTCCTGATCCGCTACCTCAAGGACCGCGCCGCAGAACGCAAACAGCCCGCCGCCAAGCCGTTCTTCGCGGTCCTGAGCGTGCAGCCGCCGCATGATCCTTACGTCGCCCCCGACCGCTTCATGGCGAACTACAATCCCGAGCGCATGCTCCTGCGCCCCGACGTGGCCCATATCGCCAGTCTCGAACAGCAAGTGCGCCGCGACCTCGCCGGCTACTACGCCATGATCGAAAACCTGGACTGGAACTACGGCCGCGTCGTCGAGACCCTGGAGCAGACCGGCCTCCTCGCCGACACCCATATCCTCTTCTTCGCCGACCATGGCGATATGCACGGCTCGCACGGCATGTTTCGCAAAGTCTGCCCCTATGAAGAATCCATCCGAACGCCGTTGATCATCTCCGGCGGCGTGCCGCGTTATCCGCCCTGGAAGAACGGCCGCCTGCCCGTGCTCTCGAATCACGTCGATATCGCCCCCACCACGCTGGGCCTGTGCGGCATCCGCAAACCCGATTGGATGGAGGGTACGGACCTCTCCTACCATCGCGTGGGCAACGCTCCGGGCAGGGCCGATCCGGATTCCGCATTCCTGCAAATGGTCGTGCCCACCGGGCAGGCGGACACCCTGAATACGCCCTATCGCGGCATAGTCACGCGCGACGGCTGGAAATATGTCTGCTTCGAAAACCGCTCCTGGCTGCAATTCAATCTCAACGAAGATCCCTACGAAGAGATGAATCTGGCCCAATTGGATCGCTACCGCCCGGAACGCCAAAAGATGATCGCCCGCCTCAAACAGTGGGTGGCCGATACCGGCGACCGCTTCGCCATACCCGAAGACTGATTGCCGCACCTTGACAAGCCCCGGCACTCTGTCCCATAGTTTAACTATGGGAAGATTTCTCGCTCTTGCGGTGCTCGGCGGCGGCGCCCTCGCCTGGTGCCAGGCGCCGGCATTTGAGGCCGCCTCCATCAAACGCAGCAATTCCGCCAGCACCGGCAGCGGACTCAACCTCTCCCCCAACCGCATGAGGATCGTCAATGCGCCCCTCGCCTTCTGCGTCGCCATGGCCTGGAACGTTAAGGATTTCCAGGTCTCCGGCGCCTCCGGTTGGATGGCCACAGAGCGTTACGACATCGACGCAGTCTCCGCCGCCGCGTTCCAGAAGGGCGCATTCCGCGCCATGCTCCAGACGCTTCTGGCCGAACGCTTCGGTCTCGCGATTCACCGCGAGACTCAGGACAGGCCCGGCTTCTTCCTCGTTGCCGCGCGCAGCGGCGCCAAACTGCCGCCGCCCACGGACAGTCCGGACATGCTCATGAGCCGCACTCCAACCGGGGACAGGACCCTCAAGGCCACCAGCGCCACCATGAGCGCCCTGGCGGGAATTTTGTCCACCATAGTCGATGCCACCGTACTTGACCGCACCGGCATCGAAGGACAGTACGACGTCTCGCTCCAGTGGACCCCCGATCCCGCCACCGAGCCCCTGCTATCGAAATCCGGCATGCCTCTCCCGCCGCCCCCCGCCGGAGCGGTACCCGGCCCCTCCATCTTCAATGCCCTCCAGGAAAAGCTGGGCCTCAAGCTCGAAGCCCACAAGGTGCCCGTCGAAGTGATCGTGATCGACCGCGCCAACCGCCCCTCTGGCAACTAAACACCCCCGCGTATCGAGCGTGCGTCCCTTGCCGGGTTATCGGCAGTTTTATCTGCGTTGATCAGCGTTCATCCGCGGCCAAATTGATTTTTCGCGCTTCTAACGGAGCGATCGCCTACACGTATTCGAACAGCGCCATGAAGCCGAAATCCATGTGCACCTGCTGGTGGCAGTGGAACAGCGTCAGCCCCGGATTATCCGCCACGAAATCGACCTCCATCTCCTGGTAGCCGCCCAGCATCACCACGTCTTTGTGGACGCCCGAGGTCGGCCGCCCGGCCACCCGCACCAGTTCGAAACTATGTCGGTGCAGGTGGATCGGATGAATGTCGTCGCTGGCGTTGCGCATCCGCAGCCGGTAGCGCTTGCCCTGCTGGATCCGAAACATGGGATGCATGCGACTTTCGTCAAACGCGACATTGTTGATGGTCCAGCGATTGAATCCGTGGTCGGCGGCGTTCTGCTTGGCGAACGTCATGTCGATCGTCTGGTCCGGATCCGGGACCGGATCCGCCGCGTTTCCAAACGCAGTGTAGTCCCAGTGGAACGGCTTGGGCGCCACCCACTGCGGCTTGCCGCGCTGCCCGGCATATTCCACCACGATGCCCATGCCGTGGCGGCGATCGTCGTCGGCGGTGTCCCCCAGAACCCATACGCCCGGGCGGTTCATCTCCACCACGGCCGATACCCGCTCAGCGGTACCCAGCCAGAGTCCTGGCACGCTGACCGGCTTCGGAATGGGGTTGCCGTCCAGGGCCAGCACAGTGAACGTGTGACCGGGCAGCGCCAGGCTGCGGATCTCCGTGGCGCTGCCGTTCAGGATGTGGAACAACACCCGCTCGCCCTGTTTCACGCGCACCGGCTCGCCGCTGCCCAGCATGCGCCCGTTGATGGTGAACGAGCCGTACCCCACTTCGTACCCGTGCGGCATCCCCTTGGCCAGCGAAGCTTTCATGGCCGTCTCGCCGGTCGCTTTCAATTCCGGAACGGCAGCCGCGGGCGAAAGAAAATCCATCGCCATATCGCCGCCCCGGCTCAGCGTGGGCTCGAACTCCTTGAGCGTCAGGAAGACTTCGCGATCGTACCTGCCCGGGTCGTTCTTCGGCTCGATGTATACCGGACCCACCTGGCCGGTGTACTGCCCCGCGGCCAGGTTGGCCCCCGCGCGCACGTGAGTGTGATAGAAACGCAGGCCGGCCGGCTTGGGAATGAAAGTGATGCGGCGCGCGCCGTGCGGCGCAATGTAAGGCGTGCCCTCTTCGGACGCTCCGTCCACATTCGTGGATACAAACTGGCCGTGCCAGTGCAACTGCTCCGGTGTGTCGGTTTGATTGCGGATGTCCACGGTGACCGGGTGGCCCTCTCTGAGGCGCAGCAGTGGACCCGGGAACTGCCCGTTATAAGTAGTGGTGGAGATGATGCGGTTGGGACCCAGTTCCACCGGGTTGACGGCGATGGTGAGCGAATAATCGGCCGGGACGCTGGCTTGCTGCCCGGCCGGTTTGCGTGGAGAGGTCAAAGGCTGGTTACAGCCAGTGACCTCGGAAAACAGGGCGGCACCCGTGAGGGCGCCCGCGGCCTTTGCGAATTCGCGACGCGAAAAATTTGACATGGCAGGGCGGGAGAAATCCGTTCACATCGGGAGGATCCGGCGCGTCCGAAAAACGCCGGGTAGCGCCGTTGCCGCCCAACCGGCCGGCAATTCTCCAGCCGCCGCGTAGCGGTAAAGCGCCACTTCGAACACTCCCCTAGCCGCGCTCAGCGCCGCCATCGCCACCACGAAACCGGTCACGGCGATGGGCAGCAGCACCGGATATCCCTTCCCGGCCCACGACGCGCGCCGCCCAATGGCATTCAACACCAGCCCCACCGTAGCCGAGAGCAATGCCCATCCCAGAATCGGCAGCACCCGGCCGGCGGCCTGCTCCAGGCCATAGCGCAATGTCGGACGTTCGCCCGAAAACTGCGCCTGCGCGCACGCCGCCAGCGCACAGTTGAAGAACACCATCGCGAAACTTGTCACCAGCCAAACCGGAGCCAGCCACCAGAGATCCCGCGGACTCATCTGGCGCACCCCTTCTCCTACCGGTATCTGCCAGGCCAGGAAACTCAGGCCCATCGCGATCAGCGCGGCGGCGGCGCTGAATATCGGAAACAACATCAGACGCTTGTTCCTGCGCAGGACGGTGAAACTCCAGCCGAAGAGCTCCCAACCCATGAAATTGCCTCCGGTGGCAGTATAGCGCGCTACGCGCGCGGGGGTTAGGGGTGGGGGTTGGGGATGGGGGTACGCCTGCTACGGCCGGTGACACCGCTTTGAAATTTCTCTTCCCGTGATAACAAACCACTTACTCCCACTAATACCCGGGAATCCCTAACTCCACATGATCCAATGAAATTGGAGTAAGAACTATGGAAGATCAACTTACAGTGACAGCACCGAAACCGCGCGACCCGCGCGCCCTGAACGCATACCGGCACGGCCTCACAGGCCAGGTCCTCATCCTCACTCCCGAAGATGAGGTCGCCTACAAGGCCCACTGCCACAACCTTCACGAATCCTGGGCCCCCGTCGGAGGCATGGAAATCGAACTCGTCCAGGAGATCGCAGACGATCGCTGGCGCCTCAAGCACGCCGCCGCCCTCATCAACAACAGCTTCGCTCTCGGCATGACCCGCCCCGATACCATCACCGCGCACCACCCCGAAATCGACGCCGCCTTCGCCCAAACCCGCACCTGGCAGGACGACCCCAAAAGCATCGCCCTGCTCACCCTCTACCAGCAGCGCATCAAGAACAAGGAAACCAAAACCACCACCCTCCTGCGCCAGTTGCAGCAGGAGCGCCGCGAAGCCCTCAAGCAAGCCGTAGAAGAAGCCGCTCTCCTGGCCCAACTAGCCGCAAGCAAAGGAGAAACTCTCCACATCGAACGCGATCTCCCCAGCCTGACCAGCTACCCGCAATTTGATTTTTCAAACCCCGAACTCGCCCGCCTAATCACCCACGCCCAACGCCTGAACGAGGCGAGAAAGCTCTTCCCCAAGCCCCAAAAGCCCCAACGGATGGCCGCCTGACTTGACTAATCCCCCATCCCCAACCCCCGACCCACAAACCCCCGGCCCCAAGCCCCTGGCCCCTGGCCCCCGGCCCCTGGCCCCCGGCCCCTGGCCCCCGGCCCCTGGCCCCGGCCCCCGGCCCCTGGCCCCGGCCCCTGGCCCCTGGCCCCTGGCCCCTGGCCCCTGGCCCCTGGCCCCTGGCCCCCGCGCGCGAAGCGCGCCACCCCTAACCCCCAAGCCTCTCCGCCATGGCGAACTTCAGCGCCTCAATCCCCTGTCCCGTGGCGCTGGAAATCTCGAAGAACTCCAGCCCCCGCGCCTCCGCCACCCGGCGCAGCGACGCCACTCGTTCGGGATCCTGGGCGGCATCCATCTTCGTCGCGGCCACCAGCATGGGTTTCGCCGCCAGCTCTTCGCTGAAGCTGGCCAGTTCCCCCATCACGATGTCGAAGTCCTGCGCCGGCTCGCGCCCGCTGCCCTCGGACACATCCACCAGGTGCACCAGAAGGCGTGTGCGCTCGATGTGCCGCAGAAACTGAATGCCCAGTCCGTGGCCTTCGTGCGCGCCTTCGATCAGCCCGGGAATATCGGCTACCACGAAGCTCTTCCACTCCGGCAGTTGCACCACGCCCAGGTTCGGTTCCAGCGTGGTGAACGGATAGTCGGCGATTTTCGGACGGGCGGCCGAAATGCGCGAGATGAGCGTGGACTTGCCCGCGTTCGGAAAGCCCACCAGGCCCACATCGGCCAGCAGTTTCAACTCCAGGCGCAGCCGTTTTTCTTCGCCCGGCCGCCCCGGTTCGTGTTCCGTGGGAGCCTGGTGCGTGGGAGTGGCGAAATGCTGATTGCCGCGCCCGCCTTTTCCGCCGCGCGCCGCCACGAAGCGCTGGTTGGGTTCGGTGAAATCGAACAGACGCTGCCCGGTTTCCTCGTCGAAAACGGTAGTGCCCACCGGGACCTGCAACTCCAGCGACGCGCCCTCCGCTCCGCTGCGATTGCTGCCCTCCCCGTGACGCCCGCGTTCCGCGCGATGCTCCGGATTGAAGCGGAACTGCAGCAGCGTATTGTGCTGCGAAGCGGATACCAGCGTGACATCGCCGCCCCGTCCGCCGTCGCCTCCGCTGGGCCCTCCGCGCGGGACAAACTTCTCCCTGCGGAACGCCAGGCAGCCATTGCCTCCGTCGCCGGCCTTCACCAGGATTTTGACTTCGTCGAGAAACTGCATAGAAAAGCCGCCGGCGGGGAATGCCGGCGGCCGATTGGGATACCTGACTGCGCCTGCGGCGCGGGGACAGGCCAGGAGGCCTATCCTACTCTACGGCTTGCACGCTGACGAATTTGCCCATCCGGCCCCGGTCTTTGAATTCCACCACGCCGGTCACTTTGGCAAACAGAGAATCGTCTTTCGCCCAGCCAACATTGAGGCCCGGCTTCAACTTCGTGCCGCGCTGCCGCACGATGATCGAGCCGCCCGGAACCAGTTGGCCCCCGAAGACCTTTACGCCAAGCCGTTGCGCGTTCGAATCGCGCCCGTTTTTAGAACTGCCTAAGCCTTTTTTATGAGCCATACGTCACCCTACAGCAGAATGTCGCCCACCTTCACATCCGTGAAGGATTGGCGATGTCCAATGGTTTTTTTGTACTGCTTCTTCCGCTTGAATTTGAAAACGATGATCTTGTCGCCGCGGCCGGCTTTCACGATCGTCCCCTTTACCGAGGCGACGGCAGCCAGTTCGCCGCCGTCTGTGAAAGCGGTCTTCACAGGCAGTTCTACTTCAGAGCCGATATCGCCGGCCAGCTTTTCCACGCGGACAACGTCACCGGGTGCAACCCGATACTGCTTTCCGCCTGTTTCAATGATCGCGTGCATTACATTCCTCTTGTTTTGGGAGCCGGTACACACGAAGTGCGTCGGAACCACGGGAGTAAACTCTGAGTGTACTACAGACCGCGCCTCCGGATCAAATGCGCGGGCCTTCGCTATACTGCTTAAGTCATGTGGAAAAAGGTACTTCTGTGGATCTTCGTAGTTTTGATCGTACTGCTTGGGGGCGGGTTTGCCTTTCTCTCCCTGCGGCCGCCGTCGCAGGCCCCGGCTTCCACCATCAAAGTGGCTATGACGCCAGAACACATCGCCCGCGGCAAGTTCATTTTCGAAAATCTCAGCGACTGCGACGGATGCCATTCCCAGCGCGATTTCTCGCGCGTGGGCGCTCCCGTCGTGCCGTCGGGCCGCGGGCAAGGCAATGACCTTTCGGCCCTGTTCAAGGGATTGCCCGGCACCGTGGTGGCTTCCAACCTCACTCTCGATCCCGAGACCGGTCTGGGTAAGTGGACCGACGGCGAGAAGATCCGCGCCATCCGCGAAGGCGTGGACAATACCGGCCGCGCCCTGTTTCCCATGATGCCGTACCCCAGCTACCGGAACATGAGCGATGAGGATGTCCAGTCCGTGGTGGCCTACATGAACTCGCTGCCTCCGGTCAGGAATCCGCTGCCCGTCACGAAGTTGGATTTCCCGGTCGGGCTGTTTATCAAATTCGTGCCGGCGCCTGTAGCCAGCGTCCCTCCGCCGGACCGCGCGGACGCGACTAAATACGGACAATACCTCGCCGAACTGGGCGGCTGTGGCGATTGCCATACGCCCATCGAAAAGGGCCAACCCGTGGCGGCCAAAACGCTGGCCGGAGGGCGCGTGTTCGAAACCCGCTACGGCACCGTAGTGAGCGCTAACATCACGCCCGACCTCGAGACCGGAATCGGCAAATGGTCGGAAGCGTACTTTCAAAAAAAGTTCTACGACTACCGCGAGTATGCCGCTTCCGGCCCGCCGCCGCTCCCCGGTCCGCAGGCTTTCACGCTCATGCCCTGGCTCGGCCTTTCGCAACTGCCGCCCGAAGACCTGAGCGCCATGTATACCTGGCTGCGCACCGTCAAGCCGGTCCACAATTACGTCGAAATGCATCCCGGCGCGCCTAAACCGTAGAGTTTTTCAGCACTAGAAGTGCCGGTATCGCCTTTCGTTGTTGCCCAGAAGCTAACCAGTTGGAACTTCACTTTCAGACCGAAAACTACGGAAACTGATAGTGAAGGAAAACCCGGTTGCTTAACAGTAGGGCGAGTCAGACAAGCGGGAGATTGCGGGGTACGCGCCCGCAAGGGCCCCGATTCCACCAGGTAGCCCTCGGGCTTGGCTGTGGGAGTCCTGGTATCGCCTTTCGTTGCTGGTACTCCGCTAACCATATTCAACTTCACTTCTGGCGGGCCGTACCCCCCAAAGTAATTAAAGAAAGAAAGTCTGCGGCTCGTCAGCTAATCGAGTAGGAATTGGACAGGAATGAACGGTTTACTGCAGCGGAATAACGGGAGGCAACGCCTCCGCTCGCCACGCGCCAGGAGATGCAGTGGCGCTGAGATGCTGGAATTCACTGTCACCTTTTTGCCCATGCTGGTGATGGTGTTTTACCTGTTGGATGTTTCCTGGGCGATCTTCGCCAAAAGCTCCCTGGAGTATGCCGTGCGCGCCGGCGTGCGTTATGGCATCACCGTCACCGGAACCCAGGCCGCAACCGCCAAGAGCGACCTCACCACCATGGTCAAAGCCATGGTGCAAGGTAACGCCCTGGGACTGCTCGCAGGTTCCAGCGGCCTGGCGAAAATCAAGGTCAACTACCTGCAGCCGCCGGCCGCGGGTTCCAGTTCGGCGCCCACGGATGTTTCCACACAGGCTTATGGGAACAGCCCGGGAAATGTCATGCAGGTATCGATCGTGGGCTTCACGCTAGCGCCGCTGGCGCCGCGAATCTTTACCTGGAATCAGTTGCCGGATAAATCCGCGAGTCCTCTCAGCGCTATTGCGGCGGACCTGATTGAGCCGTCCAACGATCTGCCGCCCATTGGCACCGCGCCTTAGGAGTTCACTATGAAACGAAGAAAGACTTCCGGTGCATCGCTGATCGAATTCGCTTTCTCCCTGCTCGTGCTCGTGCCGCTGCTTCTGGGGATTACGGCGTATGGCCTGAACATGGTGATCAGTTTGCAAACCGTTCAACTGGCGCGGGACGCCGGCCACATGTTCGCCAAAGCTTTTGATTTTTCGCAGGCCGGCAATAAGAGCCTGCTGGCTCAGCTCGGCTCGGGGCTGGGTCTGAGCGCCACATCGGGCACCGGCAACGCGGTGGTGGTGCTCTCTTCGGTCAAATACGTCGATAAGGGCGTCTGTGCCGGCTTCGGCCTGGTGGACACCCACGGGAATCCTCTGAATTGCACCAATTACCAGCAATGGGTGTTCGTCCAGCGCCTGTTGATAGGGAACCAGAACCTGTACGGAAGCAGTCTGGGCGCCCCGGTCACCACGGGCAAAACGCCGGTCACTATGGATTCGAGCGGCGTGGTGAACCCGTCGAGCCAGCAAGCCACAAATTCTGGCGATGTGGCGACGTTTACCGGACTCAATCCCTTCGTGGTCGCGGGCAACCTGGACCAGTTGCCATCGGGCCAGATGCTCTATGTAGGCGAAGCCGCCGCGAAGGCATTTGTGATGCCGCCTTATTCCAAGGGCGGAGTGATGTACGCCTACACCATGTTTTGAAGCGTGACGGGTAAGAGAAATATGCAACGGAATAAAAGCAAGAGATCGCGGCAGCGGGGATCCATCATGATCTTCTGCCTGTTGTGTATACCGGTGGTCCTGATTCCCATGGCGGGTCTGGCAATCGATGCCACTATCCTGCGCATCGTGCAGGCGCGCCTTTCCGCTGCCGTGGATGGAGCGGCGCTGGGCGCGGGGCGCTTGCTGGGCACCAGTGCCAGTCCTTCCGCCGTGGCTACGGAGTTTGTCGATGCCAATTTCCAGACGGGCGCCGTGGGGTTCTGGGGATCGAGCAATCTGCAGGTCAGCACTACCTACACACCGGGGATCACCAAGACCATCGTCGTGAACGCGACTGCGGATGTCCCCCTGTTGTTCATGCAGATTTTCGGGCAAAGGAAGGCTACCGTGTCCGCCGCGGCTACGGCCACGCGCACCGATTCGCGCATCATGCTGGTGATTGACCGCTCCGGGTCGATGGCCAGGACCAAGCTGACGGACGGCAACTACCCCATCACCGACGCGGTCAACGACGCGGTCGAATTCACCAACAGTTTCAATGCCGGGCAGGACGAAGTGGGACTGATCGTCTTCGACGGCAGCGCTTATGTGGCTTACCCGACTTATACGCCGGGCACCTACAGTACCACGCCCTCCGCTTCCGGAGGACCGGACAAAAACTTCAATACCGTGGTATCCCCGGCAACCGTCGGCCCCATGATCACCCTGCTGCAAGGCACTTCCGCGAACAACGGCTCGACCAACACTTCCGAAGCCTTGTGGCTGGCCTACGTGGAATTGCAGAAAGCGCATTTGCGGGACATCGCGGGGGGCACTACCGATACGCGGATTAACGCCATCGTGCTGATGACCGACGGCGTTCCACAATCGGTGACCATCTATCCGAATAACGTGACCAGCTACCCTTCGAACTACTTCATGGCCAGTTCCGGCAGCAGTTGTACCAATCTGTACACGTCAACCAACCATAACCCGAGCCCCATCATCGGGTACATGACGATTCCCGCCAACGGGACCGGCTCCAGCGAGTTCACCAGCGGCACCAGCGTTCCCGGCGGCGCGTCCCCGGTGATCTCGGTGTATCAGCGGGCCAGCACGGACAGCACGTCCAGCCATACCGCAAGCTGGTGGGTGGGCTCGGGGGCGGGACAGAATCTCACCTTGAATCCCCAAAACGCGGTTAACTGCACCCACCTGTTTGGCACTACCGGCACAGACCTCAAGCAGATCCCCAGTGTGGACGCGTATGGCAATACCATGTCGGGTTCGCCTATCGCAATTCGGTTTACGTGGATGGCACTGGGACTGTAACTTCTGCCAACCCGATCCTGGCCGGCAGCCATCTCCTGAATCAGACCCAGGTATATTCGGGGATCGACTGGGTACAATCGCAGTGGAATGCTACCGATAGCGCCGGAACGAGAATCCGCAGCGACGTCAACCTGGCAAACCGTGCGGGCGATACCAAGATGCCCATTTACATTTACACCATCGGTTTCCTGGGAGACGGCGGGTGCGATCAGGGACTGCTGGCGCGCATCGCCAACGATGCGTCGCTGTCGAGCGCTTACGACACGACCACGCCGGCGGGAAAGTACTATCCGGCTACCGACGAAGTGGCGTTGCACAACGCTTTCGAGACCATCGCCGCCGCCATCCTCCGCCTGGCAAAGTAAGCGCCTGAGGGTGTTACTCTGAAGGCTGACAGACATGCTTGGATTCGCTGTGGCTTTCTTTGCGGCCGTGCTGCCTAACGCGGTGGTGCTGCAACCGGTGGCGAACATGTACTCGAAGCCCACCGAAGACGCGGACGTGGTGTCGCAGGCCATCTACGGCACCAACGTTGCAATTCTGGAACAGAAGGACGGGTGGGCCAACATCCGCACGCCGGACGAGTACACCGGCTGGGCGCCGTTGACTGCGCTGAAGGCCGCCGGGCCTTACGCCGCGAGTGGCAAAGTGGCGCAGGTGCAGAGCCTGTTCGCACACCTGTATCGCGAGCAGAGCGTGACGAAGCACGCGCCCCTGCTTACGGTTCCGTTTGAAACCAAGCTGGAAGTGACGGCCAAGCCGCAGGAGCGGTGGCTGGAAGTCCGGCTGGCGGACGGGCGCACGGCGTTTGTACAGTCGGGCGACGTCGCGTTGAATGCCAGCATGCTGACCACCTCGGATATGCTGGCGCTCAGCAAGAAGTTTCTGGGGTTGCCTTACACGTGGGGCGGCACATCCAGTTTCGGCTACGACTGTTCCGGTTTCACGCAGATGCTGGAGCGGCGCCGCGGGGTGAACATGCCTCGGGACGCGCAGCCGCAGGCCGACTGGAGCGGCGTGGAGCCGGTGGAACGTAAGAACCTGGAGCCCGGCGACCTGTTGTATTTCGGCAGTTCGCCGAAGCACATCACCCACACCGGCATGTACCTGGGCGAGGGCAAGTTCATCAACGCCACCACCTACATGACGCCCATGGTGCGCATCGACGATTTGAACGAGGAGCACTGGACGCGCCTGCTGGTAGCCATGAGGAGAGTGAAGTGAACCGCCGCAATTTCGTGAAGACCGCCGCCGCCGCGCCCGTTGCCGGAGCGTTTGCCGCGCCGCCCGCCGGGGCGAAGTTCGAAACCAAAATCGTGCGCCTGAACCTGCGGCACACCTGGACCACCACCATGTCGTCCAGCGCCTATCGCGATACGCTGCACACGGCGTACACGCGCGACGGCATTACGGGCCACGGAGAAGGCGCGCCCATCGTGCGCTATCACGAAGACGCGCAGGGGGCGCAGAAGGCCGCCGATTCGGTGCGCGACCTTTTGCTCTCGGCCAATCCCATGCAGTTTTCCAAGGTGATGGCGGAAGTTTTCGCGCGGGTGAAGGGCGAGTGGGCGGGGAAGGCGGCGGTGGATATCGCGCTGATGGACTGGGTGGGGCAGAAGCTGGGGATCCCGCTCTACAGCTATTTCGGCCTGGACCCCAAAGACGCGCCACTCACCACGTTTTCGATCGGTATCGATACGCCCGAGATCACCCGCCAGAAAACCAGGGAAGCCGAGGCGTTTCCGGTTCTCAAGGTGAAGGTGGGGCTGGCCACGGACGAGCCGACCATTGAGGCGGTGCGCAGCGTGACCAAAAAGCCGCTGCGCGTGGACGCCAACGAGGGATGGAAGGACAAGGAAGAAGCTGTCCGCAAGATCAACTGGCTGGAAAAACAGGGCGTGGAGTTTATCGAGCAGCCCATGCCGGCGGAGATGATCGAGGAGACGCGCTGGATCCGCAGCCGGGTCCACATTCCGATCATTGCCGATGAAGCGTGCCAGCGGGCCAGCGACATTCCCAAGCTGAAGGAAGCATACGACGGCGTGAACGTGAAACTGGACAAGAGCGGCGGCATCCTGGAAGGCTACCGGATGATTTGGATTGCGAAATCGCTGGGCATGAAGACGATGCTGGGCTGCATGATATCGAGTTCCGTCTCGGTGACGGCCGCGGCACAGCTTTCCCCGCTGGTGGACTACGCGGACCTGGACGGCAATCTGCTGATCGCCAACGATCCTTTCCATGGCGTCACGGTGGAGAAGGGCAAGCTGATTCTGCCGAACCGGCCGGGGCTCGGGCTGGTAAAGGTGTAAGGACGCGCACCCATCGGTTTTTGGGTCTCCAGTCCTTCTGGTTAAACTGGAAGCATCAGCCATCGGGTGATCATTCTCGGAGGGGGCTTCGGCGGGCTCTATGCGGCGCGTGCGCTGGGGCGCGCTCCGGTGGAGGTCACGCTGATCGACCGCCGCAACTTCCATTTGTTCCAGCCGCTGCTTTACCAGGTGGCTACGGGCTCGCTTTCGCCGGGCGAGATCTGTGCGCCGTTGCGTTCGATTCTGAGCCGGCAAAAAAACACCCGCGTGCTTTTGGGCGAGGTGGCGGATATCGATCCGCGGGCGAACACGATCACGTTGAAGGACGGCGGCCAGTTCGAATACGATTCGCTGATTGTGTCCACCGGATCGAAGAGTTCTTACTACGGGCAGGATGCCTGGCGGACGCGGGCGCCGAGCCTGAAGTCGGTGGAAGAGGCTACCGCCATCCGGCACAAGATTCTGTTCGCGTTTGAAGCGGCCGAGCGCGAAACCGATCCGCAGAAGCGGACGGCGTGGCTGACATTTGTGATTGTGGGCGCCGGCGCCACGGGGGTGGAAATGGGCGGCGCGCTGGGCGAGATTGCTCGCCACACGCTGCGCCACGACTTCCGCTCGATCCATCCGCCGGATGCGCGCATCCTGATTCTGGACGGATCGGCGCGTGTGCTGCCGACTTATCCGCCGGACCTTTCCAAGCATGCCGAAGGCTCTTTGCGCGAGTTAGGCGTGATGGTGAAGAGCGGCGTCAAAGTGATCGCCGTGGACTCCGGGGGAGTTGTTTATGAAGAGCCGGGGGGCGGACATCAGCGCATCGAATCGAAGACGGTGCTGTGGGCGGGCGGCGTTATGGTTACCTCGTTCGGCCGGAAACTGGCCGAGCGCACGGGCGCTCCCACGGCGCGGGCGGGGCACATTGAGGTGAATCCGGACCTGACGGTGCCCGGTTTTCCGAATATTTACGTGGTGGGCGACCTGGCCCTGGCGAAAAATCGTGAAGGCAAGCCGCTGCCCGGCGTGGCGCAGGTGGCCATGCAGGGCGGCGCTTATGCGGCCAAGGCGATTGTGGCGCGCCTGAACGGGCCGAAGGAACTGGCGCCGTTCCACTATTTCGACAAGGGCGACCTGGCGGTGATTGGCCGCGGACGCGCCGTGGCCAACATTTTCGGCTTTCACCTCTCGGGGTTATTTGCCTGGCTCGTGTGGCTGTTCGTCCACCTGATGTACCTGGTGGAGTTTCAGAACCGCGTCCTGGTGTTTGTGCAATGGGGCATGGAGTACGTCACGTTCAGCCGCGGCGCTCGATTGATCACCGGCGAAGCGGTGAAAGACGCCGAGGTGGAGTGAGCCTTTAATCGCCAAAATTGAGTTGGATCGCCTTGCCGGCGAGGTCGATTTGCTGAATCCGGCGCGCACCGTTCGTGTTATCGATTTTGACCTTCAGGATTTCATTCTTCCGGTCAAGATGCTGCACGGTTACCGGCACGCTGTACATGCGATCGGTATTCCAATCGGTGAAAAGGGCGTTGCCGTTCTTCTGGCTGACGGTGTAAGTGCCGGGAGCCAACTGCACATTACCTGCTTGAACAGATTGGGCCAGGACCATCTCATAGGACATCCCGTAGACCGTCGAGAAGCCGGCCAGCACCAATGCTCCTGTTCTTAAAAGGAATTTGATATACATATGGTTCTCCTTGCGATGTGTCCCGCCGAGTGCGGTCCACTATCCTATTAATTTAGTATCCGGACCCGGCCGGTGTAAGTACCTTCGACCGGGGAGATTCGGTCGCCGGTTGACGGTATGACGGCAGCCATTGGGCGATGCGGTACTGCCACAGGTCAAGCTGGCGCTCGGCGGCATCCTTCGGGCCGGAGAGGATCGAGGCAAAATAGCCGACCTTACGGCTGAGGCCCGCGGCTTCGGCGGCGCGGGCGGGGTTCACGGCGCGGTAATCGTAGAGCGACCCGGCGGCCAATTCGAGAGGCTGTCTGGCGGCGGTGTACCTGCCCTGGGCCACCAGTCCTCTGGCATGGACCAGATCGTACTGCACGTCGAGCAACGGGCGCGAGGCGGAAACCGAGACACTGGCGACGCCGTACCCCGCAAGCGTCAACTGCTGGCAGGCGGCGGACAGGTCCTTGCGATTCAGGTCGATGCGGGCGCTCTGGAGGTGATCCTGCATGGAGTCGATATCGATTGCGACGCTCGAAGTACGGTCGGCGGATTGTCTGCCGGGCACGGTTTGGCTTTCGGTATCGACGGTGACAAACGATAAGGGGCTGGCGGTTTGGTATGCGATCTGGCGAATGGCGGCGAGGGCCGCATCGATGTACTGCCCGGTAGCGCGCGAATCGCCGCGGGCGGCGGCATTCCGCCCGAGGTCCGTATTAAGGAGGGCGCTATTGGCCAGATCGCAGCGGTGAATGGTGGCGATGGGAGGGAGCGGTTGTGTGTTTTGCCACTTACCTTGCAAAAGCACAGTTGGTTTACCAGTTACCGCGAAGGCGAACCCGCAAGAGATAAGAAAGAGGCTCACATAACGGGTCATATGAGGAACTCCTAACTTCAGTGTATCTCCAAAATGGAATGGAGCTACTCCGACTTAGTGTAAATCCGGACCGAACGAGTAAGTCTGGCCGGCTTTGGCCTGGAGGGCGATTTCCTTGCCGGCGTAGCGCACCTTTACGGGCTTGGTTTCCGATGCCGTCAGGGTGGCCTTGACCAGCTTGCCGTTTTGCCAGGCGATGGCGATGGTAAGGCCGCCGCGGGCGCGCAATCCGCTGACGGTTCCATTGGGCAGGGCCGAGGGCAGGGCAGGCAGCAGGTTCACGAAGGCCGCATCGCCTGCCTCGACGGGGGTGAGGCTGGTGGGCGTGCCGTAGGGATCGTCGCTTTGCAGCAGCATTTCGGCGATGCCCGCGGTGGCGCCGAAATTGCCGTCGATCTGGAAGGGCGGATGGGCGTCGAACATGTTGGCGAAACAAGCCGGCGTGCGCGGGTTGTCTTGGTCTTGTCCGTGGCGGGATAGATCAGGTTCTGCAGAATGCGGTAGGCGTGATCGCCGTCGAGGAAGCGCGCCCACAGATTGACTCTTCCAGCCCATGGACCATCCGGTGGCTTCATCGCCGCGGAAAATCAGCGACTGGCGGGCCGCCTAACAGGTCGGGCGTGCCGTAGGGCGTGATCTCGGACCCGGGATAAACGCCCCACAGATGCGACACGTGGCGATGGTGGATCTTTGGGATCGTCGAGATCCTCCATCCACTCCTGCAACTGGCCGTACTTGCCGATCTGGTTGGGGAGCGATCTGCGCGCGCATGTTCGCCAGTTGGTCGCGCAGGTCCGCATCGACGCCCAGCATCCGGGCGGCGGCGATCACTTCGCCGAAGAGGCTGCGGACGATCTGGCGGTCCATGGTGGGACCCATGACCAGGCCGCCGTGCTCGGGCGAATTGCTCGGGCCGGTGATCAGGTATCCGGTTTTCGGGATCCTTCACCATGGTATCGACGAAGAACAGCGCCGCGCCCTTCATCAGCGGATAGGCGGTGTCGCGCAGGAACTGCGGTCGCCGGTGAACAGGTAGTGTTCCCAAAGGTGCGTGGATAAGCCAGGCGCCGCCGGTCTGCCAGATGCCGTGATTGGAGGCATTGATGGGGGCGGTGCCGCGCCACAGGTCGAAATTGTGATGCAGCACCCAGCCGCGCGCGCCGTACTGCTCTTTGGCGGTGATGGCGCCGGCTCACGGACGAGGTCCTTCAGGGCGTCGAACAGGGGCAACTGGCACTCGGAGAGATTGGTCTCCTCCACCGGCCAGTAGTTCATCTCGGTATTGATGTTGTCGGTGTACTTGCTGTCCCAGGGCGGATTGTTGGATTCGTTCCAGAGGCCCTGCAGATTGGCCGGCTGTCCGCCGGGGCGGCTGGAGGCGATCATCAGGTAGCGGCCGTATTGGAACAGCAGGGCGACCAGAGCCGGGTCGTCGCCTTTGGCGAAGGCCTTGATGCGCTCGTCGGTCGGCAGTTCGGCGGCGGGGGTGGCGCCGAGATCGATGCGACACGCGGCGGAACAGTCGCTGATAATCGGCGATGTGCCGGGAGCGGAGAGCGTCGAAGGTCTTGCCGCGGACTGCCGCCAGGACAGCCGCGGTGCGTTTGGCCGGATCGGCGGAGACGTCCTTGTAAGTTAACGAAATTGGTGGCGCCGGCGAGGATGAGGGTGGCGGAATCGGCGCCGTTCGATGGCGATTTTGCCGTCTTGCTCGGTGCGCTTGCCGCCTTGGGCATTGACCGCCAGCGATGCCTGGAAACGGATGGCGGAATCCTCGACCGCGCCGGTCATTGCCAGGGTGCCATCCGGCCGGATGGCGATTTGCGAGCCCTGATGCGCACTCTTCAGTCCGGCAGTGAAGGAAAGGCTGCCCGGTTTGTTGGCGGTGAGCCGCACGACGATTACGTTGGCGGGATAGCTGGCAAACACTTCGCGACGATACGTGACGCCGCCGGAGAGGAACTGCACGGAGGAGACGGCGGTATCCAGATTCAGGTCGCGGCGGTACCCGGTGACTCGAGTCTTCGCGAGATGCCGGGGAAGTCCAGCAGCAGGTCGCCAAACGCCTGGTAGGCCCGCTGACGGAGGGGCACGCTCATGAATTCCTTCATGGCCAGGTCCTCGGCTTCCTTCTGTTTTCCGGCGAACAACAATTCGCGAATCTGGCCGAGGTATTGGGATGCGCCGTGATGGGCGTAATCGTGCGGCTCCCCGTTCCAGACGGTCTGCTCGTTAAACTGGATGCGTTCGTGGGCGGCGCCGCCGAAGATCATGGCACCCAAGTGGCCATTGCCGATGGGCAACGCCTCCACCCAGAGGTTCGCGGGCTGTTTGTACCAGAGGGTAAGGGGATCCTGCGCCAGGGCGGCCGGCGCCAGAGTCAGAAACACCAGCGCCAGCCGGTTCCACATGGCGTTTTATCCCTTGATGGCGACGGGAGCCAGGTCGCGGCTCGAAATCACGCGGTCGATCATGCCGTAATTTACGGCCGCATCCGGCTCCATGATGTAATCGCGGTCCACGTCGCGGGCGACCCGCTCGATGGGCTGGCCCGTGGCCTGGCCAGCCGGGCGTTCAGAATCTCACGCATGCGCAAGATTTCACGCGCGTAAATATCGATATCCGCGGCCTGTCCGGCCAGTCCCTGCATGGAGGGCTGGTGGATCATGATGCGCGAATTCGGCAGGCTGAAACGCTTGCCCTTGGTGCCTTCGGCCAGCAGGACGGCCGCCATGGATGCCGCCTGCCCGACGCAAATGGTTACGATATCCGGCCGGATGAAAGCCATCGTGTCCAGAATTGCCAGTCCCGCGGTGATGGATCCGCCCGGCGAATTGATGTAAATCGAGATGTCCTTTTCCGGATCTTCCGCTTCCAGGAAAAGTAGTTGGGCAATGATCAGATTGGCGACCTGGTCGTCAATCGGAGTGCCCAGAAAGATGATATTCTCCTTCAACAGCCGAGAATAGATGTCGTACGCGCGTTCCCCTCTGGAGGTCTGTTCGACCACCATGGGGACAAGGACAGATTGCCCCATTACCGCCTCCGTTTCAGATGACTTGCCGGGACTGAACTGCCAGCCCTAGGCCCGCTTCGCGACCGCGCGCCTGGTTTTTCGCGCCTTCGTCTGGGCCAGCGACTTCTTCTTCTGCTCCAGCGCCTTGGCCAAGTCTGCGATCGTATTCTTCCCTAAATAATCCATGATACGCGAACGGAGGGCCACCCAGCTATCGTGCATGGAACAGGGCATTTCGTCGGAGCACTCCGAGAGGCCGCTGGCGCACTGTTGATAGGGCGCCAGGCCGTCGAGAGCTTCGACGATATCCAGCAGGCGGATTTCGCTGGGATCGACCCGCAGGGCGAAACCGCCCGTGGGGCCTTTGCTGGAGCGCAACAGACCCTTGCGAGCAAGCTGCTGCAGGATCTTGGCTAGAAAGTGAGCGGGAATATCTTCCTGCTCGGCAATGTTCTTGACCATGGCGTACTTGCCTTCGGGCACTTGTGCCAGATGGACGAATGCGCGAATGGCGTACTCGGCAGAACGAGAATAAATCATCCTGAACTCCCCCGCTAGAATCGGAGTAACGCTACTCCGTTATCTTAAAATTTTCCACACCCGTGTGCAAGCCTATTATTTTCCGCACTAATTCCGGTAACAGCCTCAGACAGCCGATTCGGGTCTGGAATACCGCTTCCAAGGTGTAGACGCACGCACAGGCTGTCAGGATACAAAAACTGTAATGATGGAAAAAGAGGGATAAGACTGCAATGAATTCCTTATGCCGGATGCTCTTGCCCGAATGCCACGGCGGCGGACGAAAATTGACATTCGTACTAGCCGGTACTCCTTGGGTCCTATTTGCGCACCTAGGGGTCGTCCCTGGCTGATGCGATACGCTCCCATCGGGAGCGAAGAGACGTTGGCCGCATGAGCTCGCGTCGAGAAGAGCAGTGAACGGCTCGTGAGAGCCTACCAAGAGGGATTACTGACGCTCGCCCAAGCGGCAGAGAGCCTGGCGGGCTTTCGCAGCTAACTGCTCCGGAACGGGTACCACCATTGTGCGCTACGCCGGGCATGCACGCGCCGGGAAATGGCTGCGGAGCGTGCTGCGCGGTTACTACCAATCGCCATGCGATACCGGCTGGCAACAGCCGTCTGTACCGCGGACGGCTGCTACGGCACCAACATCACGGGAGCGCGCCAGAAGGCGAACTTGTGGCCGTTGGGATCGATGACGCTCACCTGGCAGGTGTACTGGCCGGCCGCCAGTTTGCTTAGCGGCACCTGGAATTTCAGCGGCAGCGCTTTGCTTTTGGCGTCCAGTCCATCGGTCACCTGCAACGGTAGCGTTTCGAAGGCCTTCACTTTGCCGCGAATGAAGCTCACGGTGGCTACCAGGGGCTGAGTGCTGTCCGCGGCCGGCTCGTAGGCCTGCAGGTAGACGTACATATCCTGCCCCTTGTTGAAGATGTTGGTGACGCTGGGAATCAGCTTCTTGCCCTGCTCGATGAGCGGATTCGCGGCGTCCAGTTTCTTATCGTTCTGGGCTTTGAACAGCGCCGAGGAAAGATCCTGGCGCTGGCTGCTCAGCACCACCGAGCTGATGGGCAGAGTCCGCGTCTCGGTGGTCAGATCCGGAATGATAAATTTGCGCTGGTAGGTTCCCATCTTTCCGGTCTCGTTTTCGCGCGCCAGAAACTTGATGGAATAGGTGCCGGGCGCCAGGGTGAAGCCCGTGTCGTACGCCAGGGGGCGCTTGGAGAGCTGGCCGGCGGTTTCTCCTTTGAGCGTTGACGTGGAATGTAGTCGCGGACGTTCTCCACCACTTTGTCTTTGGCGTCCTTGATTTCGCCGATGAAATCGATGCGGGTGCTTTCGGCGCCGTTGCGCGCCTTGGCCAGTTCCAGCGTGCTGCCCGGAATCTTGACGGCGATCGGGCACGAAGTAACGGTCGCGCGCCAGGCGGAAGTAATCCACTTCCATGGCGATCGGGATATCGGTGATGGGGTCGCCCAGCATCAGGGCCTGGGTCAGCTGGCGTTCCTTATCGGTGGAGGTGAATTTGCTGAATTCCTTGCCCGCGAAATAGCCCTGGCGATAGTTTTTGGGTTCGCCGTATTTGGCCGCAAGCTCCGGCCGGAGGCTGATCTTCACGCGGCGGAACTGGCCGTCGAGTTTATCGTTAGTGGGATAGTAGCCCAGAATGTAATAGCTCGAAATATCTTTCTGCGCCTGCACGATGCCCATGGCCAGGTCATTGTTGTCCAGCAGGGCTTTGCCGCCGGTATCGGCCGCGAGGGTGGAAAGCGTCTCCTGCTGATTCTGGAAATTGGCTGTGGCCGAGCGCGCCGAACTGCCGGTATACATGCCGTGCCGCCGGGCGAACCCTTGGTGGCGTCGCCGAGGGGAGCCGAAGCCACCAGGCCGCGCGCGTCGATGGGGTAGAAGGACACGTTGGCGCGGATAGCGGCGTTGATGGTGGCCTGCAATTGCGCCTGGTTGTCGTTCTGCTTGCTGCATGCCGCTGGCGAAATAGACCAGCGCTTTCTTCTCGTTCAGCGAGCCGAGCATCTTCACCGCGGTTTCCAGCGCGGATAGCTGGCGGTCGGTGTTGAAGATGTTGAATTCGGTATCGTCCTGCTGGAAGGCCGCGCCGGTATCGGAGGCGCTGTCGTCGGCATTGCTGACATCGAAGCCCTGGCCCTCGCCGATGGTCAGATTCTTGATGTCCTTGGCCAGCAGGTCGCGGTCGTCGGTGAAATCCTCCACCACCTTCACGTCGCTGGAGAAGGTCATGATGGCCATCAGGTCGGTCGGGGTCATCTGGGTCTTCAGGAACTTCAGCGCGGCGGTCTGCGCGCGAATCTGATCCTGAATCGGCATGGAGGTCATGTCGAAGAACATCACCATCAGGCGGCGGTCCTTGTACTTGAGGTCGCCCGGTTTTTCGGGAGCGATGTCGGTGGCCACAACGCTCTTCACCTTAGGCGTGGCCGGCGCCGGCTTGGGCGCGATCACCGATGGCGCGGGAGCGGTCTCTTCCGCCGGTACGGCGGTCTCTTCCAGGGTCTGGTAATCGCAAATGCTGACCGTCTGCGTTTTCCCGTCCTCGGTAATGACGAAATCCTTGGCTGTCAGCGCCGGGATCGGGTTGCCCTGTTTGTCCTTGAGGATTACGTCTTCGACTACCAGGTTCGAAGACACCGAAATCTTATAGCCGCCTTTGACGTTGACCACCTGCCCCTTCTGCTGGGCGGGCTGCTGCGCTCGTGCGGGGGTGGGCCGCTGCTGCGCCGAAGCGAAGAGCACCCAAACCAAGAATGTCGTAGTGATTGATCGCTTCATTAGAATCTGAACCTCAGAGTGGCTTGAATGACACGCATACCGTTGGCGGTGGTGGGTAACCCGAACTGCGAACTGCCCAGGGTAGTGTTCCACGTGGGGAAGGTCACGTGGTTTAGCAGGTTGTTGGCCTGGAACTGCAGGTCGGCGCTGCGCCGCTCGCCGATCCGGATGGTGCGGGATGCCTGGCCGTTCAGGCTGAACAAGCCGGGTCCGTTGATGGAATTGCGGCCCAGGCTGCCCCACGTGCCCGCCGCCGGCGCGATGAAGGCCAGCGGATTTAAATTCGAGCCCGCCACGCCATAAATGGACTGGCCGGTGAGGTTCGGCCGCTCGCTGCCGGTCACGCCGGTCCCTTTCACCGTGAGGGGAACGCTGATGTTCAGTGGCAGGGCGCTGCCCACCGAGATATTCGTGAGCACGGTCCAATCCTTAAGCAGCGTGCCTTTCCAGCCTTTGAGCAGCGTGCCGCCGCGAGTGCCTACGCCCGTGCTGTACTGCACCTGCAAGCTCAGGGTATCCGCGCGGATTCCACTGGAGCGCGCGCGTTCGGCGGAAAGGTCGAGCCAGTTCTGGGCCTGTACCGGCGCCGCCCAGGGCATCGTCGATCGCTCTGCTGTGAACATACAGGATGTTGCCCGAGAAGCCGCTGCGGAAGCGGCGCTGCAACTGGAGGATCAGGGAGTTGTAGGTGTTGTCGCCGTTGGAGGTCTCGTAGGTGTAGCCGGACGGCCCAAACGGTCCGGGAACCAGCGGGTTCGACGCCACGAAGCCGTTCGGCACCGAATTGGGCAGGAAGGTCTGCGGCAGCCGCGTGCCCTTCGATCCGGAATAAGTGACCGTGGCCACCATGTCGAACTTCAGGTTCTGCTGGACGGCCATCTGCCAGTTCTGCGAATAACCCACGCGGAAGTTGGGATCGATGGCGAAGGTATTGGTGGTCTGATTGGGCGGAATCAACAGCCCGGTGGCCAGGGTCAGCAGGTCGTTCGGCGTGCTCGAGAGCCGCGCGGTGGTAGAGATGGGGCGACTGCTGCGCCATCTGGTTGGCGATGCTGGAATACACCGAAGTGTTGTAGTAAACGCCGTAGCCGCCGCGGACCACCGTGGTGCCCTTCGTGAACGGGCGGAGCGCAAAACCGAGGCGCGGCTGAAGCCGCCCTTGGTGCCGTTCACCAGCGAATTGGGCAGTCCCACCTGCGCGGATGTGACCGAACAGGCCGTGTTGGGCACGGCCGCGGCGCAAACCGGCGTGATCGAGGAGAAGCCCGGCCCCACGTTCAGGTTCACCATGCGCCCGTAGAGTTCCGTGACCGGCGTGGCGTATTCCCAGCGGAGGCCGGTGACCGAGGGTGAGCTTGGCCATTCACCTGCCAACTGTCATTGACGAAACCATCCAGCCACGTGGTGCGGAAATACTTGTCGGCGTTGCCGAACGCGATGGAGGTGGTGTCGGCATAGCCCAGCAGGAAGTCGGCGAAATCGTAGCCGGTGCCGTTCACCGCCACTCCGTTCACCAGTTGCTGCGTGGCCGTGCCGTTGAAGGTGAAACTGCCGCGGGGATTCTGCTGCGAGAACGGATTGATCTCCTGCCGCCGCACGTCGCCGCCGAATTGCAGCGTGTGGGTTCCCTGAATCCACATCAGCGTGTCGCCCACCGCGCTGGTGTTGTTCTTGCTGGTGGACGCGTTTGAGTCGGCCAGGCCCTGGAAGCTGGTGAAGCTAAGCGCCGGCGGCCCGTAGTTGAGCGGAGTCTGGTTGGTTCCCTGAATGCCGGCCTGGAGCGCGATATCCTGCGCCGTTGGCGAAGTAGGGAGTGGATTGCGTGGTTCGACCGGCTGAAATTGTATCGCGACGTGTTGATGACCCGCGGGGTGACGTGGTAGATCCAGCTCGTGTTGGCATTGATGCCGATCATGTGCTGTTTGTCCACGAATCCGAAGATATTGCCGTTGGTATTGGTCATGTCGCTGCGCTGGTAACCCAGCCCGAACGTGAACTGGTTCTTCTGATTCAGGGTCTGGCTGATGCGCGTATTGATATTGTCCTGGTTGGTGATGCCGACAAACGGAATCTGGTAATTGAACCGCGTGTTGACCGGGAAGTTCTGCTGCGGATACAGATTCAGCAGGGCCGTGGCCTGAGGGCTGATGCGGTTCGTGGGAATGACGTTGTTCGGGAAACGGGCTGCCGCCGATCGGATCGTAAATTGAAATCGGGCCGCCGCTGCCAGTGACGGCCTGCGAGAGGTCGCCGCCGCGTTCCGCAAGCGTGGGCACCAGGCCCGTCTGCGTGGATCCGTTGCGATTGCGGGTTAACTGGTAGTTGATGAAGAACGTGGTCTTGTCGCCGCTCAACAGGTGCGGAATCTTGAGGGGACCGCCGCCGCTAGCCGTCATGCGAGCCTTGGCGTATGCCGCCTTGGCGGTATCGGCGCCGGCGATGGAGTACGCCCGCGCATCCAACGCCGAGTTATCCAGAATGAAGGCCAGGTTGGCATTGTAGCGAGGGCGCGAGCCGCGCCGGCCATTGCCGAAGGAGTTGGGGTTGCCGCGTCCGCCGCGTCCGCCGCCGCGTCCGCCGCGTCCGCCGCGGAGCCATCGGGCATTCCACCGCCGAATCCGCCGCCGCCGCCACGTCCGCCACCGCCGCCGCCGGGACCGCCGCCACCGCGTCCACCGCGTCCGCCGCCGCCATCCGCGCCCGGCTGGGTCTGCCCGGGCACGCCTTCCGCGTTCATCCCCATGGGGCCGCCCATACCCATGGGACCGCCCATGCCATCCATGCCGCCGCGTCCGCCCATGCCCCAATCATTCTGCTGCGGCATGCCCAGGCCGGTATTCACACTTCCCATAGCCACCATGGCATCGCCCGCCTGCGAGGCGTCCGCGTTGGCCATGGATGAATCCGCCCCCAGCGAGCCCAAATCCGCCTGCTGAGTGACGTCCGCGCGCTGGAATCCGCCATTCTGATTCTGAACGGCCTGCCGGATAGAGGGACGCCCGTTGGCTCCCCGTCCGCCCTGATTTCCACGGCCTCCCGCCGCGCGGAGTGGCGGCCGCCTGCGTGGGCGGTTTTGGCGTAGCGGACGCCGGGGTAGTGGAAGACGCCGCGGCAGTGGCACCCGTTGCCGCCGGTGTAGCCGGAGTTGCCGCCGCGGGCGGTTTCGGAGGCGACAGGCGCTCGGCAACTTCGGCCTTGATCATATCCGGCGAGAGCAGGCGCATTTCCCAAATGGCCGGTGGCGCACCGGGGGCGACCCCGACTTCCGTGGTGATCCTGGTGAAGCCCAGCATATCGATGGTGAGCGTCCAATTGCCGTCCGCCAGGTCCGGAAACGAGTACACGCCCTGCTCGTCGGTAGTGGTGACGTGCTTTTGGTCGCCCATCGTAGCGGTCACCGTCGCGCCCGGAACGGGCAGCCCGCCGGACATGACTTGGCCACGTTGTTCCGAGGCCATAAGCCCGGTAACGGCAATACAGGCGATCAGAAGGCGCCCGAAGAAGTTGCAAATATGGTTTTGGGCCATTTGGATTCTAAAGGGTAGGCGACCGGCCGCGTACGAATGTTACCGTATGCTCCGGCTATTTCGCCGTGGCCCGTCCAGTTCTGAAAAATTGGAACTCTCTGAAATGAAAGCCGGAATCAATCCTGAGGGTATCAGGCGATCCCCGTGCAAGCTGAGGCGGTACAGCCACGGACATGCGACTTTTCCCCGCTTCCGTCCGGCGACCCTTCCTCCCCATGGGCGGCCCGGAGCTATGAAATGGCATACTGGGTACTCATAGACACCAGGTACAAATAAAAAGGAGACCAGGTTGCGCATTCTGCCTCTGGCCCTGCTGCTGGCGGGGGCTGCGGCGGCCGCCGATTATCCCGCTTCGGCCGGCTACGTCAACGACTTCACCGGCACCCTTCCGGACGCCGTGCAGCAGGCGCTGGAATTACGCGTACGGGCTTTCGAGCGGGCCACGTCGGACGAAATTGCAGTCGCCATCATGCCGTCCCTGCAGGGACAATCGCTGGAAGAGTATGCCCACGGTCTGTACCATTCCTGGAGAATCGGCGAGGCCGGCCTGAATACCGGCGTGCTCTTTTTGTGGGTCCCCAGCGAACACAAATCGCGCATCGAGGTAGGCTCCGGCCTCACCAGCATCCTCACGGACCAGGATTGCGCGAGAATTCTGACCCGGGCGGAGGAGCTGTTCGGCCAGGGCCAGGCCTCGGCCGGGGTGAGCGCGGTGGTGGACGGCGTGATCCAGCGCCTGGGAGAGGTTCCCCCGAAGACGCTCCCGCCGGACGCGGGTAGCCGGCCGGAACAGGGCGGTATTGGAGGCTCGCTGCTCGCCGCCGGCATCGGAATGCTGGCCATCGCGCTCGCGATGATGGTGTACTATACGGCGCGCACTCACCGGCTCGCGGCAGGAAGTACCGGCCGCCATCGCCCGGTCGGGGCAGTTGCTGGAAGAAGCATCCACCGCGATGGCACAGGCTGCGGGGGGGCTGGATGCCCTGCGCGAGCAGGCGCCGGCCGAAGTGTGGGAGGGCCTGGCGGCGTCCCTGGCGCTTTCGCCCGAGCACCTACAGGCGCTGCGGCGGCAACTGGACCAGATCCGGTCCCAGCGCCCGGAAGAGTATCGCCAGTGGAACGCCGCGAACTGCGACTTGCGCCTCTGGAGACGCTCGTTCGAGAATCAGACCGCGCTGTTTGCGAATATCGGAACCACGTGGAAGCAGTTCCAGGAGGCGCGCGATGCCGCGGTGGAACAATTCTCGCAGCTCCCCACGGCGCTCTCGGAAATGGAAAGCCGCATGGCCGCGGCGGATGCCGGTGAGCGCAACCGGAAACTCCTGATGGCCGCGCAGGAGACTTTCGCCAAGGCCGGGGAACTGCGCCAGCATGCTCCGGTGAACTGGCTGCTGGTTTGCGACTTCCTGGTGGACACGCAAGCCTGCGTCCACAGGCTTGCCGTCCTGCTGGACCCGGAGGCGGATGATAAAGCCAGGCGCAACGCGATTCTGGCGCCGCGCCCGCCGCGCTATTGGGCCGCGGACGCCGCGTCATCGCCGGCGGACGAAGAACTGGCCGCGCTTCGCGACGTTTGGAATACCCACGGTTTGGTGTACTACCCCGCAGAGAAGGGCGTCGCGGATTCCAGCGCCGGGTCCTGATGGCAACGGACCCGGCTGGTCCCGCCGCCCGCATCATCGCCCGCGCGTTTCCGGGCCATCCGCTGGTGCGCTGCGAGCCGGCCGCGGAGGGCGTCCTCAACACGGTCTACCGCATCGCGGTGGCAGGCGTGGAGGGCGAATTCGCGCTGCGCATGCATACCCGCGACCCCGGCGGGTGCCGCAAAGAGCTCGACCTGCACCAACTGGTGGCCGCGCGCGTCCCGGTTCCCGAAGTTGTGTTCGCCGACCCGGAAGGCGAGGCTGGCGCAGGCCCGTGCATCCTGATGCGCTGGGTTGCCGGCGAGACGTACCGGCAGATCAAATCGCGCCGCGATGAGCGCGAGATCGCCGAATGCGGCCGCGCTTTGGGCGGCGTGCTGGCGCGGATCGGCTCCTTCCAGTTTGCGCGCGGCGGCAGCCTCGGACCCGGACTCGCCATCGGGCCCGGTCCGGTGGAAGGCCCTGACGCGGTGCCGCGAATGATCGAAAAATTTCTCGCCATGCCTTCCGCCGCGGCCCGCCTGCCTGCCGCCAAAGTGGCCCGCGTGTGCGACTTCGCCTGGTCGCGCGCGCCGCAACTGGCCGCGCTGGAGCGGCAATGCTCGCTGGTCCACTCGGATTTTGGGTCTCCGAACCTGGTCATGCACCGGCCCCGCAAACGCTGGGAAGTGGGCGCCGTGCTGGATTGGGAATTCGCCTTTTCCGGAGCGCCGCTCTACGATGTGGGCCACCTGCTGCGCTACGAACGGCCCGGCCGGCATGGCCTGGAGCCGCACTTTTCCCGCGCTTACCGCGATGCCGGCGGCAGCCTGCCGGAGAACTGGCGCGACATGGCGCGCACGCTGGATCTGACGGCGCTGTGCGAGATGCTGGCGCGTCCGGCCCTGCCCGAAGACCTGGCGCCGGAAATTGTCGCGTTGGTCGAAGCCGCCGTAATTCCCTGTTGACTCCCAACAGGAAGCGCGGTAGACTCCTGTAGGCAGTCAAAAGGAGCAAGCCTGTGAACCAACTGCGCGTACTGCTGCACCGGATCTTCGGCCAGCTTCCATCGAAAGGGCCTGGAACGGGATCTGGAAGACGAGGTGGCCCGCGCCGCGGCGCTGCGCAGCTTTGGCGGCGTCACGCGCACCAAGGAAATCTACCGCGAGACCCGCGGGCTACCCGGCGTCGAAATCGCGCTGCAGGATCTCCGCTACACGTTTCGTGTGCTGCGCCGCAGTCCGGGCTTCACCGCGGCCGCCGTGCTTTCCCTCGCGCTGGGGATCGGCGCCAACACGGCGATATTCAGCCTGCTGAATGCCATCGTACTGCGCATGCTGCCGGTGCCCGGCCCGCAGCAGCTCGTGCAGTTGACCTACACCGGCCCGAACGATTGGAACAGCTATTTCGGATACCCGCAACTGGAGCGCTTCCAGGAACGCACCCGGACCATGTCCGGAGTCTTCGGGCGCAACTGGCTGGGCCGGGTAGACCTGATGCTGGGCGGCGTCTCGTCCCTGGCGCAGTGTGAAGCCCTGACGGGCAACGCATTCACGGTGCTTGGCGTGACGCCACAATATGGCCGTCTCTTCGCGGCCGGCGACGACCGGTCCGATGCTTCGGTGGCAGTCTTGAGCGACCGCTACTGGCGCAATCGCTTTGGGGCGAACCCTTCAGTCGTGGGCGCCGCGGTCACCATCAACCAGCTTCCCTTCACCGTGACCGGCATTGCTCCTACCGGTTTCGCGGGCATCTCCACCGGCGGCGATCCGGATGTCTGGCTGCCGCTGCATGCACTGGATCGCCTGAAGCCCGCGCCGCGGCGATGGGTGGAACCGTTCACAAGCTGGCTGGTCATTGTGGGACGCCTTCGTCCCGATGTGGCGCCCTCGCAGGCGCAGGCCGAACTGGATATGGTTCACCGCCAGTTGCTGGAGGAGCAGCTTTCCGCGATCGAACGTCCAACTGGAAACCTGCGGCGATTCGTGCAGGCAAGCCACCTGGAACTGCGTCCGGCGGCGAGCGGAATTGTGAGCGGAATTCGCCACGAGTACGAATTGCCGCTGAAGCTTCTGATGTGGGTGGCAGGCATCGTGTTACTGGTGGCCTGTGCCAACGTGGCCAACCTGCTGCTGGCGCGCGCGTCGGGCCGGCGCCGCGAGATCGCCGTGCGCCTTTCGCTTGGCGCGGCGCGCGGGCGCATCGTGCGGCAACTGCTGACGGAGAGTTTCGTGCTGGCCGCCATGGGCGGTGCACTGGCCCTGTTTCTGGCGTGGTGGGGCAGCGCGGTGCTGGTGCGCATGATCTCCACCGGCGACACGCCGATGCCGCTGGATACGCATCCGGACTGGCGAATCTTCGCCTTCACCAGCGCTGTCTCGCTGCTGACGGGCCTGCTGTTTGGACTGGCGCCGGCGCTGCGCGGCACGCGCATCGATCCCGGCCCGGCGCTGAAGGAAGGTCCGCGCTCCGCCGGACGCTCTGCCCACGCCCTGGATCGCCTGCTGGTGATTGCACAGGTGGCGCTTTCCGTAGTCCTGATCGCCGGCGCCGGCCTGTTCGTGCGCACGCTGAACAAGCTTTGGAGCGTGGATGTGGGCTACAACCGCGAAAATATTCTGATGTTCTCGGTGGACGCCGGCCTCGCGGGCTATCCGCCGGAGCGCGCCGCTCCGGTTTATCGGGAGATTCTCCGGCATCTCCAGTCTCTTCCCGATGTGCGCAGCGCCGCCGCCTCGATTGTCCGCCCGGTGGATGACGCCTTCTCCCTGGTAGACCGGGTGAATGAGATCGATGGCCGCGTGACGCCCGAGTCCGAATCGATCCACGTGGCCTGGAACGCCGTCAGCCCGGGATATTTCTCCACGCTCGGGACACCCATCGTGCTGGGCCGCGACTTCACCTTGCGCGATAACGAGACGGCGAGCGCGGTGGTGATGGTCAACCAGACTCTGGCGGCGCGCGCCTTTCCAGGCCGCAACCCTTTGGGGCACCAACTGGGCGGCGCCACGATCGTGGGCGTCGTGAAGGACGCGCTCTACGAAGGGGCCCACGACCGCGACAAGCCCGTGCTGTACCGCCCGCAATTCCAGCACGGCAAAGAGCAGGAGTATCGCTGGGGGTTCGTCTCCTTCGAGGTGCGCTACCGCTCCGGCGCGGGGCTGTTGGAGCAGATTCGACGGGAAGTGGCGACGGTGGACCGCAACCTTGCCATCTTTCGCGCCCGCACGCTACAGGCGCAGACCGAACAATCGCTGCTGAAGGAACGGCTCCTGGCGATGCTCTCCAGCTTTTTTGCGGGGCTGGCGCTGCTGCTGGCCTGCCTGGGGCTGTATGGCCTGATGGCTTACGCCGTGGTGCGCCGGACGGCCGAGATCGGTATCCGCCTGGCGCTTGGCGCGCAACGGCCGCACGTCACCTGGCTGGTGCTGCGCGAAACACTCTGGCTGACTTTGGCGGGGATCGCCTGCGGCGTCCCTTTGGCCTTGTGGCTGGCGCGCTTCGCGCGGTCGCTGCTGTTCGAGATCACGCCGGCAGATCCGGCGGCGCTGATCGCTGCCATCGCGCTCCTGCTGGGCGTGGGCGCGCTCGCCGGCTACATTCCCATACGCCGCGCGCTGCGGGTGGACCCCATGTCCGCGCTGCGCTGCGAATGACTTTTGGGGCAACCGGTGTTCCTGGCCCACCCCAGTTTGGCACGCTTCGGGTCGATGCTCCCGTGCGGCCGGTTTGGCATTCGCAATCGCTTCGTCTCATAATCACAGTTTGGCGTGTATGACCCGCCGCGGAGAGCGCATTGCAATACATTGAGATCGAATACAACCAGGAACTGAAGCCGCTTGAAGCGGTACTGTCGGGACGTGAAGCAGCCGGGTGACTTTTTCGTCTGCGGCGCGATGGAGATAGCCGATGCCGAGGGTGGAGGTCGAGGGCGCCGGAACGCTGTCGTTTCCTGTGCCCGACGCGCAGATCGCATGCGATTGTTCGGCGGGCGGAACGGGCGCCTTACGGCAGGGGCGAGGAAACGATCGTCGATACGTCCGTACGCAACGTATGGCAGATCGCTCCTGGCAAGGTCAAGATCGGCGGAAAATCCTGGGCGGCGAATTTCGAGAACATCCTTTCGAAAGTGAAGGCAGGTCTGGGATGTGACGACGCAATCGTCTCCGCCGAGCTTTACAAGCTGCTTGTGTACGACCGTGGCGGTTTCTTTCTGGCGCACCGGGACACCGAGAAGACCGCATGGGATGTTCGGCACCCTGGTCGTGACGCTCCCTTCGACGTATCGCGGCGGCGCACTGCGGATTCGTCATGCGGGCCGCGAAGTTACGGTCGATACCAACGCCGCCGATCCCTCCGAGCTTTCCTACGTCGCGTTCTATGCCGACTGCGAACACGAGGCTCTGCCTGTGCGGGAAGGCAATCGCGTTTGCCTGGTTTACAACCTCATTCAGAAGCACTCGAAGGGCAGGCGTAGGATTCTGAAGGCGCCGGAATACGAATCCCAGATTACGGAAGCTGCTGCCATCCTGGATCGATTTCTGACGAGCACCGAACGCTCCGCGCGAAAATCGCATGGCTTCTCGATCATCAGTACAGTCCGGCAGGGCTTTCGTTTGCGGCGTTGAAGGGCGCCGACGCGGCAAAGGCCCGAGTCCTCGTGCAAGCGGCGGCGCGCGCGCAGTGCGCCGCCCATCTGGGGATCGTCCACATCGGAGAGTCCGGAGCGGCCGAACCGGACGACGATTACTTCTATGGATCGCGCCGGAATCGATACCGGAACTACGAGGACGAAGATGAGGAAGAGGACGAGGAAGACGACGACGCGGAGCTTCACTGTCGCCACAGTGGATGACAGCCTGGCAGTACGTGGACGAATGGCGGGACGCTGATGATCGTGCTGTGAAGTTTGGCCGCATTCCTCTTGTACCGGCGGCGAGTTGCTCCCGGCAGGCGCGCTCGACGGGGAGCCTCCGGACGAGAAGCGGCTAACGGAAGCTTCGGGCAATGAAGGCGCAACCTACGAGCGGTCCTATCATCGCGCGGCGCTTGTCCTCTGGCGCCGGAACCGCACGGTAGACGTGCTGCTTCAGGCCGGCGTTGTTGCCGCTCTGCCTTACTTGAAGCGGTTGGCAGCCGGCGGCAAGCGCGCGCGGCCAGAGGCGATCGCGGTCGCGGAACGGATATTGGAAGCATGGCCTGGCGATACACAACGGTGGGACAGTTACTCGACGGGAAGAGAATGGCCAGGGCCGGCCGACCGGATTGAGATGATTGCCGCGCTCACAAAGCTGAACGCGCCGGCCCTGCTCGAGCGGTTTCTCAGGGAGGTTGTCACTTCGAGCTATGACGGCTCGGAAAACGCGGCGTTGCTTGCCTCAGTGAAAGTGCTCGGAGACGCGCAGGCCGCCGCGGTTCTTTCCAGATCTGGTGTCGGCGCAAATGCCGAAGCGCCCGAACGAGTGTACGGAGCTTCTGCTGGCGCTTAGCGAAAATCCTTCGCTCTGTTTTCCGGAGGTCGCGGAGGCCGCGGTTGCCGGCCTCGATCTCATCGGCGACGCACGACTCAGAAAGCGGAAGACCTTCGATTGGGAACCGGAAGAGCGGCAGCGCCCGCTCGGCCCCCAATTCCTCGAAAACCTGCTCCGGGCGTTACAGCGTTTCAAGGGCGGGACTCTGTGCGGCGCCGCCGCTGAGAAGATCGCCTCGCGTCCCGAAATCTTCAGTCCCGTGACGCTGGTCGTTCCCGCGATCGAACGGATCTGTGCGGGGCGCCGGCAAAAGACGGCGGCGGTTGACAGCAGCGTTCGGCATCTGTGGACGAGCGCGGCGGAGTTCCTGCTCCTGCGCAGCGAGATTCCTCCGGAGCCGCCGTCGGACTGGCGTCTGAGTGTCAGAACTCTCATGTTCCTGTCCGGATTGCCGGGAATTACAAGCCTTCGCTCGTGATCCTGCCGAGCGTGTTCATCGCTTTCGTCTCAAGAAAGAGCGCCGCCGCCACCTCCACAACATGATAGACAGACACCGGCTCGATATGACGCACGTGACCGAGCGCGTGGGTTCGCCTCAAACGCTGGTCTGCACGAAAGACCGCCGGACCTTCGAGCGGCGCATGAAGCAATACCACGATGAGATCGCCGCCATGCGTACGCTTGTGAGGCTGGCGCCCAAAGCCGGCGGCGCCGCCCTATCGAGGAGAATGGAGGTTGCCGTGAAGCGCGCCGCCGATTGGAAGAAGGCGCCGGCAGCGGAGTGAAATGTTGCGTCAAGGCGGACCTGCGGCAATGGAACGGCTAGTTGGCGTAAGGTAAGGAACATGACGATCAGGCGCAGACAATGGTTAGCTATGGTGCCGCCCCTCTTCGCGGCGGGGCACGACAGCGCGCAAGCCGCGGAGCCGCAAAACCAGCAGGATCCTCCGGGTGGACTGCCTCTCGAGCAATATCAGCCTAAGAGCGCCTTACACGCGGCCGAGACTCACGTCGAGCGAGCCCGTTTTCCGTTGATCGATTTCCACACCCACATGACCTCCGGGTCGGCGGATGGCCTGCGCATCCGGTTCAGCCTGGACCCGGCAGATTGCCTGGCCGTGATGGACCGAAAGAATATCCGGACCATGGTAGACGTCACCGGCAGTTATGGGCCGGCGCTCGGCGAAGCCATTGCGAAACTCCAGGTGGCCCACCCGGGACGATTTGCCGTATTCGTCGAGCCAGCATACGCCCGGACCTCCGATCCGGACTATCCGTCGTTCCAGGCTGACCAGATCGAAGCAGCGCACAAGGCGGGCGCTCACGGGCTCAAGGTCCTCAAGAATCTCGGACTTGTGGTGCGCGCCAAAGGGTCCAATCAGTTGATCCGCGTCGACGATCGCCGGTTCGACGCGATGTGGGAGGCCGCCGGTGCGCTCCGCATGCCGGTGGCGATCCACACCTCCGACCCGGAGGCATTCTTTTTACCCATCGACCGCTTCAACGAGCGTTGGGAGGAGTTGCACGCGCATCCCAACTGGTCGTTTTATGGCAGGGATTTCCCGAGCAACCGCGAATTGCAGGAATCGCGGCGCAACGTGATGCGCCGTCATCCACGCACTCAGTTCGTCTGCCTGCACGTGGCCGATGCGGAAGATCTCGCTTACGTCTCCGAATGCCTCGATAACCACCCGAACATGCATGTGGACATCGCCGCCCGGATTGGGGAATTGGGCCGGCAGCCGCGCGCTGCACGCAAGTTTTTCGAGCGTTACCAGGATCGGATCGTTTTCGGCACCGACGCCAGCGCGGGGGCCGGCACGCCGCAGCAGACGTTTTGCGATGCTCTGTACGAGATCTATTACCGCTTCCTCGAAACCGAAGACGAGTATTTCGACTATGCGCCGGCGCCGGTGCCGCCGCAGGGCCGCTGGCGCATTTACGGGCTCGGGCTGCCCGAACCCATCCTGCGCAAGGTGTATTTCGAAAATGCCGCGCGTCTGATCGGGATCCCGGCGGGATAGAAGTCGCGGCCGTGAGAAGACACGGTCTCTAACTCGCGCCGTGGGGCCGTGCGATTCGGCGTGCGCATCACATATCAGCGGTACTATCCCAGACATCGGGGCAATGTGCCCCCTTGTGCTCCAGCCAGGCGGAGGTCGATAATTTAGTTGAAGCTCCGGATAGCTACTTGCACATATTATCTTCTGTCGTTTTTACCTTCTGACGGTCCAAATTTGGCGCGAGCCTTAAGTCCGCTAGCAGACTATGACAGAGCAGACTCACTGTTTGTGACGGCGGCCGGGATGCTGAGCTTATCGGCGCCGGCCTACCGTAGTTTGATGGCACATCGTCTGAATCAACCGGGAACCAGACTCGTGTCAAGAAACGATGTGCTGTTCGGCCCTGGCGAATAACCGGCAATTTTAGAATTGCCTCCGTTAAACACGAAAGGATCAATCATGAAAATCGTAGTAATTGGCGGTACTGGACTCATTGGATCGAAGCTTGTCAAGAAGCTTCGTGAGCAGGGGCAGGAAGTAGTAGCCGCGTCGCCCGCTACCGGCGTCAACACAGTCACAGGCGAGGGACTCGCGGATGCGCTGAAGGGCGCCTCGGTGGCCGTCGATGTAACGAACTCCCCTTCCTGGGAGGATGCGGCAGTGCTGAAGTTCTTCGAGACATCCACCCGTAACCTCCTCAACTATGAAGCGGCCGCGGGCGTGCGACATCACGTTGCGTTGTCGGTTGTAGGAACGGAACGTCTGCTCGAAAGCGGCTTCTTCCGCGCAAAACTCGCTCAGGAGAACCTGATCAAAGCCTCCTCCATTCCGTACTCAATCATCCGCGCGACGCAGTTCTTCGAATTCGTAAAGAAAATCGCCGATCTTTCCACGGAGGGCAACAAGGTGCGCCTGCCTTCCGTGCTCTTCCAGCCTATGGCAGCCGATGATATCGCCAGTGCGGTAGGCAGAATCGCAATGAGCTCACCGGTGAATGGCACCGTGGAAATAGGGGGTCCCGAACAGTTTCGTCTGGATGAACTCGTCCGGCGGGACCTGGCTGCGCGCAAGGATCCACGCCAGGTAATCTCCGACCCGCACGCGCGCTACTACGGTATCCAGGTGAGCGAGAGGACGCTGGTTCCTAACGACGACGCGCGACTCGGCGAGACGCGCTTTGAAGACTGGCTCAATCAATCTGACGAAACAAGTCCCAAAGACGGGCCGGCAGGGGGCGTAAGTGCAGCACCGGCGAAGCATTATGACGACCTATCGACTTGTGCCGGTGCTCGCGTTTCTGATCGCCGGCACACTATTCGCGCAGGAAGCCAAGGGGCTCCTATCCCAAAACTGTAATTAGCGCTCGACAGGCAGCGGCAACTTCGCGCAGCAGTGATAGATGGCTGCGATGAAGTTTTCTGCGGTCCGGAATCCGAAGGAGCGATGGCTGATGGATTTGATCTTGTTGTTCATTCCCTCCACGGCGCCGTTGGAGACTCGGTGCTTCGTCCAGCTCAGAATCCCATCGAGATGGCCCCGCAGCATACGCACGAATCTCTTGAACGGTTCCAGCCGGGAGCGCATGGCCGAACGCATCCATTTCTCTAAGTGGTCGCTGGCCCGCTTGGGCTGCCGGTAAAGCCAGAACAGTTGAAAGGCTTCTTTGAGGTAGTAGGCGCGTACGATCGGTAGGTTCCACTGCACCAGCGTCGACAGCCGCTCTTTCTGATCGTCGCTGAGATTCCAAGGGTTCTTCAACAGCAACCAGCGGCTGCGCTTGAATGGCACCTTCTCTTTCAGACTCAGGCGGCGCATCTCACTGCGCCGGACTTCTTCGACCGCCTCATTGAGATGCTTGACGATGTGGAACCGGTCGAACAGGATCTGCGCCTGGGGCGCGTGCGCTTTGACCAGCTTGGCGTAAGCCGCCCACATGTCCATGCAGACGACGCGCAGGGTATGACAGCGCCGCGGGCCCATTTCTTTGGTGAAAAACGGTTCCACCGCTTCCTCGGTTCGGTCGTCGCCCACCCACAGCAGAACCCGCCGCTCCAGATCGTAGACGACAGTCAGATAGACTTGCCCCTTCCGCCGGCTCACCTCGTCAATGCCAATGACATGCACGGGGGGACGCGTCCGGTGTTTCAACCCATACTGCACCGCCCGCTTAACGATTGTTGCCACGCTCTTCCAATTCAAGCCGTACTGGCGGGCGGTTCCCTGCCAACTCAGTTCGCGGGCGAGTCGCGCTACCGCATTGGCTAGAGCCGTGGTCACTCGCGCCCACGGCTCGGCCCAGGGGAAATCCTCGACCCGCACACCGCACCTGGGGCACTCCACCCGCCGGGGCCGGTAACACAGTTTGAGCGGCAACTTCCGCATCGATAGATCGCGCCACACTCGCGGCTTTTGCACGCTGTGCACCCTTCGGCACCGCTGCCGGCAGAGCCCGCAACGCAGCAGTCGACTGCCCAATCGGTCGATGTGGACGAGCATCGCTTTCTCGGTCTCCTCTACCTTGGTCACTGTATGGGCCTTCAACCCCAATTGCTTTCTAAGAAATGTTTCGATGAGCACCGCCATCCTCTTCTTCCCGGGCGTACCTGACAGCCCTCAAAGAATTAGATGATCCTGGGATTCATGCCAGCCACTCACCCGCATGTGGCTGCATCAACGGCACTTCAACTCTAATTACACTTTTGGGATAGGAACCCTGCCAAGTTCATTGTGTTCTTAGTTAAGAATAAGGGAGCGCCGGTGTTGATACCCGTAAACCCAACCGCGGCGGGTGTTACTGCTTCGCGAAAGTCAAAACAACAGTAAGCAGGAATTAGAGTCTAATCGGAAGTTTTCAGTGGGGATGGCCAAGGGACGGTTGGAGGCGTTCAGCGACGGAGTGATCGCGATCATCATCACGATCATGGTGTTGGAAATGAGGGTACCGCACGGTGACCGCCTGGAAGACCTGGGGCCGTTGCTGCCGGTGTTTCTCAGTTACGTCCTGAGTTTCGTTTACGTCGGCATCTACTGGAACAACCACCATCACATGTTGTATGCCTGCACCGCGGTGACTCGCGGAATGCTGTGGGCCAATTTGCACTTACTGTTCTGGCTCTCATTGTTTCCGTTCGCCACCGGGTGGATGGGGGAAAACCATTTCGCGGCCGCGCCCACCGCGCTCTACGGTGTTGTGCTGCTGATGGCCGCGATCGCGTACTATCTGCTTCAGCAGGTGATCATCCGCGCGCAAGGGCAAGATTCGGTCCTCAAAAAGGCAATCGGGCGCGATTGGAAGGGCAAGGTGTCGCTGGTGCTTTATCTGGCGGGGATCGCGGTGGCGCCCGGTTCGCCGCGGGCCGCGGACATAGTGTTCGTGGCCGTTGCACTGCTCTGGTTTATTCCGGACCGGCGCATCGAAACACTTCTGGCTGTGTAACTACGTATGAGGAAGAGCGCTTGCTGACGCGCGCGGCTCCGATCAGAGACTGGCTTCAGCAGTCCGGGTAGCGCGCAGACCTATTCTGCGTATAATTGACCAATGCGGCCGAGCGTGTTTTCGTTGCTGGCGTCCATGGCTGGGTCCCTGATTCTGGCGGGATGCGCCCCCAAGCCATCCACTTCGCAATCGTCTGATAAGGCTCCGGAAACGGCGGTTTGGAGCCAGAATGGATGGTCCGACGCCGAGCGCGCCGAATACCACCATCTCGCCGAGGGTAGCGAGCTAATGCCGTACGCGCTGCTCGTCAACATTGTAAGTGTGAAGACGGGCAAGCCGTTTCTGGACAATATGGAACGGTTCGGCTTCCTCCCCGATGCCACCAGCGCGACCAATCCTCACGGATTGCCCATAGGCGTCACCACCGTCCACTCGCGCAATAAGAGCCTTACCGGCCTTGAAATGGTCGGGTTTAATTGCGCCGCGTGCCATGTCGGCGAGGTGACCTACCGGGGGAAACGGCTGCGCATCGACGGCGCACCGTCCCTGGTCGATCTGCAAAGCTATCAGATAGAACTCAAAGACTCGCTCGACGCGGCTCTGCAGGATCCTGCGAAGCTTGTCGCCCTGATCATCGCCATAGACCGCGAGCAACATGCGGGCGACACGCCGCCAGTCTCGGGCGCTGCCGGTTATGCGTCGGATCCTGCCGCGAAGACCGCGGGCGCAGTTGCCGCCGCGCCCACGGCGGACAAGAACTTCCACAGCGTGTCCTCGCAGACGGCGGACGCCGCGGGCGGTTCCTCAGCGCTGCAGGGCCAGACCTTCGCCGATCGTTTCCGGCGCGACCTGGCGTTGCTGAAGGCTCGGCTGGCCTACCTCAAAAACGGCAAGCTGCTGATGGATGGTACGGAGCCCGGTCCCGGCCGCATCGATGCCTTCGGCGCCGCTCGCAATCTCCTGTTCCCGAAGGACGCTTTGCGCATGCAGTCGCCTGTCAGCTTTCCGTTCATCTGGGACGTACCGGACACAACGCAGCAACGCTCCGCTGCGGACACGGTCTGGATCCATTACGACGGCAACACCAATTCGATTCTGGAGCGCAACATCGGGCAGGCGCTGGGAATGGGCGCGGTGTTCGATCCAAAGACCTATGAATCGACACTGCGGATTGCCAACCTGCACCGGCTCGAAGTGCTTACCCATGAGTTGAAGCCGCCGAAATGGCCCGCCGACATTCTGGGGTCCATCGACCAAACCAAGGCGGCGGCCGGTGAGAAGATCTTCAATGACACCTGCCGCGGCTGCCACCAGAACCGCCTTTATGCGCTGACCGATGTTGGAACCGATCCCCAACGGGCCAACAGTTTCGGCCAACCCGTCGCCGGCGTGCCGTTCCCCGCCAGAGTCAAGCCGATACTCGACAGCCTGAAGGCCCGGGCGTTCTTAGACGATGGAATCTCCGCGGCAGACCAGGCTACCATGGACGCCAACCTGGTGGTCTGGCGTGCCACCGGGCAATACCTGGCGCGGCCCCTGACCGGCGTTTGGGCCACGGCGCCGTACTTGCACAACGGATCGGTGCCGACCCTTTGGCACCTGCTGCACCCCGGTCAGCGACCTGCGAAATTCATCGCCGGCAATCGCGAATACGATCCAGGGAAGCTCGGTTACGCAACGGAAGGAACCGGCTGGACCTTCGACACCTCGCAACCAGGGAACAGCAATATCGGACACGCCGGCGACAAGTATGGCACCAATCTGACTGAGGATCAGAAGGCTGCACTGCTCGAGTATCTGAAGACCATCTGAATCAGGGATACTCCGGGTCTTTGGACCAAAGTACCCTTGGTTTACCGGAGGGACGCCTAGCTCTTAGCTATGCTAGACTTACGCTACCGTTGATTAGAATCATTCTTCTCATCGTTGGTACTTTGACCTATCCTGCATGGGCCGCGGAGAGTATCGCCGGCAGTGTGAAGACAACGCGGGGTGGCGCGGTGGTGCGCCGTGGGGCGCAAACGATTCCTGCCACGGTAGGTATGCACTTACTGGTGAATGACATCCTCCAGACCTCGGCGGATGGCAGCCTGGGTGCGATTCTCCAGGACGGCACCGGGATCGGTCTGGGGCCGAACACGGAACTTAAGATCGACAGCTTCGTTTTCGAGCCGGTAGATGGCAAGTTTAGCCTGCTGTTGCGATTGGCCAGGGGGGTAATCGGTTACTTCTCCGGCCGGATCGCGAGATTATCGCCCGGGTCTGTCACGGTGGAAACTCCCGTTGGCGTAATCGGCCTTCGAGGCACTCACATGGCTGTCTCGCTCGAGGGGATGTGATGACGCCCAAGTGGTTTGCAGCCGTTGGAGTCCTGGCGATTCTTTTCGCTTCGGCATGTGCACCGAAACGCGCTGCCGCGCCGCCTGCTCCGCCCCCCGCCAGGGAGCCCGTGATTGCGCTACTGCCCGAACCTGGCGGCCAATCGAGCGGTATCGTCGTTACGAACCAGGCGGGCGTCCAGAATCTGACCGAGCCCTACCAGGCGGTTCGCGTGGCAAGCGCCAATGTGGCGCCGGGCGCTCCGTTTATCCTCAGCCAGGCTGAGGTGCGGCGCCTTTTCGGGGCCGCGCTCGACGCCCTGCCCGCGCCGGAGATCACGTTTATTCTGCACTTCGACGAGGGCCGGGACGTGCTGAACGCCGAGTCGGTCGCTGAGCTTCCAGCAATTCTGAACGCCATTAGTGAGCGTCACTCCACTGCCATCACGGTGACCGGCCACACCGATACCATCGCGGATCACCAGTTTAACTATCAACTGGGGCTCAGAAGAGCCCGGGGCGTGGCAGCCATTCTCCAGGCCCGGGGAGTGAATGCTTCCGATTTGTTTGTTTCCTCGCACGGCGACGCCGATCTACTGGTGAAGACGGCCCCGCGTACCGCGAACGACCAGAACCGCCGGGTCGAGGTAATTGTCCGTTAGGAAACGGGCGCCATGCGGATCATCGCGGCAGGATCGCTGGTAGTGCTGATCGTGCTGGCGATCTTTCTGGTGCGGCCGGCGCCGGTAGCGAACCTGAACCTCAAAGCAAGCGATTGGCTGACTGGATGGGCCGGTCCCGGGAAACCATCCGGCCTGGTGGCGATCGTTGCCATCGACGAAAGAAGCCTGGCCCGGTACGGCCGATGGCCGTGGCCGAGAGATCTGGTGGCGCGGCTTTTCCAGAGCGTCCGCGACCAGGGAGCCGCCGTGGTGGCGCTCGACATGATGTTTCCGCAGGAGGATCCGGGAGGCGACGAGGTTCTGGCCCGTTCGATTTCCGGGAAGCCGGCGGTAGTCGGGTACCTTTTTCAGTTCGGCGGCGCCGCCGGGGTCTGTCCCGTTCCGCCACTGCCGCTCGCACTCACCGGACCGGAGAAGTCCCGCAGCGCGGCTTTCTTTCACGCGACGGGGGCCGTTTGTAGCGTGCCGGCCATCTCCCGGGCCGCTTCGGGCAGTGGCTTTCTCAATGCTGCGCCCGATCGCGACGGCACCATGAGACGCGTGCCGCTAGTGATCGAATCCGGGAATCGATATTATCCGAGCCTGAATCTGGCAGCGTTCAATCTATACCGGCAGGTTGCCACGCTGCAGCTCGCTACCGATGCCTACGGCGCACGGGAATTGCGCCTCGCCGGCCGCGGGGTTCCACTGGAAGGAGCGAGCCTTTTGCGGTTGCGGTTCCGTGGCGCCTCCGGGACATTTCCCTCTCTTTCCGCGGACGACCTTCTGGCAGCGCGTGTGCGCGGCGACCCTCTGCGAGGCAAGATCGTCATTATTGGAGGAGCGGCGGCCGGAATGCAGAATCGGATCGCGACGCCGGTGGATCCGATGTTCCCGGATGTTGAAATCCAGGCCACCGCGATCGACAATCTGCTACAGGGCGATTCCTTCCGCCGACCCGGCGACGCATCGTTTTGGGCACTGGCGTTAGCGCTTCTGGTGGGCTTGAGTTCCACCATTCTGTTCGCACGGGCAGGCTCTTTGTGGGGAGCCGTGGCCACTGTGGTTATGGTTGCGGGAGTGTGGGCGGGCTGCCGTCTCCTGCTCTGGTCCGGCGGCGTGCTGTTCTCGGCGTTGCCTGCTACAGCCGTGTTGGCGGCGAACCTGCCTGTTCTTACCCTGGTCAACTATTTGGGCGAGAAGAAAAGGGCGGACCGTGCCCAGAGAGAGCTGGATTCGGCGGCACAGCAGTCGCGGGAGGTTCTGAGAGAAAGCGAATCGCGCTACAGGCGGCTTGTGGAAAACGTCAACGACGCAATTATCGTGGACAACCGGGAGGGGCGGCTGGTGTTTGCCAATCGCCTGTTCCGGGAGTGGTTCGGTCTGCAGGAAGCGGAGATCCCGGGCACGACGCTGGAGCAGTACGTCGCGCCGGAATGGCGCCTGGAAATGCGCGAGCGCCACGACCGCCGGATGCGCGGTGAAACTGTACCGGATTACTTCGAATTCGAAGGCATCCGCGGCGATGGGAGCAGGATCTGGATCGAAGCGCGGGTCACCCTGGTGGAAGAGGGAGGGCGAATTACCGGAACCCAGGCAGCGCTGCGTGACACCACCGAACGCAAACGGATGGAAGCGCAGTATCTGCAGGCCCAGAAGATGGAAAGCGTCGGGAGGCTGGCCGGCGGAGTGGCCCACGACTTCAATAATCTCCTGACGGTGATCAACGGCTACAGCGCGATGCTGTTAGGCCAATTGCCTCCCGAAGATCAATCCAGGCACCCGTTACGACAGATCCTGACCGCCGGAGAACGCGCCGCGGAGTTGACCCAGAAGCTCCTGACCTTCAGCCGCAAACAGGTGGTGCGCCCCAAACCTTTGAGTCTCAACCTTCTGGTGGCGGAAGCGGAAAAGATGCTGGAGCGGCTGATCGGAGAGGACATTGAATTAATCACCCGCATGAGTCCGGACCTGGGATTGGCGATTGCCGATCCCGGCCAGATCCACCAGGTTCTGATGAACCTTGTAGTGAATGCGCGCGACGCCATGCCCCACGGCGGCAGCGTAACTGTGGAAACAAAGAACGTCGAAATGGACGGAGAAGCTTCCTTTGTGTACCTTGGCGTCGCGGATACCGGGACCGGAATGAGCGATGAAGTCAAAGCTCACTTGTACGAACCGTTTTTCACCACTAAGGATCCGGGCAAGGGCACGGGCCTCGGGCTAGCCACGGTTTACGGTATCGTGCAACAAACCGGGGGACGGATCGAGGTCGCCAGCGAGTTAGGTCGAGGCACGACGTTTCATATCTACCTGCCGCGCGTCAAACCGGCATCGATTGACAAGTCCGGCTCGCCCGCGCCGGCAGGATTGCTGCGAGGCTCGGAGACGGTATTGCTTGTCGAGGACCAGGAGGCAGTCCGGCAACTAGCGAGGACCATTCTCGAGAGCTACGGCTATCGCGTGCTGCAGGCATCGAACGGCCCCGAGGCAATGGCGCTGGCGGAGCAATATCCGGCGGCCATCCACATGCTGCTGACCGATATCATCCTTCCGATCATGGATGGCCGGGTGCTTGCGGACAAGTTGCGGGCGGTCCGTCCGGAGACGAAGGTCCTGTACATTTCCGGCTACTCAGAAGAGAAGATTGGCGCGAGCCGCGGATCCGAGAGCGACCTGGCGTACCTTTCGAAGCCGTTCACTTCCGAAGCCCTGGCGGCCAGGGTGCGCGAAATACTGGCGGGCGGTTCGCCAAGCGGCGCCCAGGAAGCCGCCGGTAACTCGTAACGGCGCTGTCCTGACGCTCTACAGCAAACGCCGGGAATTGCCGATAAGAAGGATAGCGGGCCTGGTATTCATACCCCGGCCCCGCTCTCGGCACCTTCGGCCGGAATGCGAAAGGGAAGGTATGGTCATCGAGCAACAACAGTGGTCGGTCAAGACGGGCTGGATGGCGCGCAGCCAGGCCCTGGGCCCAGGCGCGACAGCCCAGGTGGCGTTCCTGTTTGGCGCCGCCAGCCTCATCGGAAAGAGTGAGGCGTTCGAGCGGTGCAGGCGAATGTACCCGGAGGCGCATCTGCTGGGCTGCTCCACGGCTGGTGAGATCCTGGGGACGAATATCAGCAGGGACACGGTGGCGATCACCGCCGTCTCGTTCGCGAAGACGCGTGTGGCCGTCTCGCGGGTGGACGTGCCCGACTCCGGTGGAAGCTTTGAGGCCGGCGCGAAACTGGTTCGCTCCCTGGACCCGTCCGGGCTGAAGCACATCTTCGTCATCTCCGAGGTCCTGCAGGTCGATGCCAGTCAGGTGATGAACGGAATCAATTCCGCGGTGCCGGCAGGAGTGACCGTCTCGGGGGGCTTTTCCGCAGACGGCGACCGGCAGCAAATCAGTCACATCTGGTGCAACGGCGGGCCGGCCCAATCGTCGGTTGCGGCTGTGGGCTTCTATGGCGAACATCTGAGAGTCGGAACCGCGGTGACGGGGTTGTGGGGACAATTTGGACCGCTGCGCCAAATCACGAAGTCCCAGGGCAGCGTCCTTTATGAGTTGGACGGCCGTTCCGCGCTCAGCCTGTATAAAGAGTACCTCGGCGAACTGGCATCGGGACTGCCTGCTTCGGGACTGCTGTTTCCAATCAGCCTGTCGGTTCGCGACACCGGACACAGCGTGCTTCGCGGACTGCTCTCGGTGGACGAGGCCACGCAGTCGATGCGGTTCGCCGGCGATGTCCCCGAAGGAGCGCAGGTTCGCATGATGATGGGAAGCATTGAACGGCTGATCGACGACACCTACGAGGCTTCCCGGCAGAGCACCGCCGGGTTGGGGGATGCGCCGCCGGAACTGGCCTTCATTGTGAGTTGCAACGGGCGGCGGGTAGTTCTGAGCCAGCGCGTGGAAGAGGAACTCGAAGCGGTGGGCGAGGTGCTTGGGGAGAAGGCCACACTGGCGGGGTTCTACTCGTGCGGCGAAATCGCACCCATCGCTCCGGGAGAGACCGCCGAACTCCACAACGAGGCCCTGGCCATCACGACTTTCGCGGAGGTCTGAGCGCGATGGCTGTCCCGTTTCACCGGCTGTTGCAGCGACAGTTGAAGCGGCACGCGCGGGGCGATACGCGGATTCCCGAGGGCTGGGAGGGGTTCTTCACGGCGGTCAGCAACGCCTACGAAGAGTTCGACATGGGCCGCCGCATGCTGGAGCGTGCCCTGGAGCTGAGTTCCGGAGAACTGTTCCGGGCCAATGCAGAACTGCGGGGCATCCTGCAGGCGCTTCCCGACGTGCTGTTCCGGGTGGATTCAGACGGTTCGGTGGTAGACCTGCGGCAAGGGGGCGGGGCTGCGGCGGAACTCCCATCGGCCACACCGGGGGAATCGGAGCCGTCCGGCGCGCCCGCCGTCCGGTTCCGCGAGGCCATCGAGGCTGTGCGTGCCACAGGGCAGGCGGCCGGATTCGAGCATCCCGGACGGAACGGAAGCGAACTATATTACGAAACCAGGCTGGCGCCGCTGCCAAACGGCGGAATTATCGGAGTCTCGCGGGATGTCACCAAACGCACACAGGCCGAGAACGCTCTTCGCGCCAACCGGGCCGAGTTGCTCGAGACCAACGGCCGCCTCCAGAGAGCCAACGCCCAATTGACCGAGACTCGCCGGGCCGCCGAGGCCGCCAACCGCGCCAAGAGCGAGTTTCTGGCGAACATGAGCCATGAAATCCGGACCCCGATGAACGGGGTGATCGGGATGAGCGAGGTCTTGCTGGCCACCGAGCTTACCAACGAACAAAGGGACTGCCTGGGCATAGTGACCTCCTCCGCGGGCGCGCTGATGGGTGTAATCAACGACATTCTGGACTTTTCAAAGATCGAAGCCGGAAAGCTCGAACTGGAGCGCGCACCTTTCGGACTTCGCGAGTTGCTGGGTCAAACCAGCAAGGCGTTAGCTCTGCGTGCCGACCAGAAAGGGGTCGAGTTATTTTGTGTGACGCAGGCCGGCGTGCCCGACCGGATACTGGGCGACTCCAACCGCTTGCGACAGGTATTGACCAATCTACTGTCGAACGCCCTCAAGTTCACGGCGAAAGGGGAAATCGTGGTTTCGGTCCAAAGGGAGCCGGTTGCCGGAACCCGGGCGCGGCTTCACTTCGCCGTCAGAGACACTGGGATCGGCATCCCGCAGGAGCAGCAGGCGCGGATCTTCAACCGGTTCGAGCAGGCCGATTGCTCGACCACTCGCAAATACGGAGGAACGGGTCTGGGGCTGGCGATTTCGCGCCGCATCGTGGAGATGATGGGCGGGCACATTTGGGTCGAGAGCGAGGCCGGGCGGGGAAGCACATTTCACTTCACGGCGGACCTGGAACTCGACGGCAACGCGAGCCATCGCCAGGAGCAGCCGCGGTTTGACGGGCTCCGGGCGCTGGTTGTGGACGATAATGCCACCGGCCGGAGTATTCTGGAAGACCTGCTCGCCGGATGGCGGGTGAGCGTCACATCCTCCGATAGTGGCGCGGCCGCCCTCGCGGCGATCGGCGAAGCGGCCTCCCGCGGCACAGTCTTTGACGTTGTGCTGGCGGATGCGGAAATGCCCGGCATGGATGGAATCGAGTTTCTCGAACGGCTGCCTGGAAATCCGGCTGTTGCGAGCGCGGCCATGATCGTGATGACGCCGGCCGGGAAGGCAGTGGACAACACGCGTTGCCGGCTCCTCGCGGCGCATTCGCACATTGCCAAGCCAATCGATGCGCGCGAACTGCTGAACACCATCCGCGCGGCTACGGGCCAGCCGGCCGGGTGCGAGACTCCGGCGCCAGCCCGTGCTTCGACTCAATCCCCGGCGTTACGAATCCTGCTTGCCGAAGACAATCCCGTCAATCAGCTTGTAACGGTAGCCATGCTGAACGGGATGGGCCACTCGACCACGGTAGCGCCCGATGGCCGGCAGGCATTGGAGCGGCTGGAGGACGGGGAGTTCGACCTTGTCCTGATGGACGTGCAAATGCCGGAAATGGACGGTTTCGACGCCGCACGCGCCATCCGTGGCCGGGAGCGAAGCACGGGGAAACATATCCCGATTGTGGCGATGACCGCACACGCCATGAAGGGAGACGACGAGCGCTGCCGGGAAGCCGGCATGGACGATTATGTATCGAAGCCGGCCACGCGGCAGGCGCTGGCGGACGCTATTGAGCGCATGATGGTTCTTTCGCGCGGGGCGCCCGGCGTGGCGAGCCGGGCCGCCTCAACAGCGTCCTCGGCGGTTCAATAAGATTTTTATAGTTGACAAACGATTTTTATAGTTTTAGGGTTAGTTCAGATGGCTGTACGCGAAAAAAGCTCCAATCCGCCGGATCCCCCCATGCCCACGGCGGCGGAAGTCGATATTCTGGCCGCGCTCTGGCGTCTGGGCCCTGCCACGGTGCGCGAGGTTCACGATGCCATGGGCAAAGACTGCGGCTACAACACTACGCTCACACAGATGCGGCTGATGACCGATAAGGGTCTTCTGGTGCGCACCGAACGCTTTCGCGCGCACGTTTACGAACCCGGAGTGCCGCAGGAACAGATGCAGAAACAGATCGCGGGAGATTTGCTCAAGCGGGTGTTTGGCGGCTCCGCCAAGGGACTGATCATGGGCGCACTGGGGGCTCAGTCGGCGTCCGCCGAAGAACTGGCGGACATCCGCCGGATGATCGACGGGCTGGGCAGGAAGAAACGAGGGGTCAAATGAACGCAATCCACTTTTTCGCGGCCCAACCGTGGGTCGAGCGTCTGGGCGCCACGCTGTTGCATTTCCTGTGGCAGGGCGCGCTGATCGCAGCGGTGTACGCCGCGGCGCGAAGAAGAAGCGCACGCGCCGCCGGGCCGGGCGTTCGCTACATTCTGGCCTGCGCCGCGCTCGCGGCGATGGCGGCCGCGCCCGTGCTGACCTGGAGTCTGTTGCGGCCACCGGCGCCCGGCACCGCCGCCGCAATCTTCGCGGCGCCGGTATCCGCGGCCGCCTCTGCCGGCGGGCCGCGTGTACCGGCAGCCTGGTTTGCCGGCGTGGATGGCGCGGAGCGGGCGCCGGTTCTACCCTGGGTAGTGGCCGCCTGGTTCGCGGGTGCGCTGGCGTTCTGGTTGCGGCTGGTGGGCGGCTGGATTCTCGCCGAGCGTTTGCGCTCCAGGCTGGTTCGCCCGGCGCCGCGCGAATGGCAACAGGCGCTTGACCGCCTCAAAGCCGGCATTCGCGTCTTCCGTCCGGTCCGCCTGCTGGTTTCGGCGGTGGTCGAGGCGCCGGCGGTAGTGGGCTGGCTTCGTCCCGCTCTTCTGGTCCCCGTGGGTGCGCTGGCCGGGTTGCCATGCGAGCAGGTGGAAGCGCTCCTTCTGCACGAACTGGCGCACATCCGCCGGCATGATTATCTGGTCAACGCGGTACAGAGTGTCGTCGAGGCTCTGCTGTTCTACCATCCCGCGGTGTGGTGGATCTCCGGCCACATCCGAACCGAGCGCGAACTTTGTTGCGACGATATGGCCGTCGCCATCACCGGCGACCCCGTCACTTACGCCCGGGCTTTGGCGGAGGTGGAATCCGCAGACCCGGTGCACTTCAGGCCGGTCATGGCAGCAAACGGCGGCCTTCTGGCGCACCGCATCGCCAGATTACTGGGTCACCATCGTCCTGCCCCACGCCCCCTGGCCGGAACGGGAATGGTGGCCGTCGCGCTGCTGCCGGCTGTTGCCGTGTTGGCGGTGTTCGGCCAGCCCGCTCCGCATCCCCAGTTTGCGGTTGCCTCGATCAAACCTTCCAACTCGCGGACATTGATGACGGTGCGTCCGATGCCCGGCCGGCTGGTGGCCGATGCGTCCGTGCAATTGCTGCTGCAAAACGCGTATACCGTTCAGCCGTTTCAAATCGAGGGCGGCCCGGAGTGGATTGGCGCGGAGCGCTACCAGATTGAGGCCAAAGCCGGCGGTAGCGCCAGCCGCGCCCAGATGTTCCTCATGCTGCGGTCGCTGCTGGAAGACCGCTTCCAGTTGAAGACCCATCGCGAAACCAGGGAGCTTCCGGTCTATGCGCTGGTACCCGCCCGGAGCGGTCTCAAGCTGGCGCCTCCGAAAGAGGGGAGCTGCGTGGAACCGGCCCCGGACGCGCCTTCCGATTGGGCGGGAGGCAGAATAGCGCCTCCCGGGGAAGGCCGGCTGCCCGTGGCGACGTGCGGCCGGGTCGGCGTGATATTGCAGGCCGGGGGCGCGCGGATACAGGGCGGCAAAGTGTTCATGCCGGAGCTGGCAAAAGAACTCTCGCTACTGATGGGCCGCACCGTGATCGATAAGACCGGCTTTACGGGGCGCTTCGATGTCGGGCTGGATTTCCTCCCGGACGAGACCACGCCGGCGATGCCGCCTCCCCCTCCCGGTGCATCCTCCGATTCCGGAGCGCCATCGCTTGTGAGCGCGATCCAGCAGCTCGGCTTGCGGCTGGAATCTACCAGGGGTCCGGTCGAGGTGATCGTTGTGGACCACCTCGAAAGGCCATCCGCCAACTAGCAATGCTGGTTGCTACCATGAGCCCGTGGTTCGCTTCCTGTTGCTGCTTGCAGGCCTGGTCAGCGCCTCAGCGCAGCCACGCATTCTCGAGAGCATCGTACCTGCCATGGAATATGGCCGGTCCTGTACCTCCTCCGTCGAACTGCGGAACCTGAGCGAGCGCGCCGTGCGGCTCGAAGTGGAAGGCCACCGGGAGACCGGCGGGCTGGTGCCGCTGAGCGGACGCCGGGGCGTGAATGTAGAGCTCGGGGCCGTACGAGCATCTCGCGCTCCGGCTGGAACTGGAAGGCGAAAGCGGCGCCGGCTGGGTCAAGGTTCGCGAGTCGCTGGCGCCAGGGGCGTCGCCCGCGGCCGCCGTGCAGGGCGTGACCGAATGCGTGACCGGCAATCAGCTTCGGCGGGAAGTGCGCGATGTGGCATTCCCCACGCGCGGACCCTGGTTCTCGGGCGATGTGGCCGATCTCGAAGGCAGCGAATTGTCGCTGATCAACACGTCGGATTCCGCGGTTACGGCGAGCGGCTGTTACTCCTCGGGGTCGCTGTTCTCCAACCCCGGCGGCAGCGGCGGCGAATTGCAGCCCGTCTGTTCGGAATCGTTCCATGTGCAAGTGCCGCCCTTCGGCACCCGGCGGTTCCCGGTACGGCGGGAAAGCAGCTCGCATTTTTCGGTCAAAACCCAGGGCGCGGCGATCGTGCTGCAGATGCTGCGCCCGGTGGATGCCTCGGTGCGGCTCTACAGGGTGGATTCCAGCATTCAATTCGGCGGCGAAGTCACGCCCCCAAAATAAAGAGTCGCCTCGGAGTTGAGAGTATCCGGCTTTCAGTACCATGACAGACCGGCGGCCGCGTTCTGAAGCGCATCGAGTTGATCTACGACCCCGCCGGCAACCCGCAAGGCCGCAGCATGGAGACCGATTGAGCGGCGCACCATCGGCTATTTCACGCCCATTTGACGCGCCTCACACGCCGCGCTCCTCGTATTCCCGCAATACCTCGCGAGCCTCCTCGCTGGCCTCCAGATCGTCGGTCAATTTCGGCGCCGTCGCGCCCGCCTCCAGCAGAGCCCTCACCGTATCCGCATAATCGCCCGTGTCGCGATGCCAGCTATTTTCCGACCCGTGCAGCGCCGACCCGAGCGCGCTGATGTGATGCTCGTTGTCCTTCAATTCCAGTTGCGGACCATACCGCAGAATCTCGCGCACCATCTCCGCGTTGCCATGCCACGAGGCCCACTGCAGTGCCGTCAGGCCATACTCGCCGGTGACGTCCACGGGCCAGCCCGCCCGACAGCATCAGGCGGACCGCCGCGTTATTGTTGTTCTGCGCGGCATTCGGAAGCCGCCGCCGTTCGTCGTCCGATAGCGTCGCGATCAGGTTCGGACGGCTGGCCAGCAAGGCGCGGAACAGGTCCGCATCGCCCAGTTCGCACGCCTGCGCCAGCTTGACCTCTTCCGGGCTGTGGGCCATCAGAAAGCGGAAGACCTCCTCATGCCCGAAGTCGCGAGCCACCAGGTGCGGCGTGCGCTCCGGCCCGAAGGCCTGAAAGTAGATCGTGCCTTCGCTGCGCGGATCCTGCTTCGGAAAATACGCCTCGGAGACGCGCATGCGGATCGAGTCCGGATCGGCGTCGATGTGCCGCCGCACCAGTTCCAGATCGCCCAAAGCGGCCGCCATCAGGATGTCCGTCCGGCAGCCGCGCTCCACCAGGAAGCGCGCGATCTCCTGGCGGTCGCGCGGATAATGCCGCGCCTGCACCACGCGCAACATGTGCTGCGCCGGCGTGGATTCGTGCAGCAGGTCGCGCGCATCGATCTCCGCGCCCTGCTCCAGCAGGTACTGCGCGATCTCCACAGTGGACGCGCAGTGCAACGGCGTTTGGCCGTTGACGCCGCGCGCGGCCACCACGCTCGCGTCCGCCCGCACCAGCTCCTGCAGTGTCCCGAGCATCCCCAGCCGCGCCGCCGAGTGCGCATCCAACTTCGCGCCGCGCTCCATCAGAAATGGCGCCAGTTCGGGCAGGCATTCGTCCAGAACACCGATGCCGCCGGCCCACCATTGGCTTCTGGCGTTGATATCGGCGCCCGCCGCCAGCAGCACGTCGATGGTCGCGCGGTCGGTCCTTTGCACCGCTGCCAGCATCGCCTGCATGCCGGCGCCGTAATTGGCCATCGGCTCGTTGATCCGCGTCTTCAACTCGGGGTGGCTGGCCAGCACCCGGCTCACTCTGGCGGCGTCGCTGGCGCGGACCGCCGCCGCCAGCATTTCGCCGGGCGAAAGCACGCGCGCCAGCTCTTCCACGTGCTCCTTCAGCTTCGGCCAACTGGCAAAGCCGTAGTCGCGCGCCAGGGTGTGTTGCGCATCCGCCAATTTCGCGGACGCGTTTTCCCGCTGCAACTCGGGCAGCAGTTCTTTAGCTTGTTTTCTGAGAAATTCCAGATTCGGTTTCGACGGCAATTCGCGAGACATCACTCCTCCTTCTATGGCCCGGTGTCCGCTATGACGGGCAGAAGCGAGGTGGATGTTCGTGGTGCCGAAAAGCTCAGGTGGGATCGTCCCTTCCCGCGGACAGGATGCACCCTGCAATGCAGCGTCCAGTATATGCAAACCGGCGCGGTCATGCAATGCCCGTCCAGGCCCGCTGTATACTGCGGAAATGAGAAAAGCCGCCCTCCTGCTTCTGCTCGCCATTCCCGTGCTCTGTCAGGAGCGCGTCGATCTCGGCATCGTCGACCGCATCAAAACCGAGGCCTTCGACCGGTCCAAGGTCATGGAGACCCTGCGCAATCTCACCGACGTGCATGGCCCGCGGCTCACCTGGTCGCCGGGCTTTGAAGACGCCGCGCGCTGGGCCATGGGCGAATTGAACGGCTACGGCCTGGAGAACGTCCACCTGGAAAAGTGGGGGCCGTTCGGGCGCGGCCGTGGACGCTCGAGCAATCGTCGCTGGAGTTGATCGAGCCGCGCTACTCGCAGCTTACCGCCGTGCCGCTGGCCTGGAGCGCGTCCGACCAACGGTCCGGTCACCGGCGACCTGGTGCTGGCGCCGCTGCGCGCCTCCTTCCGCGATGGCCCGAAGAAATTCAAAGAGGCCATGAAGGCCTATCAGGCCAAGTGGGCGGGCAAACTGCGGGGCAAAATCGTGCTCGTCAGCGATCCGAAAGTGCCCGCCGCGCAGACCAATCCGCAGTTCCGGCGCTACACCGCAGCCGAACTGGCCGACATGGCCAATGCGCCGCTGCCCGCCGCCAAGACTGACCGCCAAGAAGCTCGACGATTTGGACTGGCCGGAGGATCCCAGCCGAAATCGGCAAGTTCTTCAACAGCCTGCCCAACTCCCTGATGGAGCAGTTGTACGACCTCTACGACCAGGCGGTGGCCGACCGCGGCGAGTTCCTCGCCAAGGAAGGCGTGGCCGGCGTGCTGCTGGAAGACGAGCGCGCGCACGAAGGCCTGCTGTTCAGCGAAGCGGCCGGCGGCTTCAAAGCGGCCGGCACACCGCGTCGCCGCCCACGTTTGTGGTGACCGCCGAACAGTACAACCGCATCGCGCGCCTGCTTGAAGAAGAAGAATCCCGTGCGCGTCCGCCTGAGCCTGAAAGCCGCAACCTCTGACCGCGACGTGGACGGCGCTGAACATCATCGGCGAAATCCCCGGCGGCGATAAGAAAGACGAGATCGTGATGATCGGGGCGCACTTCGATTCCTGGCATTCCGGCACCGGCGCCACCGACAACGGCGCGGGCAGCGCGGTGATGATCGAGGTGATGCGCATCCTGAAGGCCCTCAATCTGAAGCTCGACCGCACGGTGCGCATCGGGCTGTGGGGCGGGGAAGAAGAGGGCCTGTTCGGCTCGCGCGCCTACGTCAAGGAGCACTTTGCCGATCCCAAGACCATGCAGCGTCACCGCCGAACACGGCAAGCTTTCGGGCTACTTCAACCTGGATAACGGCAGCGGCAAAATCCGCGGCGTCTATCTGCAGGGACATGAAGCCATGCGGCCCATTTTCGAAGCGTGGCTGGCGCCGTTCCGCGATCTGGGCGTGACCACGGTTTCCATCCGCAACACCGGCGGCACCGATCACCTGAGTTTCGACGCCGTGGGCTTGCCGGGCTTCCAGTTCATCCAGGACCCGCTGGATTACGGCACCATCACGCACCACTCCGATATGGACACCTGGGACCACGCCGTCCCCGAGGACCTGATGCAGGCCTCGGCCGTGATCGCGACGGTGGTGTACCAGACCGCCAATCGCAAGGAAATGCTGCCGCGCCGGGAATTGCCGAAGCCGGAGTAGTAACTCGCCGCGAAGGCGTTACCGCTTGGCCCCGTAGGTGACGTTGACGGTGGTTTTGCCGCTGTCGCTGCCCACGATTGCGGTCAGGGAGCGATGCGAATCCTCATCGGTGGCGACCACCATTCCGGCATCGCCGGCGGTCGATGTAAGATTCACCTTCATCCCCATGTCCTTGGCTTTGTCCTGGTAAAACGAGAGGACACGGGACGAGGTATCGTTGGTGGTGAAGGTGAAATTGCCGCCTTCCCCGGATCCATCGTTGGTGTCGCCGCGGGCCGTAATATTGAACTGCGGCGAGGACCCCGGGTAGGAGGGCACCCAGGAGGGGAGGCTGCCGGAGGATGCGCCGAATTCCATGGTTGCGGTTTTGCCGTCGTCGCCTTCGGCGCTCAGGCTGAACTTACCGCCTTTCGCCTGGTCGAAGGTCATGGTGACGGTCTTTCCGGTCTGGCGGTCGCGCAGGGTGATGGTTCCGGCGCCATCGTCTTCGCTGACCACGTCCACATTCTTGTTCGCCATGGCGGCGAGGCGCGCTGCCACCGCGGCCGGATTACGGCTGATTTTGCGGGCGATGAAATAGCCGGTACCCACCACTGCGATGAAGCCCAGTACAAAGAGCCCTACAACGGCGACCAGAATCCAGACCAGTGGACTGGTCTTGCGCGGAGCCATTGCCGGCGGCATGGCGCCCGGTTGTGCCATTCCAGGCGGAGGCGCGGCCTGCACCGGCGGTGCCTGCCCGCCCGATGCCGGTGCACCCACCCGGGTCCCACACTGATTACAGAATGAGCCGCTCACCTGGCCGCCGCAGTTCGTGCAAAAAGCCATATCGCTGTTTCACCCCTGGATTACTGTACCAAAACGCCGCGCGCGTGGGACGCTAACTGAAATCCGTACGGTACCGTTTAGCGTTAAACTAGGGCTGAACACCATGACTCGAAGAGATTACCTGCAAATGCTGGGCGTTGCCGCCGCTGCCGCCCAGGCTGCCAAGTCCGCGCCGGCCGCCGGAGATGCCACGCGCGCGCAGCGTATGAAGTGGTGGCACGAAGCGCGGTTCGGAATGTTCATTCACTGGGGCCTCTACAGCACGCTGGGCCGCCACGAATGGGTGATGGAAGACGAGGGCATTCCCGGTCACCGAGTACGAACAGCAGGCCAAGAAGTTCAAACCCAAGCCGAACTTCGCGCGCGATTGGGTCAAACTGGCGAAGGCCGCGGGCCAGAAGTACATGGTGATGACGACCAAGCACCACGAAGGCTTCTGCAATTTCGACAGCAAGCTGACGGACTATTGCGCGCCCAAACAGGGTCCGGGCCGCGACCTGGTCAAGGAATATGTGGAGGCGGCGCGCGCCGGGGGAATGCGCGTGGGCTTCTACTATTCGCTGATGGACTGGCACCATCCCGATGGCGCCCGCTGCGCCACCGACGAAGCCGCGCGCCGCCGCTTCGTGGACTACATCCACGGGCAGGTGCGCGAACTGATGACCAATTACGGCAAGGTGGATGTTCTCTGGTATGACGTGAACTGGCCGCTCACGCCCCAGGGCTGGGAGGCGGAGAAGCTGAACGACATGGTGTTCCAGCTTCAACCGGAGATCATCGTCAACAACCGCACCGGACTGCCGGGCGATTTCGCCACACCCGAGCAGCGCATCACGGCCGATTCGCGCCCGTGGGAATCGTGCATGACGATGAACGACAGTTGGGGTTACCAGAGAGCCGACGACAATTGGAAATCGCCCAAGACCATTGTGCGCAACCTGGTGACCTGCGCGCGCGACACCGGCAATTACCTGCTGAACATCGGACCTACGGGGGATGGCTCGATCCCGCCGGATTCGACGCGTATCCTCACCGCCGTAGGCAAATGGATGGACCACAACGGCCCCACCATTTACCAATCGGAACCCTGCCAGCCGCGGCGGTCGCAATTCGCCGGCTTCACGCGCAAGGGCAATACGCTGTACGCGCACGTGCACTTCTGGCCGGGAGAGACGGTGGCGATCGGCGGGCTCAGGAATAAGGTGAAGTCGGCGCACCTGTATGCCACGAACAAAGAGGTGAAGTTCGACCAGGACCCATTCCGGCTGCGTCTGACGGGCCTGCCGGAAAAAGCTCCCGACGATCCGGTCACCACTATCGCCATCGAATGCGACGACGTGCCGCGCCAGGACATGGATTACGTTCGCAAAGAGCGTCCGCGGAATAAGGCGTAGGGCCGCCGATGCACGCAGATGAACGCAGATGACGGTTATCGGCGTTAATCTGTGTTCATCCGCGGCCAATTTCTTCACTTCGCCAGAGTGATGCGGGCGGTGCCGCAGTCCGCACTGTATTGCGCCATGGCCTTGGTTTCCAGGCGCACTTCGACGGGGCGCCACCGGTTCACGGTCTGTTGCAGCGCGGCGCGGAATGCCACGGCGTTTCCCTCGCGGCCTTTGGCCCAGCGCACCAGCACCACTTCGGTGAAGTTTTTCAGGATCTCCGGCGGCGGCGCCTGTAAGGTTCCGGCGAAGGCTACTACCACCTGGTCTCGTTGATCGTTGGGCTGGTTTCGGCGCCGGCTCAGGGACGGGGTGACCACCACGATCGCCGGTTTGCCCGTGGGCTTCGCGCCGGGAAACACCGCTACCGAGCCATTGGTCAGCGCCAGGAAGGCTTCCTCCGGATACTCCGGCGGTATCGCCGGGGCGCCCTGCAGCGCCAGTTCGGGCGCCGCGCGCAGCGCATCCAGGGCGGCGGGACTCACCTCGGAGCGCATTTGCAGGCGCAGCACGGCCTGGTCCCAGAGTCTGCGGAAGAGGCGCGAATCGGACACAGCCCGCACCAGGAAGCGCAGGTAGTTGATCTCCAGGATGCGCTCCAGTTCCTCTGGCTTGTAATAGCGCGAGGTGGTGGCGCGATGGCGATGCTCCACTACCGCACCGGCTACGTAGACGCTGGGCCAGCCGCGCTGCCACGCGCGATATCCCAAGTCGAGATCTTCCACGTACGCCGGCTCGTAGACCTCGTCCACATCGCCCAGGGCGTGCAGTTTGGCGGCATCGTAAACAGAGCAGCCGCCGCTGCCGTACAGCACCCAGGTGAGGTCTTCCCCTTCGAAGGGCTCGTCACAGCGCAGGGGAAAATCCTCCGGACTGTTCTGGGCCATCACCGCCTTGCCGGTCTCCTCACGACGCACGCCCGCCGGAAAACGGATCTGCGCGGTGGCGCAAAACAGGCCGGGGACTTTGTCGAAGGCCGCGCCGAGGGCCTGAAAAAAGCCGGGATCGAGCAGCATGTCGTTGTTGAGCAGGCAAATGTGGGAATAGCGGGCGCGGGCGATTCCGCGGTTCACGGCGCGCGCAAACGAGAGCGGCTCGGAAGAAACTTCCACGTGAATGCGGGGCCATTCGGCGGCCAGCCAGGAGGCGGTGCCGTCGCCGGACCCGTTATCCACAACGATGATTTCCGAAACAATCTCGCCCAGGTCACGCTGGATGCCGGGCAGTTGGGCGCGCAGCAGGTCTTTGCCGTTGCGCGACGGGATGACTACGGAGATTCCGTCTTCCGCCTTCGGTGCGGCTTCCAGCGGCAGCGGCGGACTTCGCCGGGGACGAAGGCGTCCCGCGAATCGGGCCAGGTGGTATCGTACGGGGATTTCCATGGCTTCAAATCAGCAGGTGCCGGAGCGGCACAGGGCTCCCCGAATTGGCCGCCTGCCACATGGCCAGGGCCTGCAGGCCGAACCCGGTCGAAACCGGATTGACGTGAGGGATCCGGACACCCTGCCGCCGGCCGAAGTAAAAGCCGCCTTCGGTGCGCGGATCGTCGCTGGCAATTTGAAAACCGGCCAGGTGGGCGGCCTCGCAGGCGGCTGCCTCGCGGTCCAGCGGAGCCACACCGGCCGCATCGGCGTAAAGCCGCATGCGCAGCAGTTGGGCGTAAACGTCGCTGCGGGCGAACTCCGGAGCGATGTCCTGAAGATGATGCGCAAGTGAGCTCGATCCCTTCGCGGATGGCCGCGGCGCAACGCCTGTCGCCGGTCACGGGCAGCAGCCCTTCCAGAAAGTAGCTGAAGGCGTGCAGGCGGTCCATCACGCGGTGCCGGTCGGGATGGCCCGGCAGAAACTGCCGCCAGGTGGCGCAGAGAATATTCCAGCACGCGCAGGTAAGGCTCGCGAAACTGCTGGTCGCCGGTGGCTTCGGCCAGGTCCCACCAGGCCATCGCCGCCTTCAACTGGTAGCAGCCCGGCGATTGCGACCAGCGGAGCGCATCGCGCGCGATGGGCTGTTTGCCGGGCAAGGACAGGATCGGGTGGAAATCGCCCTCCGGGGAAGCAAAGTCACAGGCCAGGCGGCGACCCAGTGCGGCGGCGACGTCGCAGAAACTGCTCGGTGCCGGTGGCGCGCCAGGCCGCCAGCAGACCACGCACGATGATGCCGCAATCGAAGAAATAAGTGAAGCGCGGCGGGTCCAACTCGAACGGCATCGCCTGCGCCGCCGGGTTCCATGCGGTTCCGGAAAGAAATCGGGCGGCGGCAACGGCGCGATCGAGATAACGCTCTTCCCCTGTGAGCGCGTGCAGGTAGACCAGGGTACTCACGGCGTAGCCGGTAATCTCGGTGGATGCCGCCTGATACTGGTGCAGATCTGCCCGATAATAGCGGGCCACACCGCCACAGGGATCCTGGATGCCGGATTCGACAAACCACGTCCCGGCTCGCTGGGTTTTGAGGGGCAATCGCTATATTAGCATGCAGGCGCCGGCCGCCAACGTCAGGATGGTAAGCGGAATACCAGTACGGGCGTACTCCCAAAAAGAGATCTCCACTTCGCGCCGGGCCTTCTGTAACACGATCAGGTTGGCCACCGATCCGAGCACCGTAAGGTTGCCGGCCAGGGTGGAGGCCATGGCCAGCGTAAGCCAGGCGCGCGCCGGGTCCGGCAGATGCGGCACGAAGCCCTTAAAGACCAGTACCGCCGGGACGTTGCTCACCAGGTTGGAGAGCAGGGCGGTGAAGGCGGTCATGGGACCTATGCGGTCCAGCCGATAACGTGAGGCGGCGGAGAAGAGGGCGCCGGGAACGGTGGTCTTTTCCAGGCCCGCCACCACGATGAACAGGCCGATGAACAGCACCAGCAGGCTCCAATCGATTTCGCGGTACACGCGTTCGGGCTTGATGCGGCGCGTCACCAGCAGGAGCGCTCCGGCGATGACCGCGACCTTCGGCACCGGCCAGCCCGCGAAGAAAAAGACAATCATCCCGATGGAGACGGCGAGGCTCTTCCAGAGCAGTGCGCGATTCACCCGCACCCGGACGGGGGCAACCTCCAGCGGCGCTTCCCTGCGGAACTCGCTCCAGTAGACCGCGGCGATCACCGCCACGGTGAGTACCAGGCCCACGCCCGCGATGGGCGCAAGCGTGGCGGCGAACCGGGCGTACGGAATGCGGGAGAAACTGCCGATCATCATGTTCTGCGGATTCCCGGTGATGGTGGCGACACTGCCGATATTGGCCGCCATGGCGACCGCCAGCAGGTACGGGACGGGGTTGCGCCGCAGCCTGCCGGTGATTTCCACTACCAGGGGGGTCAGGACCAGGCACATGGTGTCGTTGACGAAGAAGGCCGAGAAAATGCCCGCGACCAGCACGATTCCGATCAACAGGGGAAGGGGGCGGTGGGCATGGCGGACCACCCAGGCACTGACCACGGCGAAGAATCCGGAGAGCCGCAGATTGGCTACCACGATCATCATGCCGAACAGCAGCAGGATCGTATCGTAATCGATGGCGGCCCAGGCTTCCTGCACGGTGAGCACGTTGAAGGCGAGCATCAGGCTGGCGCCGATGATGGTGGCGCCGGTGCGGTCCACGCGCAATCCGGGAAGACGGCCAAGGGCCACTACCAGGTAAGTTGCGATGAAAATCAGGATGGGTGCGAGCACGCGCGATTACATTGTCGCATTGCCGGTCGATATAATTGAGGCAAGAGACTCGCTTATGACCGAAACCGAAAAAGAAGCCGTGAAAGCTACTGCCGCCGCGGGAGTCGGCGCAGGAGTGGGAGGCGCGGGTGGCGCTTCCGTTGGGATTCTGGAACTGGCAGCGGCGCAAGGAACGGTAACGGGCCTTACGGCCGGGCTGGCGATTGGCGTAGGTGCAGTTGCCGGAGCGCTGCTGGGACTCGCGGGCTACGGAGTCTACCGGCGGTTGACGAAACCGAAGAGCTGAGCGTTGAACGGGGCGCGGTTCCTGCTCTCAGCGCTCCAATCCCAGCTTTCGAAAAACTTTCCTGGCTGCCGCCGTGCGGTTTCTAAACCCTCAGGACGTGTAAGCGGCGATGGTATAATTCAGCAACCGTCCAAATGGATCCCGAACGTTTGCGCCTGGTGGAAGAGCTTTTCCGCGGGGCGCTGGAATACGAGGGTGCGGTGCGCACCGCGTTCCTCGATGGCGCGTGCCGCGATCCGGAATTGCGCCGCGAAGTTGAGGCGCTGCTCCAGCAGTTTCGCGCCGTTGACCTGGATAAGACCGCCGAGGCGCTTGCCGCGGGCGTGCAGTTAGGACCTTACCGCATCGAAGGCCCCATTGGTTCCGGCGGCATGGGCGCGGTCTACAAGGCCATCGATGCCCGCCTGAACCGTCCGGTGGCGATCAAGATCTCGGCTGCGCGTTTCAGCGCCCGTTTCCGGCGGGAAGCGCAGGCCATTGCCGCGCTCAATCATCCCAATGTCTGCACGCTGTACGACGTGGGCCCGAACTATCTGGTGATGGAGTGTGTCGAGGGGGTGACGCTGCTGCAACTGCTCCGCGAGCGGCGGTTGCCGGTGGAGGAAGCGTTGCAGTATGCCGAGCAGGTAGCGGCCGCGATGGAGGCCGCGCACGCCGCCGGAATCGTGCATCGCGACCTCAAGCCCGGCAACATCATGGTCACCAGGAGCGGGTTAGTGAAGGTGCTGGATTTCGGGCTCGCCAAAATCAGCACGCAGCCGACGCCGCGCGGCGATTCCGATGCCACCGCTACCATAGCCGACGACACCTCGGAGCACACGCGCACCGGCGTCATCATGGGCAGCCCCTCCTACATGTCGCCCGAACAGGCCTTGGGCAAGACGCTGGACGCGCGCTCGGATGGTTTTGCCTTCGGGGTGGTCTTATATGAGATGCTGACCGGGCGGAAGGCATTTTCCGGCGAATCCGCATTGGAAGTGCTCGCCGGCATTATCCGGATGGAGGTGCCGCCCGCCAGCGCGGCCAATCCGGAAGTGAGCGCGGCCCTGGACTCGCTGGTGGCGTGCTGCCTCGAGAAGGATCCGGCACGGCGTTACCAGACCATGGCGGACGTGCGCCGAGAATTGAAATCAATGACGCAAACCATCTCCACGCCGGTTCCGGCCGCAAGCCTGCCGGCTCCGTCGGGCCGGCGCTGGCCGCGGTGGGTTGCGACGGCCGCGATTGTGGCCGCGGCTCTTCTGCTGTGGCGCTTCGTTCCCAGACCCGCTCCGGACGTAATCGAAGGCGCCCCCAAGATGGTGCGGGTGACTTCGGATTCCGGCTTGAGCATCGATCCGTCCATTTCGCAGGATGGCAAGCTGGTGGCCTATGCTTCGGACTCGAGCGGGGAAGGCAATCTGGACATCTGGCTTCAACAGATCGGCGGGGGCGACCCGATTCGGCTGACGCACAACATTGCCGACGATCACGAGCCGAACTTCTCGCCCGATGGAACCCAAATCGTGTTCCGCTCCGAGCGCAATGGCGGCGGCATATATATAATCGCGGCCACGGGCGGGGAAGAGCGGCGGATTGTGGATGGCGGCCGCCGCCCTCAATATTCGCCCGACGGCAAGAGGATCGCGTATTGGACCGGACCGGCAGACCCCTTTCCCCTCCATCCCGGGATCGGCAAGATCTTCGTTCTCGACCTGGCCACCAACACCACACATCAGATCCGGAGCGACTTCACGGCGGCGGTGCAACCGGTCTGGAGCCCGGATGGCAGCCGGATCCTGTTTCAAGGTACCAGGGATAGCACCAACGGCGTGTGGCCGTGGTGGATCACACCTCTCGATGGCGGGTCCCCGGTTGCGTGTCCAGTCATACCGCCCGGCCACCGTTTCGATCCGTTTGCGTGGCAGGGCAAATGGGTTTACTTCATCCGCACCGGGGACGAGTTGCAGACGGTCAACCGCATCTCCATCGATCCGGTTACGGGGAAGGCTGCCGGGCCGCCGCGCCGTTTGTCGGCGGCCACGGCCGACGCATATTCGCCTTCGGTCTCCAAGCAGGGGCAGGTGGTGTTCGCGGTCATCGAAACCGCGACGAACTTTTACAGCCTTCCGCTAGATGCGGCTGCCGGCAAAGTCAAGGGCGATCCGCAGCCGCTGACCAGGAACCGGAGCCTGAGCCTGGCCGATTCCATCTCCGCCGATGGAGAACGCATCGCGTTCATTACCCTGCGCTCCGACGATACGCAGGTCTGGGGCCTCGATCTCTCCACCGGACGCTCGCATGCCCTGACGGAAGGGGGCTACCCCAAAGGCATGGCCGAAATCAGTTTCGATGGCTCTATGGTGGCGTGGCGCGAGCTCCAGGGCGCCAGCGGCGTGTTCGTGACTCCCTTCGACGGCGGCGCCAGCCGGAAACTCTGCACCTCCTGCAGCGGCGTGCGCGCATGGTCGCCCGATGGCAAGTACATACTCATCGAACAGGGCTCGCCGCGCAAGGCGATCCACCTGATGGACATGGCGTCCGGCAAGAACTCGGTCTACCTGGAGAGCAGCAGCGCCGATCTGCGCGCCCGGTCGATTTCCGCCGACGGAAAATGGCTGGCATTCACCGCCGAACGGACGCCGCCCGATTTCTCGGTCTACGTTGCCCCGTTCTCGCCGGAGCACGCGCCGCCGCCCGAGGAGTGGATCGAGGTGATTCGGGCGCCGGAGGTTCATCCCGATCCGCGTTGGTCGCCCGACGGCGGTCTGCTTTATTTCACTTCCGATCGCGACGGCTACACCTGCCTGTGGGCTATGCGGGTGGATCCCCGGACTAAGCATCCCGAGGGTAAGCTGTTTCCCGTCCGGCATTTTCATTCTCCCTCCCTGGCACTGTTCGCGCCTTCTCGCAGCCGTCCGCGCATTCCGCTGACGCGAGACCGCGTGATCGTCAGCCTGCGGCAGCGTTCCGGCGGAATCTGGATGCCGCTGCTTGTCACGGGAAAGTAACCGGCCGCAAAAAACCGGCGGAAATAATTTGTAAAGCCCGGACGGTTCTGTTATATTCTTCCCGAAAGCGAGACGCCCCCATGTTCGATTTGCCCGAGATGATGAACGGCAGGATCGCTCTGAAATATCGCCGGACGGTAGAAGCCGCCTGGCTGGCTTCCGAAGAGAAACATCCACATCGACATCCGCATTCGGACCACGAAGGCTGTAAGACCAAGGTCCAGGGCTGCCCAACCCACCTGGTGGGTTGCACCGGAATCGTCGACTGCGAGGCCTCCGTGGAGCAGATAGAGTGCACGGTCTGCGATGAGACCTGCTCGACGGACCTGCCCAATTGCACCCAGAGTCCCAAGAAGACAGAATCCGCGTTTTCGCCCGTGGTGGCAGGATGGTTGAACCCGCCGGCCATGCCCCTGCGCTGACTGACCCATGTTTCTGACGGAGGCTAGCGTCCTCCATTACCTGCTGGACCGGCGCTTCGCCGACCTTGAATCGGTGGTGCGCGGTGCGTTTGACGTGCGCAACCTCAGCCGCCGCAATCGCAATTACCGGGTGACGTGCGGCGCGCGCGAATATTTTATCAAGCAGCCGAAGAGATGGGATATGGCCAGCCGCCGCAGCCTGGAGCGCGAGGCCGGCATCTATTGGCGGGCCAGGACCGAGCCAGGCTTCGCGCCGCTGCGCGCGCTGGTGCCCGAGTCCTACGGCTATGACCCGGTGAACTCGGTGCTCACCCTGCAATACCTTCCCGGCCAGAGCAATCTGCACCGGATGCCCGACCGGTTTTCCCCGGCGGTGGCACGGCTCGCCGGGGCGACCATGGGGGTCTTTCACCGGGAGATGCGCGCCCTGGCCGATGGCACACTGTTTTCGCGGCGCAAGCCCTGGTATCTGGCCATTCACCAGACCGGCGCGGACGGCCAGGCGGATTGGAGCGAGGGCCGGAAGGAGCTGGTGCGGGTCATCCAGGACAATACCGGTTTCGCTTGCGCGTTAGACGGTCTGCGCGAAGAATGGCGCGAGGAGACGGCGATTCACGGCGATTGGAAGCTGGAAAACTGCCTGCTTTCCGACACTGGCGGGCGCATGCAGGTGATCGACTGGGAATTTGCGGCCTGGGGCGATCCCTTTGAGGACATCGGCACGATGCTGCAATCGTACTGGGGAGCCTGGGTGCGGCGTCCGCGGCAATACGCTATCGAGGAGATCCGGCCTGCTCTGCATGCCTTCCTCGAAGGCTACGCCGGAGACTCGTGCCAGGCGGCGGGGATGGCGCCGCGCGCCCTGCGGTTCGGCGCGGCCCGCATGCTGCAATCGGCATACGAGGCGCTGGACGAAGCGGAGGAATTGAACGCCGATGCAGTGTGCCTGCTGCAGGCCAGCCTGAATATGTTCACGCGGCCGGATTGGGCGCTGGCTGAAATCTTCGGCGCGGGATGGGGTTGAGATGCAGCGCGAACTGAGGGCGATTCTGGGCACCGCATTCGCTTGCGAGGACGATCCCGCCGCTCTGGCGGGCGAACTGTACGGCCGCTGCTATATGCGCTCGATTCTCGATCCGGCGCCGCCAACCGGTGACACTCCGGCCGAGGATCTCAACGGCATTCTTGCAGCCGCCAACGGGAGCCGCGGGGAGTGGGTGCACGGGTGGACTATCGAACAGGTGCTGGACGATGGCCGCATTCTGGCGCGGCGGAATGGCGCGGTGCGGGCGTTCCTGCCGGGGGAATACATCACGCAGCGGGGGATCGGAATGGGCGTGAAGGAGGGCATCGAAATCGCGGTTTACTCCGCGCCGGGGTCCGCGGCAATCCAGGAGTCCTTTTATTTCGCATTCGGCGAGGCAGTGGCCGAATACGAGACCGGAAGCACCGTCCGGATCTACTGGAACGTGCGGTCCGAGGGCGTGGCCCGGCTGATGGAAGCGGTGACCGGCGAGTTCAACCGGTTCCAGGTGCCCTTCCGTTTCAAGTGCCTGAACCGGACTTCGCTGTTTCCCCGCCGGGACGCAGCCGTCCTGTATATCGACAGGCGGTTCTATCCCATCGCCGCGCTCCTGGTGGAATCGATTCGTTGCCAGGTGGTATCGCACCTCAATGCCGGCACGCCGTTGTTTACCAAGCGTCTGGCGCATGGGCTGGCGCTGGCCGAGGATCCCGGAGACAGCTTCGGGAAGCACCGCTGCACCATCCTGGCGCAGGCCATGGCGGCTTCGCGCGGGCGAGCGGTCCAGGACCGCCTGGTGGAAGTTGCGCGCCAGTTCGCCCAGCGCGGGCTTTCGCTGGACGCGCCCTGGCTGAACGCCGGTTCGCCAGGCGAGTACGAGTATCCATTCCCAACGGCATGAACACGGAATACCTCCAGATCGCGCACCAGATCGGCGCCCGCCTTTGCCGCGATGCGCTGTGGAGCCTCGGCCGGTGCAACTGGATCGGCCACTATCTGGATGGCGAAACGCTTGCATGCGGCGCGCTGGGTCCGGAGATTTACAGCGGCACCAGCGGCATCGCGTTGTTCCTCTGGAGGCTGGCGGAAGCCACCGGGGACCGCATCATCCGGGTTACCGCCGAGGGCGCGTTGCGGCAGGCGCTGGCCCGAATGCCGATGCCCGGTTGCGGGCTCTATGCCGGCGGACTCAGCGTTCTGTTCGCGGCAGCCGAGATTCGTGGCGAGTGCGGCGAAGACGAGATTCTCCGGCAGGCGGAGCCGGACTCTTCCCGGCTCGATGTGGTCAGCGGCAGCGCGGGCGCCATTGCCGCTCTGCTGCATCTGCGTCGCCACGGCGGGGCGCGTTGGCTCGATCGCGCTATGGCTCACGGCGATCTGCTGCTCGCTACGGCAGACCGCTCGACGGATGGTTGGAGCTGGAAGACGACGGATGGGCCGCGGAACCTCACTGGGTTTTCGCATGGCGCGGCTGGAATCGGCTGGGCGATGTTGGAACTGTGGGCTGCCTGCGGAGAGGATCGGTTTCGCCTGGCGGCAGTAGAAGCGTTTCGCTACGAAAGAAGCGCATTCCACCCTGGGATGTGCAATTGGCCCGATTTTCGCCAGGATCCGCCGATTTATCCGGCGGTCTGGTGCCACGGAGCCGGCGGAATCGGCTTCTCGCGACTGCGGGCGTGGCAGATTCTTGGCGATGCCGGGACACTGGCGGAGGCGCGCACGGCAGTCGCCAAGGTTGCGGATGTGGTGATCTCGGGCGGAAGTTTCTGCCAGTGCCACGGAGTCGCAGGCAATGCCGATTTATTGCTGTACGCGTCGCAGTCGCTGGGCGAAGAGAAGTGGCTGGCCCGCGCGCACACCGCTGCCCGTTATGGCGTGGAGCAGTATCACCAGCGACGGGCGCCATGGCCTTGCGGCCTGGCCAAGGCCGATGAACTCCCCGGGCTCATGCTCGGACTGGCCGGCATCGGGTATTTCTACCTGAGGATGGCCGATCCCCAACGCGTGCCAAGCGTCCTGCTGACCGGTGGCTAGCTGGTCCTCCCGTGTAACAAAAACCGGCAGGCTATCTTCAGTTGGAGCGGATGACGGCGCCTGTCCCCTGGATCTGGTAAATGGTCACGCCGCTCTTGACGGAGGCTGGATCGAAGGTGCGGCCCTTTTCTTTGGCTTCTTCCTCCGCCTGGGCCGCGGCCTGTTCGCGGGTCAAGTCCAGTTTGCTGAAGACGCCTTCCGCTACCACTGTCTTGCCGGAAGAGTCTTTGGGAAAGACGATATCGCCATCTTCCACCTTGACGCGGATCTTCTGGCCGTCGTTATTCGTAAGATCCAGCCAGCAGCCCATCATCTGGCAAACTTCGACGATCTTGCCTTGCACTTGTACAGTCTTGCCTACATAGCCGGCGGGTTTGGCCAGCAGCGTGGCCAGGGAGACAGGCTCCTTCAAAGTAAGAGGCTTGCCAAGGGTCAGGTCCGCCGCGGATAGCAGCAGGGCAGCGGCGAGGATAGCGCCAAGCAATTTCATCAAGCTCATTATAAGTTGACTACGGGACAACTTCAGGCGCATGTCAATTCCGCAGTTTCGGCATCCACGGGAGCTCCCGTGTTGCGCGCCAGGCGAAGGGGCGCCTCGCGGAGATGCATCGGATCGAGGCCGCGGGCCGGGTGGCGTTGATGCCAGCCGTTTTCCGTTTTCGGGAAGGCCACCCAGCCGGTTCCCGCGACACAGGCGATCCAGTGGTTGGGGTGATTCAGACTGTTGTACAACTTGATCATTTTGCAATTCCTCACTGGGGTCAATTTCAGGTTAAAAATATCCGAAATTAGAGGAATATACAACAAATCTTATGAGGGGTGGGGAATACCCCCTCACGAGGGGTATTCCCTATGCGAAGCTTAACACCAGGGCTTCGCCGCGCCGGACCAAATGCGGCGTGCGTCGCCCCACGTCGGCGAGAAACACGTCCATTTTCGCCGGTGCGATGTGCAGCTTGGAGGCGAGACCGTAGCGAATGGTCACGCCGTCCGCGAACCAGGACCACCGGCTGCGATTTTCGTCGCTCGGGCCGATGAACGTAATCACTTCATACGGGATGAGGATGTTCATACAAAACGCGCGCACCTTCAGGCCGCGCGGCGTGGTCTGGTAGGACTGCGGGTAGGCGCAAATCAGCAGGATCAGCAGGACGGGCCCGACGATCCAGTAGTTGCCTCCGAGAAGAAGTACGGCCAGCGCGACAGCGATGGCTGCCGCCAGCCGCCAATCGAATTTTGCGTCGTACGTCATATAGAAATCGAAAGAGGGGGACAGGCGGGAGGCCTGTCCCACCGGTTAACCTGCCTTCCTTTTGTTCTTGAGCTCCGCCAGCAGGCGGTCGATCTCGTCCTGCTTTTCCATGGCGGCGAACGGTCGTCCACGTTGTCGGCCGACCAGTTCGGCCTTGGCCTGCGCGGTGGCTTCGGTGTGCTGCACCTTGTTCTTCATGCGGTCGAAGGCGGCGGCGTTGGAGTTATCGCCCATGGCCATGCCGGCTTCGGTGGCCTTGCCGAGAGCGCGCGAGCGGCGGTGCTGGGCGATCAGCATGTCGCTCTTGGATTGCGCCTCGGCCAGCTTCTGCTGCAGCTTGAGCAGCGCGGTCTTGAGGTTCTCCACCTGCGTCTTCTGGTCCTCCACCTGCTGGCGGAAGCTCTCGGTCATGGATTTGTAGCTCATGGAGCGCTCCACGGCGGCGCGCGCCAGAGCGTCGTCCTTCTTATCGACGGCCAGCTCGGCGCGGCGCATCCACTGCTGCGGCGTTTTCCTCGTTCTCCTGCAGCTTCTTCTCCAGCACGTGCTGGTCGGCGATGGAGATCGCCACCTGGGTTTTCACCTGGAGCAGCTGGTTCTCCATGTCCAGGATCACCTGCTTGATCATTTTTTCCGGGTTCTTCGGCCTTGTCGACCAGGTCGTTGAGATTGGCCCGGATCAGTGTTGAGACTCGTTCTAAAAGTGCCATGGTGATTCTCCTTCTTTAGCTGCTTACTTAGCGCCGACGCGGCTTTGCCCTTGTCGTCCGGCTTGGGCGGTTTGTCGCCGATCAGCCGCACCTTCGCGAACAGCTCGCTGCAGCGGCATGCCCGAGAGCGTCTCGAAGAGCGCGGGAATCTGCGCCGCCATTTCGGTGATGTCGCCCGTGATCTTGTGCATGCCGGCGGAGTCGCCGTTGCCGGTGGAGACGATGGTGATCTTGTCCACGTTGGCCAGCGGCGCGGCCAGGGCCCTCACCATCTCGGGCATGCTGGTGATCAGCTTGTCGACGATGGCCGCCTGGTTGAATTCCTGGTAGGCCTCGGCCTTCACGTTCATGGCCTTGGCTTCGGCTTCGCCCTTCTTGAAGATGATCTCGGCTTCGGCTTCGCCCTGCGCGCGGATGGCCGAGGCCTGGCCTTCGGCTTCCATGATGAGGCGCTGATTTCTCGGCTTCGGCCAGGGTCTCGATGCGCTTGCGCTCGTACTCGGCCGGCCTTGAGCACGGTGGCCGTCAGCTCGCGGTCGCGGCGCTGGATTTCGGCCTCCTGCACCTTGACTTCGTGCTCCTTCTCCACCTGGTGGATGGTGACTTCCTCGGCGCGCACCTGCTGCTGCATGATGTTGGCCTGGATCTCGTAAGCCTTGTCGGCCGTGGCCTGCTGCTTCTTCACCATCTCCAGGTACTCGGCCTTCTTGACTTCCAGATCGCGCTGCGCTTCGGCCTGCTTGGCCTGCGAGAGCGTTTCGGCGAGCACGCGCTCCTGGTCGGCCTGGGCCTTGGCGACGGCGGCTTCGCGCGAGGCTACGGCGCGCCGGATGGCGGTATCGCGGTCGGCTTCGGCGGTGGCCACATCGGCGTCGCGCTTGATGCGCGCGACGTCGGGCCGGCCCATGTTGGTGATGTATTCGTTCTTGTCGCGGACTTCCTTGATGGTGAAGGAAATCACTTCGAGGCCCATCTTGTTCATGTCGTCGGCGCAGGTGGAGCGCATGCGGTCGCCCACCATCTCCGGCTGCTTCACGATCTCTTCCACGGTGAGCTGGCCGATGATGCCGCGCAGGTGGCCTTCCATCACCAGGCGGATCAGGCCTTCGCGCTCGTCGGGCGGCTTGGTGAGAAACTGCTCGGCGGCGGTGAGGATCGATTCCGGATCGGACTTCACCTTGATCTGCGCCACGGCTTCCACCGTGACCGCGACGCCCTGGCGGGTGTAGAGGTCCTGCTTCGGCGCGACGTCGAACGACATCAGCTCGAGCGACAGCCCGCGGCAGCTCTCCACCATGGGAAAGATGACGGTGCCGCGGCCCTTGACCACGCGCGTGCCGCGGAAACCGTACACGATGATCGCCTCGTGCGGTCCGGCCTTGCGGAACAGCTTGGCGAACATGGCCATGAGGAACAGGATCGCCAGCACCATCAGCCCGGCGATCACAATGCAGTTGGTTTGATCCATAAAGTTGGCGTCCTCACTCTACTCTTGCGGCTCCAGTTCGCCCGGCCGGATCTTCCCAACGGGCGCACATAGGCGATCCTTTTTCGTAACGCGTGACCATCACTTCGGCGCCCTTGGGTGATGGCGGCGCCATCTTCGCTGCGCGCGCCGGCGACGCGGCGCGTGCCCTCCTGCGAATAGACCAGTTCGCCGGTGCCGCCGGCGCGGATGGGAATGCTCAGGCGTGCCGAGCACGCCGACCATGTCGTAATCGGCGGGATCGAGCGGCGCTCTCGTCGGCCATCAGCACCTTGGCCAGAAACCAGAAGACCACGGCCGCGGCGCCCAGGCCGCTGAACGTGGCGATCGCCAGAACGACCACGAAACCACACGCGGTAGTAGTGCTCCAGCAGATAGCCCGTGCCGCCGAACCAGGCAAGGAAGGCGGCGATGGTTCCGAAATTGAACCACGACAGGTCCGCCCGGCCGCCGCACCCGAACCGCCGTGCATCGAAATGTGAATGCCGTGATGAACGTGCAGGTGCGGCAATATGCAGGTGCACGCTGCCGGCCAGCAGCGCCAGCGCGCTCAGACCGAATCCGACCAGAAAACAGACGAGATAAAAATCGGACCAGTTCATGAACGCCTCCTCGGTTTGCGGGCTGGCGGCGGGCGGTTTGAGCACTTCCATCAGGCGCTCGGCCAGCCCGGGGTTTTCCAGAATGGTGCCCAGCAGCACCAGGCACATGCGCGAATCGGCATGCTTGCGCCATGGTGAGCAGGGCGTGGTGCAGTTCCGGCTCGCGGCGGAACCGCTCCGCGCCGCTCACCAGCCAAAGATCCAGCTTGTCTTCGAGCGCGCCCACGTCGGAGATCAGCTCGTTCTGGAAGCCTTCGGGATCGTCCACCAGGTAGCCGGGATGCACCTTGAAAAACCGCGCCAGCAGCATGCGGGTGGAATTGGTCAGATGCGGCCGCGCGCCGCTTTCGATCTGCGAGAGATAGCTCTGGCTGATGGATTTGCCGAGCTCCTTCTGGATCAGCCGGGCCATCTCCTGCTGCGAGAGTTCGCGGTCGAGGCCGCGGAGCGTGCCTTCCACTTCCCGCAGGTACCGGAGTTTTTCACCGAGTCTCATATCGCAATCTGTAATTAGCATATTGCAATTTGCGATTGCTGTCAAGAACTGAATTTGCCCTGTTTTCAAGGATGTAGGCGAGGGGATTTACAGACCTTTACACGTGGCGCAGGACGCGCCAATTTGTTTTTTCGGCAGGATTTCTGTATCGAATCAGTGGGATGCGAAGAACAGGCGAGATTTGCGGTTTGGCCTAATGGCCGTCCCCGCCGTGGTCGTGGCCACCGCCTCCGCTGCCGCCGCTGCCGCCGCTTCCCGAACCACCGCCGGTAGGGTCAGCCGGAGCAGCGCCGTTATTGGCGAGATTTAATTGGCTGTTTGCCGTTACCCAGACGCCGGCCGTCGAACTGCCGGTGGTGCTCATAATTGCAATGCACACCAAACCAATGAATGCCAGGAGTAAAGAGTACTCGACAAGCCCTTGCCCGCGCCTGCGGCGGCGGTAAGGTTTTGGCGGTCGCGGATGGTTGACGCTGGCTTCCTGCATCAACCGTAGTCTCTTCCTGCATAAACCGAAGGTCAAGTTATCCAAAGTAAAGAGGGGTTAGTACTGGGTACTACAACTCTGCTCGGGATTCTACTTGCCTTTCTTGCTCATTCGAGAAGCCGTCGATGGCGGGACGATGCCGCTGGTACGCAAATAGCCCACGATGTTCCCGTAAACTTCATTGTTATGCACGACGATGTGCAGCAGCGCATAGGTCATTTGCGGTGAGGCCAGCACCTTCTGATCGTCGATACCTTCGAGGGCGGATGCGCAATAGGCGAAGGAATCCTTCAATGCCTGGCTGACCTCGGCTTTTTCTTTCAGAGCGGCTACTTTCCGGGCGGCTTCCGGGGCGGATTCGCCTTTCAGAGTGGCGCAGTCGGAGTAGTTGCGTTCCGTGGAGTGGTTGATCCATTCGGCGAACGACATCTGTCCGTCGGTCAGTTTGTATCCGTATTTCGCGGCGGGCATGGCGTCGGCCGCCGCCTCCAGATTCTTGCGGACGCTGTTGAAGTACCGCTGCGTCACGGTGGTCTTGAGATTGTTCTGGCCGCTCAGCAGGGAGGGCACACAGCACAGGCAAAGGAGCAGACTGATTCGGGAAGCCATAGTGACAGGCTACACGAACGAGCGGCCAGGCTCAAGCAGGTGACTTACTTGCCGCCCTTCCAATCCGGCAGGCGGCCCGGAGTGGGCGGCGCGCCGGCGGCGTCGAGCTGCTTCTCGAGATTCCGGATATCCGTATCGATCAGCTTTCGCAGTTTGGGAATCTGCACCGCCAGCTCGTCGGAGCCGATCTGATACTGCTCCATGGCCGTCTTGGTGGGATGGCTGGTGGTGCCGCGCGTGGAACCGGCGGCGGCCTGAATGCGTTCGGAGATGGAGGCCGGGATGCCCTCGTTGTGCGAGCGCCAGACGCGGTCGCCGCTGAGCGCCAGGTTGATGGCGTCGAGGTCGCGCTGCAGCGCCGAGCGCCTGCTCATGCAGCTTGGGCGAGAGCGTGGGCGTGGCATCCACGGCGCGCTTGATGGAATCCAGGCGCGTGCCGGCTTCGGCGGCGGCTTCCTGGGTGGCCGTCAGGGCCTTCTGCAGCTTGACCGAGCTTCTCCTGGAACTCGGACCATGGAGAGTGCGCTCTTCCTGCGTGTAGGGAGTCGGCGGCCACCACTTCGATGGTCTCCGAGCCAGGCAGGTCGGTCACCACGCCGTTGACGCGTTTGGCCAGGGAGACGGTGTACTTGCCGGGCAGCGACCAAGGCTCCGGCGCCGCCGCCGCGTCCGCCGAAGGCCGCGGCCATATCGGGGTCGATCGCCGCCTCCACCGCCCGCGCCCGCCACGACCGCCACCGGCGCCGCCGCGTCCGCCGCGTCCGCCGCCGCGCAGCCGCCGCCGCCCAGACGGTATCGGATGGCGCCAGAGCCGATGCCCTGGCTGCGCAGGTCCCAGGTAACGCGATGGATGCCCGCGGTGGCCGGCTCATCGAGCCGGCGCACGATTTTGCCTTTGGCATCCTTGATGGTCAGGATGACGGCCGGCGGCTCTTCCAACGACTTCGGCGCGCAGCTCTTCGGGCGTGGGATAAGGCGGCGTCTCGCCGCGCTGGGCGGCCTGCGCGCTCGCGCTGCTGGCGTTCCTGCGCCTTGGTGCGGATGGCGTCTTTCAGGTTGTAGGTGATCGCCGCGCCGACCGGCGGATTCGGCGCGGTGAAATGATTGGTGCCCAGATCGCCGCCGGGATTGTACGGAATGATACTCCAGCGCTTTGCGGACCGGGAATAGGGCGCTTTCCTTCTGCATCATCTCGGGCGTGGCGGCGCGCAGCGGGCTGTAATCGTCCAGCACGTAGATGCTGCGGCCGAAGGTGCCGATCACCAGGTCGTCCATCTGCTTCTGGATGGCCAGGTCGCGCACCATGGTGGTGGGCAGGCCGACGTTGAGCTTGATCCACTTTTCGCCGCCGATGTTGGTGAAGTAGAGGCCGAATTCGGTGCCGGCGAAGATCAGGTTCTTGTTGACGTGGTCTTCGGCGATGGCGTAGACGCCGCCGCGCTCCGGGCAGGTTGCCGGAGATGTTGACCCAGGTCTTGCCCATGTCGGTGCTCTTGATCAGGTAGGGTTTGAAATCGCCGTTCTGGTGATTCTCGTAGGCCACATACACCGTGCCGGCATCGTGCTGCGAGGCCACGATGCGCTGCACGTAGGCGTTCTCGGGCACGCCGGCGGGCTTATCGACCTTGCGCCAGTTCTTGCCGCCGTCTTCGGTCACCTGCACCAGGCCGTCGTCGGTGCCGACGTAGATCAGGCCTTCCTTCTTGGGCGATTCGGCGATGGACGAGATGTTGTCGTAGAGCGCGGTGGAGACGTTCTTCTGGATGGCGTCGATGGGCCAGATTTTGCCCATCAGGGGCAGCTTGTTGCGGTCCAGCTGGCGGGTGAGGTCGGGGCTGACGGCGCACCCAGCGAATCGCCGCGATCGTCGCTGCGATACAGCCTCTGCGAGCCGATATAGAGGCGCGTGTTGGAGTGCGGGCTGACGATGAACGGCGCGTCCCAGTTCCAGCGCAGCGCCGGATCGCCCTTGGCCGGCTGCGGCTGGATGGAGACGCGCTCGCCGGTGCGCTTGTCGAAGCGCACGATGCCGGCGTTCTGGCATGGTGGCGTAGATGGTGTTGGGATCCTTGGGATCGACGCGCGAATAGAATCCGTCGCCGCCGTTGGTGACGAAGCAATCGGCATTGGTCAGCGACGGTGTTCTTCGTGCGCGACGGCGCAGCCGACGCTGTTGTTGTCCTGCGTGCCGCCGTAGACGTGATAGAACGGGGCGTCCTCGTCCACGGCGACGTCGTAGAACTGCGCCGGTGGGCAGGTTGGCTTTGAAGATCCAGGTAGCGGCGCGGTCGAAGCTCTCGTAGAGGCCGCCGTCGCAACCCACCAGGTAGTGATTGTTGTTCTTCGGGTCGACCCAGATATCGTGATTGTCCACGTGCTTGTTGCGCGTGGCCGAGGGTGGTCAGGGTGCGGCCGCCATCGTCGGAAACCGCGATGTTGACGTTCATGATGTAGACGCGGTCGGGGTTGGCCGGATCGACCACCACCTTGGCGTAATACTGGCCCTGCGAGTCGGAGGAGTTGCGGCGCTCCCAGGTGACGCCGTTGTCGGTGGAGCGGTAGAGGCCGCCGCGGCCTTCGTGCGCTTCCACCTGGGCGTAAATGATGTTGGGATTGGAGGGCGCGTAGTTCAGGCCGATGCGGCCCAGGTCGCCGTGCTGGGAAATCCGCCGCGCACCTTGGTCCAGGTCTTGCCGGCGTCGATGCGTGCGCCAGAGGGCGCTGCCGGGTCCGCCGTGAATCATGCCGAAGTAGCGGCGCTGGCGCTGGTGCGTGGCGGCCAGCAGCACGTCGGGATTCTTGCGGATCCATGACCACGTCGGAGCAGCCGGTGTATTCGTCCGACCTTGATGAGGCTTTGCGACCAGGTCTTGCCGCCGTCGGTGGTCTTGTAGAGGCCGCGCTCGCCGCCGCCCTTCCAGAGCGGGCCGGGCGCGGCAACGTAGACCACGTTGGAATCGCGCGGGTCGACCACGATGCGGGCGATGTGCTCGGTGAGCTTGCAAGCCCGACGTTGCGGAAGGTGCGGCCGCCGTCTTCGCTCTTGTAGACGCCGTCGCCGTAGGAGACGCTGCGCTGGCTGTTGTTCTCGCCGGTGCCGACCCAGACGATGGAGGGATTCTTGGGATCGATGGTGATCCAGCCGATGGAATACGATCCGTAGTTGTCGAAGACGGGCGTCCAGGTGGTGCCGTTGTTGTCGGTCATGAAAATGCTGCCGGACGGCTTCGCGCGACCAGATAGTGGCTGGGGCTATCCGGGAAGACGGCGATCTGCGAGACGCGGCCGGAGATCAAGGCCGGTCCGATCTGGCGGGCCCGCAGGCTGGCGAAGGTGCGCGCGTTGATGGGATCCTGGCCGCCGCGGCCGCGGCGGCCCGCGGGGGGTGCGGGATTCTGCGCGAAACGGCAAGCGCGAAACACAGCGAAAGCGAAAATAGCCTCATGGGGGGAGTATATCTCATGGCAGCAACGCGCGACCTCCGAAACACCGCATACTGGCGCGCAACTCGGATCGGAGCCGCGACCGTGAGGGAGCGGTCGGGCAATGAAATGATTAACTTAGTAAGTCATACCCCGTTATTGAATTGGCGAGTAAGGCGCGGCACGCCAGAGCGATAAGTTGTTGTTATCGACGATCTGGCCGCCACGGGCGACGGATTCGGCTCGCACCTTGAGCCATTCGGGGTCCGCGCCGAAAGCGTCCCAGGCTCTCTCCCGGTCGGCCAGAGTAGCGAACGGCATGAAGTAAGTGAGGTTCGGTAAGTCCGGACCCATAATGGTATCGGCATAAAGAATTGGATGAATACCCGAACGGTGGAATATCTTGACTTCCGCGCCGCTGAAACGCTCGTGCAAAAAATGTAACTGGCGCACGGTGGGAGCATGATAAACGCGCAGTTCAAAATACCGCGGCGACTTAGGCTTCTCCGGCAAAGGGACGATCTCGGGTGAGAAGTCCGTAGCGGCCAGAAGCAGGCGCTGGCTGCTGTCGAAGGGCGGTTCGCTGCCGCTTTCCAACTCCTCGAAGGCTTTGCGATAGGTCGTGTCGGCTTCCACCTGGGCCGCGGCGGACATCATTCCCTCCATACTCTCGAAGCCGCTCAGGGCCAGCAAGGTTTGCAGGCGCGGCGTGAACACCGCGTTGAAAAATCCCAGGGCGCGCGTGTGACGCGACAGCAGGGGCACCTGCGAGGAGAAAAACTGGTTGAGCCGCGCCGCCTGTCCGCCCTGGCGATAGTAGAAGTAGTCGATGCGGTAGAAGCGGGTTTTGCGGCCCGCCTCCTGGGCTTCGAGGGCTTGTGGAAGCAGGGTCGCGCCTGCCGCGGAATTCAGAAACGAACGGCGGTCCATGGGATCTCCTTGTCGAATCCGTACGGTATATCGCTTCACGGTGCGGGCGCAAGGGCGGTTCCGGTAGGATGAATCAGGCCATGAAACGACTTTTGATCCTGTGGAGCATACTCGTGGGTCAGTGCGCCGCGCAAGGCGGATGGTGGACGCGGGAGCCGATCCGGTGGGTCCAGACGAATCTACGGCAGACCGATGCCGGGCTGGACGCGAACCGGTTGGTGCGGCAACTTACGGAAATGCGTGCGAACGTCCTGCTTTTCGGGATGGGCGGAATCGTGGCCTACTACCCCACCGACGACGCCGTTCCACTATGCGAGTCCCGACCTGCCTGCCGGGCGGGACTTGTTCGGAGAGGTCTTGCGAGAGGCGCACGCTCATGGGATTCGGGTGGTGGGGAGATACGATCTGAGCAAAACGCAGAAGGCCGTATTCGATGCTCACCCGGAGTGGTTCTTCCGCCAGTCAAACGGGCAGCCGGTGATTTATAACGGCCTGTATTCCACCTGCATCAATGGCGGGTATTATCGCGAGCAGTCCATGAAGATCCTGACCGAAGGCCTTGAAAAGTATGACGTGGATGGCCTGTTCTTCAATATGTTCGGCAACCAGTCGAGCGATTACAGCGGGCATCCGGTCGGCCTGTGCCATTGCGATTCGTGCCGGCGAAAGTACCGGCAGTTATACGGGAAAGACATTCCGGAGACGCCCGATGACGACTACCGGAAATTCATGTCTGCATCGTCGCACGAAGTGGCGGCGGCGATTGGCGAACTGATCCACAAGTTACGGCCGCACGCCGGTTACTTCAATTACCAGCAGGAGTTCACCGACGGTATCATGTCCGAGTCCAACACGGCGGTGGCGCGAGCTCTGCCGCTGTGGCCTTACTCCGCCAGCGACCGCGTCAATCGCGCGCGAAACAGCCAGCCGGGCAAGATGGCGGTCAACCTGAACATGCAATTCGTGGATTTCTGGTGGCGCTTCGCGACCGTTCCGCGCGAGGAAATTGCCCTGCGATGCTGGGAGAACCTGGCCAATGGCGGCGCCCTGACGCTGGCGGTGAACGGCACGCTGGATCAGCAGGACCGTCAGGCCATTGAGACCGCGACGCCGATCTTCCGATGGGCGGCCGCGAACGAGCAGTACTTCGTGGGGCAGAGCAGCGCGGCGCGCGTGCTGCTGCTGGGCGCCGCTTCCAGCGAGGATTCGTACCGCGGCCTGTTCCGTTTGCTCTCTGAAGAACATATTCCCTTCGCCGTGTCGGACAACATGGAGTGGGTCGGGAAGCGCAGTTACGACCTGGTGCTCACGGCGGGGCGGGCTCCCGCCGGACTTGCCGGTTACGTCCGCGAGGGTGGCAAGCTGCTGATCGTAAGCGCGAGCAAGCCCGAGTTCGAAATCGCCCCGGTGATCCGCACCGATAGCGACGTGAAGGGATATGTCCGGGTGCGGGACCATGCTGCATTTCCTTCGTTGGCGGATGTCGATTTGCTGATGCTGAACGGTCCCTTTACTGAAGTCAAGCCGGATGCGCCGGCGTTGCTGACGCTGGTACCGCCTTCGATGATCGGGCCGCCGGAGTTCGTTCACATCGACATGCACGATACAGACATACCTGCGCTTGTGTTCCGCCAGATGGGTAAGGGATTAGTCGCCTGGGTCCCCTGGAACCTGGGGGCGTTGTACTATCGCAGCAGTCTGCCGGCCCATGCGGGTCTGTTCCGCGACTTGGTGGACCGGATGCTGCCACGGCGGCAGCTTCGGACCAATGCCCACCCGTTGGTGGAGATGACACTGATGCGGCAGAACGGGCGCACCCTGCTGCACCTGATCAACATGAGCGGGCACTCGGACACTGGTTACTTTGCTCCCGTTCCCATGAGCGGCATCCGCGTGCAGGTGGCCGGTGAGTTCCGGAGCGCGCGGGCAATCCGCGGGGCGGAGAATCTGGCTGTGCAGGTAAACGGGGGATACTCCGAATTTACCATTCCACACCTGGGCGACTATGAGTTAGTAGTGATGGAGTAGAGTACTTGAGAGTACCGAATTCCCCTATCAGTCAGCCTTCGATTCTGCCATCTGCATGGTCAGCCGGGAGTGCTCGATACCCAGGTCGATCCACTGGTCAACCAGGCGTTTGAACCGCTTGTGGACTGCGATCCGGCGGCGAATCTCCTTCACGCATTCCTGGCGAACGTACTCCGTGCGGCTCTTCATCTGACGGGTATAGCTGACCTGCCAGTAGGCTCCGGTTTGGTTTTTGGGGTCCTTGTACTGGCGGGTGAGCGAGCCCGGACGCATCGGGCCGATCTCCAGTAGCGCCCTCTTGATCCGATCAATCCTCTGCTCGATCTGTTGAATCCGTTTCTGGCTCATGAGTCCTCTTTTTGTGTGGTTAGTATAGCATATATATGCTATACTATGCCCGATCAATTATCAATACCCAAAACCCGAAGTTCGAGCCGACCGGCAAGGAGGCCGCTTCATGCTTTGGAACCATTGGTGGAATCTGGTGTGCGATTTGCAGCCCGCTTGCGCCCGCACCCGAACCTTCCTCTGGATGTCCCTCTGTCTGGCGGGAATGACCATTCGCAAGGATCTGCTGGGCGTCACCAGCATCGTCCGCGCCCTGGGCCTGGAGCCGGCCTGTTACGACCGCCTCCTGGACTTCTTCCACAGCCCGGCCCTGGATCTAGACAAGCTCACCCGCGCCTGGTGCGCTCTGCTCTTCCGGCTAGACCCCGGCATCCTGCGCATCGATGGCAGGCCGGTTCTGGTTGGCGACGGAATCAAGGTTGCCAAGGCCGGTCGCAAGATGCCTGGAGTCAAGAAACTCCATCAAGAATCCGAGTCCAATAACAAGGCCGAGTACATCTTCGGCCACTCCTGCCAAGCGGTCGCTGTGCTCACACAAGCCTTGTCCAGTGTATTTGCCTTGCCTTTGGCCTGTCGCATCCACGAAGGCACGGTGTTTTCCAACCGCGACCATCGAACTCTGCTGGACAAGATGATTCTGCTGCTCGGCTCACTGGGGCTGAATCAGCCGTTCTACTTCGTCGCCGACGCCTACTATGCCAGCGGCAAAGTAGTGCGCGGGTTGCTGGCCCATGGAAACCACTTGGTCACGCGCGTCAGATGCAATAGCGTAGCTTTCTTCCCGGCCACACCCCCGCCGCCACATCGGCTGCGGCGTAAGGGTAGACCCGCCAAGTACGGCAAGAAGGTCAACATCGCGACTCTGCTGAAAGATGTCGGCCAACTCCAGGAGGCGCCCAGCCCCGTCTATGGCGAAAAGGGTGTGACCCTTCGCTTCCGCTCCGCCGACCTGTTGTGGCGCCCTGTCGGTATTCTCGTCCGCTTCGTCGCGGTGCTTCATCCACAGCGCGGCGTCATCCTGCTGATGTGCACGGACCTGACCCTCCCCGCTTTGGACATCATCCGCATCTATGGCCTGCGTTTCAAGATCGAAGTGTCCTTCAAGCAGGCCATCCACGTCATCGGCGCCTATGCCTATCACTTCTGGATGGCGGCCATGACGCCACTACGGCGCGTGAGCGGCAACCAATACCTGCACCGCAAATCGGAGGCCTACCGCAACGCCGTGCGCCGCAAGATCGCGGCCTACCATCGCCACATCCAACTGGGGCTCATCGCCCAAGGCTTACTTCAGATCCTCTCCGCGACCAACCCCAGCTGGTCTGGCAGTCCTTCGGCTCCTGGATCCGAACTATTCGCCCGGGACTGGCCCCCTCCGAACAGGTTGTCGCCATCGCCCTCCGCAATACCCTCCCGGAATTTCTCGCAACTACCGCCAAACCCTCAATCCTCGTGAAATTCATCCGCGACCGCTTGACCTATCCAGAACCGAAGGAAACAGTTTGGCGGCATGAGAAACCAACCGCAAATATCGGTACTCTCAAGTAGAGTAGTACACACTCCCTGACGGTCGTGTCTCTGAACTCATGCTGAGCCGCGCGCGTCAGGGGTCCGGACCAACAGAGGTGCGCGAATTTCGGCAAGCAGGTGCCAGGCCGCTGCGTCGCGACACAAAAAGCTCTGGCCTGCGGCGCTTGGATGTATACTGGCGCAGGAGCCGGAGCGTGGCAGACACTACTCAAAACGATGTTCGACCGCGTGCGGCGGTTGAAGTTATGTGGAACAGCGCCGATCCGGTGCAGTCGCTTCGCGACATCCGCATGGCGGTGGAAGATGAAGGTCAAAAGGCAATTAACTGGTACTGGCAGTCGAAAAAGTGGAAGGCCCGCCTCTCCCGGGCGATTCAGTTTTTCGCCCTGGCATTGACGGCCCTGGCCGGTATCGCCTCAATCTTTGTTCAAGTTCTCAGGAGCCTCGGAGTCAGAATCTCACCCAACTTCGACTCCGGCCCCATCGCTTCCCTTTGCGTTGGCCTCGCCGCGGCCCTGTTAGGCATGGATAAAGCCTTCGGCCTCTCCAGCGGCTGGACACGGTACGTCCTCACCGCAACCTCGATGACGAAGATATTGCACGAGTTTCGAATGGAATGGGTGGCTTTGGTCGCGGTTGCCCAGAACCCTCCGACATCGCAGGAGCAGGCCGGCTTGATTCAGCGGGCCAGGGATTTCATCTCTGCCATCCAGAGCATGGTCTTGCAGGAAACCAAGGATTGGGCCACGGAGTTCCAAAACAACCTGGCGCAAATGGAAAAGGATCTCAAGTCGCAGTTAGACACGCTCAAGGCCCAGGTGGAAAAGAGCGCGAAAGAGAAGGAGGACGCTACCAAACCTGGAGCGATCGAGCTAACCCTCACCAACGCGGACAAGACGGATGGCTTCCATTTCGATGTCACATTAGAGGGTTCGCCGGGTAAGTTCGCCGAGTCGGTATCCAATGCCAAGGTCTGGACTCGAATTAACACGGCGCCCGGTCAATACAAAGTGACCATCGATGCCAAGGCGAAAGGCAGCCCCATTGCCACCTCCACCATCATCGAGGTCAATCCGGGTGAGACCGCCAAGCCTTCGCTCGCACTGCCGTTAGAGTGACGCCGGTCGTCCTCTTACTGCCGCTTCTGGCCTAGCGCACCGCCACGTCCCAGATTTTTTCGCGGCGGGAGGAGCCTTCGGGACCTTTGACGTTGAGGACCACGGTGTAGTCGCCGGGGTTCTTGTATTGATGGATGGGGTTCTGCCCGGTAGATGTGGCGCCGTCTCCGAACTGCCATTCCCAACTGGTGGCGGTGCCGGAAGTCTGGTCTTTGAAGGCGACCAGGCGGCGGTCCATATCGATCACCTGAAAGCTCCAGTCGGCGTCGAACTTGCGCAACTCCGGCTCCAGCGGCATCAGGCGGAAGCCAACCAGCTCGTCGGCCTTGCCGTACATGGTGTGCTGGCGCGAGAGATTCCAAAAGGAATGCGATTCGCTGGCGGGATTGTCGTAGTCCATCACGGCCCACGCCATGCCGATCAGCTTGTTTTCCGTGAGCACGGACTCCACGGCGCGCTGCGGCCCTTCGCAGCCCGCATAATCGAAGGGCGTGATCCAGAATTCCAGGGTGAGGCGTCCGGGCTCGCCGGGTTTGAAATTATAGCTGTACGCCGCGTTGGCGTAAGGCAGGTTCTTGACGTAAGCGTTGCAGCCCCAGGCCAAGGCCCAATCCTTGCCCACCGCGGGCGTCATGATGTGGTAATTCTGCGCCTGGACGCCGTGCATGGAGAAATGGGCATCGCGCTCGCTGAGTTCCTTAGTCGGCTGGAAGCGCTCGATGAGCGGACCGCCGGATAAGTCGCCATCCACGACCAGTTCGAAGGTGTCGTTGTGCAGACCGGGCTGGGCAAAGTCCCAATAGTTGTCGTATGCCTCGTAGAGGAAGTAGAGGCGGTTGAGGCCCTTGACCCAGCCGACTTTCACTTTGACGTCCAGGTTCCGCGGATCCGGTTTACGAGTCTTATCGGTATCGTCGACAAGCTGATCCATGCCGATGGCGTAGCTTTCGGGGACCATCTTCCAATCGCCGGCGTTGCCATCGATGCGCGGGATCATGTTGGGCGGGAATTGGAACACCTTGAACGTGGTGCCCGGCCGGTCCAGCGCAGCGGCAGGCAGGCAAAGCAGAGCGGCAAGTATGACGTACTTCATGGGCAACAGTGTAGCCCGATATAATCGAGGTCGCATCATGGACTGGCTCAATTTCAGCCGCCGGGACGCGCTTCGACTGGCCTCGGCGGGAGCAGTGGCGGCGCGGCTGCGCGCGCAGACGAAGATCTTCGACGTGCGGGATTACGGCGCCGCGGGCGACGGGGTGACCCTGGATACGGCGGCCATCCAGAAGGCCATCGACGCCGCGGCGAGCTCCGGAGCGAAGGCGCAGGTGCTGGTCCGCGGCGGCAGGAAATACGTGATCGGCACGCTGGAGTTGAAGGGCAGTATCGATTTCCACCTGGCGGACGATGCCGAACTGGTGGTGAGTCCCGATCCGGCCCATTACCAGGGCGGCGCGGTGATTGCGGCGCACGGCGCGGAAGGGCTCCGCATCACGGGAACGGGCAACATCAACGGGCGGGCGAAGGAGTGGATGACGGGGTATGACGCTCCCAACGAATGGTGGCTGTTCAAAGCTTTCCGTCCGAAAATGTTTGTGCTGACGGCTTGCCGCGACCTGGAAGTACACGACATCAGCTTCAGTGAAGCGCCGGAATGGGGACTGCACATGGTGGGCTGCGAGCATGTGCTGGTGGACCATCTGAAGATCCGCAACCTGCTGGATGTGCCGAATTGCGATGGCATCGATCCGGACCACTGCCGCGACGTGGAGATTCGCAATTGCGACATCGTGTGCGGGGACGATGCGATTGTGTTGAAGTCTACGAAGCAGCCGCAGGACTATGGCCCATGCGCGGGCATTCGCGTGCATGATTGCGTGATCCAGACGCAGGATTGCGGGCTCAAGATCGGGACCGAAACCACTGGCGAGATTCATGATGTTGTGTTCGAGCGGTGCGAGATCCGCTCGAGTTCGCGCGGAATCGGGATTCAACTGCGCGACGAAGGGTACGTTCACGATATCGAGTTCCGCGATATCCAGTTCGTGTCGCGGTACCATTCGGACCCGTGGTGGGGGCGGGGCGAGGCCATTTCGCTTACCGCGATTCCGCGCAATGGCGAAACGCGCGCGGGCAGGCTGGAGGACATCCGCATTCGCAACGTGACCGGCCGCGCTGAAAACAGCGTGCGCATCTCGGGCAGCGCGCAATGTTCCATCCGCAACGTGCTGCTGGAAAATGTGGCGGTGACGATGGGGCGCTGGACGAAATACAAGGGCGGGCTGTGGGACAATCGCCCCACCAAAACGCAGGCGGATATCGAAGTCCACGGAAACCCGGGGTACAGCATCCGGCACGCGGACGGCGTAAAGCTGGTGCACTGCGGGGTCAAGTGGGAAGCGGCGCCGCCGGAATATTTCACCAGCGCGCTGGAGGCGGAGCAGGTAACGGGCCTCGAAATGACGGCCTTCAGCGGAACGGCGGCGCACGGGCCGGACATCGTGGTGCGATAGCTACCCTCGCTCTTTCCAGCGATAGGCGGCCTGCGAGTTCCGATAGAAATATTTCTCCGCGATGGGGCGGCCTTTGGCCAGAAAATACTCGCGAACGAGTTTGAGCTCTACTTCGTAGGGCTCCCACTGGTCGCTGTTGGGCCAATCGCTGCCGTAGAGGACGCGGTCTTCTCCAAAGGTGTCGAAGAGCTGGTCGAGGCGCGGGCGATAGAAAGCGAGGTCGCGCGGAATGCGGCCGTCCACGCGGCGCAGCACCTCGGAGATCTTCACGTAAATTTGCGGACGCTGCCCGAGAGCGCGCAGGTCGTATTGCCGGGGATCCAACTGCGGCAGGTGGTCGAGGATCACGCGCAGGCCGGGCACCTTGTCGGTGATGCGCAGCACGGTGGCGATCAGCTCCGGAGTCGGGTTGGCGGTGTCCAGGGAGAGGCCCGCGCCGGCTAACAGTTTGAGACCCGCGAGAAACTCCGGCCGTGCGGATTCGGCGGTGAAATCGCGTCCCCAGAGGTTGCCGTAGCGAATGCCCAGGAACAGGGGATTGCGGTGGAAGCGTTCGAGCTGCCGGGCGAATTCGGGCTTGCCCGGTTCCAAATCTCCCACGGTGCCGACCAGAATCTTGTCCCGCGCGGCAATATCGAGCACCCACTGGTTGTCTTCCAGCAGAGGGCTGGCTTCCACTTCGATCGCGCCGTGAATTCCCAGCGGCACGGCGATGGCGCGATAACGCTCGGGCAGAGCCGGCTTGTACAGCGCGGCATCGTTCTTCGCCGGCCAGGGAACACCGCCGGGACGGTTGGTATCGAACAGATGGATGTGGGTATCGATAATGGGAATGTCCGCGGTCTGCGCACCGGCGGAGAGAGAGCTCCGGCGGCGAGGAAGGTGCGGCGGTTGACCTGCATCTATTCGATCTCCAGCTTGATGGTGTCGTACATGATGCCGCCGTTCCTGCCGACCGCGGTCATAGCGAAGCGCACGGTATTCGCGCCGCTGTGCAGCAGATCCGCGGGAAAGGCGATGTCTTCGAGCTGATAGCGCGCGCCTCGTAGCGCGGCGCGGTAAGTGGCGGCGTCGTTACCATAGTCCAGCGACTTGATGTCGCTGCCATTCACTGAAACGGTAAGGCGCGGATTCTGGCTCACGCCGGCGATGGCAATGGTGAGGTGCGCGGTCCCGGCGGGCGCGCGCTCCAGGGTGAAATCGACGTCCCAGTTGCCGGGCTTGCCTTGCGCGAAATACCAGTCGTCGCGTTCCCTGCTCTTGCCGATGGTGTAAGTCAGGTCGGCGGGCACCATCCCAATCCACTTGATATTGCGGAGTTGGTCGCCGAACTTGAATTCGCCTGACATGCGGTCGGCCTGGCCGATTTGCCAGAGTAGCGTGGCGTAATGCGTGGGGCTCCAGAGCACCTGGCCAAGATGCTGGCTGGCGCCGCGGATCTCTACGTTGTCCAGTTCCATCTGGCCGGTGATGGAACCCTGGGTGGCATAGACATAAAAGGCGTAGGTGCCCGGGCGGACGTGGGGAAGCGTGAAGCGGCCCGCGGCATCGGCCTTTGCATAGAAGATAAAATCGCCTGCCTGTTTGTAGATCTCAACTCCGGGCTTGGCCAGCACCACCATGGCGCCCGCGGCGACTGCCGCCGCCGGTTACCTTCACTTGACCCGTGACGCGCGTGCGTTTGAGGGGATACAGCGGTTCGTCCATCCAACGGTATGGCCACCTCGCCTGCTCGGTCTGCGCTTTTTTCTTCGCGTCGGCGATCATCGCGGCGGGCTCGCCGCTGTTGACATAGGTGAACCAGGGGCCGAACAGCTTCTGGTCGCCGGTGAATTCGCCGGGACCTCCGCCTCCGTAGTGCGCGCCTTGAAAATAATTCAGGATCAGGGCATCCTGGTGCACCAGAAGGTCTTGGCGCAGCGGACCGCCCGCATAATATTCGGTGCTCACCGGCATAAACCAGACTCCGAAGCTGTGCCCGTAGTGGCCCCACATGGGGTTCTCGGCGAGGTAGCCGGAGTAGTCGTACTTCTGATAGATACTGCCGTCGGGCATCTTCCAGGTCTCGTCCTGCACGCTCGGAAGCTTCACCAGGTCGGCGTAGCGGGGCTGCTGGCCGGTGCGCTCGCTGACGTAGGCCCAGTCGAAGATACCGCGATCCAGGCGGTACATGCTGCGCATCTCGCCGCCCAACCGAGCGTGTTTGAGGTTCTTGCAGATCACGTAACCGTAGAGGCCGCTTTCGCCACGTAACAGAAGGATGTGGTGCTCCAGGTAGAACGTGCTGGTAGTGCCGCTATCGATCACTGCAATATGCGCCATTTCGGGCGTGGCCTTGACCACGCGGATGGTATCGGCAACCAGACGGCCGCGTCCGGCATTGTAGTCGATGTACCAGGTGCGCTGGCGATCCGGATCGCGGCCCACGATGCCGTTGAGATTGTGGACCAGTTCGCGGCCGTTCTTGACGAGCGAAGTAGCACTGCCATCGCTGCCGAAGGTGATGGAGATGAGACCATTGGCGAGCGTGAGGTCCCGCACTTCGGCAGGCTTGTAATCTCCCGGAGAGGCCGGCGCGCCGTTGAGCGTGAGGTGGACCTGCGCACTCAGGGCGCCAAACGAGACCAGCAGAAGGAGCGACAGGCGGTTCATGTGTCTGCTACCCACAGTAAGCCCGCTCCACTGGAGTGTGCAAGTGATAGAATTTATGCCACCAGGAGGGATTGGGGATGTTTCGTCTGGATGCGGATCGCCCGGTGCATTTTTGTGACGGGCTGAAGCGCCGCGACTTCCTGCATGCCGGGTCGCTGGCCGCGCTGGGGCTGACGCTGACGGATTGGTTCGGGCTGCGCGCGCTGGGCGCGACCACGAATTCCGACGTGAACTGCATCCTGCTGATGCTGATTGGCGGGCCTTCGCAGCTCGACACGTTCGACATGAAGCCGAACGCTCCGGCGGAGATTCGCGGGCCGTACAAGCCCATCAAGACCAACGTGCCGGGAATCGAAATCTCCGAGAATTTCCCGCTGACCGCCAAGCACGCCGACAAGTTCTCGATCATTCGCAGCGCGTACCACACAGCCGCCGCGGTGCACGATACCGGCCACCAGATGATGCAGACGGGCCGCCTGTTTCAGGGCGGCGTGGAGCATCCGCACATGGGATGCGTGCTCAGCAAGCTGAAGGGGCCGAAGGGCGATGTGCCCGCGCACGTGCTGCTGCCCCGACCCATCGGCAACACCGGCGGCAACATGCCGCACGGCCAGAACGCCGGCTACCTGGGTAAAGCGTACGACCCGTTCGTGCTCAACGCCGACCCCTCCGACCCGAATTTCCGCGTGCCGGACATGTTGCCGCCCGACTATTTGAGCGCGCTGCGCGTGGACCGGCGGCGCAACTGGCGGGAGATGGTGGACAAGTCGGTAAGCGAATTCGAAACGTCGGCGGACGCGCGTCTGCTGGATTCCACCTTCCAGCAAGCGTACACCCTGATGTCCTCGCAAAAGGCGCGGGCGGCGTTCGAACTGCATCGCGAGCCGGAGGCCACGCGCGAAAAGTACGGCATGAATCGCTTCGGGCAGAGCTGCCTGCTGGCGCGCCGCCTGATCGAGGCCGGAGTGCGCTTCGTTACAGTCAACATGTTCGAAACGGTATTCGACGAAATCACGTGGGACATCCACGGGTCCAAGCCGTTCAGCCCGATCAGTTGCTATCGCGACCTGGTGGGGCCGATGTTCGATATGGCGTACTCGTCGCTGCTTTCGGAACTGGCCGAGCGCGGCCTGCTGAGCAACACCATGGTGATGGCGACGGGCGAGTTTGGCCGCACCCCGAAGATCAATCCGGCGGGCGGGCGGGATCACTGGCCGCAATGCTGGAGCCTGCTGATGGGCGGGGGGCCGCTCAAAAACGGCATCGTGGTAGGAGCGAGCGACGAGATTGGCGCGGCGCCGAAGGACCGGCCGGTATCGCCCATGCAGGTAGCGGCCACGGTGTATCGCGGATTGGGACTGGATCTGCAAACCGAACTCCCCGGCGGGCAAGGCCGGCCGATTCCGCTGGTGGATCGCGGGACAGAGCCGATCCGGGAGTTATTGTAGTGCAAAGAAAAACATACACTCCCTTACGGTCGTGGCTCTGTTTGGGGTCGTGGCGTTGTTCCGAGCCGCGCGCGTTAGCAAGCGGTTGCGCCGTTCTCATTTTGCTGCTTGCTGCCTCCGCAAGCGCGCAGACTCTCGCCGTACTGCCTCCGGGCGTGGAGTTGACCGGGCCCGAAGCGCGCCAGCAGTTATTGGTGGAAGGCACGGCGGGCGAGCATCAGGAAGACTGGACTCGCGTGGCGGAGTGGGTCTCGTCCGACCCGAAGATCGCCACCGTGGATGCGCATGGCGCGGTGCGGCCCGCCGGCGATGGCGAAGCGCGCATTACGGCGCGAGTCAAGGGCCAGTCGGCTACCGTCACGGTTCGCGTGCGCGATTCCCATGCGCCGTTCCAGTGGAGCTTCCGCAATCACGTGATCCCGGTGATGACCAAGATGGGATGCAACCAGGGCGCATGCCACGGCGCTCTCGCCGGTAAGAACGGCTTCAAGCTGACGTTGCGCGGGTACGATCCGCAGGCCGATTACGATACGCTCACGCGGCAATCCATCGGACGGCGCGTCTCGCTGACAGAGCCGGAAGCCAGCCTCATGCTGCTCAAGCCGACCTTCACCATTCCCCACGGCGGCGGTATGCGTTTCGCCAAAAATTCGCTGGAATACCGAATCATCAAGGAGTGGATCGCCGCAGGTGCGCCTCCGCCTACCGATAAAGACGCCGCGATTACGGGGCTCGAAGCTTTTCCCGCGTCCGCCGTGCTGGCCCCCGAAGCCGAACAGCAGATCGTAGTGCGCGCGCGCTATTCCGATGGCCATACCGATGACGTCACTCGCTGGGTGAAATTCAGTTCCACCAACGAAGGCGTGGCCACCGTCGACGACAACGGCCACGTGAAAATGACCGGCGCGGGCGAAGCCGCCATCACCCTGTATTACTCCAGCCGCGTGATCTATTCGCGGCTCACAGTGCCATTCCCCAACTCGGTCAGCACCGCGGCATACGAGCAGTTCCCGCGCCGCAACTTCATCGATGACCTGGCGCTCGCCAAGTGGAAGAGCCTGCACCTGGCGCCCTCGAAAGTGGCGGGCGATGCCGAGTTTCTGCGCCGCGCCTACCTGGACGCCGCCGGCATTCTGCCCACGTCCGAAGAGGTGGAAAATTTTCTGGCCGACCAGTCGGCTGACAAACGCGCGAAGGTGGTGGACCGCCTGCTGCAGCGCGACGAATTCGTGGACTACTGGGCCTACAAGTGGAGCGATCTGCTGCTGGTTTCGACGCGCCGCTTGAACTCCACGGCCATGTGGGCGTTCTATGACTGGATCCGCGATTCAGTCAGGCAGAACAAGCCCTGGGACCAGTTCGCCAAAGAGATTTTCAATGGCAGCGGCAGCACGCGGCAGAATGGCGCGCTGAATTATTTCGTACTGCACAAAGACCCCATCGATCTGACCGAGAATGCCACCCTGGCCTTCACTGGGCAGCGCATCATGTGCGCGCGCTGCCACAACCATCCGCTGGAAAAGTGGACGCAGCTTCAGTACTACGAAATGGCCAACCTGTTCGCGCGCGTGGGCGTGAAGAACGGCACCATGGGCGACAACATTGTGTTCGCCAAAGCCACCGGCGATGTGCTGTATCCGAAACTCTCGCGGCCGCTGCCGCCCACACCGCTGGACGGCAAGAGCATGCCGATCGATTCCACGGCAGACCGGCGCGCCCTGTTCACGGCGTGGCTCACCAACCCCGGCAACACGCTGTTCTCGCGGACCATCGTGAATCGCGTGTGGGCCAACTTCCTGGGGCGCGGGCTGGTGGACCCGGTGGACGACGTGCGCTCGGCGAACCCATCGTCGAATGAGGAGCTGTTTTCCGCGCTCACGAAAGACTTTGTGGAGCATGGCTACGATGTGCAGAGGCTCATCCGCCTGATCATGAATTCCAGCGTGTATCAGCTTTCGAGCGAGGCCAACGGAACCAACCAGGCCGATAACATGTTTTACTCGAAGCACATCATCCGGCGGCTTCCGGCGGAGGTGATTCTGGATGCCATGTCGCAGGTGACGGGGTCGCCCACGGCGTTCTCCGGATATCCGGCGGGCACGCGGGCGCTGCAGTTGCCCGATACACAGGTGAAATCGGAATTCCTGACCTCGTTCGGGCGGCCGCAGCGCATCACCTGCGACGCAGCGGAGCGCGCCAGCGATTCCACCATCGCGCAGGCCCTGGCGGTGATCAACGGCGACACGCTCAATAAAAAGCTGAGCGCGCCCGATGGGACGATCGCGCTATTCCTCAAACTGGGACTGTCCGACCGGCGCATCCTGGAGTTCATGTATCTTTCGGCATTCAGCCGGTATCCCAGCGACGCGGAGCGCACCGCGCTGACCGGCGCCCTGGAAAAAGCCAGACAGGTGACCGGCACCGAAGAAGCGCGCCGCGAGGCCCACCGGCAGGCGCTGGAAGACATGGTGTGGGCCCTGCTGACCAGCAAAGAGTTTCTGTTCGACCACTGATGGCACTGGCAATCCATTTTCTGATTTATTCCCTGGCCTTGCAGCCCGGCAGCGGCACTGTCGCGTTGGGCGGGTACAAAGAAGTTCGCCTGGTGGACGCCGCTTCCAGCCGGGTGCTGGCAACCCTGCCGGACCATGCCGATGCCGTGCGCGCGGTAGCGTTCTCCCGCGACGGCAAGTTGCTCGCGGCGGCAGGCGGACTGCCGGCGCGGCGCGGGGAAGTGAAGATCTGGGACGTGGCGGCGCGCACAGTTTCGGCCACCATCAGCGGGCACTCCGATTGCATTTACGCCGCCGCCTTTTCGCCGGACGGCGCGATGCTCGCTACCGCCAGTTACGACAAGCTGATCAAGCTTTGGGACGTCCACACCGGCAAAGAAATTCGCACGCTGCGCGACCATATCGACGCGGTGTATGCGCTGGCCTTCACGCCCGATGGCGCGCGGCTGGTCTCCGGCTCGGCGGACCGCTCGGTCAAAGTCTGGAACGTGGCCACCGGCGATCGCCTCTACACGCTGTCCGGCCCGACAGACGGTATCAACACCATCGCGCTGTCTCCCGATGGCACGCGCGTGGCGGCGGGCGGTTTCGATAAGACGATCCGGGTCTGGCGGCTCGGCGAAAAGGAGGGCACGCTGGAAAACTCGCTGATCGCGCACGAGGACACGATTCTCAAGCTGGCCTGGTCGCCGGATGGAACGCTGCTGGCATCTTCCGCGGCCGACCGGACCATCAAACTGTTTCGCGCGGCGGACCTGAGCGAGGTGCAGACCATTCCGAATCTTTCGGACTGGGCCTTCGGCCTGGAATTCACGCCGAACGGAAAGCAGGTGATGGCCGGCCTGTTCAACGGCATGCTGGAAATTCACGAGGTGGCTCATGCGAAATCGCCGGCTTCGAAATAGCGCCTTGTGCGTCGCGGTATCGCTCTGCGCGGCGCTGGCGGATTCGGGCGAGCGTGGCACGGGAAATCGCACCACGCCGCCCACGCTGGATACCGTTGCGCCCGCCGGCATCGCGCGCGGCACCACGGTGGAACTCACCGTGGAAGGCCTGAACCTGGCGAAGGCCAGCGCTATTTACTTCAGCGACCCGGCGGTGACCGGGCGCATTCTGCGCGTGAAGGAACTGCCGGATCTGCCCGATGTCCGGCTGGGCTCGAACGGCACGCCGTCGTCAATTGACCTGGGCCCTCTGCCGCCGCGCAATCAGGTGACCGTGGAAGTGGAAGTCTCGCCGGATGCGGAGATCGGGCCGGTGCGTTTCCGCCTGCTCACGCCGCTGGGCACCAGCCCGGAAGGGCGCTTCCTGGTGGAGCCTTATTATGGCGAGGCCCCCGACCGCGAACCCAACGATACGCCGGAGCAGGCCTTCGAAACGTTCCTGCCCGCCATTCTCACCGGCGCCATTTCCAAACCGGGCGACGTGGATTATTACAAGATCCAGGTGAAGGCCGGACAGGAGATTTCGTTCTATAACGGGGCCATGCTGTTGGGCTCTTCGTTGCAGCCCGTGGTGACGATTCTGGATGCCGGCCTCAACGAGATTCGCGAATTCGGCACGAAGGGCGGCGCCGAACAGGTGATGTTCGCCCATCGCTTCGCCGCGGCCGGCACTTACTACGTGCGAGTGACGGATTACCAGCACGGCGGGCGCGCGAGCCATACGTATCGCATCATCGCCGGAGAATTTCCGCTGGTCCTCTCGGCTTATCCGCTGGGTTTGCAGAAGAGTACCGCCGGCAGCCTGGCGCTGAACGGGTCCCACATTGCGCCCGGGCTGAAGGTAGAGGGCAAAGCCGCGCCCGAATCCGAAGACACCCTGACACTTCGCCCGGAACATGCGTTCAACCAGGTGAAAGTCGCGCTCGGCGCCGAGCCGGAGGTGGAATCGCAGGGCGGCGCGGTCAACTGGCCGGTGACCATCAACGGAAAGATCGCCACGCCCGGCGCCAGCAATCGCTATCGTTTCACGGCGCACAAGGGCGATGAACTGGTGTTCGAAGTGAATGCGCAACGCCTGGGCAGCAGCCTGGATTCCTTTCTGGAAGTGCTGGACGCCAGGGGCAACTCCATCGAGCGGGCCGTGGTGCGTCCGGTGTGGGAGACCGCCGTGACGCTGCGCGATCACGATTCGGCGGGCCGCGGAATCCGCATTCTGGCATGGGACAACCTGCACACCGGCGATTACGTGATGGTGGGCGGCGAAGTGATTCGCGTGGAATCCCTGCCCCTTTCGCCCGACAACGATTGCGTGTTCGAAGGCTTCGGCGGCCAGCGCACCACCTTCTTCGATACCACGGCCGAGGCTCATGCCATCGATTCGGCGGTGTACAAGGTGCAAATCCATCCGCCCGGGACGAAGCTCTCGCCCAACGGTTTGCCGGTGGCGCATCTCTACTACCAGAACGATGATGGCGGCCCGGGCTACGGTAAGGATTCGCTGCTGCACTTCACAGCGCCGGCCGATGGCGAATACACCCTGGCGATTCGCGACGTGCAGGGCCTGGGAGGCGATCAGTATCCTTACCGCCTCACCATCCGGCGTCCGCATCCGGATTACCGTTTGAGCGTATCGCCGCGCAATCCCAACGTGCCGGTGGGGGGCGCCGTGCCGGTCACCGTGACCGCCTTCCGCACCGACGGGTTCGAAGGGCCGATCGATGTGCGGCTGGAGGATCTGCCGGCGGGCCTGCACGCCGCGCCCGCCGTAATTGGCAAAGGGCAGATCTCGGCGACCCTGGCACTGACCGCTGACCCGTCCGCCAAACTGACCGGCGCGATTCCCATGAAAGTGAGCGGCCGTGCCGCAGTGGGCGCGCAAAGCGCCAGTCCCGAAGACCCGCTCAAGCTCATCGCCTTGATGCCGCGGCCTGACCTGGTGATGACAGCGGAAACCAAAGAGGTCACCATTGCACCCGGCGGCACCGCCGAGATTACCGTCTCCATTGCGCGTGAAGGCGATTTTCGCGGGCGCGTGCCGGTGGAGGTGCGCAACCTGCCTCCGCGGGTGCGCGTGCTGGACGTGGGGCTGAACGGCGTGCTTATCGGCGAGACCGAAACCCGCCGCAGTTTTACGCTGGAAGCGCTGCCTTCGGCCGAACCCGTGGACCAGTTGATCTATGTTGCGGGAGCGGTGGAAACGCGCTCCGGACAGCAAAGTTCGTACGCTTCACCAGAGCCCATCCGCCTGCACGTCAAGGCGAAGTAACTCCGTACAATTCGCCGGCTTGGACATTCCTTCACGTTTGACGCGCTGTAATCGTGACGATACGCATTCGTATCTTGACAGGAGCGCGAAGCGGGTCGAAAACGAAAGAAGGGCTATGGAAAATTTCACGAATAGGCACGAACCTCTTATGACCACGGCGGCAGTCTCAAAGTGGCTCGGCATCTCTACCAGAACTCTCTGCCTGTGGGCAGAATGCAAAGAAATTCCCGCCATTAAAGTGGGTCGCCAGTGGCGCTTCCGGGAAAGCGAACTGGCGAACTGGCTGAAAAGTCCGGACGCGTCCAAGGTAAAGAACCTTACTCTGTTTCACGCATCAGTGGGCCATGGATGAAGGGGTTAGACGGAATTGCCGCAGTAGCGGTAACTGCGGCAAAGAGAGCATACCCCGAAGCGGAATCGTGTGGCAAGATTGTGCCTGTGGACACCGCTAAAAGCGGCGCCAATTCCCAAAAAAGAAAGCGATTTAGCGAGGAACCCAACTATGATGAACCACGATCCGTTTCAGAGCTATCAAACAGGCGCGTACCCCGTCGGAACGTCGCCTTACGGTTTGCCTTACGCGGCACTGCAGCAGTTCATTAATCCGGGAGCCTTCGGCGGCTACGGCATGAATCCGCAACAACATCAGCAGGGTGGATTTGGCATCGGACAGAATCAGGGTGGATTTGGACAGAATCCTTTCCAGCAGAACCCGTATCTGCAAAGCCAGAACCCGCTTCTGCAAAACCCGATTCTACAGAATCCGCTGGTACAACAGGCGCTTCTGCAGCAGCAACTGCAACAGCTAGCGTGGCAGAATCAGCTCCTCAACCCGGCTCTGACCGCTCACGGCTGGCCGCAACAACAGCAGCAATTCGGTGGATATCCTCTAGCCCCGCAGGGACTGATTGGCGGCGGCGGAATCGGCCAGATCGGTGGAATCGGCCAACTGCATCCACTGGCCCAGTTGGCCCTGCGCCAGGCAGGCGGTTACGGCGCCTCGCCGTATGGCGGCATGTTCTAGTTCTACGTGCCCCATGCCAACAGGTAAGCAACGCCCTCCGCGCCGGTGGCCCCCCGCCGGCGCGGTGCCGGAAGAGAGCGAAAAAAAGAGGACAGAAAAATGATGGCAGCATACGGGAATCGAATTCAGGCCCAGCCCATGGAAGGCGTGGCTGTGGTAGGCGAAGCCGTGCGCCGGATCGCACCGGAGAGCGCGGAATTCCTGATCGAAATCACAACAGGCGGCCATACCGCGTCGCATGCATTGAAGGACCACCAGACCAAAACCACCCAGCTCGCGCAAGCAGTTACCCAGTTGGGAGTGCAGCGCGGCGATCTGCAAATTGTCTCCATGAACGTCGCCAATGTCTACGCGCCGCCCATGCAGGCACTACCGGGCTACACGCCTCAACAAATGGCGCCCGTAGGCTTCGCGAACTTTCTGGGGCCCACCGGGGTCCAGCCGGACATCCAGTTCGGAAGCTACCAGGCAAAGAGCCTGGTGCGCGTGGCGGTGCGCGAAGCGGCGCGTGCCGGCGAAGTGGCGGACGCGCTGGTGAAGGCTGGAGCCACGCTGGCGGGCGGGTTGTCTTATCGCGCGGCGGACGATGCCATTGCCCGCAAAGGCGCTCTGGAAGCCGCCGGCAAAGACGCCCGGGCGAAGGCGGAGACTCTGGCAATCGCAGCCGGCAAGCAATTGGGCGAACCGGTGGCAATTTGCGAAGAGATCGTAGCTTCCAACGGCGTCTATTCGGCGATGCGCGCCCAGATACCCTGGGCATTTGGGCCGGACACTCCCACGTCTGCCGGCGAGTTGGAGTATTACGCGCGCGTGACCGCTAGCTTCCGCTTTCAGTAGCTTCCGCGGGAGCCAGTTGGCTGAGAAACCCGATGGAGTTGCGCGGGCCCACCGGTTGCGGCTCGAAGAATCGCGCAATGAATGCCAGCAGGGATAGTATGCGCTCCCCCTGTTCCTGCTGGCGCGCCTCCAGCACATCCAGTTTATGTGCCACCTGCGCGCCCGAAACCGGAAGGCGGACACTCATCAAGTCGCAGCATAGGGCGCGCCGTTGCGCGGCAGTGGAATACGGCATGGGCAGGACCGAAACCAGCAGATCGTTCCGCCCGAGGTTCGAAGGCAGTTCGCGGATATCGCCGAAAGAAAGAGGTTGCAGGGGTTTGGGACCCCAGTGCGGATTCCGCGCCAGGACTACCGCGATTCCCTCGTAGTGAGGCGCATGCCAGCCGGCGAGAGGCACAGGTTCGGTGAAGAAATAGTCCTTAAAGCGAATCCCATCGGGAAACCAGTAAAGTGGCATATCGTATCCTGAAGCACCCTCTAATTGGATTGTAACCCAGATTTCAGGGCTGAAATACGATGGCCTGCACCTTCAGCACTTCGCCATCCAGCGTGCCTGTCACCTTGGCCTTCAGGTCTTTATCTTTAGTGAGTTTTTTCAGGGAGGCCAGCGCCCGCGCATTCCCCGCCTCATCGAACTTCAGGAACTTGCCATCCGGGGTCACCAGGCCATAGCCGCTCTTGGCACAGGCCAAAGCGCACTCGCGCGTGTGTCCGGCCAGGTCTTTGCCGCGGCACATCACGTCCACTACCGTACCCGAAAAATCGGCAGCGGCCACAGTCCCCAGCGTCAAAAGCGCAAGCGCGACGATTCTCATTCGCCACCCCCAAGCTTATATTATGCACCGGTACACGATGGTTGGTGGAAGGCTGGCCGACAGACACCGCCGTCAGACCCGGAGCGAGCCACGAAACGCCCTGCCGGCATAGTAGGATTCGGCGCCGTTGTGATAGACGAAGACTGCGCCGTAGCGGCGATCGCAAAAGAGGGCGCCGCCGAGTTTTCTGATTTGCGGGGGCGTTCTGATCCAGCTCGAGGTCTTTGTGTCGAACTGTCCGAGTCGCTGCAACTCTCGATACTGTTCTTCCGTTAAGATCTCGATGCCCATCCCGGCTGCCATATCGAGCGCATTACTCTTTGGCTTATCGTGCTTTCTCGATTCCAACGCTTCACGGTCATAGCAGAGACTTCTGCGGCCCTTTGGACTTTCTGCCGAACAATCGTAAAAGATGTATTCGCCCGTTCTTTGATCGTGCCCGACAACGTCCGGTTCACCCCCGGTTCGTTCCATTTCATTCAGTGACCAGAGCTTTTCAGCGCTGGCTTCCAGCTTTGTTTCTACCTGGGCCCACACAAGGCCTTCATGACGATTGATGTTTTGCTCGAAATGGGCTCTCAACGTTCTGAGTAGTTGTTCCCGCTGTTCAGGCGACAAGTCCTTTTTGTTGCTGTTCACGTTTCGCGGTGGTGTTTTCTGCATAAGCCAATCTCCCGTCGGCTAGACGACAATCCAAACCAATTTCCAGGTGCTTCTCTTAATCTTCCCGCAGTGCCACCATGGGGTCCACCCTGGTTGCCCGGCGCGCGGGTAGATAACTGGCAACTAATCCTACTCCGAACAGGAGCGCGGCAACAGCCAGAAAGCTCGCCGGATCGCTGGCGCGCACGCCGTAGAGCAGGGTCGTAAGCGACCGCGTTGCGGCCCACGCGCCGGCCATTCCCAACACCAGCCCGATCGCAATCAGCGCCAGACCCTGCCGCAGAATCATGCGCAGCACCGCCGCCGGAGTAGCGCCCAATGCCATGCGCGTGCCGATCTCGCTGGCTCTCCGCGCCACCGAAAACGAAAGCACCCCGTACACGCCCACCGCCGTCAGGGCCAGCGCCAGCCCGGCCAGAAACGCAAACAGCCACGCATCGAATCGCGAGCTGGCCGTGGTGGCGTCCACAATCTGCTCCATCGTCTGGATGGTTCCGATGCGCTGGCGCGAATCGATCTCGTCTACCGACCGCCGCAGTTGCGCGGCGAACCCGGCCGGCAGGCGCCCGCGCAGGACCCAGGTCATGCTGCCCCGGGCGTCGCTGAGCTGCGATGCCGGAATGTACACGGTTGGCCGCGGCGGCGACTTCAGAAATTCGCCTTTCGTATCGGCCACCACCCCCACCACGTTGCGCGGCGTGGGCGTGCCGAAGTCGCGGCCCTGAAACCGCCCGATCACCACCCGCTCGCCCACCGGATCGCCATCCGGCCACCATTGCCGTGCCACTGCTTCGTTCACCAGAATCACCGGCGGCGAGGACTCAGTGTCCGTGCTCTGGAACCCGCGTCCGCGCCGCATCGCGATCCCCATCACCGCGAAATAGGACGGCGTGACGTAGCGAACCTCCATGCCGCCGATGCTGTTCTCCGGGTGTCCCTCCCTTTGCGTGGGCATATTGGCGTGGCCGGTCAGCGGCAGCACGTTGATTCCGGCCGCGCCGCTGACTCCGGGCAGCGTCTGGAACCGTTGCAGCAGGATGCTTTCGTACTGCCACTGTTCGGCCGCGTTCCTCCGCCGCTCGGTGGCGAAAGGTGTAGTGAACGTGGTGAGACCCTGCGCTGTAAAGCCGAGCCGTTCCTGGTGCATCCGGTAGAGGCTCTGAATCAACAGGCCGGCCGAGACCAGCAGCATCACGGCGATCGCGACTTCACTCACCACCAGTATGCTGCGCGCTCCCTGACGCACGCCTCCGCCGGTCCGGCCGCCCGCTTTGAGCGCCTCCTGCAGGTCCAGTCGCGACGCCGTCAGAATCGGCGCCATGCTGAAGGCCAGCCCGGTGGCGCAGGCCACCGCCAGGGTGAAGGCCAGCACCGGCCCGTCCAGCGCGATAGGGGCAGCGCTCGGCAGATCGAACGGGATGGCGGCCACCAATGAATCCAGCAGCACTCGTGCCGCCGCCAGCCCGGCCAGACCGCCGGCAAGTGTCAACAGAATGTTTTCCACCAGGAATTGACGCACCAGCCGGCCGCGCCCGCTGCCCAGCGCCAGGCGCATCGCGATCTCTTTCCGCCGCATCGCCAGGCGCGCCATCAGCAGGCTCGCCAGGTTGGCGCAGGCAATCAAAAGCAGCAGGCCCACCGCGCCAAACATCAGCAGCAGGTTCAATCGGGAATCGCCCACCAGCGAATCCTGGTACGGGGCCAGCTCCAGGCCGCGGTAATCCGCCTTAAAAAGGTCGGGGTGCTCGCGGCGGATGCTTTGGGTCAGGGTTGGCATCTCGGAATTGGCCCGGCGGATGTCGATCCCCGGCCGGATTCGCGCGATCATTTCCGTGTTGAAGCCCCGGTCGTCCAGGCCTCCGCTGGGGCGGAGCGCCACGAAGCTGTCGGCGGACTGGGGAAACCAGAAGCTGCGCGGCAATACCCCTACCACGACGAAGCTGCTATCGTCGAGCGCCACCGCCCGGCCCAATACCGCCGGGTCGGCGCCGAACACGCGCCGCCACAGGCCGTCGGTCAGGATGATCGCCAGCGGACCGCCCTGCAGCGTTTCGCCGGCATTGAACTCGCGGCCCAGCGCGGGAACGATTCCGAGTGTGCGAAAGAAATCGGCCGACACCGTCATCGCCGTAACCCACTCCTGGCGAGGCCCGGCCACCAGGCGCCGGGTCGCGACGCCGCGATGGCCGGCCGCCGACGCGAAGCTGGCGGCGTGCTCTTTCCAGAAATCGTACTCCGTCATAGTGACCGCGCTGCCCGTACCCTGCCCGCTCACGCGCACCAGTTGCTCCGCGTGGGGGTACGGCAGAGGCCGCAGGAGCACCGCGTGCACCAGGCTGAAAATCGCGCTGTTGGCGCCGATTCCCAGCGCCAGCGAAAGCACGGCGACAAGTGTAAATCCCGGGCTCTTGCGAAGCACCCGAAGCCCGTACCGCAGATCCTGATCCAGATTCATGCGTCCGCTCCTATCGCAGTATATTCCTCCGGCCGCCGCGTCCTTTCATTTTGACGATGAAATACAATCGTCGTTGTGCACTTCGATTTGAGCGGCCAGACCGCGATCGTCACCGGGGGCGCCACGGGCATCGGGGAAGCCATTGCCCGCCGGCTTGCCGGCGCGGGTGCGGCCATTGCCGTGGTGGACCTTGACCTGGAGAGCGCCCGCCGCACAGCCGCCTCGCTGGATCATTCAGGCTTCGCGATTCAAGCCGATGTCTCTCAAGCAATCGACGTCCAAAAGGCCGTCGATGCCGTCCTGGACCGCACCGGCCGCATCGATATCCTGATCAATAATGCCGGCATCGCCGGAACGGCCGCGCCCATCTGGGAACAGACCGACGAGGACTGGCAGCGCAACATCGCCGTCAACCTGACCGGCGTGTTTAATTTCTGCCGCGCCGTGGTGCCGCACATGCGCTCGCGCCGCTATGGCCGCATCGTCAACATCGCCTCCATCGCCGGCAAAGAGGGCAATCCGCGCATGGTGCCCTATTCGGCCACCAAGGCCGGCGTCATCGGGCTCACCAAGTCGCTGGGCAAGGAACTTGCCACCGATGGCATCTGCGTCAACGCCGTCTCCCCGGCGGTGGTGCAGACGCGCATTCTCAATCAACTCACCCCCGAACAGGTGGCCTACATGACCGACAAGATTCCCATGCGCCGCACCGGCCAGCCCTCGGAGATCGCCGCCGTGGTCCACTTTCTCGCCAGCCCGGACTGCTCTTTCGTGACCGCCCAGTGCTACGATGCCAGCGGTGGCCGTGCCACTTACTGACGTCTATGAGACCACTCCTCATCGCCCTCCTCACCTTCGCTGCCTTCGCCCAGGATACCGGCAAGCTCGCTCCCAAACCGCTTTTCCGCGATCCGCTTTACGATGGCGCCGCCGATCCCGTACTGGTCTGGAATCGCGCTGAAACCAAGTGGATGATGTTCTATACCGACCGTCGCGCCAACGTTCCGAACCTGCCCGGCGTCTCCTGGGTCCACGGCACGCCCATCGGGATTGCCGAATCCTCAGATGGCGGCGCTACGTGGAAGTATGACGGCACTGTCAACGTCCCCTACGGCAAGAGCGACTATACTTATTGGGCGCCGGAGATCGTCGATTTCAAGGGCACATACCATATGTTCCTTTCGATCGTGCCCGGAATTTTCAACGATTGGAACGCCGCCCGCGAGATCATCCACCTCACCAGCAGCGACCTTCACAAATGGCAGTTTGAATCGCGGCTCGACCTCCAGAGCGACCGGGTTATCGATCCCAGCGTGATCCGCCTGCCCGACGGCACCTTCCGCATGTGGTACAAGAACGAGCGCGCCAAGGACGGCTCGCTCTATTACGCCGACAGCCCCGACCTCTATCGGTGGACCAGCCGCGGCAATGCCATCCCGCGCGTCTCCGGCGAAGGCCCCAAGATTTTCCGCTGGAAAGATCGCTATTGGATGATGGTGGACGTGTGGGACGGCATCGCCGTCTTCAGTTCCACCGATTGCCTGGCGTGGACGCGGCAGGCCGGCAATCTGCTTAAGGAGCCCGGCACCATTCCCACCGATCGTTTCAAGGGCAATCACGTGGATGTGGTCGTCAGCAACGGCCGTGCGTGGCTCTTCTATTTCGTCCATCAGGGCGGCCCCGACGCCGCCGGCAAAGACCGCGAATGGCAGCATCGCAGCGTGATTCAGGTGGTGGAACTGAAGTACGCGGAAGGCGTACTCACCTGCGATCGCAACGCACCCACCCACATCGCCCTTGCGACGAAATAGCCAATCGGCCGGTGCTATTCCACGAAGCGCACGAATCCCCAGCGGTCCGGTATGTGCATGTTGATGACGCCCTGCGGCGACCACACCCAGTTGTCTTCCTTCTCGCCCGCGGGTTTCACATACTTGCCGCCTTCTATGTTGGTGCGCCACTCCACTCGCGAGAGATTCACGCGCCACTGGTCGCCGGCCTTGGGACGGGTCACCGGCGCGCGCGAGGCAAAGGCCGCCCACGGGAATGCAATCTCCAGCGTCCAGCCGCGGTCGGTATCGCTGGCATCGTTCAGAGTCCCGTTCACGTGGATGGCGGTCCGCAGGCCGGGAATTTCCCAACTGTTATCCGCCTTGCCGCCTTCCCTGTACGGCTTGGTAAGGAACAGGTCCCACCCGGTATTGAGGGCGTTGATTTCGAATTCGAAATAGTTGCGGCCATCGCCCGATGGGTTCAGGAACACTTCGAAATCGTTATCGTGGAAAATCACCGAATCATGCTGCGTGAGCGTAGCCCACACCTGCGGCTCTTCCAGTTCCGCGGCGAGGTACAGATACTGGTCGTCCCACAACATTTTGGCGCGAGTGCGGTATCGCGGCGCCGGTTTGGCATCGCCCTGAATGTCCACGAACCAGTCGGTCCATGGCGCTTTGGCCCAGGCGGCGCTCTCTATGCGGCCATCCACCGCAGGCGGCGACGCGGCGTGGTGGCACTCATACCGCTTCGGCGCCTGCGCCCACGTCAGACAAGACGCGGCGCAAATCAAGGTCAGAAGTTCACGCATGATACGTATACAATAGCGCTACGCGCGGCCGGCTAACGCGAATAACGGGTCGCCTTTTTTTTCCGGTGCCGGTCCAGCGCCAGTTCGATCAGGCGATCCACCAGGCTCCCGAAGGGGACGCCGCAATGCTCCCACATCTTGGGATACATGCTGATGGTGGTGAAGCCGGGGATGGTGTTGATCTCGTTGATGTACAGCTTCCCGGTGGAACTCTCCAGCAGGAAATCCACGCGCGCCATGCCTTCGCAGTCCACCGCGCGGTAGCACTCAACGGCCAGGCGGCGCAGTTCCGCCGTCGTTTCCGCCGGCAGGTCGGCGGGCAGCTCTGGTCTGCGGCCCGGTCCAGCAGATACTTGTCTTCGTAATCGTAGAATTCGCGCGAAGGCAGAATCTCGCAGGGCAGGGAAGCCATCGGCTCTTCATTGCCCAGCACCGCGCATTCCAGTTCGCGGCCGGCGATGCCGCGCTCGACGATGATCTTGCGGTCGTACTGCGCGGCGAGCGCCATCGCGGCTTCCAGTTCCGCGGCGTCGTGCGCTTTGGAAATGCCCACGCGACGAGCCCAGGTTGGCCGGCTTGACGAACAGCGGAAACGGCAGCGTCCGCGCACTTCGCCGCCGCACCGGCTTCGCCGCGCGCCACGGTGACGTAGTCTACCACCGGCAACACACGTTCCGTACAGACACGCTTCATCATCTCCTTATCCATGGAGACGGCCGACGCCAGAACGCCCGCGCCGACGTAGGGCAGGTCGGCCAGTTCGAGCAGTCCCTGCACCGTGCCGTCCTCGCCGAAGGTGCCGTGCAGCACCGGAAAGACCACGTCGATATCGGGATGCGCCCCCGGCTCGGGCAGAATCGGCCGCGGGTTCCACTTGCCCTGCTGGTCGATAAAGTATTCGACCGTCTCGTACTTCGCGGGATCCAGGCCGGCCATGATGGCTTTGGCCGAACGCACCGAGACTTCGTGCTCGCCGCTGCGGCCGCCGTAGACGACGGCTACTCGTAGTTTCATAGAATTCGCTTTCCCAATCCGGACATGATCAGTTCGACGGCCAGATCCGCGGTGCGGTTCACCTCGTCGATCACCGGATTCACCTCCACCACTTCCATCGAGAGCATGCGGCCGCGAATCGCAGATCATTTCCATTGCCAGATGCGCTTCGCGGTAAGTGGCGCCGCCGCGCACCGGCGTGCCCACGCCGGGAGCGTACTGCGGATCGACGAAATCCATGTCGAGCGACAGGTGGAAGCCGGCGGTGCCGTCGGAAGCCACGCGGATGGCCTCCTCCATCACCGCGCGCAGGCCGCGCTCGTCGATATCGCGCATGGTGAACGCGCGGACGCCGGATTCGCGCACGTGCGGCTTTTCCAGGTCGTCCACGTCGCGCAGGCCCACAATCACGGTGTTGGCGGCCGCAATCTTCGGGCGAATAGCCGAACATCGCGGTCAGCTCCGGCGGTCCCATGCCCACGATGCAGGCCAGCGGCATGCCGTGCACATTGCCGCTGGGGCTGGTTTCCGGCGTGTTCATGTCGGCGTGCGCGTCGAGCCAGATCAGGCCGATCTTCTGGCCGCTGCTGGCGGAAATAGCGCGAGACGCCGCCGACGGTGCCGACCGCCACGGAGTGATCGCCGCCCAGCACCAGCGGCATGCTGCCGTCTTCCAGTGTACGCGCTCACCTGCACGGCCAGACGCTCGCAGGTGGCCGCGATCTGCGGCAGGTACTTGGCCTGCGGATGGCCCGCCGGCGAGGCTTCCGCCTGGTCCACCGGAACGTTGCCGAGGTCCTCGACTTCGTAGCCGAGCGACGCCAGGCGCGCATTCAGATTGGCCACGCGCACCGCCGAAGGTCCCATATCCACGCCGCGCCGCCTGTCCCAGGTCCAGAGGCGCGCCGATGATGGCAATACGCGAGTGAGGCATAGTTACAGGGGCCAGGGCCGGGGCCAGGGGCCAGGGATTAGCGGTGCGCTTCGCCGTGCGGGGTTGTCGGTCAGGCTCGCGCAGCGAGCCACAAAACCCTGGCCTCCGGCCTCCGGCCCCTGGCCCCCGCGGCCCCTGGCCCCATCTTCTTCCCATCTCCCATGCGCTACGGCCGCAACCGGTACAGCATGCGCGGGAAGGCGATGGTCTCGCGAATATGTTCCAGGCCGCACATCCACGCCACGCAGCGCTCGATGCCCATGCCGAATCCGCCGTGCGGCACGGTGCCGTACTTGCGCAGATCGATATACCAGTTGAACGCTTCCCGCGGCAGCTTGTGCTCGTCGATGCGCTTCAGCAGCAGTTCCGGATCGTGAATGCGCTGGCCGCCGCCGATGATTTCGCCGTAGCCTTCCGGCGCCAGCACGTCCACTCCCAGCACCACTTCGCGGCCGCTCCGGATCGGGCTGGAAGTAGAACGCCTTGACTGGCCGGGAAACGGTCCACCATGATCGGGCGCGTGCTGGTCTTCGGTGAGCAGCGTCTCGTCGGTGCCGCCGAAATCGCCGCCCCATTGAATCTCGCTGCCCTTGGCCTGCAGGATCTTCACCGCATCGTCGTAACTCATGCGGGGGAAGGGCGCCTGGATCGCTTCCAGCTTGGTGACATCGCGCTCCAGGCGCTTCAGCTCCTCGCGGCGGTTCTCCAGCACGCGGCCCACGATGAAGACGATCAGCTCTTCGGCCACGCGTTTGACGTCTTCCAGCGTGGCGTAGGCCATCTCCGGCTCCACCATCCAGAATTCGGTCAGATGGCGGCGCGTCTTGGATTTTTCGGCGCGGAACGTCGGGCCGAAGCAATACGTCTTGCCGAACGCCATGGCGGTGGCTTCGTTGTAAAGCTGGCCGGATTGCGTCAGATAACGCTTTTTCATCTTCGAAGTAATCCACCTCGAACAGCGTGGTGGTGCCTTCGCAGGCGGCCGGGCGTGAAGATCGGCGTATCCACCAGCGTGAAGCCGTGCGAATCGAAATAATCGCGCACCGCCTTGATCATCTCGTGGCGCACGCCGGATGATGGCGTGCTGCCGCTGGCTGCGCAGCCACAGGTGGCGATGATCCATCAGGAAATCGATGCCGTGATCCTTGGGCGTGATCGGGTACGGGTCGCGTTTCCGGAACGCGCTGCACCACCTCCAGCGCTCTCCACGTCCATTTCGAAGCCGCCGGGCGCGCGCTGTTCGGCGCGGATCTTGCCGGTGACGATGATGGAGCGATTCCTGCGTCAGATTCTTGATGGTCTCGAAGAGCTCTTCGGGCAGCGCGCTCTTCACGGCCACGCACTGCATCAGGCCGTAGCCGTCGCGCACAATCGGGAACGCGATCTTGCCGGAGCGGCGCAAGTTGTATAGCCAGCCGGCGATCTCGCACGGTCTCGCCCACGTGCTGACCGGCTTCGGCAATGGTAATTCGGGGAATCATAGAGTTTGAAAATCGAAACATACCGCGGAGACACGGAGGCACGGAGGAAGACGCGGAGGAAAAAGAACCTTGTTTTCTCCGCGTCTTCCTCCGCGTCTCCGCGCCTCCGCGATGAAGAATTTCACTGGCCTTCCAGCTTGTCGAATACCTCCAGGACTGCCTCCAGGGGATTCGCGATGTCCGGCTTTTCCTTCAGCTCCAGCAGCAGCGGATATTGCGATCCTCGCGGCTCCGCAGCAGTCCCATGGCAGCTTTCCAATCCATCGTGCCGCCTTCGCTGATACAGCGGGAAAAGGTGCACGTCGTCCTTGCCGTTGTTGTCGTGAACGTGGGTCGAGCGGATTCGATTCTTCATCAGCTCGAACGCCGCCTCCACCCCTTCCTTCATGTTGGCGTGGCCGGTATCGCAGGCAATAATTCAGTCCCACGTGCGTGAGTTCCTCGAAGTGCAGCAGCCGCTCGGCGCTGGAAAGCTCGTTGGGTATATTCTCCAGCAGCACCTCCACGCCGCGCGTGCGCGCGAACAGGCTCAACTCTTCCAGCGCGCTGAATGCCGCGTCCACCTTGTACATGTCGATACTCTTCGCCGCTCACGCCGATGTGCTGTACCAGGTACCGGAACGGGATCACTTCGGCGATCTCGAGGGCGCGCTTGATCTCTTCCACCATGGGCAGCCGCTTGCTCTTCACCGGCTCGGTGATAGTGACCACCGCGTGCGGCCCGGAGCGGCCCCAGATCTCATCGTTGTACATCGGCGAATGCAGCGAATGAAGCTTCAATCCGGAATCGCGGAACCAGTGGCCCAGTTCGGTGATCTGCGCTTTGTCCCGATAGTCCAGGTGCTGGCGGGCGCAGAAGATCTCCACTGCCGGGATACCCGCCTGTTGAATCCTGCTGAGCAACGCAACCGTCAGACGATGGTTGACGAACAGGTGCGTCGACAGAAAATGATTCATTTGGAGTTCAGTATCCTTTGGCCGTGCCGCCGCTGCGCGGGTCTGCGGCGCCGTCCAGCCATCCGTTCTCGAATAGGATCGCGTCGCAGTCGCCCTGCGCCGCCACCCGCCGGACAGTATAGCCGCGCTTTTCGAGCAATCGCCACCGTATCCGGGCGAATAGCCGCGCTCCATACTCAAGCTGTCCGGCATCCACTGGTGATGGAAGCGCGGCCAATCCACCGCATCCTGCACATTCATGCCGAAATCGAGCACGTTCACCATCACTTCCAGCACGGTATTGATGATGGTCGGGACCACCCGGCGAGCCCAGCGCCAGGAACGGCTTGCCGTCCTTCATCACGATCGTCGGGACCATCGAAGAGAGCGGCGTCTTGCGCGGCTGAATGGCGTTCGGCTTCGCCCTGAATCAGGCCGAACATATTGGCGTGGCCCGGGTTGCGCTGCGAAATCGTCCATCTCATTGTTCAACAGAAAGCCCAGGCCGGTGGCCGTCACTTTGCTGCCGTAGCCGCCGTTCAGGGTGTACGTTACCGTCGCGATGTTGCCCTCGGCGTCGGCCACCGTGTAATGCGTGGTCTCGTTCGGATTCGTGCCCGGTGAGCACCGCCGCGTGCACCTCCGACGACGGCGTGGCGCGTTCCGGATCGATGGACGCGCGCAGCTTGCCGATGTAAGCCGGGGTCCAGCAGGGAGCTGAGCGGCACCTTCACGAAATCCGGATCGCCCAGATGCACGGCGCGGTCGGCGAAGTAGCGGCGCATGGCTTCCGTCATGTAGTGGACCACGCTGGCCGATCCCGCGCCGCCTTTTTCGTAACCCGTGCCTTCCAGCACGCCGAGCATCTGCAGAATGCCGACGCCGCCGGAACTGGGCGGCGGCGAAGTGATGATGTCGTAGCCCTCGATATTTGCCCGTGAGCGGTTTGCGCTCGATGGCGGCATACTCCTTCAGGTCCTGCAGGGTGATCAGGCCGCCATGCTCCTGCATGTCCTTGGCGAGCAGACGGGCCGTCTCGCCTTCGTAGAAATCGTTGGCGCCCAGGCGGGCGATGCGCTCCAGCGTGCGGCCCAGGTCGGGCTGCACGAACGTGTCGCCCGGTTCGTAAAATTTGCCGTCCGCGCAGAAAGATGCGCTTCGATTCCGGGAACTGGCCGAGCGCGCGGCGCCGCATTCTTGCAGGCTGTTGGCCTGCGGCATAGGAAAGCGCGAAGCCTTTCGACGCCAGGTCCACCGCCGGGCCGCACCAGTTCCGCCCAGGCTTCTTCGCCGAACTTCTTGCGACGCGTACTCCATGCCGCGCACGGTTCCCGGAACGCCCGACGCGCGATAGCCCACCATGCTGTCCTGCGTGGCTTTGCCGTCGGCGTCCAGGTACATGTTGCGCGACGCCGCTAGCGGCGCGCGCTCGCGAAAATCGATAAAGGTGGTGCGGCCGTCGGCCATGCGCACCAGCATGAATCCGCCGCCGCCGATGTTGCCGGCGTAAGAATAGGTCACCGCCAGCGCGAAGCCCACCGCTACCGCGGCATCCACGGCATTCCCGCCCGACTCCAGAATCTTCAGGCCCGCTTCAGTAGCATGAGTTTCCCGCGTAACCACCATGCCGTGCCGTGCCACGCACTGGTTGCGCGGACCAGACCGGTAGGGCAGCCGCCATCACCAGAAGAGCGCATGTGCGACGCATACAACTGATTCTACTATGACGACTCATTGACGCCGCAGACATTCAAACAGCACCACGCCCGCTGCCACCGAGACATTGAGCGAAGAAATCTCGCCCGCCATGGGAATGCGCACCAGCAAGTCGCAATGCTTGCGCACCTGTTCGTGCAGGCCCTTGCCTTCGCCGCCCAGAACGAAGGCGGTGGGCGTGGCGTATTCGGCCTTGGTGTACAGTTCGGTGCCGCGCTCATCCAGGCCGTAGATCCAGAAGCCCTCTCTCTTCAGCTCTTCCAGAGTGCGGTTGATGTTGGTGACGCGCATGATGGGCAGGTGCTCCAGCGCCCCGGCGGCGGCCTTGGCCACCACATCGGTAACGCCCGCCGCGCGCCGTTCCGGAATGATCAGGGCGCCCGCTCCGGCGGCGTGGGCGGTGCGCGACAATCGCGCCCAGGTTGTGCGGATCTTCCACGCCATCCAGCACCACCACCAGGCGCGAGGACGAGGCGGCCTCCATCCCGGCGTACTTCTTCGCCGCGCCCAGGGCCACCACACCCTGGTGCGCCGCCGTGCCGGCCAGCCGGTCGAGCGAAGCGCGCGGCTCGAATCGCACCGGAACCGCCGCCTGCCGCGCCAGATCGATGATCTCCTGCAATCGAGTGCCACCCGCACCCTGCGCAATCAAAACCCGCTCCAAGCGATGCCGCGCCCGCAACGCCTCCGCCACCGGATGAATGCCGCTCAGAACAGGCATGTCAAAACTCATCGCGGAGGCGCGGAGCCGCGGAGAAAGCGCGGAGGGGAAGATTCTCGGCCTTGGTTTTCTCCGCGTCTTCCTCCGCGTCCTCCGCGTCTCCGCGATGAATCCAATCTCGTTCCAATCGCCTACCCCTCTGGAAAAATCTGTAGCCCGTTATTAAATCGATTGGTGAAATTCGCCATGCACGCCACCAGGGTCATTTCGGTGACCTGCTCGCTATTGAAGTGCTGCAGCACTCCGGCGCGCGATTCGTCGGCATCCGCTGTCTGGGTCAGTTCCCGGGCGTACAGGATCACGGCGCGCTCGGCCTCCGGGAAGAACTGGTCCTGTTCCGTCCTCAGCGCCTGAATCTCTTCTTCGGTCACGCCGGCCTTCTTGGCGCTGGCCAGGTGGGCGTGAGTGCAATAGGCGCATTCATTGGCAAAGGAACAGGCCAGATAGATCAGTTCCTTGGTCCGGCGCTCCACCGATCCCGGTCCCACGATGGCGCCGTAAAGAGGTACGAAGTTCTTCAGCACGTCGGGCCGGTTGGCCATGGCGCGGAAAAACGGATTGGCGGTTTTGGCCCGGGCTTCCAGGCTCGCCAGAAATTCATTCTGTTCCGGTTCTACCAGTTTGATCGCTGGGGGCATGGAAACCAGTATAGCCAGCCAGTTCCCGGATAAACCGTAAGTCGCCTTCCACAAAGTCGAAATCGGCCAGCCGCTCCGGCGCTTCCCAGCGCATTTCGTGGAAGATCCGGTTGGCCGGTTCACCCTGAAACGCGATCACGCGGAAAAAAATCAGCAGGATCGCCGGCTTCGACGGGTAGCAGTATTCATAGCGCGTGATCTCCGTCCCGGCGGCTTGGCGCAGTCCCAGTTCCTCTTCCAGTTCGCGGGCCAGGGCCTGCTCCGGCGATTCGCCGGGCTCCACCTTACCTCCCGGAAATTCCCACTTCAGAGCGTGGGACTGTTCCCGGGTACGGCGGCAAATCAGAATCCGCCCCTCCCGTTCGATGATCGCCGCCACCACCTGAACCATGTCAACATTGGAGCATAGGATGTATCCGCCACGCCTGCTCGAACATTTTCAGAACCCGCGCAACGTGGGCGACTTGCCCGCGCCGGCGGTGACCGTCGAAGTGAGCAATCCGGCTTGTGGAGACATTCTGCGACTTTCGGCCCGCTTCGAGAGCGATATCGTGGCCGAGGTGCGTTACAAAGTTCGAGGCTGTACGGCGTCCATCGCCGCTGGCTCCGCGTTGACCGAATGGATGCTGGGGAAGTCGCGGACGGAACTCGCCGGATTTCAGGCGGCCCTGGTGGACGAAGCCGTGGGCGGTCTGCCCGCCGCTTCCAAACATGCTGCCGTGTTGTGCGCCGACGGCGTGCAGCGGCTGCTCAAGGCTGGTTGACCACTTCGGCTCGCAGCAGATCCACTTCCCGCGCCAGTGCCCCCAGCGATGTGCCGCATTCGCCGAATTCGCTCGCGGCCGCATCCAGTTCGATCTGTTTGAGCAGCGCGGCGGCCCTGTTGGCTCCCACGTTGGCACAGGCGCCCTTCGAATAATGCGCCAGGCGGGCGCACTTCTGCGGATTCTGTTCCTGAATCGCCTGGTCCAACAACTGGATCTGCCTGGAGGTGTCGTCGATCAATGCCGAAAGAATCTCGCGCATCAGTACCTCGTCGTCCATGGTGACATCCCGGAGTTGCTCCCGGTCCAGCACCGCATTGCTGTCGCGTAACTGCACGCTTCGATTGTGACAACCGCAGGCAGCGAATGGTATCGGCAGCGGGCCTTAGGCAGCGCCGGTAAAAGACCCTACCTGGGCCGGATAGGACCAAACTGGAAGGATTGACTCAACACGCGAAGCTGCTCCCCCACGGTTGCATCGGCCTCGAAGCTGCGGAATCGCATGTCCACCAGGCTGACCTGCTTGGCTCCCTCCGGCTCCGGAACTGCCGTAACCCGAAAAAGCGGATACTGGCAGAACCGGAGAAACTCCTGGAAGGTGTGGGTGCGGCGGGCGGCGTCCAGCGCCGGGTCCGGATCGGGCTTGGGTACAATGGTGGCCTCGGTCGGATCGAAATCGCCCGCCAGGTTCACATCGTCCACGGCGTAAAAATCGGCCGTCTCCACCAGGCCCCTCCAGTGCAACGGGTTGACTTCGTCGGGCAGGGCCGCCACGCGCTCGGGCGGGTGTCCCTGATAAATCCGCGACTCCAGTGTGGCCACCGCCCGCGTATGTAGCACCACCCTGCCGCAGTCGTACAGCAGCACGAAAGCCAGGGCGAAGATCGCTCCGCCGCGGCCCGGATGCCTGTCGCGCAGAGTACCGGAAGTGATCTCGCCGCCCACCAGCCGCGAAACAAACGGTCCGGCGATGCCCAGCAGCAACGCGGCCCAGATCCAAAGGTCAATCACGCTATTCAAATCCAGCCGCTGCCACGCCCCCGAGAACGGCAGCAGCAGCCGGATGCCGTACATATTGGTCAGATCCAGCAGCAGATGCGAGGCCACCCCGATCAGCGCCGCGGCCCATGCGCCGAACCAGCGAATCGGTTTGCGCCACGCCAGCCGGACCAGTAAAACGGCCAAAGCCGCCAGCACCGGCATGGCAATCAACGAGTGCGTCAGATGGCGGTGATAATGCAAATAGGTGAGTGGGCCTCCGGCGAGCGTCACGATGTCGATATCCGGGGCATTGGCCGCGAGCAGCAGAATCGGCGTGGCCAAAGGGGTCCAGCGATTCAGTCCCGCGCGGCTCAGAAACAGGCCGACCGCCGTGTGAGTCAGATTGTCCATTGGGAACTTCCGGCCTACCTATTGTAGAGGGTGAAGGAGATTTCCAAGCGCCTCCGGCTCCGCGGACCCCGAGCCGGAGGCGCATGTCTGGCGTGGAAGGACTAAGCCACCAGGCGCTGCCACTGCCGGTCCCCGCGGAGGCGTCGGGGGCGTCGAGGCCTTTACGGCCACCCCGGCGTGCGGGCGCAGGAAGTATTCGTCCACCGGGAACAAAGGAAAGGGCTCGAGTTCGGTGAAAGTCCGGCCCAGTTTCTGTTCAATTCGGTATACCTGATGAAAAAAGGTGCCGCGATCGATATTCAAACGCCGGCAGCAGAGATTCCAATCTGCGCCGAGAAAGAAATGGAAGCGGAAGAGCCGGTATTCGGCCTCGTCCAGCGTTCGTCGAGTGACCAGGCAGAAATCTGCCATGAATTCCTCGCGTTTCCTCGAGTATCGGCGACGGCCGTCTTTGCCGTTACACAACTCTAAAGAGACCGAGCTGCCGTAGCTTCCGAGTGCCACGCACTCACGAAAACGGTTCCAGCACGCCCGAAAAGCACCTCGAAATACGCAATTGCACGGCTTTTGCGTCTCGCCGCGGCCCGCATGCAGTCCCAAACCACTGCACGCCTTGCAGGTGGCCTTGGACAGCCCAATTGCGTTCGATCGATTCCACTGCATCAGAGAATGTCCTTCTGGCACAGCCATTTAAAGAGAAGCTGCACCTATTAGGTTACAAAGCTGATCTCAATTTAGCTCTGATATGAGAATCGTCAAGCAATTCAAAGTGCGTGTACTAAGTGGTTTATTAGTACCGGTACGTAATAATTGGTTCCAAGGGCCTTTTTTTACAAATACTTGGACTGTACGATTTGATACAGCAATAAAATTAAATTCGATGGAGATTCAATTTGTGTCTTAGGCGAATTCAGTACCCCCCTATTTCCATTAGAAATAGCCCTAAAGGAATAAATGAACTTTGCTGAGCTACACCGGCGGTTGGTGCACTATCTCAGAGAGCAAGTGCGGAGCGGCGAGATTACCGAGCGCAGCCTGGCCCGTACCACACTTGTCTCCCAACCTCATATCCATAATGTTTTGAAAGGGAAACGGACACTTTCCACCGCCACGGCAGATGTCATTCTGCGCCAGTTGAACCTGGACCTCGTGGACCTGATCAGGCCCGACGAGTTGCTCGAATGGCGCCGCCGCCGCTGAATTCCGCGCTATCCTTCGGTGTAAAGGAGTTTACATTTGGCCGATAACCGGGGGCAATCTGCGCAAAATCGTCTCAAACGGCTGGCCCAAAGCATCGATGCCCTCAATGAGAAGGATGAGATCCTCATGCGCTACGCGCGGGATATGACTGCGTTGCGCCGGGCCGCCGCCGCCGAGTTGCACTCCATCTGTGCCGGTTTTGTCAGCGCGGTGAATAGTTTGCTGTCGCAGGGGAGTGTCAGCCTGGACCCCTCCGAGTTTTCGACGGCCATATTCCGCGACCACGCCCCCAATCTGATCCAAATCAACGTCCGCGGCCGGATTTTGCAGGTGGAGTACAACGTCACCGAAGACCTCTCCTCCACCGAAGATTTTCGCGTTCCATACACCCTGGAGGGTTTTGTCCGCGCCTTCAACCAGAAACTCCTCGACAAGAACCTCATCGAGGAGCAACTGATCTTCTACACGCTCGAAAAGGGCGGCAACATGTGGCGGTTCTTCGACGCCCGCACATATCGCTCCGGCGCTTTCGACCAGGATTACCTGGTCACCCTGATGGAGCAGATTATCTAAAAACGATCAGGTCTTTTTCTTCATTGCCTTTTCGATCTTGACGGACAATTCCTTGGTTTCTTTCGACTCCGGCAGTCCCTTGATGGCCGCCTGCGCCCGCTGGCACAGAATCTGCATCTTCTGCGGCTCGTCCAGTTTGGTGGCCGTGTAGAGCTGCGATTCTTCGTACAGACTCTGGGTCATCGCCATCATAAAGGTGTCCCGTGGAATCTGGGTGACGCCGGTCTTCATAATCTCGGCGGTCTTGGCGGCATCGTCAGGCGCGCCCGCCGCGCGGCACGTCGCCAGCACCACTCCGCGTTCCAGGGACCGCTGCTGCGCCATATCGGCTTCTGCCGCCGGCAGAATCATCCCACTGGTCACCTTTACGAATTGCGTCACCTGCCCGCCGCTGCCTTTCGGAAACGCAAACGCCAGCGTGATGTTACTATCCTTCAACTTATCGAGCTTGCCGAAGTTGTCCGCGAACTGCAAAGCCAGGCGATTCGCCGACCCGCGCGAATTCGAGACCACGCGCCGGAACGCCGACGGATCGCTCTTGTTGACCCGCGCTCCGATCGCATAATTGTCGGCCAGTTCCATATAGCCGGACGCTAATCCCGACGTCAGCACCAGCGACCACGGCAGCGCGCGCGCCGTGAATTCGTTGTCGGTGGCCACCAGGTTGTCCAGGTCTTCCAGGGTCTTGGCGTAGTCGCCCGCCGCGTAGGTTTCCCTGGCAGCTTGCCAGTAGAACGCCGGCGTTCCCTTCTCCGGCGCCGCCGGCCCGGAAGAACAGGACATAAAGAGAAAAAACGCCGATAGCGCGGCGCATAGCACGAGGGTCCGCTTCGAGGTGAGGAACATGGAATAGCCTCCGTGCCGTTCGTATCACAGCGCGCAACCGGAATCAAGGGTTACCATAGTCTGAAATGCGTGTTTTCTGGATTGCTCCGCTCCTGCTCCCTCTCGTCGCCGGGTGCCAGCCTTCCGCTCCGCCGGCGGACCTGGAGGCGGTCGTCGCTACCGATCTCGGCACTTTTCGCTTTGAGTTTGCCCCGGACAAAGCGCCTAAGCACGTCGAGCAATTTCTTACCCTGGCACGCCAGGGGTACTACGATGGCAGCGCTTTCTTCCGCGTGGTCGCCAATGGCATCATTCAGGGCGGCGATCCGCTGTTGAAGAACCCCAAAACCGCCCGCAATCTGTGGGGCTCCGGCGGTCTCAATCTGCTGGCCGGCGAAACCAGCGACCTCAAACACGAACGCGGAGTCGTCTCCACCGTGCGCATTCCCGACAAGCCCGATAGCGATGGCGCGCAGTTCTTCGTCTGCCTGTTTCCGCAGCCCGCGCTCGACGGCCAGTTCTCCGCCTTCGGGCGCGTCACCGAGGGAATCGACGTGGTCGAGCGCATCTCGCAGGTGCCTACCGGCAGCGACGGCATGACCGAAAAGCCGGTGCGCATTCTCAAGGTGACCATCGAAAAGAAGAAGGTGGAGCCGTTCCTCAACGCCACCGTCGATGAGATGCGCAAGACCGTGACGCTCAAGACCACGCTGGGCACGATCAAAATCAAAATGGAGCCCGACTGGGCGCCCAATCACGTGCGCAACTTTCTGAAACTGGTCTCCACGGGCTGGTACAACGGCACCGCCTTCCATCGCCTGATCAAAGGCTTCGTGGTGCAGGGCGGCATGCCCGATACCCGCGCCAGCGGGCCGACTCATCCCGCCGACCGCTGGGTGCGCCCGCTCAAAGGCGAATTCCGCGACGATGTCAAACACGTTCGCGGCATTGTTTCCATGGCCCGCACCGACGATCCGAATTCCGCCACTACCAGCTTCTTTCTGATGCTCGGACCCGCCCCCCACCTCGACGGCAAGTACAGCGCCTTCGGGCGCGTGGTCAGCGGCATGGAGGTGCTGGACGCGTTTGAGAAAGAAGAAGTAGAAGGCGAGAAGCCTGTCCGCAGGCTGGAGATTATCGAAGCGACCATCGATAATTAGTCCTCCGTTTGGCCGGATCGCTGAGTGGGGTCACGAGATTCGCGTCGCTTCATTTCTTGCGGATCACGGCGTAGACTGCTGTTCCCAGGAGCACAATCACCAGGCCCGGCCAGGTGGTCGAAGGACGATACGCGAACAGTGTGACCAGCACCGCGGATGCGCCGGCGATGTAGAGCGCCGGAACCACGGGATAGCCAATCACTTTATAGGGCCGTTCCGCATCGGGTCGCGTGCGGCGCAGCCGGAACACACCCGCGATGGTGAGAATATAGAAGAGCAGCGCGGCCGAAATGACGTATTCCAGCAGGTTGCTATAGAGGTTGCCGTATTGTCCGGTGGCGCTGTCATAGGTGCGAGGCAGAACCAGGGCGGCGGCCCAGATTCCCTGAACCACCAGCGACCACCCGGGCACGTGCGCCCGATTTAACATGCCCGCCTGGCGAAAGAACAGGCCGTCCTTGGCCATGGCGTAGTAAGCGCGCGCGCCGGCGAGCACCAGGCTGTTCACGCAGCCGAAGGTCGAGATCATGATCGCCACCGCCATCAGCACCGGACCGTAGCCGGGAAAGATGGCCTGTAGCATCGCGGTAGCTACGCGGTCGGCGGGCGCGTGTTGGATGGCCGGAAGCGGCAGCACCACCAGGTAAGCGATGTTCGCCAGAAGATACAGCACGATCACAATGGTCACGCCAAGAGTCATGGCCAGCGGCAGATTGCGCCGCGGATTGCGCACTTCCCCGGCGACGATGGTCACGTCGTGCCAGGAGTCGGCCGAGAAGAGCGACCCGGTCTGCGCCACGCAGATGGCCACGAAGAGCCCGAAGCCGCTGCCCGCCGCCACGCCCAGCGAGGGATCGAAAGTACCCAGCGAAAACATGTTGTGGAAGTTGGCGTGGATGGCCGTGGAATTCCAGCCGATAAAAATTCCGGCGACGATCAACGCCGCCAGGGCCAGGGTCTTGGCGCTGCTGAACAGGTTCTGCACGATCTTGCCGTATTCCAGGCCGCGCGTGTTGGTCCAGGTGAGCAGTGCGATTACCCCGATGGCCACAAGCTGCGCGGTGGAAAGCGAGACCGCATAGCCCGAGGAGATGTGTACCGGCGCGATCAGATAGCGGCTCTCGGAGACCGGCGGAAAAATGATCGAGAGAAATCTCGCGAAGGCCACCGCCACGGCGGCGATGGTGCCGGTCTGAATGACCGTGAAGAAGGTCCAGCCGTACAGGAATCCCCACAGCGGCGAGAATGCTTCGCGAAGAAACACGTACATGCCGCCGGCGTGCGGCAGCATGGAGGCGAGTTCCCCATAAGAAATCGCGGCGGTCAGGGTGAGCGCGCCGGTAAGCACCCACGCCATGAGCATCCAGCCGGGACTATTGATCAGGCGGGACATGTCCGCCGTGACGATGAAAATACCGGAGCCGATCATCACTCCGACCACCACCATGGTGGCGTCGAAGAGATTCAGGGCGCGGACGAATCCCTCTTCGGTCTTGATCATTCTCCTCCGCCATTGGTGGTGGCTGGCGGTTCCGCCGGGAGCGACACCTTATTCCAATCCGGCGGCTCGACACCCAGCAGATTGTGCACGAAGTAATCGTCGCGATAGTGCTCGCTGGCCAGGATACCAACGCCGTGATCCTGCCCGGGAATGTACAGCATGTCGAAATGCTTGTGGGCCTTGACCAGCGCATTCACCACCTGCAGCGACGAAGCCGGATCGACGTTGGTATCCATCTCGCCCACGATGATCAGCGCCTTGCCTTGCAGGCGGTAGGCGTTGTCCACGTTCGAAGACGCGGCATACTGCGGGCCCAGCGGCCAGCCCATCCACTGCTCGTTCCACCAGATCTTGTCCATGCGATTGTCGTGGCAGCCGCTGTTGGTCACGACCACCTTGTAAAACTCGGGATGGAACAGCACGCCGCCCAGCGAATTCTGGCCGCCCGCCGAGGTTCCGAAAATGCCCACGCGGCTGATGTCGTACCACGGATATTTGGCGGCCGCGGCCTTGTGCCACAGGATGCGGTCGGGGAATCCGGCGTCGCCCAGGTTCTTCCAGGCCACATCGTGGAAGGCCTTCGAGCGGTTGCTGGTGCCCATGCCATCGATGTGCACCACGATGAATCCAAGCTCGGCCAGCGCCTGGTCGGCGGAAACCGCGCTGAAGGTCTTGGGAACGAAGGAGCCCTGCGGCCCGGCGTAGATGTTCTCGATCACCGGATACTTCTTCGACGGGATCGAAGTTGCATCGGCCGGATGATGATGCCCCAGATATCGGTCTTGCCGTCGCGGCCCTTGGCGACGAACACCTCGGGGAAACGGAAGCCCGGCGGCCAGCAGCGCCGAAGCGTCGCCCTTATCCAGGTCCATGACCACCTTCTGGTCTTCGGTGCGGCGAAGCTGCAGCTGCGGCGGCAGATCCACGCGCTGCCAGGTATCCACGTAATATTTGCGGTCCGGCGAGAAGGTCACGGTGTGCGTGCCGTCGGCATCGGTGAGCTTGGTCAGGCCGGTGCCGTCGAAATTGATGCGGCAATACTGCGTGAAGTACGGGTCCTGGCCGGGAATCATGCCGCCGGCTTCGAACCAGATCTGGCGCTTGTCGTCATCCACGTAATCGACGTTGCGCACCAGCCAGTCGCCCTTGGTGATCTGGTTCTTCACCTTGCCGGTGATGCCGTCGTAAAGATACAGGTGCTCCCAGCCGTCGCGTTCGGAAGCCCAGATGATCTCCTTGCCGTCGTTGCCAGATCGTGGCGGTAGCGGCGGCCCGCCGGAGAGTCCCGGCCCAAGCTGGTTGTAATAGATGAAGGTCTTGCTCTGCTCGTCGATCAGCGTGCGCGTCTTGCCGGTTTGGGCGTCCACTTCGATCACGCGATAGACCTGGTGGCCGCGCTGGTTGTATTCGAAGGTGAAGCCGCGGCTGTCCTTCCACCAGACCGGCGCGGTGATGTCGTACGGGTTGGGAAACAGCGCGTGGTCGATTTCGATTTCCTTCTTCGTCGCCACGTCGAACAGCGCCGGGATAGGCGATGTCGAGCGCGTCGCCGGGCTTGCGGTACATGCCACGATGCGGTCCTGGTAGTGTTTGGGCTGAATCTGGTCGGCGGGCGACGATTCGATGTAGTGCACCTGCCGGTCGTAGCCGGGACGCGTGTGATAGGCCGCCAGCTTCTTGGAATCGGGCGACCAGGCGACGGAGCGCAGCGTGTAGTAGTTGCCTTCGGAGCCGTCGAAGCTCAGCGGCGTAGCGGGCTCGCTCGATCCCACGGCGCGCAGGAAGACGTTGTAGTTCTCGATGAGGGCTTCCCACTTGCCATCGAAGGAGCGGCAGCGTCGGGCGTCTCCGCGGTCGCGGCAGCACCACGTCCGCCACGCCCGCCGCGTCCGCCGCCCTGCGCCGCTGGTTGCGCCGGGGTGCGCTGGGCGCAGCCGGATTGCCCGCGGCCGAACGCGCCGCCGCCCGCCGCCCTGCTGCGGGAAGGGCTGGTATTCGAGTCCATCGGTTGGATCGCCGCCTTCCTCGGAGAGGTATGCGGGCGCAGGATCCTCTTCGGGCGCGCCACCGCGTGCGCCGCGGCCGGCGTTTTGCGGAATGGCGCCGCCCTTGTTGCAGGTGTAGTCGGTGAGGCTGCATTTGTACATGGAGCCGCCCGTGCCGAACTGAGATGGACTGCTCGTCATCGGCGAAGGTCAGCGGCGCGGTTTTGCGGAGCGCCCGCCGCGGCCCGGCCTCCGCCGCCCCGGCCTGCTTGCGGCGCAAAGGGCAGAGTCAGTCCCGTATACTTGTGTCCGGCTAGCGGCGGAGATCGCGGCCGCCAGTTTGTCGTGGTCGAACGCCGGTTTCTTCGTGCCCGCCGCGGCATCCACCAGCAGGAATTCCGTTCCGCCCTTGACCGTCCGCGGATACCAGAAATGCTCGGATTCGCCGATCCACTCGGCGGTGCCCGGCGAGTCTACCACCAGCCCGCGAGCCTTGCGTTGCAAACCTTGCGCCCGTTGGTAGTCCGCCAGCGTTCCCTGGGCCCACAGCCCGGGAGCGACGGCCAGCGAAATTAAAAACGCGAGTCGTGTGCGAGTTCCGAAATTCATGCGATCTCCTGCCTGATGCTTCTGCCTTATTGATTTCCGCCGCGTCCCGCCCTGACTGGAGCGGGCGGCGCGCCGGTGGTCTTCAGCGGCGCCACGCCACCGGGAGAGACGGAGCGGTTGTAAGCCGGTACATCCTTTTCCATCACGCTGCTGTACTGCGTCTTCACGGTCTGGAGTTGGCGCTCCAGGTCCAGAACCAGTGCCGTATCGGTTTCCGTCGGGCCGTAATCGCCCGTGCCGGCCACATCGCCCGCGCCGGAGCCGATCTCTCCATTCAGCCAGATCAGATTCATATAAAGCTGATACTGTTCAGGGTAATATTTATCGTCGCTCATCATATCGGATTCGGTAATCAGCTTCAGCTCGACGTCCTTAAGCTTCTTATCCATTTCCGCCATGGCTTTCACAAGCGCTTCCTTGCCCTGATCGGCCTTCTTCTCATCTTCCAGTTGCCGCCGCATCCATTCCAGTTGATTGGTCATGTCCGAGACGGTGCTGATATCGTCGCGCACTTTGAGCTGCAGCTTGACGGCGGCCTGTTGATCGGCTTCGGTTCCGTGCGAGCCCGGAGGCACGGCGATGCGCAAGGGCTTGGTGAGCGTCTGGCCATCCACAGTCATCCGGAGAGTGTATTCGCCGGGCGCGGCGATGGGTCCGACTTCCGCCTGCGCGATGCCCCAATGCGTGACGGGGCGTGTTTCCTGCCCCTGGAATCGCGGCTCCTCCCAGATGTGCGGATTCTCCGGGGGCGTGGTGCGCAGCGCTACCAGGTGCGGAGGCCCATAGCGGATTTCGGCGGCAATGCGATTCAGCCCGGCGTGACCGGTCACCCGGGGGAGTTTGTCGACCAGGGCACCCTTGGCATCGAGCACCTCGAACTCCACCGGGGCCTTGGGAGCCGCCGCCAGCTTAAAGCTGATCTCCGCGGCGGCGCCGCGCGTTTCGCGGAATACGGTGCGCGGCGCCACCAGCGCGACCGCGCCGGTGAAGGAAGGCTCCATCACGCCCTGCTCCAGCGGGGTGATGTCGTGCATGATGTAGAAGCCGCGTCCATACGTGGCCACCACCACATCGTGCGCCTGCTTCTGCACCACAACCCAGCTCACCGGCGCGTGGGGCAGCCCTTCCTGCAACGGCTGCCAGTTCTGGCCGTCGTCCATGGAATAGAACAGGCTGTTGCCGGTGCCGGCGAAAAGCATGCCCTTGCGGTTGGGGTTTTCGGCGACGACGCGGGCGTAATCGAGCGGATGTCCGGTGGGCAGATTGCCGGTGATTTTGGTCCACGACTTGCCGAAATCGGTCGTCTTATAGATCCAGGGATCCCGATTATCCGCCAGGTGCAGGTCGGCGCAGAGGTAGGCCGTGCCGGGGTCGAAATGCGAGGGCTCGATCTTGGAAATGACCGACATGGGCGGCAGTCCGGTGATGTTCTTCGTGACATCGGTCCAATGCGGGGAAGCGGAAAGAGAATCGCGGGTGTACCACACTTTGCCGTCGTTGGTGCCGGCCCAGACCAGACCGCGCTGGATCTCCGAAGGCGCGATGGCGAACACTACTTCGCCGTAGAACTGGCCCAGGTTGTCGCCTACGATGCCGCCGGAAGAGACCACGTATTTCGGATCGCGCGTGGAAAGATCCTCGCTGATCACCGACCAGCTCTGGCCGCCGCTGGTAGTGCGGAACACAACCTGGCAGCCGTAGTAGACGGCGTTGTGGTCGAAGGGATCGACAGCCAGGGGCGGCGTCCAGTGGCAGCGGTATTTGGCCTTGTTGGGTTCCGAATCCAGGATGTGCAGCCACGGGCTGATGGAGCGGGCAATGTGCGTTTTGGCGTCATAGCGCGTGACTTCGTTGCCATAACAGGAGGCCCAGACGATATCGGTGTTGGTGAGGTCGGGCAGCGTGAAGCCCGATTCGCAGCCGCCCAGGCCATGCTCCCATGTGCCGACTCCGCCGCCGCCAAATCCGCCGCGCCCTCCGCCACGCCCACCGCCGTCCTCCTGCCGGCGCCTGTCCGGGCACGTTGGCGCCCGCTTCCTGCACGGTGCTGAGACCGCGCATGGTGCCATCGTCCTGCATGTTGCCGTAGATGCTGATACGGCACGTCGTTATCGACGGCCACATGGTACATCTGCCCGATGGGCAGGGTCACGCGGCGGGAGGTCTGTCCATGATCGGTGGTCATGTACATGCCGCCGTCGTGGGTCATGACGATGCGGTTGGGGTCGGTGGGATCGATCCAGATATCATGCGTGTCGCCGCCCCAGGGGAGGGTGCGGAACGTCTTGCCGCCATCGGCAGAGACGCCAGAAGCTGCTGTTGGCCACGAATACTTCGTCGGGGTTTTTGGGGTTGACGGCCAGCTTGATGTAATAGCCGGCGCGTCCGATCAACTCGCGCTGCCAGCTTCCCTGGGTCCAGTTCTGGCCGCCGTCGTCGCTGCGCCAGAGCGAGCCCTGGTCCGCCGTCTGAATCAGCGCGTAGACGCGCTGGGAATTGGAAGGAGCGGGCGCGACATCGATCTTGCCCACGGGCGAATGCGGCAGGCCGTGACCTTCGACATGGCTCCAATGCGCGCCGCCATCGTGGGTGACATAGATACCGCTGGACGGGCCGCCGCTGAACATGGCGTAGGTGTGCATCTCCACCTGCCACATGCCGGCGAACAGGGTGTTGGGGTCGCTGGAATCTATGTTGAGGCCGGAGCAGCCGGTATTGGGATCGACAAACAGAATGCGGTTCCAGGTGCGGCCGCCGTCGGTGGTTTTGAAGACGCCGCGCTCCTGCTGCGGGCCGGTGGTGCGGCCCAGGGCACACGCGTAGACGACATTCGGGTCGGTGGGATGCACGACGATGCGGCCGATGCGGCCGGTCTGGTCGAGCCCCATGTGCTGCCACGTGGCGCCGGCGTCAGTGGATTTGTAGATGCCATCGCCCATCATGTCGGAATCGCGGATGGCCCAGGCTTCGCCGGTGCCGGCCCAAACCTGTTTGGGGTCGGAGCGGGAGACGGCCAGCGCGCCGATGGCTTGCACCGGCATGGCATCGAAGATGGGAGCCCAGGTGGCGCCCTTGTCGGTGGACTTCCAGACGCCGCCGGAAGCCGCGCCTGCATAGTAAGTATTCGGATCGCCCACGACGCCGGCGGCCGAGGCGATGCGGTTGCCGACCGCCGGACCCATGAAGCGGAAGGTGAGATTCTGGGGCAGCGCCGCTCCGCCGCGGCCGCCGCGTTGCGCCAGCGCAGCCGGGCAAAGGAGCGCCAAAGCGCCACATAGAAGGAGGGTACGCAGACCAGTTATCATCATTAAATTTAGACGAAGTATATGCTTTGGCGCCGGAGATGTCAAGTTAAGCCATTCATAGCTTATGATTGTACTTAGCTTATTCACGAAGGTCTCGTAGTGTGTAAGTTAATCGATTCACTCAACTCTGCAGTAAGGCTTGACAGGCGCAGTAACTTCTGGCACTCTGTAGGAGCCGCAAAACGCCAGGATTGCCCAGCAGTTGTGCGAGCAGAAGCGTAAATGGCCACGATTCGAGATGTCGCCGAAAAAGCCGGAGTCTCCGCCGCCACCGTATCGTACGTTCTGAATGACGTGCGTAAAGTCCGTCCGGAAACCGAGCAGCGCGTCCTGTGGGCGGCCAAGGAACTGGGGTATCAACCCAACACGGCGGCGCGCAGCCTTTCGGTGGGACACAGTTCGATTATCGGCCTGATCGTGCCGGATATCCTGAACCCGTTTTTTCCGGAGATCACCAAGAGTTTCCAGACGGAAGCCGCGCTGTACGGCATGGAAACCGTGGCCATGGACGGGAACAACGACCCGCAGCGGACGCGCAGCCTGGTGGAGCGACTACTTGGCCTGCAGGCGCCCGGTATCGCATTTCTCACTTCGCAGGTAGATGCGCCTTTGAAGGAGTACATTGCCAAGAAGGGCATCTTCGCGGCGTACCTGGGTTTCGGTTCGCCCAGTCCGACCATCGCCAATATCGCCATCGAGCAACGGCACGGCATCGAAGAAGCGGTAAACCACCTGGCGGCGCTGGGACACCGGAAGGTGGGATTCATCGGCGGCCCGGCGGACGGCGTGTTTGCGCAACGCCGCAAGGCGAACTTCCTGGAGTGCTCCGGCGCGGCCGGTTTGGAGACGCGCGTGTTCGACTCCGATTTCACGGTGCAGGGCGGCTATTTCGGATGCTCCCGGGTGCTGGGCGGATTCGATGCCACGGCCATCATGACGGCCAACGACCTGATGGCGATCGGCGCTTTGCACTATGCCTTTGACCGGCGGATTCCGGTGCCCGCGGCGCTTTCGGTGGTGGGCTTCGACAACATCAATTTTGCGCAGTTCACCCAGCCGGCGCTGACGACGGTATCGGTGCCGCGCGCGGAAATCGGGCGCCTGGCGTTCCAATCGCTGTGGAGCCTTATCCACGAGACCCCGGGCGGCGATTACGAGGTTAGGACCGACCTGGTGATCCGGCAATCCAGCGGGCCGGTGCCGGTGAAATAGATCCGCCGGCCGATTCATTCGTACAGCGCGAGGTGCTGATCGGCGAACATGCGGAGCTTTTCCTGCGTGACCCGGCGCGCGGCGGCCTTGTCACGGGTGAGGATGGCCTGCACCATATCGACGTGAGCGAGCGCGGATTCCATCATGTCGATACCGGGATTGCGGCGCAGGTTGCGGATAAACAGAAACGCCAGCAGCGGCGCGAGGGCCTGTTCCAGCAGACGCGGCAGAAAGCTGTTGTGGGAGAGGTTCCACAGCGTCTGGTGGAACATCAGGTCGTGCTTGAAGAAGCGCTGCGGATCGCTCACGGCGGCGGCATCCTTCATTCGTTCGGTGACTTTGAGGAGGGCGGCGATTTCGGAGTCGCTGGCCGTCTCCACCGCCAGTTCCACGGCGAGAGTCTCAAGTTCCGCGCGCACACGGATCAACTGGCAGATTTCGGTGCGGGTCAGCGAAGTGACCACGCAGCCCTGATTCACTTTGCGAACAACCAGGCCCTGGTGCTCGAGGGCCACCAAGGCCTCGCGCACGGTGGGTTGGCCGACTCCGATATCGCGGGCGATGCGCGATTCGACGATGCGCTCGCCGGGCTTCAGGTCGCCCGCGACAATCATGTTGCGGATGCATTCGGCGATCTGTTCGGCAACGGGCGCGCGGCGGCCCAGTTGTAGGGAGAGCGCTCCGAGTTTGACCCCGAGACCTTCGGCGGCTGGATTCACTGGACGACTGCCGTGCCGATGGCAGGCCGGGTGGCGATGGCGTTGCGGATGACGGCGAGGACCGCCTCGCGTTCGGCGCCCACAATGGGGAGACGCGGCGCGCGCGTCAATTCCGAGCCCAACCCGGTTTCCTGCATGGCTAGTTTAATATACTGCACCAGCTTCACTTTTGTATCGAGGTGCAGCAACGGCGTGTACCAGCGGTACAGTTCGAGCGCCTTGCGCCAGTTGCCGGACGTTGCCAGGTCCCACAACTCGCGGTTCTCGTGCGGGAAGGCGTTGACGAGGCCGGAAACCCAGCCTTCGGCGCCGAGCAGGACGCTTTCCAGGATCAGATCGTCCACACCGCCGAAGAGGACAAAGCGGTTGCCCACGGCGTTGCGCAGGTCGGTGATACGGCGGACGTCTTCGGAGGATTCCTTGATGGCGACGATATTGGGCTGGCCGGCGAGGTCGATAAAAGCTCTGGGGACGAGATCGACTCCGTAGGAGACCGGATTGTTGTAAATCATGATGGGCAAGCCGGTGGATTGAGCGATGGTGCGGAAATGCGTGAGGGTCTCGCGCTCATCGGATTTATAGACCATGGCCGGCAGAACCATGAGGCCTTCGACGCCTGCCTTTTCGGCGTCGCGGGCAAAACGGCTGGCGAGGGCGGTGGTGTATTCGGCAACGCCGGTGAGGACGGGGATGCGGCCTCGGGCGGTCTGTTTCAGTTCGCGGATGACTTCCAGCTTTTCGTGGTATTCGAGGGCGGTGTTCTCGCCGACAGTACCGAGGGCGACCACGCCGTGAATGCCGGCTTCAATCATCGCGTTCAAATGTCTGGAAGTGGCGGCGAGATCAAGCGATTGATCGTGCCGGAATTGGGTGGTAATGGCGGGGAAGACACCGTGCCAAGTGACCATCATAAGAAATCTATAATTTATAATTTTGGGTTAGGAGTGATTGATTTGTCAACAGCGAACTCGGCGCGCTTCGCGCGCGGGGGCCGGGCGCGCTTCGCGCGCGGGGTTAGGGGTGGGGGTTGGGGATGGGGGTTTAGTTGCGCGTCGCGCCTGGGGGCCAGGGGCCTGGGGCCGGGGGCCGGGGATTTGCGGCGCGCTACGCGCGCGGACTGGGGCTTCAGGCGGCCATCCTTTGGGGCTTTTGGGGCTTGGGGAGGAGCTTTCTCGCTTCGGCGAGGCGTTGGGCGTGGAGGATTAAGGGGGCGAGTTCGGGGTTTGAAAAATCAAATTGGGGGTAGCTGGTGAGGCGCGGGAGATCGCGTTCGATGTTTAGGGTTTCTCCTTTGCTTGCCGCGAGTTGGGCCAGGAGGGCGGCTTCTTCTACGGCTTGCTTCAGGGCTTCGCGGCGCTCCTGCTGCAGCTGGCGGAGGAGGGTGGTGGTTTTGGTTTCCTTATTTTTGATGCGCTGTTGGTAGAGGGTGAGGAGGGCGAGGCTTTTTTGGTCGTCATGCCAGGTGCGGGTTTGGGCGAAGGCGGCGTCGATTTCCGGGTGATGCGCGGTGATGGTATCGGGGCGGGTCATGCCGAGAGCGAAGCCGTTGTTGATGAGGGCGGCGGCGTGCTTGAGGCGCCAGCGGTCGTCTGCGATCTCCTGGACGAGTTCGACTTCCATGCCTCCGACGGGGGCCCAGAATTCGTGGAGGTTGTGGCAGTGGGCCTTGTAGGCCGCCTCATCTTCCGGAGTGAGGATGAGGACCTGGCCTGTGAGGCCGTGACGGTATGCGTTCAGGGCGCGGGGATCGCGCGGTTTCAGTGCTGTAAGTTGATCTTCCATAAGTGGGTTGTATCTCCCAATTTCATTGAATCATGCGGGGTTTGGGGCTCCCGGGACGGATGAAGGTAAGTGACTGATTATAAGTGGAAGAAATATACGGAAACGGAGTGACCGCCGCACTGTTGAATGCCGTTACAACTGTTCCCCCGGAAGATCGAATTCAAGGCCGGTGTAATTCTCGGCGAGGGCCGTTGCGGCCGCCCTGGAACTGGTTACCTGGTCGAGTTCGGCTAGCTGGCGGCGGCGGTCAAATTCGGAGCCATCTTCGAAGCGGTGCAGAATCGAAGTCATCCACCACGAAAAATGCTGCACCCGCCACACACGACGCAGACAGGTTTCCGAATACTGGCGCAGCAGGTCCTCGGAGCCGGAGCGATAGCGGCACGAGAGCGCACGCGCCAGAACGTGCACGTCGGCCGCGGCCAGGTTGAGCCCTTTGGCGCCCGTGGGCGGCACGATGTGCGCGGCGTCGCCCGCCAGAAAGAGCCGTCCGTATTGCATCGGTTCGGTTACGAAGGCGCGCATCGCCGTTACGCCTTTTTGGAAGATCGGCCCTTCGTTCAGGTGGAACCCACTGCCCGTGTCGAAGCGGCGCTGCAATTCCGCCCAGATTCGATCGTCCGGCCATTCGGCTAAACTCTCACCGGGCCGGCATTGGAGATACAACCTGCTAATGCCCGGAGATCGCATGCTCAGCAGGGCAAAACCGCGGTCGTGATTGACATAGATCAGTTCGTGCGACGCGGGTTTGGCTTCGGCCAGAATCCCGAGCCAGCCGAACGGGAAAGTCTTGTCGTAGAAGCGGAGCGCTCCAGCCGGTACGGAGGGCCGGCAGATTCCGTGGAAACCGTCGCAGCCGGCGATATAGTCACATACGATTTCACAAGCTTCGCCGCCATGGCGGAAGTGGACGCGCGTCGCGTCGCCGTCGAAGCCCTCGATGGCGACGTTCTCTACTTCGAATAAAAGTGGGCCGCCATCTGCCAACCGCGCCTGCACCAGGTCCTTAATGATTTCGTGCTGCGCGTAGACGGTGATGGCGCGCCCGGTCAACTCTCTGAAATCGATGCGGTGGCCTCGTCCCCGATAGCGCAGTTCAATCCCTTCGTGCACCAACCCCTGACGCCGCATTCGTTCGCCTACACCGGCGTCGTTCAGCAGATTTACCGTGCCCTGCTCCAACACTCCCGCGCGCACTCTCTCTTCGATATGCGCGCGGCTCTGCGTCTCGATCACGACGCTGTCGATGCCCTCCAGGTAGAGCAAGCGCGCCAGGAGAAGACCGGCGGGGCCGGCGCCCACGATGCCCACTTGTGTCCGGATGGTTCGCGCGTTCGCCATCAGATTCTTTCCAATAAAGTTGCGATGCCCTGGGGTGCAAATGGGAATCGCTGCCGGCATTGTGTGCGCTTATCGGCTATTAGTACGATAAACGCACCTTGTTGTCAAGGGTTCTAACCGAGTGCGATTGCCAGGCGTTCCGCGCCCTCCTTCAGGGCTGGGAGAAAACGCCCTGCCATTTCCTCGGACCGGACGCGCGAGGCGTGGACGCCCGTGTTCATGGCCGCAACCACCTTACCGGCGCGCGATTGCACGGGCACGGCCAGCGACCTCAAGCCGACCTCGAGTTCTTCGTCGACCAGCGCAAATCCCTGCGTGCGGACGCGCTCCAACTCCGCCGATAGAGCCGCCTTGTTCCATATGGTCTTCGGGGTGAGCGGCCTCAATTCGACGCGGTCCAGGAAGGCCGCCAGGTCTTCCGGCTTCGCCGCCGCCAACATGACCCTCCCCATGGAGGTGCAATAGGCCGGAAGACGGCTGCCGATCGAGAGCCCCACCGACATCACGCGCCGCGTCGCCGACCTTGCGAGATACACGATCTCATCTCCTTCCATGGTGCTCAGGGAACTCGATTCCTGGATGGCCGCGCTGACCTGTTCGAGAATCGGGGCCGCCAGAGTGGCGAGGGAATTCGAGGAAAGAAACGAGAATCCCAGACGCAAGATGCGGCTCCCGAGACGGTACACAGGACCGTTGTGTGTGGCATAGCCGAGTTGTTCCAGCGTGATTAGCAAGCGGCGCACCGCGGCGCGGGACAAGCCCGTGCGGGTGGAGACATCGCCTACGGTTACGCCGTCGGGCCGGTCCTGAAATGCCTCGACCACTGCCAGGCCGCGGGCCAGGGAAAGGACAAAGTCGGGGTCTGCTGCATGGCTCTTCTCCTGCATCGTGCGATTATCGCACGCAACGCAGCTTGACCTCGCACAGCGTTCATGCGAATATCGCACTTCACGGCGGTATTCGCCCAAACTAATGAACTTTCTGACCCTTTCGGAGGCTATCAACCGCCACGTACGCGACGGCGATACGGTCGCACTGGAAGGGTTCACTCACCTCATTCCTTTCGCTGCCGGTCATGAGATTATCCGTCAGAACCGCAGGAATCTGACCCTGATCCGCATGACTCCAGACCTCATCTACGACCAGATGATCGGCATGGGGCTGGCGCGGCGGCTGGTGTTCTCGTGGGGCGGCAATCCAGGCGTCGGGTCCCTGCATCGCATGCGGGACGCCATCGAACGGGGATGGCCGGAGCCGCTGGAGATTGTGGAACACAGCCACGCCGCCATGGCGCACGCCTATGAGGCGGGTGCTTCCGGGATGCCGTCCGCCTTCTTTCGTGGCTACCGCGGATCGGATTTGGCCTCGGTCAACGGCCAGGTCAAGTTCATTACCTGTCCTTTTAGCGGTGAGGAACTGGCATGCATTCCGGCTCATCGCCCCGATGTGACGATTATTCACGCGCAAAAGGCCGACCGCGAAGGCAACGTCTTGATCGAAGGCATCGTGGGCGTTCAGAAGGAAGCCGCACTGGCGGCCCGGTCCGCCGTGGTCACGGTGGAAGAAGTAGTCGACGAGTTCGGCCCGCGATCCTCGAATGCCGTAATTCTGCCGTCATGGACAATTGCGGCGGTGGCGCGCGTGCCCGGCGGAGCGCGCCCTTCTTACGCCCACGGCTACTATCGGCGCGATAATTCCTTTTACATCGCCTGGGACCAGATCGCGCGCGACCGCGACAGGTTCCGCGCATGGATGCAAGAGAACGTGATAGGAAAGAAGGCGGCGGAGTGAGTTACACCGCGCGGGAGATGATGACGGTGGCGGCGGCTCGTGCGCTGTCGAATGACGATGTCTGCTTTGTGGGAATCGGGTTGCCTTCGGCCGCCTGCAATCTGGCCCGCCTTACGCATGCGCCGCGCATCCGCCTGATTTACGAATCGGGAACTTTGCAGACCCGTCCCGATGTGCTGCCTCTTTCCATCGGCGACGGTGAACTCTGCGAGACCGCGCTGACCACGGTCTCCGTGCCCGAGATTTTCCGCTACTGGCTGCAAGGCGGCCGCGTTACCGTCGGGTTTTTGGGGGGCGCGCAGGTAGACCGCTTCGCGAATCTCAACAGCACGGTGATCGGCAGCTATGGCAAGCCCAAGGTTCGGCTTCCGGGCAGCGGAGGAGCCAGCGAGATCGCGACCGGTTGCGGCCAGATCTTCATTGCGATGAAGCAGGACCGGCGCAGTTTTGTGAACGCGGTGGACTTCATCACAAGCCTGGGATTCGGCAGGACCGGACGCGAACGCAGCCAACTGGGAATCCACACGAAAGGGCCAACCCTGCTGGTCACCGATCTCTGCATCATGCGGCCCGGGGCGGAAACCAACGAAATGACGGTCGCCAGTATGCATCCCGGAGTGACGCGCCAGCAGATTGCCGACAACACCGGTTGGGCGGTGCGATTCGCGGAACAGGTGGAAGAGACCGCGCCGCCGTCGCCGGTGGAACTGGGCGCTTTGCGCGACCTCCACGCGCGCACCGCGCAAGGCGTGGCCGCAGGAGAATCATGATCGAGTATCCCCGCCTCCGGCCCGAAACCCAGCCGGTGAATCAACACGAAGCGTACCGCTCGACGCACCGGCGGGCGCCGCGGCAGCCGTCGATCCGCCTGCCGCACACTATGAGCGAACTCACCGGTCCGTTATACGGCCACAATCCCATCGGAGAAAGCGACAACGACCTGACCTGCCACTTTCCCGCTTCCCCACAGGGAGAGCGGACCATCGTGGCCGGCCGTCTTCTCGATGAGGACGGCGGCGGCTTGCCCCACGCCCTGGTGGAGATCTGGCAGGCGAACGCCGCCGGCCGCTACAGGCACTCGCGAGACAACCACGCCGCCCCCATCGACCCGAATTTCCTTGGCGCCGGACGCGTGCTCACCGACGCGGAAGGCAACTATCGCTTCACCACCATCAAGCCGGGCGCCTACCCCTGGCGCAACCACGACAATGCGTGGCGTCCCGCGCACATCCATTTCTCGCTGTTCGGTTCCGGGTTGCTGAGCCGGTTAGTGACGCAGATGTATTTCCCCAACGATCCGCTGATCCCGCTCGACCCGATCCTCAGCGCCATTCCCGATAGCGACGCCCGGCGGCGCCTGGTTTCCTGCTTCGACCTGTCGCTCACGGAGCCTGAATGGGCGCTTGGCTACCGTTTCGACATCGTTTTGCGGGGCCGGAACTCGACGCCATTTGAGGGGACCGGGCGGTGAGTCATATTCCCACGGCCTCGCAAACCGTCGGCCCGTTCTTCAACTTCGGCCTGACTACCGACGCATACCTGGGCAAGCTCGCGGGTCCGGAGGCCGAAGGGGAGCGGATCCGGTTGTCCTTTCGCGTAATCGATGGCGACGGCGCGCCAACTCCGGGCGATGCCATGATCGAGCTCTGGCAAGCGGACTCCGCGGGGTGCTACCAACATCCGGCGGACGCACGCGCCAGCGATGCTAAAGGTTTTCGCGGCTTCGGCCGCCTGGAAACCGATCTCGAGGGCGGCTGCACGTTCGAGACGATCAAGCCAGGACGGGTTGCCGCACCGGACGGCAGTTTGCAGGCTCCGCACATCAACGTGCTCGTCTTCGCTCGCGGTCTGCTCCGTCACTTACATACCCGGGTTTATTTCGAAGGCGACCCGGCCAACGCGCAGGACCCGGTGCTCGCGCTGGTCCCGGAGCATCGGCGCGCGACCTTGCTGGCGCAGCCTTGCGCCGGCGCCTGGAGCTTCGACATCGTCCTGCAGGGCGACCGCGAGACTGTGTTCTTCGACGTGTAAGATCTAAGTCATGTTCACACGATTGGTGGAAAGCCTGGCGGCCACCGAACCACTGTCGCGGGTTTTCTCCGATCGCTCCGTGCTGCAGGCCATGCTGGATTTCGAAGCGGCGCTGGCGCGCGCGGAAGCGCAATGCGGCGTCATTCCCGGCGCGGCGGCGGAGAGGATCGCTGAAGCGGCACATGCGGGCGGCTTCGATATCGATGAATTGACACGGCTCTCGCTTCGCGCCGGCACGCCGGCCATTCCGCTGGCCGGCATGCTGACTGCCCGGGTGCGGGCCGCGGACCCTGATGCCGCGGGATTCGTTCACTATGCAGCGACCAGTCAGGACGTGGCGGACACGGCTCTGGTTCTGCTGTTGCGCCAGTGCCGCGAGATTCTGGCGCGCGATCATGAACGGACAACGGAAGCGCTGCGTCGACTCTCGGACCAACACGCCGGGTCGGTGATGCTGGCTCGCACGCTGCTCCAGCCGGCGCCGCCGGTTACCTTCGGCCTGAAGGCCGCCGGCTGGTACGCCGCGCTCCGTCGCGGCTGGGAGCGCGTTTCCACCAGGTTTGACGAGGCCCTGTATCTTCAGTTTGGCGGGGCCAGCGGCACCCTGGCGGCGCTGGGCGACCGGGGACTCGAGGTGAGCGAGGCTCTGGCGTCTCAACTCAATTTGCGATTGCCCGATGCGCCGTGGCACGGCCACCGCGACCGTCTCGCCGCGCTGATGGCCGCGCTCTCGATCTACACCGCCACGCTGGGGAAAATGGCGCTCGATATTGCCCTGTTGATGCAGTTCGAGGTGGCGGAGGCCGCCGAACCGGGAGGCGATGGACGCGGAGGATCGTCGGCCATGCCGCACAAACGGAATCCCACCGCCTGCATGCTGGCGCTTGCGGCCGCCAAACGGTCCCCCGGCCTGCTCGCCGATTTCGTGAGCGCCGCGGTCCAGGAGCACGAGCGCGCCGCGGGCGGATGGCAGGCCGAATGGCCTCTCGTATATGGCATCGTTCAGGCAGCAGGGGTGGCGCTGGAAAGTATGGCGGAGGTTGCCGAGGGCGTCAAAGTCGATCCGGCTCGCATGCGCTCGAATCTGGACCGCACCAGGGGCGCGGTCTTCGCCGAAAAGGCGGTGATGATGCTGGCACTGCAGATGGGCAGGGAGGATGCGCGGAAGATGGTGGAAGACGCCATCCGGGACACCGGTGCGCCTCCCGAACTTCCCGGACTGGCCATTCCGGAGGAGTATCTCGGTTGCGCGGAAACGTTCCGCCGCCGCTTATTGGAAGGAGACCGCTAGAAAATGGCATTTTGCGTTTCGCAGGGTTGCCGCATCTATTACCGGCTGGAAGGCTCGGCGGACAAGCCGCTGCTGGTGCTGGTGCATGCGCTCGGCACGGACCATGGCCTCTGGGAACCGCAGATGGCTGCGCTCCTCCGATACTTTCAGGTATTTCGTCTCGATCTGCGGGGGCACGGCGCCTCGGACGCACCGGCGGGCGAGTACACGATTGGCCAGTTGGGCGAAGACATCCTGACGGTGGTCCCTCGCGAGCGTTTCCTCTATTGCGGACTCTCGCTCGGCGGGATGATCGGGCAGTGGCTGGCTGCCCGGCATCCGGCGCGTGTGGAGCGTCTGGTGCTCGCCAATACTTCGGCGCGAATGGCCGATCCGAGCCTGTTTGAAGCGCGGCGGAACACCGTTCTGAGGGAAGGGATGGCGGCCATTGAACCTGCCGCGATACAACGGTTCTTTACCATCCCATCGGGCCCGGCGGCCGAATCGATCCGCACCACCTTGCGGAATACCGATCCGGCAGGCTATGCAGGCTGCTGCGCCGCGATTCGCGATATGGACAATCGTCCGCTGCTCCCCGCGATCGCGGTTCCCACGCTCGTCATCGGAGGAGATCGCGACGTATCGACTCCCTGGACGGGGCATGGCGATGTGCTGGCCGCGCAGATCCCCGGCGCGCGCACGGTCAGGCTGGCTGCCGCTCACCTGTCCAATTTAGAGCGTCCGGCCGGGTTCACGGATGCGTTGCTCCATTTCCTCATGGCAGATTCGCCGGCGGAGACATTGCAGGCGGGTTTCACGGTGCGCCGCTCCGTTCTGGGCGATGCCCATGTGGATCGGGCGGTAGCGGGAACCACCGACTTCACCCGCGAATTCCAGGACCTCATCACCCGCTACGCCTGGGGAACGATCTGGACGAGACCGGGACTGGATCCGCGCGTACGCAGACTGCTGGTCCTGGCGATGACCGCATCGCTGGGCCGGTGGGAGGAATTCCGGCTGCATGTGCGCACCGGCCTGGCCGCGGAACTGGAGGAGGAGGAGCTGAAAGAGCTGCTTCTGCAGGTGGCCATTTACGCCGGCGTACCGGCGGCGAATTCCGGGTTCCGCATCGCCGCCGAAGAGATCAGCGAACGCGTCTCCTGATTTCGCGATTCCTTGCGCCGCGGTTCTGCCCTCGTACGGACGATCACAAGAGCATACCCGTTGAACGCGTTGCGTTCGTGTGACGGGAAAGGTTCGAAGCTGGCCGGATCGCCGTTGCCGGTGGCTGCGATGTCGCCGGGCGTCTCCGGGATACGCTCAGGGTATCGTATTCCAGCGGAGTCGGGGATTTCGGGCAAGGCCTTGACACAGATTATGGTGTGACTTGGAGTCTAACCGAGAATCCAGTAGAATACCCGCGTGTTCCATCATGCGGCCTCGAAGGGCAGGCGGTCATACTGTCTGGCCCGGTTTGTGCTAGCGGCACTATCAGCCGGCCTTGCAGGCGCGCAAACAGTTCCCACCAATGCACGTGCTTACGTCGATACCAAGGTCTGCGCCGGTTGCCATTCGCAGATCGCGCAAACCTACGCGCGGACTGGAATGGCGCGCTCCTTTCATGGCCTGCCGGATGCTCCCGTGACCCGCTTTTACCATAAACCGTCCGACACATGGTACGCGATGGAGCGCAAGGACGGAAAACTGGTGCAACGCCGGTGGCGCGTGGATCCTTCGGGCGCCGAGGTGATGGCGGATGAATCGAGCGTCGACTATGTGATGGGGTCCGGCAATCATGTAAGGACCTATCTGCACCGCACCGAACGGGGCGCTCTGATCGAATTGCCCCTGGCTTGGTATGCCGAGAACGGCGGCGTCTGGGCGATGGAGCCGGGTTACGATGGCGAGACCCTCCCGCCGAGGCGGCAGATCTCTTACCAGTGCATGTTCTGCCACAACGCCTATCCGCGAATCCCGGCCGGCCACGCGGAACCGGGCGCCGAGCCGCTCTATACCGGCGCACTGCCCGAGGGCGTGGATTGCCAGCGGTGTCATGGGCCGGCGAGCGATCATGTGCGCGCCGCGCAACACGGCGCAAGCGCAGACGTAGTGCGGCGGGCGATCGTCAATCCCGCGCGTTTGAGCGCGGAGCGGCAGATGGAAGTGTGCCTGCAATGTCATCTGGAGACCACCAGCCAGCCTCTGCCGAATTCCATATTGCGCTATGGCCGTGAACCGTTCTCGTATCGTCCGGGCGATCCGCTCACCGACTTCGAGCTCTTCTTCGACCGCGCTTCGGGAAGCGGCCACGACGACGATTTCGAAATTGCCCACTCGGCGTACCGTTTCCGCAAATCGCAGTGCTTCCTGAAGAGCAGCGGCAAGTTCACCTGCACCACGTGCCACAATCCGCACGACATCCCGCGCGGGGCGGCCGCTGCCCAGCACTACAACAGCGTTTGCAGTCAGTGTCACCAGGCGAGTTTGCGCGCTGCCGTAGCCGGCGGCAAACATACCGCGGACACAGGGTGCATCACCTGCCACATGCCAAGGCGCCGCACCCTGGACGTGGTGCATGTGGTGATGACCGACCATCTGATCCGCCGCCGTCCCCTTCCGGGCGATCTGCTGGCGCCTATCCCCGAGCGCCGTGAGTTTTTCGCCAACCCATATCGCGGAGAAGTGGCGCCTTACTACCCGTCCGCGATCGCACGCGAAGGAAAGGCCGCTTTGTATCAGGCCGTAGCGCAAGTGACGCAGCGAAGCAACTCCCGTGGAGTGGCAATGCTGGCCGGGGAAATTGCACGGCAGAAGCCGGCAGAGAGTCAGTTCTACGTCGAGTTGGGCCAGGCGTGGTTGAGTGCCGGCAATGCCAAGGCGGCCGTGGCGCAGTTCGAACAGGCTGCCAGGATCAAGCCAGATTCACCGTCAATCGCGCTGAATCTGGCCGATGCCCTCACCGAATCGGGCCAGGCGCCGCAAGCCATCGCCACGCTGCAGCGCAAGCTCCGGCTTTTCGCGGATGATCCGCTGCTCTGGTATCAATTGGCGATTTCGCGCCTCGAATCGGGCGATGATCCGGAGGCCGCCGCCGCGCTCGAAAAGTGCCTTCAGCTCGATCCCGATCTGGCGGAAGCCCATAATCTGCTCGGCGAGAAACTGGCGGGCGCGGGCAACTTCGATGGTGCCGCGGAGGAGTTCCAAGCGGCGTTGCGCATCGAGCCCGATTCCAGCGAAGCGCTGGCAAATTACGGCCACCTTCTGGCCGCGCAGCGGGACTATGTGCGGGCGTCCTACTATTTCGCACGATCGGTGCGGTTGAAGCCGGGAAACGCGGACGTGCTGACGAACTATGCCGTGGTACTCGCCGGCGCGGGCCGCCTCGACGAGGCCCAACGTACGATCGACGGGGCCTTGCAGGCGGATCCGAAATCGGCCGACGCCCGCTGCTTCAAGGGAACGCTGTTGGACCGGCAGGGCATGCACAAAGAGGCTCTGGCACAGTTTCTGGCGGCGATTGCGCTACGGCCGGGCTTCGGTTTGGCGCATCTGAATGCGGGCAAAATCCTGGCCGCACAAGGCGACCTCGCCCTCGCGAAAGAGCATCTGCTGCAGGCGGCTGCGAGCGAAGACCTTGCTGTGAAGAGTCAGGCCGCGGCTTTGCTGCGGCAGATGGGATACTCTCCGCGCTAACCCGCGGCCACTTTATGCTTCAGAACTCGCTGTCGCCGCTGCTCAGAATGCGACCGCCAAAGAGCTTCTCATCGAAGCGAGCCGACCGGCCGATGCCGGCGACGGTGAGAAAATGTGCGACTCTGAACCCCTCGCGCGGGGGCATCTTAGTAGCTCTTCTATTCCATCTGTACCGCGTTCAACAAATGCGCTGTCCCGAGTGTTTTAGACCTGGCATGTTCAGCAAGACGTTCAAGCCACTAACAAGATCTTCCCTATGCCGCCCTTTTCTGCCGCTGCATGAGCCGCGGCCGCTTCACTGAGTGGGAGAGTCCGGCTAATCGGGATTACCAGCTTGCCGTCACGCACTGCTGCGGCCATGAACTCCAGCGTTTTCCTATCAAACTTCGAGAATACTGGCACCACCTTTACGGATGGGTACGTCGCGGCGTTCTGCGGTGCGGCAAGAACCGTGGCAAACACCCCGCCCGGCTTGACCCTGGCGATCACCTTGCCGGCGGTCCTTCCGCCGACCGCATCCGCAACCGCATCGAGCAGCGGGAGATTCACAATCGCGGAGTCGTCGTCGGTCGCGACCGCCTGATCCGCGCCCGTCGTCTTCGCCTCATCCATCTGCCTCTTCAAAACCCCCGCAATCACGACCGCCCCGCGTTCCTTCGCAGTGAATACCGCGGAACGCCCGACACTTCCTACAGCACCCACGACGATGACCGTCTGGCCCGCTTTGATCCCCGTAGCGGAAGCGAGCTGGTTGCCAGTGGTCGTCGCCAGCGGCAGCGCCGCCGCCCGGATCAAATCGAGCCCCTTGGGGATCTTCGCCAGGATCGCTGCCTTTATGACGCAAAGCTCCGCGTATGTATTGTCCGCCATGGCGAACACCTGGTCACCGACTGAGAAGCCTTCTACCCCGGGCCCAACCTCGACCACGGTCCCTGCGACATCGACTCCTATAAGGGCCGGGAACTGCAGGGGGTAAAAATCCTGCGTTAATCCGGCACGCCGTTTGTAGTCGATCGGGTTCACGCTCGTAGCGGCCACCCGCACCAGCACCTCGCCCGGACCCGGCACCGGGTCAGGATAGCTCTCAAACCTCAGTACTTCCGGACCACCGTATTGGTGGACAACGACTGCTTTCATGTTTCATCTCCCTGGATGCTGCGCACCCAGTCCGCAACAACAGTTGGATGAACGAAACTTACACTTTGGTAACCGGCGATTCCGCGATTCGAAGTGACGTGAGGCGGGGTACCAGAAACGAGCTGATCGCCGCCCCACGATTCGTTCAACGGGTCGCCGTTTGCGTGCCGGGTTCCAGAACATGATCCGCCAGATTCGATGGCTTCGATGTGCTCAGTATACTCCTGGCCTTAGCAACATCAGCGGCAGTGCCATGAGCAACCACCAGATACTGGCCCGCCTTTATGGCGCCCTCGTAGGTCAGGATGCTGTCCTTTGGAATGCCTATGCTGTACAGGCCGGCGCCAACGGCACTCAAGCCGCCGACTACCAACGCGTCCTCCAGGGCGGCCACGATCCAGGCGGCCAATGGACCGCCCACCAGCACAGGGCCTATCGCGGGAACCCAAAAGAATGCGGCGCCAAATAGCAGGCCCCAGAAGCCACCCCAGAAAGCGCCCCGCTTCCCCCAGTATTTCATGCGGTCACCCGCATTGTAGTAGCCAACCACTTGCTCGTCCGTGTGATAATCCTTCCCCACAACAGACAGCTTCTTCATGTCGAAGCCCGCCTTCTGAAGTTCCTTCACTCCGGCTTCCGCTGCCGGGTGGTTGTCATACGTCGCGATCACCGCGTTTGTGTCCGTCATACTCTGTCTCCTTTTCGAGTTTTGGTTTTGGCCGGTTAAAACCTCTCTTGCCATCGCCTGTTTTGCCGCATACTCTGACCAGTGGACTCTTAGCTCTGCGCCGGGCGTTCCCGCTGCACAGCGTTCCTGGCGCCGGCCTTCTGAGGATGAGTGCCGAGGTCCCGCCACGACGTTTCCGAGAGGTTGACGCCGTAGTAGTGCGCAGCTTTCTGGATGTTCGCGAACGCCAGAGCACGGTCGGCGTCAGTGACGTCGATCACCTGATCGAACCGCGCGACCGCATTCCGCACGTGTTCTGCGTCCGTCATTGGTTCCTTGCGTTGCTTCGGAAACGCGTAGACAGTGTCTGGCAGATCACTCTGCATCGTCAGGCGTCCGTGTTTCTCGTGAGGCTTCCAAGTCGCTTCGGGCATGTTTTCGTCATCCTTTCCCTGATATTTGGCTGGGGCGCGGGCGGATTGCGTTCGCTGACCCCTTCCGGTCTCCGCAGCGCCGTCTGTCAGCCGGTCACCGTTGACAAACGCCGGCATGGGCGCTACCGCCCGACGCCGGCGAGGCCGACTCTCGACGCGATGACGCCATCGACGCTGTATCGGCCCGGCCCGGAGAAGATCAACCAAACGAGAATCAACGTGTATAGCACCTCCGGGAGGTAGAGGAAATCGTCGAGCCGTGCGAGGAAACCACTCGCATGGATGCTGTGGATCGAGGTGGTAGCGATCGCGACGATCATGTCTACCAGGAGCATTGCGGCGCATAGCGGCGTGAGGATCCCTAGCGCCAGGCCCGCCCCGCACGCGAACTCCACCGTGGCAACGAAGAGTGCAGTTGCGTGCGGGAACGGGATGTGTATTTGGACCATAGTCTGCTCAAGCACCAGAAACTGTGCTTGTACGAACAGCTTGGTCCCGCCGGAAATACAAAAAAAAATGCCAATCAGGACGCGGGCCGCGGTCACTGGCACCCATTCCGCGGCGCGCATCGCCGCCAAGGCGCTCTGGATCACATGCGTCATATTCCACCCCGCCATGCGTCGAACTTTTAGCGGCTAAGCAGCTTTCCGGGCCGCGAGCAATTCAATCAGTGCCTTGGCCGCAGTAGTTGACGAAGCCGGATTCTGCCCGGTCACTACGCGACCGTCAACCAGAGCGAAGGGTGCCCAGTCGGCTGCCTTCTGGTAGAGGGCCCCGATTCTTCTCAGCTCGTCTTCCACGAGGAAAGGCACGACGTGGGTCAAACCGACCGCGGCTTCTTCGCCGTTCGTAAACCCCGTTACCCGTTTGCCTTTAACCAGAGGCTCGCCCTGATACATTACGCGATGGAAGACGCCCGGCGAATGACAGACAGCCGCCACGGGCTTGCCGGAATTGTAGAAGGACTCAATCAGCGCGATAGAATCGGGATTATCGACGAGATCCCACATTGGACCGTGCCCTCCCACGTAAAATATGGTGTCGAAGTCCTCCGATTTCATGTCGGCGAGCTTCACCGTCTGAGAGAGTTCCTTCTGCGCCCTGGAGTCCCGCTTGAACCTTGCCATTGCCGGAGTTTGCTCCTCTGGCAAATCGCTCTTTGGATCGATCGGGGGCTGTCCTCCTTTGGGCGAAGCCAGCGTCAGTTCGACACCGGCGTCCCGGAAGACAAAGTACGGGGCGGCGAATTCCTCCAGCCAGAAGCCAGTCTTGCGCCCGGTGTTGCCCAATTCATCATGCGACGTCAGCACCATCAGTATTTTCATGTTCTTCCCCTTTGGTATCCAGCTCGACTCAGCCAAAGCTCTGTTCGGCCTTTGCTGCTTAATCTACGCATGCCGGGTACCAAAGTGAAGGTATAGAAAGGAAAGACAGAGCGGAGACCGTGGCGCGCGACTGTTGGCCGACCGACTCAGCGGGTCGACGCGATCCGACTTTCCAATTCAGGTCCCCGGCAAACCCCTACGGAGCAATTCCAGCGATAACGTGGCCAGCAAGCACTCCAGATCCCACCGGTAGAGCCCAATGGGGCGCTTTCCTTCGTAACGCTGCACTCGGCCTTCCAGACCGAACGACTCCGGAAGAGCCAACAACTTCAACTCTCGCAGTTCCGCGCCAGCGATCAGCACCTGATGTTTGCGGTCATTCTTGCCCGGTTTCACTCTGTATCAAGTGTAGTCCGTTGATCTCGACACGGTCCCTATTCAGCCATTGCCCTCGCGACCGGTAAACAAATACGATCGCATCGATGAGTCACCGGCCATCTGGCCGCCGCGTTGGAGCGGTGGTTCGACTCCGCGTCCGACCCGAGTATATCTGTAGTATTGATTCTGTGTTTGGCTACACCCCCCTTTTGTAGGCATATTCGGCCTGACGGGCGCTAATTGAATCCGATTTTGAATCCAATTTTCTGCGCGCAAAGTCTCGGCAGCTTAAGCCGAATGGAAGGGCACGATTCGCGGAATTTCCAGGTGGACGCATAGCCTTATAATGGGTATGGAGACAAGGTGATGCCTGCCGAATACGTTGAAGAGCGCAATGGTGGCTATTACGTTAAAGGAACGCGGGTGTCCTTGGACTCTATCGTGTACTCATACAAGGACGGCGAGTCGCCGGAAACGATCCGCCAGAGTTTCCCCTCGCTGAGGCTGGAGCAGGTGTATGGCGCGATCGCTTTCTACCTGGCTCATCAAGCCGATGTGGACTCGAATATTCGAGAGGGCGAGGACGAACTGGATCGTTCCGTTCCCCCGCTGAGCCACAGCCGTCCGGATCTCTACGCCCGACTGCAAAAGGCTCGTGAGGATCTGGCCAAGCCGCAGTGAGCATTCGGTTTCAGGCAGACAATGATCTCAAGAGAATCATTGTCGATGCGACGTTGCGCCGCGAGCCGAGCATCGATTTCCAGACCGCGCTGGCCACCGGATTACATGGTCTGGATGACGAATTGGTGTTGGGCCGGGCGTCCGAGCAGGGCCGGATTCTTGTCAGCCACGATAAGCGCACGATGCCACCGTACTGGCGGAGTTCGTCGGTCGAGGCGGTGAGAGTCCTGGTGTCTTGTTGGTCATTCCACAGGACGCATCGGTCCGCGAAGTTGCTGAAACCCTAATACTCATTTGGGCAGATAATCGACCTGAGGCATGGGTGAATCTCGTCACAAAGATCCCCTTCTGATTCGCTAACGGATCACATAAGCGCGCACCACTTTGCTGAATTCCGCAAGGGGCGGAATCGAGCGCCGCATGGGTTAACCCGAGTTCTATCTATGTGGTGGGACAGGATTCAAACCAGACGAAAATGCGGCCCCACGGCAAATGTCTGAATCTGGGCTATTTCGGGTCTTCAAGAGGACCTCTTGAGCGGCTGATCGATTGATTTGCCAGAACTCGTTGCAGGTTGTTATTATCAGACGGTAGGGCCACCCTAGCTCAGTTGGTAGAGCGGCTGATTCGTAATCAGCAGGTCGCCGGTTCAACCCCGGCGGGTGGCTCCATCTTCTCAATCACTTCCAAGCCGGCGCGCTGACGAGTTGGGTTCAATTGGGTTCAATTCGCTGGCTTTTCTGAACCGCTCGGATTCTTCTTCAACAACTGATCCAAGGATTCGACCGCAACCCGCACGCTCTCGGGCACCGATTTGATGTAGTGTTCCAGCGTGGTCTTGGCGTTTGTGTGCCGCAGGTGCGCCTGCACGTCCTTTACGCTTGTGATTTGGGCCATGTACGTCGAACACGTGCGCCGGAGCATTTGATGTGTGACGCCATCGATGCCGGCATTGCGGCCGGCTTCCTTGAGGACGCGGAAAAGAAATTGTTCGTGTTGATCGCGGTGCCGCGGCTTGAAGGGAAAATGAACGCGTCCGGTGCCGCGGTGGTTGCTGTACCGCGCCAGAATTCCAGTTCCGTGTCGATCGATGCGGGAAGCCAGACGAACGAGTCGCTGCCTTCGGTTTTGGTCTCGACTTCCAAGCCATCCGTGATGCTGCTGTCGATCGCGGAGACTGTTCCCCTGTTTATCGTTCCACCGAAGCGCGAACATCTCGCCGGGGCGCAGCCCGAGCACGAGGAACATGCGGACTATCAGCCGATCACGGTCGCTCAGTCGGAACAGAATCAGCGGGATTTGTTCCGCAGTCAGATGCTTCGTTGCGCTCCGCTTTCCGGACCTCGGTACCGCGAGTTTGCCGGCAGGATTCTTCGGCAGCATCTCCAATTCGACCGCTTCGTCGAGAATCGAATTGAAGTACACGCGGATTTTGGATAGAACGCTCTTCGAGAATCGCGGCGCCATCTCGTTGAGGTACGTCTGCAAGGTGAACTTGTCGAGATCGCCGAGGAGAGTGTCGCCGAAGCGCTTGAGTAGGTAGTTCTCGATAAAGCGCTTCGTCTTGGGCCGCGATGTCACCTTCCACTGCTGTTCCTTCTGCGGCAGGAAGCGGTTCTCGTAGAACCATCGCAAGGTGACGTTCACCGGCGCAGGCGCGACATCCTTGGTTTCTCTCGCAATGATCTCGCGGAGCTTGGCTTTGGCCTCGCCCTTGTCCATCTCCGATTTCAGGCCAAGTGGGACATTGCGATGGTGCCGGACCTCGGACCCATCCTGCTGTTTCTGGTAGACGTAGAAATGGCCACGCCACTTCTTGATGTGCTTGCCGACCAGAACAACCCGGCCTTCCTGGTATCGGTCTCGACCCATGTGACGCCCCGCCGACAGAATCGATTTTACCGCGGACTCATCCACGCGATCCATCTGTTGTCCCGTGCTCCTGAATAAAGCGCTCGATTTCGCTGCGCCGGAATCGCGTCAATTCTCCGAATCGGACGCAGGGCAGGAATGGCTGCTTTTCGTGTTGCGTGGTCGTAAACCCATCCCTTGCTGACCCCGAGCCACGCAGCAACCTCGTTGATCGTTAATAGGCGTTCGGGTTGATTGGCGCCGGTTGGAAGCAGGACTGGTCGGGAGTCAAAAGCTGGCGTTGCGGAATCGCCCATACGGCACTCAAATCAGGTCTTTCTCGTCCTTAGCCGTTGGCGGACGGTAATGAAATCCGAGGATTCTTCGCCTGACTGGCGCGCAGGTTGGCGAGTGGGTCAAAGGCGGGCACAACACCCGGTGTGCGCGCGGAAGCCAGCGGAGGGCGCGCGTCCACCGATATCGGGCTTGCTGCGAACGGCGCCGGCGCGGGCGCGCGCCGATGTGCTTCCCGGCGTCTGATGCGGCTAACGTATGATGTCAAGCTCGTGACGCCAAGGCTGATCCCGGCCTCTTCTTCCAGCCACGTGCAAATGGTCTTCACGCTTTGCCCTGCATCGAGAGCCGCTTCGATATCGGGCCAAAGCGCTCGAATCTGGCCCGCTTTGGTCGCCGGCTTTTCCGCGCGCCGCCGCGCGAGGCGGGTACGAGCTTCCATCGCCCAATCGGTCGAATTCATCAGTTCATCTTTTCCGGACACAGGCCCCTCTACGTACTAAGCGACTCCCAAAGGCTACTGGGGATGGACAACGAGGAATCCCGCACGTTGCGCGGCGGAGAAACCGCTCTCAAGAACTATGGGAATCCGGAAGGCCGAATCGGGACGGAGTCGGCGAGGATTTTTGACTTGCGGCAGATTGCGACGGATCACGACAGAAGACGGCATTCTTTGGCACTCGTCGGCAATTGCGGCAGATCACGACGATCTGCGACAGTCGGAATACAGCGCAGACCGGCTTTCGGCCGCCAAACTCCGGTAGTGGAACATAAAGGGAGTGGGATGCGACGCTGTCGGTTTGCCGGTCTCCGGCTCCCATTCGAACGGGTTACGGCGGGTTGCGTTTCTCGACCTCGCATCCCGTTTGGGATGCGCCTTCTTTTTTGGAAATTTTCGCGCAACAGCGTCCCGACATCCCTTCCTGGAGTCCCTTAGTATTTAGAGGGTCCGTACATGCCGCAACGATCAATCAGGTTCTCTGACCGCGTATTGAAGGAGGTCGAGACCGTCTCGCGGACGCGCGGCTTCGCGTCCCCAACGGCTTTCATCAGGTATGCCGTGAAGCAGGAATTATCGGAGCGGCAGGAGGGCTTAACTGGCGCGGAGGAACGCATAGCCGCGACCCTGAACCAGGTGAGAAAGGATGTGTTCCGCGTTGCGCGGGCGCAGCAAGCGTTGTTCGCTTACGTCGACACCTTAGCGAAGGCCCTGTTGACCTGCGTGCCCGAGCCGCCGGCCGACGCGAGGCCGCGAGCCGTCGCATGCGCCAAAGAACGCTACGAACGGCTGATTAAGAGCGCCGGGCGCGCAATGGTCGGCGAATCCAAGCTCGGCAATGGAAGACCTCGTCGGCGATCCCGAGCGGCCATAACGACTGGCTGCACATTTTAAGGTACAATGTACTAAGTACGGTACACGGATGGCGGACGACCCTCAGCCGAAGAAAATCCCGCTGATCTTCTTCCGCACGCTAACCGGAAGCGAGCCGGTACGGGAATGGCTGAAGGAACTGCCGGAAGAGGAACGGCAGGCGATAGGCAAGGACCTGTTGCGAGCGCAATGGCGTTGGCCGGTGGGCATGCCGCTGTGCCGCGCGATGGGAAGCGGCCTCTGGGAAATTCGGACGGACCTGCCGACGAAGCGCACGGCGCGCGTGTTGCTTTGCGTTTACCGTGAGCATCTGGTCGCGCTGCACGGGTTCATCAAGAAGACCCGCGCAACGCCGGATGAGGATTTGGCGCTGGCGCGGAAGCGCAAGAAGGAGTTGGAGCAATGAGCAAGAAACACATGGGTTCGAGCGTCGATGACTTCCTCAAAGAGGAGGGCATTTTCGAGGAGGCGCAAGCGCAAGCGGTCAAGGAGGTCGTGGCGTGGCAACTCGCCGAGGCCATGAAGAAGAAAAAAATCTCGAAGAACAAAATGGCAACGCTGCTGAAGACAAGCCGCACGCAAGTTGACCGGCTCCTCAGTGCAAAAGACGACATCACGCTGTCGAGCCTGCAGCGAGCGGCGGCGATGGTAGGCCGCCGCGTCACGATTGAGCTCGTATAGCTGCTTGGGACAGTTCAGGGCGTCCGGTCCATTCGTGAGCGCCAGAGTGGATAACCAAATCGAGTTTACGGTGCACGGGTCTGCGGGCCGACAAACGGATGGCAGGAAACGCGCGGCTTCGAGGGCGCTCGCCCGTCTGCTGCCTCATCGACACTTCTGTTGAACTTTTGTCTTAAACTGGTAACGTACGATTCATCCGACGATTTGGCGTCGATTCGCGGCAAGGTGCTGAAATGGAAACAACTATGGATTTGCAGCCAGGCGCGCCCCATCAGGTCCGGTGGGCTGAGTTGCGCGACGAGTAACTGGGATAAGCCCGACGAACTGTTGTCGCTTGTCGAATCGTCCGAAGAGCTTCGATCCACTATTCAGGCCACGCTCAACGCCGCCCTAGAGTCCCATGGCGACTGGCCGACTGAACTTCGGCGATGGCAAGTCGTCCTAATTGCTGCCATCGAACTCGATATCGCCAGCATCTGGATCGAGGCACCCGTGCGGAGGTACACGCCAACTTGCTGGCTGAAGCACGTGATTGGGGCGTTACGCCGACAGCACTCCGCATGGTTTCGGGCGAGATCGGGTCTGAGTCGCAAGCGTTGCGGCAGCTACAGATCGAAGTGCCGACGGGTTGGAATCTCCATTGAATGATCGTCCAACGTAGAAGCACCTTTATAGTGTTCGAGGGGATCGATTGTTCGGGCACTTCAACACAAGCACAACTGCTTACAACAACCCTCCGCAGAGAGGGGCGCCGGGTCCTGCTCACATCAGAGCCATCCCATGGGCCTGTTGGCCAACTGATCAGATCGTATTTCTCTGAACGCATTTCATCATCCTTCAACCGGTCGGCCCAGGACAAGTTCTTCGGTTGTCTTTTTGCAGCCGACCGCCTCGACCACGTCTTCAATCCGGTTGATGGCATTCTGAAGCAACTGAGCGAAGGGATTGACGTCGTCTGTACACGCTACAAGTTTTCTTCACTCGCCTACAATGCTGAAACCGAAGAAGAACGCAGTTTTGTTCTTGCCGCGAATAGTGAGTTGCTTCCACCCGACGTGCTTATATACCTGAGGTGCCCGCTTGCGGTCGCTCTAGATAGAATGCACGAGCGAGTTACGAAGGAGACATATGAGAAAGACAGGCACAAGCTTGAAAACGCACTTCTGAACTTCGAGCGCGAAATCGGGCTATTCCAAGGGCCGAAGCTCGTGCTCGATGCATCGTGGCCCCCGGACCGATTAGCTGCGGACGTTTTCGGTTCGTAAAGTCAATCCAATGTAGTCCCGACTCCGATTCGGGCGGCAACGAGATGAGCGCATGACCGAACGAGAATTGATGTGTATAGCTGTGGAAGAAGCTGAGAAGTCAAAACCTGAGGACGACCAGCCACGCCCAAGGGTCGGAGTCGTGTTTGCGAGGGACGGCCAGGTGCTCGCGCAGGCACGTCGAAACGAAGACGGGGAGGGATCTCACGCCGAGTATTTGGCCCTGAAGAACTCGAGCAAGCTAACATCAGCCCTCAAGGTGCGACAGTCTATACTACTCTCGAGCTCATGCGTTCACCGCAAGAGCAAGAGTAAGGTCCCCGTGCAAAGCGTCTATCCGATGCCAACGTCGCCCGGGTAGTGTACGGTATAATCGACCCCCACAAGACTGTTCAGTCAAAGGGCCTTCTTCACCTCAGGACGCAGCAGATTGCCGTTGAGTCGTTCCCTTCCGATCTGGCGAACAGAATTGAAGCCTGCAACGGAGAATTTCTGCAGGCATTCACGGTCGGAGAGGCGACTACTGAGTTTATCAACCTCAATCGTGGGCGTTGGTTGGATGAGTGGTACAAGACTGTCAATCGTATTTACTGGCGCCAAAACCTAGGGCGAACCGCTTCCGATTTGTTTGGGCATCTCTCAGAGACGATAGGTGGAATTACCTTGCTCCAAACGGGGAAGAAGAAACCCGGTGCAGATCCGCATTCGGTTCGTCATCAAGGCTGTTGCGTGGTGGTTAGCCCTATGCGGGAAACTCCGGATCCGTAGCGTTGAGGAGATGCTTTGGGCCAAGTTCCCGGGAGTGTGCTCATACTGTCTGGAGGCGCCCCATTCGGACAAATGCACATCGTTGGGAATCTCCCCTGATTGGCATCGGTTGCGGGTTGCCGGTACGGGTTTGCCGAAACCTGGTAGTCTTGGCGCGTGGCAACGAATGTTCCGAGATATTTACCCCGAGACACGGAACTATCCCGCTGGACGTGTCTATGCGCATTTGGCGGAGGAGATGGGGGAACTCGCGGAGGCGGTCAGGGTCTTCGAAGTCGTGCCGGCGTTCTTTCTGAACGAGGCACCTGACGTGTTCGCGTGGATACTTCAGATTCAGAACTCTCTGGAGGCAAATTCCACCACGCCCGGCGAGGCTCTGGAGACTTTATTCTGCGCGTCGTACCCAGATCTGTGCCAGGGTTGTGCGGCGGAAGAGTGCCAGTGTCCGTCGGTACTGCCTTCAACGGTCGGTCGTTTAGGCGCGGCAATCCCGCCCACAACGTTTACGATCAACGGCACCGACACACCCGCTTTCATGTCCGTCGATGAGGTTGCCGAGGCGTTTGAGCTTTAGAAGTCGGCTATCAATGACCGCGACGGATTCGCGGGTCCGTGTTGCTTCTTCAGGGTGGATGCTTCGATATGCCCGCTCATGGTGTCCGCCGGAAACACGCATCCCGAAGCAGCGCCGGCCCGCCAAGAACGATTCGCTCCCGGCCGCGCCAAAGGCTTCTCACCCACGTCACACGTCTTCGAACGGGCTAATAGCCAACTGTCGAATCGTCGGCGATCGGCGCGGAGGCGAAGCGACTCCGCGAAGTTAGGTTCAAAATCGGGTTCAATAAGCGCCCGCCGCGCCGAAATCGCCGACACCGGGGCAGTGAGGCCGAAAGCTGAATCAATAATATAGACCGAGACCCGGAATTTCGTAATCAGCAGGTCGCCGGTTCAACCCCGGCGGGTGGCTCCAGAAGTCATTGAAAAATAAGAAACTAGAAGGCCGGTTCCCTTGGGGACACCGGCTTTTGTTTTGTCACCTGTGCCAAAACTCCGAATCGCTGGGCCGGCTGGGCCAAAACCCCAGGAGCCCAGGTAAGCGATTGCGGGACAGAAGGTTGCCCTCCTGAGGTCACCTTTTCGGCCGGCCATCGCTGCCGAAAGCCGACCAATTTGAGGCTCCGCCAAATGCTGCCAACAGTCTCCATCAAATACCTACAAAGGAATGGGTTGAAGCGATTCGACTGGAGTTTTCGCGGACGCCGACCTGCTGACTGGTTGTCAGCAGTTCTGTATTGTTCGACGAAACGTCGGCAGACCGAATCGCCGGTTCCGAGCGGCAGACAGGACCCCGGATGACCGGCCCGCCGACAGCGGTCTCGACGATTTCGGTTGCTGAACTGCCTGCGCGAGATCCTTCACCCCGGCACTGCGGCGGGAATTGGTTCGAGCGCGCGATTGGGGCTGCAAGCCAGTTACAGTCTGGATGCAATGAGAGAGCGAGCGCTCGAACTTCTGCGCCGGGCCGTCGGCGATCCCCGCGTGCAGTTCCGTCCCGGTCAATGGGAGGCAATTCAGGCACTGGTAGAGCGCCGGGAGCGGCTTCTGGTTGTCGAGCGTACGGGCTGGGGCAAGAGCATTGTCTACTTCATCGCCACCAAGCTTTCGCCACTTCTCGCCCTGATGCGCATCGGAGCGGTTGACGCGTCGCCGGCATGGACCGCCGGATGGGGTGACGGCGGATCTTCGGTGGCGGCACCGCAATATCGACGGCGAAATGTTTCAGGTCTTCGCGATCAATGGCGCACAGCCTGGATGCCCTGTGCGATGGTTTCCGCAATCCGCGCGGGCAGAGAGTGTGGTCTGGCTGACCGTCGCATTGCGCGCAACAACCGTCAGATGATATCGTGCTCTTCGCGAGGGTCGGGAAGGCTGAATGCAGCGCCGCTTGCCTCGTCTGATCGCATCGGGGTCGCATCGTGATCGTTTTGGCATTTCTACTTCTGATTGTTGCTCAGCCGCTGTTTTCGCAGCAGGCATTCGCCAGTCATTGTGCAAGCTGCCACGGTGAAGATGCACGCGGGACGGCCAAGGCGCCCGGACTCGCCATGAATCCGCGAGTGGCGGAACAGTCTGCGGAGCAGTTGCGCCGCTATCTGCAGGCCGGCAATCCGGGCGCCGGCATGCCTTCCTTCTCTGACATTTCCCCTGTCGAGTTGGCCTCGCTCATGCGCTACCTGCGCCGTATCAATGCGGACACCATTCTGGTCCCCGTGGCAGAACCCGGGTCCCGGCCCAGGATCGCGTGGGGCCCGCCACAACCGGGCGACTGGCTTACTTACAACGGCAACGACTCAGGAAACCGATACAGTCCGCTCGAACAGATTCGCGCCTCGAATGTGTCTTCGCTAAAGTTGAAATGGGTTTTCCCAATTTCATATTTCGGTTTGGAAACCACGCCGCTCGCCGCCTCCGGCGTGCTTTACGTCACCGGCCCGAACCAGGTGTTCGCCCTGGACGCAGGCACAGGTAATCCGCTCTGGCACTATTCGCGCCCCGCCAGCGCCGGGATGGTGGGCGATGCGAGACTTGGCACCAACCGTGGCGTTGCCATTCTGCGTGACAAGGTCTATTTCGTTACCGACAACGCGCGCCTCCTGGCCTTGGACCGAGGTACGGGAAAACTGGTCTGGGATCTTCCTCTGGCGCCCGAAATGCCTGCCGGGGAGCATCATACCTACGGCGGGACCATGGCGCCGCTCGTCTTCGATGATATGGTGGTTGCAGGTGTGGCCGGCGCTGACGAGGGAATTCGCGGTTTCGTCGCGGCTTTCAACGCCAATACCGGCGCACTTGTCTGGCGGCGGTGGACCGTGCCCCGCCATGGCGAGCCCGGTATTGAAACCTGGCAAGGAAAGGAGCCAATTACCGGGGGCGGATCCACCTGGCTTACGGGCTCCTACGATCCCTCGTCCGACACACTCTACTGGGCGACCGGAAATCCGTGGCCCGATGGGGACGACCGCGACCGGCCGGGTGACAATCTGTATACCGACTCCGTTCTCGCGCTGAATGCCAGGACAGGTGAGATGAAATGGTATTACCAATTCACGCCGCACGATCTGAAAGATCGCGATGCTACTGAGCCCAACGTATTGATCGACAGTATCTATAAAGGGAAGCCCGCCAAACTTCTGCTGCACGCCGATCGTAATGGTTTCTTTTACGTTCTGGACCGGACTAATGGAAAGCTTCTGCTGACCAAACCGTTCCTGCGACGCCTGGATTGGGCGAAGAGTGTCGGAGCCGATGGCAGGCCGGTCGTCGCCGATTCCCGCGGCTGCCCCAGCGATGCCGCCAATTGGGATGCAACGGCCTACTCGCCCGCGACCCGCCTCTACTATTTCATGGCGCTCGAAGAATGTGTCGGCAAGCCGACCGGCTACCCCGACCAAACAGGCCAGCGGTTTCTCCGCGCCATCAACATCGAATCGGGCGATATTGTGTGGGAGGTTCCGCAGCCTGGGCCCGCGCGCGCCAAAACCTGGTCCGGTGTCCTCGCTACCGCGGGAGGTCTGGTGTTTTACGGGCAGCCCAACGGTGGCTTCGCGGCGGTGGATCAACGGACCGGCAAAACCCTCTGGCAATTCCCCACGAACGTTCGGATGAAAGCGTCGCCCATGACCTTCATCGCGGGTGGTACGCAGTACATCGCCGTGGCAGCCGGCCCGAACATCCTCTGCTTCGGCCTGTGACAGTATGCCATCGCGGATTCGATACCGCGCCGGCCGCTAACGATTATTTCGTGCCGGCTCGCACCGGCCAGACATTCAGCAGGAGAACGCCGATCTGGAAGTGAGGGAAAGTAGATAGGCATACGTAGGGTCCAACTCATAAGTCGAACTCGACCAATAGCCGCCCGATACTACGTTCAGGAACGCGTGCTGGCCGGCGGCGCCGTAACAATTAACGCCATCGTTGGCCCTTAACTAGTGGAGCGGACAATGATGTTCGCGGGTTTCAGGTCGCGACGCACAATCCCCGAATCGTGTGCCGCACGAAGGGCGGCCAGAACCTGCTCCGCAATCGCCGGGCGGCGGCGTAGACTCGCCGGGTCTTTCTGCAACTGCCGGCCTACTTTTGTGGCGATTACCTTGGCCGGGACTGGACCGGCCCCTTCAGGGCATGCACCAGGTCATCCGATGTGACCGTGGGGGCCCAGTATTTCTCTATATGCTCAATGACCAGTTCGGTGCCTTGCTCGTGGCTGACGAAGGGACGCCGCAACGGATTATACATAGCGTCAGTCAAATTGCGAATCAGGATGCAGTGCACTCCCCACCTGGTCATCTGGCGGATGGCGAACGAGCGGTTCAGGATACACATATTGGCGTGAACGCCGGCTACGAAGAGCGTCTTGATGCCGTGGGACCGGAGTGCGCTGTAGACTTCGCGTCCGTTATCCGAGATCAGGTCGCCGGCCGCGATGGGAATCGCCGGGTTCTCGCTGGTCCAGTTCCGGAAATTGACGGGCAGCGGGTTGTTCCGGGTGTCACAGCCTCCATCGGAATCGTCGATCGGCAATGGAGGGTCGGCCAGCGGCAGCGGAGCCGGAGGCTCTACGGGCGGGATGGAGAGGATTGCGAGCCGTTGCGGCGCGTCCTTGTAATGCTCCATGGTTTCCGAGGGGGCGTGGATAATGAGAAATCCGTGTGAACGCGCAAGATCGGCTACCGGGGCGATCTTGCGCGCCAGCGTTCCAACCCGCCCGGCAGCGCCCTGGCACCAGTGGTTATCCCACATATCGCAGAGAATCAAGGCGCTCGATGACGGGGAGAACGATTCGTCGACTGCGACGGCGCGCCAGTCCCCGCTCCCCTTGTACATTTCGACGCGGCTACGGAGGCGGAGGTGCAATTCAGGCGTGGTTGCAGTGTAGCCCACGAACACCACGACGGCAAGCGCAAGGAGGCCGGTCGAAGCGCCCGCCAGCCTGCCCAGAGAGACGCCTGATGTTATCGGCACGGCTCTCATTTGATGTATGGATCCATGTTCTCGGAACAGCATGGCTTTTGCACCGGTTTGCGGATCATGACTTCGGTCCGCGTATTGTTTTTGTCGTACAGTTGCAGCAGCAGTCTGCCGTCGCGAGCCACACTAGGTTCGCGCGGCGGCTTGTAACCGCGCTCCGATACCGTTTTGTATACGGCCGGCATGTCCAGGGTGCCCACGCAGACGTGATGCCAGACGCCGAGTTGTTGCGGGGTGGGCGGACGATCGTTCACTTTGAAAACGGCAACTTTGACCGCATCGGTGATGGCACGCTGGTGCAGGAATACTTCGTCATAGCCGAGAACGCCGGAGTAGAACTTGCGAGCTTCGTCCAGGTTGCCGGTCTTCACTACGAAATTCGCAATGTTGCCGATCGGCGGCCTGCTGACGGGACCGGCGGCGGCAATCGACGTCAGGATCGCGGAAGCGGCGATCAGCGGGAAGAACGCGCGCATCGGGATGAACCCTCCTCGAAGATCCATCATATAGCTGGTGGAGTAGCGCGAGGGCTAGCCGCCAAAGGTATGCCGCGTGGCGGTCCATTTCGCAGCCAGGTATTCGCCCATGTCCAGGTCGCCGGCCATCGTATCTCCCTCCAGCCTGCCGGTGAAGCGGTACGAGAGCGCCGCGCCATGCACTTCCCCGATCGCGCTGGCGATGCGCACGTTGGCGCCGGAAATGGTGCCTGTAAAGTCGCGGGCGGTGAATTCGCCCTGGTGCGTCCCCACCAGGCGGCTGCCTTGCTGTTTGATGTAGAGAGTGTGTTCCCCGGCGCCGGCGGCGAATTGGATCCGCACGTCCCAGCGGCCGCTCAGGTCCGCCGCGGGGGCGCTGAGCGTCTCCGGCTTCCAGGCAGGCCGCCGCGCGGACAGGATGTCGTAAATGCGGCCGGCAGCGATGTTCACGTCTTCCGGTTTCATCATGTACGCGGTAATGGAAACGCCGGTAGAGTTCGAGCCGCCGCGGCCGCCCCCGCCGCCCAGGGCAATGCGCGGCTCGGTAGTCCAGAGAATATTCGCCAGGTCCTCGCCGGTGATGCCAAGCCGCGCGGGGTCCCAGTCGATTGACAGCCCCGGACTGTGATTGTCAATGCTCCTGGGCTGCCGGACGGTTGCAGTAACGCCATCGATTTTGCCGACGCGGCCGGCAATGGTCTGCATCCATTCGGTCCACATCGCGTCTTCTTTGCGATGATCGCGCAGGGCCCACATTTCGACGGCGGCAAGCATAGCTACCATCTCTTCCTTGCCGATCTTCATGGCGCGTCCATGCCCGTGGTGGGGAGCGCCGCTGATCCACGCCGCGCGGAGCAGGTCTTTGCGCCCCAGCACCAGTCCGGCGCATTGCGGACCGCGCAGGCACTTGCCGCCGCTGTAGCCCACAAAGGTGGCCCCCTTTTGCAGGTGGGCGTTCGGAATGGTGAGCATTTCAGCCGCCGCATCGGTGAAGACCGGAACGTTATGCTTGCGAGCGATGGCGTAGACGGCCTCATAGTCGAGCGGACCGCTTTCCAGGCGCGGGCTCGCCATAATGTAGACCATGGCAGTCCTGGGACCCAGGGCGGCTTCGTACTCGGCGGCGTCGCCCGCTTCGATGATGCGGACGCCCACCGAGCGTACTGCCTGATCGTATTGATTGCGGGAATTTTTGGGGATTACGACTTCGTCTTTCGGAAAGCCGGTCAGATCGGGAATGCGGACATGCAAATCCGGGTCGCCGCCGGTGACGCATGCCGCTGTGGTGTGGGCGATTCCAGCCGCGCAGCCCGCGGAAACCAGCGCCCATTCCGCACCGGTGATTTCCGCCACCCTGGCAGCGATCCCTTCCATCAACTCGTCCAACGAAACGTGATGCTGCGCGGCAGCGCCGGCCGCGGCGCGCACTTCCGGCAACTCCAGCGATCCGCTGATCACGGTGTAAGTCCCCCGGCAGTTGATCAGCGGCCGGACGCCGATGGATTTGTAAATGTCACCCGGGACAAGTTGGAGTTTTCCCGCCGACGCGGGCTCCGGGGCAGCCTGGGCCGCGGACTCGAAGAGGGCGGGCGCAGCCGCGAGTATGGAGCCGCCACGGAACAGATCGCGGCGGCTGAATTTGCCGAGACAACGTCCGAAAGCCTGTTTCACGGAACTGACCATAATCACCTCCAGGACCCGCCGGTCATTCAAATTATCGGCCCCCTCCAGTGGAATTGCAAAGATGGCAAGAGTAGAGCCGGTTCCGGGCCTCGGGATCGCGCGTTCAAGCGTTCAGCGCCTTCAAATAGGCCGCGCTCCGTACTGTAAGGTCCCAGCTCTGCTCGATGAAGTAGTTTTTCACGCCGCCGGCCCTGGCGGCGGTGAAGATTTTCTTCCAATCGAGGCTATCCTGGCCCACGGCGAGTTGCGCTCCGCGGCCGCCACGCCCGCCACGCGCGCCCTGCGCGGGAGCCGGCGGCGGCGCGGGCGGGTTCAAGTCCACGCCCTGGAGATGCATCGAGATAAATCTGCCCGGGTACCTGGTGAAGTACATCACGGGATCGCCGACGGTTCGCATGGCGGACATTTGAAACTGCATCTTCACGAGTTTCGGGTCGAGGAGTTCCAGCAGAACCTCGTACGTCAGGCGGCCTTCGACCTTGGACATTTCGAACCGTTCATCGTGCAGGAACTGCTGCATGCCGGCCTTGGCCGCCGCCTCGCCGATCCTGTTGTACTCATCCGCGGCCCGCTTGACGACATCCATGGTGGTGGAGCCGTTTTCGACATGCCCGTCAAGACTGGCGGTGCCCATCTGGGTCATGCCGATATCGTGGGCCCAGGCAATCGCCTGCTGCTGGTGGTTGCGGAGTTCATTCATCTCGAAGTGGGCGCTGGGGCACTTCAGGCCCTGGTCTTCCACGATCTTCCTGGTCTGCTTGCCGTCCGCGAGGCCGGCGAACTCGGCATAGGCGGGCGAGCACAATTCCAGATTGCCAATGCCGAGAGCGGCCATGTCATGGCAAAGGCCGGCGAAATCGCCGTCCTTAATTCTCTGCCGGTGTGGGTACGTCTGGCTTCCGATCGGCATCCCGAGCGGGTTGGCCCGGATCCCCCCAGCCGCCGGCAGCAAGCCGGCCAGGGCGGCATTGGCCGCCGATTTCTTAAGGAACACTCGTCTTGAGATTGAAGGCATTGGATTCTCCTAGGCGCTGGTCAGTTTCCATCCCTCGCGATACTCGCGCGCCAGGTACTGGTTGGCGTTGGATACGTTGCTGAATTTCATCGCCTCCCGATCCCACAAAAACGCCGGCGCGCATAGGTTTTCGTTGAAGATCTTCCGGCTATAGCGGATGGCCGCTCCCGCCAAAGCGATAGCCTCCGAGCAGTTGGCCGCGTTGAGGAAGTTGCCGGCCGAAGCCGGACCGCCTTTGAAAGCCGCCACCCACTCCGCCTCGCCGCCGCCGCCGCCTCGTCCGCCGCGTCCTCCCTGGGGCTGCGGGAGCCCCTTGGCGGTGCGATACTCCTGCATCCTCTTGGCGGGGATGAGTTCATTATTGAGGATCACTCCTTTGTCGCCGATGAACAGGCTGCCAGTGGCCGGAATCGACTTACCGTCTTCCAATAACTCGTCTGGTGTGAACGGCCGCATCCCGCCGTCATACCAGTACAGCTTCAGAGCCGGCCAACCGGCATGCTCGCGGAATTTGAAGCACACGCGGTTGGCGTAAGGAAACGCAAAGTCATTCATCTTGACCGTGCTTACCTGGTCGTTAATCTCGCAACTCGAGCTCGATTGCGCTTCCACGCTGTAGGGCACGGGCAGGTCCAGCGCCATGAAGATTGGCCACAGGCTGTAATTGCCCATGTCCGCGATGCTGCCGCCCCCAAAATCGTACCACCCGCGGAAGACGGCATGGGTGTAACTGGGGTGGTAGGGCCGCTCGTGTTCCGGTCCCAGCCACAGATCCCAATCGAAATCCGGTGGAACGGGAGGACGGCCGGAGGGAAGCGCGAGTTGCTGCGGCCAGAAGGGCCGGTCGGTCCAGTTATGCACTTCCTTGAGGTTGCCGATGGCCCCGTCCAGGATCATCTGCCGGACGGCGGTCAGCGGCGCCCGCCATGCCAGCAGATGGGTGGCAACTCCGGTCTTGCGCGCCGATTCCACTACCATCCGGACCTCCGCCACCCGATTCGATAGCGGCTTATGCATGAGCACATGCTTGCGCTTCTTCATGGCGGCGATCGAAATGGTGGCGTGCAGGTGATCGGGGGTCATAATTTTGATTGAGTCTAGGTCCTTCTCCTTTTCCAGGAGTTCCCGGAAATCGGCGTAGCTGGCGACCCCCTTGAAATTTTCCGCGGCGCGCTTTTTCGCATAGTAGGTCTCGATAATTTCTTTAGCCATGTCGCGGCCCGCACGGATGCCGGAGACTCCGGCGCCCCAGTTGGGGTCCTCCAGTGTTTTGCGCACGCTATCGCGGATGCCGGTCTTATCCCAATCGACGTAATTCGTGCCGTCTTTGACGGGGTCGCAGACGGCGGTGATCTGCACATCCGGCGTTGCGATCAGCCGCAGCATCTCGCGGGTTCCCTGAGTGCCGCATCCGATATAGGCCAGAGTAATCTTATCGCTGGGCGCAATATATCCGGGCCCGCCGAGCACATGTCTGGGAACGATGGTGAGGGCCAGACCTGCGGCGGCGGGAGCCAGAAACTCGCGGCGGTTGATATCGTCTTTAAGAGCCATTGGATCTCCTTCCTGGATTCAGAGCAATTACACGCAGTGAGGCTTAGTTCGAAAGCCTGCCGCGGAGCACGATGATCGAGGCCTTGGGAAGCTCGTACAGCGTAGCCTCTCCGCCGGCCCTAAGGGACGACTTCGAAGGCGGTCCATCCGGGTCGGGGTGACCTCGCAAAGCGCCCCGGCCGCGGCCCCCGCCCCTGCCGGACGGAGGAACGGCACCCGGCGGAACCGGATCGGCATGCCACTGATATTCGGCGGCGCCGAAAACGATACGATCCACCGTCCCCGAAAAAAACCGGACGCGGCCCGAATCTCCCGCAAACGATACTTTTACGGAATGGGTGTTATCCGGGTCTTTGTTCACCAGCATTACTGACCATTGTCCATCGGGACGCTCCAGCGCATATGCGGTCACCAGGGTATTGCCGTTCTGGTCCGTTACGTCGCTCGCGACCTTATATAGCTTGTGGACCGCGTCGGCTGGCTGGGCCCACTCCCTGGTAATCACCTGGGTCGCCAGATACTGCGGCGGATAGTATCTCACACGGTTGTTTTCGTCGATTGGCAGGAAACCACCGCCGCCGCCACCGCCGGAGGCGATGTAGTGGAAATAATAAGTGCCGGCGGCGCCCGCTGTCATCATAGAACCGACATAATCCGCAAGCCAAAGGGCACTCTTGACCGTGCCTGCTCCGCCCTCGCCAAGGTCATTGCCCTCGGTCATGAAGAACGGGGTACGCGGCGGCAGGCCGTTGTCCTTCCAGGCCTGGACGACGTGGTTGACATACGCGGGCTCCCAGTAGAGGGAAGTCCAGCCGGCGCATTTCCGATTGCCCTGACAGGGGTAGTGTTCGAAGGAGAAGAACTTGAAATCCGGCAGGCGATCGCGGGCTTTCAGGTAGTCGATGAACCGGCCGAGGAACGAGACCCGCCCGTTGGCGTCAGCCCAGGAATCCACGTCGCCGGGAGTGCCTTCGAAGGCAGGTCCACCTAGCGGGGCCTGGGGGACGAGTTTGTGGATGGCTTTCGCAAATTGAATGTAGAGCGTGGCGTAGTCTTCCGGAAGCACGCGCTGGCCGTCAGGCTCTTCGCCCATCTCAATCCACGAAATCGGATAGTTCCGCTTGGAGAGGTAGGCGATTTCGTTCGCCGCATCCTCCGGGATGGTGTACAGAATGGCTATCGGAATCATCGCAGGCAGGCCCCGGGTCACTCCGCAGTTGAAAAAAAAGTCAAGCCCGACCTGGTCGCCTCGCCCGTAATCGAGATCCGACGCGGCATGCCACGGGTCTACGGAGGAGGGCCAGGTGATCGTCTGCTGCCGGCCAGGCAAGTGCTTGACGATATCGCGAAACTCACCGCTTTCGGAGATCGTTCCGATGTACAACTCATTGATAGCGTATCCTACGCAGTTGCGCTTGTCCTGGGAGCCGTGCGTGTCGCAGGTGTTGGAAGACTCGGTCATCCAGATACGCAGATATCGCGCGGGTATTTTCCAGTCTGCCAGTTTCAGAGTAGGGATTCCTCCCTTACCGCCGGCAACCGTACCCATGGGAAAGGTCTGCCATACGCCCTTGTTGATGCCGTCATAGAAGGGTTCCTGCTCCCCCGTCCAGAACTGAACGTAGTAGTGTTTGGCGTATGGGTCGGCCCAGGCGATCCGCATGGCGTTGATATCGACCTTCGCGCCCAGGTCGATCATGACCCATTGCGGGTGCCGCGAATCGTCGTCGCCGGTGTAAGCTTTGGTCAGGTAGGGATTGCTTTTCCAGTAGGATTTCAAGTCGCCATCGGTCAGGCGGGACCAGCCGTTCCCATCGCCCAGGGTGGCGCCGCGATGCGGCAGCGGGTACGCCCACGAGTGGAGGATCTTGTCGCTTGCCGGCTCGGCGCTGCCAGTGAAGTAGCCCTCCTGCTTCGCCGCATTGCTCCAGACGCCGCGTGGATTCCAGTGCCAGGCCTCGATCATCAGCTCGGTGTTCTGGCGATAGGTGACGGTTCCCCATCCGGCGCCCAGGAGTTCGTGGAGGACAGGGCCGGTGAGGAGCCTCTCGGTATGCTTCTCGTTTTCTTCTTTTGTGGCGCCCCCGCGCAGGCGATCAATGGCGCCACCCAGCGCCCGCGGAGGACTGAACGAATTCACCGCGTGCGACGGCGCGGCGTCCACCACGATGTTCTGTGCTCCGGCGGCACCCGGCAGCATGGCGCACAGGGCTATGCCAAGGACCCAGCTTACGCGCCGTCTCACCTTGAACAACATGTTGCCTCCGCGCTTGTCGCCGTTTTCAGTAATCCGAGACCGATTTTAGCTTATAGCGCCACTGCGCACGGCCACAGATTACGAAAGACATTTCTTGCTTCCCAGGGCACTATAGCAGATAATCAACTCCGGAAATCCGTCCATGAAGTCTGCCATAGGAGGCTTTCGGCGTTCCCGCGGACATGGGAATCCGGGCCAGGCCGGCAAATTTGATTTTTCATTTGCGCCAGGGAACGCAACGTATCCCGCGCCTGCAAATTGCGCTAGCGTAGGAAGAACAGGACAAGAGAATGCCGAAAATATGGTGGATGGCGTTACCCGCAGCACTCCTGCTCGCCCAGACGCCGCCGAAGACCGGAATGGAATTCAGCGAATTCCATGTGCATGACCCCTACATTCTCGCTCACCAGGCGACCAGGACTTATTACTTGTACAACAGCGCGGGACCACGCCAGTCGGCAGACGGGCGAGCCGGAGTGATCGCCTACAAGAGTAAAGATCTCCTCCACTGGGACGGCCCCTACCCCGTATTCGAGGTGCCCGACGGCTTGTGGGCCGATCCGCGCGAAGGAGTTTGGGCTCCGGAAGTGCACCTCTACAAGGGCAAATACTACCTGCTGGCCACGCTCCATAACAGCAACAAGCTACTGAAATACACCGACGAAGACAGCCTGCCGGTCTATAACGGAAAGAAGGCGAAGCCGCACATGCGCGGGACGCAGATCTTCGTGGCTGACACGCCGGATGGACCGTTTGCGCCGCTCGAAGATAGCCCGGCTCCGCCGGCGGACTTCATGACTCTGGACGGTACGCTGTATGTCGAGAGCGGCGTGCCGTATATGATCTACGCACACGAGTGGATTCAGGTATGGGACGGAACCATGGAGGCGGTGGCCCTGACGCCGGACCTTGCGAGGCGTGCCGGGGAGCCGTTCCTGTTGTTCAAGGGGTCCGACGCGCCGTGGGTCCGCGACAAAGCAAAGAACTCAGAGAAGCAGCCTACCTTTGTAACTGACGGCCCCTGCCTGTATAAAACTAAGACCGGCAAACTGCTGATGTTATGGTCAAGTTACCGCGATGGTCTGTATGTGGAAACTCTGGCGCATTCGACAACCTCGAAACTGCGGGGGCCGTGGAAGCAAGACGATGTTCTGGTGGGCAACGACAGCGGTCACGGAATGCTATTCGACTCGTTTGACGGCAAGCTCATGCTGGTACTTCACCAGCCTTTTCGCAACGCGCGGGGCAAGCTGTTTGAGATGGAAGATACCGGCGACACGCTACGCGTCAAACGCCAGATTGTCAACTGAATCGCTTGGAATAGGCGGACAGGGGCGTTGCATCGTCGCCCCGCCCGTGCGGCAAATCGGGTATATACTCAATCCACCTGCCCGCAATCCTGGGCTTCGAGGACTTGACATGCTGCTTGTAACGTTCCATGGGGGATCCGGAGGGGTGCCCAATGTCTACGCCTACAATACCTCCACCAACGAACTGAATACCGATGCCGCGCTGGCGGACGCCAATCTGGGCAAAGATACGGAATTGCGCGGGCTTGTCTACGCGAATCCATACTTGTACGTGGTGAATGGCGACGAGAAGGACGGCGGCATCCTGTGCTTTCAACCCCCGGCGCCCGGATCAACCACCTATCAGTTCAATCTCATTGGTACCTTCCTGGGTGTTTCCACTGAGAAGGGCCAGTTCACGAGTTCCATGGGCCACCCTTACTCGCTTGTGTTTAACGGCCAGTCATCCTGTTACGTTTCGAACCAGGACACGAACGTAGTCGCGCAGGCGAAAGTCGCCTCCGATTCAAAGACAGCGTCCATAAAGAAAGGCTGCCGCTCTGCGTATCTCGAAAAGTTGACATCCATCTGTCCGAAGGGCGGATGCGTATATCTGGATGGGACATTCGTGGCATCGCAGACCGGTGCCTTGCCGGACGTGGCCGCGGCTCCCACTGACGTTCCTTCGCAATATGGGGGTCTCTCGGTCAGTTTCTCCGACGACAAGGGACAGCAGAAAGTGCAAAACTCCGTGCGCGACCTGGCGATTGCGGACGCCGTTCTGATGGTCTGCGACGAACCGAGCACGCTGATTCGCCTGTATTCGCTGCCGGATGGAGATTATCTTGGTTCCGGTCCCACACTTCCGTCGGGCCCGACTCATTTAGCGGCTGTTCCGGGCGGGCTCTTTGTGAGCGCCGGCAATCAGCTTTATTGGAGTGCGCCCGGCGCCTCGCCCGCGCCGTCGGGTCTGTGTTTCACCAGCATACTGACGGCTCCGGCCGGGTATTCGGTGGGCGGCATCGCGTTCAACACAGCAGGAAGCACCGTCTACGTGGTGTTTCAAATGGGTAAGGGGACCACGGGAAGCGGCACCATCTACAGCTACACCGTGGATTGGAACGGACAACAACCGCCGGCACTTTCCGGCACTTTGTTTGCGAGCATCACGACCGATACACCCGAATTCGTGCTATTCGTGCCAGATCCAGAGGAGCTTGCATCATGACACAGAATTACACCCCGGTGGCATGTACAATTCCGATAGCCTATTTGGGCGGATTTCAAATCGGCGATTGCTATGTGACCGGACAGCCGGCCGACCCGCAGGGATTTCAGGCCATTGCCACCGCCGGCGTAAAGTCCGTGATCTGCCTGCGCGACCCTACCGAGCCCGGCTTCGACTTAAACGAAGATTCGGCTTTGCTGGCTTTGCACATCAGTTACACCAATATCCCCATCCCCCACGGGATAGACCAGTCGATTCAGGATGGTCACCTGAGTGGACTGGCAAACCCGGCATTTGTGCAGCTTGTGCAGAACTACCCGGCCGGAAGCCGGCCGATTTCGCTGGAAATCTGACCATGGTGCACAAGAACGCCTCCCTGCTCGCCAAGGTGAATCACATCGTTGTAGTGATGCTTGAGAATCGCTCCTTCGATCACATGCTTGGCTTTCTCTACTCCAGCCACAACAATGTGTCCCCGCTGGGACAACCCTATGAGGGACTTACCGGAAAGGAAACGAATCCGGACAATAACGGCAAGGCCGTGCAGGTTTACCAGTTGAGCGCAACCGATCCCAACCTGTACCTGATGCCGGGAGCGGACCCGGGCGAGGGCTACCTGAATACCAACAGCCAGTTATTCGGAAATCAGAACGCTCCTAATCCGATCGTGCCGGCGACCAACCAGGGATTCGTCACGAATTACGCATATACACTTGGCTGGGAAACTCCGGATAAGTCCTATCACGTAGTGCCGGGCACGCAGGCATCGTGGATCATGGGGATGTTTACGCCGGCCCTGCTGCCGGTCCTTTCGAATCTCGCGACTGGTTATGCGGTGTGCGATCACTGGTACGGCTCGGCGCCCACCGAGACATTCCCGAACCGGGCGTTTACGCATATGGGGACCTCGCAAGGGCACCTGGTCGATAGCACTGCGAAGGTGTTCACAGCGCCCAGTATCTTCCACGCACTCACCGCGAAAAACGTCAGTTGGAGCATCTACGGCTATGATGCGGCCCCACTAACGCGCGGGTCCGTCGCCGATATCACGCAGGCGCCCGAGAGCCAGTTCGGGGAATACTCCGACTTTCAGAACGCCGTCAAGCAGGGAACGCTGGCAAGTTACGTATTCCTGGAGCCGCAATGGGGCAGCGCGGGCAATAGCCAGCACCCAAATTATAACGTCGCGTTGGGAGAAGCGTTCCTGCTGGACGTGTACTCCACGCTCCGGCAATCGAAACTCTGGGCCGAAACGTTGCTGATCGTCACCTACGACGAGCACGGCGGCTGTTACGACCATGTACCTCCGCCCGAGAATGCCGTTCCGCCGGATAGCTCCGTGGGAGACTACGGATTCGATTTTAAGCGCTTCGGTCCACGGGTTCCGACCGTCTTGATTTCCCCGTTGATCCAGGCGGGAACCGTGTATCGTTCAGGATCGACCACGCCATTCGACCACACTTCCATCCTGGCCACCATCGAGAAGCGCTTCTCCGTACAGGCTCTGACCAAGCGCGATGCGGCCGCGCCGGATGTCTGGAGCGCATTGACGCTGCAGACGGCCAGAACGGACGACCCGCTTGCCTCGGTGAAGGCGCCCCCGACCAGCCACAAAGCACCCCCTGCATCCGAATCGGATCATTTGCAGTCTACGCTCGCGGAACTCTCCGCAACTCTTCCGGGGAGCGATAATCGGGGCCACCAGCCAAGTCCGTCCAGTTTTGCGACCGGAAAGGATGCCATTGCCTACGTGCGTCAGCGCTACGCCGACTACGTACGTGGGCGTCATTCGCCAGGGCACTCAGGTAAGTAATCCCTAAGAACCTTGTTCATCGCGGAGACGCAGAGACGCTGAGGAAGACGCTGAGAAAACCGGGAGTCTCTAAGCCACGAACGACGTTCGTGGTGGAATGAGCTGGGAAACCTCGCAGCCGAAAAGGGGTTAGGGATGGGGGTTGGGGATGGGGAATGGTGCGGCCCTTCGGGCCGGGCTTTTTCCCGAGCCTGTCACGCTGGCGAAGAATCAACAGTTTCCTCCGTTCCTCTGCGCATCCGCGATGAGTTTCTCCCGGCCCTCTCGTGATAGAATTCTCAGGATGGCCGTTCGCCGCGCCATCGCTCTTTTCTTCTTCATCGCCGCTTTCGCTGCCGCTGCGCCGGTTACGTTCAACCAGCACATTGCGGCCATCGTCTACCACAATTGCGCGCCGTGCCACCGTCCCGGAGAATCCGCGCCTTTTTCGCTGCTTAGCTATGAGGACGTCAAACGCCGTGCGGCCCAGGTGGCCACGGTCACGGGAAGCCGCTACATGCCTCCGTGGCTGCCCGAGCCCGGACACGGTGAATTCGCCGAACAGCGCCGCCTGACGGATTCGGAAATCCAGTTGATCCAGGACTGGGTGAAGCAGGGCGCGCCGCTCGGAAGCGGCCGTACGCCGCCGCCTCCCAAGTTCGTGGACGAGTGGCAACTCGGGCCGCCCGACCTGATCCTGCGCGTCTCGCGGCCGTTCCAACTCCCCCCGGACGGCAACGAGATCTTCTGGAATTTCATCCTGCCGGTACCTATCACCACCACCCGCTGGGTCAAAGCCATCGAAGTCCGTCCGGGCAAATCCAAGGCGTTCCATCACGCCAACGTGATTATCGACCGCTCCGGCGCCGCGGCGCGCCAGGAGAAAGTCCCGGGCGGCGGATTCCCCGGGATGGACCTTAACATCGAAGAGACTACCTTCGATCCGGACGGCCACTTCCTCTCCTGGAAGCCCGGCAGCGAACCTGTAGTAGAGCCGGACGGCATGGCCTGGCGTGCCAACCCGGGCATGAACCTGATTCTGAACGTGCACCTGCGCCCCACCGGCAAAGTGGAAACGATCAGTCCGGTAATCGGCCTCTACTTTACCGGCCAGCCGCAAAAGAAGTTTCCCATGCTGGTCCAACTGGAGCACGATTCCGCCATCGATATTCCGGCGGGCGACAAGGATTTCCTGCTCACCGATCAGATCAGGATGCCGCTCGACGTGAACGTGCTCGCGGTTTACCCTCACGCGCATTACCTCGGCAAGCTCATGGAGGGCTATGCCACCCTTCCCGACGGCACACGCAAGTGGCTGGTCCGCATTCCCAATTGGGACTTGAGCTGGCAGGGCGTCTTTCGCTTTAAGAATCCCGTCTTTCTGCCCGCCGGCAGCGTAGTTTCCATGCGCTACCACTACGACAACTCGGCCGATAACGTCCGCAACCCCTTCAACCCGCCGCGCGAGGTGAAGGGCGGTAATGAATCCACCAACGAAATGGGGCACCTCTGGCTTCAGGTGCTGCCCACCGCGCCGGGCGACCAGCGAGCCGTCCTGCAGGAAAGCCTCGTGCGCCAGCGTCTCCAAAAGTATCCCGAGGATTTCACCGCCAACTATGACCTGGCCGAATCCCTGCTGAGCAAGGGCGATGTGGCGGGCGCCATCCCTTATTTCCAGGCCGCGCGCAAGTCCGACCCCACCAGCGTGGTTGCCGCCACCGAACTGGGCACGGCGCTGTTCTCTGCCGCCAAACTCCCCGAGGCCGAAGACCAGTTCAAGGCGGCGCTGGCGCTGGATGCCACTTACACGGACGCGCGCTTCGACCTGGCCAGCGTGCAGGCCGCGCGCGGCGAATGGGATTCCGCCGTCGCCGAATTTCAGCAGGTCCTCCAGCAGCGGCCCGACGACACCAAGACCCGCGGACACCTGGGAGACGCGCTGTACCTTTGGGGCGACGGTTTCGCCAAATCCGGCAACAGCGAGCAGGCTCTGGAGCGCTACCGCGCTTCCCTGGAATTCCGCACGCCCGACGCGGACGTGCACACCAAAATGGCACTCATGCTGGCCCGTCTTTCGCGCCTTCCCGAAGCGCAGAGCGAACTCGAAGCGGCGTTGAAACTGGACCCCGCCTTTGTCCCCGCCCAGCGCATGCTGCAGGACGTCAGGGCGCGGTTAAACAAGAATTAACGTCCGCGGGAAGGCGCAGTGGCCGCCTCGGTCACCTCCACCACGCGGTCTGCTTTTACGTCCTTCAGCGTCTGCGCGGTTCCGTCCGGCCACCGGATCTCGATCTTCGGCGCCGTGGCCGCGGTCCCCAAACCAAAATGCAGCGGTATGTCCGCCGAGGATGCGTAACCCACCGTCGTGGTCATCTCCGCGTACTGAGCGCCGATGCGGACCTGCGCTCCGATTCCGTCGCGATTGGATTTCGTGCCCACAAGGCGCAACTCGATCCAGTGCTGCTCTCCGGGGCTCACGTTCTGCCACAACTCCGCCGGTTCGCCCAGCGCTGAAACCACCGCGTCGATCCGCCCGTCGCCGTCGAAATCCGCGAATGCCGCCCCGCGATGCGCCTTCACCAGCGTGAGTCCGGCCTCCTGCGAAACGTCGCGGAAGGTGCCGCCGCTGTTCGCGAATACCGAATCCGGCTCCCGGTATACGGCCGGCTCGAACGACTCCACGCGGTCGTTCACGTGCGAGTTGGCGGTGAACAGATCCTTCCAGCCATCGTTGTTGAAATCGAACAGGCCCAGCCCCCATCCGCTATGCTTCACCGCGGCGGCGCCCAGCCGCGACGAGTACGTGGCATCGACGAAGTTGCCCTTGCCGATATTGCGGAACACCGGAAACGTCTCGCCCGCCAGCGCGGTCACGATCAGGTCCGGCAATCCATCGTTGTCGTAGTCTTTGAATTCGGTGCCCATGCTGGCCACCGGCTTTCCCTCGTCGCGAAGCGCGGTGCCCGCCTCCAGCGCCACTTCTTCGAACGTGCCGTTGCCCCGGTTGTGAAACAGGAAGTTCGGCATGTTGTCGTTGGTGACAAAAACGTCGGGCCATCCATCCCCATCGTAATCGGCGAATGCCACGCTCATGCCGCGGCCGGCATATTTCGCGACTCCGGCGCGATCGGTCACGTCTTCGAATGTGCCGTCGCCGCGATTGTGGTACAGGGTGCTCGCCAGCCCCTCGAAATATTTCGGATGGCAATAGATCCGGATGCCGCGCGAGGCGTCGCCGCAGTACCGGTCGTAGGCCGGCGACCATTTCGCGTAGTGCACCACCCACAGGTCCAGCTTGCCGTCGCGGTCGTAATCGAACCAGCCCGCCGCCACAGCCCATTCGCCGCTATGGATCCCGGCCTTTTCGGTGACGTCTTCGAACCGGCCATTGCCCAGGTTGTGGTACAGGGTGTTCCGGTTCACGCCGGCGACGAACAGGTCGGGATGCCCGTCGTTATCGTAGTCCGCCGCCGCCGCACCCATCGAATAACCCACGCCGGCCACGCCTGCCTGTCCGGTGACATCGCGGAACTTCCAATTGCCTTCGTTGTGAAAGAGACGATTCCAATATTTCGGCGAAGACTTCTCCAGCGAAGGGATCTCGGCCCCGTTGGTGAAATAGATATCGGGCCGCCCGTCGCCGTCGTAGTCGAAGACCGCGATCCCGCCCGGCATGGTTTCGATGAGATGCTTTTGCGCGGTCGGGCTGTTCTCCAAAACAAAGGCGACACCTGCCTGCGCCGCCACTTCGCCGAAACGGATGGGCGGCGGCCCGGCCGTCTGAGACGAACAAATGGAAATCAGCGTGGGTAAGACCGCCAGGCCCCATGGCAGCCGGGCAACACCGGCGGAGCTATTTCGGCGGCCCAATTTGCGCCTCCCGCGCAACCTCTTCCTTGGTCTCCTGCTCGCGTTTCACGATCTGCTGGTACTTTTCCATCATCGCCTTTGCTTTGTCCGCTTCGCCGGCCGCCCGGTACGCGCCTGCCAACTGGAAATGCAGACTCCCGTCTTCGTCCAGTTGCAGTGCTTTCACCAGGTGAGGAATCGCCTCGGCATGCTTTCCGAGCCGTGCCAGAGCCAGCCCCAGCGATGCGTCCGCTTCCACCAGTTTGGGGTCGCTCGCCAGAGCCGCCCGCAGGTAGGGCACGGCTTCCTCCGGTTCCTCGAGGCGCACCAGGCTGTCTCCGGCCATGAAGTTGAATTCCGCTGACCGCGGCTCCGCCTTCAGCAATTCTTTTATAAGTTCCAGCGCCGGATGAAAATCCGCGCCCAGGAACAACGATACCGCCAGTTCACGCTCCAAAGCCGGATTTCCGGGCTTCAGCGCCAGGGCGGCGCGCCACTCGCGAACGGACTCCTGGTGCTGACCCTGCGCCCTCGCGATGTCCGCACGCAACTGGTGCAACTCCACCGATTCCGGAAGCTGCCCCAGCCGGAAGAACGTCTGCAGCGCCAGTTCGTTTGCCGCCTTGGCCTGCCAGTACAGCGTCTCTGCGGATGCGGCTCCCACCGGCACCTTCGTCAATGGCGCGTCGTGTCCCGCCAGAAACTCGCACTCGGCGGCGTGCGCTTTGCAGTCCGGCGTCGCCAGTGCGGCTTCGCTGCTGTCTTCCTCCGCCGCCCAGTCCGGATGTCCCGTCTTCCGATACACCTCCGCCAGCGCTGCGTGGATGCCGTGCAGGGCAGGCAACTGCTTCAACGTTTCCCGATAGAAGAAGAACGCGCTGCGGTATTGCCGCCGCTTCACCCGTGTGTCCGCCACCAGTGCAGTCACGTAGGGCGATGTCGGGTTGGCCTTCTGAAGGCGATCGAATGCCGCTTCCGCGAGCCCCTGATAGCTCATCCCGAGCCCATACCACGAGTGTGGGTCATTCGGCGAAAGCGCCGTCAGTTCGCGCAATTGCGCCGCGGCTTGTTCGAATCGGCCCACATCCAACAAGGCGCCCGCCAGCATGTTGCGCAAGGGGATGTTGCCCGGCTGCGTCTTCAGAACCGTCTCGAGGTGCGGAATCGCCTCCAGTTCGTGACCCGCCATGTGTTCGGCGATCGCCAGATTCTGCACCAGGCCGGTGTTCCCAGGCAGCGCCGCCACCAGGCTCCGGTAAATCGGAATCGCCTCTTCGTACTTTCCCGACGCCATCAGTTCTTTGGCGTGCTGTGCAGCCTTAGCCTGCTCCTCGGTCTGCCCCCAAAGCCCCGCCGCCAAACAAAAAAGGGCGAGCCGCACTGCGGCCCGCCCCACCCTGAGGTTCATTCGACTACCATTCTAAACGCAAACCGAAACGCACCTGGCGCTCCCCATACGAGCTGAGGATCCGCATGAAGTTGCTTCCCCCGGTGACCGAAGTGCTTGACGGCCCATTGAAGTGCGAGGTATTCGCGAAGTTGTACCACTCCGACCGGAATTGTACCTTCATGCGCTCCCTAATCAGAAAGTCGCGCGTGATGTTCAGATCGGTGTTCCAAACCCCCGGCACGCGCAGAATATTGCGTCCGCTGTTGCCGAAAGTATTGATCTTGCCCACCGAAGCAAATGCGGTGGGATCGAAGTACAAACCGCTGGACCCGATCAAACCCGGTTGTGCCACCACCGTGTTGACCTGATTCGCCGTCTGCGTGTTGTCCGCGGCGTTCGTCGCCGTCGAGTCGCCCACTGTGAAAGGCGTGCCCGTGTAGGCGGCCATCACGCCATTGACCTCCCATCCGCCAAGGATCGCCGCGGGAACGCCGGTTTTCGCGAAAGCCTTGCCCTTGCCCATCGGCAGGTCGTACAGCCAGCCGATCTGTAAGACCTGCTGGCGGTCGAAGCCCGCGGTGGCCCGGTTGCGCTGGAACATGGGCGTCCAGTTCCAGCCTACGCTGGCCCAACCATCATCGTCGGTATAGTCGATGGTATGCGAATAGGTGTATGCCGCCTTCACCATCAATCCCTGTGAGAATGATCGCGTGACGGCCACCTGGAGCGAGTTGTAGTTGGAACTGAGATACCCGTCCCACATCTGCGTTGCCACCGTGCGGCCGTACGCCAGGTTGTACGGCAGGTTGGCTGTGGTAGCACCCGGATAGCCCGCGTTGATGTCAAAATCCGCCAGCAGATGCGCGGTATGGGTGCCAACGTAGGCCACGGACATCAGCATGTTTTCCGGCAGCTTCCGTTCCACCGTGAGGTTCCACGATTGTTCGTAGCCGCGGTGAATCAGGCCTCCCCAGGGACTTCTTTCCGCCACATTCCCGGGCAGCGGCACAATGCCGCTTGACAGGTCCGGGCCGATCGGGTTTGGCACGCCCTGCTCAATGGTCCCGGCCGGCGCGAAACCGTTCGGGGCCACTTTCGCCGCATCGATCACGAGCGGATACCAGCCGCGCAGCGGGCGCGAGAACGGGATCGGGTCGTAGTTGATTCCGTAGCCCGACCGCACCACCATTTTGTCGCCGATGCGGTAGGCCAGCCCAACGCGCGGCGCGAACAGCTTGTGACTTACGGTGATTCCCACGTTCGCGGGTTGGCCGCCGCGGTTGCCCATGTATACGAGGTTGGTGGCCGGGTCATAGCGCTCGATCCCCTTGCCCGCGGCGCGTGTCATCAGGGGATAGAACTCGTATCGCAGGCCAATATCGATAGTCAGGTTGCGGTTCACCTGCCAGCGGTCGCGGGCATACCAGCCGAACTGCCACTCACGCCCGGTCGACAGGATGTATTGCAGGCTCTTATCCGTGGACGTGTCGAGCCCCAACAGGAAATCGGCGTAGGCGTTGTACTGGTTAGCCGCGGGACCGCCGCTCAACGTGGTCGGGCTGCCGCCGAAACCCAGGTAGCCGCGCGGCCCGTTGCCAATCTCCGGTTGCCAGTGGTTCAGGTGGTGCCGCACCAGGTCGAAGCCGAACCGCAGTTCGTGCGCACCGTGAACGTACGTCAGGTTGTCGCTCTGGGTATAGCTCTCTTCCACGCGATGCAAGGGCATCCAGTTCGGAACCCCCATGCCGGTATAGTTCGAAATCCCGATGTCGGGGAATCCGCTTTGCAGCGGGTCCGGGCCATTGGTGTTGGGGATGCCGAACTGCAAACCGTAGTTGGTCCCGAAGTCGTTGGGCGTGACGTGCTGTCCCTGGCGTTCATACCCGAGCACGCCGTCCAGAATCAGGTGCGGGCCGAAGGTGTGGGTATGTCCGATCGTCGCGACTTGGATCGTGGTGTCGCCGAGTCCAGGGTCGGCGCCGCCCAGGCCCGGTCCGCCGGCTATCCCGAAAACGGCCGTACCGCCCGATTTAGCCCACATGCGTCCGTACTTGCCCCATACGGTTTCCTTATCATTGACCGTGTAATTGACCTTCGCATCGATGTAGTTACGGCTGAGAATGGGGCCGCCCGAAGCGAAGTAGTTACTCAGGGTACCCGCCGAATTCGGCGCGGGGTAATAGGATTGTAACTTCAACGCGATCGCATCCAGCCGGTTCGTGGGAATGATATTCCCGGCGAAGGGCGTCCGCCCGGTACCATCGGCATTGCCGGTGTTTGGATCGTAGATCACGGTGGGATACGCGCTGAAATTTCCGCTTCGGAGATCGGCCGTAGGCACCGAATAGTATCCCGGGGCGCCCTGCCGCTGCCGCGTCCCATCGTAGCTGAGGAAGTAGAACAGCTTGCTCTTCCGGATGGGCCCGCCAATGGTCGCGCCGAAGTTGTTGTAGATACTCAGCGGCTTATCCGTTCCCGCCGCCTGGAAATAGTTCCGCGCCTTCAAGTGCTGATCGTCGTGGAACTCGTACGCGCTGCCGTGAATCAGGTTGGTCCCGGATTTGGTGATCAGCGTGACGGCGGAACTGCCCGCCATACCCTGTTCCGCGTCGGCGCTCGTGGTGGTGATATTGACCGTATCGATAGCCTCTTCGGGCTCTACGTACCCCACGTGGTGCGGCAGCCAGATGTTCACGCTGGTGGCGCCGTCGATGCGCGTAATGTTGGTCTGTGCGTTTCCTCCGTTGATATGCGTTTGCAGCGCCCGCCCCGGGGTATCGGTGATCGAGTTTTGGAACGCCGCCGGCGTCGCTCCCGGTACCAGGTTAATCAGCGTCTGGTAGTTCCGGTAGCCGCTGAGCGGCAGGTTTTCGATCTGCTGCGCCACGATCTCCGAGTGTGTATCCGCTTTTTCGGTTTGCAACTCCGCCTGCGTCGCGGCTACTGAAACGGTCTCGGTCAGTTGCCCGACTTCCAGCTTGAAATCGGCGCGCGACACCGTGTTTGGACTGACATCCGTATCGGTTTGCGTGAAGGTGCGGAAGCCAGTCGCCGTGGTCTTGATGTCATACCGCCCCGGCAGCACGTTCACGAAGGAATATCGCCCTCCGTTATCGGTTTGCAGAGTCCGGTTAACACCTGTATCCCGGCTGGTTATTGTCACCGTCGCGTTGGGGACCACCGCATCGCTCTGATCGGTTACCGTTCCGACTACGGATCCGTAGACCACCTGAGCGTGCGACGGCTGCACTGCCAGCCCGAATAGCAGTGCCACCGCACATATCCCGAATGCGCGAGGAAAAATCGCGAGAATAGACTTGATCTGCAAAAACATCCCCCCTCCATCCCCTAGAGAACGACCCTAATAGACCGGTGTTGCAGACAGCAATGAAGACTTGGGATTCTTTATACGGCTCTTACGGGTATAAAGTCAAGGAAAAAAGGGCTTCGTATCTCTCAGCACCCTCGGTGCGGTGCTCACGCTTGCGCAGATCGTTAGAACAGTGGTTCCATCAGTCTCGCCAGCATCTCGTTATCGATCGGTCCGGTGTGACGCGTGCGCCAATCGAAGGAGCGCCAAGCGGTGTTTCCCGCATCCACACAGAAGAACAGCAGCAGACTCCGAACTTCAAACCGTTCGAGCATCCTCTGGTTGTAGGTCCGGATTTCCCCTTCCAGAACATACGGGACAAGGAACTTCTCCGTCGAGACAAGCTGGGCCGGGGCCTCGAACACGACTTGCATCTGGCGCCCCTGCGAGCCAATCTGGATCAGGTTCACACCGGATTCCCGGAACAACTCTGGCGCATAGGTGGCCGGCGAAAGCTCCACCGCCGGCTCTGACAGCTTGCCGTTTACTGAAGCGACGAACTCGCTGCAAATCCGGTGTAGCTCCTGGGCGCCAAAGCGGCGCAGACCGGCGACCTCATCCTCGTTCACGAGGAAGCGCTCGCTTGTCCGCGCGGCGTCAATCTGCCGGGCGAGTCTGACGATTGCGTCATCCTGAGCCATAGTCGGAAAGTCTATTGTAGAGCGCCCCTTCTTGGTTTGTCAGTAATGCCATACTGTGCGTCCCCGCACGCTGTTGCCCGGGCCGCCGTCCTTATATACCTTGACACGCATATGCTCCGTGGAGTATATCAGAAGAGTGGAGTCTGTATTTGAAATCATTGCGGAGCCGAACCGCCGCGCGATCTTGAGCCTGCTGGTTGAGTCACAACAGTCTGTGGGAGAGATCGAGCGGCAACTTCGGATGCCGCAGCCAACCGTGTCAAAGCACCTGCGAGTGCTGCGCGAGGCCGGTTTCGTGGAATCCACGGTAGACGCCCAACGCCGTCTCTACCGGCTGAAACCCGAACCGCTTCAGGAGATCGATGCCTGGCTGGCTCCGTTCCGCCGGTTCTGGTCCGCTCACGTGGATGCTCTTGAGCGGCACCTCGACCGCATGGATCAACCAGCTCAGGCGAAAACCAAAACAAGGGGCAGACAACGCGGCTCCAAACCGCGAACGTGACAAAGGAGAAACGAAATGAAAATCAAATTGACGAGCGTATTTGTGGACGACCAGGACAAAGCCCTGCGCTTTTATACAGAGGTACTCGGCTTTGCGACGAAAACCGATTTCAGCCAGGGCCCATACCGCTGGCTGACCGTGGCCTCTCCCGAGGAGCCGGACGGCACTCAGCTCCAACTGGCGCTGAACAACAATCCCGCTGCCAAGACGTATCAGGAGGCGATCTTTCAACAGGGCCAGCCCGCGGTCATGTTCTTCACCGACGACGTCAAGGGCGACTACGAGCGGATCAAGGCCCGCGGCGCCGAGTTCACAATGCCGCCCACCGACGTGACCGCCTCGACCATTGCAATGCTGAAAGACACCTGCGGCAACCTCATTCAACTCACCCAACTGGCACACTACTAAAATGCGGCCCTTCCGCACGTTGGCGCGGCTCCGCCAGTTCTGGTCCGTTTACGTCGATGCCCTTGAACGCCACCTCAACCGCACGCATCGATCCACGCCAGCGAAAAAGAAGCCAGGGAGAAGATAGATGACCGATCGCGAACCGTACACACCGGGTCCAGCCAGCGCAGCGCAGGTACGAAAGGAGGGAGAGAAGTGGACCCTCATTCTGGTCAGAGAATTGCGCCACTCGCCGGAAAAAGTCTGGCAAGCGCTCACGGACCCGGCCCACTTGCGCGAGTGGGCGCCTTTCATAGCCGATGGGAGCCTGGGCACGGTCGGAGCCACCGTGAAACTCACCTGGATGGGATCGCCCACGCCGATCGAAACCACAGTCATGCGGGCCGAGGCTCCCAGGTTGCTGGAGTACGGCGATATCCGGTGGGAACTTGAAGCCCTTGGCGGCGGCACACGCCTGACGCTGTGGCACAGCATCGATCGCCGCTTCATCTCGTGGGGCGCCGCGGGGTGGCACATCTGCTTCGACGTCCTGGAGCGGCTCCTCGCCGGTCAGCCGGTGGGACGCATCGCCGGCGCCGACGCCATGCACCTCGGCGCGTGGCAGCGATTGACCGCCGAGTACGCCAGTCAGTTCGGCGTTACGGCCCCCAGTTGGACGCCCAACGCCGCGAAGCGTTGAGAAGCTGGAGGGCGGAATCTTCCAGCTATGAGACCCATTTTCATCGCGGAGTCGCGGAGACGCGAAGGAAGACGCGGAGCCGCGTCTCCGCGATGAGTTCCCTGGAACGTCATAGATTCGAGCGCACGTTCGAGATCCGCCCCTCGACCTTTTTCGCCTCGGCATCGCGGCCCATCTTGCGCAGCAGGTTGGCGTAATTTTGCAGGGTGCGCTGCAACAGTGCGGCCTCGCCCACATTGATGGCCCCGGGCAGGACGGGAATCTTTTCGGCCAGCGGAATGGCCCGCTTGTACAGCGCTTCCGCACCGGCGTTATCGCCCTTGCCGTCCAGGGCCAGCGCCAGGTTGTTCATGCTGAGCACGGTATCTTTTTCGCGCAGGGCCAGCGAGCGCTGGTAAAGCGGTTCGGCCAGGGCGAATTTTTCCTGTGACGCGTACACGACCGCCAGGTTATCGAGCGTGGTGGCGAGTTGCGGGGCGTCAAGCCCCAGTTTGGTTTCCCAGATGGCCAGCGAGCGCTTGTAGAGCGGCTCGGCTTCGGCGTACCGCCTGGATAGATAGAACACCATCGCCAGCGAATCCAGATAGGTCGCCACGTTGTAGTTGTTCGGCCCGTACACGCTCTCCTGAATCGAAATGGCGTGGCGCAGGGGCGCTTCGGCGGACGCATAATCCTTGGTGTTGACGTACAGCGCGGCGATGCTGTCGAGCACGGGGACCAGCGAGGGGTCTCCCGGGCCGAGCCGCTTTTCGATGATGACGATGGCGCGGCGCAGGTTCGGTTCGGCCACTGCATAGCGCTTGCGGTCCAGATAGAAACCGGCGAGCGCGGCGCAATCGCTGGCCAGGTCCAGATCGTCCATGCCGCGATTTCCCTGGCGCACCGAGATGATGCGGAGGTAGGCGCGTTCGGCATCGCCGTTGCGCATCCGTCCCATACCGTTGTAGAGGCCCGCCAGGGCTTTGAGCGGAGGAATCAGCTCGTAATTCTGCGGACCGCCGGCCTTTTCCTTGATGGCGATGGAGCGCAGGTAGAACTTCTCGGCGTCGGCGTTGCGGCCCTCGGAGCGGTAGACGGCGGCCAGCGCTTCTATGGCCCCGGTGAGGCCCGGCGCGTCGTTCCCCCAACGTTTTTCCTGCTGTCCGAGAAGTTGCGTGAGCACCGGTTCCGCTTCGGCGTACTTGCCCATGGCGACCAGGCGCGCGGCCTGCAGGCGAAGCTCGCCCGGGTCGTCCTGCTGCGGTGCGGCAGCGGCGGCAGCCAGAAGGGGCAGCAGCGCAAGAAGCATCGCTCTTATTGTATGCAATCGGGCAGAATGGAAGCAGATGGTCCGCACTCTCCTTTGCCTTGTCGCGTTCACACTTTGCGCCTCGCCGGTCTACCGTCAGGCGCTGCCCGGATACCGCTACGAATTTCCACGCGACCACTTCAATCATCCCCAGTTCCAAACCGAGTGGTGGTATTACACCGGCAACGTGCGGGCGCGCGACGGCCACCGCTATGGCTTCGAACTGGTCTTCTTCCGGAGGGGGCGCGAAGGGAGCGGCGGGGCGAACCCCTCGGCGTGGCGCGTGGACGATCTCTACATGGCGCACCTGGCATTGACCGATATCGATGGCCGCAAGTTCCGCTACGCGCAGCGGCTCAACCGCGCCGGCCCGGGAATCGCCGGAGCCAGCCTGACCGATGCCCGCGTCTGGAACGGCAACTGGCAGGTGCGCTGGGATACACATGACGACACGCAGACACTTTCCGCCGTGTCTGAGGGCATCCGCTTTCAGCTCCGGTTGACGCCGCGCAAGCCGATTGTGATTCACGGTGAGAATGGCGTGAGCCAGACCGGCGACGCACCGGGGCAGGCGTCCTGCTACATATCTTTCCCGCTGCTGGCAGTGGAAGGTTCCCTGAACGGCGCCGAAGTCTCCGGGTCGGCATGGATGGATCACGAATGGTTCAGCAATCTGCTGGAATCCGCGCAGACCGGCTGGGACTGGTTCAGCGTGCAACTGGAGAACAACACGCAATTGATGCTCTTCCAGCTTCGGCGCGCCGGCGGCGGCATTGACTCTCACTCTTCCGGCACCTACATTGCCGCCGATGGCCGCGCCACGAATCTGCGCCGTTCCGAATTCGAACTGGAGCCGCTGGCTTACTGGACCAGTCCCAGGACCCACACGCGCTATCCGGTGAAATGGCACATTACGATTCCGCGCCTCGGGATCTCGCTGGATTGTGTGGCGGCCGTGCCGGATCAGGAACTGGCCGTGGATAGCGATGGCCCCGTGCGCTACTGGGAGGGCGCGGTGGCGTATTCCGGATCCCAGCGCGGCGTGGGCTACCTGGAGATGACCGGCTACGACCAGGCCGTTCGCATGTAACGGGCCGATATAATAAACGTTATGCAATTCTCAGAAGGAAAAACGAAGCGCATGAAGGCGCTTTCCAACGAGCGCGGCGTCATTGCCGCGGCAGCCATGGACCAGCGCGGCAGTCTGCAGAAGGCGCTGGCGTCGGCGCGCGGAGTGGATGTCAAAGAGATCACCGCCGAAATGATGAGCGAGTTCAAGGTGGCGGTGAGTAAGGTGCTGACGCCGCACGCCAGTGCCATTCTCCTGGACCCCGAGTTCGGTTTGGAAGCCGCCAGGGCGCGCAGTAACAATGCCGGACTATTGCTGGCTTATGAGCTGAGCGGTTACGACAACACGCGGTCGGGCCGTCTCCCGGACCTGCTGCCGCACGTTTCCGTGAAGCGCATCGTGGACTGGGGCGCCGACGCGGTCAAGATTCTGATTTACTACACGCCGTTCGACGATCCCGCGGTCAACGACATCAAACATTCGTTCATCGAACGCATCGGCGCCGAGTGTGAAACCTACGAGATCCCGTTTTTCCTGGAGTTCGTGGGCTATGATCCCAAGGGCGGCGACGAGAAGGGTCTGGAGTATGCCAAGGCCAAGCCGGAGATCGTCAAGAAGAGCATGGAGGAGTTTTCCAAGCCTCAATACAAGGTGGACGTGCTGAAGGTGGAAGTGCCCATCAATGCCGAGTACGTGGAAGGCTCCGGCGTTTTTAAAGGCCAGAAGGCTTACACCCGCGAGGAAGCGCTCCGGCACTTCCGGGATGCCGCGGCGGTGGCTTTGAAACCCTTCATCTATCTCAGCGCGGGCGTCAGCAACAACCAGTTTGTGGAATCGCTGAAGATGGCGGCGGAGGCCGGCACCAACTATTCCGGAGTGCTGTGCGGCCGCGCCACCTGGAAGGAAGGCATCCCGGTGTACGCCAAAAACGGTGTGAAGGCGCTCGAAGAGTGGCTCCAGCGGGAAGGTGTGAAAAACATCAGCGCGGTGAACGAGGCCATCCGCCCCGCCGTGCCGTGGGACGCCAAGTAAGACCGGCCTCCTGGCCGGTCTCCGGGTAAACCGTTCTTCAATCTTCCCCCAAACGCGCTGCTTGCGTCAGCAGGTAGTTCCGTTCCGGGAGGCTCGCGGTGAGGTGGGCGGCGGCACGGTAGTGCTCCATCGCGCCGTTCCGGTCGCCTGCCAGCTCCAGCAGGTGGGCGCGCACGGCATCCAGGCGATGATTGCCTTTAAGCCGCGGGTCGCCATCCAGCGCGCGCAGCAGTTCCAGTCCTCGTTGCGGGCCGTGCACCATGGCGGCGGCGATGGCGTGATTCAGATCCACCATGGGGTTGCTCGCGATTCGTTTCAGCAGGTCGTACAGCGCCAGGATCTGGGGCCAGTCGGTATCTTCGGCGCGCGCGGCTTCATCGTGGACCGCGGCGATGGCGGCCTGCAACTGGTACGGGCCAATGGAACCCTGGGGCAGGGTGGCGGAAAGCAGCGCCACGCCCTCGGCAATCCGGGCGGGGTCCCACAGGCTTCGATCCTGTTCGGGGAGCGGGATGAGTTCGCCCCCGGGGCCGCAGCGGGCGGCGCGGCGCGCGTCGGTCAGCAGCAGCAGCGCAAGCAAACCGGCGGCCTCGGCGTGGTCGGGCAGCATGTGGTGAACGGCCCGCGCCAGGCGGATGGCCTCATTCGCCAGCTCGCAGCGCTGCAATTGGGGGCCGGCACTGCTGGTATAGCCTTCACTGAAGATCAGATAAAGCACATGCAGCACGTCGCGGAGCCGCTCGGCGCGTTCCTGGCGCGTGGGTAGCTGGAAGGGCACACCGGAAGTCTTGATGCTCTGTTTGGCGCGGCTGATCCGCTGCGCCATGGTGGCTTCCGGCACCAGGAACGCGCTGGCAATTTCCGCGGTGGTCAAACCGCCAACGGCTCTCAGCGTCAGCGCGATTGCCGAAGACCGGGTCAACGCCGGGTGACAGCACATGAACAACAGGATGAGGGTATCGTCCTGCCCGCTTGCGGTGGCGCTCGATCCCGCGGACAGGTAGCCCAAATGAAACGCCGCAGCTTCCCGGCGCCTGCGTGCGCTTTCACTGCGCACGTGATCGGTCAAGCGTCGCGAGGCCACCTGGATCAGCCATGCCTTGGGGCTTTCGGGGAGGCCTTCGCGCGGCCACTGCAGTGCGGCGGCGGCCAGCGCCTCCTGCACCGCGTCTTCCGCGGCCGGAAAATCGCGGAAACGCCGCACCACCACACCAAGCACCTGCGGCGTCAGCTCGCGCAACAGATGCTCGGAAGACGCGTCGAACGCTCCGGCGCTCACAGCAGTTCGTCGGGCGGGCCGCTCATTACCTGGCGCACTTCAATCGGCATGTTGAACGGCTTGCCGCCCGGCCCCGGCGCGGCAGAGGCGCGCGCGGCAATCTGGTACGCCTGCTCGGGGGTTTCCACATCCACGATCCAGTAGCCGGCCAGAAATTCCTTGGATTCCGGGAAGACTCCGTCGGTGACCGGTTCGCCTTCCTTGCCGGCACGCACGATCTTGGCCTCCTGCGGGCTCGCCAGGCCCTCCGCGGCGACGAAATTGCCGGATTCCCTCAGCGATTGATTGAAGCTCAGCATGAACGCCAGGTTCGCCTGGATGTCCTTTTTCGGCCATGCTCCAAACTGCTCGTATCCGTTTCTGGGGCAGTTCATCATCAGGATGTACTTCATGTCTCGATCTCCTTTCGATTTTCGCACCGCTGTGCGATTTCATAAGTGAGTCGGAGCACGAGGGGCGTTCTCGACATGCCCGGAAAAAAAAACTATGCCGGACGGACGTAAACCTGCGCCAGGGAAATCAGCACCAGGCCGGCCACAAATAACACCACCATGACCATGGACAGGAATTTTACCTTGGCATCCGCTCCGTGGAACTCCTTCCAGACCAGGAGTCCCCAGAGCGCCGCGAGCACCGCAAAGGCCTGGCTTAACTGGTAGGTGAGGGGTTGTCCCAGGTTGGCTTGCGCGGGTGCGGAGGCCGCCACCAGAACCCCTGTCGAGCCCAGAGCCCACAGCACGCCGCCGCTCCACCCCAGAAAATGCTTCTTGGGACGCGCTCTGAAATAATCTCTCAGGTCCGGCGGCTCGCCTTCCACCGGGAGATTCAGGAAGTACATATTGAATGCAATGGTCGAAAACAATACACCGATCGCGAAAAGAACGCCCACCGAATACGGACCCAGACCAAAGTCGCCTTCCATGGAATTCTGGATCAGCGGCGCAAACGACCCCATGAAAAGACCACTCACCAGCGCCAGCACAATGCCCTTGCCCGAACCCGGCCGGCGCGTGCTCTTAGTCTTTCCCGCCCGAGCCAGGGCCTCATGCTGGAGCACCACCAGCGAGCTGTAGGCCAAGCCATCCGCCACAATCGCAAAGAGAATCACCACGCATCCCGCCAGCAGAAACATGGGATTGCCTCCATGCCCTAAAGCGAGACCAAACAGAGAACCGATTACCATGCCGCTGCCAATCCCTATCGGAAAGGCCACCGCCAGGCCGGTCACCGAAATGGCCGCCGTAAGGAGCATATTGGCAAGGTTGAAAATCACTCCGGCAATCAATGCGTAGAACCATTGCCTCTTGCCGGTGTGCATCAGATCGTCGAGGAAAGAAAAACCGTCGTATCCCGTGTTGCCCAGGGTGAAGGCCAGCAACAAAGCAGCCATCAGCACCCCCAGCGCGAAATCGAAGTAGTAAAGCTCAAAGCGCCACCTACCTCCCAGCTTGAACGTGTTGGCCCAGGATCCCAGACAAAGCATGCCAAGGATCATCACGGCCAGAGTGACAACATAGGTTTGAGGCAGAAGCATCTTATATTCTTTCAGTCCCGGAAGTGAGAGGGTACACTGCCGGATACAAGCGGGTCAACCGTCCTGGCGGATAAAGTGTCCCATAAGTACGGTGGGCGTCCTGGATCTTGCCGTAACTCCAGCCTGCGCGGCTGTGTGGCGCATGACGGTAACGGCTTAATAGAGTAGTAATTCAGGCTATAGAGCATATTGTTGTTGACATTGGCGGCGCAGACATCCGCGGCCCGGGGAGACACCTGGAGCCAGAGTCCGCGGGCCGAAGCCAAATGGTCGAGTTCGCCCGCCGAGTGTACTTTCAGGTAGAGGATCCCCGCCGCCGCCCCCGCGGCCACCGTAAAGAGAGCGGCCAGTCTGCGCCCCCGCGCGTCCAGCATCCAGGCGAGCGCCGCAATCGCCGCGGGCAGCAGCCACATCGCGCCGAACCGCGGCCACGACGCATGCGTGATTCCGGTCTCCACCGCATAAGGCAGAACCTGTGCGGCAATAGGAAAGGCCACCAGCAGAACCGCGCATGTGGCCAGCAGCGGGCGCGGATTCGCCATTTCCGCCAAAGCCGCGCCCATCAGCATCGCCAGCGGTGGCAGCAGGGGCAGCACATAACCCGCGAGCTTGTTGGGCGCCAGCGTGAAGAACACCATACCCCACACCACCACGGCCAGGAGAAACGAGCGTCGCGGATCCGCATAGAGCGTCCGGCGAAACAGGGCCAGCAGCATCGGCGTCCAGGGCAGCAGGAGTGCCAGCAGGACTGGCAGGTAATACCAGGCCGGCTGCACATGGTCGGCGTTGCTGGTGAGCCGCTGCAACTGCTGTTTGACAAACAATTCGCGGACGAACGGCATGCCATTCAGCCAGAGACAAGCCACGTACCAGGGCAGCGCCACGCTCAGAAAAGGAAGAATCACGCCTGGCCGGAGCAAGTCGGCAAGACGTCGCCGGCCCCACCAGGCGAGGGGCGCGAGGAGCACCAGCGCCACTCCGCTCTTGGCCAGCACGGCGAACCCCAACAGCACGGCCATCAGGGGCAGCCCGCGGGTCTCCCCCTTTCCGATCCAGGGCAGCGCGAGCAGCAGCGCGCCGCCGAACGTGGCGGTGAGCAACAGGTCCATGTGCCCCACCTGGCTGTAGCCCAGGTAGCCTCCGGTAGTGGCCAGAATCAAAGTGGCAAGCCATGCGGCCAGGCAGCCGAACTCGGCGCGCAGCATCCACCAGAAGAAGACCAGGAACGCCAGCGCACAGAGGGCGATGGGAAGACGCGGCGCGAGTTCGGGGCCCAGTCCGAGCCGGAACGCCGCGCCTTCCACCCAGTACAGCAGCGGCGGTTTTTCGAACCATGGACTGCCCCACAAACGAGGAGTGATCCAATCGCCCGAGCGCGCCATTTCGCGGGCGATGGAAGCGTAACGCGGCTCGTCCTTGCCTATCAGTCCCGTGGCGCTGAGTCTATAAAGATAGGTGACGCCAGCCAGCAACATGGCCGGCCACACCAGCGGCGGGATTTTCCGGGGCATTTCTCTTAGTCTACCCTGCTGGTAAACTCCGCCAGAACAAAAGTAAGACCTGCTGTAAACTTGAATTACTCGTGAGCCCTGTATTTATTCCTCTATGCCCCGACCGCCTGGAGAAGGCGCTGCAGCTTCGCGAGCAGCTATACCGGCACGAGGATCTGGTGTACGAACCGGGCAACGCGGCGGCACTTCTGCGGGAACTGATGGCCGATCCTTCCAGCGGCGCATTGTGGCTGATCGAGGTGGAGCAGGAGGTGGCCGGTTACCTGCTGTTGACCATGTGCTACAGCCTGGAATTCCACGGGCGCTTCGGTCTGCTGGACGAGTTCTATCTGGAGGAGCGCTTCCGCGAGAAGGGAATCGGCACGGCCGCGCTGGCGTTTGCCGAACATGCATGCCGCGGACTCGGGTTGAAGGCCCTGCGCCTGGAAGTGGCGCACGGCAATTTGCGGGCACTGGATCTGTATCGCCGGCAGGGCTTCGCCGTCGATCCCCGCCATCTTATGACAAAGTGGTTATAGGTCACTCCATGCTTCTGGATATCGCCAAGCTTCCCACCGCCGAAAACTCGGCGATTCATCTGCACCCGGACGACAACGTCGCCATTGCGCGCGTGCCCATCGCCGCGGGCACGGAACTGCGCGTGGACGGCGTCACCGTTAAGGCCCTGGATGCGATTCCCGCCGGACACAAGCTGGCCTTGCGAGCCATCCGCGCGGGCGAGGCGGTGGAGCGCTACGGGCAGGTGATCGGCCGCGCCAGGCAGGCGATCGAGCCGGGCCGCCACATCCACACGCACAACCTGGCGTTCGAAGAACTCACGCTGGCTTACGAATTTCCCACCGGCGAGCTGCCCGTGCCGGCGCGCCGCGGAGTCTCCGTCTTTTCTCGGGTACCAGCGCGAGGACGGCCGTGCCGGCACGCGCAACTACATCGCCGTGGTGGCGGCCAGCAATTGCGCGGCCCACACCGCCGAGTTGATCGCTCGCAGCTACGAGGGCGAAACGCTGCCGCCCAATGTGGATGGCGTGGTGGCGTTCCCGCACGGCGAGGGCTGCGGCCACGCATTCGGGCCCGATGTGGATCAGCTTCGCCGCACGCTGGCGCGGAGTGCTGGCGCATCCCAACGTGTCCGCGGCGGTGATTCTGGGGCTGGGCTGCGAGGTGAACCAGATCGATCACTACCTGGGCAGCGCTGCTCCGGCGAGTCGCCGCCTGGTGGGCATGACGCTGCAATCGAGCGGCGGAACGCGCGGCACCATCGAAGCCGCCGGCGCGAGATCGCGCGCTTTCTGGAGCAGGCGGCGGCCGAATCGCGCGTACCGGTTCCGGCTTCCAAACTCGTGCTGGGATTGAATTGCGGCGGGTCGGACTCCTTTTCCGGCATCACGGCCAACCCGGCGCTGGGTTACTGCTCGGACCTGCTGGCCGAACTGGGCGGCACGCCGGTGCTGGCGGAGACGACCGAGATTTTCGGCGCCGAGCACCTGCTGGTGCGGCGCGCGCGAAATCGGCAAGTAGCCGAAAAGCTATTGGGTTGCATCCGAAGCTACAAGCAATACCTGAACCGGTTCGCAGGCAGCTTCGACGACAATCCCAGCCCCGGAAATAAAGAAGGCGGGCTGACCAACATTCTGGAGAAATCGCTGGGCGCGGTGGCCAAGGGCGGCACATCGCCGCTGATCGAAGTCTACGATTACGCCGAGCGGATCAACACTCCCGGGTTCGCGTTTATGAATACGCCGGGGTACGATCCGGTATCGCTCACCGGCCTGGCGGCGGGCGGGTGCAACCTGATCGCGTTCACCACGGGACGGGGAAGCGCCATCGGATTCCCGACCATCCCGGTGATCAAGATCGCCACCAACAGCAACACGTACCGCCGCATGACGGCGAACATGGACATCAATGCCGGCGCTATCGCCGATGGAGAGCGCACGGTACAGCAGGTGGGCCGCGAGATCTTCGACCTGATGCTGGCCGTGGCCTCCGGACGCCGGACCTGCGCCGAGCGTGCTGGGGCACAAAGAATTTGTGCCGTGGCGCATCGGGCCGGTGTTATAGAGGTAGGAATTTGTAGAATAGGAGAAGCATGTTTCGATCCCTCCTTCTTTTGATCACGGCCGTGGCGTGTTTTGTCGCCGCCGGTCCCGCCCAAACCACTAAAAAATCGGCGCTCGACAAACCGACCATGGAGGCCTACGTCCGCCATCTGTTCGTGATGGATAAACGTATCACGGTGCAGGTTTCGGATCCCAAGCCAAGTGCCGACCTGCCGGGCTTCGACGAAGTCACGGTGCACGCCTCGCTCGGGCCGCAGGCGCAGGATTTCAAGTTCTTCGTCTCCAAGGACGGGAGCAGGATTTTCCAGGCGAACGTATTCGACGTCAATAGCAATCCCTTCAAGCCGGACCTGGACAAACTCAAGACGGAAGGCGCTGCCAACTTCGGCACGCAAGGCGCTCCCGTTGTGCTGGTTGAGTTCAGTGACTTCGAGTGTCCCTTTTGCAAACAGGAAGCCACCATGCTGAGGGCCAACCTGCCGGTCACCTATCCCACGCAGGTGCACATGTACTTCAAGGAGTTTCCGCTGGAGAACCTGCACCCATGGGCCAAGGCGGCGGCCATCGACAGCCGCTGCGTGCTGAAGCAGAGCAACAGCGAATATTGGGATTTCCACGACTGGATCTTCGCGCACCAGGCGGACATTACGCCGCAAAACCTCAAGGATAAGGTGATGGAGTGGGCCAAGCCGATAACGGCCATCGATTCGGCCAAACTGGGCGCTTGCATCGATAGCAAGGCCACGGAAGCCGAGGTCAACCAGTCCCAGGCCGAAGGGCGTGCACTCGGTGTAGACCAGACTCCCATGCTGTTCGTCAATGGCCGGCGGATTCCCGGACAGGTGGATTGGAACCAGCTCAAGAACATCATCGATTACGAGATCGAATATCAGAAGACGGCCAAAAATGCGGGCGAAGATTGCGGCTGCGACCTGAAACTCAACCTGCCGGGTCAAACCCAGCAGAAGACCACGATGCCTCTGACGCCTCCCAAAAAGTAAGGTAGCACTTTATGAAGATGCGGTTCGGCGGGCTGCGGCCCGCCTTTGTTTTTCTGGCGGCATGGCTGGCGTTCGGCGCCACCGCGTCGATTGATCCAAATGTTTATTTGGACGAGATCAAGTATCTGGCATCACAGGAGATGCGCGGCCGGGCGACGGGTAGTCCGGAGCTTGAGAAGGCGGCTCATTACCTCGCTGGCCAATACCGTTCGTTCGGCTTGCAACCGGTAGTGGGCTCCAGTTACCTGCAGCCCTTTCCGGTGACCATCGGCGGCCAACTCGGACCGGCGAACCGCTTCCTGTACACCGAAAAAGGGAGCACCGTTTCTGTTCCCTTTCGCGAGGGTTTTATCCCCTTCAGCTTCTCGGCCTCGGCGCACCTGAGCGGCGGGGTGGTCTTCGCAGGGTACGGCATTACGGCCCCCGAATATCACTATGACGACTACCAGGGAATCGACGTAAAGGGCAAATTTGTCTTAGTGTTACGGCACGAACCTCAAGAAAACGATAAGCAGGGAGTATTCGCCGGCCGCCTCACCCAGCACGCCCAGTTTGCCGCTAAGGCGACCAACGCCAAAATGCACGGCGCGGCAGGCGTCATTCTGATCAACGACATCGCCGCCCACCGCGGCGATGGCGACGATCTGCAGAAATTCGGCAACGTCGACGGGCCCTCGGAAAGCGGCATCCCGTTTTTGCAGGTGAAAGAGAAGGACATCGACGGATGGTTCGCCGATGCGGGCCGGAGCGTCGAACAGATTGAAGGCGCCATCGATAAAGACCTGCAGCCGGAGTCCTTCGCCTTCCCGGATTCTCTGCGCGTGAACATCACCATCGATATCAAGCGCGAGGTCAAGACCGCGCACAATGTCGCGGCATACCTGCCCGGGGAGACCGGCGAGTACGTGGTCATCGGCGCGCACTACGATCATCTGGGCTTGGGCGAGCAATACTCCATGGCCCCCGATAAGGCTGGCACGGTCCACCCCGGCGCCGACGATAACGCTTCGGGAACCGCCGGCGTGATCGAACTGGCGCGCTGGTTCTCCCGCCAGCCCAAACAAAAGCGCGGCATCTTGTTTTTGTCCTTCGCGGGCGAAGAGATGGGGCTGCTGGGCTCGGAGTGGTACGTCGACCATCCGGAGAGACCACTGGCGAATGCGGTGGCTATGATCAATCTCGATATGATCGGCCGGCTGCGCGACGGGAAGTTGTATATCGGCGGCGTAGGCAGCGGCGAAGGGCTTCGTGCGATGCTTGATGGCATCACGCCTAAATATCACTTGAACATGGATTATTCCGATACGTCGGGATACGGCTCCAGCGACCACACCTCATTTACCACCAAGCAGGTGCCGGTGCTGTTCTTCTTCTCCGGCCTCCACTCGGACTATCACAAGCCCAGCGACACCTGGGACAAGATCGATGCGCCGGGCGCCGTCAAAGTCTTGCAGGTGGTCGCGGACGCGGCGGAGAGCCTGCGGGAATCCGGCACGCGGCCCAAGTTCGTCCGGGTGGCGCCCTCTCACGGCGAAGGCGCCGGTCCTGTGAGTTCGTCGTCGGGCGGGGGCTACGGTCCTTACTTCGGCTCGATCCCGGATTTCGGAGAGGGCACCAAAGGAGTCAAGTTCGCCGACGTGCGCGAAGGGTCTCCGGCGTCCAAAGCAGGCTTCAAAGCCGGCGACGTGTTGGTCGAGTTCGACGGCAAGCCCATCCAGAATCTCTATGACTTCACCTACGCTCTCCAGGCTAAAAAGCCCGGCGACGAGGTGCTGGTCAAAGTCATGCGCAACGGCATCGCCGTGGAAGCCAAGGTGCTGCTCACCAAGCGGCAATAAGCTTCCGTTCACCAAAGTGGACCATTTGGGTACTGATGGGATTCGCAGTACCTGGATTGGTACCCGGCGTTAACCTCCACTTACTTGTGCATCGGGTCCAGCCCGTTCAAGACTGGGAAATCCACGAACGACAGCCCACCCGTGGAGGGGCACCCGAGAAAAAAACATGACCAGTAAACATGCACACCTGACCCTTGTCTGCCTGGCGGCAGCGTCCCTTTTGGGACTGGAATCCCGCGCGCAGGCTGGCCCCATTCTCTTGAATGGATCCTTCGAATCGACGACACTCAGCGCTTCCGGCCGGTTTACGACGACGGATGTCTCAGACTGGACCACCAGTTCCTATACGTTCCTGGTTTTCCCGGGCACCGGGCAGTCAGGCATCGGAGGTGGCGTGAAGCTGTACCAGGGATTCTCACCAGACCTGATGCCCGCTACCAGCCCTGACGGCGGTAACTTCGTGGCTGCCGATGGCGCTTACCAGACCGGCCTGATCTCGCAGACGATGAACGGACTGGTCGTCGGACAAACGTACGCGGTGTCGTTCTATCAGGCCGGCGCCCAACAGCAAGGCTACAACGGCAATACCACGGACCGGTTCGAAGTCTTCTTTGGCGCGCAATCCCAATACTCGGACTTGCTGACGAATCCCAGCCATGGGTTTCAACCCTGGGAGAAGCAGACACTCCAATTCACCGCGACTTCTACCAGCGAAGTGCTGAGTTTCCTCGCGGTGGGCACTCCCAACGGCGTTCCGCCTTTTACTCTTCTGGACGGTGTTTCGGTTACCGCCACGCCGGAACCGGCTTGCCTGGGGCTGATCGGAGCCGGACTGGTGGCCGTCGGCACGTTTCGCAGAAAGTCCAAGACCAGGGCCTGAAGACCTTGCCCAGGGAACTACGAAGGAGGTCGGAAGTGGTGTCAAACGTCAGTTCCCTTCCGGTAAGGTAGGAGATATTGGCCAACAGGCAATACGCCGTCGAGATGCGCGCTTCTTCGATTTCGAAGGCCAGGGTTTCCGGCTTCCCTGCGCGAACGGCATCGCAGAAGTTGCCGGACGCATGGCCATGTACCCGTCCGCACCATAAAAGATTACGCCGGAGTTCATGCCAATCTCCGGATTGGTAAAGCGGCCCCGGATCTCCCAGACGATCGAGTCGCGCCGCTGGAAGTGAATGCAGCGGGCCATGTATATGTCGCCGATGACACCTTCGCGCAAAGCGTGCACGGCTCGCGGAGGCGGGGGGCCGGGGGCCGTCAGAGATATAACTGCTTCGGCCACGTTTCTACGGGCAGCTTCCGGCGAATCGATGTCCGTCTCCACTCGGTCCAGGCGAGGGGCCACAGGCAGGAGATCAGCAGCCACGACCATTTGAATGCGTCCGGCCAGAAGGCCAGCACGAGCGCGCCAACCGTCGCTACCCATTTCACCCAACGGAAAACGCGGCCACGCGAAGGGGTATAGACCGGCAGCAGCAGGGCCGCAAACAAAGGACTCATTCCGATTCCCACCGCCAGCGCGATTCGCGCCGCGGCTGGTGCGCCTGCAAGGAACAGCGCAAAGGCCGCCACCATCGCGGTTACAAACGCTGCCGGCGCCAACCACTTCAACCACGGGCGGGAACAAACAACCTGCGCCTCGCAATTGCCCTCGCGGAGCATCCTTGCCTCGCCCCGCGTCAACAGGACTTGGCGATACTGACGGTTCGCGATTTTCGCATCCCCCAGCGCGGCCAGTGCCAGGCCATCCGCTTCCAAGGTGTTCGCGCCGTCGCTCATGGCAACTTCTCGCGCCGATTCGTAGTGTTCCCGAATCTCGGTCCGCACCTGGCCGGCCGAAGCCTTCGCCAGGCGCCGCGTCGCTTGTTGCAGCCAGATATCCAGTCCAGTCATACCTTATGCCTCCCCCAGAATCGTCGTCACCGCTCGGGAAAGTTGGCGCCACTCGACCCGGTCCCGGGCCAGTGTGCCGCGTCCGGCTTTGGTAATGCGGTAGTAGCGCCGCGGCCGGCCTTTCTCGATGCCTTCATAGGACTCCACCAGACCCTCGTTTTCCAGCTTGTGAAGCGCGGGGTAAAGCGTGCCCTCCTTGAAATCCAATACGCCCTCGGAGCGTTCCTTGATCCTCTGCGCAATACGATAGCCGTGGCTCGGCTCATGCAGCAGAGCCTCCAGAATCAATGTGGGAAGTGTCCCCTTGAAAGTCACTCGATACCTCGTAATCCTATGCATAGGATACAGGACACCGCGGCGTGTGTCAATAGGCGCGGAGGGACCTTCGGCGGCAGGGCGTCTCAGTCCTGCTTTGTAGGATGTTTCTTCAGCAGCACGCTATTGCCATAAGGCCGCTGGTAGACTACGAAATACCTGTCGTCGAAGATCGGGAACTGCTGTGCGGGATAGAACCCGATCGCGGCCATCCAGGTATCCACATCCGACTGGTTCAGCCACATCCAGCTATCGGGTGACTGCTCCTTGTTCTTGTCGATCACCACGACGCGGCCGTCCGGTTTGAGATACTTCGCAGTCGCATTCAGATAAATCTGCCGGTGCTCGATCATGTGTAGCACGCGATGGAAAAACGCCACGTCCACGTTCTTCACGGGTAGTTTGGGATCGTCGTATTCGCCCAGAACTGTCCGGAGATTGGTGAGACCTGCTTCCTTGGCACGGGCGGCCACGTGATCGAGCATCGCCTGGTCAATATCAACCGCGTACAGAATTCCATTCGGTGCGATAGCTTTGGCCATCGGAATCGAAAACGCTCCGCTACCGGAACCGATGTCCGCCACGATATCCCCAGGCTTGAGCGCCAGCTTTGCGATGACCTCGTCGACTTTCAGAACGCGGTGCGGGTTGTCCATGGCGGCGATGTACTTTTCAGCCGGCGATTGGGCCAGTTGAAACGCAAACGCAGTCGAGAGTCCGGATCCGAGCGGAACGAGGACACACAAGACACCCAGCTTCCCCAGATATGTCATTTTCGCCCTCCTACGGCATACTTGTTTTGGCAACACTGAGTATACACTTTGCACCGGCCTGCGCGCGCTGGAGCGGTTCCGGCGGTTCCGTTGACCTACAATGTGGGAATGCCCGTGACGCTCGCTCAAGTGGAGGAAGCGCGCCGCAACCTGGCACCGGTCATCCTCCGCACGCCCCTGGTCGCGTTGAACGCCGACGCTCCCGCCGCGATCTTTCTGAAGCTGGAGAATCTCCAGCCCATCGGAAGTTTCAAAATCCGGGGCGCATCCAACGTGATGGCGCGAACGCCGCGGGAACAACTGGCGCGCGGCGTGCTCACGGCATCCGCCGGCAACATGGCTCAGGGCGTGGCGTTCTGCGCGCGGCGACTGGGCATCCCGGCCACCATCATTGCGCCGGATACGGCGCCCGCCACCAAACTCAGAGCCGTCGAGCGGCTGGGCGGGCGCGTGATCCTGGCGCCGTTCGCCGAATGGTGGCGCACCTTCGAGACGCGCGCCTACCCGGGCGTGGACGCCACCTTTATCCATGCGTTCGATGATCTGGATGTGATGGCCGGCAACGGCACCATCGCGCTGGAGTTGCTGGAAGACCAGCCCGGCCTGGAGGCCGTCATCATTCCATGGGGCGGTGGCGGCCTTTCCTGCGGAATCGCCTCCGTGCTGCGGCAACTGGCGCCGCACATTCGCATCTATGCCACGGAAGTGGAGACAGCCGCGCCGCTGCACGCCTCGCTGGCCGCCGGCGAGCCGCGCACCGTGGATTACCAGCCGTCGTTCGTGGACGGCATCGGGTCCAAAACGGTATTCGCCAATATGTTCCAACATGCCCGGAGGCTGCTCGACGGGTCGCTGGTGGTATCGCTGGAAGAGGCCGCGCGAGCCATGAAACTGGTGGCGGAACGGAATCGCGTGATTGTGGAAGGCGCGTCGGCGTGCGCGGTGGCGGCGGCGCTCTCCGGCCGCGCCGGCACGGGCAAGGTGGCCGCCATTGTTTCGGGCGGGAATATCGATCTGCACAAGTTCGCCGAGCTGACCCGGTAGTACACTAGGCTCATGATCCAAAAAGTGCTGCTCCTGTTGCCCCTGCTGGCGGGCTTCGCCATGGCGCAGAATCGCGTATATGAGCTGCGAACCTACACTTGTAATGAAGGCAAACTGGAGGCGCTGAAGGCCCGTTTCCGCGATCACACCATCGAAATCTTTAACCGGCATCACATGGAGAGCATTGGATATTGGGTGCCTGCGGACGGAGAGAAATCGAAGAATACGCTGATCTACATTCTGGCCCACCCCAGCCGGGAGGAAGCCGCCAAGAACTGGAAAGAGTTCCTCAGCGACCCGGAATGGAAGAAAGTCGCGGCGGATTCCGAAGCCAACGGAAAAATTGTGAATCATGTGGAATCGGTGTTCATGGATCCTACCGATTTCTCCAAGTTGAAATAACGTGGATATCGCCCGCCAGGCGCACATGCGCCACCTGGTCGAACAACTGCAAAAACTGGAAGGCCGCATTCGCGAAGGCGGCGGCCCCGCGCGCATTGAAAAGCAGCATCGCGCCGGTAAGATGACGGCGCGGGAACGTGTTGCGGCGCTGCTTGACCGGGATGCCGGTTTTCTCGAAATAGGCCTGCTGATCGCTTACGATCGCTACGACGGGCAGGCGCCGGCCGCCGGCGTAGTCACGGGTCTGGGCAAAATCGAAGGCCGGCCGGCGGTGATCGTGGCCAATGACGCCACCGTGAAGGCCGGCGCGTGGTGGCCGGAGACCATCACCAAAATTTTGCGCGCGCAGGAAATCGCCATGCGCAACCGCCTGCCCATCGTGTACCTGGTGGATTCGGCGGGCGTCAACCTGCCGTATCAGGACGGCATCTTTCCGGGCCAGTACGGCGCCGGCCGCATCTTCTATTACAATTCGCTGATGCGGCGCCGCCTCCGCATCCCCCAAATCGCCGCGGTGATGGGGCCGTGCATCGCGGGCGGAGCGTATCTGCCGGCCCTGAGCGACGTCATCCTGATGGTGGAGGGCGTCAGCTTCATGGGACTGGGCGGACCGAACCTCGTAAAGGGCGCCACCGGGCAGGTGATCGATTCCGAGCCGCTGGGCGGCGCGCGCATGCACACCGCCATCAGCGGCGTGGCACATTACATGGCCAAAGACGATGCCGATTGCCTGGCGCGCATTCGCCAGCGCTTCCGCCAGTTGCCGCAGGCTGCGACCATTCCGGCAGCCGGCGCTCCGCTCCGCGGCATCGCCGAAATCTATGGCGCGCTGCCAGCCGATCACCGCCTGCCGTACGACATCGAAGAGGTGATCTTCCGCATTTTCGACGCGCGAAGATTACGTGGAATTTCAGCCCGAATACGCCCCGGAAATGCTGTGCGCCGGCGCGCGGCTCTCGGGCCATCCGGTTTCGATCATCGCCAACCGGCGCGGCTTTCTGAAGGCGGATGGACGCCCGCGCATCGGAGGGATTGTGTATACCGAATCGGCGCGCAAAGTGGCGTACTTCGTCGAGGCCAGCGAGCGGCTGGGCACTCCGCTGATCTATCTCCAGGACGTATCGGGCTTCATGGTGGGTCCCGACGCGGAACGGGAAGGCATCATTCGCGCCGGCGCGGAGATGGTGGAGACTATGTCCTGCGCCACCGTTCCCAAACTGGTGCTCACGCTGAATCACGCCAGCGGGGCCGGCTATTACGCCATGGCCGGGCAGGGGTTCGATCCCAACTTCACGTTCAACTGGCCCACCGCGCGAATCGGCGTGATGGAAGGCGAATCGGCGGTGGTGGCGCTCTTCGCCGCGGAACTGGAAAAGTACAAGGGGCAGCCGCTGCCTCCGGAGTTGCAGCAATCCCTCGATAAGACGCGGGCCGACTACGAGCGCTGGCTGGATGCCCGGTACGCCGCCGCGCGCGGCCATTGCGACGCCATAATCGATCCGGTGGATTCGCGGAAGGTTCTGACGTTCGCGCTGGAGGCATGTCTGCAAAACCACAGTCCGCGCGTCCTGCCAGAGGAGGTGACATTGTGATTCGCATCGCCAATGGCCAGGGCTTTTGGGGAGACTGGCTGGAAGCTCCGGTACGCCTGGTGGAGCAGGGTCCTATCGATTACCTGGCGCTGGACTATCTCGCCGAGATCACCATGTCGATTCTGCAAAAGCAGAAGGAGGCCGACCCGAAGCTGGGGTATGCGCGCGATTTTCCGCCGCTGGTGGCGCGCATTGCACCGCGTCTGCGCGAACGCGGCATCAAGGTGATCGCCAATGCCGGAGGCGTAAATCCGGCGGCCTGTGCGCGTGAAGTAGTGCGGCTGGCGCCGGGGTTGAAAGTCGCGGTCGTCCTGGGCGACGACGTGTTCGGGCGTTTGGACGCGTTTCTCGCCAAGGGTTACCAGATGCGCGATATGGAAACCGGCGAGCCCCTCTCGGCCGTCCGTGACCGCATTCTGAGCGCCAATGCCTACATCGGCGCGTTTCCGCTGGCGGAGGCGCTGGCCACTGGCGCCAACGTGGTGATCGCCGGGCGGTCCACCGATACGGCCCTCACGCTCGCGCCGATGGTTCACGAATTCGGTTGGGGGGAGAGCGACTACGACCGGCTTGCGGCGGGCACCATCGCCGGACACATCATCGAATGCGGCGCTCAATCCACCGGCGGCAACTGCCAGGTGGACTGGCAGAGCATTCCGGACATGGCCAACATCGGCTATCCGATTATCGAGGCCGAACCGGACGGCTCCTTCTGTGTGACCAAACATGCGGGCACCGGCGGACGGGTCAGCAGCCACACCGTGAAGGAACAACTGCTGTACGAACTCGGCGACCCGAAACACTACATCACCCCGGATTGCATCGCCGATTTCACCAGTATCCGTTTGGAAGATGCGGGGCCGGACCGCGTCCGTGTGAGCGGAATCAAAGGGGAGAGCGCCCGCCTACGCTTAAGCTTTCCATCGCTTATGCCAACGGGTGGAAGGCGGTCGGGACGCTGGTCTATTCCTGGCCTCAGGCCCTCGAGAAGGCGCGCGCCGCCGACCGGATCGTCCGGCAGCGGCTGGCGGACCTGGGACTCGCGTTCGACGAGATTGCCACCGAGTTCGTCGGTTGGAATGCCTGCCACGGGCCGGTGGCGCCGCCGAATCCCGATCCGCCGGAAATTCAGGTGCGCATCGGCGTGCGCGGCCACGACCGCAAAGCCGTGGACCGTTTCACGCGCGAACTGATCCCGCTGGTGCTGAACGGCCCGCCGGGCGCGACCGGCTTCGGCGAAGGGCGTCCGCAGGTGCGCGAAATCGTGGCCTACTGGTCGGCGCTGGTGCCACGGGAAGAGATCTCCACCCGGGTGGAAGTGATCGAATAGACGCTGAACGACTACCGGTGCAGCAGCATGTGTTGGGTGGTGGCGGACCCCTGGTCCGCGGCCGACGCCCTCGTCGGCCTCCCCGTTTTCTGGAGGCATTACCGACCGGCGCGAGCAGCGGGTCCAGGGGGACCCGCGCGGACGGGGGCGTCCGCCCCACACAAAGGTGAAACCTGGAGATGGACTAAAACAGAATCTCCCGGACATCTGAGCGACAATAATCCTTATGAAGATTCGCCTGGGCGAGATTGCTCATACGCGGTCGGGAGACAAAGGCGATACCTGTAACATCGGCGTCATCGCTTATGACGAGCGTCACTATCCGGTGTTGGTGCGCGAAGTGACCGCGGAGCGCGTGAAGGGGCACTTCGCCGGGTTGGTGAACGGCGAGGTGGAACGCTTCGAATTACCGAATCTGGGGGCGTTGAATTTTCTGCTGCACCAGGCGCTGGGCGGCGGCGGCACAGTCTCGTTGCGTACCGATGCGCAGGGTAAGACGTTTGGCGCCGGACTGCTCTCCCTGGAAATCGAACTGCCGGAGCGGGCGCATGAGTGACGTGCTGGAAGTGGAACGGCGCGAGCGCGTCCTTTGGCTGACGCTCAACCGGCCGGAAAAGCGCAACGCCCTGAGTTCGGAACTGTGCCGCAAACTTGTGGATCAGGTGAACCGCGCCAACCACGACTTGCGCATTGGAGCGATCGTTCTGGCGGCGAAAGGCACCGTGTTCTGCGCCGGAATGGACCTGGAGGAAGTGGCGCGGCTGAATCCGACATTCCTGAGCGACGTTCACGAACAGCTTTTTACCATGGGGTCCCGGATCGGTAAGCCGCTGGTGGCAGCCGTCGATGGCCCGGCGTTAGGCGGCGGGATGGGACTGGTGGCGGCCTGCCACGTGGTAATCGCCTCGGAAGCGGCGCGGTTCGGATTGACGGAGATCCGGCTGGGGCTTTGGCCGTTCCTGGTTTTCCAGGCGGTGGCCATAGCGCTGGGGGAGCGGCGTGCTGTGGAAATGGCCCTTACCGGGAGAATCTTCGACGTTCAGGAGGCCAGAGCGCTGAGTCTGGTCCAGGAAATATCGACGGACGTGGCAGCGAGGGCCATGGAAGTTGCCAAAGACCTCTCGGAATCCAGTCCCACGGCCATACGAAGCGGGCTGGGCTTCGTCGAAGAAGCCAGGGGTAAAGACCTGGTGCTGGCGGCACAGATTGCGCGGCGGGTTCGCGAGGAGTTGTTCACCACGCCGGACTTCAAAGAGGGGATCCGGGCGTTTCTCGAAAAGAGGAAGCCCAAGTGGCCGTCGCTGGGGCTGAAAAACGACTATCCGGGAGAGCCTACCCCATAAATTGGGGTGAAGCCGGCTCGGATACCAGATGCTGTGGTGAGGGTGCTTTACTTTTCGGCTCGACGCGTTTAGTATAGTTACAACTCCCCCGGTTACGAGCAGGCGAGGTTAATTGCTTTGCTGAAACTCAAACGCGTCGAATTGCAAGGATTTAAGTCCTTTTGCGAGCGCACGGAACTGCGCTTCAACGGGGAGGGCATCGCGGCCATCGTGGGGCCCAACGGCTGCGGCAAGAGCAACATCAGCGACGCCATCAGTTGGGTGCTGGGAGAGCAGTCCGCCAAGAGCCTGCGCGGCGCCCGCATGGAAGACGTCATTTTTGCCGGCACGCGCGAGCGCAAGCCGCTGGGCATGGCCTACGTCACCATGACCCTGGTGGACCCGGAACATTATCATGAACCGCACCTGGCGCATAAACCTGTGCCGGTGGAAGAAGGGCACGCCCGGAAGACTTCCGAAGTCACCATCACGCGCCGCTTGTACCGTTCCGGAGAGAGCGAATACCTGATCGATGGCCGCCCGGCCCGCCTGCGCGACATCCAGGACATTTTCATGGGCACGGGCCTGGGGCCGGAGAGCTACGCCATCATCGAGCAGGGGCGCATCGGCCAGATTCTGAGCTCCAAACCGCAGGACCGCCGCAGCGTGATCGAAGAGGCCGCCGGCATCACCAAGTTCAAAACCCGCAAGCGGCTGGCGGAAGCCAAGCTGGAAGGCGCCAAGCAGAACCTGGCGCGCGTGTACGACATTCTGGAAGAGGTCAACCGCCAGGTCAATTCGCTCAAGCGGCAGGCGTCCAAGGCCAAGCGCTACAGCGAACTGAAAGTCGGAGCTGGAATCGCGGCTGCGCGTGGTATTGAGCGGCAAGTATCGCCTGCTGGAGCGCGACGCCGCCAAGACGGCGATCGATCTGAATGCGGCGGCGGCCGAACTTCGATCGCTCACCGAACAGGTGGCGGAGAAGGAGCAGGCGCACGAGCGCGCACAGGCGGCCTGCTACGAAATCGAACAGCAGCTCACCGAGGCGCGCCAGCAACTGAGCGGCATGAACGTGGAAGCCGAGCGCACGCGCGGCCGGCTGGAATCGCAGGTCAAAGAGAGCGGCGCCATCGAGCAGCGCATCGCGCAGGCCGAGAAGGAATCGCAGGAGCTGGGGCTGCGGCTGGATAAGCTGGACGAAGAAATCGCCGCCCACAAGACAACCGTAGACGCGCTCGAAGCGCAGATCTCGCAGGCGCGCGGAGCGCATGCTGGAGATCAACCAGCAGCGCGAGCAACTTGCAGGGCAAAGTGCGCGAGCGCGAGAAGGCCATCGAGGCCGGGCGGCAGGTGATCCTGCGGCTGCTGGGCGAAGCTTCCACGCTGAAGAACCAGCTCGCGCAGATCGACGAATACCTGGCGGGCATCGATCGCGAAACGGCCCGTTCCACGCGCGAAGAGCAGGTGGCGGCGGCCGAAATCGAGCGGCTGGAAACGGCGCGCAAGCAGCTCTCGGAAACCGTGGCCCAGCGGCAACTGGAACTGGAAACGGTGACCGGCGAGCGCCGGCGCACGCGAAGAGGAACTGGCCGACAGGCGGCGCACCAGCGTGGAACTGCGCCGCGAAATCGACGGGCTGAAGAACGAAGTTTCGCAGATTCGCGCGCGCAAGGAATCGCTGGAGCAGGTGCTGGCGCATCGCACCTACACCACCGATTCGGTGAAGCGGCTGTTCGCGTCGCTGGAAAAAGGCAAAGCCGCCGATCTGAAGCCGCTGGGCGTGCTGGCCGACTACGTGGAAGTGGATCCGCAGTACGAAAAACCCACGGAAGAATTCCTGCACGAAGAGTTGGAATACGTGGTGGTGCCGACCTGGGAGCAGGCCGAGTGCGGGCTGGATTTCATCCGCGCCGAACTGGACGGCCGCGCCACCTTCCTGGTGCATCCCGAACCCAACGGGCGCGAGCCATGGCACACCTGCCGGAGCCGCCCATCGGGCCGGAGACCGGCATCGTGGCGCGCCTGAGCGATTCGCTGCGGCTGACCAACGGGCTTCAAGGACCGCGCCACGGATCTGCTGCCGCGCGCTCTCGCTGTGCTTCCTGGCCGAAGACCGGCAGGCGGCGCAGCGCCTGGCGGTATCGTATCCGCATCTGTATTTCCTGCTGCCGGACGGCGTCTGCTATCACGGCCACACGGTGACGGGCGGCAAGAAAACGGGCGCCGGTCCGCTGGCCATGAAGCGCGAGGCGCGCGAACTGGCGGTGAAGCTGCAAGGGCGGCAGGCGAAGCTGGAGGAGCAGCTGGCGCGGCAGGAAGGCTTGCACCAGGAGATCCTCGGGCTGGAAGCGGAACTGGAACGGCTGCGGGCGCTGCAGCAGGCGCGCGAGAAGGACCGCGTGGCGCTGGATCACGAAATGCGCAAGCTGGGCGACGACCTGGCGCGCTGCCAATTCGCGGCTCTAGCGTGGCGCGGCTGGAACTGGAGCGGCTGCGGCGCGACGCGGAAAAATCGGCCGAGCAGCGCGAGCGCAATCGCGCCGCGGTGGCGGAAAAGGAACGGCTGCGCGCGCGAGCGCGAAGAGGCGCTCGGAGGCCGAACGGCAGGAACTGGAGAAGCTGGAAGGGCAGGCGGCCACCATCGGCGAAGAGCACGCCGCCACGCGCGCCGGACTGGCCGGCCTGGAAGAGCGGCATCGCGGCGAGCGCAGCGCCATGGGCCGCCTGGAGCAGCAGTTCCGCGAGACCAGCCACGCGGCGCAATGCCATCGCGCCGGAGATCGAGCGCATGGGCGAACAGCGCGCGCGCCTGCTGGCCGACAATATCGAGCTGGATCAACGCGCGGCCCTGCTGGCCGAGCAGATCGCCGCCCTGGAAGCGCGCGTCAACGAAATGGCGCAGCAGGACGCGGCGATGCGCGAAGCGTTGCGCGTGGGCGAGGAGGACCTCAAGGCTCTGCGCGCGAGCGTGCAGGAGAGCCATGGAAAAGCGCTCGCAGACCGAAGTCGAGCTGGTGCGCAAACAGGCCGAGCTGAAGTTCCTGGATGAGACCAGCCGCAAGGAACTGAACTGCCCGGTGGCAGGAACTGGCTGCCGGCCGACGACCCGGTGCCGGATGCCGACACCATCGCGGAAGCCGAGCGGGCATGCAACGAGGTCCGCAACCGCATCGAAGCGCTCGGGGCGGTGAATGCGGCGGCCATGGAGGAATACCAGGAAGCGCAGCAGCGCCAGGATTTCCTGAGCGCGCAGCGGCAGGACCTGATCGATTCCATCCGCGACACCGAGAAGGCCATTCAGGAGATCGACCTGGTGTCGCGCCAGAAGTTCGCCGAGGCCTTCGAGGCCATCAACGCCAATCTTCCGCGGCATCTTCCAGACGCTGTTCGGCGGCGGCACGGGCGAAATGCGGCTCACCGACCAGGAGAACCTGGCCGATTCGGGCATCGACATCGTCTGTTCGCCTCCCGGCAAGCGGCTGCAGAACGTGCTGCTGCTTTCCGGCGGCGAGAAGGCGCTTTCGGCGGTGGCGCTGCTGATGGCCATCTTCAAGTACCAGCCCAGCCCGTTCTGCGTGATGGACGAAGTGGACGCGCCGCTGGACGAAGCCAATATCGGACGGCTCACCAAGCTGCTGCAGGAGATGTCGCAGCAGACGCAGTTCGTGGTGATCACGCACTCCAAGCGCACCATGGAAGCGGCGCAGGCGCTGTATGGCGTGACCATGCAGGAGCCGGGCGTCAGCCGCCTGGTATCGGTGAAGTTCCACGGAGAAGCGGCGGCTCCGGCGGCGTAGGTTTAATAGCGTTAGCCGGAGTTCGTCGCTATCGCGTGCTGCGTCGTCTGCGCCACGCCAGACCGCCGAGTGCCGCGATACCCAACCAAACCAAACCTGCCGGGCCAGGCTCCGGCGTCGCGACCGCGTCAGGCACCAGGAAGGCCCATTGTCCCGGGTCAGAGGAGTCGGTGCCGGAAATAAGAATCCTGGAGACCGGACCGGGCGCGGTAGAGTAACTGGAACTGAACCCGGACGGAACTGGTAATGACATCGTCACGGATGTGAACGAGAACGGGCCGGTGATATTCGCGCCGGCGACGGCTGAGAAGCCGCCACCGCTGTACGTAGTAAATTGCACGGACGCTGTCGTCGGCTGAGTGCCGCTCAGATTGCCGAATGACAATGACCCGCCGTCGAAGAACGTGTTGACTCCTGAGTCATTGCCGACAATCAACACCATTGTGACCTCGGGGAAGGTGATTCCCGACGGCAAGGCGGGCACCGAGTAGTGATAGCCCGGCGGAGCGCTGAACGTCAATTGGAGTGTCTTGTCAGTACTGAAATCCGCGACAAATAAAGGCGGCGCAGTCAACGAGAACTGGTCGGTAGACTGGGGAGGGTTGAACGAGTCGGACCCGGTACTGGCAATCGCCGAGTAGGTAATTGTGCCGGCAGACAGCGACCAGGAGTGCGCCAACAGAACCACGGCAACAAGGTAAATCGAGCGCCTCATAAAGCATCCTCCAGGTAAGGTGGGCTGGCAGCGATTTTGCGGGGTTCGCCGAAACCTGTCAATGGACGGGCGGTAACCGGGGGATGAACTTCGGCTGAACAGTTAACCCATTGATATCAATTGTCTTGTGCTGTATCCTGGGGAGAATTCTTCTGAAGGGTGCCTCTAAGGATGCATACCCCGGCAAACCTGCTTCGCTTCGATCGTTTCGAACTGGACTCGGGGCGGTATGAGCTGCGGCGCGCATCACGCAAGGTGCGGCTGCAGCCGCTTCCCCTGGACCTCCTGATCTTTCTGGCGGAGCGGCAGGGGGAGTTGGTGACGCGGGACGAGATCGTGGCGCGGGTGTGGCACGGGATACCAGGCGATGCCGAGCACAGCGTCAACACGGCGATCCGGAAGATACGGCAGGCGTTGGGAGACGATGCGGACCGGCCGCGGTTCGTGGAGACAGTGGTCGGGCGAGGCTACCGGTTCGTTGCCCAGGTGAAGGTGGCGGAGACGGAATCCGAGTCCAAAGCAGTGAACCCTGCGCCAATTCCGGCTGCTGAGAAGCCAGCGGAAAAGCCAGCCAGCCGGGCCGTATGGCCGAGCCTGTTGGCGCTCACAATCCCTGGAATCCTCCTTGCTGTATACCTGGTTTCACGGGGCCAGCCTATAGCGCCGATGAAGCTCACACCTCTGACGGCGCTGCCGGGATCGGAGCTGTCACCCACATTCTCTCCGGATGGTGGACGTGTCGCTTTTTCCTGGAGGAGTCAGGACGGAAGCGCGCAGCACATTTACGTCAAGCGGATTGGCTCTGACGCTCCGGAGCGTTTGACGTCATCCGGCGGCAGCGACTCGGATCCATCCTGGTCGCCGGATGGGCGACGGATTGCGTTTCTGCGGGAGAGCGAGCAACATGAAGTGGCGTTATGGGCGATGACGGCCGAGGGAGGCGACGAGCGACAGGTTCGCGTGCTGGCACGGCCAAACCGGTTCCCCCCGGCGTGGACGCCGGACGGAAGCGGGCTGGTGGTAGCGGACTCGTCCGAGACCGGGCGGCCGCCGAGCCTTGTCCGCGTATCGCTGCGGACCGGAGAAATGCTGCGAATCACCACCGCCCAGCCGACCGGGAACGGCGATTGGCATGCGGTCTATTCGCCGGACGGACAACGGCTGGCCTACGAACGCAATATGGGTTCTTTGGTGGCTTCGTCCCTGTATGTCGCCAGGGTGAACCGGGAGGGGTTGCCGATTGGAGAGCCGCGGCCGGTTGACATCCACATCAGCGACACACTGGGTCTGGCATGGAGTGCGGATGGCCGCTCACTGATCGCCCCGTCACGGTCCGGGCTCCTGCGTCTGCCAGTTGCCGGGGGACGGGCCGCGTTCCTTCCTATTCTGGACGCCGCGCAGGTGGCGGTATCGCGGAAACTGGATCGTCTGGTTTATTCGCAGGTCGTTACCGACACGGACGTGTTTCGGATCGGGGGGCCGGGGCATTCGGAAGGACCGGAAAGGCTGATTGCCTCCACGCGGATGGACGGCGCGGCGGACTACTCACCGGATGGCCAACGGATCGTGTTCGTGTCCGAGCGGTCCGGCATGTCGCAAATCTGGGTTGCGGATCGCGAAGGAAAGAACGCCAGACAGGTGACCGGCCTTCCGGGTGGCACAGCGGGCACTCCGCGTTGGTCGCCGGACGGACGATGGATCGCTTTCGACGCGATTGAGGAGGGCCGGGCGCGTGTTTTGATTGTGCCTGACGGCGGTATGGCGCGCCGGATTACGGCGGGCCCGTGGAACGATGTGCGGCCGTCGTGGTCCCGCAACAGCGAGTGGGTCTATTTCGGCTCGGATCGTACGGGACGATGGGAGATCTGGAAAACACGGCTCGCAGGCGGAGAGCCGGTACAGGTGACGCACGAAGGCGGCCGCGAGGCAGTCGAAGACAGCCAAGGGACATTCCTTTACTACACAAAAGATCGAAACGAGCGAGGCATCTGGCGGATGCCGTGCGGGGGCGGCCGCGAGGAGAAAATCAGCGCCGAGGGAAGTCAGGGGACATGGGCGATTGGCGCCCGCGGCTTGTATTATGTCCCGGAGCAAAACGAGATCCGGCTTTTGGAATTACCAGGCGGCCGGATCAGTCCGATCGCCAGCGGGGGCCTGGACCTCCATAGTCACACCGGCAGATTGCTGGCCGTCGCGCCGGGGGACCGATGGATTCTCGTGACTGGCCTGGTGCGATCGGACAGCGATCTGACGCTGGTGGAGAATTTCCGGTAACTGTCGCCGGGTGTGGAGGCGAGCGGTGGACCGGTTCGCGCCTGCTCTGGAGTAGCTGGCGCGCGCGGCACCGCGGCGAACGTAGCGCCATGGGCCGCCTGGAGCAACAGTTCCGCGAGACCAGCCAGCGGCGAATGCCATCGCTCCGGAGATCGAGCGAATGGCGAACTGCGGTCGCGCCTCGCACCCGCGCGATTTGTCCCTTGCTCATTGTCGATAGTCGAGGTATATTGTCGATAGTCGAGGTATCGAAGAATATGCCCAAGCCATCAGACCTGTTGCAAGGAACACTCGATCTCTTGATTCTGAAGACCATCGCGAGTAAGCCCCTTCATGGTTGGGGGATCGCGAAGCGGATACAAACGCTCTCGGGCGATGCTCTTGTCAGTGGGCCAAGGGTCTCTGTACCCGGCACTGCACCGGCTCGAAAATCAGGGCTGGATCTGCGCGGCGTGGGAGGAGTCGGATCTCGGACGGCGTGCCAAGGTCTATTCTCTAACGCCGGAGGGCCGGAAACAACTGGCGCGCGAACTCAAGACTTGGAACCGCCTCTCTTCCGCCGTCGGCCTTCTCATCCAAAACGCCTGATTCGGGGGATTTATGCGGACCATTCGGATCATCAAACGGCGTGTTCATTCGTTGCTGCATCGTTCCAGTGCCGACGCGGAGCTACAACGCGAGATTGAAATTCATATCCAGCAACTCACGAATGAGGCCATAGCCGCGGGTATGACTGAGGCCGAAGCCCGGGCCATGGCTTTGCGGGAATTTGGACCGATCGAGCAAATCAAAGAGAAGTGCCGCGACACTCGCCGCGTGAGTTGGATTCAAGATCTCGCCCAGGACTTACGCTACGGCGTTCGTATGCTGCGGCAGTCGCCCGGCTTCACCGTCGTCGCCGGTAGTCACTCTCGCCCTGGGCATCGGCGCCAACACCGCGATTTTCAGCATTGTGGATGCGGTGCTTTTGCGATCGCTTCCGTATCGCGATCCCGATCAACTCGTCCTGATGTTCGATGTCCCGCTGAGAAACGGCCAGACGCGCTGTCAGCCATTTCCTACCGGGACTTCACCGAGTGCCGCGACCAGAACCGGCGTGTTTAGCGAGATGGCGGGAAATGCATTTCACGATCTCACATTGACCGGGGCAGGCGAGCCATCCATTGTGAATGCCGCGGACGTGACGCCGGAGATATTTCCTCTGCTGAACGCAAAGCCTCTGCTGGGCCGCACATTGCTGCCCGACGATGGCAAGCAAGGCGCGGCGGCCGTGGCTGTTCTGAGCGAAAATCTCTGGCGCAGCCGCTTCGGTTCCAATCCGGGTCTCATTGGCCAATCGATCGCTCTGGACATGCGTTCGTTCACCGTAGTCGGAATCCTGCCGGCCAGCTTTCGCTATCCTGAGGGCGCTCCGCATCAGGACGTGTGGATTTCTGTCATGCAGGACCCGCTGTTCGGACCTTTGACGTCGCAGCCCGGCGTGCGTTTGTTAGGTGTCATCGGCCGGCTTAAGCCAGGCATTTCTCTCGGCGAAAGCTCAGGCCGAGATGAACACCCTGGGCGCGCGGCTCGCGAAGGAGTTTCCCGCACAGGATTCCGGATTGACGATCCGGATTGAGCCCTATCGGCAGGTGGTGGTCGGGAACGTGAAACCCGCGCTGCTTATTTTGCTGGGCGCGGTTGGCCTGGTCCTGTTGATGGCCTGCGCCAATATCGCGAACCTGCTTCTGTCCCGGGCCACTTCGCGCGGCAGAGAAATTGCTGTGCGAATCGCGCTGGGGGCGTCGCGCGCCCGCATTGTCCGGCAATTGCTGACCGAGAGCGCTCTGCTAGGGTTGCTCGGCGGAGTTGCCGGTGTGCTTCTCGCGGCCGGCGCTGTCTGGAGTCTCCAGCCTTGGCTTGCCGTCCGACGTGGTCCAGATCAGTTCGATTCATGTCGGAGGCCCGGTCCTGGTGTTCGCGCTGTTTCTGTCTCTTGCCGCCACGCTGGCGTTTGGACTGGCACCCGCGTTCCTGGCAACCTCGTCCAACTTGCAGACCAACATCAAAGAGGGCGGCGAGCGCTACCGGCCAGCGCGGCGGCCACCATGTGCGGAGTTTCCTGGCGATCGTGGAAATATCGCTGGCCATGGTGCTCTTGGTTGCGGGTGGCCTCCTGATCCGCAGTTTTGCGCTGGTCACGTCGGTCAATCCGGGCTTCGATCCGAACAACGTTACCGAAGCCGAGGTTTCGCTTCCGCAATTTCAATACTCGACGCCGCAGCAATGGACGGCTTTCTCCAACGAATTGCTGGCGCGCCTCCATGCGCAGCCTGGTTTGCAGGATTCCGCTCTGGCGGCTCCGCTGCCGATGGACCGCCAGGGCCAAGCCACCTTCGAGTTCAGCATCGTAGGAAATCCTCCGCTTCCTCCCAGCAAATCCGCCACCGCCGATTACGCCACGGTGAGTCCCGATTATTTTCACGTGATGCGAATTCCGCTGCTGCGGGGCCGTTTGTTTTCCGAGCAGAGACTCGCCGGCCAATCCGAACGTAGCGATCGTTAGCGAAACGCTGGCACGGCGTTATTTCCCCAACCAGGACCCCATCGGAAGGCAAATGAGATTTGGATTTCCGCCAAACGGCAATGTGCCGCGCGAAATCGTCGGCGTGGTGGGCGACGTCCGGGATGTGGCGCTTAGCCAGAAACCCGGCCCGATGATGTACGTGCCCTTCGCTCAAGCGCCTCTTTATGGAGGGGAGGTCGTGGTAAGAAGTTCGTTGAGCGCATCGAGCGTGGCCGCCGCCATTCGCGAGGCGGTTCACTCCATTGACAAGAACCTGCCCGTGACGGATGTCGCATCCTTCCCGGACGCCCTCGGCCAATCGATCTCGCGCGAACGATTTCGCACGTTCCTTCTGGGTTCGTTCAGCGCGATTGCTCTCCTGCTCGCCGCAGTCGGAATTTTCGGCGTCATTTCGTACTCGGCCTCGCAGCGCAGCCAGGAAATCGGAATTCGCATGGCCATCGGGGCGCAGCGGCGCGACATTTTGCGTCTGATTTTGGGACAAGGAGCCAAGCTTGCCCTGCTTGGTCTGGGCATTGGCGTGGTCTTCGCGTTGCTGCTCACGCGATTGATCGCGAGCCTGCTCTACGATGTCTCCGCGACGGATCCGCTGACCTTTGGCGGCGTGGCCATCCTCCTGCTCGGCGTCGCGGTAACTGCCTGTTACATCCCCGCGCGCCGCGCCATGCGAGTCGATCCCATGGTCGCGCTGAGATACCAATAATCCTGTCACGGGTCAGAATCCCCCGGACACGCTATTTCTTCGGCACCGAAACGGTGATGTTGCGGTACTGCATGCCGCCGGTGTGATCGCCCTGCAAGTAGAAAGGACCGGGCTCGCCTTCGTTGGCGTCCAGCGCGCCTCCGCTAATGCCGGGGATCTCCTGGTTGTCGATGGTTTTGACGCCATCGCGCACAACGGTGAGCATGCGGCCTATCAGGGTTACGTCGAAAGATTCCCATTGCCCCGGCTTGCGCGGCAGTTCGGCGGTGGGGGCGATGAAGCCGTAGATGGCGCCCATATCGTGGAAGCGATCGTTGACACCCGGTTTTTCGTAGGCCACCTGAATTTCGTCGCGGCCGCGCAGGTAGATGCCGCTGTTGCCGTCGTCGGGACAGTTGTATTCGATGTGCAGTTTGAAATCCTCGAACTTCCGGACGGTTCTGAGGTTGGCGCCGTGCTCTTTGTTCAGCAACACGCCGTCCTGGGCCACCCAGTGATTGACGGCGCCGGCGGGAATGGGCTCCCATCCGGTGAGGTCCTTGCCGTTGAAGAGCGGCTCGGGGTCGCTCCACGCCTTGGGCTCTTTGTGTTTCAGTTCAGGGGCGCGGACGCCGGCGAGTTGCGCATTGACGGTGCCGCCATGCTTCTGCACGCCGGTCAGCTTGTTCCCCTTCACTTCCAGTTCCCAGGTGGTGGCGGGTCCTTTGCCAGGCGCCGCCACCGTCAACACTAACTTCGCGACATCGATCTTTAATTCGTTGACGGGGTGAACGCTGCCGGAGCGCGGCTGCACACGCACATGGAGCATGCCGTTCTGATCCACAGCCTCCATCCAGTCCGGATACGCCCCGCCGTTCTGGGGGGTAACGGTGATGTCCCAACGGCCCGCGAACGGGCTGCTCTCCTTCATCGGCAGCGCCGGGATGAGAAGCACCGAGCCGAGCAGGAGAGCAGCAAAAAGCGTTCGCATAGGTCAGGCGAGTTTGCTGGGCAGGTACTTCTCCCAGCTCTTGCGGATGAACGGCCGGACATACTGGTTGGCATCGGCGTTGTTGGTGATGCGCATTTTGGCCGGATCCCATTCCACTTTGCCTTCCACGCGCAGGGCGATGACGCCGAGCAGCATCCACTCGACGAACGGCGAAGCGACGTTGAAGTTGGAGCAGGACGGGTCGCCGCCCTTAGCGGAGCGGATCCAATCGTGGTAGTGGCCGGGAGAGCGGGTGAGGATTTCGTTCGGGAACTCGTAATCCTGCATCTTGTCCACGGGGATCAGGCGCGTGTCGTCGCCATAGGTGCCGGTGGTCATCATGCCTTTATCGCCGATGAACAGGCTGCCATCGGGAGTCGTCGGGCGAGTAGGCGGATGTTCTCTCAGGGCTTCGATCTTGGACCAGGAGAATACCGGCCCGGTGCCTTCCGGACGGCGTGGATCGGGCGCAGCGCCGGGTCCGCGGCCTCCACGTCCCCCACGCCCGCCCTGCTGTCCCTGCGGACGCGGCACCGAAGGCAGATCGCCCAGGTATTCGCCGTCCGGCACGCCGGGAATCTTAGGCTGTCTCGGTCAGGCCATCGTGCCAGAAAATCTTCACCGGGGGCATATTGCCGCGCGCCGGAAAATCGTAGCGGATGACCGACTTCTTGGGGAACTGGAAGTCGCTGACGCCTTCCTTCGTGATGCATTCGACGCTGGTGGGAGAGCCCAGTTTCAGCGCCATGTTGGGAGCGCCCAGAATATGGCAGGCCATATCGCCCAGGGCGCCGCAGCCGAAATCGTAGAAGCCGCGCCAGTTGGAGGGCTGATAGAAATTGCCGCGCGCGTAACCCGCCGGGATAGCCTTCGCCGCCCGAGGTGTAGGGCCGCTCCTTGGCGATGCCGAGCCACAGGTCCCAATCGAGCGTATCGGGAACCGGGGTGGGCGCGGGAACCTGGGTGACGCCCTGGGGCCAGATGGGGCGGTTGGTCCAGGCATGGACTTCGGTGACGTTGCCGATATCGCCGGCCCAGACGATCTCGGCGGCCTGGCGGGTGCCTTCGTTGGAGTATCCCTGGTTGCCCATCTGGGTGGCCACGTGGAACTTGTTGGCGGCTTCGCGCATGAGGCGCGCTTCCCAAATGGTGCGGGTGAGCGGCTTTTGCACGTAGACGTGCTTGCCGCGTTCCATGCAGTTGTAGGCGGCCGCGGTGTGCATGAAGTCCGGGATGGTGACGATTACGGCGTCGATGCCGGCGCCTTCCTTGTCCAGCATTTTGCGCCAGTCCCGGTACTTTGGAGGCTTCTCGAAAGCCTTGAAGATGGCGGCTGCGGATTTATCGTCCACGTCGCAAAGGGCCACGATGTTCTCGGTGGTGGCGCAGCCGCGAATGTCGCTGGCGGCCTTGCCGCCGGCGCCGATGGACGCGATATTCAGTTTCTCATTGGGCGATTTGTAGCCCAGCATTTTCAGCGAAGGCGTGCTGCCGAAGCCGCCCGTTGGAACGGCGCCTGCGAGCAGCGAGCCGTAGAAAAAATGTCGCCTGGTAAATCCTTTTCCCGACATGGTAACGTTCACCTACCTAGTGTTGATCTTAGCGCGTTTGCATCCGGCTGGGCTTAGTATATAGCAATTCCCGCCCGGAGATCCGCCTACCTGGTCTTGGTCTGTACGTCTTTCATGGTGGGCAATTGCGAAGCATCCCACCCGCCGCCCAGAGACTGCACCAGAGAGACGCTGGAGACCAGACGCCGGGTCAGCAGATCCACCGCCGTGCGCTCGGCGCTGAGAGCCGTCGCCTGCGCGGTAATCACCGTCAGGTAACTGGTGGTGCCGGCTTTGTACTGAGCAGTCGATACGGTAAGGGCCCGATTGGAAGAATCGACCGAATGGGCCACTGTGGCGGACTCGTCCTCCATCACGCGGAGCGCGGCGAGGTTGTCTTCCACCTGCTGGAAAGCCGTCAGCACCGTCTGGCGATAGTTGGCGATCGTACTATCGTACGCCGCCTGGGTTTCGGTCAGCACGGCGCGCCGCCGTCCCGCGTCGAAGATGGTTTCGGAAAGCGACGGTCCCACCGAGAAGAAGCGGCTGGGCCACGTGAACCACTTCAGGAAGCTGTTATTTTCCAGTCCGACCGAGGCGCTCAGGCTGAGCGAAGGATAGTAAGCCGCGGTGGCGATGCCGATCTGCTCATTGGCGGCGGCCATCTGGCGCTCGGAGGCGGCGATGTCGGGCCGCCGTTCCAGCAGCGCGGAAGGAACGTTAATCGGCACAGCCGGCGGAGGGTTCTTGAGCACCAGGCTGGCGATGGTCAATTCGGCCGGCGGCTTGCCTGTCAGGACGGCGATGGCATGTTCATACTGCGCGCGCGAAATCCCCAGGTCCTGCATCTGCGACTGGGTGGCGTAGACCTGGGATTCGGCCTGCGCCACGTCGAGGTCCGACGCGACACCGCCGGCGAAGCGGTTGCGCGTGAGCGTCAGATATTCCTCGTAGCTCTTCACGGTCGTGCTGAGCAGATCGTATTGGGAGTCCAGGCCATGCAACTGGAAATAGTCCTGGGCCAGTTCGGACTGATACAGCAGGCGGGCGTTTTCCAGTTGTGCCGCCGAGGCCTGCGCGCTGGCGGAGGCGGCGGTGATGTTGCGCCGGACGCTGCCCCACAGATCGGGCGCCCAGGAAGCGCTCAAGGGGAAGTTATAGGCGGTATGCAGACTGGAGGTGATGGCCGAGCCGTTGGCCGTGGTGGAACCGCCGGCGCGCGATTCGGTAATCGCCGGCGCGGTGCCGATGGTCGGGTACAGGGCGGCCCGCGCCACTTGCGTGGCGGCACGGGCTTCACGGTACTGCGCTTCCAGCGAAAGCACGTTCTGGTTGGTGATGGCGACCTGCTCTTCGAGCGCGTTCAGCGCCGGATCGTTGTATATCTCCCACCATTTGCCCTTGATGAGCTCATCGTTGGGCGGCGCCGGTTTCCAGCCGTTGGCTTCCTTAATGGCTGGTGGGCGGCTCCTTGTAAGCCGGCGGCACGAGGGCCGGCGGCCTTTTGTAATTGGGCCCCACCGTACATGCGCTGGCGGCCAGCAAACAGGCGAGCACAGCCGCGCCGCCAAGGTTGATTTTCAGATTCATGTCTCGCATCGTCATGCTTCGGAGCCTGCCGGTTCGAAAGTTTCGCGGCGGCCCCGAACCCGGGTCCACCAATGCTGCAGGCGGTCGAAGTAGAGATAAACCACCGGAGTGGTGTACAGCGTCAGCACCTGGCTCACCATCAGGCCGCCGATAATGGTGATGCCCAGCGGGCGGCGCAATTCCGAGCCGGTGCCGGTGCCCAGCGCCAGCGGCAGGGCGCCCAGCATCGCGGCCATGGTGGTCATCAGGATGGGACGGAAGCGCAGCAGGCAGGCTTCGTAGATGGCGTCGCGCGAACTCTTGTCCTCCTGCCGCTCGGCGTTGCAGGGCGAAATCGATCATCAGGATGGCGTTCTTCTTCACCAGGCCGATCAGCAGGATGATTCCGATCATGGCGATGACGCTGAGGTCGGTGTGGGTGAGCATCAGCGCCAGCAGCGCGCCCACGCCGGCCGAGGGCAGCGTGGAGAGAATGGTGATGGGGTGGATGTAGCTCTCGTAGAGAATGCCCAGCACCAGGTAAACCGCAATCAGCGCGGCGGCAATCAGCAGCGGCTCGCTGCCGAGCGAATCCTGATAGGCCTGCGCGGTGCCGGCGAACACGGTCTGGATGGTGGGGGCAGGCCGACCTTGCGGGCCGCCGCGGTGATGGCATTCACGGCATCGCCCAGCGCCACGCCGGGCTGCAGGTTGAACGAGATGGTCACCGCCGGAAACAGTCCCTGGTGGTTCACCGACAGCGGCGCGGTGGCGGGCTCGAATGTGGCGAAAGCGCTCAGCGGAACCTCCTGCCCGCCGGGCGCGTGGACGTAGATGTTGCTGCAGAAAGTCGGGATTCTGCCAGTACTGCGGCGCCACTTCCATCACCACGTGATACTGGTTCAGCGACGTGTACATGGTGGAGACCTGGCGCTGGCCGAAGGCGTCGTACAAGGTGTTGTCGATCAACTGCGGCGAGATGCCGAAGCGCGCCGCGGTGGCGCGATCATAAGTGACCATGGACTGCAGGCCCTGATCCTGCTGGTCGCTGTTCACGTCGGCGATGATCGGAATGTTGCGCAGCTCGCTCGTAGCATGTGGGGCGCGTAGTCGATCAGGTCCTGCAGGTTGTCGCCGCGCATGGTGAACTGATACTGCGCGGCGCTGATGCGGCCGCCCACGCGCATGTCCTGGAGGCCTGCAGATAGAGCGTGGCGCCGGGCACCCGGGCCAGCTTGGGCCGCAGGCGCGCGATGACGTCGGTCGGCGGTGATCTTGCGCTCGGCCAGCGGCTTGAGCGAGATGAACATGCGTGCCGTGTTGATGGCGCCGCCGCCGTGCCGCCGCCGCCGGTGAAGCCGTTGACGGTATCCACCGCCGGATCGGCCGCCACGATGTTGATCATCTGCAGCAGAATCTTGTCCATGGCCTGGAACGAAGTGTCCTGGTCGGCCATGATCGAGCCGATCATGCGGCCGTTGTCCTGCTGCGGGAAAGAATCCCTTGGGCACGTGGATGTACAGGTAGACGTTCAGGCGCGATGGTGGCCAGCAGCACCATCAGGGTGATGAACGAATGGCGCAGCACGACCGACAAGCGTCCTGCCGTAGAAATTGACCATCGCATTGAAGCCCCGTCTCGCTCGTCCGGTAGAGCCAGCCGTGGGACTCGTGCTGTCTTCAGCAGGTGGGCGCACATCATGGGAGTGGCGGTGAGCGAGACCACCATGGAAACGACGATGGCCACCGACAGGGTCACGGCGAATTCGCGGAACAGCCGGCCCACAATGCCGCCCATCAGCAGCAGCGGGATGAACACCGCCACCAGCGAAATGCTCATGGTCAGCACGGTGAAGCCGATCTCCTTGGCGCCCTTCAGCGCCGCCTGGAACGGGTTCATGCCCTGCTCCAGGTAGCGCGTGATGTTCTCGATCACCACGATGGCGTCGTCCACCACGAAGCCGGTGGAGATGGTCAGCGCCATCAGCGACAGATTGTCGAGGCTGTAGCCCAGCAGGTACATCACGCCGAACGTGCCGATCAGCGACACCGGAACGGCCACGCTGGGAATGAAGGTGGTGCGCGCGTTGCGCAGAAAGACGAAGACCACCAGGATCACCAGCAGCACCGAGATGATCAGCGTTCGCTCCACGTCGTGCACGGAGGCGCGGATGGTCAGGGTCTGGTCCATGGCCACGTGCATGTCGATGGACGCGGGAATGGCGGCCTTGAGCTGCGGCAGCAGCGGCGCGGATGCGGTCCACGGTGTCGATGATGTTGGCGCCGGGCTGGCGGAAGATGATCACCAGCACGGAAGGCTTGCCGTTGGCATAGCCGGCGTTGCGGAGGTCTTCCACCGAATCCACCACGTCGCCGACATCGGAGACGCGCACCGCGGAACTCCGTTGTGGTAGGCTGACGATCAGCGGCGCGATAATCGACGGCCTTGAAGAGCTGATCGTTGGCGCCCACCTCCCACATCTGGCGGCCGTCGGAGAAGTGGCCCTTGGGCGTGTTGGCATTGGCGGTGCTCAGCACGCTGCGCACCTGCTCCAGGCCGATGCCGTACTTGTTCAAGGCGGTCGGATTCAGCTCCACGCGCACGCCGGGCAGCGCGCTTCCGCCCACGATCACCTGGCCCACGCCGCTGCACCTGCGACAGTTTCTGCGCCATGATGGTGGAGGCGGCATCGTACATCTGGCCCTTGGTCAGCACGTCGGAGGTCAGGGCCAGCATGAAGATGGGAGAATCGGCCGGATTCACCTTGCGGTAGGTGGGATTGCTGGGCAGGTTGGTGGGCAGATAGCCGCGGGCGGCATTGATGGCGGCCTGCACGTCGCGCGCCGCGGCGTCGATGTTGCGGTTCAGGTCGAATTGCAGGGTGATGCTGGTGGAGCCGAGGGTACTCGACGAGGTCATCTCGGTGACCGCGGCGATGCGGCCGAACTGGCGCTCCAGCGGCGTGGCCACCGAGGAAGCCATGGTCTCCGGACTGGCGCCCGGCAGGCCGGCGTTGACACTGAGATGGTGGGAAAATCCACCTGCGGCAGCGGCGACACCGGCAGCAAGCGGAAGGCCACGGCGCCGGCCAGCGCAGATGGCGATGATCAGCAGCGTGGTGGCGACCGGCCTGTGAATGAAGGGCTCGGAGATGTTCATGAGTCAGCATTCCACCGCATGTCAATTCGTCAGCGCGTCATCCCGCAGTTGCACTGCGTTACTCGTGCATGCCAACGGCTCGTCTCCCGTTCGATGATCTCGTGTCTCGGTCGCTTTGCCGGGAGAAGCGCCGCGCCAGGCGGTCGAACCACAGATAAATGACCGGCGTGGTGTAGAGCGTCAGCATCTGGCTGAAGATCAGGCCGCCGATCATGGTGATGCCCAGCGGCCGGCGCAGTTCCGAGCCGGTGCCGGTGCCCAGCGCCAGCGGCACGCCGCCCAGCAGCGCCGCCATGGTGGTCATCATGATGGGCCGGAAGCGCAGCAGGCAGGCCTGGTAGATGGCGTCGACCGGGGCTCATGCCTTCCTTGCGCTCCGCTTCCAGCGCGAAATCGATCATCATGATGCCGTTCTTCTTCACGATGCCGATCAGCAGCACGATGCCGATCAGCGCGATCACGCTGAAATCGGTGCCGGCAGATGTTGAGCGCCAGCAGCGCGCCCACGCCCGCCGAAGGCAGCGTGGACAGAATGGTGATGGGATGGATGTAGCTTTCGTACAGCACGCCCAGCACGATGTAGACGGTGACCAGCGCCGCCAGAATCAGCACCGGCTCGTTGGCCAGCGAAGCCTGGAAGGCCTGCGCCGTGCCCTGGAACGCCGCCTGAATGCTGGCCGGCATGCCGATCTCGTCCTTCACCTTGTTCACCGCGTCCACCGCGTCGCCCAGCGAAGCGCTGGGCGCCAGGTTGAAGGAAAGCGTGACCACCGGGAACTGGCCCTGGTGGTTCACGGTGATGGGCACGGACGTCAGTCTCCATGTGGGTGAAGGCGCTCAGCGGCACCTGGCCGCCGTTGGGAAACGCCGAGGTGGACGCGATGGCGCGCGCCGAAGGCGCTGTCGGAAGCGCGTGGCAGCTGGACGCCGCGGTGCCGATGGTGGCGGCGGCAGCTGGTGCTGGCCGCGGCGCGCTGGTCGGACGACGGCTGGCGGACGACCCGCCCGATACCAGCCCGGCGCCGCCGCTGAGCTGTGCCGACGCCGGTGCGGATGAACAGGTCGCGCAGATCCAGCGGGATTCTGCTGGAACTCGGGCTTCACTTCCAGCACCACGTGGTACTGGTTCAACTGCGTGAACATGGTGGACACTTCGCCGCTGGCCGTAGGCGTCGTAGAGCGTCTGATCGATGGTGGAGGGCGTGATGCCCAGGCGCGAGGCCGTGTCGCGGTCGAACACCAGCCTGGCGCGCAGGCCCTGCACCTGCTGGTCGCTGGCCACGTCGCGCAGCTCCGGCAGCTTCTGCAGCTCGCGCCAGCATCCGCGGCGCGTAGGTGTTCAGCTCGTCGGCGTTGGGATCTTCCAGCGTGTACTGGAACTGCGTGCGGCTGACGCGGTCTTCCACCGTGAGGTCCTGCACCGGCTGCATGAACAGCGTGATGCCCGCGACACTCGGCCAGCTCCGGCTGCAAGCGGCGGATCACGTCGCTGGCGCTGATCTTGCGCTCGTCCAGCGGCTTCAGGTTGATCAGAATGCGGCCGCTGTTCAGCGTGGTGTTGGTGCCGTCGATGCCGATGAACGAGGACAGGCTCTCCACCGCCGGGTCCTTCAGAATGATCTTGGCCAGCGCCTGCTGCTGCGTGCGACATCTCCGGGAACGAGACCGTCTGCGCGGCTTCCGAAACGCCCTGAATCACGCCCGTATCCTGGATGGGGAAGAAGCCTTTGGGAATGTACAGAACTGAGCAGCATGGTGAGCACCAGCGTGCCGACGGCCACCAGCAGCGTGATGGTCTGGAAGCGCAGCACGAACTGCAGCGTCCTGCCGTAGAACGCGATGACCGCATTCGAAGGCGCGCTCCGAGACCCGGTAGAAGCGGCCCTGCTGCGCTTCCGGCGTGTGCTTCAGCAGCTTCGAGCACATCATCGGCGTCAGGGTCAGCGAGACCACCGCCGAGACCAGAATGGTGACCGCCAGAGTGACGGCGAATTCGCGGAACAGCCGGCCCACGATGTCGCCCATGAACAGCAGCGGAATGAGCACCGCAATCAGCGAGATGGTCAGCGAAATGATGGTGAAGCCGATCTGCTCGGAGCCCTTCAGCGCCGCCTGCAGCGGCGGTCTCGCCCTCTTCGATGTAGCGCGTGATGTTCTCGATCATCACGATGGCGTCGTCCACCACGAAGCCGGTGGAGATGGTCAGCGCCATCAGGGTCAGGTTGTTCAGGCTGTAGCCCAGCAGGTACATCACGCCGAAGGTGCCCACCAGCGAGAGCGGCACGGCGACGCTGGGAATGATGGTGGCCGACAGGTTGCGCAGGAACAGGAAGATCACCATCACCACCAGCGCCACGGTCAGCATCAGCTCGAACTGCACGTCGGCCACCGAAGCGCGGATGGTGTTGGTGCGGTCGGTCAGAATCTTGACGTGCAACCGAGTTGGGCAGCGTCGTCGGTGAGCTGCGGCAGCAGCGCCTTGATGCGGTCCACCACCGAGATGATGTTGGCGCCCGGCTGCCGCTGGATGTTCACGATGACCGCCGGCGTGTCGTTCATCCAGGCGGCCTGGCGGACGTTTTCGGCGTCGTCGATGACGTCGGCCACGTCGGTCAGCTTCACCGGAGCGCCGTTGCGGTAGGCGATGATCAGCGGGGCATAGTCGGCGCTGGAGAGCAACTGGTCGTTGGCGCCGATCTGGTAGGACTGGTGCGGGCCGTCGAAGTTGCCCTTGGCCTGGTTGACGTTGGCGGCCACGATGGCGCTGCGCAGGTCCTCCAGGTTCAGGCCGTAGGAGGCCAGCTGGGTGGGATTCGCCTGGATCCGCACGGCCGGCTTCTGGCCGCCGCTGATGCTCACCAGGCCCACGCCCGGCAACTGCGAAATCTTCGGCGCCAGGCGCGTGTCCGCCAGATCCTCCACCTTCGAAAGCGGCATGGTCGTGCTGAACTGAGCGCCAGGGTCAGAATCGGCGCATCGGCGGGGTTGGTCTTGCTGTAAATCGGCGGAATGGGAAGGTCGGACGGCAGGTACGTTCCGGAGGCATTGATGGACTGCTGCACTTCCTGCTCGGCCACGTCGATATTCAGGCTGAGGTTGAACTGCAGGGTGATGACCGAGCTGCCGTCGGAGCTGGTGGAGGTCATCTGCTGCAGCCCGGGCACCTGGCCGAACTGCCGCTCCAGCGGCGCGGTGACCGAGGACGCCATCACGTCCGGGCTGGCGCCGGGATAAAACGTGATCACCTGAATGGTGGGATAGTCCACCTCCGGCAGCGCCGAGACCGGCAACTGCTTGTAGGCCACCGCGCCGGCCAGCAGGATGCCGACCATCAGCAAGCGACGTCGCGACCGGCCGGAGGATAAACGTCCGGGACGGGCTCACTTCTTCGGCCCTCCGGATTTGCCCTTCCGGCCGCTCTTGCTGCCCTGGGTATTGTCCGCTGTGCCCGCGCCGGCGGGGACGCCACCGCCCTTGCTGCCGCCGCGGCCGCCGCCGTCACCGCCCGCGGCGACGTTCACCTTGCTGCCTTCGTTCAGCTTGTCCACGCCGGTCATCACCACGTCGTCGCCGGCGTCCAGGCCCGAAGTGATTTCGGTCTCATCGCCCTCGGCTGTGCCGATGGTGATGTTGCGGACGGTGACCGTGGAATCCGGCTTGAGCATCCAGACGTATTTGCTGGTCGCGGTGCGCTGAATGGCCGCGGTGGGCAGCAGCACCACGCCGCGTTTCTCTCCACCAGCAGGCGGTTCTTGACGAATTGGTTGGGAAAGAGCGAATTATCTTTGTTGTCGAATATGGCGCGCAGCTTGAGCGTGCCGGTGGTGGGATCGATCTGGTTATCCATGGTCGCCAGCGTTCCCACCGCTAGTTTGTTGCGTCCGTCGCGGTCCCAGGCCTCGACCGTCAGTTGCTCGCCGGCCCGAAATTGCTTGGACACGGCCGGAAGCTGGTCTTCGGCAACCGGGAAGATGACGCTGATGGGCTCGATCTGCGTGATCACCACCAGGCCGGTGGTGTCGGCGGCGTGCACGATGTTCCCGGGATCCACCAGCCGCAAGCCGGCGTCCGGTGATGGGCGCGGTGATGTGGCAGTAAACGAGATTCAGCTTGGCGCTGTCGATCTGCGCCCTTGTCGGTCTTGACGATCCCCTCGTCCTGGCTCACCAGGGCCTTCTGGGTGGCCAGTTGCTGCTCGGGAATGGCGTTCTGGGCCAGCAGCGTCTGATAGCGCGCCAGATCCACCCTGGCATTGTCCAGCATCGCCTGGTCGCGGGCCATTTGCCCTTCCGCCTGCTCCAGCGCCACCTGGAAGGGGCGGTCGTCGATTTCCACCAGCGGTGTCCCTTCTGAATCAGGTCGCCCTCGTTGTAGTGGATCGCCATCAACTGGCCGTCGACCCGGCTTTTCACCAGTTCGGTATAAATAGGAACGATGAGGCCCGGATCGTCGATGTAAACTCCGATGTTGCCCCGGGTCGCCTTTACCGCGACCACCGGCGCCAGCCCGCCACCCTTCTTCCCCCCGGATTTACCCCCTTCGGACGACGTGGTGCCCGCTTCCGTGAAAGTTCCCTTGGAGTAAAAGTAATAGGCTGCGGCGGCGGCCAGGATGAGTACCAGGAACCAGATCCAACCTTTGCCCGAACTTTTTTTTGGGCCTTCCGGCTGCCGGGGCGGTTGCTCCTCGCGGATTGGCGCGGGCTTGATGTGCTCCGGCACAGTTGGGGTCTTCTGAGTCATGAATTTGCCAGGTCCCTCCAGTTTCCAGCCCTCTCCCGTGTCTTGGCGCTGATGGTGTAACTTCCTATTTTATGCTCATACGCGCGGAATAAACTGTTCGGGCGCAATCGCTGCGGGGCCGGTTTGCAATTTGACGCTGATACACGCACTCCAGTTATTTCTATAGTTTAGGCGACCTGCCCGGCGCGGCAGTTACGCGAGTTCCAAAATCTTTTCGGGCTGTTTTCCAGTAGCCCTTTGGAGCCATGGCAGGAAAAATGCCACAATTCGAGCGGAAACTCCCGCCCTGCCGGAAGCGATTGATTATGCTGACACAAAGGGAGGCCGCCGGGTGGCGCGAGGTCACAGTGTGCGCACCGTACTACTGATTATGGCGACCGCTCTACTGGGGCGGAGTCAAGTCCAGTTCTCCGGCATTGTAAAGAACGCCATAACGGGGCTCCCCGTAGCCAAGGCGACTGTGCGGTTGGTCCCAACGGCCGGCCGGGTCGGGTACGTGCGTACCTCGGGCGCTTCCGGTGAGTTCAGCTTCGAGGGAATTGCCCCCGGCGATTACCGGGTGGGGGTGGAACGGCAGGGCTTTTCAACTGCGGCTCATGCTGCCGTCAAGGGGATTCCGGGGGGTTCGGTGATCCACCTGACTGCCGGGCAAAACCTGACCGATCTCGACCTGATGGCCACCCCGTTGCCCATTGTGACCGGCACAGTGACAGAAGGCCCGGGCGAGGGCGATCCGGTGCCCCGGGCAATCGTCGAGATTCTGGCGCAGAGATGGTCGGTTGCCGGCCGCTGGTACGAAGAAATCGATACCGTGGAGGCCAACGATGCCGGCGAATTCCGGGCGGCCGAACTGGAGCCCGGGCGTTATTATTTCTACGCCCGGCGCCCGGACGAAGGGCCCTTGATAGAGGTCGTAAAAGATCCATCCGGCAAAGGCGAAGCGTGTCTGACGGGGGTGTATTATCCTAACGCGTCTTCCATAGAAGGCGCCTCGGCGGTGGAAGTCCGCGCTGGCCAGGAAGTGACCGGAATCGGATTGCACCTGGCGTGGTCGCCCTGCTTTCATGTGCGCGGGCGGCGGGCCGGTCCGGACGTGAACGAAGTGCAGGTGAAGCGGCGCTACAACGATGGGACACTTTCATGGGAAACCCAGGATGCAGACACCGGTAAAGACGGAACGTTCGATGTAGCCGGGGTGGTCGCGGGCGATTACCTGGTGAGCGCGGTCGGACACCGCGGACCCAAAGGAGCCGGTCAAGCCGTGACGGTAGAGTCGCGCGACCTGGATGGGCTGGCGGTCTCCGGATACAATATGTCATTCCACGCCCGCGTTCAGGTGGAAGGCGATGGCGCTCCACCGGTCGCCTCGCTGTTTCTGCGCCTGGAAACGCTGACCGGACCCGGGAATTCGCGCTTCACCACGGTCCCGGTCCAGGCGGACGGCACGGCGCGCCTCGATCCGGTTGCTCCTGAGCGGTACACCTTGACGGCCGGATCGAGCCAGGGCGGAGTTTACATCAAATCGGTGAAAGCCGGACCCGAAGAATTGCGATCTCCCGTGCTGGACTTCCGCCGCGCCTCACCTGTTGAGCTAGAGATCCTTTTGGGCGCCGGGACCGGGAGGGTCCAAGGCAGTGTGCAGTGGCCCGATTCCTCGCAAGGCGGAGTACCGATGGCGGAAGGGGACGCGATGCGGGCGGTCCTGGTGCCGCAGGAGTCCAGGGCCGGCGTTCGCGGGGCATGGTTCGGAGAGCTTGACCTGAACGGCGCCTTCACGTTTTCGGAGATTCCTCCGGGTAAATACTTCGCGTTCGTCGCGACGAATCTGGAGGAAGGAGTGTGGATGAATCGCGAGTTCGTCGCGCTGGTGCAAGGTAGCGGCGCGCCGGTAGAGCTGCCGGAAAAAGGCAGCGTTCAGGTGCAGGTCCCGGTGCTGCCGCCGCCGCTGGCACAGCGCGCGCTGGAGAGCCTCCGATGAGATGGGCAGCGTGGGTCATGCTCGCCGGAACGGCTGCCTGGGCACAAACGGATTGCGCGCTGCGCGGCGTAGTGACGGACCAATCCACGGGCAAGCCGGTCACCAACGTGAAGCTCTTCCTGGTCCGGCAGTCTTCGCGGGAAGTCCCTTCCCTGCTGCAACGCTCCGGGGAACAGGGTGTGTTCTGCTTCGCAATAGTGGAGCCGGGCGATTATCTGCTGGAGACCCAGCGGGCCGGTTATCTGGACGGTACCTACGGCGAAGGACTCATCCTGTCGGTGAAGTCGGGAGTGCCGGTTCCACCCGTTTCCGTCAAACTGGTGCGCCGCGCGGTCCTTTCCGGTACCGTAGTGGACGCGGATGGCGAACCGTTCCCCAAGGCGGAGATCCACATCTACCGCCGTTTGCGTTCGCGGGAGGATCCCGGCCAGGACGAAGTGGAGAGCCAGGAATCCGATGATCGCGGAGTCTTCCGCTTCTTCGATCTGACGCCCGGCACCTATTACCTGGGCGTGACCGCGAAAGCCCGTAATCCCAGCATGCCCTTCCTGGATGCCGGCGGAAAGCCGCGACAGGAAGGGTATCTGGAAAGCTTCTATTCCGCCGCAACCCGTTTCGAGGATGCCAAGCCCCTGGCGCTCCAGGCGGGCAAGGACGTTACAGGCCTGTTGCTCCCCCTGCGGAAGACGCAGTTCCGGCATATTGCGGGCAAGGTGGCAGGCGCGCCGCCGGGTGCCTATCTCCGGCTCCGAGATCCCGAATCCACCGTCGGAATACCGATCGCCGCCGACGGCAGTTTCTACCGCGGGGGGCTGGAACCAGGACCCTACACCGTAGAATTGCGCACCGGCAACCTGTTGCGCGGCAGGAAGGATGTAGACCTCTCCGGCGGCGACGCCGATGGCGTGATGATTTCGGCGGAACAGACCTCAGCGGAGGATTTCACACTGCCGGTCCAATTCCGCGCGGAGAAAGCGGGGGAGCCATACCAGCCGTCTCCCAATACGTTTCTGGTCCTGCAAAAAGTGGGTACGAACGAAGCCCGGCTCGCGCAGATGAGTGCCGGCGGCACTTTCCAGTTCACGAACCTCACGCCGGACTTGTACCGGTTGGAAGCCGTCCGCACCCTGGACGATTTTTACATGAAGAGTATTCTGCTCGACGGGCAGCCGGTCATAGGACGCACCCTGGATCTGCGTAATGGAAGGCCCGGAGAAATACAAATTGTGATGGCGCGCAAATCGGCCGGCCTTACCGGGCGGCTCGACGGCGAGACGCCCGTGCTGTCGAGGGCCGTAACGATTCTTCTGATCAATGACCGCGCCCGGATCGAAATGGCCCACGCGGACCAGTACGGCCAGTTCCGCATGGAACATGTCGCGCCGGGCAATTATCGCCTGTTTGCGATAGAGCAGTTCGACCCTGTTAATTGGGATTCCGGTCTTGCCGCCGCGTTGCAATTCAAATCCCTGGCGGTGGAACTGAGCGATGGTGAAACTAAGAAGGTTACGCTGCCGTTGATCACTTCGCAGGAACTGGCGGCGGCGGTCAAGTAGCCCGTGATTTCTAACATGTACGTATGGCCATTTGACTTCGTGCTCAACTTGCAGTAGAACACCCTATATGTCTTCCTCTGGGTGCGTCCGTTTTGTGCTTGTAACAATGGCTGTATCTGCGCTGCCGCTTGGCGCAGCCAGTTGTTTTGGCGGGGGTGTTCTGCATACTATCGAGCGGTCCAAAGCTCAGACCGTAGCCTTAACCAGAAAGCTGCCGCCGGTGGTGGATCTGGCCGGGGCCCGAATCAGGATCAGCGTTTCCAAAACTCCCTCGGTCAACGAGGATCCCATGGACGTGATGCAGACGAAATTGCGCGCCGTCCTGCTGAAAGACCGGGGACGCGGTATTTCGCTGGACGATCCTCATCCCGACACTGAGTTGCGCGTCAAAGTGACGACTTTTGAAGTCTCCAACGGACCCCAGACGAAAAAGAACAGCAATGAGACCGACACTTACATGGTGTATGTCGGCAACATGGAAGCCACAGTCGAGATATTCGACCTCAAGAGCGGCCGCGCTTTGGATTCGGAGAATCTCAAGGACCATTACGAGAAGTGGTTCCAGACAGCCGCGCAGCAGGGACCGCAACAACCCGGAAAAGCCGGGAGGGGCGCGTCGATTGCGGGGGTCTTTGGCCACAAGCCTAAGACATCCACAGAGGACCGCCAGCCCACCCGGAGCGAGCAGATCTCGGACATCGTGGAGGGTATGGCCAACAAGATCGCTCAGAGGCTGGTACCCATCGACGACCGCTTCGATGTGGACCTGCCCTCCGGTTTCAAAGATCTGGAAAGCTATGCCAAAGCGGGTAACTGGGGCGCCCTGAAGGAAAAGGCCGAATCCATGACTCCGCTCGCCAAGGCCGAAGAGGATTCCTGCCGGCTGTACCTGGTGGGACTGAGTTCGGAGGCGATCGCCTATCAGGAGAAGGACCCCAAGACGGCGCAGGATTTGCTGGTGGGCGCCGCCGATGCGTACCAGAAAGCCAAGGATGCGAACCCGGGCGAAGAGAAGTTCAACATACCCATCAATCGCGCGCAGCAGTCCCTGGAACGCTACATCGCTCTCGACAAGATCGCCCGCATGCACCAGGGGCCGCAATCGCGCGGCATCAAAGTGACGGAGGCATCCACTGCGCCCGCGCCTTCCGAGCCGGCTCCCGCCGCGTCCGCGCCAGTAGGTTCGGCCGCCAAAATGGTCTACGACAATGCGTACCTGATCAAACTGAAGAGCATATCCAAGGGAACATCGAACGCGCTGATCCTCGGCGAAATCAAAGACGCCGATCCGCCGCAGTTCGATATCAGCCCCAATGGCATCGCGCAGTTGATGACCGCCGGCTTCGGCGAAGACGTGATTAGCGCGGTTAAGGCGAAGATGCGGGCCGCCAAGAACCGATAGTCATGCGGCGCATCGCGCTTTTTAGCGTTCTCGCCTGCTGTGCCTGGGCCCAATGCGGCACTGAGGAAGAACGCGTCATCCACGTTCGCGAAACGCTGGTTCCTTCACTCCCCGCGGTGCAACTGCAAATGCTCCGGCGGTACCTGGAACTGGGCACGCGCTCCTGCCCCACCAGCGGCGACCTTTGGTATTACCGCGCGCTGCTGGAGCAGAAGGTCGGCACCGCCAACATGGCGAAATATGCGCTGACGCAGGCGCGCACCTACGGCTCCGATTCGCTCCGGCGCGCCATCGACCCGTTCCAGATGAACGATCGCCTGGCTCATGCGGATCGCACCATGCCGGGCGCGGTACACGATAAGTGGGCGCTCGTCGTCGGCGTCCAGCAGTTTCAGGACCCGGCCATTCCTACTCTGCACTTCACCGCCAAGGATGCGCACGATTTCGCCGCCAGTCTCGAGGATCCGCAATTCGGCCGCTTCAAACCGGAAAACGTCCGTGTGCTGGTGGATAAGCAGGCCACCGTGCGCGGCATTCGCGAAGGCATCGGCTGGCTGCGCGAGCGCGTGAAGCCCGCGGACCTGGTGGTGATCTATGTGAGCACCCACGGGTCCCCCAAGACCATGGACGCCCTGGGGGTCAGCTACATCATCGCCAACGACACCGAACTCGAGCCGCCCGAAAAGCTCTACTCCAGTTCCTACCAGATGGTGGATTTTGTGGAAGACCTGAATCGCGATATTCCGGCGAAGCGCCTGGCGGTCTTCATCGATACCTGCCACAGCGGCGCGGCCATCCGGCAGGCGCAGACCGTGGACAACGAGTCGCCGGACAGTGTGACCGGCTTCAGCGGCGCGTTTCGCTCCTTCGAACTGGGACCGGGCAGAGCGGTGCTGACCGCCAGCCGCGCGGAAGAGGAATCCTGGGAAAGTGCGCGCATCGAGAACGGCTACTTCACGCATTACCTGATCGAAGCCATGCACCGGGAAAACGGAATGTCCACTGTGAAAGATCTTGCCGATTACGTGCGCGAGCACGTTAAAGCAGCGGTGGCAAGCGATCTGCACCACAGCCAGACCCCGGTTTTCGGAGCCTCGGAGCAAGGCGGCACCATTGTGCTCGGCGCCCCGGTGTCGTAGCGGAGCCGTGCGCGTCAGCGCCAGATTCCAAAAGGGGTCACATCCACGTAAGCGGCGCTATTCGATGCGCAAAGCTTCCAGCGGGTGAAGACGGGACGCCCGGCGTGCGGGGAGATACGCCGCGGCCAGCGCCACCGCGGCGAGCAGAACGGCGGCTGAGGCGAGTGTCATGGCGTCGCGCGGCCGGATTCCGAACAGCAGGCTCCGCAACAGGCCCGACAGGGCAAGCGATCCGACAATTCCGGCGACAATCCCAGGCAGCACCACCGACGCCGCTCCCCCGAGGACCAGCGCGGTAATGCGGCGAGGTTCCGCGCCCAGAGCCATGCGGACTCCGATTTCCCGCGTTCGCTCCGTCACCGAATAGGCCAGCACGCCGTAGATGCCCACCGCCGCGAGCAGAAGCGACACGGCGGAGAATGCGCCCAGCAGGAGCGCGCTGAAGCGTTGGCGGGAGAAGGTCTCGCCCACTACGGCATTCATCGTGCGGACATCGGCCATGGGCAGGCCGGCGTCAAGCGAATGCACCACGCGCCGCACCGGTTCGGCCAGTGAGAGAGGGTCCACTGAAGTTCGCACTACGAACGCCATTCCGAAGTAGGGCAGGTGCGCGTGGATGTAGTAGACGGTGGGCCGGGGGGCTTTGTCCAGGGCGCCTTCTTTGACATCGCCGGCGACTCCGACGATCTCGCCGAGGGGATTCTGCCGGTCCATGGCGACGCTGATCTGCTTGCCCAGGGGATTCTCACCGTGCAGATACCGGCGTACGAAGGTCTCACTGACCACGAACCGGTAAGGCGAATCGGGGGTGTCATCGGCGGCGGTGAAGGTTCGTCCGCTGCGGACGGGAATGCGCATGGTCGCAAAATAGTCCGGCATCACCGTGCCGACGGTGGCGACGGGTTCCTCTCCCGCCGGCGGCTTGGGGTATCCGGCGATACTGACGCTGGTGGCCGCCGTGTCACCGGCGAAAGGCAGGTAACTCACGGCGCTGGCGGAGCGGACTCCGGGCAGCCTGCGAACCTGGTCCAGTACACTCGCGAAAAAGCGGGTGCGGTCCGGAGCCTGGGGGTAATGCGCGGCGGAGAGGGAGAGTCGAAAAGTGAGCAGGCCGTTGGGGTCGAGTCCCGGATCGGCCGCCTGGAGGCCGAGCAGAGTGCGGAACAGCAGACCGGCGCCGGAGAGCAGGATAAGCGAGAGCGCCACTTCGGCAGCGACCAGCACCGGCCGCATGCGGCGGCCTCCGCCGATGTGCGACCGCGACGCCTCCCGCAGGCCATGCGCCACGCTATCGCGGGCCGCTATCAGCGAGGGCGCCAGGCCGAACAGCACGCCGGTCAGGACAGAGAGCGCCAGGGCAAGCCCGGCCACGCGCAGGTCCACCGATACCACGGCAGTGGTAGCCATGTCTCGCGGGGCCAGGGCGAGCAGGCCGGCCACCGCGAGGCGGGAAAACGCGAGCCCCAATACCGCTCCGGCCGCCGACAGGACCAGACTTTCGGTGAGAAACTGGCGTACCACGCGCCCGGGTCCGGCGCCGATGGCCAGGCGCACGGCGATTTCGCGTTTGCGCGCCGTGTACCGGGCCAGCAACAGGTTGGCGACGTTGGCGCAGGCTACGGCGAGCAGCAGGCCGACCGCGCCCAGCAGAACCAGCAGCGACGTCTTCACCTCGCGGACCATGGAGTCGCGCAGCGGTTCCAGGTTGACGGTCCAGTACCTGTCGAATGCCGGGTAGGCGGTTGCCAGACGCGCGGCGATGGCCGTCATCTCCGTCTGCGCGCGGCGCAGGCTGACACCCTGTTTGAGGCGCGCCACGGCCATGGCATACCGGCCCGATGTGGCGCGATAATCGCGGGCGGGGTCGAACCCCATGGGCTCCCAAAGATCGACATTGCGATCGCGGAAATAGAAATTGGGCGGGAGCACGCCGATGATGGTGGCCGGCCGGGAGCGTAGCTGCACGGACCGGCCGATCGCGCGGTCATCGCCGCCAAACCAGCTTTGCCACAGGCGGTAGCTGATCACCAGGACGTCAGGACCGTTCGGCACATCCTCCGCGGCCGTAAAAAAGCGCCCGCGGTAGGGCTTGACGCCGAGCATGGGCAGGAGGTCCGCCGTGGCGTAACGGTCGGGAAATTCCTCCACGCGATCGCCATCGCTCAGCACGGCGCGGCCATCGCCGAATGCCGCCATGCTTTCGAAACAGGTGTTCTGCCTTTTCCAATCGAAGTAGTTGCCGGGCGAAATCACGTTGTGCTGCGAGCCTTCGATGCGCGCATGGCTCTCCCAAACCATCACGATCCGGCCGGGGTCGCGGAAGGGAAGGGGGCGCAGAAGCAGGCCGTCGGCCACGGCGAAGATGGAAAGGCCGGCGCCGATGCCGAGCGTGAGCGAAAGGATGGCGGTGGCCGCAAAGCCGGGGTTCCGGCGCAGGCCCCGCAGGGCGTACTGGAGGTCACGCAGAGTGGTTTCCACCCACAAAGTTGTCGACATATCGCGTAGTTCCTCCTTGGCGGCTTCGACGCTTCCGAATTTCAGGACGGCCTCGCGGCGAGCCTCTTCCGCGGTCATGCCGGCGCGCAGGTTGTCCTGAATATGCATCTGAAAGTGGCTGGTGAGCTCGTCGGCCATCTCGCGTTCGCGGCGCGATTTGCGGAAGTGGCCGGCTATGCGGGCGAGGGTCCGTCGCAGCGTTCCCATATTGGCAACCCATATGAGTATGCAACGGTTCCAGTCAAAACCGCAAGTCCCAGGGCTGCCGGCGGCGGAGGAAAATGCAGTTTACAATATTGACCATCGAATTTGGAGGGTACCTGATGCCGGTGCCAGAGGGTTTCCGTGGCCGCCTGACGCGGATCATAATCGGAGCCATTGCCGTTGCCTGGGGGTTGCCGCTATCGCCGGCGGGGCCGGGTGCGGTCCTCAGCCAGGACGGATTGACGGTCTATGACCCGGCAAACAATGTCACCTGGCTCGCCGACGCCAATCTGGCAGCCTCCAACCGGTTCACCCTGCCGCTGTGCGACGCTTCCGGCACTCCACCGTGTGTGAACGCCAGCGGCTCCATGAACTATCAGTCTGCTGTGGCCTGGGTCAACGCCATGAATGCCGCCAATTATCTGGGGCACGGCAACTGGCAACTCCCCACCACGCCTCCGCTCGATCACGGCTGCACCAAGACGGGAGCAAACGGCAATTCGTTCGGCTATGGTTGCACCGCCAGCGCGCTGGGTTCGCTGTACTACAATGCCTTGGGCTTGAAAGCGCCCGGCACGGCTGTTCCCATCGCGAACAACACCGCCGGTCCGTTCACCAACCTGGAGCCTTATCTTTACTGGTCCCAAACGAGCGGAGGAGGCGGCTACAGTACCTTTTCTTTCGACACCGGGTGGCAGGGCTCCAACACCACCACTCATGTCATGTACCTGCTTCCGATGATTCCAGGCAAGTTGCCGGGAACTCCGCCCGCCGGCGGCACAGGCCTGCAAATCAATCCGGGCGGGCAGACGGTGTATGATCCGGTGACGAACGTCACCTGGTTGGCGAATGCCAATCTGGCGGCGACCAACAGTTTGGGTTTGCCGCCCTGCCAGGGTCCCATCACCCCCGCCATCTGCGTCAACCAGGACGGCGCCATGAACTGGGATTCGGCCAGCCAGTTCGTCACCAACATGAACAGTTACAACGGCACGGGCTATCTGAGCCAGGCTAACTGGGAAATGCCGCCGGTTGACCCGAACTGTTCGGGCTGGAATTGCGGCAGTGCCGCCAGTCCCATGGGGGAATTGTTTTATAACCAGTTCGGCTTGTCCAGGGGCATGGCCGCGGTGGCCACGCCTAACATTGCCGTGGGCGCTTTCCACAACATACAGCCCTATCTGTACTGGTCTTGCCAGGCGGCTGCGATTCAGGATGCCTGCCAAACCGAGGGACCGGTCACCAACCAGGAGTGGAGTTTCTCCTTTGGCAACGGTTTTGAGGGCACCGATATCCTGCCGAACAATCTGTTCGTTACCGCCTATTTCCCGGGTGCCCGTACGGCAAGCAGCGGCCCGGTAATCGCGGAGGTTGCCAATGCCGAAGGCGAAGTCCCAACTGTAGCTCCGAATACCTGGGTTGAGATCAAAGGCGCGAACCTGGCTCCGCCGGGCGATGCACGCATATGGCAGGAATCGGATTTTACCGGGGATCAGATGCCCACCGCATTGGATCGCGTGAGCGTGACGGTGAACGGCAAGAGCGCCTATGTGTACTACATCAGCCCGGCTCAAATCAATGTGCTCACGCCGCCGGATGCGATCAGCGGTCCGGTGCAGGTAGTGGTCACCAACAACGGCGTTCCCAGCGCCGGCTTTGCCGCACAGGCACAGGCTTTATCGCCCTCGTTTTTTGTCTTCGGCGGCGGACCTTATGTTGCGGCGACCCACGCCGGCGGAAATTTGATCGGGCCGGCAACTCTCTACCCCGGCGCCAGTACGCCTGCCAAGCCCGGCGAAACCATCACGCTGTACGCGAACGGATTCGGCGCCACTTCCGCACCGGTTGCCGCCGGATCTGCCACGCAGTCGGGAACCCTGTCGCCGCTCCCGGTCATCACCATCGGCGGCATCCCGGCAACCGTGACCTTTGCGGGCCTGAATCTCACGCCTGGCGAATTCCAGTTCAACCTGATCGTGCCGCCGGGCGCCCCATCCGGCGATCAGCCGCTCAGCGCCACCTATCGCGGCGCCACCACGCCGTCCGGAACCCTGCTCACGATCCAAAAATAGGAGGCTGTAGAAAACCTACCACTTGACAATCGAGAGGAGTGCGGCGTATATCTAGTTTGTCGAGAGGAGAAGCGTATGGTGCAGGGCACGCTGGACATGCTGGTTTTGAAAACGCTGGCGCTGGAGCCGATGCACGGGTATGGCATCGCGCAGCGCATCGAGCAGATCAGCCACGGGGTGTTTCAGGTCAACCCGGGCTCGCTGTTTCCGGCATTTCGCCGCCTGGAGCGCGCCGGCTGGATCAAGCCGCTGTGGAAGACATCCGAGAATAACCGCCGCGCCAAGTATTACAGCCTGACCGAGCGCGGCCGCAAACAGTTGAAGAACGAAGCCGAGGAGTGGACGCGCCAGAGCGCGGCGATCACCCGGATCCTGGAATCCTGCTAGGGAGGCGATGCCATGTCGCTATGGACGAATCTGAGCGGCGGCCTGCGAGCGCTGTTTCACCGGCGGCGAATCGGAACGGGAGATGGACGAGGAACTGCGCGCGTACCTGGACGCCACGGTGGAACAGAAGTTGCGCGGCGGCATGAGTGCGGCCGAGGCGCAGCGGGCGGCGCGGGTGGAGATGGGCAGCATGGAATCGGTGAAAGAGGGGATTCGCGGCGCGGGATGGGAGACCGCGGTGGAATCGTTCGCCCGCGACGTTCGCTACGCCGCCCGGGTGCTGGCCGGCGCGCCGGTGTTCACGACCGTCGTGGTATTGACGCTCGCCCTGGGAATCGGCGCCAACACCGCCATATTCAGCCTCATCGATTCCATTCTCCTGCGATCGCTGCCGGTGCAGCATCCCGAGGAGTTGGTCGAAGTCATCAGACAACTACCTCACCAATCCACTGTGGGAGCAGGTGCGCGACCGCCAAGACGTTTTCTCCGGCGCCTTCGCGTGGAGTACCGCCACGTTCAATCTGGCCCGGTCCGGAGTGGCGCGCATGGTGGACGGCATCTGGGTGAGCGGCGATTTCTTTCGGACTCTGGGGATTAACCCGGCGGCCGGCCGTCTGCTTTCGACCGCCGACGACCGGCGCGGCTGCGCGGCGCGGGCGGTGATCAGTCATGGATTCTGGGAAAGCCATTACGGCGGCGCGGCCAGCGCCATCGGCAGCGCGATTACCGTGAACGGCGTTCCGTTCGAGGTGATTGGTGTAGCGCCGGCGGGCTTCTTCGGCATGGAAGTGGGCTCCCGGTTCGACGTGGGAATTCCGATCTGCTCGGCCGGCCTGATGGGGGGACGATCGCCCCTCGATCAGCGAAGCTGGTGGTGGCTGCGTGCCGGCGGGAGGCCGAAACCTGGTATCGGCACGGCCCAACTCAAGGCTCGTCTGGCGCAGCTTTCGCCGCAAATTTACGGCGCGGTGGTCCCGCAAAACTATGACAGCGAATCGCAAGCCAGGTTCCGCAAACGTGTGCTTCGTCCGGAATCGATGGCCACGGGATTATCCGGTTTGCGGCGGCAGTACGAGCAGCCCCTCCATATTTTGATGGCGGTGGTGGGGCTGGTGCTGCTGATCGCCTGCGCCAACATTGCCGGCCTGATGCTGGCGCGCGCGGCCTCGCGAGGGAAGGAGATGGCCATGCGCCAGGCGCTGGGTGCGTCCCGGTGGCGCCTGATGCGGCAATTGATCATCGAGTCTGTGCTGCTTTCGGTTTTGGGCGCGCTGCTCGGGCTGGGATTCGCACGTTGGGGCAACGCCATATTGCTGCACTATCTTTCCACGGTACACAACCAGGTGTTCCTGGATTTCTCCCTGGACACCCGGGTCATTGCATTTACCTTCGGAATCGCGCTGCTCACGGGACTGCTATGCGGTGTGGCGCCGGCGTTTCGCGGCACGCGCGTTTCACTGGGCGCGGTGATCAAAGAAGGTCCGTCGTCAGATCGCGGGGTCCGCGGCGGATTCCGTTTGTGGATTGTGGCATCGCAAGTGGCGCTCTCGCTGGTCCTGCTGGTGACGGCTGGACTGCTGCTGCGCAGCTTCTGGAACCTGTCGGGGCTGGATATCGGATTCGATCGCAATCACGTGCTGCTGGTAAACGCGGCGCTCAGTCCTACCAAGGTTCCACAGGAACGGTATCGCGCCGCATACGACGCCATCGAGGCTGCACTCCGTGCGCAACCGGCGGTGGTCGCGGCCGCCGGTTCGGTGATGACGCCGCTGAGCAACGGGGAATGGAATACCAACGTCCAAAGCGACGCGCCCCATCCGCCGGCCGGCGACGATGCCCTGGCGTATTTCAACTTTGTCAGCCCCGGCTATTTCGAGACCATGCGAACTCCGCTATTGGCCGGACGCAATTTCAATAATGCCGATACCTCTAATTCGACGCCGGTTGCCGTGATCAGCCAAGCCATGGCACGGCGGTTCTTTCCCGGCCTGAATCCCATCGGCCGCATCTTCCGGGTGGAAGGCGAAGCGCGTAAACTGGAGCCGCCGGTCGAGGTTGTCGGTGTGTCCAAAGACGCCAAGTATCTGGGAATGCGTGAGGACCCCATTCCCACGGTGTTCCGGCCGATCTGCCAGGTTCCCGCGGGCGAAGCGCAGAACTTCGAGGTTCGCACCGCCCTACCGGAGACCGCCATGACGCAGATCATCCAGAAGGCCGTGGACGCTGTGAACAAAGACATACCCCTGGAGATTCATTCCCTGGCCGCGCAGGTGGACGATTCCATGAGAACCGAACGAGTGTTGGCTTCCCTGGCGGGATTCTTCGGCGCGCTGGCCCTGGTGCTGGCGATGATCGGACTTTACGGCACGCTCAGCTACCTGGTGACGCAGCGGCGCGTGGAGTTTGGCATTCGCATGGCGCTGGGGGCGCAGTCGCGGGCGATTCTCGGGCTGGTGATGCGCAGTGTGGTGGCGCTGCTGGCAGTTGGAATCGCGGCCGGGGCCGGGTTATCGCTCCTCACCACCAAATCTCTGGGCGCGCTTCTCTTTGGATTACAGCCGCGCGATTCGGCCACGCTGGCGGCGTCCGCGGCCCTGCTGGCAGCCGTTTCGGTGGGGGCTTCGCTGCTGGCGGCGCGGCGGGCTACGAAGGTAGATCCGATGGTGGCTTTACGGCACGAGTGAGGCCGCGTCTGGGGCCTCACTCAATTTCGGTTTTTCGCGAAAACCGCTCTCTCAAGTTCGCGGCTCTGATCGGAGGCGCGCGCGTCAGCAAGCGCAATCGTCGGGATAAACCGGCGTGCAGTCGGGGGATGAAAGAGCCCCACGAGAAAGAAGTAGCGAACCATCTTGACCTCGAGTCTTGGGCTGGGTGCCGTGAGGTGCCGGATGAAGCGTAGACAGAGGCATCGGCGGGCGCCGACTGTACTTGCAACGGGAAGGCCACACTGGGGGGGAACGAAAACGCGAGTTTCCTTCAGGCCCGGCGTAGAAACGGCGTTAGCGACGGCGACCGTAAGGAGTCTCGTCCAAGATCTCGGGCACATGCTTACCTTGGAGGTCCTCCCAGCCAAACAGGATGGGCGGCGCGATGAACGGCGCGTACTCCGGCATATGGCCACCACAACTTCCGGCCCAATCGTGTGTGCCGGGCCATCCCCAGTGGTGGGCCACTTCATGATGGTATGCGGTCCTGGCGATCATCTTCCATTCCCGCGCGCCGAGCGGAGTTTTCCAGTTTGAGAAGTTCCCGACGTACACGGATCTTTCCGAATTGATGGAGAGACCACCTGCACTTTCGCGAGGATTGATGTCTATGGCCATGACGATCTGATAGTTGGTGGTCGAGACGCCGCGGCTTTCCGCTGCCGCGCGAACCGCGGCGGGAGTGTGCGGGTCGTAAAGTTCGGCAGAATCGACCACGATGTTAGTATTGTCAAAGACGACAACCGGCGCGCTGTAGCCTCGGCTTTTCGCGAAAGCCTGGTGGTCTTCGTTGATTTGCTTTTGCGCATCCTCCCAGAAACCAAGAGCGTCTGCCGTGACGGTTTCGGGATACCGCACGAGAACCACAAGCACCCGAATGGTACCGGCTGGCGCGAGTAAGATCTGTGACCGGTCCTTGCGAATGACTCTGCTACCGTCGCGAGACATGTACATCGAAAGCAAGGTGGCGGTGGCGCCCGCTCTCAGATAGGCAGTGGTCGTGAGATGCCCTTCGCCCCGGCAATCGACTGCCTGCGGATTGTTATAGATTGCCGGATGTTCAATAGTCTCTCCAAATTCGCGCTGGTACGCCGCCTTCACGGCAGCTAAGATCGAATCAGGTGGTAGCGGGGGTAGGGAAGGCGCCTGTCCGGACAAAGGGCTCGACGACATCAACAACACAACGGAAATAAAGCCGAGTCTCATGCCGTCTGCTATTTTAAGTCACTTGACGATGAAGGCATCAGTGATCCACAGATTCCCCCGGCGAGGCTAAAGTTCCATGCTGGATTTGATCGATAACCTGCCGTCCGGCACGCGCGTGCTGGACTTAGGCGCGCGCAGCGGGAGTTTCTCCACCACGAGAACAGACGTGGCGATTGTGCGGCTGGACCTGGAGATTCCCGCGGCGCGCCAGCCTGGCGCATACGTCAGCGGCGATGCGGCACTTATGCCGTTTGCCGATGCGGTGTTCGACGTGGTGATCAGCAATCACAGCCTGGAGCACTTTTGCGAACTGGAGCGGACGGTGCGCGAAATCGGGCGCGTGATCAGACAGAGCGGCACTTTGTACGTGGCCGTACCGGATGCCACGACACTTACCGATCGGATTTACCGCTGGCTGGGAAAAGGGGGAGGGCATGTCAACGCGTTTCGATCGCCGGAGGAAGTTGCGGCCCTGATCGAAAAGGGCACGCATCTGCCGCTGCGCGGGACGACCGTGTTGTACAGTTCGCTTTCCTTCCTGAACGCCCATAATTTCACGAACCGTCCGCCGCGCAAGATCGCGCTGTTCGGCTTCGGCAACGAGTATTTCCTGGCGCTTTTCGTGCACGTACTGCGGTGCGTGGATCGCATGTGGGGGACGCGGTGGAGCGTGTATGGGTGGTCATTCTATTTCGGAAAGTCGGGCTGCCCGGCGCAGGGCGAGCCGTGGCCCAATGTGTGCGTTCGTTGCGGCGCGGGCAGTCCGGTGGAGTATCTGCGCGCGGCGGGGGCGGTGCGCGGGCATAGATACCGGTGTCCGGCGTGCGGGGGATTCAATCTGCTGGCGCCGGGCAGCCGCTAATTGCCGCTGGCGCCGCACACTTTCAAATGTACGCTGGCACCGCCGGAGAGTGACACGCGATAGTCGCCGGGTTCCACAGTCAGGCTGAACGAACCATCGGGCCGGGTCACGGTGACGCGCGAAGAAGAAAGGCCATCGACAAGGTGAGTCACGGTCACCATGCCGGGCTCGTCCACGGTTCCGTTGATTTGCGCGGCTACATCGCGAGTTTCACCGGCCGCACCTCTGGAGCTTTAAACGTCGCGGTCCGGCCGTTGGTTACACAAGGAGGATATCAGCAACGGCACTGCCGGCGGATAGCCAGCAGCAGCAGTAACCCACACGTCAGTAGTATCGCGGGCGCCGGCTCAGGCACCGCGGTATCCGCTGGAGTAAAGTCGATCGTATACGAAATCGTATCTGACTTGCCCCTGGTGTCCTCGCCATGAAAATCGATCTGGATCGAGTTGCCGGTAAAAGAAGTCGTCGTGGTACAGCAGGAGCGACCGTTATTCAGGACGGTGAGCCCTGAGATCACCTGTCCCGCGGGGAGTTGGAAACCGGTGAAGGTCCATTCAAAAACCTGGCTGAAGTTCGCGAAGCCCTGTGGTGTCAGCCCGACTTCCACAGTGGTCGGCGTCACGGTTGCGAACACCCCGCCACCAATCGTCACACCGCCGGCGTTGGGCAACGTGAAATCCGCGTCGGCATAAGTGGCGAATCCGGTAATCGTGGCGTGAAATTGACTGGGCGTCAGGATGGCTGCCGAAGCGACCGAACTACAAGCACCCAGCGCTAATAGTACGGCGCCAAAAAATGCTGTCTGCGTCCCCGCGAGTTTACTGGTCGCACCTCTGGAGTTTTAACGTCGCGGTCCGGCCGTTGGTCACCGTGACCTTGCGGACATGATCGGTGCAGTCGGCGCCGTACCCGGCTTTGCGAAGAAATGCGCGTCCCCAGGCGGTGACCTGGTAATCGCCCGGAAGCAGGCCGGAGATGGTGAAGGAGCCGTCCTGCCCGGTGATTGCGGTGGCCAGCCATTTCTGGGGAAGGTCATCCAGCGCCTGTGCGAACACCAGTGCCGGATCCGCTGGATCGCCTGGGTCGACGGTTCCGGCGATGCCGCCGTTTTCACCGGAAAGCCTGATCGTGATGGGCGGATTGGCGCCTTCCACAACCACGATGGGCTGGCGGGCGACGCTCGCCTCGCCGAACTTCACGGAGGCCACCTGAAGCGGGCGGCCGGCAGATTCCAGGCCGTTCGTTTCGACCTCCAGGGTCCACTCTCCCGGCGGAATATCGGGCAGTGTGAAGGCGCCGTCGTCGCCGGGAGTCACGGGACGGCGCCGCGCTCCCTCGCGGCTCAAACGGATGCCGATCACTCCGTCCCACGGCGCGCCATCCGTGGACTTGACCACACCCGCCAGGCTGGTGAACGGCGGCAGAGTAACGGTGACTTCGTCCTGACCCACATCGACGGTGGTGGCGTACGGCAGGTCATCCACGCCAGTTCCCCGATAGATCAGCAACTGGTGGCGCCCGGGGGGCACGCTGTCGAAATGGAAATGGCCGGAGGCATCCACTTCATGGCGTCCGAAGGCCCCGTTGATTTCGCTGGGCTCGCAATCGAGCGCTACCTCCACGGGGCGCGCGGCTTCGTCCTTGCCCAGATCGACTACACGGCCACGGAAGGAAACCAGCGGCACGCGCCGCAGGTGGATGGTCAGGCCGGCCAACTGCTGCGCGGCGGCCAGGTGGATGGCGGCAGCCCGTGCGGAATCGGCCACGCCCGGGTAAAACTCAGTGGCGGGATATCCGTGCGCGCGCAGCGCGGCGGGAATGCGGAGGAGAACCCAATAATCGCCGGCTTTCAGATTGGAAAGCATGAATCGCCCGTCTTTCGCGGTTGGAGAACTGGTTTCCAGAGGAAATCTGGTGAAATATGGAAACGTCAAAAAATCCGCGGTCACTCCGGGCGCAGGATTGCCGTCGTCGTCGAGGATGCGGCCTTCGATCTGCGCCAGCGGGTCCAACTCCACGGCGACTGGCTGCGCGCCCGGTTCCACTTTGAGTGGGTCGGGGCCTTCGTAACCGGGCTTTTCGATTCTCAGGCTGTAGTGGCCGGCGGGCAAATCGGTGAAGCGGAAACTGCCTCGCGCGTCGGTCTGCGCGCCGGTGCTGTCCGCACCGATCAAGCTGACCTGGGCGTCTTCGAGCGGCGCGTGGGTGGCGCTGCTGCGGACGACTCCGGCGATGACACCGGCGTCCTGCGCCCGTACCGCCGCGGCCAACGCCAGAATGGCAAACAGCACCCGCATCGTCAAACTGCCTGACTGATGATCTCGCGTAGTTCTTCCGGCGTCAATGGCAGCGGGTTGGCTTTCATACTGCTGGCTTTGGCGGCCTTTTCGACGAGCACGGGGATATCGGCCTCGCTCACACCCCACGCGCGTAACGGAGGGACTTCCAGCTTGCGGCAGAGTTCGCGGACCCACTCGACTCCATCCCCGGCGGTGGCTTGCGGGCTGCCGGTGAGCAGACGGCCGATTTCGACGTAGCGTGCCAGAGCCCGGCTTTCGGGCGCCCTTTGGCGCAGGGCCTGGACGTTGATCCGCATGGCGTGCGGCAGCACTGCGGCGCAGGCCGCGCCATGCGGGGCAGGGAACATTCCGCCCAGAGGGGCGGCGAATCCGTGGACCGCGCCCAGCCCGGCATTGGCCAGGGAAAGTCCGCCCAGCAGGCTGGCGAATGCCATATCGCGGCGCGCCTCGCGGTCGTGCCCGTTGTCCCAGGCGCGCGCCAGCGCTCCCGCCACGCGCCGGATGCCTTCCACGCAGTAAAGGTCGGTCAGGGCGTTGGCGCGGACCGAAACGTAAGGCTCGATGAGTTGGGTGAGCGCGTCGAGCCCCGTGGACGCGGTGACGGCGCGCGGCAGATCGAGCGTCAATTCGGGATCGACGATGGCCAGGCGAGGCAGCATCAGGGGACTGCGCAGGCTGGCCTTGACGCGATGTTCGGCCGACGCCAGCACGGCATTCATGGTGACTTCCGACCCGGTACCGGCGGTGGTGGGGATGGCGATGAACGGGGCGGCGGGACGCTCCAGGGGGCGGCCGCGGCCGATCACCTCGAGGTAGTCCAGCGGATCGCCGGGATTGGTCATCAAGGCCGCGATGGCTTTGCCGGCGTCGATGGCGCTACCGCCTCCCATGGCGATCACCACGTCGCATCCGGCCTCGCGCGCCAACGCCGTGCCTTCCCGAACGCGCGCGAGCGAAGGCTCACCCGGTACGGCGAAAGGCACCGTGTCCATTGCGATGGTGTAGCGCTGCGAGGCTCCCGTTACGACCAGGGCGCGGCGGCCCATAGCGCGGGCGGCCGGAGCAGCCTCGGCCAGCATGCCTTCGCCGAACAGAATGCGTGTGGCGGTGGCGAATGCAAATTGCATGGGTTACCAGGCGGCGTCGGAAGGATCGATATTGGTGTAGAAGTTGCGGGTGCGCGGTTCGGCAAGCATCTCCGGCACCTTTTCGGCCCATGCCAGGTAGTGCGGCGCAAGGCGATGGGCGGCCAGTCCCTCGGGTGAGCGATAGACCTCGATCAGGCTGAACCGGGTGGGATCGTCCGCCTGCTGGACGAAGTCGAAGCGGACTACGCCGGGCTCCTTGCGGCTGTTGCGGGCGTTTTCGATGGTTGCCGCGATGAACGGCTCAATCCGGTCGGGTTTCACGGTGCAGTAGACGAGCAGGATGTGCATAACGAATTCTACCAACCGCGGCTCGCTACGCTCGCCGGTCGAGCACGGCGCGCACGGTGGCGGCCAGGGTATCCGGGGAGAATGGCTTGGCCAGGTATGCGTCAGCCGCTTCCAGCCTGTGGGATTCCGCGGTCAACTTTTCGCTATACCCTGACATGAACGCGATTTTAAGAGCCGGCCGCATTTCGAGGAGTTGGCCGGCCAGATCGATGCCGCTCATTTCCGGCATCACAATATCGGTCAGCACCAGGTGGATTTCACCCCGGCAGTGATTCGAACAAGACAGGGCCTCCGCCGGACTGGCCGCTTCCAATACCTCATAGCCGTACTTCCGCAGGACGCGGACCGCCAGTTTACGGAGCTGGTCCTGGTCTTCCACAACCAGGATGGTTTCGGTTCCCCGCGCAATGGGTCGCGCGGCACTCTGCGCATCCTCCGCCGCGGGGGCCTCGATTCTGGGCAGCCGGATGGTAAACGTGGTTCCGTTGCCAGGTTCACTGTGCACCTGAATGGAGCCGCCGCACTGTTGGACGATGCCGTATACGGTTGCCAGGCCGAGGCCGGTGCCTTCGCCCGCCTTCTTGGTGGTGAAGAAGGGCTCGAAGAGATGCGACAAGACCTCCCCGGTCATGCCGACGCCGGTGTCGCTGACCTTGAGCTGGACCAGCGGGCGTGCCTCGCTCCCGGACGGTTCGAGATTCGCGGTTTCGATGCGCAGCGTGCCTCCGCGGGGCATGGCGTCGCGCGCGTTCACCGCAAGATTCATGAGCACCTGATTCCACCGTCCGGGGTCGGCCATCACGTATCCCAACTCAGGATCGAGAAGGCATTCCATGCGGACGTCTTCGCCGATGACGCGGGCCAGCATCTTCTGCACTTCGGCGACAATTTCGTTCAGGTTTACATTCCTGGTCTGGACCACGCTTTTGCGGCTCATCACCAGCAATTGCCGGCTCAAAGCGGCGGCGCGTTCGCCGGCCAGTTGGATCTCCTCCAGCCCGTCATGTTGCCAATCGCCGGGCGCCACTTGTTTGAGCAGCATGGAACTGTAGCCATTGATGACGGTCAGCAGGTTATTAAAATCGTGGGCGATGCCCCCGGCGAGCCGTCCCACGCTTTCCAGTTTTTGAGCCTGCTGTAGTTGTTCGCGAAGGCGGGCCTGCTCTTCCTCGGCGATTTTGCGCGCGGTAATGTCGCTCCAGGCGCCGACACCTTCGGAGCGGAGGCCGGTCTCATCGTGGATGCGGCGGATCTCGGAGCGCGTCCAACGGTACGTGCCATCGGCATGTCGGAAGCGGAACTCGCATTCCATGTAGCCGCGCGCCAGCAGATCGGCGGCGGCCCGCTCTCTCACCATGGCCAGGTCGTCGGGGTGGGTACCGTTCATCCACCAGTCTGCGCCAATAGTCACTTCCGGCGGATACCCGAGCACCTCCCTGACGTTATCGCTGATCCAGCTCACGCCATGGATTTCGTTACCGGTGATTGCCAGGGTGAACAGGACTGCCGGGCTGGAGGCGACTACATGCCGGAGCCGCTGCTGCGTGCGGCGGAACTGCTCTTCCAGGCTACGGCGTTCGGTAACATCGAGCGTGACGCCAACGAAGCGGATCGGCTGGCCCTGCGCATCGAAGAAGGCGCGGCCCCAGGAGGATATCCAGCGCGCCACGCGGTCTTCGGCGCCGAGGGTGCGGAACTCGGCGGCCCAATGACCGTCGCTGCCCGGTTGTAGCAACGCCTGCACGGTTTGGGCGGCATCCTCGCGGTCTTCGGGATGAATGGCGCGCAGGGCAATATCGAAGGAGATGGGGGCGCCAGGGGCCAATCCGAAATGGCGGCGCGTCAAGTCCGACCAGATCATCTTCCCGGTGCGCGGCAAATAATCGAAAGTCCCCAGTTGTGTTGCCTCAATGGCGAGGGCCAGGCGCTCTTCGCTGTCGCGGAGGTTCTTTTCGGCCTCATTGCGTTCCCGGCGGGTGCGGGCTTCGCGGATTTCACGGTCCACCGCGGGCGCCAGACGGGCCAGGTTGTTCTTGAGGACGTAGTCGTGGGCGCCGGACTTCATCATGGTGACGGCCAGCTCTTCGCCGATGCTGCCGGAGGCGACGATGAAGGGAATGTCGCGGCCGGTCTCATGCAAAATCTTCAGGGCGGCGGGAGCGTCGAACTGGCCCATGCGATGGTCCGCGATGATGACGTCCCAGGCTTCACCGTCCAAGGCGGCGCGCATTTCCGCAGGCGCATCGACGCGTTTAGACTGGACATGGTAGCCCGCCTTGCGGAGGAGGCGCAGTACCAGTTCGGCGTCGCTTTCGGAATCTTCGACTTGCAGCAGGCGTAAGGTCTCGGCCATTTTCCCCTTCATCTGACTTGCGGCGGTGGCTCGTTCAGCACCAGCCAATACAGGCCGAGCTGTTCGACGCACTGCGCGAACTGCTTGAAATCCACGGGCTTCCGAATGTAGCTGTTAACGCCCAGGTCGTATCCGGCGGCCACATCTTCTTCCTCTTTCGAGGAGGTGAGGATGACCACCGGCATCCGCCTGGTACGCGGGTCCGCGCGCAAACGGCGGAGAACCTCGAGCCCCGGAATTCGGGGAAGCTTGAGATCCAGCAGAGTCAGCGCGGGCAACGGGGCAGTATCGCGGCGGGCGTGAGGGCCCGTGCCCCAGAGGTAAGCCAGGGCCTCTTCCCCGTCCTCCGCCACCACCAGTTCATTGGCGATGCGGGCTTTGTCCAGCGCGCGCCTGGTGAGGTCCACGTCACTGGGATTGTCTTCAATCAGGAGAATTACCTTATCCGTGCTCATTCGGCCGCTCCAATGGTGAAATAGAAACTCGCGCCTTCTTCGGGGCGCGCCTCGGCCCACACGCGCCCGCCGTGACGATGGATGACGCGCTGCACGATGGCCAGCCCGATGCCGGTGCCGGGAAACTCGGAAGCCTTGTGCAGACGCTGAAACGCCCCGAAGAGCTGCCCGGCATAGGCCATGTTGAAGCCCACGCCGTTGTCTCGAATGCAGAAGGCCGGCGCGCCGCCGTGCTCCGTGAGATGGAATTCGATGCGCGCCTGGGGGCGCGGAGCAGTGAACTTCGCCGCGTTGCGCAGAAGGTTAGCCAGCGCGATCCCCAGAAAGCGGGGATCGCCGCGGGAGGTGAGCGCCGGCTGGATGTGGAATTGAATGTCGCGCTCGGGATGCTCTTCACGCAATCCGGCGGCGATCTCTTCGGCGATGGCGGAGAGGTCCACCGGAACGAATTCCAGGGTGGACCGGGAAACGCGGGAGAGCTGCAACATATCGTCAATCAGCAGGCCCATGCGTTGGGTTTCGGAGCGGACCCGCTCCAGATACTTCTGCGCCCGCTGGTCAAGCTGCCCGGCGTAATCTTCGGCGAGAGCCAGACTCCAGCCATCGATGCCGCGCAGGGGCGCGCGCAGATCGTGCGAGACGGAATACGAGAATGCTTCCAACTCGCGGTTTGCCGCCTCAAGCTGGGCGGTGCGTTCGCGGACGCGATTCTCCAGGTCGCTATTGAGCTGGTGGATTTCCTGTTCGGCGCGCCTCTGCGCGGTCAAATCCTGGACGAATGCCACGCGCGAGACGGGGTCGCCGGAGCGACTGCGGATCACGGTCAGATCCACGCATACCGGGAAGCACGTGCCATCCTGCCGCTGATGTTCCGACTCGAAAGTGAAATGCCCGTCGCGGTCGGCAGTAGCCGTGGAGCCCTGTAGCGCCTCCCGCGCGGCCGGTGGGAAGATGCTGGCGATGGGACGATCCGCCAGCTCTGAGGCGGCGTAGCCGCGCTGGCGCGCAAATGCTTCATTGACCACGACGAAGGTACCCGTCGCCGAGTCGCTCAGTGCGATGGCCAGTTCGGCCTGCTCAAAGGCCCGTTGCCATTGGCGGGCCGTCGCTTCCGCGGCGCGCAGTTCGGTGATATCGATATTCACGCCGATGACGCGCGCCGGTTTTCCGTCGTCGTCCTTGAATACCGACGCTCTGGCGGCGAGCCGGCGCTCGGAACCGTCGTGCCAGATGGCGCGCCATTCGGCATCGAACATGCCGGTTTCGAGGGCCTGTTCGAAGCGGCGCATGGCCTCCGGCAGGTCCTCGGGGTGAACCAGTTTTTCCCAGAACTCGAAGTTGCCGGGGAATTGGCCGGGCGCCAGGCCGTACATGGCTTCCAGCTCGGGAGTCCAGGTGATGGCGCCGGTGTGCATATTCCATTCGAAGGTGCCCACCCGGGCGGCCTGCTGGGCCAGCCGGAGCCGCGCCTCGCTTTCGATCAAGGCCTGGGCGGCGCGCTTCTGTAGGCTGATCTCTTCGGAGAACAGGACGATGCCGCCGATCTCGCCATCGGTCTGGCGCCAGGGTTGGATCTCCCACCGGATCCACTGTGCGTCCCCATTCAGGCGATTGAACTTTTCTCCAGGATGCCGCTCGGTGGCGCCGGCCAGGCAGCGGCGGTGAATCTCCCGCCATTCCGCGGAGACTTCCGGGAAAACTTCATAGTGACTTCGCCCCGCCAGCTCCTGCGAACCCAGATGGTAGTCGTCGCGGAAGCGCCGGCTGGCGGCGAGATAGCGCATGTCGCGGTCGAACATAGCGATCGCTACGGGGGCGGTCTCGGCGAACCGCCGGAGGTTCTGCTCGCTCTCTCGCAGGGCCTCTTCGGCAAGCCTGCGCTGGGTAATATCGACCGCGATTCCGACAAGGCGCGTGGTGCGTCCGGCGGCATCGCGCAAGGGACTTCCGCGCGCCATGAGCCAGCGCTCGCCGCCGTTTCGGCCGGGTACGCGGAATTCCACGTTTCAGCTCCGTGCCCTTGCGCGCCGCCTGGTTCGCGACCTCGCGGGCCCTCTGGCGGTCGCCGGGGTGCATGATCTGCTGCCAGGTTTCAAACGATGGGGCGCAACTGTCCGGCTCCAGGCCATACAGTTTCCACAGTTCCTCGGACCAAACATTGCGGTTGGTCTCCAGGTCCCATTCCCAGATGCCCGCATCGGCTGAACCAAGAGCCAGGCGGAGGCGTTCCTCGCTGGCTTTCAACACCAGTCGAGCCGCGTCGCGTTCCTGGATATCGCGCTCGATCACGGTACCGGCAATCACCAGCAGAAGGAGCAGGGAGCCGCTGCCCAGGCCCAATACCCAGCGCGTCCGGCGCGCCAGTTCCTCGACCGCCGCGGAGCGTTTGACGAGCAGCCCGCGTTCCTCTTCTTCGAGGGCATTCAGAGCCGCACGGCACTCATCCATGATCTGTTCGCCGCGGTTGGTGCTGATGCGGGCGGCAGCGGCTTCGGCTCCCAGATTCTGCCGGATTTCAATGGCTTCCTGGAACTGCGCGGCCCGGATCTCCGCGAGCCGGTCCACGGCATCCAGGCGGGGAGCCTGTGCGGGGTTGTCGGCGGTGAGACGGCGAAGCGCAAGGCGGTCGGCAATTTCGCCGCGAAGGGCGGCCTCGGAAGGCAGTCGAGGTAGCGCAGTGTCCCCGGTCAACAGGTATCCCCGCTCCGCGCCTTCGGCGTGTTCCAGATCGACTATGACGGCCTGGATCCCGGTCAGAACCTGGTAGGTATGCTCCACCCACTGCTGGCGGTCTCGAGCCGCCTGGAAATCGGCGTACAACAGACGAGTCATGGCGACCAGCAATACGAAAGCGACGGCGAGCAACGCCGACCGCCGGAGGACCGCAGCGTGGAACATTCCGAGGGGGAGTTTGCCGACGGGGGCGCCGGTGCGGCGAGGTCGGCCCACCGACAGAGCGATGACCACCCCGGCGATCAAGAGAACGACCAGGGCAGCGGCATCGCGGCGATTAGCGATGGCCAGCGAATAGCGCGGATCGACGAAGAAGAACGCCGCCAGCGCCATGCTCAGAAGGGAAGCCAGCAGCCCCGGCCCTCGGCCGCCGAAATGGGATGCGGCCAGAATTCCCAGCGTCAGCGCCAGCAGCTCATCGCTCTTTCCAAGTACGGGGTCAAGCCCGAGCCGTAGGGTCAGGGCAGCGACCACGGCGAGAAGAGCTATGCCGTACCTGAGCGGTTTCGATGCGGTATCGGAAAAGGCCAAACGACACGGACCTCGTTTTCAGGCCCACCCAGCCGTTGGCCTACTGGCCCAGACGGAGTTCCCCGCCAGTCAGTATCCTGTCAATCGCCCGGTGGATTTCAACAGCAGTACGTAATCCACCGGAGGTAATATCCTACGTTTATCACACTTCGTCGGGAATCTCAGTCGTAGGCGAGGGCATCGATTACGTCCTGGCGGGCCGCTTTAAGGCCGGGATAGATAGCGCCGCACAATGCGCCGGCGATCGAAACGGCGGCGGCGATGGGCCACCAATCCGGCACAACGGCCTGAATCATGATCGGCTCCAGGGTGGTGATGAGCCAGCGGGTGCCGTAACTCAAGCCGATTCCGAGGACGGAACCGGCCAGTGCCAGCAGGACCGTCTCGCGCAGCAGTGGACCGGGTAGATGGCGTACTACGAAATTCCACCGGCCTTCAATTGCGCGATGATGGCCGGCACTTGCGCCGGGTCCGCCACCTTGGCGTAAACGCAGGAGAGCCGGCCAGGGTTGGCGGTGAGGTTCTGCAGGTGCCGGTCGCCCGCGTGAAGGCGATTGGTGCGCGCATAAATATCGTCCACCACGATCTCGTCCGGACCTTGATGTCCGCGCCCACACCGCCAGCGCGCTGACCGGGGTGCGGACCGGAGGCGATTCGTCAAACGGCTATATTACCTTATAAGATGATGCCGACCCTGTGGAAGCGTGCCGTTCTCGTTCTGATCCTGGCGGCGATTGGCGCCCCCGCGCAGCAGGCTCCGGAAGTTCTGGCGCGCCTGGATCGTTTCGCGGCGACGTTCCGGTCGGCCCAGGCGGCGGTGCGAACGGTTACCCACACGGCGGTGATCAACGAAGACGAGACGCAGACGGGCGTCCTCACCATCAAAAAGGATCCGGGCAACTTCCGATACCGGATTGCCTTCACCGGAGACAATGCGTTCACTGTGGTGATCGACAATCAACAGGCGGAAGTGTATCACCCGAAGATCGACGAGATCCAGCGATACGACATCCGGAAATATCGCGATCTGGCGCAGAAGATGCTGTTGCTGGGATTCGGCACGGCGGGCCGCGAGCTGGCGGCCAATTACGAGATCCGCGACCTGCGGCGCGAGACGCTGGAATCGCAGGCGGTGACGCACCTGGAGCTGACTCCGAAATCGCCGGCGGTGCTGCAGCAGTTAAAGAAGGTTGAGCTGTGGATTTCCGACCGAAGCCAGTGCCCGGTGCAGCAGAAATTTTACTTTCCCGGCGGCGATTATCGGCTGGCGACATTTTCCGGCGTGCAGGTGAATCCGGTGGTGCAGGCTTCTGTTTTCGATCTGCCGAAGAATGCCAAACGCGTGAAGATGAATTGACCGGGCGAGTCACTGCCGGCCGGGGATATTTGCGCGAAAGGTGGGTAACTCCAGCGACTCGATCACGAGCATGTCGACCGCACGGCGTTCAGGAATCAATTCCATGCCGAGCCGCGATTTCAGGGCTGCCGGAAGGTCTTCGGGTTTGTCGGGGAAATCGGGACCTTTCAGGGACCCGGTAAATCCGGTCTCGTTCACCACCATGCGATTCAGGCGGTATTCCAGGCTGCCGACCAGGTTGGTCATGGGATATCCGCCGGGATATTCTTGCGGTTTGGGGCCGGACAACCGGAGGACCAGGGCGTCCATCGCCCGCGATTCGTGGCGGACCTTCAGTTTAAAGCTGCGCTCCAGCATTTCGCGCAGCAGGTCCCTTTCGCCGGACAGGCCATTGGGCAGGAGGACGCAGAAGTCGTAGCGCGTGGTCATCAGATGTTCGAACCCCTCCAGGTGGCGCTCGCCGGTGGAGTAGGCCTGGGCGATGATCGTCCGTAGGAAGATATTGTCTCCCTGCAATTTGCCCGGGTCGATCCCAAAAACACCCCCTGGCTTGGGCTTGCTGGAAGGCCGCAGCAACAGGGCGAAGACCGGGTCGGCCGTGGTGTCCTCCAGAATGTGCAGGCGCGCGCTCAGCCGGTTGGGTATCAATGGGCGGCCCGCCACGAGGTCCGAGAGAACGGCGTCGTCCACCTGCTCGGGATGCAGCATGCCGCGCAGGATTCCGTCTCGATCGATCAGCATAGTTTGCGGTCGCGCTTCCACCATGTAGGCCTTGAAGGTGGCGCCCGCGCGGTCCAGCCCGACCCAGCCGCGAACCGGCTGTTTGGCGAGGAAAGGCAGGACGGCGGATGCCGGCTCGTCGCTGATGGAGAGGAACTGAACGCTCGGGGAACTTCGCGACCAGTTCATTCAGGTGGGGGATCTCCGCCACGCAGTTTCCGCACCAGGTGGCCCAGAACTCGAGGACAGCCGGTTTGCCTTTCAGGACGGTCATACCGGCGGGGATGGTCCGCTCCAGAGTGAGCGCGGGAGCGGGGTCGCCAACCTTCAGAGATTGTCCGGAAGCTATGGCGGGGAGCAGGGCGAACAGCGCAAAGAGAGGCCGCACAAAACACCTCCGGCAATAAGAATACCAGAACTGTTTATCTGTTATAGTCAGCTTGGGAAGTAACTATGGAGCGGACGATTTCATTCACGCTGAACGGTAAGGCGGCCACGGTGAAGACCGATGACGAGCGCATGTTGCTGTGGGTCCTGCGCAGCGACCTGGGCCTGACAGGTTCGAAATTCGGGTGCGGCGAAGGGCTCTGCGGCGCCTGCACGGTGATCCTGGAAAAGGAGGCGGTGCGGGCCTGCGTGACCCCTCTGAAATCGGTGGCGGGCAAGCACGTGATGACCATCGAAGGGCTGGGCCAGAGCGGGCTGCACAAGGTGCAGCAGGCCTTCCTGAGTCATCACGCCTTCCAGTGCGGATACTGCACGCCGGGCATGATTCTGACGGCCTATGCGCTGCTGCTGAAAACGCCGCATCCCACGCGCCAGCAGATCGCGCAGCACCTGGAGGACAACCTGTGCCGCTGCGGCGCGCACGGACGAATTCTGGATGCCGTGCAGGAAGCCGCCGGAACGGCAAAGGTGGGTGCGTGATGAGTGACATGACGCGTCGTGACTGGGTGGCGGCTGCGGGCGGCGGTCTGTTCGTCTTTTTCCACGCGAGCGTGATGCGTGCGCAGGAGCCCGCGCGCCTGCCGGGGCGCCAGAGCGGGCCGGTGGACCTGAATGCGTATCTGAAGATCGGCGCGGATGGGCGCGTGACCTGTCTGGCCGGCAAAGTGGAACTGGGGCAAGGCTGCATGACCGAACTGTCGATGGCCCTGGCGGAAGAACTGGACGTCCCATACGATCGCGTGGATGTGGTGCTGGGCGATACCGACCTGTGCCCGTATGACATGGGAACGTTCGGCTCGATGACGACGCCGCTGCTGATTCCGGCGGTCCGCCGTGCGGGAGCGGAGGCCAAGGCGGTGCTGCTGCAACTGGCGTCGGAGCGGCTGAAGGTACCGGTGGAGCAGTTGCACGCGAAAGCGGGCGCTATCGGCGAGCTGACCTACGGGCAGTTGGTGGAAGGCAAGCGCATTGAGCGGCACCTGGCCAATGTACCGGTGAAAGCGTCGGGCTACCAGGTGATCGGCACTTCTCCGCGGCGCAAAGACGGCATGGAAAAAGTCACCGGCGCGGCGAAGTATGCAGGCGACATGCTGCCGCCCGGACTGCTCCACGCGGCGATTCTGCGGGCGCCCGCGGTGGGGGCGAAGTTGAAATCGGCGGACACCGCGGCGGCGGAGCAGGTGAAGGGTGTGCAGGTGGTGAAGGACGGCGGCACGATCGCCGTGCTGCACGAACATCGCGATATCGCCGTGGAGGCGCTGGGCAAGGATCAAGGCGGAGTTCGAGAGCGCGCCGGCGGGTCCGGACGACCGCACCATCTTCGATCACATCGTTAAGAACGCGCCGCAGCCGCGTATGGTGGCGCAGAGCGGAGACCTGGCGGAAGGCGAACGGCTCTCCGGCACCATGGTCGAGCAGACGTACCTGAACAGTTACGTGGCGCATTCTCCCATGGAGACGCACTCCGCCACGGCGCAGTTCGAGGACGGCAAAGTCACGGTGTGGGCCAGTTCGCAAGCGCCGTTCCAGGTGAAGAATGCGGTGGCGGCGGGACTCGGCATCGGCGCCGACAAGGTGCGGGTGATTTCGCGATACGTGGGCGGTGGATTCGGAGGCAAGACGGAAGCCGACCAGGGTGTGGAAGCGGCGCGCCTGGCCAGGATCACGGGCAAGCCGGTGCAGGTCGTCTACAGCCGCGCCGAGGAGTTCGCCACGGACCGCTTCCGCCCGGCTGCCGTGATGAAGATCCGGACTGGCCTGGCGGGCAACAAAATCGTGCTGTGGGACGGACAGGTAGTCGGCGCGGGGGAGCGGGAAGCGGCCCCATTCTACGATATTCCGCACAAGCGGGTGACCTCGGCGGGGGGATGGCAGGGCGGCAATCCTCCGGGCATGAATCCGTTCCGTGTGGGCGCGTGGCGCGGACCTTCGGCGAACAGCAATACCTTCGCGCGCGAATCGCACATGGATGTGCTGGCCGCCAAACTGGGAGTGGATCCGCTGGAGTTCCGCCTGAATCATCTGAGCCATGCCCGCATGAGGCGCGTGCTGGAGACGGCGGCGAAACAATTCGGATGGCAGGCGGGGCACGGGTCCACCGGGCGCGGCGTGGGGATGGCGTGCGGGATGTACTCCAACGCCTGCAACGCCACAATGGTAGAACTGGCAGTGAATCGCGGCACCGGCGCGGTGCAGGTGAAGCGCGTGGTGATGGCGCTGGATCTGGGGCTGGTGATGAATCGCGATGGCATGCGGCAGCAGGCGGAAGGCTGCGTGATGATGGGCCTCGGATCGGCGCTGAGCGAGGAAATCCGCTTTCACAACGGTGAGGTGCTCGCCCGGAACTTCGACAGCTATGAGATTCCGCGCTTCTCCTGGCTGCCGAAGATGGAGATTCTTCTGGTGGATAACCCGGAAACCCCGGCGCTGGGCGGCGGTGAACCGCCCATCATCGCGATGGCGCCGGCCATTGCCAACGCCATCTTCGATGCCGTGGGAGTTCGCCTGTTGCAGTTGCCGATGACTCCGGAGCGCGTAAAAGCAGCGGTCGCGCTTATTGCGGCAACTGGAACTGAACGCGCCGCTCGCGATTCAGTTGCTGGCTGAGCGAGCGGTCCACATTGCTCAGAGGCACCTGTTGCTCGCTGTGCTCCAGGGTCACGTAATGCAGCGTCTGTCCGTTGACCCAATAGGCTGCCGCGGCGCGAATGATGCCGTCCTTCATGGCCACCAGGTAAATGGGGGAACCCGCCGAAGAAGCGCTGCCCCCGGCGGTGGTCGGGACGCCGCCACCCGGGTTCACCTCCTGCCCGTACTGATCGTAAGTGCGGATCACCGGCTGCGCGCGCTGGACGTATACCGTATTCGTCACAGGTTGCGTTTGCGCCGGGTAGATCACACTGACGTTTGGTGAGGATTGATACACCGGGTAGTTATAACCGCTGGAGTAATCGTAGGGGTATCCGTAGTCGTAGGTGTCGTAATATCCCGGCCACCCCAAGTCCCAGCCCAAACCCCAGTAGGGAGAATAACCGTAGCCGTAGCCATACCCGCCATAGCCATACCCGCCGTAACCGTAGCCGCGTCCGAAATTGGAGACGAAGCCGCCGCGTCCGAAGTTGCCGACGAAGCCGCCGCCACCGCGGAAGCCGCCACCGCCAATACCACCGCCGCCGCGAAATCCACCGCCGCCACCAATACCGCCGCCACCGTGGAATCCACCACCGCCGCCGCCACCACCGTGGAATCCGCCACCACCACCACCGCCGTGACCGCCGCCGCCGCGTTGCGCCATGGCGCCCCCGGCCAGCAGAGAACTTAAAGTAAGAATCAGAAGAACCCTCATGGTCGCTGCCCTCTACTTCGGAGCTTACTCCCGACTAACGCCACCCGCAAGCGTGCCTGCGGGGCACACCGGCTACGCACCGCGGTTCCATTACTATCGTATTAGATGATCTATACCTGTTACGAGATGGTGCAGGATTGCCGCGCCGACAAACCGGAGGGCTGGGTTTACTTCCTCACCAATTACGTGCCGCTGATCCGTAAACTGCTGGCGCATTACGGCGATAGTGGGGCCGTGGAGCGAGTGCTGCTGGCCATCCGCAAGCCGGAATCCAGTATGTTTCAATCCATGGAGCCTGCGCCGGAGCGCTGGTTCATCGCCGAACTGCGCCAAAGGGTGCTGGCGGAAACGCCGGTGGCGGCTCCCGGGATCGCGGTGGACCTGGAAACAGTAGCCGAAGCGCTCGAGCCGCTGACGCTGGTAGAGAAGCAGGCGGCGTGGATTGAGACCTTTCGCTACGATTCCGCTGAAACTGGCGCCATGATGCGGATGGCCCCCAAGACTGTCGAGAAGATCCGTGACCGGGCCGCGGAGCTCCTACGCGCCAAAGTGGACGCCTGGAGCCGCGACCTTCTGGCCTCCAATGGACGCCTGTTGGGCCAGGCCGCCGCTGCCGGCGCCGGCAAGGAATGTCTTTCCGCCAGGGTCTTCCTGGACATTCTGGACGGCCGCACCACGTGGCGGGGCCGCGAGACCATGGAGCAGCACGTGCTCCGCTGCTGGCACTGCATCGATCACTTCAGCCGCATGGTCGAGGTGGTGGAGTTGATCCGCGGCGTCCAGCCGCTGACCGAGGAACAGGCCGCTCCTTTCCGCAGGCTGCTGGGAGTGGAACTGCCCCGGCAATCGTTCTGGAAGCGCTTTGTGGGATAGGACGCCGCCTTTCGTATTGACATTCTATAGGTCGGGCATCTATTCTCCGTATGGAGGATCTATAGGAGGTGCCGCGTGAGCTTGATGCGCAATCTGTTTCGCAGACGCCAGGTGGAAGATCAGCTTGACGCCGAACTCCGGGCGTACCTGGATCTGCTCACCGATCAAAAGCGGCGCCTGGGATTGAGTCCCGGGGATGCGCGGCGGGCTGCCCTGCTGGAAGTGGGTGGAGTGGAACTGGTGAAGGAGCAATGCCGCGACGTGCGCCGCGGCGCCTGGCTGAATGGTTTCCTGCAGGACGTGCGCTATGCGGTGCGCGGCCTGCGCAAGAGCCCGGGCTTCACGGCCGTGGCGGTGCTCTCGCTGGCCCTGGGGATCGGCGCCAATTCGGCGATTTTCGGCATGTTTTACGCGGCTTTTCTGCGGCCGCTGCCGTATCCCCATGCCGAGCGCCTGTTCGCGCTCAACCGCGCAGGCTTCGGCGTGCTTGACGCCGGAGCTCCTCCTGTGGCGCAGCGGCGCGCGGGCTTGGGACGTGGCCGGCTGGGACGATGGCGGCACAACCATCACGGGCATGGGAACTCCCGAACGCGTGGATTCGGCCAGTGTGTCGTCGAATTTTCTCCGTGTGCTGGGCGTGCAGCCGCTGATCGGCCGCGGATTCAACGATGCCGACGGACGCCCCGGCATAACCGGCTCCGCGATCCTCTCGTACGATTTGTGGCAGCGGAAATTCGCGGCCGACGCGGCCATAGCCGGCCGTACGGTAGTGTTGGACGGAAAGCCGGCCACCATCCTGGGAGTCATGCCTCCCGACTTCCTTTTTCCAGGCTATCCCGGCAGCTACCGGCCGGATCTGCTGGTGGTCTCTCCGCAGCCGGTGCAGCCAGACTGGTCGCTGACCACGGTGGAAGGTTTCCGCGCCATCGGCCGGTTGCACGACGGCTTCACCCCGCAGCAGGGGCTCGGCGATTTGACGGCACTCTGTTCACAGCCTGAAATGGTTTAGTTTTTGAAAAACTGGGGCGGCAGGAATACCCGCGTCGGGTTAACGCCTTTGCAGGAGGCGATGAACGGACGGAGCCGCCCGGTGCTCGGGCTGCTACTCGCGGCGGTATGCCTGCTGCTGCTGATCGCGTGCGTGAATGTCGCCAATCTCCAGTTGGGCCGCGCCGCGGCGCGCCAACGCGAGTTGGGCCTGCGCGCCGCGTTAGGCGCGAGCCGGTTGCGGCTGGCGCGCCTGCTGATCGTCGAAAACCTGGTGCTCTCGGTGCTGGCGGGCGCTGCCGGATTCCTGGCCGGGTCGGGTCTGCTGCACCTGTTGCGCACGGCGCAGGGGCTTCCCATCGTCGGGCTGCGCGACCTTCGGCCCGGCTGGATGCTGGGCGGCGCAGCTTTGGCGCTGGCCACTTTGGGCGGCCTCGCGATGGGCCTGGCTCCCGCGTGTCTTGCTCCGCGCCTGGAATTCAACCAGGTGCTCAAAAGCGGCGCTTCCGGATCGATGGGCGCGCGCAGAGGCTGGGTGCGGCCCGCTCTGGTGATGACCCAGGTGGCATTGGCGCTGGTGTTGCTCCTCGGCGCGGGCCTGCTGCTGCGCAGCCTGGCCGGCGTGCTGGCCGTAGACCCCGGATTCAGTCCGGCAAACGTTTTGACAGCCCGGCTGCAACTGCCGAATGCCCGCTATCGCTCCGAAGCGCAGCAGCGCGCGTTCATCCAGCAACTCCTGGATGCCGTGACGGGACTGCCCGGCGTGGAATCGGCCGCCACGGCGAATAGCATACCGCTCACCAATGTTTCGCTGGGCGGCATCGTGCGGTTGGAAGGCGAACCCGTTCACCGGGCCTGGCGCGGTCGGGACCGGCGCCGTGCGCTCCAGCGCCATCGTGAGTGTGACCCCGCAGTATTTCCACACCATGCGGATGCGTTTGCTGCGGGGGCGTTCGTTCAGCGGCCACGAACGCGCGGACGGCCCGCCGGTTGTAGTGGTGAACGCGCTCGCCGCGCAGACCTTCTACGGAACCGAAGACGTGGTTGGCAGGCATCTGCAAAGCCTCAGCCAGGGCGACGACAAGCCCTGGTGGACCATCATCGGAGTGGTGGACAACGTTCGCACGCAGGGTCCCGAAGCGAAGCCCGAGACAGAGCTCTTCATTCCGGAGTCGCAGTTCATTTCCAGTCGGGTGCACGTGGTGCTGCGCGCTCGCGGCGATCCTCTGGCGCTGGCGCAGGGGTTGCGTGCGGCGGTGTGGTCGCTCGATAAGGATATGCCCGTTACCGGCCTCGCCACCATGGAAGAGATGCTCTCGCGAAAGGGCGCGGGGCGGCGTGCGCAGACGCTGCTGCTCTCGGCGTTCGCCTTTCTGGCGCTGTGCCTGGCGGCGGTCGGTATCTACGGCGTGGTCTCCGACGCCGTGAACCGGCGCACGCGGGAAATCGGACTACGCATGGCGCTGGGCGCGCGCGCGGGCGACGTGATGCGCCTGGTAATGCGGCGCAGCTTCCTGCTGGCGCTGGCGGGCATTGCCGCCGGAACCGCCGCCGGCGCCTGGCTGGTGCGCTATCTCGCGTCCCAATTGTTCGGGGTCGCGCCGGGCGATCCGCTCACCTTCGGCGGCGCGGCGCTGGTGCTGCTGGCCGTTGCGCTGGCCGCCACCTATCTGCCGGCGCGGCGCGCCATCCGCATCGATCCGGTCGCCGCCTTGCGCTGCGAGTAGCGCGGGCGGAAGGCTCCTGTTGCTTTCCCAAACGAATCGTGCCATGCTTCCTGTTGGGAACCCAATAGAGGGAGCGGAATGCGAACACTCAGGCGATTCTTCCGGCGGCTCACTTCCTGGGCCACAAAGCAGCGGGACGAAGAGCGGTTGCGGGCGGAGATTGAAGAGCATCTGGCTCTGCAAACCGCTGACAATTTCCGGGCCGGCTTGTCGCCTGTGGAGGCGCGGCGTCAGGCGGCGTTGCAATTCGGAGGGGTGGAGACCATCAAGGAAAGCTACCGGGACCAAAAAGGCACTGCCGCGCCTGGAAAGCCTGGTTCAGGACACGCGCTACGCGCTGCGGCGCTTGCGAATGGCCCCGGCGTTCAGCATCGCCACGGTTTTGACGCTGGCGCTGGGCATCGGCGCCACCACCTCGATTTTCACCCTGGTGAACGCCGTTCTGCTGAAATCGCTGCCGGTGGCCAGGCCCGCGGAGTTGTACCGCCTGGGAAGGGAAACCCAGTGTTGCTACATGACCGGATACAGCCAGGAGAAAGAGTTCTCGCTGGTCTCGTACGATTTGTACAAATATTTGAGAGACCATACCAGGGGCTTTTCGGAACTGGCGGCCGTTCCGTCCATTCAGTCGCTGTTTGGGATGCGGCGTGCGGGCAGTGCGGAGGCAGCCCATAGCTGCCCCGGCGAGTTCGTCTCCGGCAATTACTTCACCATGTTCGGCATCAGGGCGTATGCCGGGCGCGCGCTTGACGGATCGGGACGATCGACCCGGCGCCCCGCCGGTGGCGGTGATGAGCCATCGCCTGTGGCAGGAAAGGTACGGATCGGATCCATCGGTGATCGGCAGCGTTTTCAATATCAACGACAAGCCGTTTACCGTGGTGGGAATCGCCCCGCCGGGTTTCTTTGGCGACACGCTGCGCGCCACTCCGCCCGATTTGTTTCTACCGTTGAACACCGAACCGCTGGTCGAGAGCGATGCCGATCTCAATAAGTACGACACCCATTGGCTGCACCTGATCGGCCGCATCCGGCCGGGCGCCGCGCCGGCCTCCATCGAGGCGGAAATGCGGGTGGAACTCAGGCAATGGCTGGGGGCGCACTGGAGTGAGATGAGCGCTTCGGATCGCGCGAAACTTCCGGAGCAGACCCTGTTCCTGAGCCCCGGCGGCGCCGGCATCACCGGCATGCGCGAACAGTACAGCCACTGGCTTAAGATCCTGATGGCGGTCACCGGATTTGTGCTGCTCATCGTTTGCGCCAACGTGGCCAACCTGATGCTGGTTCGCGGCATGGAGCGGCGGCGGCAGACCTCGTTGAGCATGGCGCTGGGGGCGGAGGCGTCGCGGGTGGTGCGGGAACCTCTGATCGAGAGCATCCTGCTTTCGCTGTTCGGCGGCGCGGCGGGCATGGCGGTTGCGTTTGCGGGCACGCGGCTGATTTTGCAATTCGCATTCCCCGCGCTGCCCGGATTCGCCGGCGTGCCCATCGAGGCATCGCCCTCGCTTCCGGTGCTGCTGTTCGCCTTCGGCATCTCGCTCGCCACGGGAGTGGCTTTCGGCATGGTTCCCGCATGGATGGCCGCGCGGGTGGATCCGATGGAAGCGCTTCGCGCAGGCAATCGCGCCACGGGCAGCGCGGGCCTGCTGCCGAGGAAAACGCTGGTGGTATTGCAGACTGCGCTCTCCCTGGTTTTGCTCTCGGCGGCGGGACTGCTCACGGCGGCCTTGCAGAATCTCGAGAATCGGAATCTGGGATTCGAACAGGACGGGCGCCTGGTGGCGAACATCAATCCAAGGCTCGCCGGATACCGGACCGCGCAGCTCTCGCCCTTGTACCGGCGGGTCCGCGATTCCATCGCGAGCGTTCCCGGTGTCGCTTCCGTGGCTCTCTGCCTATACTCACCGCCCAACGGGGGTTGGGGCGCCGGTATCTGGGTAGACGGCCATCCCGCTCCCGGCCCCAGGGACGAGAACTTCGCCGCGTGGGATCGGGTAACCGCCGGGTACTTTGACGTCATCGGTACCCGTATCGTCAGAGGTCGCGGCCTCTCTGAAGAGGATACAGCGACGTCGCGCAAGGTGGCGGTCATCAGCGAGGCGTTCGCGCGCAAATTTTTCCGGAACGAAGATCCTGTCGGCAAACACTTCGGCACCAGGCCGGACGCCAGCCGTGAATTCGAAGTCGTCGGGCGTGGCTCAAGATGCGCGCTACATAATGCGCCGTCTCGATGAGCCAAATCTCCCGATTTTCTTTCTGCCTGAAGCGCAAGCCGAATACGGCCAGGCGAATCTCGGCTCGCTTTACCTGCGCGACATCGTCATCCGGAGCAGACCGGGGGCCAGCCCTTCCATTGCGGCCATTCGACAGGCCATGGCAGTCGTCGATCCCGGGATGCCGCTCATTTCGATTCGCACATTGAGAGAGCAGGTAGCCGGCCAGTTTACGCAGCCGCGGCTCATCGCGCGGCTTACGTCGTTCTTCGGGCTGCTTTCGCTGGTCTTAGCGTCGATCGGACTCTACGGCGTTACCGCCTATAATGCCGGACGGCGCGTGAGCGAAATCGGCGTGCGCATGGCATTGGGAGCCGGACGCGGCGACGTTGTCCGGCTGGTGCTGCGCGGCGCATTCGGCTTGGTCTTTCTTGGTCTGGCGATCGGTCTGCCGCTCGCGTTCGCATCAGGGCGCGTCCTCGGCAATCAACTATACGGCACCAATCCACTCAATCCTGCGGTGACGCTGACGGCCGCTGTGGCGCTGGCCTTTGCGGCGCTGGCGGCCTCGCTGATCCCCGCCGTTCGGGCCGGTTCGATTTCGCCGGTAGAGGCGTTGCGAACCGAATAGGGTATTCTTGTTCCCGGGGGTAGCCGCATGGTGCTTCAGGACCTGATCTTCGCGGCGCGCACGTGGCGCAAAAGTCCGGCGTTTGCCGCCGCGGCCATCTGCACGCTGGCGCTGGGCGTGGGCGCGAACACCGCGATCTTCAGTGCCATCGACGAGGTGCTGCTGCGGCCGCTGCCCGTCCCGCAGCCTGACCGTCTGGCCGCGGTCTACCGTTTCAATCAGAAGACTTCGAAGTATCTTTCCACCTCGTATCCCGTCTATCAGGAGATGCGCGAGGGCGCGCGCTCATTCGAAGCGCTTTCCGCCTACGTGCGGCTACAATTCAATCTCACTGTGGAAGGTCATGCCGAGCGGGTTCCGGTGGAGGCGGTGACCGGCAATTACTTCGACATGATGAAACTGGCCCCACTGGCCGGCCGCGCCCTGCGTGAGGACGATGATGCCGCGGTCATGCTGGGGGAAGACCTGTGGCGCGCGCGCTTTCATGCGGACCCCTCGCTGGTGGGGCGCAGCGTCACGCTCGAAAATGTGCCCTTCGTGGTGGCTGGAATCGTGCCGCGCGCCTTTCACGGTCCTAACATGAACTGGGGGGATCCGCCGCAGATCTGGATGCCGGTGCGCGCCACTATCGCGCTGGTGCCCTCGTTCCGCGCCCTGGACATCCTGCACCAGAAACAGGTGGAGTGGCTCCTGGTGATCGGACGTCTGCGGCCGGGCGTCTCCATCGGGAGGGCGCAGGCCGAACTGCGGACTCTGGGCAGGGATCCCGATGTGACCACGGCGGTCTTCCCGGCCAGCAACGCGAAATTCTGGCCTGCGTATCGCAGTTCCATCGGCGCGTGGATGGCGATTTTCGCGTCAGCGGCGGGCCTGGTGCTACTGCTGGCCTGCGCCAACCTCTCCAACCTGCTGCTGGAGCGGGCTCTGGGGCGGCGGCGGGAGATCGCGATCCGGCTGGCTCTGGGCGCGGGCCGCGCGCGCATCGTGCGCCAGTTGCTCACGGAGAATCTGCTGCTGGCCGTGCCGGGCTTCGGGGCCGCTCTGCTGGTGGCGCAAGGCCTGCAAAAGCTGATGCTGGGCTTCCCCAATGCCTTCGGAATCCGGCTGGCCATGCAGATGACCGTGGAAAGCCGCGTGCTTCTGTTCTGTTTCGTTCTGTCCATGGCGGCGTCGGCCCTGTTCGGCATGGCGCCCGCGCTGCAGGCGACGCGGCGGGACGTGCTGCCGGCCCTGAAAGAGTCGGGCAATACTACCGCGGCCTCCGGCCAGGCGTGGCTGCGGGGCGGGCTGGTGGTGGCGCAGGTCGCCTTCAGTATGATTCTGCTGGTGGCGGGCGGCCTGTTCGGCCGCAGTCTGCTGCGGGCCTACTCGCTGGATCTGGGCTTTCACAGCGATCACCTGCTGGCCATGAGTTTCAGCCTTCCCATGCAGGTGAGCGGCGACCGGGCGCAGGAGTTCTACCAGCAGATGCTGCGGCAGATGGCCGCGGTGGGCGGCGTCGAATCGGCTACCTTTGCGGCCGAGATGCCGCTCAGCCCGGTGCATTCCACGGCGCGGGTGGGCGCGCTGGCGGTGAACTATAACATGGTGGGGCCGGACTATCTACGAACCATGGGGCTGGCTCTGCTGGCCGGCAGGGATATCGAAGTGCGCGATGACAAGAGCGCCCCCAGAATCGCCATCGTCAACCAGACGCTGGCGCGCACCCTGTGGGGCGAGGCCAACCCGGTGGACCGCGTGCTGGAGTTTCAGGATCGCCCCGGACGCATGACGGCGGTGCAAGTTGTCGGGCTGGCGCGCGATTCGCGATACGAATCGGTGTGGGAAACCGGCGAGCCGTACCTGTATCTTCCGGCAGCAGAATGGCACCGGCCGGTGTCGAATTTGTTATTGCGCACCGTCGCGCCGCCCGAAGGAATCATGGCCGCGGTGCGCAAGCAGTGGGAAGCGGCCGCCCCGCAGGCACCGCTGTATGGCCTGACGACGGGCGAAGCGCTGCTGGCATCGGCCGTGGCGCCGCAGCGCCTGGCCGCCATGCTGTTGGGGGCATTCGGACTGCTTGCGATCTGCCTCGCCACCGTGGGACTGTACAGCGTGATGGCATTTTCGGTGGCGCAGCGGACCCGGGAAATCGGCATCCGGCTGGCCATCGGCGCGCGTCCGTCCAACGTGCTTGGCGATGTTTTTCGCAGCGCTCTGGCGATGGCGGCGCTGGGGCTGGCGCTGGGAGCGGCGGTGTGTCTCGCGGTGATGCGCCTGGTGGCCTCGCAGGTGCGTGACGTCTCGCCGTACGACGCGCTCACCTTCGCGGCGGTTGCGCTGCTTTTGTCGCTGGTCTCGGCGGCGGCAGCACTGGCACCGGCACTGCGGGCCTCGCGGGTGGATCCGGCGCAGGCATTACGGGGCGAGTGAGTTTTGAAACTACGATGGTTACATGGTGAGGACGTTGCGTGAGAGCAAGGCGAAACTCTCGGAGTTGGTGGACGCGGCGAGCCGTGGTGAAGACGTTCTGATTACCGTTCGCGGCAAGGTAAAGGCGCGCCTGACCAGGGTCGTGGATTCGGAAACCCGGATCGACGGTGAACAATGGGCCCGCGAGCTGCGTGCATTTCGACGAACTGTGACCCGCTCCTCCAAGCCGGGTCTCAGCGTCGAGCGGATTCTTACCGAGGTTCGGGAAGATCGGTTCTGACTCCTTGCTCTATTGGGACACTTCGGCGCTGCTCAAGTTGTACGTGACTGAAGAGGATTCCTCTCAATTTACCCAGTTGATGGCGAGTTCCAATGAGGCCATCGCGACGTCGACCATCGCGGACACCGAGATTCTCTGTGCGGTTTACCGCAAGGAATCCGCAGGCGGGTTGAGGAGTGGCGGGGCGGCAGCCGTGCTGGAGAGGTTCCAGAAGGATTGCAAGGGCGGGACGGATAGTCCGGATTTCATACAGCGAGGACGTGATCGTTGGCGCCCGCCAGGTTGTCCGGTCGGCCTTCGGCGGCCAAGGACCGGTAATGCTTCGGGCACTTGACGCGATCCATGTGGCGTCCGCTGTCGCCATTCACGCTCGTGCGATTGTGGCTACTGATCTCCGCCTGCGGGAAATGGCGTCGAAGATTGGGCTCGCCGTACTTCCGCCGTCGAAGTGATTCAGGTTTGCGGGTCTTCATCGGGCTTGATGCCGTCACCAAATCGCCATGAACTTGAATCGGTGGAATCGCCTGTGGGCTGAACGTGGTCGCATTGAAAAGCACTACCTGCACGGCGCTCCTCTGACTTTCCGGGTACGATTGCTGCCTCAAGACCGGCGATCAAATCGATGCCAGATCGCGCAGTCGCCTGAGGACGATTCCCATTCGTGCCTGGCTTCCCGCATCGGGGAGAAGGAAGCCGGGAAGTGCATCGATGAAGCCAGGATTTGCCAGCAATTTCGCAATCTCACGCTCGCACGTACCTGGGCAGATCTACACCCGGCAGTTCGCACTTCAGCGCTCAGAGTTTCGCGCCCGTCAATGACGGCCACGACGTCTTCGAGATCGTGACTCCCGAGGAAGTCTCCGTCTCCGCGCCCCTTGAACGTTTCGAGCTTGGTCGCGAGGAAATACGGGGCCGTGACCATCCGAATCTCAAGATCGTCGCGGAGTCTTTTCGTTACGGACGCTTTCATCGCCGCTTTGTACCAGCGGTTCGAAAATCCCAGAATGTTGGCATCGAGGGGCATGACATCGAGGATCGTCCCGCTCTGAATCCAGCGACACAGAGGCGCGCCCTCGCTCGTGTCTTCATTGAAGCCGAGACGGCGAAGGCGATCGCCGAACTCTGCGTATTGTGCGTAGGAGGTGATTTCGGCGATGGCATCCACATCGATCGTTCCGCGCGGTTCCCCGGCCCCTTCATCAGCGATCAGGAGGCCTGTCAAACAGCCCCCGACAAACACCAATTCAGGCAACAGCGGGCGAAGAGCATCGGCGGCCGCGATGAGCTGGTTAAGATTCGGATCGCGCATTTGCCTTTTCGAAGCGACGATGCAGTTCCTTTTCGGCGTGCTTCCGCTCGCGTGCACGCCCGTCCCGGAGGGCATCGGCCAAAGCCAGGTATTGGTAGAATGCAGGGTCGCGCATGGCGGCGCCCGGCGCGGTCTTATACAGGGGTTCGAATGCGATGCCGCGCTCATTCCCCTGTGGATATGGCCACACGGGAATCGGCTCGTTGCCCGGTCCTATTACATCGCGCAGCGGTTCGGCGGCATATGAGGTAGGAATGCCGCGGGTGAATTCGCCGCGATCAGCCGGGAAGGAATACTTCAGTCCATGCACCAGGAACTCCTCCAGGGCCGCGAGGTTGGGACGGTTCTGTAGCTCCGGGCCATGGATCAGCCTGGCTGATTGGGCGCGTTTCACAGAGGCATGTACTTCAGATGGGCTCATCGCCAGCTCCGTGGCGAGCTGCGCGTATGGCCCCCGGTGCCCGGCGGCCACGATCTTCAACGCCACATATACGTCTTGTGGCTTCAGGACCATATCCTTCATTCTATATTCGCGAATCGCGAATTGCAAATGTAACAGCGACGATTGCGGAAACCGAGATTCTCTGTGCAGTGTACAGGAAGGAATTCGCGGGCGGCTTGAAGAGAGGTGGGGCGGCAGCCAACGTGGGCCGTTAGGGTGCGGCAACTGGCGCGTCACGTTCTCATATATCGAGAGGGACATGGTTCGTGTCGATTACGAGGACTACCATTGAGGTCGATATGAAGATGCGCAATCCGCCACACCCGGGCGAGGTTCTTAAGACTCTCTGCCTGGAACCCCTGAATTTGACCGTCAAGGAAGCTGCGCGATCCCTGGGAATAAGTCGCAAAACGCTATCCGGCATTCTTAACGCCCGTGCGGGCATCACCCCGGAGATGGCCGTGCGTCTCTCGATTGCTTTCAATACCAGTGCAGAGAGTTGGTTGAATCTCCAGCTTCAATATGACCTGTGGTACCCGGAACGAAACCGAAAACGACTGCGCGTGACACGGTTGGCAGCCGCCTGATCGGCATCCTTCAATTGAAGTTCCCCACAGTTGGAATTAGCCCTCGGCGTCGGCAGCATCTTCGGCAACGGGCTGGAGGAGTTGTTCCAGAAGTTCCCTCGCTTCGGCTTCACGTTCGCGGGGCACTTGCAGGCAGACTCGCTTCCTCAGGAATGGATCGAGGCCCTGGACGAGCGTAGCGATCTGACCCGAAATGAAGAGGGGAATTCCAGCGTCCTCGATTAAGCCCTTCGCCATCGCAATCTGAATGCTATCGCTCGTCCACAGTAGGACGACCAGTTCGAGAGTTGGATCCACCGCGTGTTGCGGGTCCAGCGCGCTGGTTCCGGTCAATAGCGGAACGTGGCAGTCAGAACATTCAGTCAGACCATCACAGTACTCGATGCCGCATTGAGGACAGTACATAATCGACCTCTGGACCGAGTATAGTCCTTTGGAGGTCTGATTTCCGCTGCCGGTGCTTACGAACGAATGCCGACTCGAAATTGGCGCGACTCCGGAGGAGGCTCGAAGTTCCGCGTATTCTGACTGAACTGCATTCCGTCTAATTGCCGGGGATCGCGGTCTTGACGGCGTTACCGTGTCCGACCGGAACAGGCAGTCGTTAATCGTTGATGCCGCAGAACGGCGGCCGAAGGCCATGGCAAGCATCTTCCCGCGGGATTTGCCGCGGTCCTCAATCTGCCCTGACTTTGCTCGCTAAAGTACAAAAAAGACGGGAGATGGAAGTTACCGTTTGACGGTACTTGCACTTTTCCGCCCACTTCGCTATGATTTAAAGGTTTCGCGAGAACAGCTTTCTGCTCCTGTGCTACCACCCGTCTGTGGCGGGTCCGGCCAGGGGTGAGGCCCCGAGGTTTCCCCGGTTACGCCGAAGGAAACATGGGCCTGTCCGATAGCAAGTAATCCTCGCTGTCCGCAGCCTGGAGTTTCGGGTTGCACCACTAGTTTAGAAGTTTTTTGCCGCAAAGAGGAAATTCGTGCCGACGTTTAACCAACTTGTGCGTAATGGGCGGAAGCCGCCACGCTGGAAAACCTCCAGCCCCGCGCTGGAAGCGTGCCCTCAGAAGCGTGGAGTTTGCACGCGTGTTTATACTTCCACCCCGAAGAAGCCCAATTCCGCTCTGCGAAAAGTCGCCCGCGTGCGGCTCACCAACGGGATCGAAGTCACCACGTATATTCCGGGCGTCGGCCACAACCTGCAGGAGCACTCCATCGTGCTGATCCGCGGCGGCCGTGTGAAGGATCTTCCCGGCGTGCGCTATCACGTGATCCGCGGCGCGCTGGATACCGCCGGCGTGGCGAATCGCAAGCAGGGCAGAAGCAAATACGGAGCCAAGAGGCCGAAATCGTAGAAACGTATGCCGCGAAGAAGAAGAGCAGTCACCCGTGAAGTATTGCCGGACCCGGTCTACAATTCCACCCTTGTCGAGAAGTTTGTGAACTCGATGATGTGGGAAGGCAAGAAGAACACCGCGCAAGGGATCTTCTACCAGGCCATGGACAAATTGCGGGAGCGCACCAGCGACGACCCGCTCAAGGCCTTCAAGAAGGCCGTGGAAAATGCCAAGCCGCTGCTCGAAGTGAAGACGCGGCGCGTGGGCGGCGCCAACTACCAGGTGCCGATCGAAGTTCCGCAGAATCGCCGGACTTCGCTGGCCATGCGCTGGATCATCACGCAGGCGCGGACCCGCCCTGAAAAAGGGATGTCCGAAAAGCTGGCCAACGAATTGAACGATGCCGCGAATCTGCGCGGCGGTGCGATCAAGAAGAGAGACGATGTGCACCGGATGGCCGAAGCCAACAAGGCTTTTGCGCATTACCGGTGGTAATTAAGTTCACAGAGAAAGGGAATTTGGCGATGGCTTGGAAATAGCCGGTCGCCGAAAACAGAGAGCTGAAAGCTTTTTTTATGGCAAGAACGACCCCACTTGAGAGGATGAGGAACATCGGCATCGCGGCCCATATCGATGCCGGTAAAACCACAACCACGGAGCGCATCCTTTACTACACCGGCCGTTCGCACAAGATTGGCGAAGTCCATGAGGGCACTGCCACCATGGACTGGATGGAACAGGAACAGGAACGCGGCATCACCATCACGTCGGCAGCCACCACCTGCTTCTGGCGGGACATGCAGATCAACATCATCGATACCCCCGGCCACGTGGATTTCACGGCCGAGGTGGAGCGCTCCCTGCGCGTGCTCGATGGCGCCGTGGCGGTGTTCGACGCCGTGGCCGGCGTGCAGCCGCAATCGGAAACGGTGTGGCGGCAGGCCGATAAGTACCGGGTCCCCCGTATTTGCTTCATCAATAAAATGGACCGCGTGGGCGCGGATTTCTACCGCTCCGTCGATACCATTGTGGACCGGCTGAAAGCCAAGCCGGTGCCGATCCAGATCCCGGTAGGCGCCGAGGACCAGTTCAAGGGCGTAGTCGACCTGGTGACCCTGAAGGCCACCATCTGGCGCGATGAGACCCTGGGCGCTCAGTTCGACATCGTGGACATTCCGGAAGACCTGGTGGAAAAGGCGCAGGCGTACCGCGAGCAGATGATCGAAGCGGTTTCCGAATTCGACGACACCCTGTTCGAAAAGTTCATCAACGGCGAATCCCTGACCAACGATGAGATTCGCGCCGGCATCCGCAAGGCCACCATCGGACTGAAGATTTTCCCGGTGATCTGCGGGTCCGCGTTCAAGAACAAGGGTGTGCAGACCATGATGGACGCGGTGGTGGATTACCTGCCGTCGCCGCTGGACATCCCGCCGGTCAAGGGTCTGGACGTCGATCATCCTGAACTTACGGTAGAGCGCAAGCCCAGCGACGATGAGCCGTTCGCCGCGCTGGTCTTCAAGATCATGACCGATCCGTACTCGGGCCAACTGGCCTTCTTCCGGGTCTATTCCGGAAAGATGTCGGCGGGCGAATCGGTGTTCAACGTGGCCAAGGGGCGCAAGGAGCGGGTAGGGCGCCTGATGCGCATGCACGCCAACAAGCGGGAAGACATCACCGAAATTCTGGCGGGCGATATCTGCGCCGCGGTGGGCCTGCGCACCATTTCCACCGGAGATACCATCTGCGATGAAGACCATCCGGTAGCGCTCGAGAAGATCGATTTCCCGACGCCCGTGATTCAGCTCGCGGTGGAACCGAAGACCAAGGCCGACCAGGAAAAGCTGGGTATGGCGATCGCGAAACTGGCCCAGGAAGATCCCACTTTCAAGGTCAACACCGATCCGGAAACGGGGCAGACGATTCTTTCGGGAATGGGCGAGCTGCACCTGGAAATCATTGTGGACCGCATGATGCGGGAATTCGGTGTGGCGGCCAACGTGGGCAAGCCGCAGGTGGCGTATCGCGAGACCATCCGGCAAATGGCGGAAGCCGATTACACCCACAAGAAGCAGACCGGCGGCAGCGGCCAGTACGCGCGCACCAAACTTCGCGTGGAACCGAATCCGGGCAAAGGGTACGAGTTCGAAAACGAAATCAAGGGCGGAAATATTCCGAAGGAATTCATCCCCGCGATCGGAAAAGGAGTGGTGGAAGCGCTGGAAGGCGGAATCCTGGCAGGCTTCCCCATGGTGGACATCAAAGTAACGGTGTACGACGGCGACTATCACGAAGTGGACTCTTCGGAAATGGCGTTCAAGATCTGCGGTTCGATCTGCGTCAAAGAGGCCTGCCGCAAAGCCAAGCCGGTGCTCCTGGAACCGGTTATGGCCGTAGAAGTCGTGGTTCCGGATGAGTATATGGGAACCGTCAACGGCGATCTGATCTCGCGCCGCGGACAGCTTGAAGGCACGGAAATCCAGGGCACAACGCAGATGATCCGGGCCAGCGTGCCGCTCAGCGAGATGTTCGGGTATGCGACCGAACTACGCTCGCGTACGCAGGGCCGGGGCAGTTTCACCATGCACTTCTCGCGTTACGAAGAAGTGCCCAAGTCGGTTTCGGAAGAAATCGTCAGCCGGGTCCAGGGGAAGGTTACGAAGTAGGCATTCATAAGGAGATTGGTGGCATATGGCAAAGGAAAAATTTGACCGCAGCAAGCCGCACGTCAATATCGGGACGATCGGACACATCGATCACGGCAAGACGACCCTGACGGCGGCCATCACGAAGGTGCTGGCCAAGCACAATCCGAAAGTGAAGTTCCGGAGCTTCGATTCCATCGACAACGCGCCGGAAGAAAAGGCCCGTGGTATCACGATCGCGGTGGCGCACGTGGAGTACGAAACCGCCAAGCGGCATTACGCCCACGTGGATTGCCCCGGCCACGCCGACTACATCAAGAACATGATCACCGGCGCGGCGCAGATGGATGGCGCCATCGTGGTGGTGGCGGCCACCGACGGCCCCATGCCCCAGACCCGCGAGCACATTCTGCTGGCGCGGCAGGTGGGCGTGCCGTACATCATCGTGGCCATGAACAAAGTGGACATGGTGGACGATCCGGAACTGCTGGACCTGGTGGAACTGGAAGTTCGCGAACTGCTGAAGACCTACCAGTTTCCGGGCGACGATCTGCCGGTGATCCGGGTATCGGCGCTGGGCGCGCTGAACGGCGAACCGCAGTGGGAAAAGACCATCGACGAGCTGATGGAAGCGGTGGACAGCTACATTCCGATGCCGGAGCGCGTGATCGACAAGCCGTTCATCATGCCGATCGAAGACATCTTCTCGATCCAGGGGCGCGGCACGGTGGTGACGGGCCGCATCGAGCGCGGGATCTGCAAAGTCGGCGAGGAAATGGAAATCGTAGGATTCCGGCCGACGCGCAAGACGGTGGTGACGGGCGTCGAGATGTTCAAGAAGTTGCTGGACCAGGGCATGGCCGGCGACAACGTGGGCCTGCTGCTGCGCGGCGTGGAAAAGGACGAAGTGGAGCGCGGGCAGGTGATTGCGAAGCCGGGTACGATCACGCCGCACACCAATTTCAAGGGCGAAGTATACGTGTTGAGCAAGGAAGAGGGCGGGCGTCATACGCCGTTCTTCAAGGGATACCGGCCGCAGTTCTACTTCCGCACGACGGACGTGACGGGAGTGGCGCAATTGCCGGAAGGCACGGAGATGGTGATGCCGGGGGACAACGTGCAGTTGAACGTGGAACTGATCACGCCGGTGGCCATGGACAAAGGGTTGCGCTTCGCCATCCGCGAAGGCGGCCGCACGGTGGGCGCCGGCACGGTGTCCGAGATCATTAAGTAGAAAAATATGGCTTTGAGAGAACGCATTCGCATCCGACTGAAGGCGTACGATCACCGGGTGCTGGATCAATCCACCACGGAGATTGTGGATACCGCGAAGAGGACCGGCGCCACCGTGGCCGGTCCGATTCCGCTGCCGACCAGCCGCAGTATCACCACGGTTTTGCGGTCGCCGCACGTGGACAAGAAGTCGCGGGAGCAGTTTGAAATCCGGACGCACAAGCGGTTGCTGGACATCCTGGAGCCGACCCAGCAGACGGTGGATGCTCTGATGAAGCTCGATCTGCCGGCGGGTGTGGATGTGGAGATCAAGGCGTTCGGCAAATAAAAGTTGCCGGATGCGGGGCCGGGGGTCAGGGGCCGGGGGCCAGGGTTTGGCATTGGGCGTCGATCGCGGCTTGGTGACTTGGTGGAAGAAATTTTGGGGCGTAAGTGGCGGGTGGTTGAGGTCAGGGTTTTCTCCTGACCCCTGGCCCCCGACCCCCGGCCCCCGAGGTAGTTATGAGTCCAGGAATCCTTGGCAAAAAAATCGGAATGACGCAGATGTTCCGGCCGGACGGGCAGGCCGTGCCGGTCACGCTGCTGAAAGCGGGACCCTGCATGGTGGTGCAGCGCAAGACGCCCACCACCGACGGCTACGATGCGGTGCAGCTTGGCCTGTTCGGAATTCGTCAAGCCGCAGCGCATCAATAAGCCCCTGACCGGCCACCTGAAGAAGGCGGGCGCGGAAGGCGCGAAGTTCCTGCGCGAGTTCCCGCTGGGTCCCGGCGACGACGATTTCAAAGCCGGCGACAAGGTGCTGGTGGACCAGTTCAAGCCCAAGGACAAAGTGGATGTGATCGGCATCAGCAAGGGCCGCGGCTTCGCGGGCGTGGTGAAGCGCCATCACTTCCGCGGCGGCGAAGGCTCGCACGGTTCCATGTTCCACCGCGCTCCCGGTTCGATCGGCGCATCCAGCTTTCCCTCGCGCGTGCTTCCCGGCATGCGCATGGGCGGCCACATGGGCAACGCGCGCGTGACGGTGCGCAACCTGGAAGTGATCGAGGTGGATACCGAGGACAACGTGCTGGTGGTGAAGGGCGCGGTGCCCGGACCCAACGGCGGCTACGTGCTGGTGCGGAGGGCGAAGAGGTAACGGACATGCCGACAGTCGATGTAGTCGATTTGAATAATCAGAAGGTCGGCGAGTGGAGCTGGCCGACGAAGTGTTCGGCGCCGAAGTCAACGAAGCGTCTGCTGTACGAAGCGGTCCGGCAGTTTCAGGCGGGCCAGCGCGCCGGCACGCACAAGACCAAGACGCGCCGGAAGTGGCCGGTTCCGGCAAGAAGCTGTGGAAGCAGAAGGGCACGGGCCGGGCGCGCGTGGGTTCGGTGCGGTCGCCGATCTGGCGGCATGGCGGCACGGTGCACGGGCCGGTGCCGCGCGATTACAGCTACAAGCTGCCGCGCAAGATGCTGCTGGGCGCGCTGCGCTCGGCGCTTTCCGCCAAGGTGCGCGACGGCGAGTTGAAGGTGGTGCAGGCGTTCAATCTCGCCGACCACAAGACCAAGAATGCCATGAACGCGCTGGCCAAGCTGGAAGGCAGGCGCACGGTTCTGGTGGTGGACAACGGCGAGAACCGCAACCTGGAGCTGGGCCTGCGCAATCTCAAGGGCGTGACCCTGCTGCCCACCCGGGAAGTGAATCCCTACCATCTGCTGGGCCACCAGAGCGTGCTGTTGAGCGAAGCGGCCGCGCCGCAAATTCTCGGAGGCACTCGCGAAATGATCATCCACGAAGTACTTCGCCGCCCGCTCGTCACCGAAAAGGGCGTCGACAAGAAGGACGAACGAGCGCACGCTGTGCTTCGAAGTGGCGCCCGGACGCCAACAAGACGCAAGTGAAGGCCGCGGTCGAGAAGCTTTTCAAAGTGAAAGTGGCGGAAGTCCGCACCGCCACTTTCGACGGCAAGCTGCGGCGCCGCGGACGTTCGCGGGCTATCGTTCGGATTGGAAGAAGGCCTACGTGAAGCTGAAGGAGGGCGAGAAGGTGCCCGACTTCGCGGAGATTTAAGCAATGCCGATCAAGAACATACAGACCCGTAACGCCGACGCGCCGCTTCACTACGACCGTGGTCTCGCGCGAGGACATCACCAAGCAGACGCCGGAAAAATCGCTGGTCGAGCCGAAGCAGCGCACCGGCGGCCGCAACAGCACCGGCCGCGTGACCTCGCGCTTCATCGGCGGCGGCGCACAAGCAGGCTTACCGCGTGATCGATTTCAAGCGCGACAAGCACGGCATTCCGGCGGTGGTGGCGGCCGATCGAATACGATCCCAACCGCTCGGCGCGCATCGCGCTGCTGCACTACGCCGACGGCGAGAAGCGCTACATCCTGCAGCCCGACGGGCTGAAAGTGGGGCACAAAGTGATGTCCGGCCCGGAGGCCGACATCCTGCTCGGCAATGCGCTGCCGCTGAAGAATATGCCGGCCGGCACGATCGTGCACAACATCGAACTGAGGCCCGGCAAGGGCGCGCAGATGGCGCGCTCGGCCGGCACGCAGGCGCAGTTGGTTTCGAAGGAAGGCGGCATGGCGCTGCTGAAGCTGCCCTCGGGCGAAGTGCGCCGCGTGCCGCTGGACTGCATGGCCACGGTCGGGCAGGTGGGCAACGTGGATCACGAGAACGTTTCGCTCGGCAAGGCGGGACGCACGCGCTGGCTGGGCAAGACGCCCGCACAACCGCGGCGTCACGATGAACCCGGTGGACCACCCGCACGGCGGCGGCGAGGGCAAAACTTCCGGCGGCCGCCATCCGGTGACGCCGTGGGGCCAGCCCACGCGCGGCTTCAAGACGCGCAACAACAAGCGCACCGACAAGTGGATCGTCACGCACAAGAGCAAGAAGAGGTAAGCGACATGGGACAGATCCGTCAAGAAAGGACCGTTTACCGACACGCACCTGGAAGCCAAGCTGGCCGTGCTGAACGCCGCCAACGAAAAGAAGGTGGTGCGCACCTGGTCGCGGCGCTCCACGATTCTGCCGGAGTTCGTGGGTCAGACCGATCGCGGTGCACAACGGCAAGAAATTCATTCCGGTGTACGTCACCGAGAACATGGTGGGGCACAAGCTGGGCGAGTTTTCGCCCACCCGGACGTTCAAGGGCCATTCGGTGAAAGCGGCGACGGAGAAGACGGCGAAGCCGGCATAAGAGGCAAGCCATGGCAGACATGGACATCGCAGATCAAAGCGGAAGCCAGATACATCCGGATCTCGCCGCAGAAAGCGCGGCTGGTGGTGGACCTGATCCGCGGCCAGCAGGCGGGCGCGGCGATCACCACGCTGCGCACCACCAACAAGCGCATCGCGCCGACCGTGGAGAAGGTGCTGCAATCGGCCATCGCCAACGCGCAGAACCGGAACGAAGACGTGGACGTGGACCGGCTGTACGTCTCCGAAGCCTATGTCAACGAAGGGCCGCGCATGAAGCGCGTGCGGCCGGCGCCCATGGGCCGCGCCTACCGGTATCAGCGCCGCATGGCGCACATCGTCATCAAGGTGGCGGAGAAGGAAGCATAGATGGGACAGAAAGTTCATCCGTACGGATTCCGGCTGGGCTTCAACAAGCCGTGGCGCTCGCGCTGGTTCGCCAAGCAGGGCTATGCCAAGCTGCTGCAGGAAGACCTGGAACTGAAGGAAGGCCTGCGCGACCGGCTGAAATCGGCCGGCGTCAGCTCGATCGAAGTGGACCGGCCCGGGCAACAAGCTGCGGGTCACCATCCGCACGTCGCGGCCCGGCATCATCATCGGCCGCAAGGGCGCGGAAATCGAGAAGCTGAAGCAGGACATGGCCAAGAAGACCAAGCGCGAAGTCTTCATCGACATTCAGGAAGTGCACAAGCCGGAGCTGGATGCGCAGCTGGTTTCGCGAATCGATCGCGCTGCAGCTCGAAAAGCGCGTGGCGTTCCGCCGCGCCATGCGCAAGGCCGTGGATTCGGCGCTGCGCTTCGGCTGCAAGGGAATCAAGGTGCGCGTTTCGGGCCGGTTGAACGGCGCGGAAATCGCGCGCAGCGAATGGTATCTGCAGGGGCAGCTTCCGCTGCACACCCTGCGCGCCGACATCGATTACGGCTTCGCCGAAGCGCACACCACTTACGGCGTGATCGGCATCAAGACCTGGATGTACAAGGGCGAGATTCTGGATCTGACCAAGCGCCGGCGGATTGCTGCCCGAGCCCGAACCGCGGCGCGAGCGCGGCGAGCGCCGCGACCGTGGAGATCGCGGGACCGTGGCGGACCGTGGACCGCGCGGCCGTGGCGGTACGGCGATCGCGGACCGTCCGCGCCGCCGGTGCAGGCGCCTCCGCGCCGAAGCCACCGGTCCGGCGGTGCAGACGCCGCCGGCCGATCTGCCGCGTCCGGCGGTCGCGTCCGGCGACGCCGATTCTGCCGCCGCTGATGTCGCCGCAGCAGCCTTCCTGGAAGCAGGAAGCGCGGCAGGAAACGCAGCCGGCCGGCCGAGAGAAGCCCGAGACCGAAGCCGCGAGACCAAGCCGGACGATCCGGAAGCCGAAGCGCAGACAGAGCAGATTGAGGACAAACCGCCATGATGATGCCAAAGAAGGTCAAGTACCGGAAGCAGCAGCGCGGGCGCATGGCCGGCAAGGCCTGGCGCGGCTCGTCGATCTCGTTCGGCGATTCGGGCTGAAGGCCATGGAGTGCGGCTGGATCACCGACCGGCAGATTGAAGCCGCGCGCGTGGCCATGACGCGCTCCATCAAGCGCGGCGGCAAGGTCTGGATCCGGCTGTTCCCCGATAAGCCGATCACCAAGAAGCCGGCCGAAACCCGTATGGGTAAAGGCAAGGGCGCGCCCGAGCAGTGGGTGGCGGTGATCCGGCCGGGCAAGATTCTGTTCGAGATGGAAGGCGTGGACCGGGCCACGGCGAGCGGCGCCATGCGGCTGGCGGCCCACAAGCTGCCCATCAAGACCAAGTTCATCAGCCGGGAGGACGCGGAGTAAGGACTATGAAGGCGCAGAAAGTTCGCGATCTCGACGACAACGAATTGCAGCAGCCAGTTGCGTGAAATGGATGAGCAGTTGTTCCGTCTTAAGTTTCAGATGTCCATGGGACAGATGGACGGGCTGAAGAAGGTCGCGCGCCATGCGGAAAGACCGCGCGCGCGCATCTTGACCATCCTGCGCGAGCGGGAACTCGCGGCGGAGCGAAGAAATAACATGGCCGAACAGCAAGCCAAGCAGGGATCAAGAACGAGAAAGTCGGCGAAGTGGTCTCGACCAAGATGCAGAAGACCATCGTGGTGGAAGTGAGCCGCCGCGTGCCGCACCCGCTGTACAAGCGCATCATCGGCAAGCGCAAGAAGTTCTACGCGCACGACGAAGAAGGCACGGCCAAGATGGGCGATGTGGTGCGCATCGTCGAGTGCCGGCCGCTGAGCAAGCTGAAGCGCTGGCGGCTGGCGGATGTGGTCCGCCGCGCGGCCCAGGTGGGCGCGCAGCCGGCGGATCTGGACGTGAAGGTTTAGAGGGTCAGGGGTCAGGAGTCAGCGGTCGAGTGCGAAGCGTATCGCCGGCCTTGGACTCCTGATCACCTGAGCGCCAGGAGCTGAGGAGCTGACTTATGATTGGAATGCGAACGATTCTCGAGGTGGCCGATAACTCCGGCGCGCGCAGGCTCTCCTGCATTCTGCCGCGCGGCGGCGACCTCGGCCTGCGCGCCGGCCTGGGCGACGTGGTCACCGCCGCGGTGAAGGAAGCCGCTCCGGATTCGGCCATCAAGAAGGGCAAAGTGGTGCGCTGCGTGATCGTCCGCATGCGCAAGGAAACGCGGCGCAAGGACGGCACCTATATCCGGTTCGATTCCAACGCCGCGGTGCTGATCAACGATGTCGGCGAGCCGGTGGGAACGCGCGTGTTCGGGCCGGTGGCCGCGCGAACTGCGCGACAAGAGATTCATGAAGATCGTTTCGCTGGCGCCCGAGGTGATCTGATGGCAATTGCAAAGAAAAAGCCGGCCGAGCCGGTGCGGATCGAGCTGAAGAAGGAAGACACCGTCAAGGTGATCGCCGGCCGCGACAAGGGCAAGACCGGCCGCGTGCTGCGCGTGGACCGCGAGACCGGGCAGGGTGCTGGTGGAGCACGTGATGATGATCAAGCGGCACACGCGGCCCAATCCCGCCAAGCAGATCAAGGGCGGCATCGCGGAGCGCGAAGCGCCGATTCGCGGCTTCCAACGTGATGATCGTGTGCCCGGGCTGCAACAAGGCCGTGCGCATCGGCGCATCATGTGGACCACGTGGCCGGCGGCAAGACGCGCCGCACGCGGGTCTGCCGCAAGTGCGGCCAGACGCTCGACAAGAAGTGAGGATTCCATGGCAGCACGTTTGAGAGAGCATTATCAGAAGAAAGTGGTTCCGGCGCTGACCAAGGAGTTCGGCTACAAGAACGTGATGGCCGTGCCGAAGATCGAGAAGATCTCGATCAACATCGGCCTGGGCGAAGCCACGCAGAACGCCAAGCTGATGGATGGCGCGGTGAACGAGCTGGGCGCAGATCGCCGGCCAGAAGCCGGTGATCACCAAGGCCACCAAATCGATCGCCGCAGTTCAAGCTGCGCGAAGGCCTGTCGATCGGCTGCATGGTGACGCTGCGCGGCGACCGCATGTACGAGTTTTTCGACCGCCTGGTGAACGTGGCGCTGCCGCGCGTGCGCGATTTCCGCGGCGTTTCCAGCAAGAGCTTCGACGGCCGCGGCAACTACACGCTGGGCGTGAAGGATCAGTTGATTTTCCCGGAGATCGATTACGCCAAAGTGGAGAAGACCAAGGGAATGAATATCTCCATCACCACCACGGCCCGCACCGACGCGGAGGGCCTGGCGCTGCTGCAAGCAGATGGGGATGCCGTTCCGGCAGTAGCAGGACGAAGACAGAGAGAAATCATGGCCACTACCGCCAAAATCGCAAAAGATATCAAGCTGGAAAGATCCGCCGGAATCCCAAGCGCCAAGGCCGAGAAGAAGCCGGATCGCAAGCTGCCGATGCCGGCACCGCAACCGCTGCTGGCGCTGCGGCCGTCCGCGCGGCCTTCCTGCGCAAGTTCGGCATCTGCCGCCTGTGCTTCCGCCAACTCGCGCTGAACGGCGAGATTCCCGGCGTGACCAAGGCGAGCTGGTAGGAACGAGTGAAGTAGGAGAATTATGACAAGCGATCCCATTGCCGACATGCTGACTCGCGTGCGCAACGCGATCCAGGCCCGCCACCCCAAGGTGGACGTGCCGGCCTCCAAGCTGAAGACGGAAATCGCGCGCATTCTCAAGGAAGAAGGCTACATCGCCAACTTCAAGGTGGCCGAAGAAGGCGCGAAGAAGACCATCAAGATCTATCTGAAGTACGGCCCCGACAATTCGCCGGTGATCTCCGCGATCGAGCGCGTTTCGCGTCCGGGCTGCCGGGTGTATGTCGGCCAGACCGATATTCCGCGCGTGCTGGGCGGCTGGGAATCAACATCCTGACCACCCCGCGCGGCGTCATGACCGGCCGCGACGCGCACAAGGAAGCATGTCGGCGGCGAAATTCTCTGCCGGGTCTGGTAACGAGGTTCTGAGCTATGTCGAGAATTGGAAAAAAGCCGATCCCGCTGCCGAGCGGCGTGAAAATCGCAGATCGGCGAACAACTGGAAGTGACCGGGCCCAAGGGCAAGCTGACGGTGCCGATTCCCGCAGGGCATCACCGTCGAGCAGACCGGCGGCATGCTCGAAATCAAGCGCGCTTCCGACGAGCACGCGGCGCTGCACGGGCTGACGCGCGCGCTGGCGGCCAACGCCGTGCAGGGCGTGTCCGACCGGGTTCACGCGGGAACTGGACATCGTCGGCATCGGCTACCGCGCCGACGTCAAGGGCAAGATCGCCACGTTCACGCTGGGCTATTCGCACCCCATCGAGGTGCTGCTGCCCGACGGCGTGGATCTGAAGATCGACAAGCAGACGCACCTGGTGCTGAGCGGGCTACGACCGGCAGTTGCTGGGCCAGGTGGCGGCCAACATCCGCGCGCTGCGCAAGCCCGATCCCTACAAGAACAAGGGCGTCCGTTACACCGGCGAAGCGCTGCGCAAGAAGGTCGGCAAGACCGGGGCGAGTGCGCAAATGATTCGTAAGATCGAAAAGAAGGAAATCCGCAACCGCATTCACAAGCGCATCCGGCGCAAGCTGCGCGGCACGGCGGAGCGGCCGCGCCTGGCGGTGTTCCGCAGCGTGGCGCACATCTACGCGCAGGTCATCGACGACGCCGACGGGCGCCACGCTGGTGTCGGCATCCTCGGTGGACAAGGGCGGCAAGACCAACGGCGGCAATGTGGCGGCGGCCAAGGCCATCGGCAAGCTGGTGGCCGAGCGCGCCAAGGAAAAGGGCATCAAGAAAGTGGTCTTCGACCGCGGCGGCTATCTGTATCACGGCCGCGTCAAGGCGCTGGCCGATGCGGCGCGCGAAGCGGGACTGGAGTTCTAATGGCAGATGACGATCAGTGAAACGCATCGATCCGGCGACGCTCAATCTGAAAGAGCAGGTAGTCGCCATCAACCGCGTCACCAAAGTGGTCAAGGGCGGCAAGAACCTGAGCTTTTCGGCGCTGGTGGTGATCGGCGATCCGTCGGCGCAAGGTGGTGGGCTACGGCGTGGGCAAGGCCAAGGAAGTTCCCTCGGCCATCCGCAAGGGCATCGAAGCGGCCAAGAAGAACCTGCGCAAGGTCAACGTGCTCGAAACCACCATCGCCGCACCAGGTGCTGGGCGAGTTCGCCAGTTCGCAGGTGCTGCTGAAGCCGGCCCCGGAAGGAACCGGCGTGATCGCCGGCGGCGCGGTGCGCGCGGTGATTCACGGCCTGCGGCATTCCCAACGTGCTGACCAAGTCGATCGGCCGGCGCAATCCGCACAACGTGGTGAAGGCGACCATCGTGGCGCTGGAATCGCTGCGCGACCGAAGCCGCCGTGGCCGAGATGCGCGGCCTGGCACGTGGAGAAACTCTAATGGAAGGCACGATCAAGATCAAGCTGGTGCGCAGCCCCATCTGCACTCCGGAAAAGCACAAGCGGGTGGTGCAAGGGCCTGGGCCTGCGGAAGCTCAACCAGGTGGTGGAGCGGCCGGATACGGCCGGTGTTCCGCGGTATGGTGAAGAAGGTCCCGCACCTGTTGGAAGTGGTGGAATAGGTCAGGAGACGCGATGAATCTCAGTCAATTAAACCTCCCGGCCGGGCAGAAGAAGACCGCAAGCGCATCGGGCGCGGCATGGGCTCGGGCCACGGCAAGACCTCCGACGCGCGGCCACAAAGGCCAGCGCGCCGGCACCGGCTTCGGCCAGAAGCGCGGGTTTGAAGGCGGCCAGATGCCGCTGCACCGCCGCCTGCCCAAGCGCGGATTCACCAACATCTTCAAGAAGCAGTTCGCCATCGTCAACCTGGGACGGCTGGAAAAGCTGGAAGGCGATACGTTCAACGCTGGACAGCCTGATGGAGCTCGGGCGTGATCAAGAAGCTGGGCGACGGACTGAAGGTCCTGGGCACGGGCGAGTTGACCCGCAAGATCACGGTGGAAGCCCACCATTTCTCGAAGTCGGCCCTGGAAAAGATTCAGAAGGCCGGCGGAACGGCGCAGGTGATCGGCGCGGCTAGCGAGTAGGCGCCGGGAATCGAGGGGAATCCATGACCAAGTTTTTTGAAGCGTTCGCGAACATGTTTCGCGTCCCCGACCTTCGCAAGCGGCTCCTGTTCACGCTGGGGCTGCTGGCGGTGTACCGGCTGGGCGGCCACATCCCCACGCCCGGGAATCAACATCGCAGCAGTGGGCCGACTTCTTCAACTCGCAGCCGGGCGGTCGATCTTCGGCTTCTTCGACCTGTTCGCCGGCGGCAACATCCGCCGGCTGACCATCTTCGCCCTGGGCATCATGCCGTACATCACGGCGTCGATCATCCTGCAGTTGCTGACGGTGGTGGTTCCCACCCTCGAAAAGCTGCAGAAGGAAGGCGAACTGGGCCGCCGCAAGATCACCCAGTGGACCCGCTACCTGACCATCATCCTCTCGGTGATCCAGTCGTTCGGCATCGCCAAGGGCCTGCAAGGCCATGGAGCAGGGCATCGTCATCAACCCGGGCTTCGGCTTCGTGACTGCTGACCATCCTCTCGCTCACCACCGGCATCGGCCTTCATCATGTGGCTGGGCGAGCAGATCAGCGAGCGCGGCGTCGGCAACGGCATGTCGCTGATCATCTTCACCGGCATCGTGGTGGGCCTGCCGAACGCCATCGAGAACATCTACTACGAACGTCTTCGTGACCCACGAATGGAACGCCCTCGACCCTGATCGTGCATCTGGCCATGATGGTCGCGGTGGTGGCCTTCATCGTGCTGGTGGAGCGCGGCGAGCGGCGCATTCCGGTGCAGTACGCCAAGCGCGTGGTGGGCCGGCGCGTGATGGGCGGCCAGTCCACCCACATGCCGCTCAAGGTCAATGCCGGCGGCGTGATCCCGGTGATCTTCGCTTCCTCGATCCTGGCCTTCCCGCAGACAGCTGCCGCTGATGGGCTGGGTCAAGAACATCACCTGGCTGACCAACACTGCTGACAGTCCATCCAGCACGGCGAGCCGCTGTACTACGTGCTGTTCGTGGCGGGCATCATCTTCTTCTGCTTCTTCTACGTTTCGATCATCTTCAACCCCAACGAAGCGGCCGACAACATGCGCAAGTACGGCGGGTTCATCCCGGGCATCCGTCCGGGCCGCAACACCGCCGACTACATGAACAACATCCTCACCAAGATCACGGTGGTGGGCGGCATTTACCTGTCGATTCTCTGCCTGATCCCGGACATCATGATCTCGGGCATCCAGCTGCAGCACCTGCCGCTGATCGGCAACTGGAGTCGACACATGCTCACCAATTCGCACATGCGCTTCCTGCTGGAAGGGCTGAACGTGCAATTTCTATTTCGGCGGCACTTCGCTGCTGATCGTGGTGGGCGTGGCGATGGATACCATCAACCAGATCGAAGCCCAGCTCATCATGCGCCACTACGAAGGGTTTCACTCCGCGGTCGCGGCCGGATCCGCGGCCGCCGGTCAGTTTCTAGGTTCGTTCTCAGGTTGAGCGGTTTGGTAACGACGATTTGTGAAGGCGATTGTCCTGTTCGGCTCGCCTGGGTCCGGCAAAGGGCACCCAGGCGAGAATGTTGACGCAGTGTCTGGGCGTCCCCCATATCTCGACCGGGGATATGCTGCGGGACCGCATCCGGCAGGGTAGCGAGGTGGCGACCGGAGTCGCGGCCACGCATGCAGTCCGGGCGCGCTGGTTTCCGACGAACTGGTGAACCAGATGGTGGAAGAGCGGCTGAGCCGAGCCCGACGCCGCCGAGGGTTTTGTGCTGGATGGGTATCCCCGGACCCTGGCGCAGGCGGAGCACCTGTGCAGGTGGCTGGACGGGCGGGGGATCCGCGAGGTGGTGATTCATCTCGCAGTTGATTACAATGTAATTATTGCCCGTTGACCGGACGCCGGCAGTGCCCTCGCTGCGGAACTCTGTATAACGTCGCTTCCCAGCCTCCCCGAGAGTGGATAATTTGTGCGATCTGGATGGCGAGCCGCTGGTGATTCGCGACGACGATCGGGAAGCAGTGATCCGGGAGCGGTTGGATGCCTATGAGCGGCAGACCCGGCCGGTGTTGGATTTTTTCCGCGACTCGGCGGACGCCGGGTGATCGAGGTGGATGCCAGCAACGATCCGCCGGAGATGGTGTTTCGAGAAGATTTGCCAGGCGATGGAAACGGATGATTGTTCGTAAAACCGCCGCGGAACTGGAAAAGATGCGGCGCAGCGGCCTGCTGGTCTGGCAGATTCTGCAGAAGCTGAAAGAGATGTCGGTGGAAGGGGCCAGCACCATGGACCTGGAAGTGGCCGCCGAGAAGATGATCGCCGATGCCGGCGCGAAGCCCGCTTTCAAGGGCTATTATGTGCCGGCGGCCGGCGAGGCGTTACAAGTTTGTGTTGTGCACCTCGGTGAACAGCGAGATCGTTCACGGGATGCCGAATGCGAAGCGGGTGCTGAAGAAGGGCGACATCGTTTCCATCGACACCGGGGTGAAGCTGGACGGGTATTATGGCGATTCGGCCATCACGGTGCCGATCGGCGAAGTCAGCGAGCAGACCAAGAAGCTGCTGAAGGTGACCCAGGAGTCGCTGGAACTGGCGATCGACCGGGTGCGGGCCGGCAACCGGCTGTTTGACGTTTGCGGCACGGTGGAGCAGCACGTCAAGTCCAACGGGTTTTCGATCGTGCGGGAGTATGTGGGCCATGGCATCGGCACGCAGCTTCACGAGGAGCCGCAGGTTCCCAATTACGTGGACCGCAAGAACGAGAATCCGCGGCTGAAGGAGGGCATGGTGCTGGCGGTCGAGCCGATGGTGAATGCCGGCCGGCCGGAAGCGGTGGTTCTGAAGGATAAGTGGACGGCGGTGACCAAGGACGGGTCCTATTCGGCCCACTTCGAGCATTGCATCGCGGTGACGGAGAACGGGCCGTGGGTGCTGACGAGGCCGTGAAGGGGGTCGGGGACCAGGGGCCGGGGGCCAGGGTGGTCGAGGCCGTGGTGGTGGAAGAGCGGCCCAGTGCGGTATTTGGTGGTTGTGCTGGAGAACCAGCAGAAGGTTTTGGCCCACCTGGTGGGCGCGGTGAAACGGAATTTTGTCCGGTTGGTGCCGGGCGATCGGGTCGAGGTGGAGTTGAGTCCGCATGATCCGACGCGGGGCAGGATTGTTCAGGAAGCTGTAGGCCACGGATGCGCAGGGACACGTGATCCCCGGCCCCTGATCCGTGTTCATCTGTGTTCATCCGCGGCCCAATGAGGTCATTTATGAAAGTTCGAGCGTCGGTAAAGAAGATTTGCGACAAATGCAAGGTGATCCACCGCGAAGGCGTGGTGCGGGTCATCTGCGTCAACCCGAAACATAAACAGAGACAGGGGTAACGAGAACATATGGCACGTCTTGCCGGTGTGGATCTGCCGCCCGCGAAGAGAGCCGAGATCGGGCTCACTTATATTTACGGCATCGGCCGTACCCGGTCGCAAGTCGCTCCTCCACCGGGCAGGCATCGATTTCGATAAGAAGATCCGCGACCTGACGGAAGACGAAGTCAACAAGGTCCGCCAGATTCTGGAAGAAGAAGGCGCCGTGGAAGGCGACCTGCGCAAGGAAATCTCGATGAACATCAAGCGTCACATCGAGATGGGCTCCTACCGCGGATTGCGGCATCGCCGCGGCCTGCCGGTGCGCGGCCAGCGCACACATACCAACGCCCGCACGCGCAAAGGACCGCGCCGCGGCACGGTGGCCAACAAGAAGAAGGCGACGGGTAAGACATAGAAGATGGCATATGGCGAAAGCACCAGTCAAAGCACGGCAAGAAGAAGAGCTTCAAGAAGAAGGAAAAGCGCGTCGTCCATGCGGGCATCGTGCATATCCAGGCCACCTTCAACAACACCATCGTCACCATCGCCGATCAGGAAGGCAATACCATCTCCTGGTCGAGCGCCGGTTCGCTGGGATTCCGCGGGTCGCGCAAGGGCACGCCGTTCGCCGCGCAGCAGGCGGCGCTGACGGCCGCCAACAAGGCCGCGGAAAGCGGGTTGCGGACGGTGGAAGTGCGGGTGAGCGGCCCGGGTTCGGGCCGCGAATCGGCGGTACGCGCGCTGTCCACCGCGGGCATCGAAGTGCGCGCCATCAAGGACGTCACGCCGATTCCGCACAACGGCTGCCGTCCGCCGAAAAAGCGGCGAGTGTGAGCACGGCAGAGTCCGAGACGCGGTCGGCGAGTACAGAGCCGCGACCGTAAGGGATGCGGTTAGTAAGCGGGACGAAGGCCTGCCATGGCTGTAAACCGCACCTGGTAGCAGCAAGGTATAAGGAGAAGTAACTTGGCAAGATACATCGGCCCGGTTTGCCGGCAATGCCGGCGCGAGGGCATGAAGCTTTATCTCAAAGGCGAGCGCTGCCACAGCGAAAAGTGCGCCATCGAAAAGCGCAACTTCGTTCCCGGACAGCACGGCAAGGATCGCAAAGCGAAGATCGTCGGCTACGGCCTGCAGCTTCGCGAGAAGCAAAAGGTGCGCCGCGTCTACGGCGTGCTGGAACGCCAGTTCCGCAGCACCTTCGAAAAGGCCGCTCACGCAGAAGGGCATCACCGGCGAGAACCTGATGTCCGCCCTCGAGCGCCGCCTCGACAGCGTCATCTACCGCATGGGCTTCGGCACCAGCCGCGCCCAGGCCCGCCAGATCGTCCGCCACGGCCACATCGAAGTCAACGGCCGCAAGTGCAATATCCCCTCCGCCTACCGTCAAAGATCGGCGACCTGGTCGCGTGCGCGAAAGCAGCAAGAACAACCCCACCATCCTGGCCGCCCGCGACGCCACGGCGCACGCGCCGGCGCCCAACTGGATCGATGTGGACCGGGAAGGCTTGAAGGGTCGCGTCACAGAGCCTGCCGCAGCGCAGCGAACTGGTGCAGATCCAATTGAACGAGCAGCTCATCGTGGAGTTGTACTCGAAGTAAAAGATTGGGGGCCAGGGTCAGGGGCCAGGGGTCAGGAGAGGTTGCTTGCGTCGCTGCAGCCGTTCATTCCGGCCCCCGGCCCCTAGCCCCCGACCCCCGGAGAGGTTCTTATGTTCAAAGGCTTCCAAAAACCAAAAAGTCTGGTCGCCAATACCGAAACCCTTACGGAGCGGTATGGCATGTTTACGGCCCAGCCTTTCCAACGCGGCTTCGGCACCACCATCGGCAACAGCCTGCGCCGCGTGTTGTTGAGCTCGATTGAAGGCGCGGCCATCACCGCCGTTCGCATCGAAGGCGTCGAACACGAATTCAGCCCCATCCCGGGCGTGGTCGAAGACGCCACCGATATCATTCTCAACCTGAAACAGATTCCGTTCAAGATCATGGGCGAAGGCGTCAAGACCGTTCGCCTGACCGTCGAGCAGCCCGGCGACGTGCGCAGCGGCCAGATCGAAACCGATGCCGACGTCGAAGTGCTCGACCGCGACGTGCATGTCGCCACCGTCAGCGAAGGCGGCAAACTCTCCATCGAGATGCGCCTCAAGAGCGGCCGCGGGTACGTCAGCGCCGACAAGAACTTCGACGAAGACCTGGCCCTCGGCTACATTCCCATCGATTCGGTCCATTCGCCCGTCCGCAAGGTCAACTTCGCCGTGGAAGCCGCGCGCCTCGGCCAGATGACCGACTACGACAAGCTCACCCTGGAAGTCTGGACCAACGGCGCAGTCTCGCCGCAGGACGCCATCGGCTACGCCGCCAAGCTGCTGAAGGACCACATGACCATCTTCATCAACTTCGAGGAAGTGCCGGAGCAGACCGAAGAGATCTGCGAGCGCGGCATGGACAAGATGAACGAAGTCCTGAACCGCTCGGTGGAAGAGCTGGAGCTCAGCGTCCGTTCCTACAACTGCCTGAAGAACGCCAACATCCAGACCATCGGCGAACTGGTGCAGAAGACCGAAGCCGAAATGCTGCGCACCAAGAATTTCGGCCGCAAGTCGCTCAACGAAATCAAGGAAATCCTGGCCAACATGGGCCTGGCTCTCGGGCATGCGCATCGACGCGCATGGCCGCCTGGTGGCCCCGCCGCAGCAGCCGGCCGGCAGTATTCCGGATTACGGCCCGGATGATGAGGGCTCGCAGGATCAGATCGGGGAGTAATCGCGCATGAGACACAAGTACGCAGGATTCAAACTGAAGCGGCCCGTCGATAGCCGCAACGCGCTGTTGCGCAACCTGGCCACCAGCGTGATTCTGGAGGAACGCATCGTCACCACCGTTCCGAAGGCGAAGGCCGTCAAGCCGCTGGTGGAGAAGATGATCACGCTGGCCAAGGAAGACACCCTCCACGCCCGCCGCCAGGCCGCCATGGTGCTCTTTACTCCCGCTTCCGTGAAGAAGCTGTTCGATACTCTCGGGACCCGCTTCGGGCAGCGCAACGGCGGATATACCCGGATCACCCGCCTTGGCCCCCGCAAGGGCGATGGCGCGGAGCAGTGCATGCTGGAACTGGTGGGTTCCGAACTGGTGAAGCGCGCCGCCGATCGCGCCAAGCGCAAGGAAGAGCGCCTGAAGGCTCAGCGCGAAGGCCGCGAGGGAGAAGACGGCAAAGCCGAAGAATAGAACGCGATTTCCTTTCTCCTTGAGCCGCGGATGGGACGCAAGTCCTCTCCGCGGCTTTTTGTTTTTTCGCCGGACCGCTCACCAGTTGAAAGCGACGAAAGGTTCGATCCGTTTGTTCCCGTAATCGAGGCGCCAGGCGTACCGCAGTCCGAAGCGCAGTGGAGGCGGCAAGTGCAGAAAGTTGGTATCGAAAACCGCCTCGACGCCCGTCGAGCGATAGAACACGCTGCCCACCTTACCGTAATCGTAAAACAGGTTGCCGGAAATGCGCTTGATGTAAACCGCCTGCCCGATGGACCAATCGGGATAGAACAACGGCATTTCATAAGTGGCGGAATACTTGGTCAGGCTCTGACCGGTGAAGTAATCGTAGCCGCGCGGGAAATGGATATCGCTCGAATAGGTGTAGCTGCCGTGCTGCCGCTCGTATCCGCTTTCCAGAACCAGCGCCTGGTGTTTGATCAGGCCGGGAACCGCGAAACGCGCGTCGGCGGAAAGAAAGTTGCCCGTATAGTGGCCGGCGAACGGTGTCTGGCTATAGTTGAAGCGGAATGTCTGGGCCCACACCGGCGCTAGGTCGCGGGCACTCTGCTGGCGCTGCCGCGAGAAACGAAAGCTGTAGCCGATCGGCGCGAGTCCGCCGCCCTGGATCGAAATATCCTGCACATAGGCCCCGATACTCAATCCCGTGAAGTAAGATCCGCGGGAAAAATTGAACGGAAGATAGAAGCCGGCCGTACCCGTCCGCTGCGTGAAATCCACGGTATGATCCACATACTGCAGCCGCCGGCCTTCGTCGCTGAATCCCATGTAGAGCACCGGAAAGAACCGGGCATAACTGACGCCGGTGGCAAATCCCATGGTGTGCTCGTTGGTGTTGTAGATCACTGACGCGTCGAAGCTCATCAGGCGCATTTTGTCGTTGGATTCGAGTCCGAACCCCACGTTTGGAGGCCCGGAAGTGAACCCCCAGGAATGCACGTCGAACAGGTGCAGGTACGGGTTGTAGCGCGCCACGGGATACCGGGTGGCGGGGATCTCCTTGCTGTAGTCGTGCACCTCGCCGTGGTACCCCAGGCCGGCAAAGGGAAGGGAATCGATCCGCGCCCAGGTGGCCGGATCGAGCGGCGCCTCCGCCACGTTGTAGCCGCGGGCGGTGTAGTCGCTGTAAATCAATTTAGTGCCGTCCGGCGAGATACTCGGGTAGTTAGCGCCGAACTTACTCAAAGTTACACGGTACCGGCTGCCGCCGGATATCGTAACGGCATAAATATCCACCGCGCCGTTTGGCGAAGACTTATACAGAACATAGTCGCCGAAGAAAACCGGATTGGCGATTTCCTCGTCGACGGGCGGAATCAGGTCGGTGAACCTGCCGGACTCGAGGTCGGCCACGGTCAAAGCGCGGCCGGCCGCTGCCTGCGTCACCATGGCGATGCGGCGTCCGTCGGGGCTCCACGCGGGCGAATAGATCATGGCGTTGCCGGGCGAAGGCAGCCGCCGCAGCACCGCGCCATTCGCCGCATCCAGAATGACCAGCGAGCAGGAACGATCGGCCAGGTACTCGACCACGGCAATGCGGGCCGCGTCGGGAGAAAGTACCGGGTTCATGAAGCGCGTTTTGTGAGTGAGGCGGCGCGTGTGTCCGGCATTCAGATCGCGTATCAGAATCTCGGAGTACCCCCGCAGCCAGCGCACATCCGGAACGTATTCGTCCCACACCATCTTGCCTTTTACGAACGATGTACGGTTAGCGCCGGGAACGGTGGGAGTAAACCGGAACAGCTTTTGTTCCCGGCCATCGGGCCGCAGGCGGACCACTTCGGCGGGGTAGGTATCCAGCCCGATCTTCTGCGCCACCACGCTGCCATCCGGCTCCGCCACCGGCTGGTAGTATCCGGTGAAGACGTTCTTGGGCGTAGTGTTGAGGATCGTGGGCTTGGTGTAGTCCTCATCCGCCGCCTTGCTCTTCCACAACTCGCCGAGTTCGCTCATCGTATCGTGATAATTGGTGGCGGCGCTGCGGCCGGTCACCTCTTTCATCGATTGCGACAGCGCAAGCGGGCTGAAGGAATGGTTGGCCGTGCGCCTGAGGATCTCCTTCCAGGCGTCGGGACCGTTGGTCCGATCGACGTGGCTCACCAGGTACGCGCCCAGTTCCGCCTGGCTGGGGACGCCATCCTTGAGCGACCCGTGCATCGCCTTCATGTACGAGAAGTGCTCCCCGGAAAGCAGCATGGCGCGCGTCATCATGTCGGAGGACGCGAACTGGGCCGCCCCTCCGCGCATGGTGGTGGCCTGGGCCACCGCCGCGTCACCCTGCAGCCACCAGCTTGGCAGAGACATCCCCATAGTGGCGGCCAGGCCCGCGTCCCCGAAAAAGATGGTGGCCAGTTTGCCGAACCCGTGATTCATTTTGGCGATCTGCACCAGGTGGCGGGCCTCGGTCACCGTGAGCGTGGTGATCCAGTCGTTGGTGCCCCAGAAGCCCTGTTGCGGCATCATGTTGAACGTCGCCATGCGCGGAAACAGGGAAACCGAGCCGCCCGAGAATCGGGTGACATTCTCATTCGCCAGAAGCACCACGGTGTGCCGGGGAAGCGGCGCGCCCAGCGATTGCGTCAGGGGCGCGTACATGGTCTCCAGCGCGTTGGCGGCGCGCTCGCCATCGGCGGCGATTTCCCGCGGAAAAATCACGTCAAAATGCGGCGTGCGAATCTTCTGCCAGTGCTGATCGGGCGGATACTGCGCGCGCAGGCACGCGCTCAGCAACAGTGCCAGCGTCAGGAGGTTTCTCATGAGCCGTATGGAGTGAGACGCGCCGGCTGCATTCCGGTTTCCATAATCCACGCTGAGCGATCGTATCCGATTTGCTTCCAACTGTAGGGCGGACGCCCCCGTCCGCGCGGGTCCCCCTGGACCCGCTGCTCGCGCCGGCCGGTAATGCCTCCAGAAAACGGGGAGGCCGGCGAGGGCCTCGGCCGCGGACCAGGATTGCGTCTCGAAAGCACAAAGGCGCCGCGGCGCCAGGCAGCACCGCGGCGCACTCGCTATAAGGATCGCAGAAAATTCAACAGGGATTGTTTGTCGCTATCGCTGAGCTGGTTGTAGTTCCGTACCACGTTGTTCGCCTCCGATGCCGCGAACTGCGAATTGCCCTGACTGGAATGGGCCGCGATCGCCTGCACCAAATCGCTGGTCCGGCCATCGTGCAGGAAGAAGAGCCGCTGCCCCAGTCCCCACAGCGGTGCCGTGCGAAACTGATCGCCGGCCGCCGCTCCCTGTTGGATCTGATCCGCCAGGTTGGGACCCATATTGTGCAGCGCGAAATCCGAATACGGATGGATGGTCTGATTGCTGAGCGCCGGTCCGAAGGAACTCGGGCCGGTCTGCAAGGTTACCGTGTGACACAGAGCGCAGCCCACACTGACGAATACACTCGCGCCGTGCGTGGCGGCGGTCGCGGAACTGGCGGTGGGCGGGCTCGCGGGCGTGGGCGGGGCGAGGAAGCGCATGAAAGACGCAAAGGCAGTCACATCGTCAAATGCCGCCATCCCCGACAATCCCAAATTCGGACTGTCCTGCGGGCTTGCCAGTGGCGAACAGTTCGCGTTGTCGTAGCGCTCATTCGGAAACACAAAATTGGTGACGCCCATCTCCACGTTATAGGCCTCCCCGGCAAACATGATGAGCGATTTATTCTGCGCTTTCCAGCCGAACCGCGTCACCGTCCCATCGTTTCCGTTCCGGTTCAAAGTCCCGGAAATTCCCATCTGGGATTTCGTGGAGGAACTCGCCGCGAGATTCTGCACCAGCGTGGCGTCGGGAATCGCCTCGATCAACCCGAGACCAAACGCGGGCGTGGGAACACGCATCGAGATATTGGAAGCGTTGGAGAAATTCTCCTGGCTGATACTGCACCCTTGCGGTGTATCGGGGCGGCCGGCGATCACAAAAAGATCGTGAACGCCTCCATCGGGCGTGCCGCTCGAGTTCCTGATGAACCGGGCCTCGCGCACCGGTCCGTTCGCTTGGATGAACGAAGGGAGTTGATTGCGCGAGTTGGCGAACGCCACCTGCGGATTATTCCGCGGACTGCTGCCACCGATGGCCGGCTGTGCGTGGCAGGAGGAGCAGGAGTTGGAGTTGAAGCCCGGCCCCAGACCATTGGCAGTCACCGCGTCCACCTCCTGAAACCGGGTTTGGCCGTCGAGGAAGGCCGCTAATTGACTCGCGGACAATCCCGCCAGCGGACTGCCGCTTCCCGGGCTGCCGCCGCGAGGTCCCGGGTCTGTCACCGACGAGGAGGAGAACCGTTGGAGAAGTTTGCTGGGCGAATGCCGCAGCGCTGAACCAGAGAGCAAAGGACACACTTCTTCGGAACATCGTTACCGATGGCATTCTTAACTCCTTGTTTGCGAAAATGCGAAGGTAGGCACTGCTGCCCCGGGGGCTGCAATGCCAGTCGTGTGGGCTATCCGCGGAGTCTTTTTGCGCTGCTGTGATAAAATCGCGAGTGTCACCACACACTTGGATTCGTTCTAAACAGCGGTCCAAGCCGTCGGCCCTCTCCCCACGGCGGGGGCCGATTTCTCCCACCCGTTCATTCGGGTTTTCCCGTTGTGCGTGTCAGTGTATTGTTATGCTCTAGCCGTCACCGTCAGATCTTGCCGACCGTGTTTCGCGGTGAGCAGCGGATTTCGCCCGCCGGCCGATGGCGCTCCGCAATTCCTGTAGGAAGGTCCACATTCGTTTGTGAAAGTCGATACTCGATGGCAATCCGAATGCCAGAATGCGGGCGCGGCTTGCGAGTATCTTCACAAATCAGCCAAAGAACTTATGTGCGCCGTGGGGCGGATTTCTCGGATGTCCGAAGTGTACAAATTTCGTCATCGGTATTTTCGCTATCGGTATTTTTTCCCATAACTACTGGACGGCTCATTACGTCCTGTTACCTTTTCACGGCTGCCACTGGATGGCCAATCGACTGATTCTGCGGGCATTCCGGTTCGCATTGTGCCACACGGTGGAGGTGGGAGAGCGTTCCATCCGCCTGCCGGTATCGCTGAGGTGGGCGGTGTTTGCTCAGAACAGCCCGGCTCGTTTTCGTATCCCGGCTTTTGGGGGAAGCTGTGCCGTAGTGGCCTGGTTACTGGTCCGCCGTCGCGTCTTCGTCCTGGCGGCGAATGCCTTCCTCGCGGCGCTTCAGCGCCATGGCATGGGCCATTTCCTCACCGTCTCCCAGACTCGCGATCCGGCGCGACGAAAACAGCACCACAATCAACATGAGCCCGAGCAGGACACAGGGCAAAAGCAAAATTTCCATGGCATCGTCTCCTATACTGCCTGGCCGAACATCCAGACGGCGTCGAAATCGTCGATCGTGCCAACCGGCGCCGTGCTGGCCCGGTGCTCCGGGCTGTCGAACCGGAAAAGCCGTTCGCCCTGCCAGATCTGCTTCACGGCACGGGCCGCTTCATCCACAGGCAGGCGTGTGGACAGCACGCCGTGCAGGCCGGATTGGACCGCAAAGAGGAGCGCTTCCGGCTGGATCTCCGCCCCGATCAGAATCATTCGCGATCGCGGCGACTTATGAACCGCCTTAGCCAGGCTTACGGGCGTCACTTCGTACCCGCTGTCCAGCAATACCAGGCATGAGTCTTCGCGTCGCAACCATTCTGCCGCAGCCTTTGGTTGCAGCATCGCCGGTTCGGCGCGAAAACCCGCGGCGTGCAGTACATCGCGGTAGCCCATCACCAGCAGGGGCTGGTCCGTGGCGAAAATAATCCTGGTTGGCTCAGTGCTCATCAACGTCTCCAAATGCATTCCGGTATCCATCGCAAACTCCTTTCGTTTCGCTAAGCGGGCAGACACATTGTCAGGTGTGAGGCATACCGCGGGACAGAATGACAAGCGGCCTCCAGCAGTCTTCTGGTGTACGCCTGGATGGGGCGCGTGAAAACGTCTTCGGTGGGGCCGGACTCAATCACGCGCCCGCGCTCCAGAATGGCCACGCGATGACAAAAAGAGGCCACCGACAGCAAGTCATGCGAGATGTACAGGACGCTCATGGCCAGTTGGCGATTGAGCCGCGTCAGCAGCTTCAGAATCTCCGCCTGAGTCACTGCGTCCAGCGCGCTGGTGGGTTCATCGGCGATCAGCAGCGCCGGCCGGTGAAGAATCGCCATGGCGATCAGCACGCGCTGGGCTTGTCCTACGCTGATCTGGCGCGGGTAGCGTTTCAGGAACGACGGGTCGCGCGGCAGGTTCACCATGTCGAGTAGTTCCAGAAGGTCCGGACCGGAGTCGCCGCCGCTGCCGCGGTGCGCGCGCCAGCCTTCCACGATCTGGTCTTCGATCCTCATCGAGGGATTGAGGGCGGAGAGAGGGCTCTGCAGCACCAGCGCAATCTGCCGTCCGCGGACGCCTCGCATATCGCGCTCGGACAGCTTCATGAGGTCGCGGCCCTGAAAAAAGATCTCGCCGCTCGATGCGCCGCCGCGAAACCGGAGCAGCCGCATCAGCGCCAGCGCCACGGTGCTCTTGCCGGATCCGCTTTCCCCTACCAGGCCCATAATCTCCCCGGACTCCACTGCCAGTTCGAACTCCCGCAGGACGCCGGCGCCGCCCGCATACTCCGCATTGATGCGCGCTTCCAGCAGCATTTACCGGCTCCTTGCGACCAGCGTCGCCTTCTGCATACGGTCGATATTCCAGTAAGCCTGCGGCTGCAGCGCGGCCGGTGCCACGTTGCGCATTTGCGGCGAAAAGGCCATCAACGAGTTCTTATTGACCAGGTAGATGAAAGGCTCCTGCTCCCACACGATCTGCTGCACCTGGTCGAACAGGCGTTTGCGTACCGCCGGGCGAAGTTCCGCGGCCTGCGCTCTCATCAGCCTGTCGATTTCGGCCTCCCACGCCGTTGCCGGCGTTTTCTGATTGGGATTCCACTGGTGATCGGCGGCCGAGCTGAGCCAGACGTTCATCTGCTCGCCGGGGTCCAGGTCCACGTTGGTCAGGCCCAGCAGGCACGCCTCGTACCGGAAGCTCTGCGTCATGCGCTCGATCAGGGAGGGAAAGTCCAGCGTCACCACGTTCAGCCGGATGCCGATCGCCTGCAGGTCCTGCTGGATCATGGCGGCAATACGTTCGCGCGATTTGTTGCCGGCGTTGGTCAGGATCGAAAACTCCACCGCGTGACCTTCCCTGTCGAAAAGTACGCCGCCGCGGCTGGCGAATCCGGCCGTCCGCAGCCGCCGTTGCGCCGATGCCACATCGAAGGGATGGGGCGTCAGCCCGCTGTTCACCCAGAATCGATTGGCGGGCGATACCGGCCCCGCGGCAGGCTCGGCGTGGCCTTTGTAAACCACTTTGCACAGGTCGGCCCGATTGATCGCTTCGGAAATCGCCCGGCGGAAATCCTGCGACGCGAACCAGGCCTTCTTATACGCCGGCAGCGGCGCGGAGGGCGACTGGTTGAACCACATCATCTCCGATTCCAGCGATGCCCCCGCGTCCGCCACCGAGCCCGGCGTTTGCCGCGCAAGCTGTTCGAAGACGTCGGGATCCACCGAATTGATCAGGTCGAGTTCGCCGCGCCGGAAGCGAATCAGCTCCATGTCGCGATTCTGCTGGATCTCCAGGTGAATCCGGTCCAGGTAGGGCAGCCGCTTGCCCGCGGAATCGAATTTCCAGTAGTTCGGATTGCGCGCCAGCAGCACTTCGACTCCCGGCTTATAGTCGGCGACGTAAAAAGGTCCCAGCACGGCCCCGAGTTTTTTGGGCGAGTCGCGCGAGAGTATCGCCACCTGGTCGAACAGGCGTTCCAGGCCGGAAACGGGCGCGCCGAAAGTAATGGCAACGGTACCGGCGCCGCTCACCGCGATCTGCGGCGCGGCGTTGCTCGACCGGAACGGGTCGGCGGTGGCCGAGTGGAGCTTGGGGTCCATCAGGCGCGTCATGGTGTACGCTACGTCGTCCGCGGTGAACGGCGTGCCGTCGGAGAAAAACACGCCCTCGCCGAAGTTGGAACGCGATGCGGCGGCCCTGCTGGTCTACCTTCCAGGACTGCGCCAGTTCGGGAATCAACTCCTGCGTTTTGCGGTCGACGCGAATCAGAACCCCGCCGGTGATGTAGCGGACCGCTTCGGAATTGTCGTCCTCCACCTGCAGGGGGTCGAACGTTTTCGGATCGGCGCGCAGGCAGAATCGCAGTTCCCCGCCGGATTGCGCCAGGGCTGCGGCGGCGAAAGCCGAAACAAGTAGAAAACGGCGAATCATACTTGGGAACCTCCGAAGGGCGTGATCAGTCTGAAGCAGAGCAGCGATAAAGCCATGGCAGCGGCGGGCGCGAACGCTTCCGGCCGCAGCAGTGGACTTTGCAATTCGCGCAGCAGCGTTCCCCAGGTGGGAAACGGCTCGCCTGCGCTGAGCCCCAGAAAGCCCAGGTTGGCCTCCGCGAGAATGAAAATCGGAATCGCCGTCCAGAACTGCGCCACCAGCACGGGCTTCAGGTTGGGCAGAATGTGCCGCGCCAGCAGGCGCCACTCGGCGCAGCCTTCGGCGCGCGCCCGCAGCACGAAATCCGAATCCCGGAATTTGCGAACCCCGGCGCGCACCACGCGGGCGGGAGCCGCCCAGCCCAAAGCCGCCAGCAACGCATAGGTCACCAGCAGCGAACCCAGGGGCGAGACGTTCAAAGGCAGCAATGCGCGTACCGCCAGCAGCAGAAACAGCCACGGCAGCGACAGCATCAGATCCAGCGCGCGCACGATGCCGCGGTCGCACCATCCGCCGGCATACCCCGCGATCCCGCCAACCAGAAATGCCAGCAGTATCGCCAGCGCCGCGGCCGCCGCGGAAAGCAGCAGCGAAATGCGGGTGGCGAAGAGCAGGCGCGTCAAACGGTCGCGCCCCAACTCGTCCGTGCCCAGCGGGAAGCGTGCCGACGGCGCGGCGGTGGCAAACTCGCGATTTTGCCGTGAATAGGAGAGCCCCGGCCAAAGGCTCAGGGCGAGAATCAGGCCCAGCATCGCGGACGCAAGCGTCCGACGGAACCGCCGCCGCACAGGCTTGCTCATGCCGTCACCCAATCGGCAGCCGCATTGCACGCCTGCGTCAGCAACGTAATCAGTAGCGTGAGCACCACCAGCAGCGGCAGGTCCCGCGCAATCGCGGCCTTCCATGCCAGTTGGCCAATGCCCGGAAGATCGCACAGTGTCTCCACCGGGATGGCCGCGCCGAACGCCATGATGCCCGAGACGCCCGCCAGCGCCAGCATTTCCGGACCGCATACCGGCATCACGTGACGCAGCAGAATGGCGCCAGGCCCCACACCTTTCGCCCGCGCGGTAAGGATGTGAGGACGCCGGCAGGCATCCTGGAGCAAATTGCGCAGCGTGTCGTAGAGGCGAGGAAACAGCACCAGCGCGATGATGGCGCGCACCGGACCGCCGGCCACGAAAACCAGCACCGCCATCGCCGCCGATGGCAGGCACAGCGTACACGTGGACGCCGCCCCGGCCAGGCGTCCCACCGCCGGCCACAACACCGAAGCCAGCGCCAGCCCGAACGCCACCGCCCATCCGCCGCACACACCGTACGCCATCAGTTCGAGCGTCACCGGCAGGCGCTCGGCAATCAATTCGCCGATGGGCCGCTCCAGCGACGCCGAAATTCCAAAATCGCCGTGCAGCGCCGCGCCCATCTGCCGCACGTAGAAGCGCAGCACATCGCGCTGCGCGGCATGCTCCGCGCGGATGCCGGCGCGGGTCTCCACGCTGAGGCGCGCATCCAGATCGCGCTCATCGGCCTCGAACCCGGGACTGTGGCGCACCATGACCGCGGCCAGAAATCCGCCGAGGAGGGCCGTTAACGCCAGCCCGCCGGCTTGCCTTGCGATCTTGGGCAGTATTCCCCGCATGTTGCTTCCCCTGCTCAACGGGCGGTCATCAGCAGCGGCGCTTCCGGACGAAGCCGGGCAGCGCGCTTGGCCCGGTACATGCGGCGATCGGCTTCGGCCAGCAGTTGCTCGGCGTCGGCGCCGTCCGAAGGAAAGAACGCTTCGCCGATGCTGATGCTCATGGCGTCCAGGCCCGCCACTTCACAGCCCGCGCGGGCGCCAATATCGCGTAGCTCGCCGATGCGCCGCTGCATGCTCTCGCAATCGCTGGCCGGAAGCACCAGCACAAATTCGTCGCCGCCCATGCGCGCCACGTAATCGTACTCGCGGCAGCTTTCCCGCAGCGCCCCGCCCACCGCGCGCAGCACTTTGTTACCCACAATGTGCCCGAAGCGGTCGTTCACCTGCTTGAATCCGTCCAGGTCGCACACCAGCACGGTCAGCGGCTCGTTCGTGCGTTTGCATCGCGCCAGTTCGCTGTCCAGGCGCAGAAAGAGCGAGCGGGCATTGGGCAGTTCGGTGAGAAAGTCGGTGGTCGCCCGCGTCTCCGCCTGGCGATATTTCATGGCGTTTTCCATGGCCAGCGAAACTTTGGAGCTGATGGCCTGCAGAACCCGCACGTGGTCGCTCGAAAATGCATCGCGATCCGTCTGGTAGAGCGTCATCACCCCCAGCGTCCCGTTGAGCCCCACCAGTGGGACGGCCACCGCCGAACGGAGTGTGGTGAACTTGCTGGGATCGTCGAGATACCCGGATTCCACCGCCGGATTGCCGTTCAGAACCGTGCGCCCGGTCTGCGCCACCCAACCGGAAAGGCCCTGTCCCACCGGAATCTGCAGTGAAGAGAGGAAGCGGAAGCTCTCCCCGTTGACGTACTCGGGGTGCAACCGGCCTTCCCTGCACACGTACACTGCAATCGCATCGAACGGCACCATTCGCTTCAGGCGCGTGGCTACCACCGAAAGGGTCTCATCCAGGCTCAGCGAGCTGCCCAGATCCTGGGTGAGTTCGAAAAGCAGTTGCGCCTCCAGCCGGGCGGCCACAATCGAATCCAGAAATTCGAATTCCCGGGCGCACGTGGGGACGGCCGGTTCCGATACTTCGAAGCCCGCGTCGGGTGCGTGCCCGCGCTCCACTACCATGTCGGTCGAGAGCCGCGCCATGGGCTTGTTCTGACTGGTGGCCTTCTTTTCCAGTTCGATGTAGCGCTTCTCCAGCAGCGCCACTACCTCCGGGTCGAAACTCTTGCCCGCCAGCTTGGCCACTTCCGCCATGGCCTGGTCCAGAGGCAGGGCGCGGCGATATTGCCGGTCCGACGCCAGCGCGTCCAGGCAATCCACGGCGGAGAGAATCCGTGCGCCGATGGGGATCTCTTCGCCCCGCAGGCCGTCGGGGTATCCGCTGCCGTCCCACTTCTCGTGATGGCTGCGCACAATGGGCACCACCGGATACGGGAACTCCACTCGCTCCAGAATCTCGGCGCCCACCACGGGATGGATTTTCATCTTCTCAAACTCTTCAGGAGTGAGTTTGCCGGGCTTGGAGATGATGTGCTCCGGAACTGCCAGCTTGCCGATATCGTGCAGCAGGGCCGCCGCTCGCAGGGCTTCCAGTTCCCTGGGGGCGAGGTTCATCTCCTGGGCAAGTTCGACGGCGTAGGTGCGCACGCGGCTCAAATGCTCGTGGGTGGTATGGTCCTTGGCGTCGATTGCCAGGGCCAGCGCTTCAATTGTTCTCAGGTGCAGCGCGGCCATCTCCTCCACGTGCTTCTTTTCGTCCTCCAGATGACAAAGGTACATGCGGTAAGAACGGTAGATCACGTAGACCACCGGCAGCAGCAACAGGATGCTTTGCGAGTGGCCGTGCTCCGTAAGTACGCCCAGCACCCACGCCACCGATGCGCCCAGCAGGTAAAACGGAAACGACCAGAAGTAACATTTGCGCCAGGTGTCGATTACTGACTTATGCTCGGTAAGTGCGACGACGCCGGCCACGCCCGTCGTGTTCAGCACGAAATACACCAGCGAGGCTGCGATCAGCAGCAGCGGAGTCCCTGCGCTGAGCCGCTGCGCCAAAGGCCAGTGGTAAAGGTAGTAAGCCCCGAACACCGCCACCGCGATATTCATGACGCTGAAACCGGCCTGTACCGGGCGGATCTGGCTCTTGGGTTTCCAGATGCACTGCACCAGCGCGCCCACGCATCCGATAACGATGGTCTGCCCCGCGCCCAAATCCAGAATGCCGACCAGAATAAACAGGAAGTTGACGGACATCGTGCCCAGGATGCCAGGCAGATTGACCTTCAGGGCCGAAGCCACCATGCAGATCAGCAAGTAGCAGGCGAATCGCAACGGGTGCTGCATCTCCCAGCCCGCGGAGAGCAGGCATGCCAGTCCCAGCGTGCAGACGAAGGCGATGTAGGCGCGCGAAGGAAGCGACATGTTCATTTAGATCACCTCTCCGGCCCCGCAGGGCTCCAGTTGCACCGCGCCCCGGCGCCCTTCCGGGCCGGCGTACAACTTCAGCTTGCGTATCAGGGTGCGTTGCGAAATCCCCAGTATCTGAGCCGCGCGGTCCTGCCGTCCGCCAGTCTCGGAGAGCGCGTCGAAAATGGCCTGCTGTTCCAGTTCGTCCAGGGTGCGCGGAGCGGTCATGCGCCCGCCGGGCTCACTGCCGAGTCCGGCGGGGAGATCGCCCAGATCGATTGCTCTTCCTTCGGCCACCAGCGCCGCCTTCACTACGGCATTGCGCAGTTCGCGCACGTTGCCCGGCCAGGAGTGGCCGCGCAGGGCCTGCATGGCGCCGGGAGTGAAGGTCAGGTGCGGCGCCTCTTTGCCGAGAAAGAATCGCGAGAGGGCTTCGATGTCTTCCACCGCGGACGCGCAGCGGCGGAACTTCCAGATGGGCCTGGTCCAGTCGATGGTAGAGGTCGCGCCGGAAAGCGCCCTTCTCCACGGCTTCGCGCAGATCCACGTTGGTGGCCGCGATAATCCGCACGTCCACCGCTACTTTACGTGTGCCTCCCAAACGGTAGTACGGAGTGCCGTCCAGCACGCGCAGCAGCTTGACCTGCATCTTCAGGTCCAGCTCGCCCACTTCGTCCAGAAACAGCGTGCCGGAGTTGGCTACTTCGAAGAGCCCCTGTTTCATGGAATCCGCCCCGCTGAATGCGCCTCGCTCGTGCCCGAACAGTTCGCTTTCCAGCAGGTGATCCGGCAGGGCGGCGCAGTTTACGTCCACCCACGGACGCGCGCAGCGGAGCGAATGATGGTGCACCGCGCGCGCCACCACTTCTTTGCCGCTGCCGGTTTCGCCCGTGATCAGGACAGCCGCGTTGCTCTTGGCGATCCGCTCGACCACGCGCATCAACTGCCGCATGGGGTTGCTTCGAATGACCGCGTTCAAACCTAGAAACGAGCAACAACCCTCGCTTGAGATGGCCGCATCGTTATCAGGATACGTGTCTCGCTGCATCTTTTTCCCTTTGAGTGCGAAAAACTAACTGATGCCAATATGCGATTTGGGCCGGAAAGTATCAAGGTACAGCTCTACTACCGGGGTACCGCGACGGTTAAGGTACGGCAGGGGCGGAGGTAATCAAAGAATCGCTAACCAAAGATAGTGCCGCAAATGAAAAACGCGGACCCCGTAAAGGGTCCGCGTGCCTGCTCTCGCTGACGCTCGTGGCTCCGGTCCGAGACGCGCGCGTCAGCAAGCGGCCCAAACCGTGATGATGCCGGACAAGCACCTGCTACTGCAGCGCCGGATGGGCTTCGTCTTTCGTCCCTGCCTGTTCCTCCAGCCACTCGACTCCCACTTCGCCCCGGAGCCGTTCCAGGGTTCCCCAAACCAGCGACGCGTACAGCACGGGCGTATCGGGTATCGCAACGGGGAGGGGTTGCATATCAGTTTTCCCCATGCGCCATGGAGCTGCCCCACACCGCCGAACTGCCCCATACCGCCGAGCTGCCCCATACTGCCGAACTGCCCCATACCGCCGAACTGCCCCACACCGCCGAACTGCCCCATACCGCCGAACTGGCGGCCGGTTGGAGGACCGTGGATCCCCAGACGGCCGAGGTGGATGTTGCCGGCGTCGCCCACCAGGTCTCTCCAAAGTTCGGCAACAGCAATGCCAGGTTCATTAGCGGGATGTAAGTTACGCTTGGCGAAGCGGCCGAGGTATATACCGTGTCGTTACTCTGCAGCGCCGCCTCTACGTTCAGATATCCCGCGCCGACCGTGAACATATCGTAAGTATCGGTATAAGTCGCCCCCGTGGTGGGGTCCACCGCCGTGCTCATGGCCGGGAAGTTCTTGGATGCCGATTTCATCAGCCGCGCTTTGATAGTATCGGGACTCAGACTGGGATTCTTCTGTAACATCAGGGCGACCGTCCCCGATACCACCGGCGTCGCCATGCTGGTGCCGCTCAGTTGCATGTATCTGGCGGGGCCGGGGTTACTGGCCGTGGTGTATTGCGAAGGCGGCACCACGTTGCCCGGGTACTCCGCGGCCAGCGTCGATCCGGGCGCCAGCAGAGAATCCACCAGGTTGCCGGGCGCAACTAAGTCCGGCTTGACTGTAAGATCGATATAAGTCGGACCTTTGGAGCTATAACTGGCAATCAAATCGTCTGTCCGGGTGTAAGTCGCCATGGTTTTCATGCAGCCCACGGTAATCGCATGAGGGCTGTTGCCCGGTGAAAGGATTGTGGCGTACCCGTTGCGTCCGTCATTACCCGCCGCCGTCACCACCACGATGCCCTTCGCCCACGCTGCTTCCACGGCCTGGCACAGCGGGTCGCGGCTGCAGCTTTCGTAGATCGGCCGGCCCAGGGAGAGGTTGATCACCCGGATGTTGTACTTGTTCTTGAGCGTCACCGCCTCCTGGATGGCCTTGATCACGGTGCTATCGCTGCTGCTGCCGTTGGCATCCAGCACACGCAGGTCGATCACATTCGCGTTGGGCGCGATGCCTTTGAAGACGCGGAACGAGCCTGCGGCATCCGAAGAGCTGCCGTTCCCCGCCGCGATACCGGCAACGTGCGTGCCGTGTCCGTAATCGTCATTCTGTATGCCGCCGACAAAGCTCTCACGGTAGACGATGCGCGATTGCGAACCGCTGGCGTTGGTGAGATCGGGGTGGGAGTATACGCCGCTGTCGATGATGGCGATGCCTACGCCCGTGCCGTCGAGTCCCAGGTTCCAGGCGTACTGCGCATTCACCGCCGCGGCGGTATAGTCCAGAGAGCCCGCCACCGGCCGGTCCAGCGAAACATAAGTGACATTCGCCTGGTTCGACAGGTTGATGATGTCTACTGGGTGCAGAATAGCCGTTCCCGCGTTCAGCAGGGTAAACACCGTGTCGAGCACGCCGTTCAATAGATTGGTTACGCCGCCAAGCAAACCGCCCAGCAGACCGGTGGACTGAGGCTGGTATTGCACGATGACGGGAATAGTGTTGTTGGGGTTCGCCAGCAGCGGCTGGAGATCCGGAGATATTTTCGAATTGTCGGCGAATGCCGTTCCCACCGTCAGCAAGAGACTGAAGGCGGCGCAACTGGCGAAAAGCCGGGCGTTTGAGAGGAAGCGTCGCATTGCGCATTCTCTTTGGCAACTGTGTCGCCATTCGCACCGCGAATCTAACCCGCTGAAATCGCGGCGCCGTACGTTGTTCGCGGCTGCGCCATGAGCCCCGCGGATGCCAGGTTGTCCAAGGTTAACTGACAGAGTGTCACGCCGGCCGGCGGTGGGCCGCAGTGTGCTTCCTGTTTTTGAACCACTTTGCCGGTCGAGTCATGTGGACCTGATCGTGCTGTTGCACGAAGCCGAGGTGAACGGATGGTAATAGAGATGCGCCCATCGGCCGGTAGCGCCGCGGCGGCAGCGAGAACGGAAACCAAGAGAAGCGATCGCCGGTTCATCGTGAATCAGCCGGCGCTGTTGTCTTCGCCCGGAATGCCGGACCAGGTCTGGCAGGCGCGCATTCGCGATATTTCCCGCCGCGGCATGCAGTTCGTTCTCGATCGGCCTTTCACCGGTGGTCCGCGCGTGCGCATCGGCTGGAATGGCCGTGAAATCCACGGAACCATTCGTTATCAAAAGCAGCAGGACGCGGAACACCGCCTCGGCGTCGAACTCGGCGCGTCGTGGGACACCCTGGTGAGCGATATCCTGGCGCAGCAGGCCGACGAACTGCGTGAATCCAACGCAGCCCTCCGGCGCACCGAAAAAGAGTTGACTCAGGCGCTCTGCCAGGCCCACGAGGCCAGCCTGGCCAAGAGCCGTTTCCTCGCCAGCGTGTCTCATGAGTTACGCACGCCGCTCAACGGCATCATTGGCTTTTCGCAACTCCTGCATGATGGCGCGGTAGGCGTTCTGACCCCGGACCAGAAAGATTGCCTCTCGGACGTGCTTTCCTGTTCCAATCACCTGCTGGCGCTGATCAATCACGTCCTCGATTTGACCAAGATCGAGGCCGGTAAGATGGATTTCCATTACCAGGAGATCTCGCCCGCCGGGCACGTGGGCTCCGCCGTGGACAGTATGAGGAGTCTGGCCGCGGCCAAAAGGCTGGAGGTGCGGGTGCAAACGGATCCCGGCCTGGTCAGCGTCCAGGCAGATCCGGCGCGCTTGCGCCAGGTAATCCTCAACTATCTTTCCAACGCCGTCAAATTCACTGCCGAAGGCGGCTGCATCATCGTAGACGTGCGCCGCGAAGGCGCCGAAGGTTATCGGATTCTGGTGGAAGACAATGGCATTGGCATCAGCCCCGAAGACCTCCCACGCCTGTTTTCGGAGTTCGGACAATTGGGGCCCAGCGAGAAAGCCCAGGCCGGCACCGGCCTCGGTCTGGTGATCACCAAGCGAATTGTGGAGGCCCAGGGAGGGAGTGTCGGCGTCGAAAGCGTCTTAGGCGGCGGTAGCAGGTTCTATGCGATCCTGCCTTGTGCGCCGCGTCCCTAACCGCGGGCGGCGCCACAAGTCTACGCCACGCTAGCGGACATTGAGGATTCCACACGATTGCGCCCGCGGCGCTTGGCGCTGTATAGGGAGACATCCGCTTCGCGCAGCAGTTGGGTGGCATCCACATTTTCGCGGCAGTCGCTCCACGCCAGCCCGAAACTGCAGGTGGCCGTGCATACGGCCTCGTTCACAAGGAAAGGCTGGCATGCCACAACTTCCCTTAGCCGCTCGGCCACCGCAAGGCTGGCATCCGGCTGGCAGCCGGGTATGACTATCAGGAACTCCTCGCCGCCGAACCTTCCCATCGAATCGTATTTGCGCAGCATGGAACTCATGCGGTGCGTGGCCTCGCGAAGCACTTTGTCGCCGGCCATGTGACCGTAATGGTCGTTCACCTGTTTGAAGTGGTCAATGTCGGCCATAATCACCGCGACTCCCGTGCCGCCGCGCGTAGCGCGAGCGATTTCGCTGTCCAGGATCCGGATGATTGCCGTGCGGTTCCACAGGCCGGTCAGGCTGTCGTGCGTAGCCTGCTCGTATAGGTCGTGGTGGACGCAAATCAGCCGCTCGTGCAACTTCACAATGCGATTTCCCACCTGCAGCCGCGCCCTGAACTCCTGGGAGTGAAAGGGACGCGTGATATAGTCGTCGGCCCCCGCATCCATGGCGGCCACCAGGTCTTCGACCGGCCCATGCGCGGTCAGCAGCAGCAGATAGGTGTAGTGGAGCTGATTTGCGGCGCGGATACGGCGGCAAACCTCAACTGCGCTAATCCCGGACAGGTTGGAATCGAGAATGGCCAGTCGCGGAGCGTCGTCGGCCATGAGCAAAGAGTATGCCTCGACGCCATCGCTCGCCACGATTACCTCGTACCCCCAACTCGATAACATGCTTTGCAGGACGGATTGAAATAGCGGGTTGTCGTCGGCAATCAGGACCCTGGTTTTATCGGCCATGCCGGCGGGTTTCTTGCATTTTTCGCGCCATAGGTAAGTGGTAGAAAAGCAAGAGACGATGTTTTGGGCGAGTGACACCTTGTCAAAGCCACGTGACGTTGATGTCATGCTGGCTCGGGAACATATTGAGATATTGCACCACCCGTGGCAACGTGCCCGCATTCGGTGTCGCACCGTGCGGCAGCGCCTGGTGCCAGATGATCAAGTCGCCCGCGCGTCCTGCGATCGGAATCGCCTGCAACTCTGTTGCCGCAATGGCGCGCGGGTCCGCCCCGGCGGGCATCTCCCGCAGCCACCCTGCAAGCTGCCGGTGAAAACCAGGGACACAACGAAACGCGCCTTGATGGGCAGCGGTATCGGTGAGGTACAGCATCGCCTGGGTACCAAACCGCACTGGCGGCGCCAGGGTCATATCCCAATGCAGCGGAGTGCCCTGAAAAGCGTATCCCGCGCGCAGCGGCGGATTCACTCCGCAAACATCGACGTTGATCCAGAGATCGCTGCGGCCCCAGATTTGGGCGAAGGCCGTATGGATGCGAGCCGAACTCCGGTTCGCCCACAGCGCCGCGTGGTGTGCCAGCGGAATCCACAGGCCCGCCCCGTACCAGGAGTCAGGCCGCTCCATCGACATGCCCGCATAACTGAAGATCGCCTCCACCGCGGCCCGGCATAAGTCACCGCTCACAGCCTGCTTGACCAGCACGTAGCCGTGTTCCTCCCAAAACGCCAGGTCCGCCGGAGAGAGCACCGGATCCGGCTGAATGCTCTCCAGCGCGAACGAGTTGTCTCCGCGCAGCGCGCCGTTCAACCGCGCCACGCGCGCCGGCTCAATCGCGCCTCCGTTCTTCATGAGCACCCACGCCTCGAACTCTTCGAATGCCGGCGGCCCCGCCATCAGAAAGTCCGTCGTTTCCCGTACGCCCAGCTTCAAACCCGCCAACAGCACGTGCTCGGCCCGCAGGTCCTCGGAGGTTGCCGGATGCGGATTCCCGTTGCGCGCGGCGATCTTTTGCGCCCAGAAGCGCTTCAGGCAGACGATACCCAACGCGCCGGGCTCCGCCGGTTTCCCAGGGTTCACTTCGTGAATCATACTCCAGCTTCCGCTTGTTCTTGCTGACGCCCGTGGCGCCGATCGGAGACGCGCGCGTCAGCAAGCGCAATCGTCGGGATGAAACGGATGTTCACCCTGCGAGTTTACGGTGCCGGCGTCAGGCCGTGGCGCCGCATCACCGCGGCGATCGCAGCGAGGTCCGGCGGGCCGCCTGCCGCGGCCTTGAGGACCACCGCAATTTCGCGGAAGTAGTCCGGCCCGAGGATGCCGGGAGTGACGATCGCCAGCATCTTCGCGTCCACCGCGTGAAAATTGTCGAACCGGTGGACCGCTCCACGAGGTATGCAAAGCACGCCGCCAGGACCGATCTCACTGCGGCGCCCGTCCACCGTCATGGTCAGTACGCCCGCCAGGCCGTAGATCGTCTCTTCATAGGCATCGTGACTGTGCGCGGCCGGCACCTTCCCTCCGGCTGCGACATCAAACTCGAAGACCGCCACCGAACCGCCCGATGCGCAGCCCTCCACCAGAAATCGAATCGCTATCCCGCCGATCCGGATCTCTTCCGGCTTTTCCGTCGCCATGTGTATTTCGTCCTTTAGACTGGATTCCCCGGATGGAGTCATTGTATACCGCGCCCTTCACTGCCCTCAAATAGACGTTCAGACCGCAATTACCCTGATTGACTCACCGCACCAGGGGCATGTATCGTTGGACCAATCTCGTATGCGCACTCACCGGCCGATCGCACCCTGCCTGCTTATTCTGGTTTTTAACGGCTTACTTGCCGCTCAGGGCGTAGGGAGTAAGAATCCATGCCCATTGGCGCAGGATGTTCCGGCGGAGCTTAAGATTCCAGCGAACCTGCCGCCTGGTGAGCCGGCGGACTTTGAGCGCCGCCTGCTTGGCTATTTCGGATCCCTCAAATACCGGTCATTAGGCTGGTGCGTGGATGTGGGCGTCCGCGATTCCGGACCGTTCCTCAACCAGGTCAACTACGGCACGCACATGTCTGTGCGGATCTATTACTCCAGGGAAGTCCGGGACTGGCTCCTGGGCGGACGCCAGGGGGCCATCGCGGATGGCGCCGTGATCGTCAAGGAACAATATATGCCGCCGGCCCAGCCATGGTGGGATTTGTACGGCGGCAAACCGCCGGGTTCCCCCGGCGACTGGGTGTTCATGATCAAGAATTCCAAGGCGTCTCACGACGGCTGGTTCTGGGGAGAGGTCTGGAACAACCCCACGTTTTCGCCCATGAACTTCAACGATTCCTATCAGTACCCCAACGCCGGTTACGGCCTTTACTGCCTGCGATGCCACGCGTCCGCGGAAAAGGAATCCACCTTCACCAGCCTCACTAACATGGAGGGCTATGCCGGGACGGAAGGAGAATGGCCCATCGCTTACCGGGTAGACAATTCCTGGATGGCGCCCGGATGGCAACAGACTTACGAGAAGTATCTGGGGATCTGCAAGGATTGCATGGTCGTGCTGACCCGGCCGCTGCTGCACCTGGAAAGCGCCCACAACAAGAACATGGAGTTGAGCACCTTGCATGTTGTCCACCCCGGTCCGGCTTCATCGGACGTTCCGGGTTTCCTCCAGACGTTTCCGCCGGAACCGTGGGACAAAATGTTAGCCGGTCCGGAGGGCCACATGCCGCCGTATCTGACGTCGGACCAGTGCACCGGTTGCCACAGCGGATTCCCCAAGGCGACAACTTCGGCGTTCGGTCCGAGTATGGTGGTCTATCCGCCCGGCACCACGGAGGCTTCGGCGAACATCAACGTCTCGGAGTATGGGGAATGGCGCTGGTCGCCGATGGGGCTGGCGGGGCGCGATCCGGTCTTCTTCGCGCAGTTCGAAAGCGAGATCGCGAACTTTCCCCCACAGAAACAGAAGATCACTGACACCTGCCTGAACTGCCACGGTGCCATGGGACTAAAAAGCTATTATCTGGACCATGGCATAGACCCGGCTACGCTCGGCGCCGTGAATCCCACACCCGGCGCGGTCCCGGGCTTCGATGCCAATTGGATTTTCCTGCGGAATCCCGCCGACCCGAACTTTCAATACGGCGGATTGGCCCGCGACGGAATCAGTTGCATGGTCTGTCATCGCATGAAGCCGCCGGCCGATGAGAGCCTGGGTTACTTCCTGAGTCACACCATCAACGGCAACTTCGAAACCGAACCGGTGGGCAAACTGAACGGTCCGTTCAAGACCGCGGAGATTACTCAATATCCAATGAAAACCGGCTTGGGAGTGGAGCCGCAAGGTTCGGAATTCCTCAAGAGTTCCAGGATGTGCGGCGCCTGCCATACGATTAACCTTCCCATCATGGACAAACCGGGATGCGGCGCGGCCGCCGGCGCGCCCGGATGCACCAGCGTGGAGCAGGCTACTTACCTGGAATGGCTGAACAGCGATTTCCAGAACGAGTACGGCGCTGGCCCCAAAGCCAAAAGCTGCCAGGATTGCCACATGCCCACGGGCTATGAGAACACCGCTTCGGCACTCAAGGTTCCCGTGATTCAGACGCGTATCGCTACCGTCCAGGACACCACTTACCCGTTCTCCGATCACATGGCTTCCCCGGCGGACCTGAACGTGAGATTCCGCCAGGAAGGTTATCACCGGCACGAATTCCTGGGATTAAACGGCATTTTGCTTCAGATGTTCGATCAGTTCGTGAACGAAGGCGGCAATAACTACATCCTCGGCGTTCGCCTGAAGGACTATATGTCGGGACTAACTACGGACCTGAGCGCCACCATTGCCAACATCGGGCAGCAGGCCGCCAGTAACTGCGCCAAGGTAACGATCCCCGAGCTTGCGGTCCGGAACGGCAAACTTACCGCGCAGGTTATGGTGGAGAATCTCACGGGGCACCGTTTGCCCAGTGGAGTAGGCTTCCGCCGGGCGTTTCTGGAGTTCGTGGTCTATCAGGACGGCACCCCCATCTTCGCATCCGGTAAGACGAATTCGAATGGTGAAATCGTCGATGCCGATGGCACCGTTCTCCCCACCGAGTACTTCAAGGACGGGAGCTTTCAGCCGCACTATTATGGCGGAACTCATTCCAAAATCGATTCACCCGGCGAAGTCCAGATCTACGAGGAACTGACGAAGAACGCACGCGGCAAATTCACCACCAGTTTCCTGCAACGCGACGAAATCGTGAAGGACAACCGTTTGCTGCCCTCCGGGTACCGGCATGACGGTCCGCCGGGAGTCACGATCCCCGAGTATTTCCTGAACGCCACCCGGCCCGAGGAGATCGATGGCGATCCCGCATACACCAACGGGACCGGCACTTCGATAGTGGCGTACGAGGTAACTGTGCCCGCAGGCGTGGAGGCCGCCCGCTTCATGGTGAGGGCGACCCTGCAATACCAATCGACACCGCCTTACTACTACGCGGACCGCTTCCAGACTACCTCCTCCGCCACCACCAGGCTGAAGTATCTGAAAACCAATTTGGAATTGGGTGGCACCGGTTTTCAAAGCTGGAAACTGGCTATAGGTTCCGCGACCCGCGTCGGCAGGTAGAACTGTAGAACTGTGGGGCAGCTTTCAGGCTGCGGCGGACTTGACTGCCGCACGGACGAGGGTCGTCATTGCCTAAAAGTGTACATCGGCGCGCGAAGGCTACTTTAAGAGGTACACCACCGTCGTCTCAGTGTCGCTCGGGTCCGGTGTCGGATCTCCATAGATCTCCCACGAATGCCCGTCGGATTCTCTCCGATTCGCCGTCATCCATTTTCTTATTGCGTCGTGCGTCTCGTTCATGCGATTGTACGGGCCGCGGTGGATGGCCACGGCCGCCTCGCCCCCCGGCGTTTCGGTCGCATACACCTCGCCCGCAGTTGCAAATTTGCGTGTGACCTCGACACCGAAGTCGCACCGTATCGGCGCGTCCGGCTGTGTCGGGTGATGGTAGAGAAAAACGTTGTGGCCATCGGTCCGCAGGCCTGCCTGACTGCGAAGGAACTCCCAGACCTTGTCCAGGGCCGGCCTCCACGCCGAACCAACCGCGCCCGGCGCGACCTCGCGCCGCACCGCGGCCAACTTGCGGGGGTGAACAGTCTGTAAATTGACGGAGACGGGCATTTCTCGATCTTAAACCTGATCTGCGGCCGCGGTGTCCACGGGAACCTCGAACTTTTTTTTGCTAGATTGTGAGTCCATGAGGGTGCCATCGATTCACGCAATCGCGATCCGGAAGGCAGGTCTGCTGCTGGTCTGTTCCACGCTGGTGGCGGCAGACCTGGAGCCGCTTCGCCAACTCACGCAAGACAAGCGCTTCTTCGAGCTTCGGCGCGAGTTACCGCATTCGGGTGCCAGTACTTCCGAGACTCTCTTTTATCGAGGCGTGGTGGCCAGCCGATTTGGCCGCGAAGAGGAGGGTGTCGGCCTGCTCCGGGAGTTCCTTGCGACAAACCCGGCTCCGGAACTGGCGCGCCAGGCACAACAGGAGATTTCCGCTGCATGCGTGCGAATGGGCTGGTACGCCGAAGCGATGCGAAGCTCGCCGGACGCCGATCCACTTATCGCTTCGCTCCGCGATGTCCCTCCCGAAAGCGTCGAGAATCTCGAAGAACGGTCTATCCAGGCGGCACGCAACCGGCTGGGCTCGTGGGATGTCCCGGTTCAGGTGAACGGCGTGGGCACCCAGTTGGTCTTCGATACCGGCGCCAACTTTTCCGCGGTTTCCGAATCGGAAGCCAGGCGTTTGGGGCTTTCGATTCGCGATTCGCAGGCGACCGTCGCGGGCGTGACCGAAAACAATAATCCGGTACGTGTAGCGTGCGCCGACCTGGCGATGGGCGGTGCCCACATCCGCAACGTGGTCTTTCTGGTATTCACGGACAGGGCCATGTATCTCGCCCCGCTGCATCTGCGAATGCGCGGCTTCCTCGGGCTTCCGGCCATTCGCGCGCTTGGCCGGGTTGGGATCTCGCGCGATGGCACGGTTCGCATCCACCCGCCGGAAACCGCGGTTGACGGCCCTGGAGAAGAACCGAACCTGTTTTTCGACAGCTTGAACCCGGTGGTGGAAGTTTCCCATGGAGAGCGCCGGTTGCAGTTGGTGGTCGATACGGGGGCGTTTTCCAGCGAGTTCTACCCATCGTTCCGTGCCGCGCTGAGCTCTGAAGAGGTATCGGGAATGAAACATGCCCGGCAAAAAGAGGCAGGCGTCGGCCGCAAGATCGTGAGCCGCAAAATCGAGCAGCTACCCGAACTGTGGGTCGATGTTTTGAGCCGGCGGCTGAATATGAAACAGGCAAATTTTGTGCCTGTGTCGGATGCCGACAGACGATATTGGGACGGCTGGATGGGAATCGACGCGTTGGGTGTTGGCTTTTTGCTGGATTTCGAGGCGATGCGCTTCACCATCGATTAGCTATTGCGAGCCTGCACCCCGGCGGCCTACTTTTCGAAGCGGTGAAAGAAGCTCGCCTCTTCGTAATGCGGACGGCCGGGGTTATTGGCCACGCGGCGCGCCAGATCGGCCAGGAAGGAATCGAACTGCGCCGCGGCCGCGGTATCCACCGGCTGCGACAGATTGTCTTCCTTCGAGTGGTAGCGCTGCGCCAGCCATTGCCGCCACGCCTTGTACTCGGGCGAGCCCTGCCGTCCAGCCGAACTTCATCGCCAGCGCCGGAACGCCGGCCAGCACGAAGCTGTATTGATCGGTGCGGATGAAGGAATTGCGATCGGGCTCCGGGTCGGCCGCGATCTCGATGCCGTGCTGCGCGCCCACGGCCCGCGCTTCCTGCCGCGAGCGTGGATTCCGCCAGCCCCTGCACATGCAGCTTCTTCAGCGGAAACATCGGCATGAACATGTCCATGTTGAGGTCGGCGACGATGGCCGTCTCCGGCACCGTCGGACGTCCGGCGAAGTAGCGCGAGCCCAGCAGTCCCTTTTCCTCGCCGGTGAAAATCACGAAGAGCATGGATCGCTTCGGCCGCTCGCGATTCCGGCTGAAGCTCCTGGCGATCTCCAGCACCGAAGCGACCCCCGAAGCATCGTCCATGGCTCCCGCGAAACAGCGTGTCGCCGTTCTTACCCAGGTGGTCCAGGTGCGCCGAGACCAGCACGTATTCCTTCTTCAGCGCGGCATCGGAGCCCTCGAGCCTGGCCACGATATTGGGCGACTCCACACTGCTGTTTTCGGTCGTCACCGTGGCCGCCAGGCTCTTCTTCAGCGTGAAGCGCGGCAGCGGCTTTTGCGCATCGGCCAGCGCCAGCAGTTCCGCAAACGTGTGGCCGGTGCCCGCAAACAGCTTCTCCGCTTCGGCCGGGTTGAAAGTCGCCGAGAACATGGTGCGGTGCAGGTCCGCCAGCGCGGGATGGCGGGCTGCCACCGCCGCGTCCTTTGGATCCGCCGCCAGCCTCATGCCCGGCTGCGACGCGTTGGCGGCCACGCGATCCCACGGAAAGTCCATCGATTTTGGCGTGGGAATCGAGATCGCGCCCACTGCGCCCGCATCGGCCAGGGCCTTCTGCTAGCGGCGACGTGCGCGCAAAGGATTTCAGCGCCGCGGAGAGATCGCCCGGGCCGCCATTGACATACACTACGATCTTGCCCTTGATCGACGACGATCGGCAGTTCGCGCGAATCGAAATCGTCGTACCTCGGCTTCCGGCAGATGGAGGCCGTAGCCGATGAACACCAGCGGCGCGGTGATCGACTTTGGGCTGTGTTCCGCGAGAGCCGAGGATGGCGTCCCTGCCCCAGCACCAGCGGCTCGGTGCGGCCGTCGCCTCACCAACTGCACCGGAGACTTGCCGGCGATCACGCGCGTCACGTCGAACTTCACGGGCTGGTAATAGCCATTCACGCCCGCCGGCTGAAGTCCCGCCGCGTCGAATTGCGAGACCACGTATTTCGCGGCGCGCAGATACCCTTCCGACCCCGTGAGGCGTCCCTCCATGCCGGGGTCGGCCAGTGCCTTGACGTGGGCCCACCAGGCTTGGCCCGCGGCCTCGTCGGCGGGAGTCACGGGCCGGCCCTGGGCGAACAAAACAACGGCAGCACACAACGCGAGGAGGCTCGTTCGGCAGCTTCGATTCATGGTTTTCTGATCATAACGCGCGCTGGCGTAAACTGGTTGCAACGCACTCGTGAAGACAACCTATACCCCGGCCGACCCCGAGTATCTTTCCCGGCGCCGCCTGCGACGGCACGCCCGCGTCCTCCAACTGTGGGCCATGGGCGTGGGCGCGGTGATCTCCGGAGATTTCTTCGGCTGGAATTTCGGCATGGCCGCCGGAGGCTTCGGCGGCATGTTGCTGGCCGTGGTGGTGATGACCTTCATGTATATCGGCCTGTGCTTTTCCATCGCGGAAATGTCGCCGGCCTTGCCCCACGCCGGTGGCGCGTATTCCTTCGCCCGCACGGCCATGGGCCCATGGGGCGGCTACATCACCGGACTCGCCGAAAATATGGAGTACATCCTCACGCCCGCGGTCATCGTGGTCGGGATCGGCGGCTATCTCGGCGCCATCTTCGGCACCTCCAGCGCATGGGAACCGGCCTGGTGGCTGCTCTGCTACGGCATCTTCGTGGCGCTGAACGTGTGGGGCGTGGAGATGACCTTCCATGTTTCGGTGGTGGTCACGGCCATAGCCCTGGCGGTGCTGGCGGTCTTCTGGGTGGGCGCGGCGCCGCATTTCGATCTGGCCCGCTGGGCCTCTCCGTATTTCCCGCGTGGCGCTCATCCGGGCGCGGCCACCCTGCTGGAACTGCCCTTCGCGCTGTGGCTGTACCTGGGAATCGAGCAGTTGCCGCTGGCCGCCGAAGAGAGTCACGACCCCGCGCGCGATATGCCCCGCGGCATCCTCTACGGACTGGTGACCCTGATTGCCGTCTCGTTTTTGACCGTGGTGCTGAGCGCCGGAATCGCGCCCGGAGTGGCCAAAGTGGCGGTGTCCAATGAGCCGCTGTTTCTCGGATTCCAAACCATCTTCGGGCAGGGCATGAAGACGCGCATGCTGGCGCTGCTCGCCTGCACCGGCCTGGTCGCCAGCTTTCACACCATCATCTTTGCGTATGGCCGGCAAATCTATTCGCTCTCGCGGGCAGGCTATTTCCCCACTTTTCTTTCGGTGACCCACGGCACGCGCGAAACCCCGCAGCGGGCCTTGCTGGCCGGGTCTGCCCTGGGTTTCGCAGTGGCCCTGGCCATCCACCTGACGCCGCAGGGCAGTCCTGTGGGCGCCATCCTGCTGAACATGGCGGTGTTCGGCGCCGTGCTGGCATACATTTTGCAAATGGCCTCGTTCATCGTGTTGCGCTTGCGATTTCCGGATATCGCGCGGCCCTACGTCAGTCCCGTGGGCATTCCCGGCGCGGTCCTGGCGGCGCTGGTGGCGGGCGCCACCCTGGTGGTGCTCTTCCGAAATCCGGATTACAACAAGGGTGTGATCGGCGCGGCCATCTGGTTTCTGCTGGGCATTGTCTACTACGCCGTTCACGCGCGGCACTGCCTGGTGCTGGCGCCGGAGGAAAAGACGGCGGTCTCTCTCCGTCGGGAATCGGCCGAATCATGATCCTCCGCGAGTTACTCGCAAAGGCTTCGCCCGCGCGTTCCGGCGACCAGTTGGCGGGCATCGCCGCCGCCACCGCCGAAGAGCGCGCACGGGCGCAGATGCAGCTTGCCGACGTGCCCTTGAAAACCATTCTGGGCGAGCCGCTGATCCCGTACGAGAGCGACGAAGTCACCCGCCTTATCTGCGATTCCCACGATGCCGCCGCCTTCGCGCCCGTCTCGCATTTGACCGTCGGCGAATTGCGCGATTGGCTGCTCGGCGAGGAGGCCACCAGCGAGCGCCTCACCGCTCTGGCGCCGGGCCTCACCCCGGAGATGGCGGCGGCCGTCAGCAAAATCATGCGCCTCCAGGATCTGGTTACCGTAGGCGCGAAATGCCGCGTGGTCACGCAATTCCGGTCCACCATCGGGCTCCCCGGGCGCATCTCCACGCGCTTGCAGCCCAACCATCCTACCGACGACCTTCAGGGCATCGCCGCCAGCGTCCTCGATGGGCTTTCCTGCGGCAGCGGCGACGCCGTAATCGGCGTCAACCCCGCCAGCGACAACGTGAGCACCGTGCAGGCGATTCTCTGGATGCTCGACCGCATTCGCGAACGCTACCGCATTCCCACCCAGATCTGCGTACTCGCCCACGTCACCACCCAGATGCAGGCCCTGGCGCGCAAAGCGCCCGTGGACCTGGTGTTCCAATCCATCGCCGGTACCGAGGCGGCCAACACCGCGTTCGGAATCCACCTGGCCATGCTGGATGAGGCTTGCCAGGCGGCGCGCGAAGCCACCGGCATGACTCACGTGATGTACTTCGAAACCGGGCAGGGAAGCGCGCTCTCCGCCAATGCCCACCACGGCGTGGATCAGCAGACCTGCGAAGCCCGCGCCTACGCCGTGGCCCGCCGCTACCGCCCGCTGCTGGTGAATTCCGTGGTGGGCTTCATCGGCCCCGAGTATCTTTACGATGGCAAACAGATCCTCCGCGCCGGCCTGGAGGACCACTTCTGCGGTAAACTGCTGGGCGTCCCCATGGGCTGCGACATCTGCTACACCAATCACGCCGAAGCCGACCAGGACGATATGGACGCGCTGCTCACCATGCTGGGTGTGGCCGGCTGCAACTATATTATGGGCGTGCCCGGCGCCGACGATGTGATGCTGCATTACCAGAGCACCAGTTTTCATGACGCGCTCTACCTGCGCAGCGTGCTGGGCCTAAAGCCCGCTCCCGAATTTGAAGCCTGGCTGGCCGGCGCGCCCCAGCTTTTTCCCGCCACATGGCTGCTTTCCTGAAACGATTCACGCCCGCCCGCGTCGCCCTGGGCCGCAGCGGCCACAGCCTGCCCACCGCGGAGTTGCTGCGCTTTCAACTGGACCACGCGCGCGCCCGCGACGCGGTTTACGAAGAGCTGGACGCGGCATCGCTCGGCCTGCCGCACCTGTTGCTACACAGTGCCGCGCCGGATCGCGCCACCTATCTCCGGCGGCCGGACCTGGGCCGCAAGCTGGACGCAAACTCGCGGGCGCTGCTCTCGCCTGGCGACTACGACGCGGCCCTGGTAATTGCAGACGGGCTCTCCGCGCCCGCGGTGCACCATCACGCCGCGCCGTTGCTGGATGCGCTCCTCCCGCTCCTGGAGGCTTGGCGCCTGGCTCCGTTGACCGTCGTACTCCAGGCCCGCGTGGCCATCGGCGATGAGATCGGCCAAGCCCTCGGCGCACGCCAGGTGGCCGTGCTCATCGGCGAGCGACCCGGCCTCACCTCGCCGGACAGCCTCGGCATCTATCTCACCTGGGATCCGCGCCCCGGCCGCAATGATGCCGAACGCAACTGCATCTCCAACGTCCGCACCGAAGGCATTTCGTACAGCCTCGCCGCACGCAAGCTCCACTTTCTGATGGAGCAGGCCCGCGTGCGCCAACTGACCGGCGTGGAATTGAAGGAGGATCTTCAGATCGAACCATGACCGGCTCCACCTTGCGGCGCATTCTCATCGTCGTGCTGTTCGGGTCTGCTGCCATCCTGCTTCTGCGGAATGCCGGCGGCTGGCGTACGCGCATCGTGACCCGCTTGCTGCGTGTCAATAACGCACCGGTCGTCTCGCCCCTGCCCGCGGGCTTCGTTCCGCACGTGCCGGCGGGATTCACCGTCTCCATTTTCGCCAGCGGCTTCGAAGAGCCCCGCTGGCTGGCTGTGGCCCCCAACGGAGATGTGTTTGTGGCAGACTCCGGCGTGGGCCGGGTGCTGGTGCTGCGCGATCCGCGCCGCCAGGGGAAGGCGGAATCGCGCGAGCTGTTCGCCGACGGCCTGAATCTGCCGTTCGGAATCGCCTTTCACGAGAGCTACGTCTACGTGGCCGATACCAATGAGGTTCTGCGCTTTCGCTACGACCCCGCCACGTCGAAGCGCGTGGGCGGCCGGGAGCACATTCTGGATCTTCCCGGCCTGGGCTACAACCAGCATTGGACGCGGTCCCTCGCCTTCAGCAACGATGGCGCCAAACTCTACATCTCGGTCGGCTCGGAGAGCAATGTCGGCATCGAGTCCGACTCCCGCCGAGCCGCGGTGCTGATCGCCGATCCCGACGGAAAGAATATGCGCGTCTATGCCGGCGGTCTGCGCAATGCCGTGGGCATCGCCTGCAACCCGCAAACGGGCCGTTTGTGGGCGTCGGTGAATGAACGCGACAATCTCGGCGACAATGTCCCGCCCGACTATTTCACCGCCGTAACGGACGGCGGATTTTATGGCTGGCCCTACAGCTATATCGGGACGCATGTCGATGACCGTGTGCCGGCGCGGCCGGATCTGGTGGCCCGGGCGATCGTTCCGGACGTACTGCTGGGAGGCCACGTGGCGCCGCTCCAATTTGCTTTCTATGAAGCGCAGCAGTTCCCCTCCGCCTACCGCCACGGCGCTTTCATCGCGGAGCATGGCTCCTGGAACCGCCGCACCCGCAACGGCTACCGGGTAGCGTTTGTTCCGTTCCAGGATGGCAAACCCTCTGGGCCGCCGGTTTCCTTTCTCAACGGGCTTGTGCCCGACCCCGGAAAGCGCGAAGTCTACGGCCGCCCGGTGGGTGTCGCGGTCGCCCCGGACGGCGCGCTGTTGGTCTCCGATGACGGAGCCAACCTGATCTGGCGCGTCGTCTACAGCCTGGTCTCGGGGAGTTAGCCGGCATGGCGATGCGCGCGCATGGTACGTTGGGGCCTGATGACCTGGATTGTCTGGGCGTTACTCTCCGCCATCTTCGCCGCCCTCACCGCGGTACTGGCCAAGATCGGCGTCACCAATGTGGATGCCAACCTCGCCACCGCCGTGCGGACCAGCGTGGTGATCGTATTTACATGGCTACTGGCATGGTTCACGCGCCAGCCCGGCGCCTTGCAGCATTTCACGCCGAGGACCTGGCTGTTCCTCACGCTTTCCGGAATCGCCACGGGCTCTTCGTGGCTGTGCTATTTCCACGCGCTGCAAACCGGCGAGGCCTCGCGCGTGGCGCCGCTGGACAAGCTGAGTGTGGTGTTCGTCATCCCCATCGCGGCGCTGTTTCTGGGCGAGCGCATGACCTGGGGAAAAGGCCTTGGCGCGTTGCTGATCTTTGCCGGCGCGATGGTCCTGGTATTCGACCGGTGAACGCACAATCGTGATAGATTGAACGGCGGATCGATTATGCGTTCTCTACCGGGACTCCTGCTGCTGGCCGCTGTGCCGGCATTTTGCGCCGCCACTGATTTTGATGGCCGTTGGGACATCACCACTACGTCGGGCTCGCAGTTGCGCGCCTGGTGGGTCGAACTGACCGGCGTGGGCTCGCCGGGCGCCGCCGGAAAATTCGTGAGCGCCTTCGGCGGCGACCTGAACAAGATCACCACCATCGATATGAATGGCGAGGAGCTGACCTTCACCATCGCACCCAACGGGCGAGGCGTTAAGCGCATCTTCCACGCCCGCCTGGTGAGCGGCAAGCTCGAAGGCACTTCGGAATCCGAAGGCCAGCCCGCGTCGCTGGTGAAATGGACCGGCGTGCGCGCCCCGGTCATCGCCGATAAAGACGACGGGTCGTGGAAAGAAGGCAAGCCCATCCAACTCTTCAACGGCAAGGACACGTCCGGATGGAAGGCCTTGAATCCGGCCCTGGCATTCAAGTGGACCGTGGTGGACGGAATCATGCGCAACGCCCCGCCCACCACCGATCTCATCTCCGAACAGAAGTTCTGGAATTTCAAACTGCACACGGACTTCCGCATCGTGGAGCACTCCAACAGCGGCATCGGCCTGCGAGGCCGCTATGAGATCCAGATTCTGGAGGATTACGGCAAGCCGCCCAACACGCACGGCGCGGCGGCGCTATACAGCCGGATCGCCCCTTCGGTGAACGCCAGCAAGCCCGCGGGCGAATGGCAGAGTTATGACATCCGCCTGGTGGGCCGCCAGCTTACCGTGGTCCACAACGGCACCAAGGTGCTGGACAAGGTGGAGGTGGACGGGCTCACCGCCATCGCCAACAATTCCGATGAAGCCCAGCCCGGCCCGTTCATCATTCAGGGCGACCACAGCTACGTGGAGATCAAAAGTTTCGTGGTCACCCCGCTGGTGCACTAAGCCGAGCGTCATACGTAGCACTTGCCGTGTTATCCGCATGCCCGCTGATTCGTCACAGGGATTCAAAAGGAATCTTATCTGTGTTCATCAGCGTTTATCCGCGGCCAATTTATTTTTTCACAGCTTCCAACGGTCGCGGCTCTTACGGCTTCGGCATCCCTTCCGTGCCCCATTGTTTATTCGGCTGCGGCCCAAGCTGGAATCGCAGCACGCCGCCGCCGGTGATTTCGCTATGCCGGATCCACGGCCGGTTCAGCGCCTTCCCGTTCAGCGTCACCGATTGCACGTAGATGTCTCCGGCGCCCTTCCTGGCCGCCTCTACCGTAAACGTCTTGCCATTCTCCAGGTGCAATACCGCGCGGTCGAATTGCGGACTGCCCAGCGCGTAAATCGGCTGCCCCGGCAGCACCGGATAAAATCCCAGCGAGCTGAAAATGTACCAGGACGACATCTGCCCGGTATCCTCGTCGCCGAGCCATCCTGCGGGGCCGGGCTTGTACAGTTCGTCTTCCACCTTGTGGACCCATTGCTGCGTCTTCCAGGGCTCCCCGGCGTAATCGTACAGATAAATCACGTGGTGCACCGGCTCGTTGATGTGCGCATACTGGCCCGTGCCGGCCATTTTCGCCTCGGTCATTTCGTGAATCACGCTGCCGTACCCGCCCACTTTGAAATCCGGCGTAGTGCTGAACAGCTCATCCAGTTTTTTGACGAACGCGTCCCGTCCGCCCATCAGTTCCATCAGCCCCGGCACATCCTGCTGCACAGACCATAACCACTGCCACGCATTACCCTCGGTATAAACGCCGCCCCACGCCAGCGGATCGAACGGCTCGATCCACGAGCCGTCGCTCTTCCGCCCGCGCATGAATCCCGTCTTCGCATCGTATAGATTTCGATAATTAGTGGTGCGCGCCAGGAACATCTTGTAATCGTCTTCCTTGCCCAGCGCCTTCGCCATCTGCGCCACCGCGAAATCGTCGTACGCGTATTCCAGCGTGCAGGCCACGGACTCGTGCACGCCGTGGTCATACGGCACGTAGCCCAGCTTGATGTAATCCTCAATCCCGCTGCGCGCCTGGAAAGGCGGCGTGCCCTTTTCCGTCCCATCCTTGTGCAGCGCCGCGTAAGCCTTGGCGACGTCGTAATCGCGAATCCCCTTCATGTAGGCGTCCGCCACCACCGAATCGCCATGTGTCCCGATCATCACGTTGGTCTCGCCCGGATTGGGCCACTTCGGAATGAATCCGCCCTCGTCGTAAGCGTTCAGCATGGCGCGGATGATCTCCGCGTCCTTCTTCGGCTCCATCAGGGTCAGCAGCGGAAACTGCGCGCGGAAGGTGTCCCAGAATCCGTCGTCCGCGAACATTTCGCCGGAATGCACCTTCCCGTCATACGGGCTCCAGTGGACCATCTTGCCCGCCGCGTCGGTCTCCTGCAGCATGTGCGGAAACTGCACCGCGTGGTACATCGCGGTGTAAAACGTCTTGCGAGCCGCCGCCGTCCCGCCCTGCACTTCCACCTTGGCCAGTTGGCGCTCCCACGCGGATTTGGCGCGCGCCACCACCGGGTCGAACCCTTCCTCCGGCATCTCCGCGCGCAAATTGCGCTCGGCCTGCTCCACGCTGATCAGCGAAACGCCCACCCGCACCGTCACCGCTTCGCCGGCTTTCGTGTCGAAGCCCACGTATGCGCCCACGTGGTTGCCCTCCCGGCTGGCCGAGTCCGCGGCAATTGCCGTTGCCTGGCCCTGCACGGCGCGTCCCTGCGCGTTCTCCGGAATCTCCCAGGTCCCCGAGCGCGTGAACTTGTGGTCGAACGCCAACACGAAATACTGTGCGAAGCCGGGCACACGGCGCACGCCGGAACTATTCTTTCCGGTAATGGTATTGCTCTCCGGATGGATCTGGACCTCGCCGCCGCCGTGAAACGCGTCCAGAATCACGTACGCGTCTTCCGTTCTTGGGTACGTGAACCGGAAAGCCCCGCCGTGCACCGAGGGCGCCATCTCCACCTTCACCTTGTACGCATCCAGCACCACGCTATAGCGGTACGGCCGCGCCTGCTCGTTGGCATGCTGAAAATGCGAGGCGCGCACGCCCGGCGCCACCTCCAGCACTCCGGTAATCGGCATCAGCGAAAACGGACCGTAGTTCGCCATCCACGCCGAAGGCTGGTGCGTCGCCAGAAAACCCTGGATGGTCTCGCGGAAATATTGATAGGGCCAACCGCCCTCGCTCATCTGCGCGGTCCAACCGATCGCGCCGAACGGCAGGAATACGCCCGGATACGTGTTGCCGTGGGAAAGTTCGAAACTGGACCATGTGCCCACCAGAGGGTCGGGCAGGTCCGCCAGGCTTTGCGCGCCGGCAACACCGGCAACCGCAAGCAGCATGAGACCGCGAACAATTTTCATTTGGAAAGGGTGATAGTCTTGCCCGTGCGCGCCGATTCGCGCGCCGCATCCAGAATCTCGACCACGATGACGTTATTCTCCAGCGAATTCAATCCGTACGGTTTGAACTTGCCGCGCGCCACCGCCGTCAGGTACGAAATCGAATCGCGCTCCTCCGGCTTCAGCGCCTCGGGCGTGCGCGATTCCTCCGCCTTTTCGCCCGGCAGGCGCACACGCAGGTTATTGCCGCCGGTGGCAATAGCGTATCCCTTCTCGCCGTACACTTCGAAATCCTTGCGGCTGAAGGGCCAGTTCCACGACGCTTCGATCACGCCCTGCGCCTTGGGATATTCCAGCAATATGGTGGCTTCGTCATCCACCTTGGGGTAGATGTCCGGCTTGTCCGTCTGGGTGATGGCCGTCACTTTCAGCGGGCGCTGGTTGTCCATCATCCACGTCATCAGGTTGGCGCCGTAGCACCCGAAATCGAATAGCGCGCCGGCTCCGTTCTTCACCGGATCGCTCAGCCACGCCAGAAACTCCGGCTGCACGTGAATCTCTTTGGGTCCCTCGTGTCCGTCCATCGCCACCATCCGGCGGATCGCGCCCGCAGCCTTCTGCTCGTGCATCAGCTTCCAGATTTCGCCGTGGCTGCGATACCACGTGGTCTCGTAATTGACCATCACGCTGATCCCGTACTTCGCCGCCGCGTCCTGAATGGCGCGCGCCTGCTTCATGTTCACGGCCAGCGGCTTTTCCATCATCACCGTGATGTGCCGCGGCGCGCACGCCTCCACTACGCCGGCGTGGCCCGCCGTATCGGTGAAGGTGGCCACCGCCTCGGGCTTCACCGTATCCAGCATCTTCGCCAGATCTGTGAAGCGAATCTCCGGGGCCAGGTGATCCTGGTTGCCGTAACGTGCCAATAAAGTCGCGTCGGGATCGTAAACGCCCACTAGTTGGACGCTGGAACGGCGGAGCGCGCCGGAAAGGAATCCGGAAACGTGTCCATGATTGAGCCCCGCGATGGCCAGCCGCAGCGGCTTGGCATCGGGATTATCTTGCGCTAGGGCGAACACCGGAAGCGCAGCCAGACAGGTCAGTAGCAAACGGGACATGATGTGCTTCCATGGTAGCGAAAATCAGCCCCCGGAAGCTTTAAACCCTTTGTGTAGGGCGGACGCCCCCGTCCGCGCGGGTCCCCCTGGACCCGCTGCCTGCGCCGGTCGGCCACCTGCTTTAAGCCGGTAGTCGTTTAAAGAGCAGGTGGGGGCCATGTAGGTACCCCAGGGAAAAACTGAGGCTCAAGATTTTTAAATTTGCCCGGATTAGCGGAGTCAGGCACAGAGAACAGGGCTACCGACCACCTCATCCCATCATCGAAGAAAACTGCACTGCGACGAATAATGCACTTTGTGAGGGATCCGAAAGAGCTGGCGAAAGCCGTATTGGCGAAGCTGGCTTTGAGCCTGTCAATGTAGTCTCCCACGTGAATCGTCAGAGACTGGCCCGGCAACAATGACAAGGCCAGTTGTCCTGCTCTCTGGGAGAGTGGTTTTCCGGCCCCTGAAAATGCCGCAGAGTCAGGGATTCTACCGAGCGAGATGTGGTAGACGTGCTGTGGCGAAGCCGGGGAACTGCCGTCGCCGGTTTCAGGAAATGCCAGTGTAATTTGGGCATAAGAGACATTCCTGTTGGTTCGGTTCAAGATCGTGATAGTGAGATTCTGGAGCCAGTCACCTCCGGCCGCGAAGGGCGTGACTGGCTGGAGTTGGACCGGATTAGTCACAAGCCCGCATTCAATCGGCACACCACCAATTGTTACACCCGTCACCATGACCGGATCGCTTCGGTGTTGGGGTTCAACCTGAACGGTCCGATCCGTCGCAAACGCCTCACCACAGCATCCCAAAACGATCAAACATCCAGTCAGGCAGATAGGATTGAGAGACATACCGCAAACATATTGACCTGAGATCCATTTGTCAATAGGCAGGCCCCGAACTAATTCGCCGATGCCTTCTCTGCGTGATCCACGACGATGATCTGCACCGGCCCCTTTTGCGATTCCAGCTTGAGCCCCAGTTGTTCCTGCATGGCCGTCAGGAAATCCGGCCCGGACACGTCCGCAGTCGCAGCGGCGCCGCGGTCTTCCACGTACTTGATCTCGAAATCGAAGTCGCCCGCCACTCCGGTCTTGTCCACCACATTGCGGCCCAGGCGCTGCGCCAGCGTCCTTTCGGCGAACATTTTCATACTCACTTTCTTGCAGGTGAGTTGACCCGGACGGCCCTGGATACTCGGGCCTGAACTCTTGGCCTCCGCCAGGTGCGGCCCGCCTTTTGCCGCTACCAGCGCCAGGATCGGCATCTCCTTGGTTTCGCTGTGGACCACCAGTTTGAACCGGTCGGCCAGCAGCGCCTGCACGCGACGATGAAGCCGGTCCAGGGCGCCGCTGCTAAAGGAATACGTCTTCGGTTCGGCCGCTGCATCCTCGGCGCTGGGCCGGGCGACGATGTCCCAACGGTCGCTCTCCATCCAGCCTGCTCCCCCGCTCAGTTGATGCGGCCGGATGTCGTAGGCAAACGTGACCAGCATTTTCAGCGTGACATTCGTAGCGCTGAACACTCCGCCCGGCGAGCGATTGATCGACATGCCGCCGTCCATCGATGTGTTCGGCTTCACGGAAGCCACTTCAAATTCCTCCTGCGCCCAGCAGGCGCAAGCCAGGGCCAGCCCAATCGCGATGCGCATCGCTTGGTTTGACGCCTCTGCGCGCCGCCGGTTAGCCCGCGCCGTTACACCCGTGAACGCCACCGTTAATGAAGCTGAAACATACGCTCGCTAGACTGGCAAATCTATGTCGAAAATCCGCCCGCTTGCTTTGATTGTGTGCGCTCTCTTGCTCGCTGCCGCAAGTCTGATGGCACAATTCGAAAGCGCCGAGGTGCTCGGCACCGTTCACGATGCCACCGGGGCCGTCGTGCCCAAGGCGTCCGTGTTGCTGGTCAACCAGAATACCGGCATTGAAGCCAAGGCCACCACCGATGAGAACGGCAGCTACAATTTCTTCAATGTGAAGGTGGGCCGTTACACCGTTTCGGTGGATGCCGCCGGCTTTCAGAAGACCGAGACCCAGAACGTGGACGTAACCGTCAACGCCCGCCAGCGCGTCGACTTCAAACTCGAGCTCGGCGTCGTGAACCAGGCCGTCGACGTCGTCGGCGCGGCCTCCGCCCTGGAAACCGATTCCAGCGAGCGCGGCCAGGTGATCGGCACCCAGGCCATCGCCGAACTGCCGCTCAACGGGCGCAATTTCTCCGATCTGGCGCTGCTCTCGGTAAACGTTCACCGCTCGGTGTACGCCTACGCCGTGCCCCCGCGCGAAGGCGCGTTCAACGCCAACGGCATGCGCAGCACCTACAACAACTTCATGCTGGATGGCGTGGATAATAACCCGTACTCCACCAGTAACCAGGGCTACTCGAACCAGGTGGCCCAGCCTTCACCCGACGCCGTGCAGGAATTCAAAGTAATCACCGGCAACTACTCCGCCGAGTACGGCCGCGTGGGCGGCGCCATCGTCAACGTCGTGATGCGCTCCGGCACCAACCAGTTCCACGGCACGGTGTACGAGTTCCTGCGCAATACCGACCTCAACGCCATCGGCTACATTTTCGGCCAGCGTCCTTCTACGTTTCAAAAACCGGCGCTGCAGCGCAACCAGTTCGGCGCCACCATCGGCGGCCCCATCGTCAGGAACAAGCTCTTCTTCTTCGCCGATTACGAAGGCTTGCGCAATCTCCAAAAAGCCCTCAATTTCGATTCCCTGCCGAGCCTGATCGATCGTTCCGGCGTACTGCCCGTGCCCGTGGTCAACAACCTGACGGGCGCCGTCTACCAGGCCGGCACGCCCGTTGCCATGACGCCCTTTGCGCAAAAAGTGCTCAACCAGCTTCCCGCCCTCACCGGCTCCGGCCGCTCCAACAACTACCAGCAGCTCCTCCTCACGCGCGATTACGGCGACAAGTTCGACGCCAAAATAGACGCCCAGATTAACGACAGAATGTCCGCCTTCCTGCGCTTCAGCCAGCGCAAGGACAACCAGTTCTACCAGCCCACCATCGCCGGACCTTCCGGCGGCGATGGCAACGGCTACGTGCGCGTGCTCGATCAGAACGCCGCCGCTTCCTATACCTGGACCATCACGCCCACCTCCCTGCTCGATGTTCGCCTCGGCTTCAGCCACGTGCTCGGCGGCAAGTTCCCGCCGTTCCTCGGCGGAACCAGCGCGCAGGATCTCTACGGCCTCAGCGGCCTTTCCACCGCGCCCTTTCTCACCGGCGGCCTCAACACGCAGAACATCAGCGGGTTCAGCGGACTCGGCCGCCAGGCCACCAATCCGCAGTTTCAGAACCCCACCAACTGGGACCCCAAGGCGAACTATTCCTGGATGCGCGGCCGCCACGCCCTCAAATTCGGCGTGGAAGGCGGCATCATTCACACCGAAGTGATGGACATCAATCCCGTGTACGGATTGCAGGCCTACGCCGGCCAGTTCAGCAAGCCCACCTGCGCGCAGCTCGGTCAGGCCTCCGGCTGCTCCATCGCCGCCGACCCCACCAGCTACAACCTCGCGGACTTTCTGTTCGGCACCCCCAGCCAGATCCAGCTCGCCAACTACCTGGTGGGAAGCTATCGCCAGCGCCAGTTCTTCGCCTACGTGCAGGACGATTTCCGCGTCAATAACAAGCTCACCCTCAATCTCGGCATGCGCTGGGAGTACGCCACCCCGCGCTGGGAGCGCGACAACGTGCTCAGCAACTTCGACCCTGCCACCCGCTCCATCCTCACGGCGAAGAACGGCGGCCTCTACGACCGCACCCTGGTGAATCCCGATTACAAAGACTGGGCGCCGCGCATCGGCCTCGCCTACAGCCTCGACCCGAAGACCGTGATTCGCAGCGGTTACGGCATCAGCTACGTGCACCTCAACCGGGTCGGCAGCGCCGATGAACTCGGTATCAACGGTCCGCAGGTCAATATCGTGACCATCAATCAGACCTCGCCGCTGAACAACCCCAGCTTCATTACCACCGCTAACTCGTTCCCGCCCGGCCTCACCAGCCCGCAAAACTTCAACCCGGTGAACGCCAACATTTCTTACATCCCCAAGGACACCCGCTGGCCCTACGTGCAGACCTGGTTCCTGGCCGTCGAACGCGAGGTGGCCGCCAACACCGTGGTGGAACTCACGTACTCCGGCAACCACAGCTCGCGCCTGCCCATCATCGCCGATTACAACCAGGCCGTGCCGAATCTGCCCGGCCAGACCCTGGGCATCCAGGCGCGCCGTCCCGATCAGGGCTTCGGCGCCATCACCTGGGTCGATCCGGCCGGCATCTCCACCTACAACGGACTCGCCGCCCGCGTCGAGCACCGCTTCTCGCACGGCCTCTATTTCCTCAACTCCTTCACCTGGTCGAAAGCCCTGGGCGATTCCGAACAGGCCCTCGAGACGGCGTCCGGCCAGGCTCTCGCCAATCCCCAGAACATCTATAACCTCGCCGCCGAGCGCGGCCCCTCCAGCTTCGACGTCACCTTCATTAACACCACCAGCTTCGTCTACCAGCTTCCGTTCGGCAAAGGGCGCCAGTTCGGCTCCAAATGGAACCCCTTCCTCGATGGCGCTTTGGGCGGCTGGGAAATCAACACCATCAACATCGCCAACACCGGCCTCCCCATCAACGTGGTCTACGCCCCCGCCGCCGCTAATGACGTCACCGGCCGCATTCCCGATTACCGCGGCGAAGCCGTCATGCGTCCCAACGTCATCGGCAATCCCACGGACCTTCGCTCGGGCAACCCGCTGGACCATTATTTCGACCTCGGCGCGTTCCAGATCCCCACGGCCAGCGCGCCCTTCGGCAACTCGGGGCGGAACGCCTACCGCACCCCCAGCTTCAACCAGTGGGACCTCGGCGTCGATAAAGCCTTCCGCATCCGCGAGGACATCTCCCTGCAGTTCCGCTCCGAGTTCTTCAACGTGCTCAACCACACCAATTTCGGATTCCCCGACGCCACCATTACCGACGCGGCCTTCGGCACCATCCGGCAAACCTATCCGGCGCGGCAGATCCAGTTCGCCCTGAAACTGCTGTTCTAGCCGCAATACTGCTTCTGTGGGGCAGCCTTCAGTCCACCCCCCGGCCTGAAGTGCGCCTTACTTCACCGCGACCGTCACCGCATTCGATGCCTGCCCGTCCGCCGTCACCACCACGTTCACAGTCCCCCCGAGCGCGCCCGGCACTTGCACGTTCACCTGATCGAATCCCGGGTATTGCCCCTGCGCGCCCGCATACTGCACCGGCGCGCTCACCCCGCCGATTGTCGCCGTCACGTGCGATCCCCCGCGAATCCCCGTGCCGTACAAAGTAAGGTAGACGTTCGACTGGCCATCCAGCGCGATGGGCGCAGCCTTGCACGTGCCGCTCGTGCAATCGAACACCGGGACCGGTCCCTGGTCCACGCCATCCAGCGAGTAGCGCTCCGCGGTCGCCGCCGCCACGGTCGTAGCGCCCAGGGTGAATAACCCCGGAGCCACAGGCGCTACCTGCACCGTTCCACTCGCACCGCCCAGCGTGACCGTCGCCATCCCCGGCGCGGTGCCCTCCGGCACCAGGAAATTCACCTGCGAGGGCGATACATAAATCAAAGGCGCCGCGCGCGAAACGCCGGCCGAATCGACCACCGCCGCCGAAACGCCAGCCAGTGTCACGGGCAGATTGACCGTCGGCGTCGAGCGTGCAAAAAAGCCCAGGCCCGTTCCGTACACCGATGCCATGCTGACCGGCGCCACCACGGTGTTTCCGCCAGCAGTGTTGCCGATCCCCAGTTTCGTGCCGCCGAAGGCAACCACCGCCGCCGTTCCCGCCGGAACCGTAAGATTGAATGTGCCGCCCGAACCCTGCACGGTCTCTCCGGCCTGCGGCGTCCAGGTCCCGTCGCCCGCCACCGATGCCCCCGCCAATGTGATGGCGGTCTTTTCCGTGAGCGAAGGCGCCGCCAGCCGGATTGCCGTGGCCTGCGTATATGCCGACCCCGGCGTGATCTGCACGGCTGCATCGAACTGCATGTCCTTATTGATCACGAACACGCGCAGTCCGCCGGCGGCATCCAGCAGTCCGTAAGCGGTGGCGTTCACGCGGCTGCTGTTCACCGTTACCGGCACCACGCGCGCGCCCAGAGCCGTGCCGAACATCAGCATGGCGTAGTAAAGCGGCCGCGCCGCAATGGTGGTGGTCCCGCCCGTGGTGCTGGTCGCGATGGGTGTGTACAGTCCCGTGCCGCCGCCATGAAAATTCAATCCGGCCGACGCGTGGCCCGCCAGCGTCAGCATGTAATCCACACCCCATAGCGCCGCGGCGAACACGTTGCTGACGCCGTCATACCCGCCGTCGTAGCAGGAGTTGGTCTCCGCCATGCGCCAGGGCAGCGCGGGCTTCGTCACGATGGTCTGCAGCGCCTGTGCCGCCGAATCCGCCGTGCCGCGCGTGTTCGCATTCAGCAAATTGGGAATGGATGCCGAATTCGGTTGCGATGCCGGCACCGTGGGCGGCGGACCGAGCGGATAAAAATGTTGCGTCACCAAAGCCAGCCGCGAGCCATCGGTGTTGACGAACGGGCCGGTCCACGTGCTGATGTTGCCCGCATCGGCGGGACCGGTGAGCACCGCCCCGGGACTCATCGCCTGAATCGCGTCGGCGAAGCTCTTCCAGTTGTTTTCGAAATTCACCAGCGTGTTGCCGGAATACAGGTCCGGTTCATTACCGATTTCGAACCCCGCCAGCACATCGCTGCCGTTCTGCTGCACGTAATCGGCCTCGTCCGCTGCCGTGCCCGCGGTCGAGGATTTCAGATTCAGTCCCCACAACACGCGCCAGCCCGTGGCCCGCGCGAAGGCCATCACGCGATCCACGTCGCTCGCCATCAGCGTGGTAGAAGGCGAAGCCGAAGTGCGCTGCCCGCGCGCCCACGCAGTCTTGTCCACCGAGTTCCCGCCGAATCGCAGCCAGCCCAAACCAAGCTGCGCCACCATCTGCTGGAACTGTGTGTTTTCAGCCGGAAACCCCGTGGCGCTGGTCAACGATCCGGTCTCGAAGCTGAGTCCCAAAAAATCCCGCGGGATGGCCGCCCCGGGCAAGCCCGTATTCACCGTAATCAGCACCGGCAGCGTGTTGGTTTGCGCGCCCGCCGTGAAGGCAAGCGCGGCAAGGACAGCGAATTTCCCGATCATTCACCAGAATAGACGCGCCACCCGCCCCTTTGGCCGTATCCCTTTTGATCACTCCCAGCCGCATTGTCCGTATCCCCGATCTCTTTTCTCAGCAAGAGCCCTTTTTGATCACTCCCAGCCGCATTGTCCGTATCCCCGATCCGAGGCGCGCGCGTCAGCAAGCGCTCTTTTCTCAGCAAGCGCGCCCTTTTTGATCCTCCCTCCCGATTGCTATACTCATTCGCAAACAGGAGAAACGACCATGTCGCAGAGCCATGAGCCAGCGTTAACGATTCGCCCAGCCCTCCCACAAGACAGTCCCACCTGCGGTCCAATCTGCTATGCCGCTTTTTCCGCAATCAATTCGGCCCACGGCTTCCCCTGCGATTTTCCTTCGCCCGATTATGCCACTGGCGTGCTCTCGATGATGTTTTCCCACCCGGATTTTTACTGCGTCGTCGCCGAACACGAGGGGCGCATCGTCGGCAGCAATTGCCTCGACGAGCGTGCCCCCATCGCCGGAATTGGCCCGATTACCGTCGATCCCGCCGCACAAAATCTCGGCGTCGGGCGGAAGCTGATGCAGGCCGCGCTCCATCGCGCGAAGACCCGCGGCGCCGCCGGAGTGCGCCTCGTGCAAGCCGCATTTCATAGTCGCTCGCTCTCGCTCTACACCAGCCTTGGCTTCGATGTCCGCGAGCCTCTCGCCTGCCTCCAGGGACGCTGCCGCGACCGCGAGGTGCCCTCCTGCGCGGTCCGCGCCGCCGAACCCGCCGACCTCGAAGCCTGCAACGCCCTCTCCCGCAATGTTCATGGATTCGATCGCGGCGTCGAACTGTCCCAGGCCATCCAGCAAAACACCGCCCGCGTAGTCGAACGCGCCGGCCGCATTACCGCCTACGCCAGCGCCCTGGCCTTCTTCGGACACGCCACCGCGGAAACCAACCTCGACCTCCAGGCCCTCATCGCCTCCGCGGAATCCTTCGGCGGCCCCGGAATCCTGCTGGCGTTGCGCAACAGCGCCCTCCTCCGCTGGTGCCTCGCGAGCGGTCTGCGCGTCGTCCAACCCATGAACTTGATGAGTCTCGGCCTCTATAACGAGCCGGCCGGCGCCTGGTTGCCGTCGATTCTATTCTGATCTGGACCGGATCGAGCCGGCCAAATTCTGTCCACGGTTTGACGGACCCGAGCGTCAAACCTGGCTGGGAGGCTGTATGCGGATTTTACTTTTTGTAGCCGTGGCGGCAACTCTGGCAGCGCAGGGCGATCCAGCTTTCGATGCGTATCGCGCCTGGGACGCGACGCAGCATGGGGTGGAGTACAGGACACGCGCGCAGAATCTGCTCGATGTTTCGGCGGAGTGGGTCGCGAAATGGCCGAATAGCGACTTCGCCTGGGGCGAGCGGCGGGAGGCGCTGGTGTCCTTAACGGCCGGCATGAACCCATCGGCGGTCGCTCGCAGCCCATACGCGGAACTGTGGAAGCAGGTGGATGAGAACATCATGCGCCTCCGCCCGCCGCATACGTTCGCTACGGGGGCGGCCTCCGATTGGGTCACCGCGGGGGTGAACCTGGAAGCGGCGGAAAAACTGCTCCTGGATGAGATTGCCTGGGAGGATTCGCGGTCCCGGCCGGCGCTGAAGGCGACTCCCACGCTTGCCGATCTCGTAGACCAGGCCACCTTCACCAGCGGCCTGTTCGTGAAGTTGTGCTCCCTCGCCCGGGCGCAGATCCAATTAAAGCATTTCGGTCCGGCGCAGGCGACACTCCAGCGCGTCCAAAGCTGGCTGAAGGACGATTTCCGGCTTCACTACGATACCGATCCCCTCGAGGCATTCCCGGACTATGAGGCAAAGTACTTCCAGCTCTCGGCGGAACTGGCCATGGCCGAAGACAGGAAGGTGGATGCTCTGGCCTTTTATCACGCCTACCTGGCGGACCCGTATTACCGGCGGGAGTACGGAGCGCCAGGGCCAATGAATGCGCTGAACCATTTATGGAAAGAAATCGGCGGGAGCGACGTGGGATGGGCGGCCTTCAGCGCCGTCCCGCCATTGCCGCCGGACGTGCCCGTCGGTCCCAGGGGCGGCCGGTTTCCCGCCTGGGCAAACGTTCTCTATTTCCCTTGGGTGAAGGTTGACTATAAGCTGCCCCCGTTGCAAATAACCGATCTCACGGGCTCGCACGTGGACGAATCGCGATTTTCAAGGGAAGACCACCATCGTCTATTTGTGGAGTTCGTTGTGTGCCCAATGTTCGCCCGCCCTGGATGCCATGCAGATCCTCGCCGATCGTGTCAAAGGTCGGCCGGATGTCCAGCTTGTGACGTTGAGCGTGGACCAGGACCGCGACAAGCTCGTGGCCTTTCATGAACCAGAAGGGTTACACCTTCCCGGTGCTGGCCGGCAAGCCGTACGTGCAAACTGTTTTGCCGAAATTCATCCTCGGGCAATTCTGGATTGCCGACGCGACTGGCACGGTGCGCTTGCAGCGGACTACCAGCAATATCTTCGCCGGCAATGAGGAGTCTCACGTCCAGGAGTTGCTATATAAGGCGTGGCATCTGGCCTCAAAAACGGAAACCCCGTCCCATTAGCGGACACTTCAGACCGCCTCCGCCTCACCCTAACCCTTTTTGCGTCAAATATTTCCGAATGGCCCCGCAGTTGCCCCTCATGCTTCAATAGAACTGATGAAATCTCCCGATTCGCGAACGCCCTGCATCCTGATTGCCGACGATCAGCCCGATGTACTCGAAGCGCTGCGCTTCCTGGTCAAAGGCGAAGGCTACCAGGCCGAATCCGTGAATTCTCCCGGCCGCGGCCATCGACGCAGTGGAATCGCGCGACTTCGACGCCGTCCTGATGGACCTCAATTACACCCGCGACACCACCTGCGGGCAGGAGGGCCTGGAACTGCTGAACCGCATCCAGACCCTGGATGCCACCCTGCCGGTGATCGTGATGACGGCGTGGGGCTCGGTGGAACTGGCGGTCGAAGCCATGCGCCGCGGCGCGCGCGATTTCATCCAGAAGCCGTGGGACAACGCGCGCCTCTCGGCCATTCTCAAGACGCAGATCGAACTGGGCCGCGCGCTGCGCAAGGGCCAGCGCCTGGAAGCCGAGAACCGCGCCCTGCGCGCCGAGCGATTTCCGCAATTGATCGCGCAATCCGCCGCCATGCGCCCGGTGCTGGATGTGATCTCGCGCGTGGGACCCTCGGACGCCAACGTGCTCATCACCGGCGAAAACGGCACCGGCAAGGGCCTGGTGGCGCAGACCCTGCATTCGGTTTCGCTGCGCTCCACGCGCCCGCTGGTCACGGTCAACACCGGCGGACTGGCCGAGGGCGTCTTCGAAAGCGAGCTGTTCGGCCACGTGAAGGGCGCCTTCACCGACGCCAAGACCGACCGCGTGGGCCGCTTCGAAATGGCCGATGGCGGCACGCTGTTCCTGGACGAAATCGCCAACATCTCGCAGGGGCTGCAGTCCAAGCTGCTGCGCACCCTCGAGACCGGCGAATTCGAACGCGTGGGCTCTTCCAAAACCCGGCGCGTGGATGTGCGCGTCTTCTCCGCCACCAATGCCGACCTGAACACCGCCGTGGCCGAGGCGCGCTTCCGCCAGGATCTGCTGTTCCGCCTGAACACCATCGAAATCCGCCTGCCTCCCCTGCGCGACCGCCGCGAGGATATCTCCGTGCTGGCGGCCCACTTCCTGCGCCAGCATGCCGAGCATTACCGCAAGCCCATCACCGGCTTCGATGAAGGCGCCATCAAAGCGCTGCTGGCGCACGCCTGGCCGGGCAACGTGCGCGAACTCGACCACGCCGTCGAGCGGGCCGTGCTCATGGCGCAGGGCGACTCCATCCGCGCCGCCGACCTGGGACTGCGGGCCGGCCGCGAAGGCCCGCCGCGCCTGGAAGAAATGAGCCTGGAAGACGTGGAAGCGCTCCTCATCAAGAAGGCGCTGGCGCGGTTCAACGGAAATGTCAGCCACGCCGCCAACGCGCTCGGCCTGAGCCGCAGCGCGCTGTACCGGCGGCTGCAACGATATGGGTTGTAGCGGAAGGCGGCAGACCAGTGTCTGAACATTTCGATCCGTCCGAGCAGCAGCACAAGCCCGCGCGCATCAGCTACGAAGGCCGCGTCGTCCTGCTGGCGTTCCTCGCCGGGCTGCCCGGTTCGGTCTGCGCGCTGCTGCTGCTCTGGTTCTGGGTTCCGGGCGTCAAGCTGAATCTGCAAACCACCCTCACCGTAGTCATCGTGGGCGTCTGGATCGGCTTCGCCATGGCCGTGCGGGAGCGCGTGGTGTTCCCGCTGCAGACTCTTTCCAACCTGCTGGGCGCGTTGCGCGAGGGCGATTTTTCCGTGCGCGGACGCTCTCCCCGGCCGGACGACGCCTTGGGCGAAGTCATGCGCGAGGTCAATACCCTGGGCAGCACGCTGCGCGAGCAGCGCCTCGGCGCCATGGAAGCCACCACGCTGCTGCGCACCGTGATGCGCGAAATCGACGTCGCCATCTTTGCCTTCGACGAACACCAGCGCCTGCGGCTGGTGAATCGCGCCGGCGAGCGGCTGCTGGATCAGCCTCCCGAAAAACTGCTGGGCCAGACCGCCGACGAACTGGCGCTCGAGGTCTGCCTCGATGGTCCCGAACAGGCCACCCTGCAAGCCGTGTTCCCCGGCGGCGCCGGCCGCTGGGGCGTGCGCCGCACGCGCATTCGCGAGCGCGGCCTGCCGCTCGAACTGGTGGTCATCTCCGACCTCACCCAAGCCCTGAGCGAGCAGGAACTGCAGGCCTGGCAGCGCCTGGTGCGCGTCCTGGGCCACGAACTGAACAATTCGCTGGCGCCCATCAAGATCGCATCGCCGGCAGCCTGGAATCCATCATCGCCCGCGCCCGAACTGCCCGACGATTGGCGCGACGATATGCGCCGCGGCCTGCACGTCATCACCTCCCGCTCGGAAAGCCTCAGCCGTTTCATCGGCGCCTATGCGCGCCTGGCAAAGCTGCCGCGGCCCGCAGTTGCAGCCGCTCGATGTGGCGTCCTGCGTCGAGCGCGCCGTCAGCTTCGAAACCCGCCTGCCCGTAGCCGTGCAACCCGGACCGCCCGTTACCGTGCAGGGCGATCCCGATCAACTCGAACAGGTGCTCATCAACCTGCTGCGCAATGCCGCCGACGCGTCGCTCACCACCAATGGAGGGGTGCTGCATCGGCTGGCGCCGCGACGGCGCCATGCTCGAAATCTGGATTCAGGACGAGGGCCCGGGCCTTTCCAGCACCGCCAACCTCTTCGTCCCCTTCTTCACCACCAAGCCCGGCGGCTCCGGCATCGGACTGGTGCTCAGCCGCCAGATCGCCGAAGGCCACGGCGGCGCGCTGGCGCTGGAGAATCGAACCGATGGACCCGGCTGCGTCGCACGCCTCCGCCTCCCGGTCTAGTTTCCGTGTGTAGGGCGGGCGCCCCCGCCCGCGCGGGTCCCCCTGGACCCGCTGCTTTCAGCCGATACTCGTCTAGTAACTTCAGTACCGTACCTATCCAAAGTAAACTATCATTCCCGCCAATCTTTTTATTTAATTGAACTTAGTTAGAAATGAGGCGTTGTTGCGGCGCGTACTTGTCATGACACGTACTAGACCTTGACCATCGGCCAACAGATATGAACCCTTCGGACTTGGGCACTATCACACTTCCGGAACCGGAATCCCTCGAGCAAACCGGGCTCGCGGAGTCGCTGATCGAACAACTGATCGTGAAGATCCTCTACTTCCGCGGGGACCTCTACGGACAGGACCTCTCGCGGGCTGTCGGGCTGAGGTTCAGCGTCATTCAGGATACCGTCGAAACCCTCAAGCTGCGCCACCACGTGCAGGTCAAGCGATCCCTCGGCGTGGGCAACGTGGGAGCCGTGTTCGCCCTCACCGAAACCGGCCGCGACCGCGCCCGCGAATATCTCGACGCCAACCAATACGCCGGGCCCGCGCCCGTGCCCCTGGAACAATATTGCGAAGTGGTGCGGCAGCAGAAGCCGCGCGAAGGCTGGCTCACCCGCGAGGCGCTGCGCCGCGCCTTCAAGGGCATGGTCCTCACCGAGCACGTACTCAATCAGATGGGTCCGGCAGTCAGTTCGGGCGGGTCCCTGCTGATCTACGGCAAGCCCGGCGATGGCAAAACTTTCCTGGTGGAACAACTGCGAAACCTGGAATCCATGGCGATTTATGTGCCCTACGCCATCGAGTGCCAGGGCAACATCGTGCAGGTGTTCGATCCCATCTACCATCAGCCGATCGAGGAAGAGCAACCCAGCGTCCTCACCGTGGCCCTGGAAGGTTCCGCCGACCGGCGATGGGTCAAGTGCAAACGGCCCTTCATCGTGTCCGGCGGCGAATTATCGCTGGACATGCTGGACTTGCGCTTCAACCAGAACTCCAAAATGTACGAAGCGCCCTTCCAGTTGAAGGCCAACAATGGCATCTACCTGATTGACGACTTCGGACGCCAGCGCGCCACCCCCGCCGAAGTCCTGAATCGCTGGATCGTCCCCATGGAACGGCGCGTGGACTACCTCAGCTTCCTGACGGGCGGAAAAATGACCGTGCCCTTCGAAGCCTTCCTGGTTTTTTCCACCAACCTCAACCCCGCCGATTTGGGCGACGAAGCCTTCCTGCGCCGCATTCAGTACAAAATGCTGATGCGCGGCCCGGCGGAAAATGAATTCATCCGCATCTTCGAGGGCTTCTGCAACCAGCGCGCGTCTGCCCTTCGCCAAGGGCCTGATCCAGCGCTTCATCGACCGGCGATACCGCCTCACCGGCAAGGTCTTCCGCCGCTGTCACCCGCGCGATGTCCTGACCCACGCGCTGAACATCATCCATTTCGAGAAGCTGCCGTTCGAATTGAACGAGCAGATTCTCGACCGCGCCTACGAGAGCTGCTTCGTGCAGGAGGAGGAATCCGCATCTATGGGCGATGCCATCATCATGCCGGCATCGGTGCAAAGCTGCGCCGATCACTGGGGCGACAAACTGGCCCACATTCCTACCGCGTTCGGCACCCTGGCCTACGTCACCTCTTTCCGCAACCGCACCAGCGGCGGATATTACGAAGTCGCCTCCGTGCGCGAGTACGGAGAAGCCGAAACCAGCCGCGCACTGGCGCGCCTGCACACCCAGAGTTTCCGTGACTGGCTGAACCTGAACCTCGAACAGCAGTGCCGCGACCTGGCCTGTACGTGGCCTCCACCGAAGGTGGAGTCACCCGTCTGCGCATGGACCTCCCCGAGCTCTCGCGCCACCTCGTCCCCGCCGATGCCAGCGCCGCCGAGTCCCAACTCTTCGTCGGCGACCTGATGACCGTCCTCGAAACCGTAAGCCCCCGCCCGCAACCCCAGCCGCAAGCCGTGGACGAAGAGGAATGGAGGCCCCAGCAAATCCGGCAGAGAATCGCATAACCGGCCCGAAGGGCCGCCCCCGGCCCCTGGCCCCTGGCCCCTGGCCCCCGGTTCCCGGCCCCTGGCCCCTGGCCCCCGGTCCCGGCCCCCGGCCCCCGGCCCCGGTCCCCGGCCCCTGGCTCCCGGCCCCCGGCCCCCGCGCGCTACGCGCGCCGTTGTACAATGGCTAACCAATCGGGAGATGCCATGAATACCGCGCACTGGATCCGTACCTGTGGGCTCGCCACAGCTTTGTCTCTTTCCCTCTTCGCCCAGACCAACTTCGAAAATGCCATGAAAAATCTCCGGTTCCGCAGCATCGGCCCGGCCACCATGGGCGGGCGCACCGACGATTTCGCGGTGGTCGAATCCGACCCGCGCATCATCTATGCGGGCACGGCCGCCGGCGGCATTTTCAAAACCGTCAACGGCGGCGTCACCTGGCAGGCGCATCTTCGAGGACCAGCCGAATCCCTCCATCGGCGATCTCGCGCTGGCGCCATCGAATCCTTCCATCCTCTACGTCGGCACCGGCGAAGCCAACAACCGCCAAAGTTCCTCCTGGGGCGACGGCGTCTACAAATCCATGGACGGCGGCGCCACCTGGACGCACCTGGGCCTCGACGAAACCCACCACATCGGCCGCATCGTGGTGCACCCCACCGATCCCGACATCGTCTACGTGGCCGCGCATGGGCGACCTCTGGGGACCCAATAAAGAGCGCGGCGTCTACATGAGCACCGACGGCGGCGCCACCTGGAAGCAGACGCTCTTCATCAACGAAGACACCGGCGTCACCGATATCGCCATCGATCCGCAGAGCCCCAACATCCTCTACGCCGCCGCCTACGAGCGGCGCCGCACGGTGTTCGGCTACAACGGCGGCGGTCCCGGCAGCGGCATCTATCGCTCCACCGATGGCGGCCTGCATTGGACCAAGCTGGCGGCACGGGCGGCGCGGCCGACGGCCTGCCCACCGGCGACCTGCGGCCGCTGCGCGCTCGACATCTATCGCAAGAACACCAACATCGTCTACGCGCTGATCGAGCACGCCACCGCGGGCGGCGTCTACCGCTCCGAAGACAAAGGCGCCACCTGGACGCAGCATGAGCGACACCAATCCGCGCCCGTCCTACTTCAGCCAGATCCGCGTCGACCCCAACAACGACCTGAAAATCTGGCTGGGCGGCGTCAACATCTACATGTCCGAAGACGGCGGCAAGACCTTCGTCGCAGACCGCTTCCGCGACGTCCACAGCGACGTCCACGCCATCTGGATCGACCCCGCCAATTCCGACCACCTGCTCTCCGGCAACGATGGCGGCATCTGGGTCACCTGGGACAGCGGCCGCAACTGGCAGCACATCAACAACATCGCGCTCGGCCAGTTCTACGAAGTGGCCTTCGATTTCCAGAAGCCCTACCACGTCTGCGGCGGCCTGCAGGACAACTACTCCTGGTGCGGACCCAGTTCCACCACGCAGACCGACCGGCATCGGCAACGACGACTGGATCACGGTGCAGGGCGGCGACGGCTTCTACAACCGCATCGACCCGAGCGACCCCAACATCATCTACGCCGAATCGCAGGACGGCAACCTCTCGCGCCGCGATCTGAAGACCAGCGAATCGAAATCCATCCGCCCGCAGGAGCACAACGACACAGGCGCCGCGCTACCGCTTCCAGTGGAACTCGCCGCTGATGATTTCGCCGCACGATCCCAAGACCATCTACTACGGCGGCAATCACCTGTTCAAATCCACCGACCGCGGCGATACCTGGACGGTCCTGGGCGAAGACCTCACCACCAACGCCAAGCGCGACGAGATGACGATCCTGGGCAAGATCGATCCGATCAGCGACACGCTTTCGCGCGACGACGGCGTGGTCGGCCTGGCCCTGCATCACCGCCATCGCCGAATCGCCGGTGAAGGCCGGCGTGCTGTGGGTGGGCACCGACGACGGCAACGTGCAGATGTCGCGCGACGACGGCAAGACCTGGAGAACGTGGTCTCGCACATTCAGGGCGCTGCCGAAAGGCGGCTACGTCAGCCGCATCGAGCCGTCGCTACACCGAGGCCGGCACGGCCTACGTCACGTTCGACAATCACCGCAGCGCCGATTTCGCCATCTACATCTTCATGACCACGAACTACGGCGATTCCTTCACCAAGCATCAACAACGGCATTCCGCCCGAAGCCGGCACGGTGCACGTGATCCGCGAAGATCCGGCGAATCCGAACCTGCTGTTCGCCGGCACGGAATTCGGCATCTTCGTGAGCTTCGACCGCGGCGCCAACTGGCATCGCATGAAGAACGGCCTGCCCACCGTGCCGGTGTTCGATATCCAGATTCATCCGCGCGATCACGACCTGATTCTGGCCACGCACGGCCGCTCGATCTGGATCATGGACAATATCTCGCGCGCTCGAAGAAATTGAACGACCAGGTGCTCACGCAGCGATCTGAAGCTGTTCGACGCGCGTCCCGGCATCGAATGGAAGATGGCCAATTATCGCGGCTTCGAAGGCACCAGCAACTTCTTCGCGGCCAATGCGCCCACCGGAGTGGTGCTGGATTATTGGGCCAAAACCGGCGGTCCCGTGCGCGTCACGGTCACCGATAAGTCCGGCAAACAGGTGCGCCAGGTGAACACGCGCGCCGTAGCCGGTGCCATCAACCGGGCCATCTGGGATATGCGCTACGATTCGCCCATTCCCCCCGCCGCCGGCGGCGGCCGCGGCGGACGCGGAGGCGGCGGTCGCGGCGGAGCGCGCTGGAACTGGCCGCCGGCGAAATCGCCAACGAATTCGGCGCCCCCGGCGCCGCTGAAGCCGGCCGCGGTGGCGGAGGTGGCGGCGGTGGCGGTGGACGCTTCGGCGGCGCTGGCCGCGGCTCCCTCGTCGATCCCGGCGAGTACACCGTCACCCTCACCCTCGCCGGCAAAACCGAAACGCAGAAAGTCACCGTCGAAGACGATCCGCGCATCCAGATGTCCGACGAAGTTCGCGCCCGCCGGCGCAAGGCCATCGATACCCTGGTCTCCATGACCAAAGAAGCCGACGGCGGCCGCCGCAAAGCCGTCGCCATGACCACCGCCCTCACCAACCTCACCAATGGCTGGAAAACCCCCAACGCGGCGCCAGTCCCGGAGGCCGTCAAGAAGGCCGCCGACGATCTGCTGAAGCGTGTCAAAACCGCCGCCGCCGTCTTCGAAAACCAGAACGCCGGGGGCCGCGGTGGCAGCGCCGGACCGCCCCCTCCCTATACGCCCCCGCCCGTCACCCAGAAGATCGCCCGCCTGATGCAGGGCATCGATAACTACTCCGAGGCGCCCACTTCCCGCCAGATGTCCGATATCGACGTGGCATCCGCGGAACTGCAAAAGGGCCTGGCCGCAATCAACACGCTCTGGGACGAAGTTCCCAAGTTCAATAAGATGATGTCCGACGCCGGAGTCCAGTATTTCAAAGTGGACCTGAACAGCGTCCCCGCCGCCACCTTCGGAGGTCCGAGGCCAGTAAGACAGGCCTCCCGGCCTGTCCCGCTTGCTAGCCTAATGCCCCGCAATCGCCCGCAATAACTGCTGCGCCCGCGCGTACTGCGCATCCGCCGGCGGAATCGCCTGCAGCACTTCGCGCGCCTGCTGGTATTCGCCGCGCTCGGCATGCGCGTAAGCCAGCAGGTATTGCGCGGGCATTTCCGGGTCCAGCTTGAGGCTGCTCTCCAGCGCTCCCAGCGCGCTCACCGGGTCGCCCGTGAGCAGATAAAACTTGCCCGCTCCCAGTTGCTGCGTCGCATCGTCGCTATTCAACAGCGCGCGCGCGCGATATACCTGCTTAGCCTGCTCGAATCGCTCGCCATCCGCGCCCGCAAGCTTCGTCACTCCCAGGCTCACCAGCGTCACCGCCGCCCCCACCCGCACCGTCGTCGCCGGATCGCCCAAAGCGCGCGTCAGCGCCGCGATGGCCGCCGGCTTCTCCGCCGCCTGTGGCGTCAGACGCAAAGCCGCGATCGCCCGCACCAGCGGCTCGCTGTCAAACAGCGCCCCCTCCAGCGCCGAGTAGACTTTCGGGTCGCGCGTAAACCGGCTCAAATATCCCGCCGCGTTCGCCCGCACCAGCGGACCTTCCGACGGCGTCGCCAGAATCGCCAGCAGCAGCGGAACCGCCGCCTCTTTGCCCGCCCGCGCCAGCGCAAAAGCATCCGCGCGCCGGATCAGCTTCTGCCGCGACCCCGCGCTGTACCACCCGTTCATCTGCTTCAGCGCCCACGCCGCGTCGCGATCCTTATGGCACCCGTTGCAAGCGTTCGGAATCCCGTGATGGATCGTGTTCTCCGGCACCGGAATGCTCATCGAGTGGTCGCGAATCTGCGCCTTGATGCTCAACACCGTGCGCGGCATGTGACACTCCACGCACGAACTGCCCGTACTGCTCTCCGCGTGGTGCGTATGCGCCGTAAGATTCTTCCCCAGCGCCGTCATGGCACCGCGTGCACAGCGCATTGGCGTCCGGCCGCAACTGCGGATTGCGTTCGATCTCCGTCTCGTGCGCCGTCACATGACACGCCACGCAGGTGACCTTGCCCTTCAAGTAGCACTCGCTCTGCCACAGCCCGAAGGCATCGTTGGAAAAGCGCCGCGTGCGCCCGTCGGGCCAGTAGGCCGGGTCCTTGTCTTCCGGCTGGCTGAACTCCAAAATCGGCAGAAAATAGTCGTAATAGTTGTCGCCCGCGCGAAACCCCTGCGCGTAGATGTCGCGGAAGGAATGGCACTGCGCGCACACCATGGTGTTCCGCTCCGCGTCCAGCCGCGTCTGCAGCACAATGTCCCGCGCCGGGCCCTGCGGCTTCACCGCCGCCGAATAGTGTGCCACATGCTCGCCCCCCGGCCCGTGGCACCGCTCGCAGTTCGTGCCGAAGTTCTGCCACGTGGTGTGGTACTCGTTCTTTTCCGTGTCGTAGTGCTTTTCCTCCCGGCTCACGTGGCACGAGTAACAATTCTTGTTCCACACCTGCACCATCACGTCGCTGGTCTCGTCCGGGTCGTCGATATCGAAAGCGTGGAACCAGTTCTTCCGCAGCACGTCCCAGGTGGGCGGCAGCACAATCACCCTCCCGCTCGGCAGCGTCGTCAGGTAATGTTGGATCCGCCGGTTCCCCAGCGTGTAGTCCACGTGGTGCTCCACCGGCTTGCCCATCAGGTACGATTCCGTGATGTAGTATTCCCCGCCGCGCTCCCGCACCTGATACGGCTGCCCCCGCAGTTCCACCGCCCCGCGCGTGAAGTCCCCCTTCACCGCCGGCGCGACTGCCGGCTGCACCATCTTGCTGTGCCGCGACCCCGACCACACCTGGTATTCCTTCGTGTGGCACTTCTCGCAAGCCGCCGCACCCACGTATGTCGGCGCCGGCGCCGCCCACAAAGACACCACGGCCGCCAGAAAAATCAGCGGTGCCCCTCGCCTGCCCATATTAGTGAATTCTAGCGTAGACCATTCCCGGCTGGTGCATCGTGGGGCGGGTTTTAACCCGCGCGGGACTTCAGTCCCGCTCGTCCATCGAATCTGACACAGCACCTGACGTCCTACTTAGCCTTTTTCGGACTCGCCGCGTCCGCCCGGTAGCGCGTTCCGTCGTACTGCCAGATCGTCGCCGTACACACCCCCGCCCGCGCCGGCGGCGAACACTGCGCCGGCAAACAGACGTCCCGGAAGCCGCCGTGCCCGCTCTCCAAAACTACCAACAGTTTGCAGGCGCCGTCGAAACCCAGCAGCCCGTCCTTCCCCGTCAGGTCCCTCCATTGCCCGCCCACCTTGCCGAGGAGCACCGCGCCGCAGGGACCGTGCGCCGCTTCGTGGCAACAGAATTGATACTCCGGCGAACCATCTCCGTTCAGATCCACCGCGCTTCCCCAGTCGTAATTACTTCCCGGGCGAACGTCGCATTTCAGTTTTTGCAACAACGCCCGTGCGCCTCCCGGCAGGTCGCTGTAGGTGATCTCCCGGCAACTCGCCTGCACCTCTTTGTCCGCCGCTGGACACGTCGCCGCAGGGTCGTCCGCCGCCGCCACACCGCAAACCGCCACCAGCAATCCCGCCCATCGCAGCCGCATCGCTCGCCCCCTCAATGCGTCATCGAGTACACAATGTAATTGATCCCGTACCGGTAAGCCAGCGCCGTCATCTTCTCCGGGTAATAAGGCACATCGGCAAACTCCCACGCGTCTCCGATATCCGTGTTGTAATTGATCGCCACCACCATGTGGTCGTGATCGTCGGATATCTCCCGCCATGCCGGCTCGGTACCCGCCGGCTGCACCACCTGCACGCTGCCGTCATAACCCCGCCGTAAGTGCCGCGACCCCGGAATGAATGTCAGATCCTTCTGCTCGATGCTGTATAACACGTGCATCACCGAATCGCTCAGCGCGATATCCGTGATCGGCCTCCCCGGCAGCACCCGCTCCATCGTCCGCCGGAACACTTCCCACTGCGTCGGGTCCGGACCCCAGAAGTCGTCCACCACCAGGTACCCGCCGCGCAGCAGATACTCCCGCAGACACGCCACCTCCGCATCCGAAAGATCCCACCAGCCCGTCTGCGTGGCATAGATCCAGGGATAGTCGAACAGGTGCGGATCGGTGAGCCGCAAATGCCGCGGATCGCCCGTATCGATCCGCGTCAGCCGCTCCACCCCGGTAGTGAAATGATTGTCGGCATTCGGCCAGTCCACCAGCCACCATCCCGAGCCCATGCCGTCCCGCGAGGAATAACCGAACCGCCGGTGAAACTCCGGCAAGTCCGTATACTCCACGCGAATAAAGTGGAATTCGGCCTCACGCCGGGGCAGGGGAGCCTCGTTGTCGTCGTGCTGCGGAAATCTGCCGCCGCCGAATCGCCCGCGTTGTGCCAGTCCCGCCACCGCAATCGCCAGCAGGGCGCCCACAGCCAGACCGCGTCGCATACATGCATTGTAGTCCCTCCTGTCCGGCCCCCCCAGCCCCTTGCATTACTACAGCAGTTTGTAGTAGAGTTTCCATGCGATGCCTCTGCCGAAACTCACCCGCCTCGAACTCCAGATCATGGACATGCTCTGGACCCGGGGCCCTTCCTCCATTCGCGAACTGCAGGAAGCCTTCCCCGTCGATTCCATCCCGGCCTACACCACCGTCCAAACCATCGTCTATCGCCTGGAATTCAAAAAAGCCGTGCGGCGCACCGCCAAGGTCGCCAATGCTCACATTTTTGAGCCCGTCATTTCCCGCAAATCCGTCCAGAAGCGCATGATTGACGACCTCCTCGGCTTCTTCGGCGGACGCGCCCTCCCCATCGTCGCCCACCTCATTGACTCCGGCAAACTCACCCCCGGGGAAGTGCGCGAGGCCCAAAAGGCCCTTCGCGGCCTCTCTAAAAAGGATCGGCATCCATGATCGCGAATCACCTCTGGCAGTCCACACTCTTCGCCGCCCTTGCCGGCCTCCTCACGCTCGCCCTCCGCCGCAACCGCGCGCAAATCCGCTACTGCCTCTGGCTCGCCGCCTCCCTCAAATTCCTCCTCCCCTTCTCCCTCCTCGTGGACCTCGGCAGCCGCTTCCCCCGGCACACTACGTTGCCGCCGGATCTTTCCCCGGCCCCTGGCCCCCGGTCCCCGACCCCCGGCTTCTGGCGCAAACTCCGCGCCGCGCTCCGCACCGCCTCGCCTCTCGATATGCCCGCCGGCATGATAGTCAGAACCTCGCCCGCCTTCGCCGAACCCGGCGTATTCGGCATCTTCCGGCCCATCCTGCTCCTGCCCGATGGAATCGCCGCCCGCCTCACCGCGCCCGAGTTGCAAGCCATCCTCGCGCATGAGCAATGCCACGCGCGCCGCCGCGATAATCTGGCCACCGCGCTCCACATGGCCGTCGAGGCCCTGTTCTGGTTTCACCCGCTCGTCTGGTGGCTCGGCGCGCGCCTCATCGAAGAACGCGAGCGCGCCTGCGATGAAGAAGTCCTGGCCCGGGGCGCCGACCCCGAAGTCTACGCCGCGAGCATTCTCAAGATCTGCGAACTCTACCTGGAGTCGCCCCTGCCGTGCGTCTCCGGCGTCACCGGCGCCAATCTCACCCAACGAATCGAGGCCATCATGTCGAACCGCACCGCCCTCCGCCTGACCCTCGCACGGAAAGCCCTCCTGGCCGCCGCCGCGGCACTCGCCGTCGCCGCCCCCATCGCCATCGGCATCCTCCACGCGCCCGCCCTCCAGGCCCAATCGCCGCCCTCTTCATCCGCCGCCCGCTTCGAAGTCGCCTCCATCAAGCCCTGCAAGGACAGCGCCTCCGCTCCCACCGGCAAGCGCGGAGGTCCCGGAGGCCGTTTCCGCTGGACGCCCGAGAGGCTGGACGTCGAGTGCCTCCCCGTTGACTATCTGATCCGCGACGCGTACCTGGCCTTTCCTGACGGCAAGCCGTGGGCCTCAGCCGCCATCGGCAATTCCGGCACGAACGCTCCCCAAGGCACTTTGTGCCCGTTCTGCGGACCCGGCCTGCCCCCCGTCTCGGACCGGGCGCTGCGCGAACCCATCAAGGGAAGCCCCTCCTGGGCCGGCAACGACCGCTACGATATCGACGCCAAAGCACCCGCCCCTACCAGCCCTTCCATGATGCGCGGCCCCATGATGCAAGCGCTCCTGGAAGACCGCTTCCATCTGAAGATTCATCGCGAAACCAGAGAAATTCCAGTCTATGAACTGAAACTGGCCGCAGGCGGTCCCCGATTTCAGGCCTCTCGCGCGGGAAGCTGTGTTTTTTTCGACCGTTGGAATTTGGAAGGCACGCTGTCCAAGCCGGGCGACCCCATCCCCACCCCGGCTTCTATGGGCTGCGGGATGTTCGCGCGGTCTCCCAACGGGGTCGAAGTCAACGGCACAACCCTTGCCAACATCTGCCGCCAACTCTCCATCTGGTCCGGCCGCGACGTGCTGGATAAGACCGGCCTGTCCGGTACCTTCGATCTCCACTTCGATGCCCGCACGCCGGAACCGCACCGTGATCCGGCCGCCGAACCAGGACCGCCCAGCCCCCCGGACACCGAGGCCATGTTCAATGCCATCCGCGACGCCTTGCCCAAACTCGGCCTCAAGCTCGAACCCGCCAAAGGCCCCGGAGTCTACCTGGTCATCGACCACATAGAAAGACCCACCGGAAACTAGGCTACGCTACAATCGAGGGTAGAGAGTAGCAAAGATGACGATTCCCGCTACCTACGAAAACGGCGTCTTCAAACCGCTCGAGGATGTGAACCTCACCGAGGGTACGAGAGTCGAAGTGCACGTCCGGGTGGAAGACGCACCCATGCGGCCCAAATCTGTTCGCGAATTTGCGGCGTTCGGGATGTGGGCCGACCGTGACGACATTCCCGATGGCGTAACATACGAAGATCGCATCCGCCGGCCTCGCTATCGAAACGACCGCATCTGATGGCATACCTTGTAGACACCAACATAATGGTGGACTTCACCCGCGGAAACGCCAAAGCCGCCGACTACTTGGACAGCCTTGGTCGGTGCTTGCCTGCTCTCTTCCATCACAGCGCTTGAATTGATACGGATGATCGCAGAGCTGAAATTGGAAGTTCCTAACTACTGAGCCTCTGAAGCAGAAGCATTCACACCCCTCCCCCAAAAACTTCCTCCCTGTATCCAACCACTTACAAGCCAAGCTACCCACTTACTCAAAATCATCATGCTCCAATAAGCTTGGAAAGGTAGTTATGGAAACTTCACAACTCGACTTAGTCACCCCCAAGCCCCGCGACCAGCGGGCTCTCAATGCGTACCGCCACGGACTGACCGGCCATGTCCTCATTCTCGCGCCGGACGACCAGGAGGCCTACACCGCCCACTGTCGCGGTATCCTCGAATCCCTCGCGCCCTCTGGCGCCTTCGAAACCGATCTCGCCCAGTCCATCGCCGATGACCGCTGGCGCCTCAAACGCGCCAAGGCCATCGAAGCCAACCTCTTCGCCCGCGACCTTATCCCGCCTTGCGACTTGACCGCCCACAACGAACAGGTCGATAACGCCATGTCCAAGACCACCACCTGGCTCGACGAAAGCGTCCAACTCGCCCGCCTGGCTCTCTATGAAGGCCGCATCCTCCGCCACGCCGATAAGACCATGGCCCTTCTCACCCAAATGCAGGAGGCCCGTTGCAACGCCCTCCGCCAGGCCGCCGAGGATGCCGCTCTCCTCGCCCAACTTACCGAAACCACGGGAGAAACCTATCCTATTGCCCCCCGCCGCCTTGCCTCCTCAATTTGTTTTTTCAACCGCCCAGATCACCGGCTTGGCGACGCACTATCGCCGCCTCGCCGAGGCCAAAAAGTACGTCGCGGCCCTCCGTAAACCCGGCCTCCAGGCCTGTTCCCGTGTCTCAAGTGCGCTATCTGCGCCCGGAGGCCGCACAGTTTAGGATCCAGGCGTAGCCAGGTATCCGTGAGCCTCGCCCTTAGTGTCTACCGCGATGCCGATAATCTCTCCCCGCGAATTAATGGAACACGCATCCACCAGAAACAGCGATGACCCCGCCGGTATCAGCGAGTTCAGATCCACCGGCTTTCCGCCGTCCGGCCGCAGAAAGGCCCGCGCGTTGAAATCGGCGTCGAACGATATACCCACAACATCGCCCGCGTCATTATCGTACAGCGCCACGCTGGCCACATCGTTCCCTACCGTTCCTACGTCCAGCATCCCGGCCTCCCGGCTCCACAAAAAGCCGTGAAATCCCCCGTCGGGCGTGCCGGAGAGGCCCACCGCCTGTCCCCTGTTATTAATATGAAGCGCAACGTTTCCACCGCCGGGCCCCACGCCTCCCAGGCTGCCCAAATCCGTCACCGCGCCATTCTGCCACAGCGTGGCGTGCTTGCTGAACAGATACGTCAGGTCCCCGTTGGCTTGAAACGCCGTGCATTCCCCGGTGCCTCCCACTACCTGCCCGCGGTCGTTCACCGAAAATGCGATCCCGTCCGGGTCGCCGTCAATCGTCAGCAGTTCCTGAACCTTTCCGTTCCGCCACACCACCGGCTTAAACTGCAGCTTTTGATATTGCCCCAGCGGCCCGTCGATCGGCGGGCACGTCGCATCCAGCGTCGTATTCTCGGATGTGCCGGCAATTTCACCCCGGCTATTAATTGCGTTGGCCAGCCCATTCCGGGCGGGCGCCCCGCTGTTATCGCTCAGCGTCGGCAGCGCCGTCATCAACCCGTACTGCCACACGAACGGCAGACAAATATGCTGGCTGCCGAACCCGCAAAAATCCTCCCGCCCGGGATCCGGGTCGCCGGTCTCCGCCTCGCCCACCGAGATCCCGCCCTCGTTCAGGCCGAACACTGTGCTGCTGCCGCCCAGTCCCGGCTTGCCGATATCGATCTTCAGACCCTTGTACCAGTACATCGCGTGCCACGTGCTGTCGCTCACCGCTGCCGACCCGCCCACCAGCCCATTGTTCATAATCAGAATCGGCTGTCCCGGAGGCCCACCCACCAGGCCGAGATCGGTGACCGTATACCGTACCTGCCCCCAAGCCGCGGCCGCCAGCATACCCCCGAACACACTCCAAATCAAAATCGTTTTCATCGCGAATCTCCTTTTGCGTTTTTCAGCGAGCCGGCGCGCCAGCGTCCGGCTTCAACCTACAGGCGCAAACAGAGTCGCAAAACTGGAAAGGAGAATTTTATCGGGGGTCTGGATGACCTTCTGTGGGGCAGACTTCAGTCTGCGGCGGACTTCAGTCCGCTTTTCTCATCACTTGTGAGAGGTCGGGCTGACGCCCTTTCAACCCAGTTCCGCCAGCAGCCAGGCGCGCGCCAGTCGCCAGTCGCGCATCACCGTGTCGCCGGAGACTTTCAGTACTTCGGCCGTCTCCTCCACGCTCAGCCCCGCGAAGAATCGCAGCTCGATCACCTGCGCTTTTCGCGGATCCACTTTGGCCAGCGCACTCAATGCATCGTCCAGCGCGATCAGTTCGCTCGCCCGCTCCGCCCCGATATCGGCCACCGCATCCAGATTCACCCGCCCCGCCGCGCCACCCCGCTTCGCCGCCACGCGCCGCCGCGCATGATCCAGCAGAATGTGCCGCATCACCTGCGCCGCGATCGCAAAAAAATGCGCCCTGTGCTGCCAGTCCACGTTGCTGACGTCAATCAGCTTCAGGTACGCTTCGTGTACCAGCGCCGTGGTTTGCATCGTTCTGCCAGGCTGCTCGTTGCGCATAAAGTGCCCGGCAAGGCGCCGCAGTTCGTCGTAAACCCGCGGGGTCAGTTGCTCCAGTGCGCCCTGGTCGCCGGCCGCCCAGGCGCGCAGCAGTTGCGTGGTTTCGGAGCACTCGCTTTGGCGCGTAAAAAAGGCCTCCCGGCCCGTCCCCAAAATCATATTGCATTCCGTTGCCGGTTTTCGCCGGCGCATTACGCCTATAATGACGGGAACATTCGCCGGATAACGGGGTGCTCATGACGCCGGAACGTTGGCAACGAATCGAAGAACTCTACCATTCCGCCCGAGAACGCGGTCCCGCCGTGCTGGAAGGCACCGACCCCGACCTCCGCTGCGAGGTCGAACGGCTCCTGAAGCAGGATTCGGAAGGCAAAATTCTGGATCGCCCCGCCGTCGAAATGCTCGGCGATCTCGCCGCGACCGAGCAGACCGCCGCCGCCCGCATCGGTCTCACCGGCCTCACCATTTCCCATTACCAGATTCACGAGATGCTCGGCGCCGGCGGCATGGGCGTCGTCTACAAAGCGTTCGACACCAAGCTCAACCGTTTCGTCGCCCTCAAATTCCTGCCCGCCCACGTCCGGCATGACGAGGAACTCAAGCGCCAGCTCGCCGGCGAAGCCCGCGCCGCCTCCGCCCTCGATCATCCCAACATCGTCGTGGTCCACGATATTGACGACACCGCCGACCTGTTCATCGCCATGGCATACCACCAAGGCACCACCCTGCGCGAAAAAATCGCCCTCGGAGCTGCACGCTTCCCGAAGCTCTCCGGATTGCCCGGCAGATCGCCTCCGGTCTCGCCAAGGCCCATGAACACGGCATCTTCCACCGCGATATCAAGCCCGGCAACGTCATCGTGGCCCAGGACGGCATCGCCCGCATCATCGATTTCGGCCTCGCCCGCTCCAGCGCCGCTACCGTCACCATCGATGGCGCGGCCCGCGGCACGCCGCTCTACATGTCCCCCGAACAGGCTTCCGGCAAGCCCGTCGATTTCCGCACGGACCTCTGGAGTCTCGGCGCCGTTCTCTACGAAATGCTCGCCGGCAAGCCGCCGTTTCCCGGCGAGACCCAGCTTCAGGTCATCCGCGCCGTGGTGCACGATGAACCGGCCAGCCTGCGCGACCTCCGGCCGGACCTCCCGCCGGCTGTCGAAGCCATCGTTTCCCGCGCCTTACAAAAGGACCCCGCCCGGCGCTACCAATCCGCCGCGGAGATGGTCGACGATCTGTCCGCCGCACTCGCCTCTCTGGAAGCGCCGCCCATCCGCCGTCCCCGCTGGCTCCTGCCCGCCGCGATTCTCCTGCTACTCGCGGCTGCCGGATCGCTGTGGTTCTACCTGCGCTCCGAAAAGCGCCACTGGGCGCGCGAACAGGCCATCCCCGAAATTCGCCGCCTGATTTCCCGGAATCAGTCCATCGCCGCCTACCGCGAGCTACAGGAGGCGCAGCGCTATCTGTCCAATGACCCGCAACTCGCGCAACTCGCCGAAAGCCTGGTCCACACCGTTTCCGTCCACTCTTCACCACCCGGCGGCTACCGTGGAAATCAAGGACTACCTCTCGCCCGGCGACCCGTGGTTTCCACTCGGCAAAACGCCTCTCGACAAAGTCAAAATCCCCGCCGGCTACATGCGCTGGCGTGTCTCCAAACCCGGAGTCGGAGAGATCCAGAGCGCGCCCGTCCCCGAGGATATCCACGGGTACATCCGCGAATTCAACTTCCCGTTGGATGCCGCCGCGGCCGCGCCGCAGGGCATGCTGCCCGTCCCCGCCGGTGAGACCTTCAGCATCGTCTGGTCGCTGGGCGATGTCGGTCCCTTCAAGCTGCCCTTGTTTTACGCCGACAAGTTCGAAGTCACCAACCGCCAGTATCAGGAGTTTGTCGATCGCGGCGGCTATCAGAACCGCGCCTGGTGGAAGGAAAATTTCCTCCGCGATGGCCGTGAGCTCACCTGGGAACAGGCCATGGATCTGTTTCGCGATACCACCGGACGCCCCGGTCCGGCCACCTGGACCGCCGGCCATTATCCGCCCGGGCAGGACGATTACCCGGTCGGCGGAGTCAGTTGGTTCGAAGCCTCCGCCTATGCCGAATTCGCCGGAAAAAGTCTGCCGGTCATCGCCCAGTGGTTCCTGCTGGCGCCCAGTTCGGTCGCCAAATCCATCCAGCCGCTCAGCAATTTCTCGCCCGCTCCCGCACCCGTCGGCCAGTATCAGGGGCTCGGCCCGTTTGGCACCTACGATATGGCGGGCAATATCGCGGAGTGGTGCCGCACCGCGTCCGGCGGCGGCACCCGCTATCTCCTCGGCGGCGGTTGGAACACCACCACCAACGAGTATTTCGAACCCGGGGCCATGCCGCCCTTCAATCGCTCCGCCAATAGCGGTTTCCGCTGCGTCCGCAATACCGGCCCTCTACCCGCGGAAGCCACCGCCGAACGCCGCCAGACCATTCGCGACTTCAGTAAGGCCAAACCCGCGCCTGACCCCGTGTTCCAGGTCTATCAGGCCATGTACAGCTACGACAAGACGCCCCTGAATGCAAGAGTGGAAAACGTGGTCCAGGACTCGCCCGACTGGCGCAAAGAGAAAATCACCTTCGATGCGGCTTACGGCAATGAGCGCATGGCGGCCTATCTCTTCGTCCCCGCCCACGTCAAACCGCCGTACCAGACCGTCGTCTTCTTCCCCAGCGCGCGCGTCCTCGATTTGCCAAGCAGCGACACCCTCGGCGACACGAAATTCGTCGACTTTGTCATTCAGAGCGGGCGCGCGGTGCTCTATCCCGTCATCAAAGGCACTTACGAACGCTCCGCGCCCCTGCCCGGTCTGGACACCGTGGCCGGCCGCGAAACCCTGATTGACGAGTCGAAAGATCTGGGCCGCTCCATCGACTATCTGGAGACGCGCGCCGATATCGACCGGAACCGCATCGGCTATATGGGCGTCAGCATGACCGCGGCTGAGGGCGTCATTTACACCGCCGTCGAACCCCGCTTGAAAGCCGTCATTCTTCTGGATGGCGGCTTCTTCGCTGAAAAGCCACTCCCCGGAGCGGACCAGGCCGATTTCGCGCCCCATATCAAGGCGCCAACCCTGTTGATCTGCGGCAAATTCGATTGGATCTTTCTGGGCAAGGATGCGCTCCTCCGCATGATCGGCGCCCCCGCCGCCGACAAGAGTTACGTCTTATTAGAAACCGCGCACGATGTCTCCGAGCAGCGGCCCGCTCTGATGAAAGCGGTCTTAGGTTGGCTGGATAAGTACCTTGGTAAGGTCAACTAACACCGCTCCCTTACTTACGGTCGCGGCTCCGAACGCGCATCGGAGACGCGACCGTGAGGGAGCGTTTGGCGCGGTTATTTCTTTACAGAGCCTAACCTTGAAACTGAATCCCTTGTGCCAGCGGCAGTTGCGTCGACCAGTTAATGGTATTGGTTTGGCGCCGCATATAAGCCTTCCAGGCATCGCTGCCAGATTCGCGCCCGCCTCCGGTCTCCTTCTCGCCGCCGAACGCGCCGCCGATTTCGGCCCCGCTGGTGCCCAGGTTGATGTTCGCGATTCCGCAATCGCTGCCCCGGTGACTCAGGAAGGTTTCCGCCGCAATCAGGTTGCCCGTGAACATCGCCGAGCTGAGTCCCTGCGGCACGTTGTTGTGCCAGTGAATGGCATCGTCCAGATGATCGAATTCCACCAGGTAGAGGATCGGCGCGAAAATCTCTTCCTTGAGAATCGGCATCTCCGGCTTGGCGCGAACCAGGGTGGGCTCCACGAAGCAGCCCATCTTGCGCCGCCCGCCCGCCAGGATCTCGCCGCCCTGCTCCTGAATCCGGCGGATGCCGTCCATCATGTCGTCCACCGCGCGCCGGTTCACCAGCGGCCCCATCAGCGTGCCTTCTTCCATCGGGTCGCCGATGCGCACCTGCCGGTAAGCGTCCCGCAGCGCTTCAGTCAGCCGCGGAGCGATGCCGCTCTGCAGAAACAGACGGCGCGTCGTGGTGCAGCGCTGCCCCGCCGTGCCCACCGCGCCGAAAAGCACCGCGCGCAGCACCAGGTCGGGCGCGGCGTCGTCCATCACGATGATGCCGTTATTGCCGCCCAGTTCCAGAATGCTGCGGCCCAGCCGCCGTGCCACCACTTCCGCTACATGCCGCCCGACTCCCGTCGAACCGGTGAAGCTGATCAGCGGAATACGCGCGTCCCCAATCAGTGTCTCGGCGACCGGATTGCTCGGGCCGATCACCAGGTTGAAGATACCCTTCAGTCCGTGACGGTCCAGCACGCGATTGCAGATCTTCTGCACCGCGATGGCGGTCAGCGGCGTCTCCGACGAGGGACGCCACAGCACGCAATCCCCGCACACCGCCGCGATCATGGCGTTCCAGCTCCACACCGCCACCGGAAAATTGAACGCGCTGATCACGCCCGCGATTCCCAGCGGGTGCCACTGTTCGTACATCCTGTGGCCCGGCCGTTCGCTGTGCATCGTGAGCCCGTAGAGTTGGCGCGAAAGGCCCACGGCGAAATCCGCCACGTCGATCATCTCCTGCACTTCGCCCAGGCCCTCGGCCAGAATCTTGCCCATCTCCAGCGTCACCAGCGCCCCCAGCGCCGCTTTGTGTTCGCGCAATTCCACTGCGATCTCGCGCACAATTTCGCCGCGCTTGGGCGCCGGCACCATGCGCCACTCCAGAAACGCTTTGGCCGCATGATCCATCACACATTCGTAATCGGCAAGGCCGGCCATCCGGATCTTGGCCAGCACCTCGCCCGTCGCCGGATTGAGCGATTCGAGTTCGCCGCCCGACGGTTCGGCGATCCAGTCCCCATAGCAGGCGCCGGAGTTCAAAGGCTCCACGTGGAGCTGTTCCAAAATGTCGGGAATGGAATAACTGGCGGTATGCACACCTCTATTCTATCGGGCTGTGATAGACTCTCGGCGGAAAGCCCACATGCCCAGCACGTACAACCGGCGCGAATTCGTGAAGACGGCAGGGCTGGCGTTGGCCGCTTCCGCCGCGGCGGAAGCGCAACCCGCCAAATCTCTGTTCGATGGCAAGACGCTCCACGGCTGGATACAGATCGAAAACAACGCTACCTCTCTGTCCCGCGGCACCATCACCGATCCGGCGGCGTTTGTGAGTAAGCTCACCAATGGAACCGACCCGATGTCGGTATACCTGCGGAGCCGGCTTGAGGGTTCCGTGAAAACCGATCCGGCCGCCCTGGCGAAAGATCTCAACCAGGTCATCGCCGGGCCGTCCATCTACGATCCGGCACGCCTGCGCGGCATCGTTCTCCGGCCCGAAACAAAGCAGTTGCTCCGAACGCATCCGCACGGCCAGGAACTCGCGCGGCTGAACAAACTGCTGCTGGAAGACGCCTATTCCGCGGACCTGGCGCAGAGTGGCCTGACCGGCTGGACCGTGAAGGATGGAGCCATGACCAGCACCGGCAGCGGACGCGGCGTGATCTACACGGCGAAAGACTACAGCCGCTTTCGCCTGATCTTCACCATGCGGCACGTCTCCGGAAATCCCGACCACCAGGCCTGTGTGCTGATCTTCTGCACTCGTCCGCAAGCCGACGGGAAACCTCTCGATGCGCTCGGGGGCATTCAGTTCCAGGTGCCCAACGGCGGCCACTGGGATTACCGGCCGGGCATGAACAACAACGGCGGGGCGGAATTCACTACCGTGACGAAGACGCACTTCGACGTCCACGAGTGGAGCCGTGTCGAGATTCTGGCAGACGCCACAAAAGGAACCGCCCGCATGGCGGTGGCGCAGCCGGTAGGAAATAAAGCGGTAGAGGTGCTGGATTTCAAGGATCCCCAAGCCGGCAAAGCAGGGCCGATCGCCTGGCAAATGCACAATGCCGGCCTGGTGGACAATTACAAGGAGGTAACCATCGAAGTGGATCCAACGAACGACGACCTAACTACTGTGTAACTGGTCGGTTTGCTGTTTTTCGCGAAACGCGAAACTCCCCGCATCACTCAGTGAGCGACAGCGACACTCACCCCTATGCCTCGGTTGCCGGGTCTGAGGTCCGGCTTGATTGACTTAACGGTAGCGCGAAACCCAGGCGTCCCGAAAGCGTATCTTTCGTACAGTTATCCTACAGTTGATCTTCGTATTGTTCGAACGCGACCCGCACCAGTTGGCCCCTGGTGCGCACGCCGGTCTTGTGAAACAGGCTTTGCAAAATGGCCTTCACATAGCTTTCGGATATCTGCAAGCGCCACGCGATCTCCTTGTTGGAAAGCCCTTCGACCACAAAACGCAGCACTTGACGCTGGCGGTCGTTGAACACGGGCAGCGAAGAGCCTTCGCCTTCCGCCTGGCGCTCCGGCGTTTGCGGCGCCATGCTGCCGGTCAAGGTGCCGCCGCCGGCCACCACGCGGATGCTGCGTGTCAGTTCACTCAGCGGACGCTCCTTGAGGAAGATGCCGCTCACGCCCTGGCGCAGCAGGCGCCGCGCTTCGGTATCGCTGACCCAGGCGGTCACCACCAGCACCCGGCCATCGTATCCCTCCTGCCGCGCCGCCGGCAGGAACTGCGAAGCCCGTTCGCTGCCCAGGTCGTGATCCAGAAGCACCAGGTCGAAATGGCGCTGCGAGAGCATCTGCAGCGCTTCCCTGATGCTGGCGCAGTGTTCGATTTCCAGGTTGGGTTCCGCGGCCAGAACCCCGGAGACGCTCTCGCGAAACAACGCGTGGTCGTCAACCAGCAGTACGCGAATGGTTTGAGTTTGTGTCATCATCCTTCTATTGCATTTTCTACTGGCCAGAGCTCCGCCACAAAGCAGCTCCCCGTGTCTTGTGGTTCGTACCGCAGCCCGCCTCCATGGGCCCGCAGGATGGCACGGGAAATGTAAAGGCCGATTCCGAAGGAATGCGCCCCGGGTTGAAACGGACGGAAGAGCTCCTCGGGATGCGCTACGCCGGGCCCGGTATCGCGGAATCGCACCAGCACCAGGTCGCTCTCCACCCGGGCGGAAATCTGCAACTCGCGGCGCTCGCTCTGCTCCATGGCCTGCTGGCTGTTCCGCGCCAGGTTGACGAACACCTGCAGCAGACTGTGATGGTCTGCCTGCACCAGGGGCAGGTCATTGGCGACGTCCCAGCTAACCTCGATGCCGGCTTCCCGCAGGGAGGATTCGATCACGATGCGAGTCTCGTCGAGCACCGTTCCCAGGTCGGCCACGACGCGTTCGCGGTCCGAGGCGACCCGCAGGCCGGAGGAGGCGATCTTTTCCAGTCCGCGAATCAGCGTGCCCAGCACCTGGTAATGTTGGTTGCCGGCGACGCCCGGCAGATCCAGCAGCGCCGCATGGGACGACGCAGCGGCAGACGCCAGGTTGCGAATCTCGTGCGAGATGGCGCCGATCAGCACGCGCGACGTGGCCATCATGGAATCCAGGCCCGCGCCTTCGCGGTCGCGCAGGTTCTCCGAAGCGTCCCACACTACCGCGGCCAGTCCCGTTCCGCCGGAAGTCCGGTACGTGGAGAGCCACACGTGCGCCAGAAATACTTCGCCGTTGCGGCGCTGGCCTTTGCACTCCACGTTGGTGCGAATGTTCGCCCCGCCGGATTGATGGCTCTGCAGCATGCGGCGCAGAATGGGAAGATGGTTTTCGACGGCGGCTCCCTGCAAGGGCTCATCGTCGAAGGCCAGCAACTGGCGCGCCGATTCGTTGGCCAGCACCACGTGGCCGGTTTGATCCAGGGTCAGGATGGCGAGCGGGCTGGTTTCGATGAGAATGCGTAACTGCCGCTCCGCTTCCAGGCGAAGACCGATGTGCCGTTCGCGATCCTTCAGATGTTCGGAGAGCATGCGGCGGCGCTGGTTCAACTCGGAGACGAAAAATCCGGCCATCGCAAATCCCACCACCGACACCAGCATTCGGCCCGCCGAACCGGGCACCCAGTACCCGGGATTGAATTCCACTCGCAGCGAATGCCCCAGCGTGGAACCGGTCATTTGTAACGGATCGAAGGCTTCCCGGAAATAGCCGCAGATCGCGGCCATGCCGAGGATCTGTTTCTTGTTGAGCGCGGCGGCCGACAGCAGGATCGGAATAAGGTAAAGAAACCCGATCGAGATGTCAGGCAGCACCCAATCGCCCCAGGCGATCAACGCGACCATCAGGCTCGCGAGCGCGCATACCGTGATTCGGTTGGACTCCGTGTAAGCGAGGAAACTATCGAGTCGGAACATGCTCAACGGCGGTACCTGGAGCTACTATCGTAACGTGCCTCTTCGGAAGCCGCGCCGGCGGCGCCATATCTTTCGGACTGTTTTCCTCTTCGCCGCCGGTCTGGCCTTAGCCATCTATGGATTGTGCCTGATGGAGCTGGTAGCCCTGCGGTGGTTCCCGCCACCGGTCACGATGGTGCAGGTGCAGCGGCGGATGGACGCATGGGCGCATCACCGGCCATACCGGAGGCAATCCGTCTGGCAGCCTCTGGCACGCATCGCGCCGGACTTGCAACATGCCGTGATTGCGGCCGAAGACGGGCGCTTCTACCAGCATCATGGCATCGACTGGCAAGAGGTCCAGAAGGTGGTGGACCAGGATATGGAAGCAGGGCGGCTGGGCCGCGGCGGTTCCACCATCACCCAGCAACTGGTGAAGAATCTCTTCTTCACTACCAGCCGTTCGATGCTGCGGAAGGGCGTGGAGTTCACGCTGGCGCCGGCCGCCGAACTGATCCTCTCCAAGCGGCGCATTCTGGAGTTGTACCTGAACGTGATCGAATGGGGTCCCGGCGTCTACGGCGCCGAAGCGGCGGCGCACTTCTGGTACGGAATTTCCGCAGCGCGCCTCAATCGCGACCAGGCTGCGCGCCTCGCCGCCGTGATTCCGTCCCCGCTCCATCGCAAGCCGGAGCGGATGAACTCATACAGCAGCGAGATTGAACGCCGCATGGGACAGATGGGTTGGTGAGTAACCCTGCATTTGCGCGTAGCCGAAAAGAGATTTCGCACGTCTGAAAAATTGTGCGCCCGTTGTTGCGCCGCGGGCTTACACTGGAAACAGGAAATGAAGTTTGCGTTCCTTCTAGTCCTGAGCCTTGTGCCACTGGGTCAGGCAGGCTCCACCGATTACTTTGTACCGGAACACCGGATATCCGGAATCGGCGTTGCGCGTGACGATATTTCCGCAGAATTGCTTGAGGCCCGCACGGATCTGATGATCCAGTCGCAGACCTTCATCATCATGCGGGAAGCTCTGGCGGTACCGGGCGCCCGGCGCGTGACCGGCGACCCGCGATTGCAATCCATCTTTCGAATGGCGGCGGAGCGCAGCCACATGCCGGTCACCCTGATTGAAGCCATTGCCTGGCTGGAAAGCTGGGGCGATTCCAAAGCCGAGAGTCTCGCGGGTCCGAAGGGCATTATGCAAATATCGGTTGCCACGGCGCACGACATGGGTTTGAAGGTGCTGCAGGCAACCCGCTACAGGGTGACGCGCGAGAAGGTGGCGATCAAGAGCAGCAGGCGAAAGCCGAGATACAAGACGATCACCCGAAAGATTCCGTATGTCGTGACCGTGCGCGACGACCGGCTGGTGCCGGAGCGTGCGATTCCGGCGGCGGCCAATTACCTGGCGACCCTGGAGCAGCGGTTTGGCGGGCGCGATTGGGCCATCTTTGCGTACCACTGCGGGCAGGGCTGCGTCACCGAGATGCAGGAGTTGACCCGGCGCGCACGCGGCATTCCGAAAGACGAGATAACCGTGCCGCGCATGTTCTTTTCCTGCAGCCCGGCATGGAATCGCGAACTGTACGAGGCCATCCAGCAGCAGATGCTGCGCGATTATTCGCCGACCTATTACTTCCGCATCATGCGGGCGCAACAGTTGCTGGCGCTCTACCGCCGCGATCCGGCGGCGTTCCAGGAGCTTTCCCAGGAGCACCGCAGCGAGTTCGTCACAGCGGGGCGCGCGCCGCATCGCCTTTCCGTATGGCTCAAGCGGGACGACCTGGTCTACCACACCGGCGACGATATCCGTGCCGATCTGGGAGGGCGCCTGGTAAAGGCGTTGGACCGTCCGGCTTATTATGGGTACCAGCTCCGGCTGGATCCGGGCGAAGACTATGCGCTGGATTCCCCGTCCGCCATAGGCACCCTGATGTACCTGGCATTTGAGACGCGGCGGCTGTTCGATGAAATGCATCCGCACGGGGAGAAGTTCCAGCCGCTGACGGTGACTTCCCTGGTAGAGCCGCAGGACCGCCTGCGTGCCGGCGGCAAGGAGGCCCTGTCGCACGGATCCGGCCACGTCTTCGATATCGATTATTCGGGCCTGCCACCGGCCGAGCTGGAGGCCTTGCGGTTTGTGATGGACGACCTGGGTTGGGACGGCTACCTGGGTTTTGTCGAAGACGGATTGGACAGTCTGCACGTGGGCTGCGCGCCTTCGGAGCGCGCTTTCTTCGACACCGTATTTCAGGAAGCGGTGGGCGCGGTGAAGACCGAGTAAGTTATTCGTCGCGCAGGGCCACCATCGGGTCCACGCGCGCGGCGCGGCGCGCCGGCACCAGGCAGGCTGCCACGGCGACGGCCGAAAGAAGAGCCGCCACCACGGCGAATGTCGCCGAATCGCGCGGTTGGATATCGAAGAGCAGACTCGCCAGCACGCGGCTGAGTGCGTACGCGCCCGCCAGGCCGAGGCCGATTCCGGCGGCCGCCACCAGCATCCCCTGGCCGGCGATCCAGCGAAGCACCCCGGAAGGCTGCGCACCCAGAGCCATTCGCAAACCAATTTCGCGCGTGCGCTGGCTCACCGAGTAGGCCAGAACGCCGTACACACCGATCGAGGCGATCAGCAGCGCGACTGCGGCGAAAACCCCGAGCAGCGCCGCGTTGAGCCGCGGCTGCGCGGCGTTATTGTAGACATACTCCTCCAGCGTGCGGACGTTCGAAAGAGGCAGTTCCGGGTCGAGGCCGTGAATGCGCGACCGCGCCGCGGAGAGCACCGATTCAGGCCGGCCGCTGGTCCGCACCACGATGTCCATCAAGGGCGCAATGCGCGTGGCGGCGGAAAAATACAAACACGGGAATTCCCGATTCAGCGTGCTGTGGTGTACGTCGCCGACCACGGCGATTACGGTGAAGGAGCTGGTAAGCGTGGGGCGGTGGAGCATCTTGCCGATGGGGTTCTGGTTGCCCCAGAACTTCTGCGCGGTGGCGCGGCTCACCGCGATCACGTCGGTTGCCGCGGGCCCATCCTGATCTGTGAAGTCGCGTCCGGAGAGCAGTGGGATGCCCATCAGGCGGAAGTAGCCGGGGCTGACGATTCGCCAGTCGATCGGCAGCGACGCTCCCTCCGGCAGTATGGATGCACCAGTCGGCATGAAGGGCGACCGGTTGTAGCTGCCCTGACCCATGGGGATGCCGCTGGACATGGCCGCGCCGCTGACGCCGGGAATGGTGGCGAGCGACTCCAGCGCCTGGCGGTAGAGCGACCAACGTTTCACCTGGTCCGGATATTTGGCGGCGGGCAGCGCAAGCTGGAACGTGAGCACCCCTTCGGGACGAAATCCCAGGCGCACCTGCTGCAGGCGTTCCAGCGACTGCAGCAGGAGTCCCGCGCCCACAAGCAGGATGGTGGCCAGTGCCAGTTCCCCGGCGACCAGGCCGTGGCGCACGATGAGGTGCTGGCCGCCGATGGACGAGCGGCCTGCCTGCTTGAGAACGGTATTGAGATCCGCGCGTGAGGCGTGCCAGGCGGGCGCCAGGCCGAAAAGCAAACCGGTGGCCAGCGTGACGCCGAACGCAAAGAAGAGGACGGAAGCATCGACACCGACCTCCGGCACCGGCAACAGGCCCCGCGGCAGGGCGCGGTTCATAATGCGCACGCTCCAGAGCGCAGCCAGAAGGCCCGCGACGCCGCCCGCGGCCGAAAGCAGCAGGCTCTCGGTCAGGAGTTGCGCGAGCATGCGCCCCCGGCTGGCGCCGAGCGCGGTCCGAATGGCGATTTCCTTCTGGCGCGAGGCGGCCCGCGAGAGCAGCAGGTTGGCAACATTGGCGCACGCGATCAAGAGCACGAACGCGACTGCGCCCAGCAGCACGAGCAGCGCGGTGCGCAGGCTGCCCGGTATGATGGTGCCGGCAAAATCGATCAGTTGGATGCCCCACTCCTTAACCTCGGGGAATTGCGCGCCCACATGCGCCGAGACCAGGTCCATTTCCGTTTGCGCCTGCCGCGGGGTCACGCCGGGGCGCAAACGCCCGAATACGTTGATGACATGGTTGAGGCGGATTTCGCGGCCGGGGTCGATGATCAGCGGAGTCCATATGTCGCCGGAGGTGAGAAAGGGCAGCCCCGCCGGCGCAATCCCCACTACGGTATAGTCGATGCCGTTGAGTGTGACGTGCGCGCCCACGGCGGAGCGTTCGCGCGCGAACACGCCGGCGCCAGAGGGCCTCGCTGATCAAGGCAACGGGCGCCGCGCCCGGCCGGTCGTCGCCCTCCCGAAAACCGCGTCCCAGGACGGGCTGGATGCCCAGAACCGGCAACAGCGACGGGCTGATGGTGGCGCCGTTGATCTGCTCCGGGTCTCCGCGCCCGGTAAGGGTGTAGATGCCCGCGCCGAGGGCGCCCAGTTCCTGGAAGCTGCGGTTCTGCTCTTTCCACGAAAGATAATTCAGCACCGAGGCGGCAAAGCCGTTGATGTTGAGCCTATCGTTCTTCTCGGCCACCTGCATCAGGCGGCCGGGCGAAGCGAACGGCAGCGGGTGGATCAGCACGGCGTTGACGACGCTGAAGATGGCGGTGTTGGCCCCGATGGTCAGGGCCATGGTCAGTATTGTGGCGGCGGTGAAGACGGGCGACTCTCGCAGTGTGCGGACCGCGTATCGCAAGTCGGCAAGCAGCATGGATGAGAGACGCGGGTGGGCCCGAATGGTTACGACGGCCGCTCAGCGCGCGGCGGTGCTCTTCAGAGTGACGCCTCCGTTGGTGGTGGAAATGTGAATCAGCGGCCCGCCGGCGCCCACGTTAAAGTCCAGCCGGCGCGGCCTTACGTTGCTCTCCAGCATGACGGGAAAATCCGAGTGGACGCCGCCATTTTGGGTCTCCGCCTGCAGGTGCGCCGAGTAAGAAGAGGGCATCGCGACGGTGACGCCGCCATTCCGGGTACTGACGTCCAGTTGGCGTCCATCCCATATCGAGCCGGTCAGGTCCACCTGAATTCCGCCATTCACGGTCGCGCCGCTGACATCGCCGGCCACCCGTGTCAGGTGGACGCCTCCGTTGTTGCCATCGAAGCGGATCTGTCCGCGCACGTCGGAGATGTTGATGCCCCCGTTGTGGGCCTTCAGAGTCAGATCGGTATTCTGCGGCACAAAGATCTCGTAACTGACGCTCCACCCGGAGTTGTTGAGGGATTCCGGTCCGATGGCGTGCACCTGTCCACCCGAAGTATCGATCGAGACCTGGCTCGCCAGGGCCGCGGCCGCGGCTTCGCTATCGGCTGAAGCTTCGACGCGGGCGCGCACCAGCGTCTCGCCGCGCAGCCAGCCCTTTACGGTGGCGCCGCCGTTCCGCCCGGCATCCACGCTCAACCGGCCGATGCCCGCGACGGACTGCTCGCGGATTTCGCAATGGCGCGCGCGGTCGCTGTCGTAGCCGCCATTTTGGCAAGTCAATTGTTTTTCGCTGTTGTCCTGCAACTGAGCGAGTAAGGGAACACCCGCGGTGGCGGCGGCTAAGCCGATCCAGGCCGCGCCAGTAAGTACCGATCTCATCGAATCCTCCTTGCGGTACGGCAATCCCGGCTTGCGGGCCGTGGGATGCGCCGTCAGGTAGGATACTGGCGCCTGCGGGAAAGGTTACAGGAAAAAATGCCAGGGGCCAGAGGCCGGGGGCCAGGGGCCGGGGTTTTGTCGCTCGCTTCGCTCGCCGGCCGGGCCGAGTTTCGGCGATTACACGGTGAGACCCGGTGTAATCCTGCGCGCGTGGCCCTTATGGCCTTATTCTGGAGTTTCGGCTCCATTGTTTGGACAAGAAATGAAACGCGCTTTCTTTTTTACCGCACTCATCGCTTTGACGCTGCAGGCGCAGGACTACACGCTCGGCGTAGGGGTTTACCCCGGCGATCCCAAGGAAAACTTCGGGCCTTCCGTACGAATCGATTCCACGACGTACCGCAACCTGGCGCTGCACCGCCCGGCATACCACTCCTCGGCTTACGATTACAACCTCACGGCGCAGTTGATCACCGATGGCATCAAGGATTCGGCACTGCCTCGCTGGATCGCGGTTTCCACGAGCGCGCAGGGCGTCCTCAAGAAGAACGAGCGCGAGTACATGCTCGACGGCAACTGGGTGACCAACGTCAGCTTGAACGGCGCCGCCGCGTGGGTTCAGTTTGAGCTGGCCGGAGGCGCCTCTCCGTTGGAAGTAGACCGTGTGGAGGTGGATGGCACGGTGCGCGCGGGCTCGAACGAGCCCGAAATCTGGGCCTGCGTGGTAACGGCTTCCGACGATGGCGCAAGTTGGAGCGAAGTGGGGCGCACCGAAGGCATGTCGCGGCCCTCTGGCGATATCCGTCCGTCTGTGAAATTCGGTACACCCTCGCGGCATCGCTTCTATCGCCTCACGTTTTCCGACCCGCGAGCGCGCGCCTGGCAGGTGAACGGCGTTTCGTTCTTCCGCGGCACGACGCCGGTGCAGCTCGGCGGACCGCACCAGTTTTCCAGCGCATGGAAGAGCGCGGGCGCGGGCGAAGAGTGGGTCTATGTGGATCTTGGCGCGCCATGCACTTTCGATCGCGTGACGCTTTCCTGGATCCGGCGCGCGGTGGAAGGTTCGGTTCAGGCGTCAAATGACACGTCGAATTGGAAGACCATCGCCGCCCTGCCGGCGGCGGGAACCACGGACGATCTGAAGCTGGCGCAGCCGGTACAGGCGCGCTATGTGCGGGTGCTCATGGAGAAACCGGCTGCGCCGGACGGTTACATTCTGAGTGAGCTGGAAGTGTTCGGCAAGGGCGGCCCGGTCCCGTACGCAAAGCCCGGGCCGGCGCCTACGGCGACGCACCTGGAACTCGCCGGCGGCGGTTGGCGCGTGCAGCGGGATTCGCTGGTAAAGGCCGGCGGCGAGGCGCTCTCGAAGGCCGGCTTCGACGATGCAAGCTGGATTCTGGCCACCGTCCCGGGCACCGTGCTGGTGAGCTACCTGAACGCCGGCGCGCTGCCCGATCCGAACTTCGCGGACAACCAGTTGATGATTTCGGATTCGTTCTTCCAGGCCGACTTCTGGTATCGCAACGAGTTTTCGCTGCCGCCTTCGTTCGTGGGGAAAGACGTGTGGCTGAACTTCGACGGTATCAACTGGAAGGCCGAAGTTTTTCTGAACGGCGAGAACGCTGGGACGCATCGAGGGCGCTTTCATGCGCGGCCGTTTCGACGTGACCGGGAAACTGCACCCCGGCGCGAAGAACGTGCTGGCGGTGCGGATTCTGAAGACGGCCACTCCGGGCAGCGTGAAAGAAGCCACGGCGCAATCCACCGATAAGAACGGCGGCGCGTCCGGGCGCGGACAATCCCAGCTTTCACGCGTCCATCGGGTGGGACTGGATCCCCACCATCCGCGGCCGCGAAACCGGTATTTGGAATCGCGTGTACCTGGACGCTACCGGTCCTGTGACGGTGGAGAATCCGTTCGTGAGCTCGGTATTGCCGCTGCCCGATACCAGCCGCGCCACTGTGACCGTAGAGGCGACCCTGAACAATCACTCCGCCGCGCCGGTCTCCGGGACACTGCGCGGGCGCTTCGGCGCCGAGGCATTCGATGTTCCGGTCACGCTGGAAGCCTCGCAGGCCAAGACGGTGAAGCATACGCTGCAATTGAACAATCCGAAACTGTGGTGGCCGGCAGGGTACGGGCAGCCCAATCTGTACGATGTGAGCCTGCAATTCGAGACGGGGCCGAGCGCGGTTTCCGCCGGCAAGCATTTTCAGTCCGGTGTGCGGCAGTTCACCTACAGCGAAGACAACCACACGCTGCGCATGTGGATCAACGGCCGGCGCTTCATTCCCAAGGGCGGAAACTGGGGCTTCGGCGAATCCCTGCTGCGCTACCGCGGACGGGAATACGACGCGGCGGTGCGCTACCACGCGGAGATGCACTTCAACATGATCCGCAACTGGGTGGGGCAGATCGGCGACGACGAATTCTACGAAGCCTGCGACCGGCATGGCGTGGTGGTGTGGCAGGATTTCTGGCTGGCCAATCCGTGGGACGGTCCCGACCCCGACGACGAGGGCATGTTCCTGCGCAACGTGAAGGATTTCGTACTGCGCATTCGCAGCCATCCGTCCGTCGGGCTGTACGTGGGGCGCAACGAGGGGTATCCGCCGAAGACCATCGACGATGGCATCCGCGCGACTCTGGCGAGCTTCCATCCGGATCTGCACTACATTCCGAGTTCGGCGGACGATGTGGTGAGCGGGCACGGTCCTTACCAGGCGCAATCGGCGAAGTATTATTTTTCGCAGCGCGCCACCACGAAGTTTCACAGCGAAATGGGAATGCCCAATATGGTCACGCTCGCCAGCCTGAAGCTGATGATGCCGGAATCGGCGATGTGGCCGCCCAGGGGCCCCTGTGGGGCATCCACGATTTCACCAACGCCGGGGCGCAGGCCGGCGCTGCGTTCCGGGCGCGCATCGAAAAGAGCTACGGCCCCGCGGACAATGTGGCGGACTGGCTGTGGCTGGCGCAGTTCGAAAACTACGAAGGGTATCGCGCCATGTTCGAGGCGCAGGGCAAGAACCGGATGGGGCTGCTGATCTGGATGAGTCATCCCTGCTGGCCGTCTTTCGTCTGGCAGACGTACGACTATTACCTGGACCCGACGGCCGGTTATTTCGGCGCGCAGAAGGGCTCCGAGCCTCTGCACATTCAGTGGAATCCGGTCGCCGATGAGGTGGAAGTAGTCAATTACAGCGCGGGCGCGGCAGCGGGGCTGACCGCGCGGGTGCAGGTGATCAATATGGATGGCGCGGTGAAATGGGAGAAATCGGCCACGCTGGATAGCGCCGAAGACAGCATGGCGGCGCCGATCAAAATGGAGTACCCGTCCGGCCTGACGCCAGTGCACTTCATCCGGATGGAGCTGCGGCAGGGGCAGCGGCTGGTTTCGGACAACTTCTACTGGCGCGGCACCGAGGAGGAGAACTATCGGGCGCTGCGCACGCTGCCGAAGGTGGCGATCGAGGCCTCCACAACCGCGGAGCGCCGCGGCGGCCGCTGGTTCCTGAAGACGGCGCTGGCCAATTCCTCTTCGACGCCGGCGCTGATGGTGCGGTTGAAAGCGGTGCGCGATAAGAGCGGCGACCGGATTCTGCCGGCGATCTACAGCGATGGTTACGTGGCTTTGATGCCCGGTGAGAAGCGGACCATCGACACGGAGATCAGCGAGGCGGACGCGCGCGGGGAGACTCCGCGCATCGTGGTGGAAGGCTTCAACGTGAAGTAGGCGTTAGCAGCCCGTGTCAGAAGTTCAAAAAGACCGCTTACTAACGTGCGCGGCTCTGTAGATTCAGTATGTTACAGAGCCGTGATCGTGAGGGAGCGTGTTTACTACGGACTACAACGGAATCAACTGGTAGCTGACAAACGCCAAACGCCGGCCGTCGGGCGACCACGAGGGCACGTTGATGGTGCCCTGGCCGCCGAATAGTTTGGTCAGGATGGTAATCCGGCGAGTGGCCAGGTTCATCACGCGCAGCATCACCTCCTGGTTGGCGGGATGGCCCTCCACGCCCTTTTCATAGGTGAGGAACACTATGCGCTGGCCGTCCGGGGAGAGGTGCGGGAACCAGTTGTTGTAGCCGTCGTCGGGCGTGACCTGTTCCTGCCCGCTGCCATCCGGCTTCATGCGCCAGATCTGCATCAGGCCGCTGCGAATGGAGTTGAAGTAGATATACGCGCCGTCGGGGGAATATTCGGGGCCATCGTCCAGGCCTTCGGCCGTGGTCAGGCGCGTTTCCGCGCCGCCGGCCGCGGGAATCGTATAGACATCGAAGTTGCCGTTGCGATCTCCGCAGAAAGCCAGCGTCTTGCCGTCCGGCGACCAGCCGTGAAAATAGGAAGGCGATTTTTCGGTGACCTTGCGCGCGGCGCCCCCGCCGATGGGCACGACGAAAATCTGCGATTGATGATTGCCCTGCGATTGATCGCTGACGGCAATCATGGCACCATCGGGCGAGATGGCGTGATCGTTGTTCAGACGCGTGGCAATTCCGGTGTCGATGGTCTCGGGCTTGCCGCCATCGGCGGGAATGCGGTGCAGGTGGCCGTCGCCGTTGAAGATCAGGATGTTGTTTTTCGTCCAGTTGGGCGCTTCGAAACGGCCCGGCGCCACGTACGTGACGCGGCGATCGGTGGAGGCCACGGTGATCGTCTCCAGGGTGCTATAGAGTTTGGGCTGGCCGGAGGGCGGCGGCAGCGGCGTCACTTCCACATCCTTGAAGAGCACGGTTTCGATGGCGTCCTTATTGTGCGCGCTGACCCCGATGCCCACATAAAACGGATCCTTGAGCGGCACCTTCATGGACCCGCCGGCCAGGTGCAGCGGCTCGCCATCGGCGGCGATGTACATGTAAAAATTGTCACCGATTTTGGTGATGCGCAGTTTCTTCACCGCGGTCTGGCTGCCTTGCACTTCGTGCGTGGCCGCGCCCTGTGTTTCGCGCGATTGGAGCGACGTCAAACCGCTGGCATGGGCGGCGGCATCGGCGTAGGCGGAGTCGCCGTCGAGGCTCTGGCGGATCATGAGCACCCCCTTTTTGTGGGGATCGCCCGTGGTGGTAAGGAAAGAAATATCGGCCGTCAGCGAGACGTCGCCGGACACCTTCTTCCAGACGTAATGCAGGGCGTCGGCTGTGCCCCAGATGTTCTCGCCGCTGGCGGTGATGCGGTAGGTCTTTTGGGCGGCGTCATACTCCACCGATCCGGGATGAAGCACGGTGCCGACATCGCCGTGGCCCTGGAAAATCCCCGGTTGGGCGAGCAAAGCCGGCGCCGCCAACAGAGCGGCGATCACGATCCGCATGCGATTCCTCCTGGTAGGCCCAAAATATAACATGACGCGACTCGAGCGAACGACGTGTAACGGGGTGTATTACGGTGTAATCGTCGAGCTTTCCGCGATATAGCGTTAGAATCTTCGGTGATGATTCGGACAACTGCCTCGATTATTCTGTTTGCGGCACTGGGCGGCGCGGCGTTCGCCCAACCGGAGGTGATGGCCTGGGGCAACCTGACCGGCTTTCGCGTGGACGGCCACCTTTTGGAAATGGCCACCAGCATGTGCGTGGCGCAGCCGGAGATGGCCGGGGTGAGCTGCACCGGCCGCGAAAAGCAGCAGAACAGCTACGCGCGGAACGGCAAGGTGGAAACCGTGAAGATCCAGATGCGCGCGCCGCGCGAGTTCCGCGACGCTTTGGGCGCAGGGTGGTCCATGAACGCCACCGAAGCGGTGGAAGATACCGGCCCGGCATCGGGCAGGATCGACCTGGAGTTCACCTCGCCGGAGGATGCCAACATCGGCGGCGCGTTCCTGGGGCTGGAACTGCCGGCTTCGGTCTTCTCCGGCGGATCGGTGGAGCTGGTGGAGCCGGACCCGGCCACCGCCGCGCAAACGTCGCTTGCCGCGGGGGCGGCCGAGCAGAACGAATATGTCCGGGCGATGGCCAAGGGGGCGCGCTTTGTTTCGCGCGCGCGGCAGATCGAAGTGACGTTCGGCGAGCCGACCCTGGTGATTGTCCGCGACGACCGGCGGAAGGGCAGTTACAACCTGCAGGTGCTGTTCGCCGTCCTCATGGGCAAGACTACGGCGGGACAGACGGGCAAGAAGAGCTTCGCGTTCAAAGTGACCGGCGAACTCGATAAGAACCCCGTGGAGATCACGGTGGACGCTTCGCATCCCGGTCAACTGTTCGATGGGCTTGGAGGCAACTTCCGGTTGCAGAATGCGCGCACGGATCCGCAGGTGATCGATTACTCGCTGGAAAACATCCGGCTGGCGTGGGGACGCGTGGAGATGCCGTGGAGCATCTGGCAGCCCGAGGAAAACAGCGATCCGCTGGCGGCCGCACGGGCGGGCACGGTCAATCCGCGGGTGGCGCAGGCGATGGAGATGGCCCGGCGGCTGGCGCGGAAAGGTATGCCGGTGATCGTGAGCGCGTGGCAGGCTCCGGCCTGGGCGGTGCTTGGCGCTACCGGACGCGGCGGTGGGCGTGGGGCGGCGCCTGCCGCGGGCGCCGGACGCGGCGCCGTGCAACCCCTGCAAACCGGGCCTCGCGGCAATCCGCTCAACCCCGAAAAGATGGCCCGCATCAAGGAATCGATCGCGGCGTACCTGGTGTTCCTGAAGGAAAAGTATGGCGTGGAAGCGGCCATGTTCACCTTCAACGAGTCCGACCTGGGAATCAACGTGCGGCAAACGCCTCGCGAGCACGACGAGCTGATCAAAACCCTGGGTGCTTATTTCGCCGGCAAAGGGCTGGCGACCAGGCTGGCATTGGGCGATACGTCCGACGCCAACCCGATCGGGTTCATCCAGCCGGCGCTGCACGATCCGGAAGCGGCCAAGTATATCGGCGCGGTGGATTTCCACTCCTGGCGCGGATGCACCGACGAGATGCTGGCGCAATGGCGGGATGCCGCACGCGCGTTGAATGTGCCGCTGATCGTGGCCGAAGGCAGCACCGACGCGGCGGCTTATCGCTATCCGCAGATCTTCAGCGAGCAGTCCTTCGCGCTTTACGAGATCAATCTGTATCTGCGGATTCTTTCGATTGCGCAGCCCAAGTCGATTCTGCAATGGCAGTTTACGGCGGACTACTCGGTGCTCGCGGGCGGCGGCATCTTCGGCGATACAGGCCCCCTGCGTCCCACGCGCCGCTTCTGGAATCTCAAACAACTGGCCTCGACGCCGCCGCGCTCATTCTCCCTGCCGGTGGCGTGCGACAAGCAGCCGAATCTCACGTGCGCCGCCTTCGGCGATATCGCCGGCGGCGTCTACACCGTACACATCGTGAACAACGGGGCGAAGCGGAGCGCCACGCTCACCGGGCTTCCGCCCGCGGTCAAGCAGTTGCGCGTATGGGTGACCGATGCCGATCGCGGCATGACGGAGCTGGACCGCGTGCCCGTTAACGACGGGAAAGCGCAGATGGAACTGGCCGCCACCAGCTATATCACGGCGATCAGCGGGAATTGACGCGCGCGGCTGTCCCGATCCTGCTGGCGGCCCAGCCGAGGCAGGCCACCAGGATTCCCGACAAAACCGCCGGCTGGATAGAGAAGTAAATCAGGGTCAGGACGAGGCCGGCCACCTGGACCGCGCAGAAGACCCAGCCCAACGGTCCGGCGGCCTCGGGCGAGGCGCCCGCCAGGCCGCTCAAGTGCCATGCCACGAAGGCCGAGAACAGCATGTAAGCTGTCACGTAGAGTCCGAAGCCGGTATAGAAGCCGCCGTAGCTGAAACTGGCATGACCCACCTGGAAGTGCACGTTCGTCATAGCGTCGCGCACGGCCAGTGCCTCGGCGGTGGGCGGCCGGAAGCTCAGGAATCCGAACGTATGACCGGCCGCAAACAGAACGAACATCACCGCGGCGATGCGGTAAAGCACCCTTGCGTTCATGACTGCTCCTCCACGCCGGCGCGGTAAATCTCCAGCAGGCCGGCCCAGGCGTTGGGGGCTTCCATGAAGGTGCGCATGGCCGCGGCACCGGCGCCATGGCGCTCGAAATAGCGGTGTTCCAGGTCCACGCGAGTAGTGCCGTCGGGCTGCGGCGTGAAGCCGATTTCGACTTCGCTGGAGCGCGCGAGGTCGGGCTCGTACTGCCAGGCGGCGGTGATTTGCCAGGCCATGACGAACCGGCGAGGCGGCTCCCATACCAATACCTTGCCCCAATCGCACTCGGTCCCGTCGGTCTGCTCGGTGTAGCAGCGCCCGCCGGCGCGCCCTTCCATCACAAAGCGCTTGGCAGGCACTTTTCCAATATGGTGGCCGCGCGGCCACCAGGTGTCTATGCCTTCGGTGAAGACGCGGAAGGCGCGCTCGGCGCCGGCCCTTACGGTGATGCTTTTGCGGACCGGAGTATCGGATGGTTGCTCGACGGTGGGTGTCATCATTGCTCCTCGATTTTGTTTTTGAATGCGATCAGGGCCTGGTTCCAAAACTGGTCGAAATATTCGCGCAGGGAATCGAACGCCTCCGGGTTGAGCGCATACAGGCGGCGGGTGCCGCTGGAGCGGTCCACCACGAGCCGGGCCTCTTTCAGAACTCGCAAGTGCTGCGAAATGGCCGGCCGGCTGATGGGGAAATCTTCGGCCAGTTTGCCCACGGGGAGCGGCCCGTGGAGCAGGCGCTCCAGAATCGCCCGGCGGGTGGAATCGCCCAGAGCATCGAGTTGCGCTGATTGGTAAGCGTTCACTTACGGTAAGTATATTCTTACCGATGGAGCTTGTCAACCCTGGCGAGTCACGCCGTTGCGCACGGCGAGCGCTGACATCCTTGCCCAGATGGCAGAATCTGTACGTGGCGCCTTCCATTTGGGCGGGCGGCCGTCCCGCGATTCGTACGCCGTCCAGTCCCGGCCACGCGCCAAAACAGCCGCGCAGGAAGCCCCACGCGATCAATAAGGAGTCGCACAGCGGCTCGCTGACCAGCGCGCCGGTGTCCCATTTCAGGGCCGCGCCCCACAGGCGATTGCGCGCGTAACCGAAGCGCATGGCTCCGCTCGAACACCTGGTAGGCGCCTTCGCCGTCGCCATCCGCCGGCGCGCGCCGCGATCTCGAGCCCGGTGGAGTGGAAGAACGAGCATCCGTTTTCGTAGTTCGGGAACTTCGTCTGATTGCTGCGCCTGCCGAAATCCACCATGTCGCCGAGTTGCGATACCGGCCGCATATTGCAGGGCGTTGCGTAAATGGCGTCCCGCGACACTTTGTAGTCGCGGCACAGGCGCGCATAATGCTCGTCCAGGTTGCGCAGGATGCGCCGCGAGCGTTCCGGCCCCGCTACGCCCTGAATCACCGCCATCAGGTTGTGGTCGGTATAGAAGTAATGCCGCCGGTCGCCGTGCACGTCGATCCAATCGCTGTACAAGGATTCCGCTTCGTTCCAGAAGACGCGATTGTGCGCCTCGGCGGCCCGTGCGTGGCGGCCCCGGTATTCCGTTGCCAGTTCCGCGTCGCCGAGCCATGCCGCCCAACTCCGCGACGAGCCCGCAGCGCTTCCACGCATTGGATATTGATGTAGGCGTCCTTATGGCCGAACTTGATAATGTCGTACCAGTTGGAACATTCGCGCTTCCCGTTCGGAAGGCCGGACGTCTCCGGCACCTCGACCACGCCGTCTCCATCGCTGTCCAGTGAGTTCATGTACTGCGCCACGCGCCGCACCACCGGCATGAGCGAGCGAACAAACTCCCGGTTGCCGGTATGACACGGCGTGATAGTACACCGCCAGGAGGAAATGCGGAATCTGGTCGTGCAGGTTGCCCCACGGCACCTTGTAATATCCCTGGATCCACCAGCGCGGCATCACGTAGCCGTTCTGGTCCACGCCCGTCCGGGCGAAGAAAGCCAGTTCGCGTTCGGCGGCCCGCTGCAACTCGGGGTTGGCCCGCTGGATGCCGTGGATCATGGGAAACCAGCCCATCTCGTGAAGGCAGGGCGTGCTGGCGGGATTGTTCCCGAAGATCCAGCCCATCCACTGGTTGTAGACGCCGGCGAAACTGATGAGCTGCGTGGTGAGGAACCGATCCGGCAGTTGGACGTCCAGCGGATTGCCATCCCGCCGGGTCGGGCGCGAAGGACCACTCCTGTTTCTCCACCGCGCCGCGTTCGTACGCTTTCCGCGGCCCCGTGCGGTCCACGCTCTCCGCGCCCAGCGTGACGGCGGAGGCGGTGCCATCGGCCACGGCCTTGGCATAGCTGAAGAAACCGGAAGCAAGCCGCACCTTTGCGTTCAGATTCGATGGCGCAAAGTGAATGCTCTGTTCGCGGCGGGGCGAGACCACCTCATACCATTGCGAGCGCCGTCTCGACGGGAAAGCCTTTGATTCCGTCCAGCCGCATTTCCGTATCCAGAAAGTCCGGCGATTTCCGAATACCGGCCGCGCCCGGCCTGCGTCGAAAGCACCAGTGCCGGAAAGCGGTCGGCCGTCAGACGGCAGGCTTCGAGAAAGGTGCGGGTAATCCGCCATCGTAAACCGCCGGCCCCGAGTTCCAATGACCACTCTTCCCGCGCGAGGGGACGCTCGGCGGGCCCGAGTTCGATGCCTTCCACAGCGCAGCCAGCCGGGCCCGGCCGTAACTTTGGAGGGATCCGGCATGCGGCTGCCATGCCAGCCCGACTCCTTCCACCAGAATGGCCGTGCCGCTGCGCAACAGAGTCGGTATCCGCCTTGCCGGGCAGCAGGTTGCCGCTGAAGCCCTGGCCCGGCCAGCCGGGTTCACGGTTCAGTGCGAGGCTCGCCAGGTACACTCCCTCCGGTCCGGCGTGCAGTTCCAGGCGCATCGCTTCGTTCGCAACTCGTGACCCGGCTCAGCGGGAGCCGCCAGCAGGGTCGATGCGGCGGAATACAGAAACACGCGGCGGGTAAACGCAGAAAGGGCGGGGAATTCCGAGTCAGCCATATTCTCACCTGATGCTAGCAGGCTGCGGACTCCACGGAAGCTCGAGAAGGTCAGGTTAGCCTTCCGCCATCGAGAAAGACAGGACCGTCATTCGTGGCGCAGGGACTCGACTGGATCGATCCTGAGCAGCCTGGCCGCTGGGACCAGGCACGCGGCGGTGGCGGTAAGTGCCAGCAGGACGGCGACCTCTGCGAACGTCAGCGGATCAGTCGCGCTAACCTGATACAGAATGCTGCTGAGGGCTTGGGTTAGCGCGACAGAGGCCAACCCACCTACCAGCAAGCCGGCGACAATCAGGCGGAGGCCGTGGCCCAACATGAGTCCGAGCGTGCCGGCGGGTGTCGCACCCAGGGCGATGCGGATGGCGACTTCTTTGGCACGGCGATTGGCGGCGAATGACATCACGCCGTAGATGCCGATAACGGCGAGGATCAGGGCGACGATCGCGAACAAGCCGATCACCTGCAGCGCAAAGCGTTGCGTGGCTACGGATGCCGAAACGATCTGCTCCAGGGGGCGAATTTCCTGGATGCTGAGATCGTTGCCCATCTGTTTCGCGAGTTGGCGAGCGGCTGGGATAAGCGCTGCGGCATTGGTGGTCGCTCGGAGGGCCAGATAGGTGCCGAAGGTGGGGTTCTGGAGGATCGGCGGGTAGAAGGCTGCCGGCGCCTGGGAGTCGGCGGGAGCGTCCTTCACATCGCCGATGACACCGACGATGGTCATGAAACTATCGGCCATCAGGCTGTTGAGGTCGGCGGTATCGCGCCAGGTATAGAGGCGTTGTCCGAGGCAGGCGTCCGCAGTGGGCCAATATTGCAGTGCCAGGGCCTGGTTCACCAGCACGACTTTGGGGGCGTCGAAATGGTCGGCGGTGGTGAGCCAGCGGCCGGCGACGAGCGGGACGCCTATGGCACGGAGATAATCGGGCGAGACATAGAGGTAATGCGCGTGCATCTCAACGTTGGCAGGTTTGGCGCGGCCTTCGATGCCGAAGAGGGCGTTGTCGACGGCGCCGGTCCAGGGAAGGCCCGATGAGGCGCCGGCTGCGGTGACGCCGGGCAATTGCGCCAGGCGCTCCACGAAGGACTCGAAGAATGCGGTGTACTTCCGCGCCCCACCGAGTTTGGCCCAGGAGACGGACGCGTTCATGGTGAGGACGCCTTGCGGGTGGAAGCCGGGGTCGACGCGACCGAGCGCGAGGAAACTGCGTAAGAGCAGGCCGGCGCCAACGAGGAGCACGAACGTGAGCGCGAGTTCGGCGACGACAAAGATGCCGCGCGGCCGATTGCGCCGCAGGTTGATGGTGGACGCGGACATGGCGGGCGCGAGTCCGAAGAGCAGACCCGCGAGAATGGTGACGGCGGCGGTGGCCAGGACGACGCGGATATCGAGGGTGATGGTGTGCAGGCGCGGGACCTGATCGGGTCCAAGGTTCACGAGGGCGCGGACCGCGCACCAGGCCAGCAGCAGACCGAAGGCGGCCCCCAGGGCAGCCAGGGTGACGCTTTCGGTAAGCATCTGGCTCACCAGGCGGGCGCGCGACGCGCCGACGGCAGCGCGGATGGCCATCTCGCGTTCGCGGACCGTGGCGCGCGCCAGCAGAAGGTTGGCGACATTCACGCAGGCGATCAGCAGGACGAATCCCACGGCTCCGGCGAGAATCAGCAAGGTGGGGCGGGCGCTGCCGACCAGATCGTCCTGCAGGGGCTTGAGCTGGATGCGCCAGTTCCGATCGTCGGGATATTGCGCTTCCAGGCTGCGGGCGATGACATTCATCTGGGCCTGCGCCTGTTCGAGGGTGATGCCGGGTTTGAGTCTGGCGAGGGTGTTGGTGTAGTGGGATGCCCGCGCGACGCGGCGATTGGCCAACCAGTTGTATGGCAGCCAGACGTCGACGGTTTCGCCGCGGGGCAACTGGTAGCCGCCGCTCACGTGTTCGAAATCGGGCTTCATCACGCCTACGATTCGGAAGGGCGAGTCGGTGAGGAGGATGGTTTTGCCGATGACGTGCGGGTCGCCGCCGAGGATCCGCTGCCAGACGTTGTAACTGATGATGGCGACGTCGGTGGGGCCGGTGTTGGCTTCCTGCTCGTGCGTGAAAACGCCGCCCATGAGCGGCTGGACGCCGAAGAGTTCGAAGAAGCGGTAGGAGACGCGAACGCCGGTGAGACGCTCGGGGCGTTCGCCGCCGTATTGCTGATCCTGGCGGACGTAGGCGGCGATGTCCTGAAAGACGCTGTTCTGCTTGCGGTAGTCCAGGAAATCGGCGGGCGACAGGGGGAACTTCTCGAAACGCTCGATGGGGTTGAATTCGTACACGCGGACCAGGCGGCCGGGGTCGCGATAGGGTAGCGGCTTCAGCAGAACGCCGTAGACGACGCTAAAGATGGCGCTATTGGCGCCGATGCCGAGTGCCAGAGCGGCGACGGCCACCGCAGTGAAGCCTGGATTGCGCTGGAGCACACGGATTCCGAAGCGAAAATCCTGCCACAGACAGCCCATTTCCATCAGACTCCGGCGGCGTAGCCCAGGTTCCAGGCGGCGGCGTGCATTTTCCCTGCCGCTCCATTACAATGTCCCAATATTAAGCACTACCCCTTACAGAGGAGAGAGCACATGAAATTTCTCGCAGGAATCGTTCTTGGAGTGGTTCTGAGCGCCGGAACCTATACCCTGATGGCGCAACCCGAGCGCGCCATGCACCCCCGCCTCGCGGCGGCCATCACCGCGCTCAGGGATGCCCGCGCCTACCTGGTGGAGGCCCCGCACGATTTCGGCGGCCACAAGGCCGACGCCATCCGCGCCACCGACGACGCCATCCGCCAGCTCAATTTCGCCTTGGCTTACCGCGGCCGCCGGGACCGTCAGTAAAGTTTGCGATATACTGCTTAGCACGTGAACGCCAGGTTTTGCGTCGGGCTCCTTCTAGCAGCGTCCGCCTCAGCGGCGGTCAGCTTCAATCGCGATATCCGTCCCATCATGGCGGACACCTGTTTCCGCTGTCACGGTCCCGACAAAAGCTCGCGCATGATGGGCATGCGTCTCGACCTGCGCGACGAAGCCATCAAGCCTCTCCGCGACGGTGTAACGCCCATCGTTCCGGGCGACCCTGACAAGAGCGCCATCATCCAGCGCATCTTCGCTCCCGGCGCGCGCGTCATGCCGCCGCCCGCCATCCACAAGGAACTCACCCCCGCGCAGAAGAACACCATTCGCCAGTGGGTCGCCGAAGGCGCGAAGTACGAGGGCCACTGGGCCTATCAACCCGTGAAGCGCGCCACGCCGCCCGCCGCGGGCAATCCCATCGACGCGTTCGTGCTGGCGCGCCTCGCCAAGGATGGACTCCACCAGCTTCCCGAGGCCGACCGCCGCACGCTGATCCGCCGCGTTTCGCTGGACCTCACCGGCCTGCCGCCCACTCTCGAAGAAACCGAAGCCTTCGTCAAGGATGCCTCGCCGCACGCTTACGAAAAGCTGGTCGATCGCCTGCTGGCTTCTCCCCGCTACGCCGAACAGCAGGCCATGCACTGGCTGGATTACGTGCGCTATGCCGATACCTGCGGCTTCCACGGCGACAACGCCCTGCCCGCCTGGCCCTATCGCGACTACGTGCTCCACGCCTTCGCCGATAACAAGCCCTTCGACCAGTTCACGCGCGAACAACTCGCCGGCGATCTCATCCCTGACGCCACTCGCGAGCAGCGTGTGGCCTCCGCCTTCAACCGCCTGAATCGCACTTCCGCGGAGGGCGGCCTGCAGCCCAAGGAATACCTCGCCAAATACGGCGCCGACCGCGTCCGCACGGTTGCCGCCGTGTGGATGGGCAGCACCCTGGGCTGCGCCGAATGCCACGATCACAAGTTCGATCCGTTCCTCTCCCGCGACTTCTATTCCATGAAGGCGTTCTTCGCCGATATCAAGGAGACCGGCCTGGTTCCCGACCGCGGCTCCAAAGCCTGGGGCACGCAGCTCGCCCTGCCCACCCCGGCGCAGGAAAAGCGGCAGGCGCAATTGAAGACGGAACTCGAAGCCGCCAAGGCCAAACTCACCGCCACCATGGCAGGCCTCGCCCCCCGGCGCGCCGCCTGGGAAAAACAGCTTCTGGCGGATTACGATGCCGGCAAACTGGCGTGGCACAATCAGCGCCCCTTCGCCGCGAAATCGGCCAACGGCGCGGTGCTGAAGATCTACAACGACGAGCCCGTCCTGTTCACCACCTACGACGGCAACAACGGCACCTCCGAAACCAAGCCCGGCGATGGCCTGGTTATCGCCAGCGGACCCAATCCCGATAACGGATACTTACACCGTCCAGTTCCGTCCCGGCGCCGGCGTCTGGACCGCGCTTGAAGTGCAGGTGGTGCAGGATGAAGCTCTGCCCGGCATTCGCGTGGCCCGCGGCGCCGACCGCGTGGTGCTCAACGAAGTCGAAGCCGACCTGACCGGCCGCGGCAAACTATCCTTCGCCAGCGGCATGTCCAACCTCAATAATCCGTCGCCCGAGTTTCCGCCCATGGGCGCCATCGATGGCGATCCCTCCACCGGTTGGGCCATCGCCACCTATAACGAGAATACCAAGGTCGGCCTTGCCCTGCGTTTCACCCAGCCGGTCCAGACCGCGGCCGATTCCATCATGACCGTGCGCATCGCCCAGACCAGCGAGTATCGCCGCGCTACCATGGGCCGATTCCGCATCGCGCTCTCCTCAGGCCAGTATGCCTATCCCCATCAGGAGCCAGGCAAGGAGATTCCGGACAACGTTCTCAAATCCCTGCGGCTCGCCGAAGACAAGCGCACCGCTGACGATCGGAAACGCATTGAGGCGCACTTCCAGTGGGCGTACCCGGACGCTCAGCCCGATGTCATCGCCGTGGCCAAACTGGAAATGGCGTCGGCCATTCTGGACAAGCAGATCCCCCACGTCGTGGTGGCCGAAGCCACCACTCCCACCGAGACCCGCATCCTGCCGCGCGGCAACTGGATGGACGAATCCGGCGACATCGTGACGCCCGCCGTTCCCGCCTTTCTCGGCAAGCTCGATACCGGCGGCCGCCGCGCCACGCGGCTTGACCTGGCCAACTGGCTGATCGCCCCGGGCAATCCCCTCACCGCCCGCGTCTATCGTGAATCGCGTGTGGCGGCAGTTCTTCGGCACCGGCATTTCCAAGGTGCTCGACGATCTGGGCTCGCAGGGCGAATGGCCCAGTGAATCCCGAACTGCTGGACTGGCTCGCCGCCGAATTCATGCACCCCGAGTGGCAGGCCGAAGGCACTCACGATTGGGACATGCGCCACGTGGTGCGCGCCATCGTCCTCAGCCAGACCTATCGCCAGCAATCCGCCAACAATGACGAGCGCGATCCCGATAACCGCCTGCTCTCGCATCAGAGCCGCTTCCGCGTGGATGCCGAAGTGGTCCGCGACATCGCCCTCTCCGTCTCCGGCTTGATGAAGGACAAGTTCGGCGGTCCCAGCGTCAAGCCGTATCAGCCCGACGGCTACCTGATGACCATGAATTTCCCCAAGCGCGAATACTCCGCCAGCCACGGCGACGATCTGTACCGCCGCGGCGTCTACACCTTCTGGCAGCGCACCTTCCTGCACCCCAGCCTGCTGACCTTCGACGCGCCCACGCGCGAGGAGTGCACCGTCAACCGCACCAATTCCAATACGCCGCTGCAGGCGCTGGTCCTGCTCAACGATCCCATCTATGTGGAAGCGGCGCGCGTTTTCGCGGAACACATTTTGCAGCGTCAGGGCAGCCTGCGATGGCCGCATCGACTGGGCCTTCCAGCGCGTCGTGGACCGTGAAGGCACACCCGAAGAGCGGCGCATCGTAGCCGACCTGTACCGCACCAGCCTGGAGCAGTACCGCCGCTCGCCCAAAGACGCCGCGGAACTGATCCACGTGGGCGAAGCGCCCGTTCCGGCCGGTGCGAAACCCGACGAGCTTGCGGCCATGACCATGGTGGCCCGCGCCCTCCTCAACATGCACGAAACCATTACAAGGAACTGATCCATGAAACCCTGCGATTGCCAGATTCACCGCCGCGCGTTCCTGGGGCGCGGCATCGCCTGTGTCGGTCTGCTGGGCCTGCAGAACCTGCTGGCGCAGGAGAACGGCGCTTCGCACGGCGTGGTCAACCCGCTGCATCATCCGGCCAAAGCCAAGCGCATCATCTTTCTGTACCAGGCCGGCGGCCCTTCGCACCTGGAGACGTTCGACAACAAGCCCAAACTGCGTGAAGCCGCCGGCAAGCCCATGCCCGAATCCTTCACCAAGGGACAGCAGATCGCGCAGCTTCAGGGCTCCAAGCTCACCTGTTTCGGGCCGCAGTACGAGTTCAAAAAGTTCGGCAAATCCGGCCAGGAAATCTGCGAGCTGTTCCCGCACATCGGCAGTGTGGCTGACGATATCTGCATCGTGCGCTCCATGTGGACCGAGCAGATCAACCACGACCCGGCCCACACCATCATGAATACCGGGTCCATCATCCCCGGCCGGCCCAGCATGGGCTCGTGGGTTTTCTACGGACTGGGCGCGGATGCCAACGACCTGCCCGGCTTCGTGGTCCTGCTCTCCACTGGCGAGGGCGGCCAGATGCAGCCCATTGCCGCGCGCCAGTGGTCCGCCGGCCTGCTGCCCAGCAAGTTTCAGGGCGTCAAACTGAACTCCGCCGGCGATCCGGTGCTGTACATCCGGAATCCTCCCGGCGTCAATGCCAAGCTCCAGCGCCAATCCGTGGATGCCATCAACAAACTGAACCGGGCCGAATTCGCGGCCCTGTCCGACCCCGAAATTGAGACCCGCATCTCGCAGTACGAGATGGCGTTCACGCATGCAGACCAGCGTCCCCGGCCTGATGGACATGAGCAAGGAACCGCAGAGCGTGCTGGATATGTACGGCGCCCAGCCCGGCGACGGCTCGTTCGCGTCCAACTGCCTGCTGGCCCGCCGCCTGGCCGAACGCGGCGTGCGCTTCATCCAGCTTTATCACCGCGATTGGGACCACCACCGCGGACTGAAGGTCAATATGGCGCTCAAGGCCAAGGAGACAGACCAGGCCACCGCCGCGCTGATCACCGATCTGAAGCAGCGCGGCATGCTCGACGATACGCTGATCATCTGGGGCGGGGAATTCGGCCGCACCCCCATGTCGCAGGGCGGCGACGGGCGCGATCACCACATCAAGGGCTTCTCCTACGTGCTCGCCGGCGGCGGCATCAAGCCCGGCATCACCTATGGCACTACCGACGAACTAGGCTATGCCGCCGAAGAGAATCCCGTCAGCGTCCACGATTTTCATGCCACCATGCTCTACCTGCTGGGCATCGATCACAAGCGCCTGACGGTCAAATTCCAGGGCCTCGACGTGCGGCTCACCGGCATCTCCGGAGACGTAGTCCGCGACATTTTGACGTAGGACAGACCTCCCGGTCTGTCCCACGGAGGCGCTATGCGTCCGCTCGTTCACGGCCACCGCGGCGCCCGCGCTAAGCGCCCCGAAAATTCCCTGCCGGCTTTCGATTACGCTATCGACGTTGGCGTTGATGCCATCGAACTCGACGTGGCGGTCACGCGCGACGGCGTCCTGGTCGTCTCGCACGATCCCATCCTCGCGCCCGCGCCCCATGCCGTCATTCGTGAACTGACCCTGGGTGAGGTCAAACAATGGAGCTGCGGGGGCGCCCCCATCCCCACCCTGGATGAGGTCCTTGCCCTGGCGGCCACTTCCCGCGTGGAGTTGAACATCGAAATCAAAAGCTTCCCCGAAAGTCCCGAGTACACACCGCCGCCGATGGAGTTCGCACGCCTGGTGCTGGAGCGGATCCGCGAATACAAGTTCGAAGCGCGCGCCATCGTGCAGTCGTTTGACTTTCGCACGCTCCGGGCGATGCGGGATCTCGCTCCGGAAATCCGCCGCTCCGCGCTCACCGAAGACGACCCGCGCGACTTCGTCACCATCGCGCGCGAGGCGGCCGATACCCAGATGGTCTCGCCTCACTACCACCTGGTCACGCCGGAAAAGGTCGCGCAGGCCCACGGCGCCGGCCTTCAGGTGATGGCCTGGACCGTCAACACTCCCGGGGATTGGGCCCGCATGGTCCAGGCGCAAGTGGACGCGATCATCACCGACGATCCGGCTGCCTTGATCGCATTTCTTACGGCACAGGCGCTCCGCTGAAGGCGAACAACCGCGCCTGCGCCGGCGCGACCAGGGCCGCCGCTTCCGTAAGGCCTAGCACGTGACCGGCCCTCTCCATTTTCGGAATGTGTTCTCCTGACCAGAAGAATACGGAGTTCCTTCAAAAGTCGTCGATGATGTTGCGTGCCTGGAAAGCCGCCCAGTCGATCTCGGGCAGGAACAGGTGGGGATCCGCGCCGGATTCCCGAACCCGCCAGCGCAAATGCTCGTCCACTACCAGGTGCATCGCCTGGCCGCAGTGCGCGCAGGAGGTGGCGATCTCCACTTCGAGCGCTTGCTTTCTGAGGCGCCCTTGCACGAAGGGCGTGACAAAAGAGTCCTCCGCTCAAGCGCCGAAGATCCACTCCCCGGTGCTGAAGCGCAGACGATGCGGCGTCCGCTCGCAAGTCACCGGGAAAGCCCACGTCACGTCGCCCGAGGAGTTGCGCACCAGGAAGAAGAGATGCTTTTCCAGGTCGTCCAACAGGCCGGTCACCACCACGGGATCCAGCCGCAGAGACCGGGCAATCTGCGCCGGCCCGAGCGGCTTGCCGCCATTCCCCGGCAGTTCCCGCACTACGAAGTTGCGCACCGCGTGGTGCCGCGGCGTCATGAAAGCCAGAACGTCTTCCATGGTTCGATTGTACCATGGTACATAGGTAGCACATGCGCTCCCTCACGGTCGCGCCTCCGATCCGAGTCGCGATCCCCCGGAAAGTTGCCCCAGCGCCCAGCGCGCATGTTCCGCCACCATCGCGTTGGATGATTCCGCAAGCCTCTCCAGGGGCGCGCGGAAGCACTCCGACTTTGCATTCCCCATGGCCACGGCCACGTTGCGCAGGAATCCCGCGTATCGCGACCGCGTGACGGGCGAGCTGCGGAAGAGTTCGCGAAATTCGCCTTCGCTCAAGGCGGCGAGCCGCGCGAGGTCGGGCGCGAAATGGCGGGGGGCGAAGGCAGCGTCGCCGGTCGATGGGGCGCGGCGGTTCCACGGGCAGACATCCTGGCAGATGTCGCACCCGAAGACGTGCGGCCCCATGGCGGCGCGTTCCCGTTCCGGAATGCCGCCGCGCAGTTCAATGGTGAAGTACGAGATGCACAGGCGCGAATCGAGCGTGTATCGCGCGCCCCCTTCGGCCGGCACGATGGCTTGCGTGGGGCATGCTTCGATGCAGCGCGTGCACGTGCCGCACCGGTCCGGCGGCGGCGCATCCGGCGCGAGTTCGAGCGAGACCAGCAGTTCCCCCAGAAAAAACCACGAGCCGCTGCCCTGGTTGATCAGGCAGGTGTTGCGGCCGATCCATCCGAGTCCCGCGGCGCGCGCATAAGAGCGCTCCAGCAGCGGCGCGGTATCCACGCAGATCTCGCCATTCGAAACGGCCGGCACACTCGCGCAGAAGGCCCGCCAGCCGCTCCAGCCCCGCGCGCACCACCTGGTGATAATCGTCGCCCCAGGCGTAGCGCGAGATCCAGGCGAGCTCGCGCTCCTCGAACGCAGTGGAGTACGGCCAGGGTGTGTTGTATAGCTTGCCCACGCAGATTACGGAGCGCGCCGATGGCAGCAGATTGCGCGGATCGTCGCGTACCGCCGCCCGCCGGTCGGTGAGATAGCGCATCTCGCCGGCGTAGCCGAGGCCGGTCCACTCGCGATACCGGGCGGCGTCGGGGTGCGGCCCGGCAGCGGCCACTCCGGCCAGCTCGAAACCGCAGACGCGGGCGAGTTCGCGGATTTCGCTGCCGGTCAAATCTCCAATCCCACGGAGCGCATCAGCTCGATGGCGTTGCTCTTGCGGACCACGCCCGGGCGCATGATGTAATCGAAAATGATCTGGCCGTCTTCGATGCGATCCTCGAAGTGGACGTTGGCGGCGCGTTCCCCCAACACGGCCGCGATTTCGGCCAGGGCCAGGTCGTGCGTGGTGATGAAGCCCGCGGCGCCGCGTTCCACCAGGCCGCGCACCATGGCCTCCGCGCCGATTCGCCGGTCGTGCGAATTGGTGCCGCTGCAGCACTTCGTCGATGAGGAACAGCACCGGCAGTTTACCGCCCGTGAGGTCGAGTATCTGGCGCAGGCGCAGAATCTCGGCGTAGAAGCGCGAGATGCCGCCCTGCAGCGAATCCACCACGCGAATGCTGGCGCCCACGGCCAGAGGGGAAAGCGCCATGCGGCGCGCGCGCACCGGCGCACCAGCCTGCGCCAGCACCACGTTGGTTCCGAGCGTGCGCAGAAACGTGCTTTTGCCGGACATGTTGGACCCGCTGACCACCATCAGGCGCAGGGCCCCGCCGATGCGCACATCGTTGCCACCGCCGTCTCTTCAGGAATCAGCGGATGGGCTGCGCCTTCGGCCTCCAGTTGCGGACCCGCCGCTTCATCGCGCAACTCGGGGAAAGGATCGGCGGGATGTTCGTAGGCGTGGCTGGCCAGAGAGCACAACGCTTCGATCTCGCCGGTGGCCGTGAGCCAGCGGCGGACCGCGGGACCCGAGTGGGCACGCCACCCTTCGGATTTGAGGGCCCAGTGCGGCGTCCACAGGATGAAGATCTCGGCCAGCTTGACGGCAATGTTGTCGCGCGAATCGATGTACTCGACGATGCGTTTGAGGCTCGACAGGCGCTGGGAAGGCGGCGCGCCCTCGGCGTCCAGGGAAGCGCGCAGCCGCGCCAGCAGAGGCGTTTGGAACGTCTCCTGTTCCACCCGCACCAGCACCTCGCTGAGCAGGCCAAGTTGATCGGCCGCGGCTTCCACGCTGGCTACCGCGGCGGCGAAGGCATGACGGTTGCGGTAGAGAAAAGTGCCATTGACGGCCAGCACCAGCAGGAAAAAATCGCGCACCAGGGCGGCGGGCGCGGCGGCCATTCGCACCACGCCGGCGCCATACAGCACGGTAGCGATCAACGCCGCCGCGCCCAAAATGCCGAGCAGGCCCAACGCCCGCACTTGGATGCGCATCGCGCGCGTGTTGAGCGGAGTGCCGCCGGGTCCCGGCGATTCTCCCCACGCCGCCAGGGACACCGGATCCACGCCGCTATGCGCTTCTTCAGCGACCACGGCCAGGTCTTCGCGCAGTTGCAGGTGGGGCCGCAGTTCGGCCACGGCCTCCTGCCGCTCTCGCACCACTGCGGGTCCGGCCGGCGATTGCAGCCAGCGCGCCAGGGTGTCCTCGCCGATGTGGGTGCGCGCGGTACAGAGCAGTTCGAAGAGCGAGCCCTTGCCGAACAGGTCCAGGTCGGCGGCGTAGGGATGTTCGGGATCGGCATAACGCTCGCCTGTGGAACCGGTGCCGGCCCATTTGCCGTCCAGGCGCGCCAGGCCCTTTTCGAAAAATGCGGCCGCGCGGCGGCGCCGTTCCAGGCGGCGCAACAGATGTTCGTGCAGCACGATCAGGCCGACGAACACGGCGATGGGAACCAGCAGCCAGAGTATCGTGATGGATTGCTGAAATGCCATCCAGAGCACGGCTACGCCCGCCGCGGCCACCGCCAGGCGGTAATAGCCCAGAACCTGGTGCCGCGCTTCGCGTGCGGCAATTTCAGCGAGCCGTTCTTTCAGCAGTCGGGAGTAGACCGAGCGGGGATCTTCCATGGTGGCCTTCCTCATTCTCTCTCGGAAAGGCCCGCGAGCCGAACTTAAGCGGCGTCCATGAAACTTCGCAGATCGTTTTCGTGAATTTCGGGCAGCCCCGGCGCCACATTGTTCAGTTTGCCGTCGCGCATCCATTGCTCCAGGTGGCCCACCAGGGTGAACAGGTGATCGAACGAATCCACGGTGAAGAGCAGCGGCTGGTAGCGATCGATTTCCGCCACCTGATTGATGAGCCATTCCAGTTGCACCGGGTAGCGCTGCACTTCGGGAGATTCAATGGCGTTGCGCAGTTCGCCGTAGGAACTCAGCAGGCCGCTGCCATAGGCCACCGTGCCGCGGCGTCCCTTCATCAGCCCGAATTCCACCGTAAACCAGAAGAATCGCGACATGGCTTTAATAATGTTGGTGAGGCGCCGCGTGCGCTCGGCATGGTCGGCGATCATTCCGGTCATTTCGACGGCGGTGTGCGCGCAGTCGCCAAAGCGCACCAGCACATCGGCGAAGGCCTTGTCGGTGTGCATGGGAACGTGGCCGGCTACGTCGTGAAAGATGTCCGGCTCAGGCAGGTAATCCATGCGGTCCAACGGCCGGATGGTGATGGTGGTGGGAAATTCGCGCCGGCGCAGGCAATCGAAAAACAGAAAGCCGGGCACGTATCCGCTCACCGCCTTCGTCTGGAAACCCGTCAAAGGTTGGAGGCGCTGATTGACTTCGGCGAGGCGCGGAATGCGGTCGGGCGGCAGATCCAGTACTTCGATTCCATGCAGGAAATGTTCGTTGGCGTACTGCTCCCAACGCGGGCGGATGCGCTGGTAGAGCTTGCGCCAAGCCTCATGATTTTCTTCAGAATATAGATCGTAAGCCTGTGTAATATATAGCTCTCCACGATTGCGCGCTTCCTCCACAAAGGATGCGTGTCCGGTGGTGAGCCCGGTAGCGGAAATGGTCTGCGGCATTGCCCCTCCTGCTGTTTTCACCCTAGCAGAAAATTTGGAGACAGACAACCTCTTTGAGGTGGTGTTATGTTTTTCGTAACTTTTTGCGTGTATCTGGATATTCTGAACGCAGGCGATGGCAAGCGATCACAAGGCGGCTACATTCGCGGAGTTGTACACGGCCCACGCCCGGGACGTCTACCGCTTCTCACTGTATTTGAGCGGCGATGCCGCTTTGGCGCAGGACCTTACTTCGGAGACGTTCCTGCGTGTCTGGGTGACCGAACAGACCGTGCGCGCCAGCAGCGTAAAAGCCTGGCTGTTCGTGATTGCGCGCAATCTGTATCGTCACGAACTCCGGCACATCCGGCGGAAACTGCCTTTGGACGAAGGGGCCGCTGCGGCAGTCTCAGTGGCCGGCGATGCCGAGATGCGCGAGCAACTGGAGCGGGTATGCCGGTCCTTGGCCGCGTTGCCGGAAGTGGACCGGTCGGCCGTGCTGCTTCGTGCGGAAGATGTGAGTTATACGGAAATCGCGGCGTTGCTTGGGATTTCGCTGGCGGCCGCCAAGGTGAAAGTGCATCGTGCGCGCCTGCGTTTGGCGCAGGAGAATCCAGGAGGAATTGGCCATGAATATCTCGAAAAACGTCATTCGTGATCTGCTGCCGGTATATGTGGCCGGCGAAGCCAGCAGCGAGACGCGCGCGCTGGTGGATGTCGCGCTGGCGGAGGACGCGGAACTGCGGGAGGAAGCGGGCGGGCTTGGGACGGTGCCTTCCTGGCCCGAACCGCCGGCGCCGGTGGACCCTGGAATCGCCGCCCTGAAGCGTACCCAGCGACTGCTGCGCAAGCGCACGTTTCTGGTGGGCTTCTGCTATTTCTTTACCGCGCTGACCTTCGCCTTTGTGGGCCGGCCCGGAGGCGTGCCTTTCAAGCTCGCGGCCACCGCGTGCCTGGCGGTCGGACTCGGCGGATGGATCGAGTTCCTGCGCAATGCCGTGCGGTTGCGCGATACCGGGCTGCAGCCGCGCCATTCCATCTGGCCCCAACTGGCATGGCTGTTGGGCGCCAATTGCATTCTGATCGCATGCGGCGCCGTGTTGTACAACTGGACGCATTGGTCCTTTCTGGACCGGCAGGCGCCGCTGGTGATTCCCTTGGCAATGGCGCTTACCTTCATCGGTCAGCGGCTCAAGCAGTTCAAACCCAACGTGGAAGTGGTGTTGCCTGTGGAGACGCTGGTTACCCTGGCAGAACGGCACGATCGGGAAGAGGCGGAATGAGCGTCACGCAGGTTCCCAGCAGCAGCACGATGGCGCCAATCCAGACCCAGTTCACCAGCGGAAACAGGTATGCCTCCACCACCGGCATATCGTCCGCATTCAGACCGGCGAAGTTCACATAGAGGTCTTCGTTCAGCCCGTGACGGATGTCGACGCGCCCCACCGATTGGCGGCTGGCTTTGTATAGTTCGCGCCGCGGCGTCATGCTGCCGATCGCCTGGCCTTGGGCGGAGACCTCGATCAGGGCGCTCTGCCATAGCAGGTTGGCGTTTTCGCCGGTATCGATGCGGCGCACATTCAGCGTGTAAGCGCCCAGTTTGAGGCGGTCGCCGATGTGGACCTCCGCCTTGGTCTGGCGATTGAAGGCGGCGCCGGTGAGCCCTACGAAAATCAAAACGATTCCCAGGTGGACGATGTACCCGCCGTATCGCCGCGTGTTGCGGCGCGTCAGGGCCACCATGGAAGCGGCAAAGTGAGTGCCGTCCTTCGAGGCGATGGCACGACTGCCCTTAAAGAACTCCATGAGAATGGTCAGGGTGACAAACGTGCACAGCGCGAAGGAGACCAGGGCATATCCGGCGGGCACGCCCTGCGCCCAGAGAATCGCCGTCACGGCCAGTGCGCCGATACCCGGAATCCGAAACGTACGCCGCAGCGTCTCGAGCGATGCTCGCCGCCACGGCAACAGAGGCGCCACACCCATAAGCAGCAGTAGCGCCAGCCCGAGCGGCGTCATGATGCGGTTGAACCACGGCTTTTCCAGGGTCACCTTCTGCCCGCTGACAAATTGCGAGATCACCGGGAACAGCGTGCCCCACAGAATGGCCAGGCAGCTTGCCAGCAGCAGCAGGTTGTTCAGCATAAAGCTGCTCTCGCGCGAGACCACGTTTTCCATGCGCGCCTCGCCGCGCAGATAATCCAGGCGCGAGAGAATCAGCCAGACTGTTGCCGCCAGGCCCACCGCCAGAAAGCCTGTGAACCAGTTTCCGATCGACGATTTGGCGAAGGCATGCACCGAATCCACCAATCCGCTGCGCGTCATCATGGTGCCGAAGATGCATAGGAAGAAGGACGCCGAGACCAGCACCGCGTTCCAGACGCGCAACATGCCGCGCTTCTCCTGCATCATCACCGAATGCAGGTAGGCGGTGGAACTGAGCCAGGGCAGGAACGAGGCATTCTCCACCGCGTCCCAGCTCCAATAGCCGCCCCAGCCCAACGCGGCGTAAGCCCAGCGCGCGCCCAGGACGATGCCCACGCCTTGAAACAGCCATGTGACCAGCGTCCAGCGCCGCGCCGTTTGCAGCCAGGCGGTGTCCTTGCGGCGGTACAGCAGGGCGCTCATGGAGAAGGCGAACGGCACCACCATGCCCACGTACCCCAGATAAAGGATGGGCGGATGGATGCGCATCAGCGGATATTGCAGCAGGGGATTGAGCCCCGCGCCATCGGGGACCGTCGTTGGTCCGCCGAGGAAGGCCAGCACCTGAAACGGATTCGCCACGAAGGTATTGAGCACCAGAAAGAATGCCTGCGTGCCGGAGAGCACCAGGATGAGCGGCGACCGGCCGCCCCGCACTGCCACCGCGGCGTAGCAGGAAAGCAGCCAGCTCCAGAGCAGCAGCGAGCCTTCCTGCCCGCCCCACCATGCGGCGAATTTGTAGCTCGCGGGCATGGCGCGATTGCTGTTGGAGGCCACGTAGGCGAAGTGATAATCGTTGGTCAGGAAGGCGTAGACCAGAATGGCGGAAGCCACGGTCAGGCAGAAACAGACAGCGTAGACGCTGCGCCGCGCGCTGAGTTGCAGCAGACGATTGCCGCGGACCAGCGAAGCCGCCGCGGCGTACAGACAGAGAACCAGCGCAAGCAAAAGACAGACGGATCCTGTGTTTTCCATAGTAAGACAGGCCTCCCGGCCTGCTGTGGTTTACAGCGTGTGGCAGAGCACGCAGTTGTGGTCGTTGATCTGGGCCCGCGTGGCCGGGCTCCATCGCGCATAGCTGACGCGGACGGGCTGCCGGGCTGAGAGCCACACGGTGCCGGCGCTGAGCACCACCATGGCGGCGGCGATCAGGAATACCGAAACGCGCCGCGCCGGCAGCACTCGCCGCGGCCCCAGGACGTATTCGCGCAGCGCATCGGGAGCTTCCACGGGCGCGAGGCCGGCGGTGAGTTCGCGCTCCAGCCACTCAGGCATGCACGCCCCCTTTGGCCAGGTGCGCCAGCCGCCGCTCGAGCGCTTTGTGCGCGCGATTGAGGCGCGAGGCCACGGTGCCCTGGGAGCAGCCCAGCACTTCGGCGATCTGCTCGTACGCCAGCCCTTCGGTATAACGCAGCACGATGACAATCCGCAGATCCGGCGTAAGGTTTTCCACGGCGGCGCGTACGCGATCGCCGATTTCGGCGCGCAGCATCTGGGCCAGCACGTCGCCGGAGGCGCGCAGCGTGGCCATCAGCTCATCGGCCAGGGGAACCAGGCGGCGGCTGCGGCGCTTCTGATCCAGGCAGCTATTCACCACCATGCGGTACACCCAGGTTTCGAAGCCGGATTCGCCGCGGAAATCGCGGATGCAGGAGAAGAGCTTGACGAAGGTGTCCTGGGCGATATCCATGGCGGCGGCCTCTTCGCCGGCAAAGCGCAGCGCCACCGAGTAGACCTTGTTCTTGTAGGTCTCGAACAGCGTACGGAAGGCGTCGCGTTCCCCGCGTTTGCAGGCTTCCACCAGCGCCCGTTCCGAACTTTCCCGCACCATCGTCGCCATTGGCTACTTTACTATGACGCAGCGGGGCTTGCGGATCTTCCCGCTTTCTTGCGCGTTCACCCCGTCAATACATTCCAGGCCGCGAGAGAGTCCATGTAGTCTCTCCAGTGCGAAATTTTCCGGTTTTCAATATGTATGATGGAGCAGAACCGATTGTTGTACTGGACGCCTGTGGCGAGGATAGTCCCATGGACTTCATATTCGATGATCAGGGTACGGCCGTTGTCTGCCTTGTGTGAAATCAACTGATCGGCGGATTGAAGCTCGATGTTCTTGCCATAGCCCCTGAACTTGGCCATCAGATCGGCGCGGCCGTGGATAATGCGCGGCCAACCGGGAAAGTCGTAGAGGACTTCGTAGACGACGTCGTCAGTGACGATGTCAAAGAAGTGCTCGCCATCAACGAGGTCGCCTAGCGCCCCTCGCACCAACTCAAAGTAAGGCCTGGAGGCCTCGTACGCGGCATATTTCGGATTTGGCATTCTGGACTCTCCTAATACCACAGCCCGGCGATTTGTCCGGCAATGCGGTTGCCCTGCGCCCGCCCGGCCCGTGCCGCGGGCTCGCACACCGCGGGGTCCAGCAGGTTGCCGCCCACCGAGGCATATGCGGCTTCGGTTGCTTCGTCTGGGTGAACCACTTCCACGCGCGCGCCGTTCTTGCGCAATTGGTCGACCGCCGTGGCCAGCGAGCGCGCGGCCAGGGGTGGCGAACCGGCTCGCAGCGCCGCGACCAGGACGCGCTCGGACCCGATGGCAAGGTCCGCGTTGTCCGTCGAGTAGAATCCACCGTCGAAATAGTGATGTCCCGCGAACTCCACCGCCGGCCACATGCCGGCGACGGCGCCGCTGGCCATCACGGCGTCGATGATGCCGATGCCGCTGGTCCGGTCGAACACACGGCGCTCCCCGGTCTCGGCTTCTACGGTGACGATCAGGAGTTTCTGCTCCGGCCAGGTGTGGACCGGAAGCTGCGCTGCGACGAACTCTCTCCGTTTGGGGGCCGCACCCTTAGCGCGTGTCAGCGCCAGCGTGCCAAAGCGGCGCAGGGTTTCATTTTCGCCGCCGCCTTCTTTGGCGCGCGCGAACTCGGCACGCAGGGTTTTCCAGTCCACTCCGGCCGGCGCTTCCGTCTGCTGGCGGCGCGGATCGATCTGCCTTTGGAATAACTCTTCGAGTGTTACGCCGGAGGTGATCTGCACTGCGACTCTGGCTCCGGCAGAGGTCCCGATGAACAGGTCCGCGTTGCGCACGTCCACGCCAGACTCGGACAGGCCCGCGATCAGGCCGATTTCCCAAGCGGCGGCGGCGTGTCCGCCCGCCCCCAGGACTAACGCTCGCTGCATCATATTATTAATGTTACGCCCGGGGCTTTGGGGAGCTTCTCGAGAATCGCGGTCACGGGAGCGAGAAGTTCAGCGTCGGGGGCAATCGCGGCTGATTGCGCGGCTTGTCGATAAAGGTTGCATATGGTCTGCATCAATGCCGCATGGGCTTGGGGTCGGCGCACGAAAAAGGGCGTGAGGTGGCGGATCGCCTCCGCCAGAGGCTCCATGGCTTCGGCGGGGCGATCCTTTGAGAGCACCTGCGCGATAACGGCAAGTGACTGGGCCAACTCGGGCAGGAAGACGTCGGGGCGTCGTTGGGCCAGTTGGCGGTAGATATGGACGGATTGCTCTGCTGAGGCGAGGGCCTCCTCGTGGCGACCGAGGCCATTGAGCAGGTTCGCCAGATTACGCACGGAAGTGGCCAAGTCGGGGAGTAAAGCATCTGGACGTTGCTGCGCAAGTTGGCGGCGAATGCGGACCGCTTCCTCTACCAACGCGAGGGCGTCCCCGTGGCGGCCGAACTCCTTGAGACTGACGGCCAGGTTATTCAGGGATGCTGGCTGCGTGCGCATCCTCCAGGGAGAGGCGTAATTCACCAGTCCGGTGGATTCCGCGAGCATCCTCAATCTGGGTCTTATAGAAGGCTTTTAGTTCCTTGGCGGTCTCCAGAGTTGTCGCGGGCGTAGTTCGGAGAGGGCGTCGCTTGACATCAGGCATGGACTTCTCAATTGTAGCGAGGCGGACAGGCCAGGAGGCCTGTCCTACGCTGCTGCTTTGGCGGGAAGTTCTTTCAGGATTTCACTGACGAAGGCCTTGGCATCGCCGAACAGCATCAGCGTCTTGTCCATGTAATAAAGATCGTTGTCGATGCCGGCGAAGCCGGGGCTCATGGAGCGCTTGATCACCATCACCGTGCGCGCCTTGTCCACGTCCAGAATCGGCATGCCGTAAATCGGGCTGGCCTTGTCGGTGCGCGCCGCGGGATTGGTGACGTCGTTGGCGCCGATCACCAGCGCCACGTCGCACTGCGGAAATTCGCCGTTGATGTCGTCCATCTCGAACAGGCGGTCGTAAGGGATGTCGGCCTCGGCCAGCAGCACGTTCATGTGGCCCGGCATGCGGCCCGCCACCGGGTGGATGGCGAACTTCACGTCCACGCCGCGGCGCGTCAGGTTGTCGAACAGTTCGCGGATCTTGTGCTGCGCCTGCGCCACCGCCAGGCCGTAGCCGGGTACGATGATCACGCTGCCGGCGGCTTCCAGAATCGACGGCGGCCTCTTCGGCGCTGGCGCTGCGCACCGGCCGCTGCTCGGTCTTCGCCGCCGCTGTCTGAATCTGGCCGAACGCGCCGAACAGCACGTTGGTGAACGAGCGGTTCATGGCCTTGCACATGATGATCGAAAGAATCAGGCCCGACGAACCGTCCAGCGCGCCGGCGATGATCAGCAGCTTGTTATCCAGCGCGAATCCCATGGCGCAGGCCGAAAGGCCGGCGTAGGAGTTCAGCAGCGCGATCACCGTGGGCATGTCCGCGCCGCCGATGGGGATGATCAGCAGCACGCCGAACAGCAGCGCGAGGCCCGCGAAGATCGGGAAGAGATACGTATCGGTGGGCACCAGCATCAGCCGGACGCCCATGCCCAGCGGCGATGGCGAACAGCAGTAAAGTTGACGACGTTCTGGTTGCGGTAGGTGATGGGCCGCTGCGGCAGCACTTCCTGCAGTTTGCCCATGGCCATCAGGCTGCCCGTGAAGGTGAGAAAGCCGAGCAGCGTTTCGACCACCAGCGCCACCATCACGAATCCGCGCAGTTCGGTGGAAGCGTGCGGCTGGCGCTGGTAGAATTCCGCCGTGCCCACCAGCGCCGCGGCCAGCGCGCCGCACGCGTGCGACATCGCGGTCCGCTGCGGAACCGCCGTCATCGGCATGATGTACGCGATGGGAATGCCCACCGCGGTGCCGATCAGGAACGCCGACAGAATCCACGTCCAGTTGTGCACATCGAACGCCATGCAAGGTGCCGGCCACGGCCAGCAGCATGCCGATCTCGCCGGCGAACACGCCGCGCCGCGCGGTGGCCGGGCGGTTCATCCACTTCAGCGACAGAATGAACAGCGCCGCCGAGACGATGTAGATGTAGTGCACCAGTTGCGCCATTACTTCTTCTCCTCGGCGCTTCTTGAACATCTTCAGCATGCGGTCGGTGATCAGGAAGCCGCTGACGATGTTGGTGACCGCCGCGGTGATGGCGATGAAGCCCAGCACCTTGCTCAGCGTGGTGGCGCCCGCCGCGCCGGTGATCAGGATCGCGCCCACCACCGAGATGGCCGAGATCGCGTTGGTCAGCGACATCAGCGGCGTGTGCAGCAGCGGCGACACCTTGCGGATCACCTCCAGCCCGACGAAGGTCGCCAGCATGAAAACGTACAATCCCAAGTTCCAGGTTCGAAGGCATGAACGCTCCTCTTACACTGCCTGCAGAGCCGGCAGTCCCATCAGTTCCCGCACGCGCGCGTGGACCACTTCGCCCCCTGCGTCACCAGCGTTTCGCGGACAATCTCGTCGTCGCGGTCGAGCGCCAGCTTGCCGTCCTTGATCAGATACTTCAGGAACGTGGCGATATTCTTGGCGTACATCTGGCTGGCGTGGTACGGAATCGTGGACGCCAGGTTGACCGGCCCGAGGATGCTGACGCCGCGCTCCACCACCATCTCGCCGGGCCGCGTCAGTTCGCAGTTGCCGCCGCGCTCGGCGGCGATGTCCACGATCACCGAGCCGGGCGCCATGCGCGCCACCATTTCGCGCGTGATCAGGATCGGCGCTTTCTTGCCGGGAACGGCGGCGGTGGTGATCACCACGTTCTGCTCGGCCAGCACGCCGGCCATGGCCTCGCGCTGGCGGCGGTAGAAATCCTCGCCCATGGCCTTGGCGTAGCCGCCCTTGTCTTCGGCCGCGCCGGCTTCGCACATCCAGCACCACGAAGCGCGCGCCCAGGCTTTCGATCTGCTCCTTCACGGCGGCGCGGATGTCGTAGCCGCTCACCACCGCGCCCAGCCGCCGCGCGGTGGCGATGGCCTGCAGTCCGGCCACGCCCGCGCCGATCACCAGCACGCGCGCGGGCGCCACGGTTCCGGCGGCGGTCATCAGCATGGGGAACATGCGGGGCAGGGTATCGGCGGCGATCAGCACGGCCTTGTAGCCGGCGATGGTGGCCATGGAAGAAAGCGCGTCCATGCTCTGCGCGCGCGTGATGCGCGGCATCAACTCCATGGCCAGAAAGGTGACGCCGCGCTCGGCCAGGTCGCGCGCGGCATCGAGGGCGGTCAGCGGCTCGCCGAAGCCGATCACCGTCTGCCCGCGACGGAACAGCGCCAGGTCCGCCGGCGCCCGCTTCGGGATTGGCGCCCGGACTGCGCACCTGCAGCACCACGTCGGCGGTTCCCGAACACCTCCTCGCGGCCGCCAGGCGCACGCCTTTTTCGGCGTATTCGGAATCGGGAAAGCCGGCATTCGCGCCGGCTCCCGGTTCCATCAGTAACTCCACGCCGCTCTTATTCAAGACGGAGATCGCGCCCGGAACCATCGCCACGCGCCTCTCGCCCGGTGCGCTTTCCGAAACGATACCGACCTTGATGCCCATTTTGGATTGATTGCCGGCAGGTCGAAACCGCCTGCCCACCTCTACAACAAATCTGCCGTACTGAAGAAGAACCGCAGTTCCTGCTCCGCCGTCTCCGGCGCGTCCGAACCGTGAATGCAATTGCGCTCGATATTGGCGGCGAACCGCTTGCGGACGGTGCCCTCGGCCGCATTGGCCGGGTTGGTGGCGCCCATCACTTCGCGCAACCTCTTGATGGCGTCTTCGCGCTCCAGCGCCATCACGATGATGGGCCCCTCGGTCATGAACTTCACCAGGCCGCCGAAAAACGGCCGCTCCTTGTGCACGGCGTAGAAACCCTGCGCCTGCGCCTCGGTGAGGCGCGTCATGCGCAGCCCGAGAATCTTGAACCCGGCCTGCTGGATCATGGCCAGAATCTCGCCGGCCTGCCCGGCGGCCACGGCATCGGGCTTGATGATGGAAAACGTGCGTTCGACACTCATAAACGGCTTTGAACTTTCTCTCCTATTTCGGCCGGCGACGAGCACACGGTGATGCCCGCCTCCTGCATGGCCTTGATCTTGTCGGATGCCTTGCCCGATCCGCCGGCGATGATCGCGCCGGCATGGCCCATGCGGCGGCCCGGAGGCGCCGTCTGCCCGGCCACGAAACCCACCACCGGCTTCTTCACGTTGGCCTTCACGTAGGCCGCGGCGGTCTCTTCGGCATTGCCGCCGATCTCGCCGATCATCACGATGGCATGCGTGTCCGGGATCGTCGTTGAACAGCGTCAGCGCGTCCACGAAATTGGTGCCGATGATCGGATCGCCGCCGATGCCGATGCAGGTGGATTGTCCGATCCCCAGCTTGGTCAACTGGCCCACCGCTTCGTAAGTCAGGGTGCCGGAGCGCGAAACCACGCCCACATTCCCTTCCTTATGGATGTGGCCCGGCATGATGCCGATCTTGCACTTGCCCGGCGAAATGATGCCCGGGCAGTTCGGGCCGATCAGGCGCGTGCTCGTGCCCTTCAGGAACTCCCAGGCGCGCACCATGTCCAGCGTCGGAATGCCTTCGGTGATGCACACCACCAGCGCCAGTCCGGCGTCGGCGGCTTCCATGATGGCATCGGCGGCGAACGGCGGCGGCACGAAGATCACGGTGGCGTTGGCGCCGGTCTCCTTCACGGCCTGCTCCACGGTGTCGAACACCGGCAGGTCCAGATGCGTGGTGCCGCCTTTGCCCGGCACCACGCCGCCCACCACCTGTGGTGCCGTAGGCGATGGCCTGCTGGGCGTGGAACGTGCCTTCCCTGCCGGTGAATCCCTGCACGATCAGTCGGGTATTTTGATCTACGAGTACGCTCATTCTTCCTTATCCTATTGGGCCGCCAGCTTCACTACCTTTTGCGCCGCGTCGCGCATGTCCTGTCCCACCGTGAAATTCAGGCCCGACTCCATCAGAATCTGCCGGCCCAGCTCCACGTTGGTGCCTTCCATGCGGACCACGATGGGCACCTGGATGTTGAGATCGCGCGCCGCCGCCACCACCCCGTGGCCAGCGTGTCGCAGCGCAGAATCCCGCCGAAGATGTTGATCAGCACGGCCTTCACGTGCTGGTCGCTGAGCAGAATGCGGAACGCGTTCTTCACCTGCTCGGCGCTGGCGCCGCCGCCCACGTCCAGGAAATTGGCCGGGCTGCCGCCCGCGTACTTGATGATGTCCATGGTGGCCATGGCCAGGCCCGCGCCGTTCACCATGCAGCCGATGGTGCCGTCCAGCTTGATGTAGTTCAGGCCGAAGCGCGAGGCCTCCACTTCCAGCGGATCCTCTTCGTTCAAGTCGCGCAGTTCCAGCAGTTCCTTGTGCCGGTACAGCGCGTTGTCGTCGAAGTTGATCTTGGCGTCCAGCGCGTACACCTTGCCGTCCTGCGTCAGGATGAAGGGATTGATCTCGGCCAGCGAAGCATCCATCGCCTGGTACGCTTTCGCCAGGGCCGTCATGGCCGCCGCCGCGCCGTTCACGCTGGCCGCCGGAATGCCGATGCCGAAGGCCAGCTTGCGCGCCTGGTAGGGCGAAAGACCCACGCCCGGCTGCAGCGTCTCCTTGAGGATCAATTCCGGCGTCTTGGCGGCCACCTCTTCGATCTCCATGCCGCCCGCCGCCGATGCCATGAACACCGGCTTGCCCTGCACGCGGTCCAGCACGATGCCCAGGTACAGTTCGCGCTCGATGGGCAGCGTCTCTTCAATCAGCAGCCGCTGCACCACGCGCCCTTCCGGCCCGGTCTGGTGCGTCACTCAGCTGTCATGCCCAGAATCTTGCGCGCCAGATCGAGCGCTTCCGCGGCATCCTTCGCCACTTTGACGCCGCCGCCCTTGCCGCGGCCGCCGGCGTGGATCTGCGCCTTCACCACCACGCTGCCGCCCAGTTTCTTGGCCGCAGCCTCCGCCTCTTCCACCGTGAACGCCACCTCACCGCGTGGCACAGGAACGTTGTACTGGCCCAAAATGGCCTTGGCTTGATACTCGTGAATTTTCATGGAAAATCTGCTGTGTTAGTATGGCGAACAGCCGGAATTTTCAATATACATCATGTCCCTTCTACCGTACCTCGAACGCGTGTCGCTGCGCCAGAACCTCTCCGTGGAGGACGCCAGCGAGGCCATGCGAACCATCCTGAACGGCAGCGCCAGCCAGCCTCAGATCGCCGGCTTTCTGATGGCCCTCCGCATGAAGGGTGAGACCGTGGATGAGTTGGTGGGCTTCGCGCGCGCCATGCGCGAGATGGCCGAACCGGTGGATGCGGGTCTCAACGGCGGGACGATTCTGGATACCTGCGGAACCGGCGGCGATGGCGCCGGGACCTTCAATATTTCCACCGTGGCGGCGTTTGTCGTGGCGGGCGCCGGCGTTCACGTGGCCAAACACGGAAACCGCGCCGTGACCAGCGCCAAAGGCTGCGGCAGCGCCGACCTGCTGGAATCGCTCGGCATCAACCCTGCGTTCAGCCCGGCACAGGCCGCACGGGCCATTCGCGAAGTCGGAATCGGATTTCTGCTCGCTCCCGCGGTCCACACCGCCATGAAACATGCCCACCCGGTGCGTGTGGACCTGAAGATGCGCACCGTGTTCAATCTTCTGGGTCCGCTGACCAATCCCGCCGGCGCCACTTCGCAACTCGCGGGCGCGCCCTCGGATCATGCCGCGGAACTGATTGCCGGCGCGCTGGCCGCGCTCGGGCTCAAGCGCGGATTCGTGGTGCATGGATCGGACGGTCTGGATGAAATCACGACGACCGGCCCGACGCTGGCGTTCGAAATCCGCGACGGACAGGTGCAGCGGCGGACCCTGGAGCCTGCCGATTTCGCCGTGAGGCGCGCGGACCCCGGAGAACTCACCGGCGGCACCGGCGAGCGCAATTGTCAGATCGCCCGCGCCGTCCTTGCCGGGGAGCATGGTCCGGCCCGCGATATCGTGCTGGTGAATGCCGCGGCGGCGCTGGTCGCTGCCGGCAAAGTCGAAACCTTCCTGGAAGGCATGGCCATCGGCACGGTCTCTATCGATTCCGGCGCCGCGCGCGGGAAAGTGGAAGAACTGGCCCGGTTCAGCCCGCGGTAGCCGGACGAGCTTGTTACGTCTTCACCTTACTACCTTCAGATCGGTAAGTTATTGCGTTGTGGAAGCAATAACATTCACTTGTTAATAGATCGGCCGGTCAGGTTACCGAGTCGAAGCACTCCACATCGTGCGTTGAAACTCAGTCACCAGACCGGCCGAATGGAAGGAAGGAAGGAAGTTGCCCTAAGTCCGTTGGTATTTTTTAAGACTAATCGATACCAGCAGCAATCCGGCGCCAATTCCCAGCATCGAGGACGAAGAAGGCTCGGGAACGGGACTACTAACTGTGACTTCTGCGGCAGAATACGAAGCTGTTACAGAACCGGAACTGGCAAGACCGGCCAGCACGTCCTGGTAACTCTCGGTGACGAACTGCGAGGTGAAGAGCGCTGTCCAGGGGTCGCCGTCCGTGGTTACACCCTTGAATGTGAAGGATGCAGTCGAACTGGTTGTCGAATTGTTGGTGAAGTTAATCCCAAAACTGTAATTAGCGCTCGACAGGCAGCGGCAACTTCGCGCAGCAGTGATAGATGGCTGCGATGAAGTTTTCTGCGGTCCGAATCCGAAGGAGCGATGGCTGATGGATTTGATCTTGTTGTTCATTCCCTCCACGGCGCCGTTGGAGACTCGGTGCTTCGTCCCTCAGAATCCCATCGAGATGGCCCCGCAGCATACGCACGAATCTCTTGAACGGTTCCAGCCGGAGCGCATGGCCGAACGCATCCATTTCTCTAAGTGGTCGCTGGCCCGCTTGGGCTGCCGGTAAAGCCAGAACAGTTGAAAGGCTTCTTTGAGGTAGTAGGCGCGTACGATCGGTAGGTTCCACTGCACCAGCGTCGACAGCCGCTCTTTCTGATCGTCGCTGAGATTCCAAGGGTTCTTCAACAGCAACCAGCGGCTGCGCTTGAATGGCACCTTCTCTTTCAGACTCAGGCGGCGCATCTCACTGCGCCGGACTTCTTCGACCGCCTCATTGAGATGCTTGACGATGTGGAACCGGTCGAACAGGATCTGCGCCTGGGCGCGTGCGCTTTGACCAGCTTGGCGTAAGCCGCCCACATGTCCATGCAGACGACGCGCAGGGTATGACAGCGCCGCGGGCCCATTTCTTTGGTGAAAAACGGTTCCACCGCTTCCTCGGTTCGGTCGTCGCCCACCCACAGCAGAACCCGCCGCTCCAGATCGTAGACGACAGTCAGATAGACTTGCCCCTTCCGCCGGCTCACCTCGTCAATGCCAATGACATGCACGGGGGGACGCGTCCGGTGTTTCAACCCATACTGCACCGCCCGCTTAACGATTGTTGCCACGCTCTTCCAATTCAAGCCGTACTGGCGGGCGGTTCCCTGCCAACTCAGTTCGCGGGCGAGTCGCGCTACCGCATTGGCTAGAGCCGTGGTCACTCGCGCCCACGGCTCGGCCCAGGGGAAATCCTCGACCCGCACACCGCACCTGGGGCACTCCACCCGCCGGGGCCGGTAACACAGTTTGAGCGGCAACTTCCGCATCGATAGATCGCGCCACACTCGCGGCTTTTGCACGCTGTGCACCCTTCGGCACCGCTGCCGGCAGAGCCCGCAACGCAGCAGTCGACTGCCCAATCGGTCGATGTGGACGAGCATCGCTTTCTCGGTCTCCTCTACCTTGGTCACTGTATGGGCCTTCAACCCCAATTGCTTTCTAAGAAATGTTTCGATGAGCACCGCCATCCTCTTCTTCCCGGGCGTACCTGACAGCCCTCAAAGAATTAGATGATCCTGGGATTCATGCCAGCCACTCACCCGCATGTGGCTGCATCAACGGCACTTCAACTCTAATTACACTTTTGGGATAGGAACCAACGGAGAGCCTGCCGGAGTACAATGCTGACCTGCCGCCGCCGGAAGGGTTGTGCAGGCAGAGTCCGAGTAGATGCCCGGCACGATCTGATTGATATCCAGCCCGGCAACCGAGGAATCCACGTCAAAAGTGATGAACGTCGTGTCGGGAAAAGATCCCACAATTTCAGGGGGATTGTTCAGGTCGGCGATGGTGTTTTGCCCGTTCTCCGTCGAATACACTCCTGTTCCCGCCGTCAGGGTGAACATATTCGCGTCAAAGGGTGATACATCACTCTTCCATGTAATGTTTGTAAAACCGTTGACGATAATCGTCCCGCTCATGCTGAACGTACCTATTGTGCTCGCCGACAATGGGATGCCGAGTGCCAGCACAATTCCAGTCAGCAACCCAAGTCCTCTCATCATAATGTGTCCTCCGATACAAAAGTTTGGCCAGGCTGAAAGCCGACTAACTTTCGGCAGTCAAGCCATGGCTGCTATTGTGGACTCTGAAGCGAAGGAATGTCGGTAAGTCCGCTAACAAAAGATAACAAGTGATCGAGCGGTCTGTGCGAACGGACTCAGAAGCAACTACTGCGCGGGGTTCGAGTGCGCGGCAATATATCGCCCGGGCGCCAGAACCCCAGCGGGATCGAGAGCCCGCTTAATGGTCTGCAGCAGATCCGTGTAACATCCCGGGCGGCCCATTGAGGACATGGAGCCGACACTGAGCCGGTAGGAATGGTATCCGCATTGCGCCAGGCGGTTGAGAAGTGCGTGATAGCACTTATAAGCGAGTGTATCTTCACCCGGTACTTCGCGATCGTAAGCGATCGAAATGATACAGGCGATGGCGCGCTCGCTGATCACGGTGAGCGAAATGGCGGGTTCGAAGCCGTGCTCCAGCACCAGTTCACTGGCGATGGCTGCCAGACGTTCGGCATGAGCGCCCTCATTTGGCGCCACCGGACTGCACCAGAGCAGGCCGCAGCCGTCCCGGTCGGGATCCATGTTCGCCGGCGGGGGATTGCGTTTGCGCCAATACGTGCTGAAGAGCGGATGGTCTGTGGGAATGCCCTTCATCAATCCATATACCGGTTTGAGGACCGCCAGGGTACGTTCCATGTTCCAACCGGTGACCCACTCGTACGGCTTGGCGAACTTCCCCGCCAGTTCCAGCATGCGATCGTCCAGAAATTGCAGGCGCTGCGCTTTGCCTTTCAGGGCCGCGCGCAGCAGGCGCCGGGCCTCTTTTACCTGAACTTTCGTGCCATATAAGGCACCCGATCCGTTCCACGGCCCGATTTTCATTTCTTTTCGAAATCGCGCCATCGCTTCGGCGCCTAATGGTGTCCGGCCGTTCGTTTCCTTCCAGGGATACTGCTGGAGCGCCGATAACACTTTGTAATCGTTGGCAATGTGGGAGGCGCTGCGGATGGTGCCGCTCATGCGCAGGGGACGCAGACCGTCAATGATTGCGGGCAACGCTTCGCTGGCATCGCAGCGGAAATAGTAAGCCTGAAAGTACTCCGGGGCGGGCATCAACCAAATCGTCATGCGTGTGACAATCCCCAGGTTGGACTGCGAAAACAACCCGTCCAGCGTAGGACCTACGCCCCACCGGTAATGCGGCGCGGCATGAGCCGCGGGGAAGCGCGCGAAACCGGTTTCAATCACGTCTCCGCTGGGAAGTACCACTTCCAACCCGCACGAATGCCCGAAATGGTCGGCATACGGCGTGTGACCGAATCCGCGCTCCATTGTGTTGCCAATCAGACTGCATTGCGGGCTGGCGCCGGTCGAATCCATCCACAGCCGCGACCCCTGCTCCCGCAAAAACTGCTGTAACTGCGCCTGCGTCACGCCCGGTTCCACTGTCACATACGCCAAGTCTTCGCTGAAGTCCACGATCTGGTTCATACGGCACAGGTCCATCAGGATGCAGCCGTCTTTTGCCGGAACCCGCGAGCCATACCCCCAGTTCCTGCCGCTACTGATGGGATACACCGGCAAGCCCCGCCGGTTGGCGATCCGCATGCACTTCTGCACTTCCTCGCGGTTCGCGGGACGCACGATAGCCGGTATCCTCTGGGTTGTCGGGAACGTCCCGGTTTCCGCGGCTTTCAACGATGCGGAGTCAACGATCACGTTCTCCTCGCCAACTGCGCCGACCCACTCCCGCAGAATCACCTCTTCCAAGACTGAATACATCTCACCCTTTCTCCGTCTCGAAATCTCTTCTAAATGCCGGCCAGCACCGGTGCCATGGGCAGGTTGACAGGCGATACATCCAGCCCGCGCCACCGCTCGCAAAATGAGGTGGACCGGGTGTCGCGGCAGATTACCGGAGCGCTGGTCAGAAACGCGCTCATCTCCCGGATCCTGTCCTGGTATTTCGGATTGGGAAAGCGGGAATCGAAGTGGAGAACCTCCATTTGGCAGCCATACTTCGGATCGTAATAAGGAGCCAACTCCTCGCCATCTGCCTGCAGGGTGGACAGGCCGATTTTCCTGAGAATCGTCGAGGATCCGTGGCGAACGGTCGCGGTGGCGACTCCGGCGGCGCTTCCGAGCAATTCCAGTAAACCGTAGGTGGCCAGGATGATCCGTAGCGGCTCCAATGTCAGGCGCCGCTCTTCAGCGACGGCCCAGCCGCCGACCTCGCCGAAACCGATGTCCCACTGCCGGGCCCGCTTCATGACCGTTTCCACGGTGCGGCGAAACTTCACGCCCGAGACCGGGCAATTCGCCACCGAAGCGTGACGAATCCAAAGATCGCGGAAGCTCATTGCGTCCCGCTCCTCGACGTATCGGAGACAGCCCGCTACTTTACCGTTTTTGTCCAACGACAGGACGTGCCAACTGGTGTCGTCGATCTGCAGTTTATGGCGGCCGTCACTGGTTAGTTCACCAGGACTGATCGCGCCGTCCTCCACATAGACCCGCCCCCTCAAACGCTGCATCTGGCTGAATAGATCTTCATAGCGCCGGTTATTCAGTTGCACGTTCCGAAACATCTCCGGAACATTCGCGCAGGTAGGAGGAAGAACCGCAAATTGCGCCTGAGAACAGGAAAAAATCATCTTCATTTCCGCCTCTCTTTTTTGGTCTTCGATTTTCAAACTGCGAAACAGTGCGTCAACCTGGGCGGAAGAACGAGCGCGCGCACGGATCGTGTCGCAGCATGATCCGTCACTCCAATAGTGGCGGTACTACGCTATCTGTGATCTCTGCTAAGTCATTGCTCCCCAAAGGCTTAGCTGCATCTCAGGCTGCGGCTCCCGAAGGTACACCGATAGCCGCAGTGGCAAAACCGCACAATAGATTCTTAAAGGCCCCGGGAACTGGAGGAGAAGCTCGGAAGGATGTGGGGACCCGTTAAAATGTCTGCTTTTCTGTCTCACTATACACGGGAAAAAGGGTAAAAGAAAGTACAGAACGTTAACCATAATATAAGTACTACGGATAACACCCCATACGATCTATATCTGAAACAGAATTTTCCTTAAACTCCCCCCGGGCCGCCTGCTATTCCATAGGTCGATTTTAGTGACTCCATCGTTTGACGAACTACATCTTCTGGAGAATGATAGGTTTGTAGTAGCTGTCCGATTCGGTCGATACCTGCCGGGTAGGTATCGCCGCGGTAACTTCGGCTTTGCGCGAGATTTTCGAACTCGCCGGTGGTCTGCTCCAGTACTATACGTAGCTGCTGTAAGAACTGTTGCCTTTTGGATATTTGTGTGTTTATTTGGCTCCGCATCGCCTGCAATTCTTCCGTGTTTAGTGTCTGATCGTACATTACTTTTCGTAACTCGCCCAGTTGCGTGCTGATTACGTCCGCCGAATGCGCCAGTTCCTTGGCCACGGTGGCGCTTTGCCCCAGTTCCGGGCCATGTCCGGCCCCCGACGTCGTGATGCCTTCAGCCCAGGTGCGGGTACTCGCCACCAGGTCCCGTTCCATCCCGTTCGAGTTGTTATACGCCGGCCGGTTCCGTTCCAGAATCTGGTACAGGACGCCTGCCTCCCGGTGTGCTTGCTTCCCGCATCCCATGAAGAAAGTGATGCTTGCCAGTAGGCCAAACAGAAGTATGTTGCGCATTGCGACGGTCGCTCCTCTCTGCCTCACAGCTAGCACAGGGTGCGTACGGATGCAAGGGTAAGAGGATCTGAAAGTCTGGATTGCTGGCAGCTACGCCTTGATGAGGGTGGCTTTTTTGAGATAGCCGGGGTCGAACTCGAGGCCCAGTCCGGGACCCGTGGGGACCGGAATCACGCCGTTGCGGATCTCGAAATTGGGGCTGAACCATGACGCTTTTTTCTGCGGCGCGCGCCATACGTATTCCATGTACGGCCCGATATTCGGAGTGGTGGCGGCGAATTGCAGGATGTTCACCGAAGCCGCCCCGGTCTGCGTATTGTGCGGGCAGACCCACAGGTTGCGCTGCCGGGCCATGCGCGCCACCCGGGCCGCGCGAATGAAGCCTCCGTTATAATTCAGGTCCGGCTGCACCACCGACATCACCTTGTTCTCGATCATCCACTGGAACAGCCACAGGCTGGAATCCTGCTCGCCAAAGGCAATCTTCATGGACAGCGCATCGGCCACCTTCTTGGTCTCGCTGAGCTCTTCCCAAGGGCAGGGCTCCTCGAACCACAGGTATTTCATTTCCTGCAGCCGCTTGCCGATTTCGATGGCCTTGGCGGCGCCGTAGGAGCCGTTGGCGTCGGCCATCAGGGTGACTTTCGCCGCCAGTTTCTGCGCGGCCAGTTCCAGGATCTTATCCGTGCGGCCCGGATAGGCGTCCTGGTTATCGCTCATGCGGCCGCCGATCTTGAACTTCACCGCCTTGGCTCCGGTGAACTCGACGCCCTTCACGTAGACGTCCACCTCTTCCTCCGCCGTGGTATCGCGGCCGGAGCCGGAAAGATACACCGGAATCTCTTTGCGCAGACTCCCGCCCATCAACTCGCCCGCGGGCTTTTTGACGGCCTTGCCCATCAGGTCGAACAGGCTCTGTTCCACGTACGCCACCGGACACCAGAAAGCCTGGCCGGACAGCTTGTAATTGGCGATATAGACATCGTCGACCAGGGTTTCGGCATCGCGCGCGTCTTTGCCCAGAAAATGCGGAATCACGCGGCGCTGCAGGATGGAGATGAAGTCCTCCATGTCCTTGGTCAGGATCATGCCTTCGGCGCCGTCGGTGGACCGCGTGCGCACAAAGAAACTCTTACCGGCCTGCAGCAGATCGATGGACGCGATCTTTACCGGAGCGGAGACTGTTTTGTGCAGGTTGAAAACGGGCCGCTGGTACGCCGGAGCCGCCGAATCCGTGTCAGCGGCGCGGGCCAGGCAGGCTGCGCCCGCGGTTCCCGCCAGAAACTGTCGCCGGTTCATTCCTTAAGCTTATCCGATTCCCGAATGCCGCTTGAAGATTTGCGGCAGGTTCTGAGAAAACGCGCTGCGCGCCAGTACCATGTCGCAGCCGGCTTCCTGCGCCTGCTGCTTCAATTCAGCTTGTATGTGGGATAGATAACCTATTAAACTTATCCCCTTCGTCTCGCTTTTCCCTTTCAGCTTGGCAATCAGCTTCAGGGGTTCGGCGGACTCCATGTTCAGATCGAAAATAATCAGCGACGGCTTCTCCTGCGCTTTGACGAGCAGGTCCTTGGGCTCTTTTACGAACTCCAGGGACAGCCCCGATCGCTTCGCTGCGTCCGTCAGCTTGACTGAAAAAAACAGGTCGCTTACAACTGCCAGGACTTTCTTCTGCATACAGGTGTGCTGTTCGAACAAACCTTCACGTTAGAAACTAGGAGGTGGGAACGAATTGATTCTACCATGAACTTATGGATGTCCACTCCTACTCCCGACCCAGCCAAGTCCGGGCGCGCCATCTCGACCTGGATTTGAACGTAGACTTCGACCGGAAGATCCTGGAAGGTTCCGTCGAAGTCCACTTTGATACCCTCTCCGCGGGCGACCTGCTTCTGGATACCCGCGGCCTTACCATCCAATCGGTGGAACACGCCGATTCGTTCGAACTCGGACCGGCCGATCCCGTCCTGGGTGCGCCGCTGCGGATCGTGACCGCGGTGGATACCGATTGGGTCCGCGTTTATTACTCGACTTCCCCGGCCGCCTCCGGATTGCAGTGGCTGGACGCGCCCCAGACCGCCGGCCGGCAGCATCCTTTCCTCTACACCCAGTCGCAGGCCATCCATGCTCGCAGTTGGATCCCCCTGCAGGATACTCCCGGCGTGCGCGTGACCTTCACCGCGAAGATTCACACACCCGAAGGCCTCCGCGCAGTGATGGGAGCCGCCAGCGAGGACGGCCAGTTCCGCATGGAGCAGCCGGTCCCTTCGTATCTGATTGCCCTGGCCGTGGGCGACCTGGGGTTTCGCGAACTTGGCCCGCGCTCGGGAGTCTACGCCGAACCCTCCCTGCTGGACGCCGCGGCGCACGAATTCGCCGATACCGAAGCCATGATCGCCGCCGTGGAAGCGATGTACGGTCCCTATCGTTGGGGCCGGTACGACCTGCTGGTGCTGCCTCCCAGTTTCCCTTTCGGCGGCATGGAAAATCCGCGGCTCACGTTCACTACGCCCACCATTCTTGCCGGCGATCGTAGCCTGGTCTCCCTGGTGGCCCATGAACTGGCGCACTCCTGGTCTGGCAACCTGGTCACCAACGCCACCTGGAGCGATTTCTGGCTCAATGAAGGCTTCACCGTCTACCTGGAGCGGCGCATTCTCGAAAAGGTGTACGGCCAGGCGCGCGCCGAAATGGAAGCCGTGCTGGGGCGCCGCGAACTGGATCGCGAGATGGCCGGATTACCCGAAAGCGATCGCGTGCTGCATATCGATCTCAACGGCCGCGATCCTGACGAGGGCTGCACGCTGGTGCCTTACGAAAAAGGCGCCCTGCTGCTTCGGACCATCGAGCGGAGTGTGGGGCGGGAGCGGTTCGACGCGTTCCTGAAGGCATACTTCGACCACTTCGCCTTTCAAAGCATCACGACCGCGCAATTCCTGGAATACTTGCGCGACAACCTGGAGACCGGCGTTCCCCTCGAAGAGTGGATCACGCAGCCGGGCATTCCCGCGGACGCCGCCGAGCCGCGGTCGGATGCCTTCGACCGCATCGACTCGCCCGATCGCGACGGGTGGAGCACCCAGCAGTGGCTCCATTTTCTGCGGACCCGTGAGGATCCCGATATGGCGGATCTCGATCGCGCGTTCCACTTTACCGAATCGGGGAATTCGGAGATTCTGGCGCAGTGGCTGCTCATGGCGTTGCAGCGGAACTACCAGCCGGCAATGGAGAAAGTCGAGCAGTTTCTGACTTCCGTGGGCCGGCGGAAGTTTTTGAAGCCTCTCTACGCGGAGCTGATGAAGACCCCGGAGGGCCGCCGCCGCGCGATAGACATCTACGAAAAGGCCCGTCCCGGCTATCATCCCATCGCGCAAGGCACGATCGACGCCATGGTGAAGTGAATCAGCCGCCGATGTACGCAGATCAACGCCGATGAATAGACTCCTTCGCATCGGCGTGCATCGGCGTTTATCCGCGGCCACATTCTTTTTTCCTGAAACCGCTGAAGCGGGTCAGAGTCCCACGCCCGTGCTCTCGTTCCACAGGGCAATTGATTTCTTCACAACGTGCCGACCTGAAGCTTTCCGTCCGCGGACGTCAGAAGATTTGTATCGACCAGGAGCCCCGCGCGTATGTCCAAGGCGTGGTCGGGTCCCGCCGGGATCATCGCGAGGTCACTTCACGCAGCTTCATCGCTACCAATTCGCCAGTTTCCAGATCGATCAGGAAACGCTTGTACTGCAAGGCCCCGGAAAGAGCAGCAAAAGGATTCGATGAATCTGGGAAAGGCGGCAAGCTGAGCGTAATGCTCCAGACATCGCGCCCCTTATAGGCGTCTCTCTCAACTTCTTCTAGATTGAACGGGGCTTGACCGAGCATATCTGCCGCCCGTTCTTTGGCGATCTGAACAGCCTGTTTCATTTCGACCATGCTGGAGCACCTCATTCATAGTGCCACGAAAACGAGCGCTCTCATCCCACGCCTCCCCTATTACAACGTTTTCGGCCCCAATATCCAATCTACCGCCTGGGCAAACGAGTCCACTTCCCGGGGCGCCCGCCAGCCTCGACGCGCTGTGCCGGCGCTACAACATCGATCTCTCGGGGCGCGAGAAGCACGGCGCCAAGCTCGACGGCGAGCTCACCGCCCAGGTCTATCTCGAATTGATCGGCGGCCGCCAGCCCGGACTCGAATTCGCCCGCGGCGAAGGATCATCGGCCGCGCGCGCCGCTTCCGAACGGCCGGCGCGGGCGCCCGCGCCCCCACGCGCCCGCGCCCGAGGAGCTCGGCGCTCACGCCCGCCTTCTCGCCAAGCTCAAATCGCCGCTCTGGCTGGATTAGGATTTCGGCGCCGCCGCCGCTTGTTTGGCCGCGCTCGTCCTGGCGGCGGCGCAATAATTCCCTGAAATCGACGATCGGCAGCAGCATCGGCGGGTAGCCGCCGTCGCGCGTCATCTCGGCCACCAGCGCGCGGGCGAAGGGAAAGATCAGCCGCGGCGTCTCGATCAGCAGGGCATCGGGTATGTCGCTCTCCGCCACGTTGGCGAGCGTCACCGCCGCGGCATAGGCGAGTTCGAGCATGAACAGGATCTCGCCCTTGGCCGAGCGCGCCGCGGCGCGGATGGCGAGCACCACCTCGTAGTGGTCGGGGGCCAAGCCGCCGGCGTTGACGTCCATGCTGAGCTGCAGCTCGGGCGGCTGCGGCTGCAGCAGCGACCCCGGCGCGCCGGGGTTTTCGAAGGACATGTCCTTGATGTATTGCGCGTTGATGGTGATGTGCCGCGCGCCCGCCGCCGCGGCGCCGCCCGCATCCCCGGGCGCGTTGGCGCCGTTATCCGAACTCGACATGTTCCGCTCCGCGCTAGCGCCGATCAAGTTCCGAAATCTTCGGCGCCGAAACTGCCACGGATAAGCCCCGGGGCACAACCGCCAAGGCGCGATCGGCCCGCGATTCCGGGCGGCCTTGCCCTTTGGCGGCCAAGAGCCTATCTACGCGAGAGCATGGATAGCGGCTTCCAGCTTTACGGCATTCTCCTATTCGCGGCGATCGCGGGGATTCTCCTGGTCCGCCTGTGGAGCGTGCTGGGCAAACGAACCGGCACGGAGCGGCGCATCGATCCCTTTGCGCCGCCGCCGCCCCGGGCTCAAGGCGCGCCCCCCGGGATTAAAAACGGGCCTTTCGCGCCGGGTCCGGTCATCGAGGGACAGGCGGTCCGGGTCGGCGAGGCGGCGCCCGCCCCGTCCAAGACCCCGGGCGCCGCAAGCGGCCAAGGCGGCCGATCCCGGCTTCGACGAGCAGGCTTTCCTCGCGGGCGCGCGCGGCGCCTTCGCCATCGTGGTCAACGCCTTCGCCGCCGGCGACAGCGCGGCGCTGCAACCGCTGCTTGAGCCCCGAGGTGTTCGAGCAATTCTCGTCCGCCATCCGCGCGCGGGCCAAGGGCCAGGAGAAGGAACCGAGTCCGCTGGTGGCGGTCAAAAGCGCCGCGATATCCGCGAGCGCGGTCGAGGGCGCGACATCCATGGTCACCGTCAAATTCGTCTCCGACCAGAAGACCGGCAAGGACGGCGCGGCCGAGGAGCATGTCGATTTCTGGACCTTCTCGCGCAGCCTCAAATCGCGCGATCCCAACTGGACGCTGATCGCGACCAAGGGCCCGGACGCGGCGTGAGGCGCTGGGCGGCGCTTCTGGCCCTGGGATGGCTCGCCGCCTGCGCGGCGCCGCCGCCCGTCCGGTCCGCCGAAGCTCGATCTCAATCCCGGTCTCTTTCGCGGCCTTGCCCGGCTGGAGCGAGGACCGGGTATCCTCGGCCCTGCCCGCTTTTCTCAAAAGCTGCGCCGCGCCGTCCTGCGCCCGCCGATTATCGCTTCGGCTTGCGCCGCGGCATCGCGCCCTGGGCAACGCCTCGGACGAAACCGCGCGGCAATTCTTCGAGACCTATTTCACGCCTTATGCCGCCAGCGACCGCGGCAATGATGCGGCGTTGCTCACCGGATATTACGAGCCGCTGCTCAAGGGCGCGCGCGCACGCGGCGGGGTTTATCAGACGCCCTTGTTGCGGCGCCCGCCCGATCTGGTCTCGGCCGATCTCGGCAACTTCCGGCCCTCCTGGCGCGGCGAGCGGATATCCGGACGGGTCGAGGACGGCAAGCTCGTTCCCTATTGCGAGCCGCGCCGAGATCGAGGCGCGGCGCGCTCGACCGCTTCGGTCTGGCCCTCGTCTGGGTCGACGATCCGGTGGCGGCGTTCTTTCTCCAGATCCAGGGCTCGGGACGGGTGGAATTGGCCGGAGGCGGCACGATGCGTTTGGGCTATGACGGCGAGAACGGCCAGCCCTATGTCAGCATCGGGCGGCTGCTGGTCGAGGACGGCGCGCTTGACCCTCGACCAGGTCTCGGCGCAATCGATCAAGGCCTGGCTCGCTGCGCATCCGGACCGGGCGAAGGCTCTCATGGACCGCAACCCCTCCTATGTCTTCTTCCGCGAGCTCGCCGGCGATGGGCCGGTCGGCACGCGAAGGCGTCGCGCTCACCCCCGGCCGCAGCCTGGCGGTCGACCGCGAATTCATCGCCTTCGGCACGCCGGTCTTTCTCGATGTCGCGCAAGACGGCCAGAACCCGATCCGGCGCCTGGCCGTGGCGCAGGATACCGGCGCCGCCATACGCGGGCCGCTGCGCGGCGATCTGTTCTGGGGCTTCGGGCCCGAGGCCGAGGCCCGGGCCGGCGCGATGCGCGCCTTGGGGCGGGTTTACCTGCTGCTGCCCCGTCCGCCCCGGAAAAGCCTTAAAGAAAAGTCATATAAATCCGAGGGATGAGTGCGCCGTCCGGGCCGTAGAATCGACAGTCGCGCGGAGAGTGGAATGAAACCGCCGGTTCGGCCGTTATCAGAGCAAGTCCCGGCAGTCATGAGCAGCCCAGGGGAGGAACGATCATGATCCAGCGAGATCCGATGAGACGGCGTTGGTTGAAGGCGAGCTTGGCTCTGGGCGGGCTTGGCCGTGGCGGGTTTGATGCTGCCGGCGGCGCCGGCCCAGGCCCGCGTCTTCGTTTCGGTGGGCGTGCCGTTCTACGGCCGCTCCCGGCTATCCCTATCCCCTATTACGCGCCGCCGCCGGTGGTCTATGCCCCGCCGCCGGTCTATTACGCCGCCGGTCAACCGGCGCCGGTTTACGCGCCGCCGCGCCGCGCCGCGCCGGCCCCGGTCGCGCCCCAGGCCCAGACCTGGTACTACTGCGACAATCCGAAGGGCTATTACCCTTACGTCTCCGCCTGCAATGCCGGCTGGCGCCAGGTTCCGGCCCAGCCGCAATGAACTGAAATCCGTCAGGAGGTTTCGCCGTGAAGCAGCAATTGAAAACCACCGCATGCGGCCTGGCCGCGGTGCTGACGCTTGAGCGCCTGCGCCACGCCGCCGATGGGGCCGACCGTCGCCGTCATGCCGGCGCCCAACAAGCCCTTCGAGGTCTTCCAGGAAGACCAGGCCATCTGCAAGAATTTCGCCGACCAGCAAGTCGCCGGCGCGGCCGAAACCGCGCAACAACCAGGCGCTGGGCGGCGCGGTGATCGGCACCGTGCTGGGCGCGGGCCTGGGTGCCGCGATCGGCGGCGGACGGGGCGCCGCGATCGGCGCCGCTTCGGGCGCGGCGATCGGCACCGCGCGGCGGCATGGCGCTATTCCGCCGACGCCAACATGCCGCATCCAGCAGCGCTACGACATCGCCTATTCGCAATGCATGTATTCGCGCGGCAACCAGGTGCCGGGCTATTACCAGCCGCGCCGCCGCCGCCGCCGCCGCCGGCGCATGGCCCCGCCGCCGCCGCGCATGCGCCGCCGCCGCCGCCGCCTCCGGGCGCGCCGCCGCCGCCCGCCCGGCCAGTAACCGGATAGCTTTCGCCAAGCCCGCCGCACGTCCCGCGGCGGGCTCTTGCTCGGGCGTGCGCGTTGCTTTCGCGGGCGTGCCGCGGCCATGCTTCGCGCCGGAGACGGGACGCCCAAGGATCGCCATGGCCGCCCAAGCAAGAAACCCCGCGTCGCGCTGTTCGTCACCTGCCTCGTCGATCTGTTCCGGCCGAGCGTCGGCTTCGCCGCGGTGAAGCTGCTCGGAGCAGGCGGGCTGCGCGGTCGAGGTGCCGCGCGCGCAGACCTGTTGCGGCCAGCCGGCCTATAATTCCGGCGACCGCGCCGACGCCAAGGCGATCGCGCGCCAGGTGATCGACGCCTTCGCAGGGCTTCGACTACGTGGTGGCGCCGTCGGGCTCCTGCGCCGGCATGATCAAGGTCCATTATCCCGCGCTCTTCGCCGACGAGCCGGACGATGCTGGCGCAGCGCGCAAGGACCTGGCCGCGCGCACCTACGAGCTGGTCTCGTTCCTGACCGACGTGATGAAGCTCGAGCGCGTCGCCGCGCGCTATCGACGGCGTCGCCACCTATCACGATTCCTGCTCGGGCCTGCGCGAGCTGGGCGTCAAGGCGCAGCCGCGCAAGCTGCTCGCCAGCGTCGCGGGCTTGACGCTGACGGAAATGCGCGACGCCGAGATCTGCTGCGGCTTCGGCGGCACGTTCTGCGTCAAATATCCGGCGACATCTCGGACAAGATCGTCGCCGACAAAGCGGCCGATATCGAAGCCACCGGCGCCGACACGCTGCTGGCCGGCGATCTCGGCTGCCTCCTCAACATGGCGGGCAAGCTGACGCGGCGCGGCCGCAAGACCATGCGCGTGCGCATGTCGCCGAGGTGCTGGCCGGCATGACGGACGAGCGCCGCCGATCGGCGAGCCCGCGGCGAGCCGGAGAGCGGATGCAAGCCGACCAGCCACGCCTTCAAGGAGAACGCCCGCGCGCGCGCTGGGCGACGCAATCTGCAGAAGGCGATGGCCAATGCTGCGCGCCGGCTTCGTCGAGCGCCGCGCGCTCAGCGGTCGCGCGCCTGCCCGAATTCGAGGCAGCTGCGCGACGAGGCGGTGGCGATCAAGGACCACACCCTCGCCCATCTCGATTTCTATCTCGAGACCTTCGAGCGCAACGTCGATCGCGCACGGCGGCAAGGTGCATTGGTGCCGCGACGCCGCCGAGGCCAACGACGCCGTGCTGGCGATCTGCCGCGCTGCTCGGCGCCAAGACCGTCGACCAAGGGCAAGTCGATGATCGGCGAGGAGATCGCGCTCAACGATTATCTCGAAGCGAACGGCATCGTGCCGGTCGAGACCGATCTCGGCGAATACATCATCCAGATCCGCCACGAGCCGCCGAGCCACATCATCGCCCCGGCGATCCATCTCGTGAAGGAGCAGGTCGCCGAGATCCTTCCGCGCGACGCACACAGCAGCTCGATCCCGAGCGCCCGCTCGACGACGCCGCGGCAGATGTGCGACGAGGCGCGCGCCATGCTGCGCCAGAAATTCCTCGCCGCCGATGTCGGCATCACCGGCGCCAATTTCCTGATCGCCGAGACCGGCTCCAGCATCATCGTCACCAACGAGGGCAATGGCGACCTGACCCAGACCCTGCCGCAAGGCGCATATCGTGCTGGCGTCCATCGAGAAGATCGTGCCGACGCTCGAGGACGCGGCGACCATCCTGCGGCTGCTGGCGCGCTCGGCGACCGGCCAGGAATTCTCGACCTACACCACGGTCTCGACCGGCCCGCGCCGGCGCCGACGACATCGACGGGCCGGCGCAATATCACGTCGTGCTGCTCGACAACGGGCGCAGCGCGCTGCTGGGCACCGAGTTCGCAGGACATGCTGCGCTGCATCCGCTGCGCCGCCTGCCTCAATCATTGCCCGGTCTATGGCGCGGTCGGCGGCCAAGCCTATGGCTGGGTCTATCCCGGGCCGATGGGCGCGGTGCTGACGCCGACGCTGATCGGCATCGCCGAGGCGGGCAATCTGCCCAACGCCTCGACCTTCTGCGGCCGCTGCGAAAGCGTCTGCCCGATGAAAATCCCGCTGCCCAAGATGATGCGGCATTGGCGCGAGCGCGAATTCGCGCGCCATCTCTCGCCGGCGGCCTGCGCGCTGGGGCCTGGCGCGCCTGGGCGTTCTTGGCGACGCGGCCCGGCGCTCTATCGCGCCGCGGCGGGCACTGGCGGCGCGGGTGCTGGGCTTCTTCGGCAAGCGCGCGCGGCCGGTTCCGCACGCTGCCGCTGGCTTCGGCGGCTGGACCGACGCGCGCGACATGCCGGCGCCCGAGGGCCGCAGCTTTCATGAGCCTGTGGGCCGAGCGCGGCAAGGAGCGGCGCATGAGCGACGCCGCGCGACGACATGCTGGGCGCGCATCCGCCGCGCGCTGAAGCGCGGGCCGCTCGACGAGCAAGCGGCGGCGCCGCTCGCGGCGCGGCTCGCAGGCGCATAAGCGCAATCTCGTGCCGGCGCGCGCGCGCGGCGCTCGACCATCGCGGCCAGATCGACGCTCTTCACCGCCATGGCCGAGGAGCGTCAACGCCACGGTGGCGCGGGTCGCCGTCGGCGCAGGACGTGCCGGGCGCGGTGGCGGATTATCTCGCCGCGGCTCAATCTGCCGTCGCGCCTGGTGCTGGCGCCCGACCCGCGCTCGACGATATTCCCTGGGCCGCAGCGGCCGCTCCTGGAGATCCGCAGCGGCCGCGCCGAGGACGGCGACGCCGTGGGCGTCACCGCCTGCTTCGCCGCCGTGGCCGAGACCGGCACGCTGATGCTGCTTTCCGGGCCCGGACAGCCCGACGCGCAACAATTTCCTGCCCGACACGCATATCGTCGTTCTTGCGCGCCGATCAGGTGGCCGCATCCTACGAGGACGGCTGGGACCGGCTGCGCGCGCAAATTCGCCGAGCCGGACGGCGGCTTCGCCATGCCGCGCACGGTCAATTTCATCACCGGCCCGTCGCGCACCGCCGACATCGAGCAGAAGCTCGAGCTCGGCGCGCATGGGCCGCGCCGCCTGCACATCGTGCTGATCGACGATGGCCGAGGCCTAGACGAGAAGCGACGAGCGCGATCTCTGCCGCGCGGCGATGCGCGGCGTGCAGCCGCTCGGCCGCGCGTGAAGCCGCCCAAGATACAGCCGCCGCCGCAACCGCGCAAGCCGCCGCCGAAGCCGCCGCGCCCCGGCCCGCGCGCCTGCGCCCAAGGCGCTGCCGCCGCTCGACATCGGCGCGGCGCGGGCATCGACCGCGCAGCTTCGAAAAACTGAAACGCGGCCAGATGGCGATCGAGGCGCGGCTCGATCTTCACGGCATGACCCAGGACGAGGCGCATCGCGCGCTCTCGGCCTTCATCGCCCGCGCCCAGGCCCAGGGCATGCGCCTGGTGCTGGTCATCACCGGCAAGGGCCGCGGAGGCAAGGGCGTGTTGCGCGACGCCGTGCCGCGCTGGCTCGAACGAGCCGGCCTTGCGCGGCCGCGTTCTGGCCGTGACCCACGCCCAGCCGCGCGACGGCGGCGTCGGGCGCGCTCTATGTGCTGCTGCGCAGCCCGCGCCATGACCCCGTTCGGCACCAGGCTTCGCGCAATTGCGCCGCGCGCGGCATCAAGCTCAAGGACATGGCCGACGCGCTCGGGCGTCTCGGGCGCCTATCTCTCGGCGCTGGAGCATGGGCGGCGCGGCCGGCCGACCCACGCCATGGTGGTGGCGATCTGCGCCCAGCTCAACATCATCTGGGACGAGGCCGACGAGCTGATGCGCCTGGCGCGCCTCTCCCATCCGCGCATCACCGTCGACACGGCGGGGCTTGCCGCCGAGGCCACCGAGCTCGCCAATCTCCTGGCCGAGCGCATCCGCAAATTGGCGCCCGAGCGGGTGAGCGGCTGCTCGAGCTGCTCAAATCCGCGCCGATGCATCCGCCACGCCATCGGACTGGGTCGCGCGAAGCCGGCGGCGCGAATCCCATAAAATTTCGCGTAAAACGTTCCGTGGTTAAGCGGTATAAATACGGCCGCAAAATAACATTTGCTTCGGTCCGCTTCCGACCCCACCTTACGGCCGGCAATCTTACGGCTCGCGCGCGCGAACGATCTCAACCGATCTTGCAACCTCGACCTTCGGATTGACCTGCCGCCGTGGGCTTTCCACGGCATCTAACTCTTGGAGACCCTCTCTTGGCTATCGGCACTGTCAAATGGTTCAACGCCCAAAAGGGCTTCGGCTTCATCCGTCCGGACGATGGCGGCAAGGATGTGTTCGTTCACATCTCCGCGGTCGAACGCGCGGGCCTGGGCTCGCTCAACGAAGGGCAGAAGGTCAAATACGAGGTCGCGATGGATCGCGGCAAGAGCGCGGCGGCGAATCTCGCCCTCACCGACTACTCAGCGGCCTAAAACCGCCGAAGGAGGGCGCCCGGCAATCGGGGCGCCCTTTTCTTTTCAGAGGATGAACTTCGACAGATCGGCGTTCTTGGCGAGCGCGCCGACACGGCTCGCGCACATAGTCGCGGTCGATGGTCACCGCCGCGCCGGGCGTCTGGTCCGAGGCGGTGAAGCTGATCTCCTCGAGCAGCCGCTCCAGCACGGTGTGGAGGCGCCGCGCGCCGATGTTCTCGACGCTCGGTGTTGATCTCCTCGGCCAAGCGTCGCGATCTCGTCGATCGCGTCGGCGGTGAAGTCGAGCGTCACGCCCTCGGTCGCCAGCAGCGCCTTGTATTGCTTGATCAGGCTGGCCTCGGGCTCGGTCAGGATGCGGCGCAAATCCTCGCGCGTCAGCGGCTTCAGCTCGACCCGGATCGGCAGGCGCCCCTGCAGTTCGGGCAGCAGATCCGAGGGCTTGGCGAGATGGAACGCGCCCGAGGCGATGAACAGGATGTGGTCGGTCTTGACCGGCGCCGTGCTTGGTCGCGACCGTGGTGCCCTCGATCAGCGGCAGCAGATCGCGCTGCACGCCCTCGCGGCTGACATCGGCGCCGATGCGCTCGCTCGCTGCGGCCGGCGATCTTGTCGATCTCGTCGATGAAGACGATGCCGTTCTGCTCGACCGCGGTGATCGCCTCCTTGCGCCACCTTCTCCTGGTCGAGCAGCTTGTCGCTCTCCTCCTGCATCAGCACGCGCTTGCGCTCTCGGCCACGGTCATCTTGCGCGGCTTGGTGCGCCCGCCGAACGCCTTGCCGAAGCATCTCGCCGAGATTGACCATGCCCATCTGCGCGCCCGGCATGCCGGGAATGTCGAAGCGTCGGCATGCCGCCGCCCGTGTCCTGCACCTGGATCTCGATCTCGCGTGTCGTCGAGTTCGCCGGCGCGCAGCATCTTGCGGAACTTGGCGCGGGTGTCGGGCCCGGCGCCCGGCCCGACCAGCACGTCGAGCACGCGCTCCTCGGCGGCGAGCTCGGCCTTGCTCGCGACCTCCTTGCGCAGCCGCTCGCGCGTCAGCGCCAGCGCACCTCGATCAGGTCGCGCACGATCTGCTCGACGTCGCGGCCGACATAGCCGACCTCGGTGAATTTGGTCGCCTCGACCTTGATGAAGGGCGCCTGCGCCAGCTTGGCGAGCCGGCGCGCGATCTCGGTCTTGCCGATGCCGGTCGGGCCGATCATCAGGATGTTCTTGGGCAGCACCTCCTCGCGCAGCTCGGCGCGGCAGCTGCTGGCGGCGCCAGCGGTTGCGCAGCGCGATGGCGACGGCGCGCTTGGCGTCGTTCTGGCCGACGATGTGGCGGTCGAGCTCGGAGACGATCTCGCGCGGGCTGAAGGCTGACGGCTCATAGGCGTTTCGATGCGTCACGTTGGTCGTTGGTGAAGACGCAGATCTCGGCGGCGATCGCCATCGCCTTGCGTGCGATCGCCTCGGCGTCGAGCCTTGCTGGTCGATCAGCGCGCGCGCCGCGGCCAGCGCATAAGGCCCGCCCGAGCCGATGCCGATGATGCCGTCCTCGGGCTCGAGCACGTCGCCGGTGCCCGACAGGACCAGCGAGACCTCCTTGTCGGCCACCGCCATCATCGCCTCGAGCCGGCGCAGATAGCGGTCGGTGCGCCAGTCCTTGGCCAGCTCGACGCAGGCGCGGGTGAGCTGGCCCGGATGCTGCTCGAGCTTGCCTTCGAGCCGCTCGAACAGGGCGAAGGCGTCGGCGGTGGCGCCGGCGAAGCCGGCGATGACCTTGCCGCCGCCGAGACGGCGCAGCTTCTTGGCGTTCGACTTGACGATGGTGTTGCCCATCGTCACCTGGCCGTCGCCGGCGATCACCACCTTGCCGTCCTTGCGCACGCACAGGATGGTGGTGCCGTGCCAGGTCTTCGGGTCCGAATTGTCCATGAAGGCCTTTCGCGAGGAGGAAACGGAGCTAAAATGTAGGCGGTCCCGGCGGTTAATCAAGACGCGCCACTGGCGGCCTCGGCCCCGCTCCTGCTACAACGCGGCCTGCAAGGAAGCTGATGCAAATGGCCAAAACCAAGGCGACATCAAAGGCTAAGCCGCCCCGGGCCAAGGGGCGCACCGCCGCCGTCGAGCGCAAGACGCGCGAGACGCGCATCGCCGCGCGCGTCAATCTCGACGGCAGCGGCAAATACCGACGTCAAGACCGGCATCGGCTTTCTCGATCACATGCTGGAGCAGCTCGTCGCGCCACAGCCTGATCGACCTCGAGCTCGAGGCCGAGGGCGATCTGCACATCGATTACCACCACACCACCGAGGATACCGGCTATGTCGTCGGCGAGGCGGTGGCCAAGGCGCTGGGCGACCGCAAGGGCATCGCGCGCTGGGGCGAGGCGCTGGTGCCGATGGACGAGACCCTGACGCGGGTGGCGCTCGACGCCTCGAACCGGCCCTATCTGATCTGGAAGGTGAAGTTCTCCAAGCCCAAGCTCGGCGAGATGGACACGCGAGCTGTTCAAGGAATGGTTCCAGGCCTTCGTCCAGTCCGCCGGGGTGACGCTTGCATGTCGAGAATCTCTACGGCGAGAACAACCACCATATCGTCGAGTCCTGCTACAAGGGCCTGGCGCGCGCGCTTGCGCCAGGCGGTTGCGCTCGACCCGCGCGCAAGATCGGCGGTTCCCTCGACCAAGGGCGTGCTCGGCGGAAGTCTCTGATGACTCACGGCGTTGATCGATTACGGCTCGGGCAATCTGCGCTCGGCCGCGAAGGCGTTCGAGCGCGCGGCGCGCGAGGCGGGGCTTGCGGCCGACATCAAGGTGACCAGCGACGCCAAGGTGGTGGCCGCGGCCGACCGCATCGTGCTGCCCGGCGTCGGCGCCTTCGCCGATTGCAAGCGCGGGCTCGTGGCCGTGCCCGGCATGGGCGCGGCGCTGGAAGAGGCGGTCATCGGCGAAGCGCGGCCCTTTCTCGGCATCTGCGTCGGCATGCAGTTGATGGCGACGCGCGGGCTCGAATTCACAGACGACCGAAGGCCTGGGCTGGATTCGCGGGCGAGGTGGTGGCGATCGACGCCCAAGGACAAGTCGCTCAAGATTCCGCATATGGGCTGGAACGAGCTGAAGCTCTACCGGCGCGCACCCGCTGCTGGCCGGGATCAAGGACGGCGACCACGCCTATTTCGTCCATTGCTACCGCTTCGCCGCGGCCGACGGCGGCCGATGTCTGGGCCTCGGTCGATTACGGCGGCCCGATCACGGCGGCGATCGGCCGCGACAATCTCTTCGGCGTGCAGTTCCACCCCGAGAAAAGCCAGGCGACCGGGTTGAAGTTGATCGCCAATTTCCTGCGGTGGAAGCCGTGATCCTCTATCCCGCCATCGATCTCAAGGACGGGCGCTGCGTGCGGCTGGTGCAGGGCGACATGGACCAGCGCCACGGTGTTCAACGACGACCCGGCGGACGCAGGCGCGCAAATTCGCCGCCGCCGGGGCCACCTGGATTCACGTGGTCGATCTCGACGGCGCCTTCGCCGGCAAGCCCAGAAACGCCGCGGCGGTCGAGGCGATCCTCAAGGCCGCCAAGGCCAAGGTTCAATTGGGCGGCGGCATCCGCGACCGCGGCCACCATCAAGGCCTGGCTCGACCAGGGCGTTGCGCGCGTGGTGCTGGGCACGGCGGCGGTCAAGAACCCCGATCTGGTCAAATCGGCCTGCCGGCGCATTTCCCGGCCGCGTGGCGCTCGGCATCGATGCGCGCCAGGGCAAGGTCGCGGTCGAAGGCTGGGCCGAGAGCATCGGACATTTCCGCGCTCGATCTGGCGCGGCAAATTCGAGGACGCCGGAGCGGCGGCCATCATCTACACCGATATCGAGCGCGACGGCGCGCTGGCAGGGCGCCAATGTCGAAGCCACGGCCGCGCTTGCGCCGCGCAGTCAAAACCCCGGTGATCGCCTCGGGCGGGATCGCCTCGCTCGACGACATCGCCGCGCTCAAAGCGCAAGGGCATTCCGGGCGCGATACTGGGCCGCTGCCTCTATGACGGGCGGGTCGATCTCGAAATCGCGCTCTCGCCCTGCGCGGCGGGCGTTGAGCATGCTGAAGATCCGCATCATCCCCTGCCTCGACGTCAAGGACGGCCGCGTGGTCAAGGGCGTCAATTTCGTCGATCTGAAGGACGCCGGCGATCCGGTCGAGCAGGCGAAGATCTACGATGCCGAAGGCGCCGACGAGCTGTGTTTCCTCGACATCACCGCCTCGTCCGAGAACCGCGCCACGCTTTTGACGTGGTGCGCGCGCACCGCCGAGCAATGTTTCATGCCGCTTGACCGTGGGCGGCGGCGTGCGCGCGGTCGAGGACATCCGCACGCTGCTTGCTGGCCGGGGCCGACAAGACCTCGATCAACACCGCGGCGGTGGCGCGGCCCGATCTGGTGCGCGAGGCGGCCGAGAAATTCGGCAGCCAATGCATCGTCGTCGCCATCGACGCCAAGCACATCGGGCCCGGGCAAATGGCAGGTCTTCACCCATGGCGGCAGGCACGGCCACCGGCCTCGACGCGGTCGAATGGGCCAAGCGCATGGCGCGAATCGGGCGCGGGCGAAATCCTGCTCACCTCGATGGACCGCGACGGCACCAAGCTGGGCTTCGATCTGGGCCTGACCCGCGCCGTCGCCGACGCGGTGCAGGTGCCGGTGATCGCCTCGGGCGGCGTCGGCATCGCTCGACGATCTGGTGGCGGGCGTGATCGAAGGCCATGCCTCGGCCGTGCTCGCCGCCTCGATCTTCCATTTCGGCGAATTCACCATCGCCCAGGCCAAGGCCCGGCTCAAGGCGGCGGGGATACCGGTCAGGCTTTGAGCCGCGCGCGGGCTCGGTCCGGACCGGGCGGGTGGCCGCGTCATAGCGGAATTCTCAAGCCTGGCCTAATCTGCTAGGCAAGAGCGGAACCGCCGTAAACCCTGAGAGGGAAACCCATGGCCGAGATCGACGGCGCCGCGCTCGACCGGCTCTTTGCCGTGATAGCCGCGCGCGCCAGCGCCGACCCGGCGCAGTCCTATACCGCGCAGCTGTTGCGCGAAGGCACGGCCAAGATCGCCAAGAAGCTCGCCGAGGAAGCGGCCGAGACCGCCATCGAGGCGGTCAAGGGCGATCGCGCGCGGCTGATCCAGGAAAGCGCCGATCTGCTCTATCATCTGCTGGTGCTGTGGGCCGACGGCAAGGTCGCGCCGGCCGAAGTGTGGCGCGCGCTCGAGGCGCGCCAGGGCCGCTCCGGCATCGACGAGAAGAAATCCCGCAGCTCATAGGACTTGGGAGGCTCATGAGCATGGCATACGACCGCAACAACGTCTTCGCCAAGATCCTGCGCGGCGAAATCCCGTGCCAGAAGGTGTTCGAGGATGCGCATGTGCTGGCCTTCCGCGATATCAAGCCGCAGGCGCCGGTGCATGTGCTGGTGATCCCCAAGGGCGAATACGTCTCGTCCGACGATTTTTCCGCCAAGGCCAGCGCCGGAGGAGATCGCGGCGCTTTTCCGCGCCGTGGGCAAGATCGCGCGCGATCTCGGCGTCGACAAGACCGGCTACCGCATCCTCGCCAATCACGGCGACGACGCGCATCAGGAAGTGGCGCATTTCCACGTCCATATCTTCGGCGGCAAATCCTTGGGCCGCATGCTGCCCCGGGAATAGCGAACTTGGCGAGCAGCGGTTCAGGGCCGCTCGGAAGCCCGCCTTAATGCCGCCCCATTGGCGGATTATTAACCATGAGCAAATCCCGGAAAACCCAGGGAAAAGGCCGGTTTGCCGGGACCTCGGTCGACTGGAACTTGACGCGGTTTTAGCGAAAAATTAACCGTAATCGCCGCCTAATCGGACCCGTGATCGATCAAGGACGCGTTCATGCCGCTTTCGCCCGCCGAAGCCCAACTTCACCCGGTCCTCGGATCGCTGCTGCGCTATTGGAACGCCCAGCGCGAGGGCCGGATCATGCCGGCGCGCGCCGGACATCGATCCCTTGGAAATGGGACCGAAGCTGCTGCCCCATCTGCTGCTGTGCGATTTGCAGGACCGCGGCAACGCGGCTGCGCTACCGCCTGGTCGGAACCAACGTGGTGCGGCGCTGGGGCTTCGATCCGACCGGACGCTATCTCGACGAGGCGATGGGCCCTTATTTCGCCTATCTCGGCGACCTGCTGCGCGAGCTTCTCCAGCGAACGCGCGCCCCTCCAGGCCAGCTGCGCCTTCCGCTGGGGCGTCAACCGCGAGCTCGAGGCCAATCACCTGCTGCTGCCCCTGAGCAAGGGCGGCTTCGATCCGGCGATCGCGCTGGTGGGCCTGACCTTCCGCTCGGACGAGGTGTTCCCGCCGCAGATCCGTTCGCTCAACGGCGTCGGGCGCTTCGAGGAACGCGGCCGCGCGATCATCGAGCCGCTCGACGAAGTCAGCATCGCCCCGCGCCGGCCGCAGCGTCGCCTAAGATTTTCCGTCATTCCCGCGCAAGCGGGAATCCAGGGCGCTGGACCCCCGCTTTCGCGGGGGTGACGCGACGACCTACGCGTCAAATTTCGATCTGCCCGCCCAGCTCGACCACGCGGTTCGAGGGGATGCGGAAGATACTCGGTGGCGTTCACCATCGTCGCCTGCATGAAGATGAACAGCCGCTTGCGCCAGCGCCAGAAACGGGGCGTGGCGCGCGCCGATCACCACCTTCTCGCGGCCGATGAAGAACGAGGTCTCCATCAGGTTGAATTTCAGCCTGCATCAAGCGCAGCTGGGCCAGCGTGCGCGGAATGTTGGGCGTGTCCATGAAGCCGTAGCGCACCGTGACGGTGTGGAAATTATGGTCGAGGTTCTTGACCTCGAGCCGCTGATCCTCGGGCGACATGCGGCATGTCGAGCGTCTCGATCTTCATCAGCACCACGCGCTCGTGCAGCACCTTGTTGTGCTTGAGGTTGTGCAGCAGCGCCGCCGGCACCAGATTCGGGATTGGCGGTCATGAAGATCGCCGTGCCGGGCACGCGCTCGGGATGGCCGGGCTTGATGGCTCTTGAGGAAGAGTCCAAGCGGCATGGCGGCCTCGCGCCCGCGCTCGCGCCAGCAGGTCGCGCCCCTTCATCCAGGTCGCCATGACGACGAAGATGAACGCGGCGACCGCCAGCGGGAACCAGCCGCCCTCGACGAATCTTGAGCAGATTGGCGCTGAAGAACAGCAGATCGACGAACAGGAAAAAGCCGAACAGCAGCGCCGCGCCCGACCGGATTCCACTCGAGCACGCCGACGGTGTAGACGAACGCCAGGACGGTGGTGAGCGACATGGTGCCGGTGACGGCGATGCCGTAGGCGGCGCCGAGATTGTCCGAGCTGCGGAAGCCCAGCACCAGCGCGATCACCGCCGCCAGCAGGAACAGATTGACGCGCGGCACGTAGATCTGGCCGATCTCGTCCTCCGAGGTGTGGCGGATCTGGAAGCCGCGGCAGATAGCCCAGCTGCACCGCCTGGCGCGTCATCGAGAAGGCGCCCGAGATCACCGCCTGCGAGGCGATCACCGTCGCGCAGGCCGACAGCACCACCATCGGATAAAGCGCCCAATCCGGCGCCAGCAGATAGAACGGATTCTCCAGCGCCTCGGGCTTGGCCAGCAGCAGCGCGCCCTGGCCGAGATAGTTCAGCATCAGCGCCGGAAAGACGAAGGCGAGCCAGTCGACGCTGGATGGGGCGGCGGCCGAAATGGCCCATGTCGGCGTAAAGCGCCTCGACCCCGGTGACGGCCAGAACGACGGCGCCCAGCAGTACGAATCCCTCGAACGGATGGCCGACAGCAGCCGGACGCCGTAAAACGGGTCGAGCGCCAGCAGGATCGCCGGGTTGCGCAGGATTTCCGATCAGGCCCAGCAGGCCGATGACGACGAACCACACCACCATCACCGGGCCGAACAGCCCGCCGACCAGCGCGGTGCCGCGCCGCTGCATGGCGAACAGCGCCAGCAGCAGGACCAGGGTGATCGGGATGACATAGGGATCGAACAGCGGCGTCGCCACCTTGAGGCCTTCGACCGCGCTCAAGACCGAAATGGCCGGGGTGATGACGCCGTCGCCGTAGAACAGCGCGGCGCCCAAAAGCCCCGCCGCCAGAATCCACCAGCGCAATCCGGCTCTTGCCGGCGACGGCGCGGAGCGCCAGCGCGGTCAGCGCCAGAATGCCGCCCTCGCCGCGGTTGTCGGCGCGCATGATGACCGAGACATATTTGAGGGTGACGACGGTGATGAGCGACCAGGCGATCAGCGACAGCACGCCATAGACGTTGTCCGGGGTGATGCGGCCCAGGCTCGAAGACGCACTGCTTCACCGCGTAAAGCGGCGAGGTGCCGATATCGCCGTAAACCACGCCGAGCGCGCCGAGATAGAGATTGTGGTGCAGCCGGCGGCGGTGACTGGCGCCGTTGACCGCGGCGGTCTGCGCCATCGGTTGTGCCCGTGTGATGCCTGGGAAGGCGCCGTGTGTAGACCTTCCCCCGTTCGGGCGCAACCGGCGCCTTAGACCCGCTGATATCCCTGGCGGATTCGCCGAGTTACCCGCTTCCGCCGCCTATTGCTTGGCGGCGGTGTAGGGGAAGATCAGGGTCGCCGGTCTTGTATCGCGGCCGGCCAGACCACGACGTCGTGCTTCGGGTCCTGGAGCTGGCCAAGATCGTTGCCGGTCAGGTGCTGCCACTGGCTGAAGACGTAGCGCGGCTTCGCCCATTCGCCGTCCTTGCCGAAACGCGATGTCGCCGACCACGGTCGAGAAGGTGTGGCCGCGCATGTAATCGGCGAGCGTCTGGTGGTCGAGGCTCTTGGCGCCTTCGACCGCCTGCGCCAGCACCTGGCCCGCGGCGTAGCCGAAGGGCACGAAGCCGTAGCCGAGCGGGTCGATGCCGCCCTTCGCCTTGGCCATCGCCTGGTAGCGCTGCAACAGATCGCGCGAACCTGGGAAGTTGAACGCCGGCACGAAATCCTCGTGGATGACGAATGCCGTTCATCAGCGGCCCCATCTGCACCTTCAAGGGCGTGGCCAAAAGGCCGATCATGGTGCCGCCGAACATCTTCGGTCTTGAAGCCGATCTCGTGCGCGGCGCGCGACGATGCCGACCGTGTCGGGCGGATAGGAGGCGATGAACACGATGTCGGGGTTGGCCGCCTGCACCGCGCGCACGATCGGCGTGAAATCGGTGGTGTTGCGGCGGATAGAGCTGGTCGTAGACGATGGTCAGGCCGGCCGCCTTGGCGTTGTCGCGCGCGCCGTCGGTCGAGTTCTTGCCGAACTCGGCGTCGACGCCGACCAGCGCCACGGTCTTCGCCTTGGGCTTGAGCGCCGCCGCGATCTCGAAGAAGCCCGACGAGAAGGCGTGCAGATCGGATCGGGGCCGAGCGGCACCATCGAGAAATAACTGGCCGTAATGATACTGCCGGTTGACCGCGGTGCGCGAGCATGCCGATGGTCGTCATCTTGTGCTGGATGATCACCGGCATGGCCGCGGCGATCGGTTGGTGCCGTAGGGGCCCAGGAGCAGGTCGACCTTGTCGACCTCGATCAGCTTGGTGTAGATGCCGGGATCGTTCGGGGGTTGGTCTGGTCGTCGTAATAGACCAGCTCGACCGGACGGCCGAGCAGCCCGCCCTTGGCGTTGACGTCGTCGCGCCAGATTTCGAGCGCCTCGAGCAGCTGCTTGCCGTTGGGCGCGTTGGCGCCGGTGAGGCCCATGGCGAAGCCCATGCGGATCGGATCGGCGGCTTGCGCGTGGCTCGTCAAGAGCGAAGCGAAAGAAAAGATCAACGCGGCGGCAAACAACCCCCGACACCGCGACGACCCAGGAATGATCGAAGACATGCGCCCCCCATGGTTTTATTTATGATTGAACCGCTTGTAACATGGCTGTGGGCGGGCGCCCAAGGGCGGCGATAGACGCGTCATGGAACGGGCGCAGCGAAAGACGGCAACCAGGGAGCGAAACATGTCCGATCGGATGACGCGCCGCGGTGTTTTGGCCGGGCTTATGGGTTTGGGCGCCGGCGTTGTTCGGGCGATATCGCGCGACAACGCGCTCAGGCTGTTCCCGGCGCTCAAGGCCTAGCTATCTCAACACATCGCCTAGCAGGATTCGGCGATAGCTGAGCGCCTCGGCCAGATGGATGCGCCGGAGCCCGGCGCTCTGCGTCCAGATCGGCCAAGGTGCGCGCCACGCGCAGCACGCGGTGATATCCCCGCGCCGAGAGATGGAGCCGCTCGGCGGCCTCGTTCAAAAGCTTGCGGCCCTCGGCGTCGGGAGATGCCAGCTCGTCCAAGAGCGTGCCGTCGAGCTCGGCATTGGTGCGGATGCGTTTCTCCTTGGGCAAGCCCGCATAGCGCGCGGTCTGACCTCGCGCGCCCGCTTGACCCGCGCCGCCACCTCGGCCGAGCCCTCGGCCGGGCGGCGGCAGCGAAAGATCGGCGGCCTTCACCGCCGGCACGTCGATATGCAGATCGATGCGGTCGAACAGCGGGCCGGAAATCCGCGACTGGTAATCCTGGGCGCAGCGCGGCGCCTTGCCGCAAGTCAGCGCGGGATCGTCCAGGTGTCCGCAGCGGCAGGGATTCATCGCCGCCACCAATTGGACGCGCGCCGGGTACGTCACATGCGCGTTGACGCGGGCGACGCTGACCCGGCCGCTTTCCATCGGCTGGCGCAAGGCTTCGAGCGTCGCGCGCTGGAATTCGGGCAACTCGTCGAGGAACAAAACGCCCAGATGCGCGAGCGAGACCTCGCCCGGCTTGCCGCGCACGCCGCCGCCCACCAAGGCCGGCAGCGAGGCGGAATGATGCGGATCGCGGAACGGGCGTTCGCGCATGAGCTTGCCGTCGCGCAACATGCCCGGCGACCGAATGGATCATGCTGACCTCGAGCGCCTCGCTCGCGTCGAGCGGCGGCAGCAAGCCCGGGCAGCCGCTGCGCCAGCATCGACTTGCCCGCGCCCGGCGGCCCGATCATCAAAAGATTGTGGCCGCCCGCCGCCGCCACTTCGAGCGCGCGCTTAGCCGTCTCCTGGCCCTTGATGTCCTTGAGGTCGAGCTTGGCGAGGCCGGCGCGGCGATCTTGGGCTCGGGCGAGCTTCAGAATCTGCGTGCCCTTGAAGTGGTTGACGATCGCCAAAAGCGCGGGCGCCGCCAGCACCTCGATCCCGCCGGCCCAGGCGGCCTCGCCGCCCGAGGCGACAGGGCAGATGAGGCCCTTGCCTTGCGCCGCAGCGCCGAGCGCCGCGGGCAGCACGCCCGCCACCGGCTGCAGGCTGCCGTCGAGCGACAGCTCGCCCAGCGCCACGTAACCCTCGATCTCCTCCGCCGGCAAAACGCCCATGGCGGCGAGCAAGCCCAAGGCTATCGGCAGGTCGAAGTGGCTGCCCTCTTTCAGGAGATCGGCCGGCGCCAGATTGACGGTGATGCGCTTGGGCGGCAGCGCGAGGCCCATGCGCGGAGAGCGCGGCGCGCACGCGCTCGCGCGATTCGCCCACCGCCTTGTCGGGCAGCCCCACCACGGTGAAGGCCGGCAGACCGGAGTAATCGTGACCTGGGCCTCCACGGGCACCGCCTCGATGCCCTGGAAGGCCACGGTATTGACGCGCGCGACCAAGTCTCTCCCTGAATGCCGGGGTATGCTAGGCGAGGGGGATGGCAAGGCCAGCGCGACGGGGCCGGCCCGGCGGGAAAGGGCCGCCGCTCAAGGCCCAATGGTCAAGGCCGGACCGCATACCAGATGCCGATCAGCAGGCACCAGATGAGGGCGGCATAGACCAGGATAAAAATCAGCCGCCGGTTCAAATTGGGCTCAGCGCCCGGTAAGCGCCGCGCGCCAGCGGGCCAGGGCGTGTTTGAGGTCGAGTAAAGCTTCTTGCGCTCGGCGGGCGCGAGGAAGCTGCCGATGCTGAGGTTCTTGCCGTGCGAGGCCAGGTACAGCCGGTTCGATCCTCGTCCGGCTCCTCGAAGACGAGCCTGCGCCAGGCCGGCTCGAAGCGCCAGGAACGCCGGTCGCCGCGCACGCCGATGCGCTCGACCGTCATCTCAACTGGGTCAGGCGCAGATGCTCGGTCTTGCGCGCGCTGCGGTAGCTCGCGCGGAACGCCACATAGACCAGGCGCCACGTCGAGGCCGAAAAACCCGGTTATCGGCCAGGCGCCCATCGCGACGCAGCCGACGCTCATGATGAACGACGCGCCGCCCAAACCAGCATCACCAGGGCAAAGCCCCTTGGCGGCAGGCTGCGATAGGGCTGGAGCCGGCCGTCGTAGAACACGGGGCTGAGGCCGCGGTCATGTCCCCAGCATAAAAGACCGGGCTTGCCGCCGTAAGCCGCGCGCTTTAGTGAAGATCATGAAACGCATGACCCCGACGCAGCCTCGCGCTTCTTCGCCACCTGGCGCAAGCGCGCCCGGACCCCGCCACCGAGCTCCAATATATCAACCCTTATACGCTGTTGGTGGCGGTGGTGCTGTCCGCCCAGGCGACCGATGTCAGCGTCAACAAGGCGACCGAGCCCTTGTTCAAGCTCGCCGATAGCCCGGAGAAGATGGTCGCGCTGGGCGAGGCGAAGCTGCGCGACTTACATCAAGACCATCGGCCTCTACCGCACCAAGGCCAAGAACGTGATCGCGCTGTCGAAACTCCTGCTCGAGAAACACGGCGGCCAGGTGCCGGACAGCCGCGCGGCGCTGGAAGAACTGCCCGGCGTCGGGCGCAAGACCGCGAATGTGGTCTGAACGTCGCCTTCGGCCAGCGCGACCATCGCGGTCGACACCCATATCTTCCGGGTCGCCAACCGCACCGGCCTGGCGCCGGGCAAGGATCCGCCGAAGTCGAGCAAGGCTGGAGAAGATCGTGCCGGCGCAATTCAAGCGCCACGCGCATCACTGGCTGATCCTGCACGGGCGCTATGTCTGCATCGCGCGCAAGCCCGAAATGCGCGCAATGCGCGGTGCGCGCGCTCTGCCTTTATCCGGACAAGACGGCGGCGGGAAATCGCCGCCGCAGCAGCCCGTGCAGCAAGTACAGCCCTCCAGCACGTCCGTCATCGAGTAAAGCCCGGGCTTCTGCTTCGCCGCCCACAAGGCCGCGCGCAGCGCGCCGCGCGCGAAAACGCGCCGCGACGTCGCGCGGTGGCTGAGCTCGAATCTCTCCCGGCCCGGCGAACATCACCCGGTGAAACCCCACCTCGTCGCCGCCGCGCAAGCTCGCGAACCCGATCTCGCCGACTTTACGCGGCCCGGTCGCCGTTTCCGCCGCTTCTTCTTGGCGAGGTCGACGCCGCGGCCTTCGGCCGCCGCGCGGCCCAGGCCAGCGCCGTGCCCGAAGGCGCGTCGATCTTGTGGCGGTGGTGCATCTCCAGGATTTCGAGATCGTAATCCTCGCCCAGCTGCTCCGCGGCCTCCTTGACCAGCCGCAGCAGCAGATTCACGCCGATGCTCATATTGGGCGCCCACAGGATCGCCGCTTTTTTCGCGGCCTGCTTGAGCGCGTCCATCTGCTTGGCGTCGAGCCCGGTGGTGCCGATCACCAGCGCCTTGCCGGTCGCCGCCGCGATTTCGGCGTGGCCGACGCCGGCGGCGGGCGAGGAGAAATCGATGACCACGTCGCAGACGCGGAACAGCGCCAGCGCGTCGCTCCCCGCCGCGAGCTTGAGCGCGCCCACGCCGGCGAGCTCGCCCAGATCGCGGCCGAGATAGGGGCTGCCCGGCGCCTCGATGCCGCCCGCCAGGCGGCAACCCTTGGTCTCGAGCGCCTCGAGCGCGACCATGCGCCCCATGCGCCCGCCGCAGCCCGAAACCCCGATGCGAATATCCGCCATCGACCGATCTCCTGGGTCAGAGGGTTAAAGGCCGGGGTCCAATGGGAGCCTTGCTTCGCATGAGCAAGCCGATCGGCCGTGGCTTCGCTTATGGAGCTCGCGCCATGACGCGGAACGCCTGGCGGCGGCTTCCCTAAACCGCCGCTTTCGCCTACACCATCGGCCTGATGGCTTTGCTGCGCTCGGTCGCCACGGTCGGCGGCTACACCATGATGAGCCGCGTCCTGGGCTTCGTCCGCGACATGCTGACGGCGCAGTTCCTGGGCGCCGGGCCGGTGGCGGACGCGTTCTTCGTCGCCTTTCGCCTGCCCAATCTGTTCCGCAGCTTCTTCGCCGAAGGCGCGTTCAGCGCCGCCTTCGTGCCGCTGTTCGCCGGCGGCATGGCCCAGAACGGCAGGCCTTCTGGCGCAAGCGCTTCGCCGAGGACGCGCTGTCCTCGCTCACGGCGGTGCTGTTCGTGTTCCTGCTGGTCTGCGAGGCGCCGCACGCCGCGCTGATCCATCTGCTGGCGCCGGGCTTCGCCGAGGACCCGGCGAAATTCCAGCTCACGGTCGAGCTCTCGCGCATCACCTTTCCCTATCTGCTGTTCATCTCCCTGGTGGCGCTCCAGGGCGGCATTCTCAACTCGGTCGAGCGCTTCGCCGCGGTGGCGGCGACGCCGGTGCTGCTGAACCTGTTCATGATCGGCGTGCTGCTGGGCGTGCGGCCGGTGAGCGGCCAGGCCTTGAGCTGGGCGGTGACGGCGGCGGGCTTCGCGCAATTCGTCTGGCTCCTGATCTCGTGCCACCGCGCCGGGCTGTCGCTGCATTTTCCGCGCCCGCGCCTGACGCCGGAGGTGAAACGGCTGGTGCGGCTGATGGTGCCCGGCGTGTTCGGCGCCGGCGTCACGCAATTGAACCTGGTGATCTCGACCGCCGTCGCCTCGCTGCTGCCGACGGGCGCGGTCTCCTACCTCTATTACGCCGACCGGCTGAACCAGCTGCCGCTGGCCGTGGTCGGCATCGCCGTCAGCACCGCGATCCTGCCGCCGCTGTCGCGCCAGTTGCGCTCGAACGACGACAACGGGCGCGGTGACGACCCAAAATCGCGGCCTCGAGCTGGCGCTGCTGCTGACCCTGCCGGCGGCGGTGGCGCTGGGCATGGCGGCGAAGCCCATCCTCCTGGTGCTGTTCCAGCGCGGCCCATTCGGCCCGGCCGAAACCGCCGCCACGGCGGCGGCGCTCACCGCCTATGCGGCGGGCCTGCCCGCCTTCGTGCTGGTGAAGGTGCTGGCGCCCGCCTTTTTCGCCCGCCACGACACCGTCACGCCGGTGAAGGTGGCGCTGTCGTCGCCATGGCGACGAACCTGGCCCTGACGCTGATCCTGGGCTTGGCCCTGCCCTTCGGCCCAGACCGGCATCGCCTGCGCCACCTCGGCGGCGGGCTGGGTCAACGCGCTGGTCCTGCTGTGGCTGTTGCACCGGCGCGGGCATTTCGCGCTCGACCGCCGCTCGCAATCGCGCATCCCGCGCATCGCTGGCGGCCAGCATCCTCATGGGCCTGGCGGTCTGGGCGCTGACGTTCCTGCTGGCACCCTGGCTGGCAGCCGGATTGGCCCTGCGGCTGGCGGCGCTGGCCGTCCTGGTCGGCGGCGGGCTCGCCGTCTTCGCTGCGCTGGTGCTCGTTCTCGGCGCCGCCGAATGGCAGCGAAGTCAGGCGCCGGCTGGGCCGGCGCCGCTTGACCCAGACCGCCGGCGCGGCGATAACACGCGCATGAACCGCATCTTCTCGGGCGTGCAGCCCACCGGCAATCTGCATCTCGGCAATTACCTGGGCGCCATCCGCAACTGGGTGGGCTGCAGACGGATTTCGACTGCATCTTCTGCATCGTCGATCTGCACGCGCTCACCACGCCGCAGGACCCGAAGGAGCTCAAGGCGCAGACGCGGGAGGTCACCGCCGCCTACATCGCCTGCGGCATCGATCCCGATCGCTGCGTCATCTTCAACCAGTCGGCGGTGCCGGCGCATGCCGAGCTCGCCTGGCTCCTAGGCTGCCTCACGCCGCTGGGCTGGCTCAACCGCATGACCCAGTTCAAGGAAAAGGCGGGCAAGGCACGCGAAGAGGCGGGGCTGGGGCTTTACGCCTATCCGGTGCTGATGGCCGCCGACATTCTCGCTTATAAGGCAACCCATGTGCCGGTGGGCGAGGACCAGAAGCAGCATCTGGAATTGGCGCGCGACCTCGCCGGCGCCTTCAACCGGCGCAACGGCGTCGAATTCTTCCCGCTGCCCGAACCGCAGATTTTCGGCGCAGGCACGCGGGTGATGAGCCTGCGTGACGGCACCAAGAAGATGTCGAAATCCGATGCCTCGGATTATTCGCGCATCAACCTGACCGACGACGCCGAAGCGATCGCGCTCAAGATAAAAAAGGCCAAGACCGATCCCGCGCCCTTGCCCGCGAGCGAGGACGAATCCGCAAGCGCCCCGAGGCCGACAATCTCCTGGGGATCTATGCCGCGCTGTCGGGACTGACGCGGGCGGAGGCAATCGAGAAATTCGCCGGCAGGCAATTCTCCGCCTTCAAGAACGAGCTGGCGGATGCTGGCGGCCGAGGTGCTGGGCAAGATCGGCTCCGAAATGCGAAGGCTTCTGGCCGATCCCGGCTATATCGACGGCGTGCTGAAACGCGGCGCGGCACGCGCCAATGCCATGGCCTCGCCGATACTTGCGCCGAGGTATTCGACCTGATGGGGCTGCTCAGACCCTAGCCGCTTTAGAATTTCGCCCTGAGGCCGATGCGCCCGGTGCCGGTGAAGCCGTTGTCGTTCATGACGGCGAAATCGGCGGCGGCGAAGGCGGTCACCCCTTCCGACAGAAGGTAATCGGCGCCGACACGGCCATAGACGCCAAGCACGTTGCTTTTCCCCGGCGCGGCGAAGGACAGGTTCTGGCCGATGACCGCGGCGTCGACGCCGTTATTGCCGAGCCGCGTGAGGTCGAGCAGGCCGCGGTCAAGCGCGTCCTCATCGGCCAGCCGGGCGGCAAGGGCACGGCGTTCAGCCGCCGCCACTTCCAGCCTTCCTTCCACGTCCTGCACCATCCGGCTTTGCACCGTCAGGTTCCCCGACGAGCCGCTTTCGCTGTAACCCTCGAACCAGCCGCCAGGTAACGCAGCCGCGCCGCGGGAATGATGGCCGCGCCGGCACAGCGCATCCGGCAGCTTCGGCTCAAGCCCAACTCCGGGCTCACAAACCAGTTGTCATAGGACCGCGTTCGCATTCCTCGGTCCCGTTCGCCGCCAGATTGTTCGCCACCAGGCGCGCGCTGTTGTTTTGCGCGATATCCGCCGGTGAGGGAGAAATCGAGCAGCCTTCCGTTCCATTCGTAGCGTCCATAGGCGCCGGCGAAGCCGTAAACGGTATCGACGGTCTGCGCGCCGAGATCGACGCCGAGGCTGCCCGCGCCGCCGCCGGCCAAGGCGCCGAGCCGCAGATCGGGCGTCGCCTGCCGGTCGATGCCGATCGCCGCGCCGCCGAATCCGCTGGTCACGCCGAAGTCGGGCCGGCGGCGCGCTGGCTGCGTGCGCCGCCGAAGGCCTGGGTCCATATCGCGGCCGGACGGTCGGGGCCTGCGAGGGGGCGGCCCGCTGCGTCGCTGACGACGGAAAGCGGAGCGGCCGAGGCCGTCATCGCCATTCCCGACGGTCCGCCGTCCAGACGGTCCGCGATCAAGGACGAAATGCCGCCAGTGAAATCCATCAGCGCGCGGTCGGCCATGCCGAACGCCGTCGGGTCGATCACGGCGACCCGATTGCCGTTGATGACGTAGGGCGCGCCGCCGCTGACGGCGACGGTCGAGCCGGTATCGACGATCCCTCGGCACCGCCGGAACCGAAGGTGAGGAGCGATGAGACGTCCCGGCCGGTCTGGATGTTGACGGTGTCGCTGGCTCCCCGAGAAGGATGGTGCCCGTGACGCGCGAGCCCGGCTGGAAATTCAGCGTGTCGGCGGCGGAGGCGCTGAAATCGATCGCCGGGCCGTTGATGCCGATGATGGTGCCGGAATTGCTGAGGGTGGATGCCGAATCCACCACGATGCCGGTCGGGCCGGAAATGAATCCCGAATTGACGATAGTGGCATTGCCGAAGACGTTGATTCCGGCGACGCCGCCCGTGTTGGTGGCGGAAATGACCCCGGAATTGACGATGGTGGCGTTGCCGTATGCGAAGACCCCGGTGCTGGCAACCGAAATCGTTCCCGTGTTGGTCAAGACGATGTTGTATCCAACCACGCCGGTATCGCCCGAGGAAATCGTCCCGTAATTGTTGACGGTGAGAGTATTGCTGGACAGGAAATCGGCCTCGATGCCGAAAGTTCCGCCGGTGGTGACGGTGCCGAAATTATTGACGGTGTTGTCGTCGTTGATATTGATGCCGGCAGCGGTGCCGGTCACCGAGGCGCCGGGCTGGACGTTGACGGTCAGGCCATTCTGGCTGCCATCGCCGTAGCCGTAGGGGTTGTTCTGATTGGCGGTGGCGCCGGAGCAGGTCACGGTGGTGCCCGAGGCCGGCGTGCCCGCGCCCGCCGCCGGCACGCAGGCGGCCCGGGCCTCGGGCGCGGGCCATGACGCGCCCGCGGCCATCGCCAAGGTGACGAAGCCGGCCAACGCGCCGCGCGGAACGCGGCGAAAGCGGTGCCACGTCGATCCGATCATGCCCCCACCCGGCGGCTGAACCGCCGGACCCTTTGCCGACGCGCGAAATGCCGGGACCGAGGTTGCGGATTGTTGCCGTTCCCCGTGTCATCCCCGTGACGTCCGGTCTTCGTCATTTTCCTGTCAGTATTTCACGGGCGGCGCGTCGTGCCAATCGCGCGCGGTTTCCCGGCCCGGCGCCGCGCCCGCCTCGATCGCCCTAGTGCCGCAGCAGCGACCAGAGCAGCGCCAGCGCCAGCAGCGCCGCGACGCCCTGCCAGAACCGCACCGGGTGCGCGCTCATAAAGCGTCAGCGGCCGGCGGACCGCCGCGCGGCGCGCGCGCCGGGCCCGCCTCCATCTCCAGCGCGAATTCGATCATGTCGCGGAAACGCGTCGGCGGGATCGACCGCGATCGCGCGCCCGAGCGCGGCCTGGAGCCAGGCCGGCAGATCCGGGCGCAGCAGCGACGAGCTCCTTCGGCCGGCTCCGGCGCGGCGGGCTGATGGCGTCGGCATTGCCGTAGGGGAACTCGCCGGTGAAGGCGCGGAACATGGTGACGCCCAGGGCATAGATGTCGGTGGCCTCGTTGCCGGGTTCGCCGGCGAACATTTCCGGCGCCATATAGGCGGCGGTGCCGGGAATGTCCTCGGGCGGGAAGTCCTCCAGCCCGGGCACGCGCACCACGCCGAGATCGATCAGCTTCAGCGATCCCTCGCCTTCGAGGATCACGTTGTCCGGCTTGATGTCGCGATGGATGATGCCGGCGCGGTGCAGCGCCGCCGCCGCCCGCGCCAGCTTGATCGCGATGTTGCGTCCTTCCTCCAGACCCAGCGCCGGGCGGCGCGCCAGCCGCGTCTCCAGCAGCTCGCCCTGATAGAGCGGCATGACCGTGTAGAGGCAGGTCTGCCGCCCCGGCGGCAGTTCGATGATGCGGCCGACCCAGGGGCTGTTGCACGCGCGCGCCCACCCACGCCTCGCGCACGAAGGCCGCGTGATAGGTGGCGACGGTGGCGACCTGCGGCTTGGGGAATTTCAACGCCACCTCGCCGCCCTCGACCTCGTCCACGCGCGCCGAACAGCCGGCTGTAGCGGCCGTCGGACAGCAGCACCTTGAGCACGAAGCCGTCGATCGTCTCGCCGCCGATGCGGCACCGGGATCAGCGGCAGTTGCATGATGGCGCTGCCGATGTCGGCCGATTCCGCGGTCGGCAGCCCGACCACGTCCAGCACCAGGGCGGTGCAATTGTCGGTGCCGCCGGCATCGAGCGCGGCCGCGACCAGCGCGCGGGCGGTATCCCCGGGCGCCGAGCGCTCGCGCAGGATGTCGGCGATGCTCTCGTCCGTCAGGAACCCGTGCACGCCGTCGCTGCACAGGAGGAAGCGGTCGTGCAGCGCCACCGGCTGGGTGGCGTAGTCGAGCCGCACCTCCGCCTCGACGCCCAGCGCGCGGGTCAGGACGCGCGACCGGCCGGCGCCGTCCTCGCGCACATGGTCGGTGGTCAGGCAGGTCAGGCGGTCGCCGCTCAGCCGGTAGGCGCGCGTGTCCCCGACATGCAGCAGATGGGCGACGCGGCCGCGCAGCACCAGCGCGGTGAAGGTGCATCCCATCCCCGCCAGCTCGGGGTCCTGGCGGCCCTGCGAATGGATCCAGCCATTGAGCGCGTTGACGATCGTGGCCGCCGGCGCGCCGCACCTCCATGGTCTCGGGCAGGTCGCAAAATCCGTCGAGAAAGCCGCGCACCGCGGTCTCGGCCGCGACGCGGCCGCCCTTGGCGCCGCCGATGCCGTCGGCGATCGCCGCGACCACCTCGCGGCGCGGCTCGGGCAGCTCGGCGCCGAAAACGGCGCCGGCGAAATCCTCGTTGCGCTTGCGCGGCCCGGTCTCCGAGGCGAACCCGACGCTGGCCTTGACGCCGGCGACACCCTCAGCCATCGCCATCGCTCCGCCGTTGCGCCGGACGTGCGACGCGCGCACCGGATCATCGCCGTCAATTCTCCAGCCTGCAATGATCGTAGACGAAATAGCCGCCGGTGCTCGACGCGACGATCGACGGTCAGGTCGCCGGACTTGCGGTCGAGCGTGTAGTTGCCGCCGTCCTTGGCGTCGTGCCACGAAATCTTCGCGTCGCTGATGCTGGCCGGATTGGAATCGACGGTGGCCTTGTCGTAGTCGATGTTGATCTGCCAGCTCGCGCCGCTCGCCGGATTGGTGCAGGTGATCGCGGTCGCGCCCGGCTGCGCCTCGGCGCCGATGGCGGGAACGGCCAAGCCCGCCGCCAAGGCGGCGATCGCCGCCGCGAGCGGCCGGTTCAGGACCATGATGCCGTCTATCGCATGCGCCATGCGATCCGATCCATAGCCAATTCTCGCGCGCTTGCAAAGAACGGCGCGCAAAGCGGGCCGCGAATCGGAGGCTGCTGCCGATGATGCCGCATGCCAACCGGAGTCTGCCTAATTTATGTGCAGAATGCCTATTTCATGATCATTGCGGCTTCAAAATGACGAGCTCGACTCCGACCAGAAGCGGATTTGGCCGACGATTCGGGCCGGCGGCATGCGGCGGCATAGTTCTTGCTAGTCATGCTTCCGGTATTGGTTCCGGGCACGCGCTCCAGTGCTCGGCACGCGGGGGCTTGTGGGGAAGCCAATCGCAATAAATAAGGGGGAGTAATCCATGCTCGTACCATCACCAAAATGGCTAGATACGGGAAACAATGCCTGGCAGTTGGCGGCGGCGACCTTCGTCGGCCTGCAAAGCATTCCCGGCCTGGTCGGTTCTCTACGGCGGCGTCGTCAAGAAGAAATGGGCGATCAACTCCGCCTTCATGGCGATCTACGCCTTCGCCTCGGTCCTGGTCGTCTGGGTCCTGTTCGACTACAACATGGCGTTCGGGCCGCAATGGTTCTCCGTTCCTCGGCAAGCCGTTGCCGGCGACTGTCGGCGGCGTTCACCACCGGGCCAGGCGACCATTCCGGCCGCGGCCTCGGGCATGCCGGCGCTGGCCTTCCCGATGGCGACGCTGATGTTCTTCCAGTTCGTGTTCGCCGCGATCACGGTGATCATCCTCGGCCGGCTCGGTGCTCGGCCGCATGAGCTTCAGGGCCTGGGTGATCTTCTGCCCGGTGTGGATGACCCTGTCTATACGGTGGGCGCGTTCAGCCTGTGGGGCGGCGGCTGGCTCGCCGGCATGGGCGTGGCGGACTTCTCGGGCGGCTACGTCATCCATCTCGCCGCCGGCACGTCCGGCTTCGTCGCCGCGGCGATGGTCGGTCCGCGCCTGCAAGGCGGATCGCGATCACTTCCCGCCCAACAGCCTGCTGGTCACCTTGGTCGGCGCCGGCATCCTGTGGCTGGGCTGGAACGGCTTCAACGGCGGCGACCCGTACTTCGCCAACGCCGATGCCGGCGCGGCGGTGCTCAACACCAACACCGCCACCGCGGTGGCGCTGCTGGTCTGGACGCTGATGGACAAGATGGCCTATGGCAAGCCGTCGGTCATCGGCGCGGTCAACGGCATGATCGCGGGCCTGGTGGCGATCACGCCCGCCGCCGGTTACGTCGACGGCTGGGGCGCCATCATCATCGGCGTCTGCGCCGGCATCATTCCGTGGCTCAGCATGAACAAGCTCCAGAAGACCAAGCTCATGATGAAGGTCGACGATACGCTGAGCGTGTTCTCGACCCACGGCGTCGCCGGCCTGATGGGCGGCCTGCTGGTCGGCATCCTCGCCAACCCGGACATGCTGGAGTATATCGGCACCGACAAGGACGCGCCCGGCGTCAACGTGACCGGCTTGCTCTACGGCAACCCCGGACCAGCTCCTGCTTCAGGTCGAAGGCGCGGCTGTTCATCATCGTCTTCAACGTCATCGCGACCTTCATCATCCTCAAGGTCATCTCGTTCATCACGCCGCTGCGCATGGACGAAGCGACCCTGAAGGTGGGCGACGACGCGGTCCACGGCGAGACCGCCTACGCGATCGGCACGGAAGGCGAGTAGTTCTAGCCAACGGCGCGGGCGCGGGATCATCTCCCGCGCCCGTTCCAGGGAATGACCGGGGCGGGTGTTCGGCGGGGGGCCGGGCGCCCGCTCCGGCGTTTTCAGGCCGACTCGTCCTTTGCCCGCTTATTGAGCAGACACTCCCTTATTGGGTAGAATTTCCGCAAGTCGGCCCGAATCGGCCGGGTTTTTGCGCAGAATTTCCGCCGGGTTGCCGCCCGGCGGGCGGATCGGCGCGACTTGGCACGAATCTCGCTTTTGTTACAGCCGAAAGAGTCCTTGAGCAGAGCGTGCCTTGAGCAAGAGAGGTCCGGGCAACAGATCTTCGGCGGCAATCCGCTTCTAAAGCGGGAACCCTTGGCCCTTCGGGAGGTTTTCACCATGTTGTCGCCATTCCGCGCAAGCCTTGCGAAACGCGCTCCGGCTGTTGCCGGTCTTGGCCTTCTTGCTGCTGCTGCCTTTGCCTGGGCATCGCTCCGGCGCATGCTCGCTTATGCCCAGGCGCCCGCCGACAATGCCGCGCCCGCCGATCAAGCCGCGCCCGCCGACCAGGCCGCGGCGCCCGCGCCCGCGCCGCCGGCCTGCGATGCCAAGACGCTCGAGACATGCACGCCCAATTCCGGCGACACCGCCTGGATGCTGGCCTCGGTCGCGCTGGTGCTGATGATGACCATCCCCGGCCTGGGCCTCTTCTATGGCGGCATGGTGCGCAAGAAGAACGTCGGCGACACGGTGATGACCAGCTTCTTCATCACCTGTCTCGTCACCGTGCTGTGGGCGGTGTGCAATTACAGCTTCGCCTTCCGCGCCGGCTCGCCCTTCCTCGGCGGGCATCGACCGCGTCTTCCTGCAAGGGATTCTGAGCGACATCTCGGCCAATATCGGCAATCCCAATTCGCTCGCGCCGACCATTCCCGAGACCGTCTACATGTGCTTCCAGATGACCTTCGCCATCATCACGCCGGCGCTGATCGCCGGCTCCTTCGCCGAGCGCATGAAGTTCTCGTCCATGTGCGTGTTCATCGCGCTGTGGGCGACGCTGGTCTATGCGCCGATCGCGCATTGGGTGTGGGGGCCGGACGGCTTCCTCAACAGCGCGAACGACGCGGCCTATGTGAAGGTGCTCGATTTCGCCGGCGGCACGGTGGTGCACATCAACTCCGGCGTCGCCGGACTGATGACCGCGCTGGTGCTGGGCAAGCGCAAGGATACCGGCCCGGCGCACAACGTGGTGCTGACGTTCATCGGCGCCTCGCTGTTGTGGGTCGGCTGGTTCGGCTTCAACGCCGGCTCGGCGGTTTCCGCCGGCATGCAGGCCGGCATGGCGATGACGGTGACGCAGATCGCCACCGCCACGGCGGGCCTCGCCTGGATGTTCGTCGAATGGGCCTTGCGCGGCAAGCCGACGCTGATCGGCATCTGCTCCGGCGCGGTCGCGGGCCTGGTCGCCATCACCCCGGCCTCGGGCTTCGTCGGCCCGGCGGGCGCGCTGGTCATCGGCGCTCGCGGCGGGCGTCATCTGCTACTGGGGCGCCACCGGCTTGAAGCACGCCTTCGGCTATGACGACGCGCTCGACGCCTTCGGCGTCCACGCGGTGGGCGGCATCGCCGGCGCGCTCCTGACCGGCGTCTTCGCCATCCAGGAATACGGCGGCACCTCGGGCGCGATCGAGGGCAATTGGCTGCCAGGTGCTGAACCAGGCGCAGGGCATCATCATCGTCCTGGTCTATGACGCCGTCGTCACCCTGTCATCCTCAAGGCGATCGATCTGGTCATGGGCTTGCGCGTCGAGGAAGAGATCGAGCGCGACGGGCTCGACCTCGCCCTGCACGGCGAAACCATTCAGTAGGGTTCCTCCTGTGGTGACCTCGGGGGGCGGTCGCTTGGCCGCCCCCTCTTTTCTTTGCTTCGCCGCTGACGGCCGCGTGCAGGCATAACCCGCCTTTTCCGGGCGCGAATGCGTTCAAATGCAGCGGCATTTAACTGCCTCGAATTCGCCAATAGGTTATGTTGGCGTTCCTCGATCCTAATGATATATAATATGGTGTTATAGCGCGGGCCCGATTGGGATTCCGCCGGACGGGTATTATTGGCCTAATTGCCGGGAGACTTGGGCTCGGCATCGAGGGGAGCATTGCCATGGTGAGCATCGAAGCCGGACACCGGCCGCGCGGACGCGGCGAAGGGCTCGATTGGACCCGGTTGGCGAGCGCCTGCTGCGGCATGGCGCTCTGGCCGCCGCGCTGTTCCTGGTCGCTGGCGCTGGCGTTCTACGACCGCGACGACCCGTCCTGGAACCACGCGGTCACGGCGCCGGTCGCACAACCTCATGGGCCTGGCCGGATCGCGTCTGGCCGATGCGTTGCTCCAGGGCTTCGGCGTCGCCTCGGCGCTGCTGCCGGTCTTCCTGTGCGATTGGGCGGCGCGGCTGTTGCTGGCGCGGGGCTTGCGCCGTTTCTGGCTCAAGATTTTATTGGCGCCTTGGGCGCTGCCGCTTTTGGCGCTCGCGGTCTCCATCCTGCCCGCGCCCGCCTCTTGGCCGGTCGCCTCGGGCCTCGGCGGCTTCGTCGGCGAATTGGCCCGGCAGGGCTTCGGGCGCATCGACGTGGCGCCGCCACTGGCAGCGATGGCGGCGGCGGCGCTGGTGGGCCTCTTGCTGCTCTATGTGCTGGGCTTCTCGGCGCGCGACAGCCGCGCGCGCCTTGCCGCCGAGGCCGCCGAACGCGAAGCCGCGCGGCTCGAGCGCGAAGCCCGTCCCGGTTTCTTCGCGCGGCTGGGCTTCATGGTTTCGCCCTCGCGCCTGCTCAAATGGCGCGGCGATCGAGATCGAATCCATGACCGAGATCGACCGCTCGCGCACCGATCCGGTTTTTCTCGGCGACACCGGCATGGAAGACGAGGACGAGGATATGGGCGCCGAGGCGCCGCCCTTGCGCCGCCGGGCTTCCGTCGACCTGCCGGTGGAAAACCGGCCGCGCTGCGCCGGCTGCGCCAGACCTCGCTCGCCCTTAGGCCCGCCGATCATCTGCTGCCGCCGCTCGAATTGCTCGCCGAGGTGCCGCCGTCGCGCGGCGGCGCCTCGGTCAACGAGGAGGCGTTGCAGCAGAATGCGCGGCTGCTGGAATCCGTGCTCGAGGAATTCGGCGTGCGCGGGCAAATCGTCAAGGTCCGCCCGGGTCCGGTCGTGGCGCTTTACGAACTCGAGCCCGCGCCCGGCATCAAGGCCTCGCGCGTCATCGGATTGGCCGACGACATCGCCCGCTCGATGAGCGCGCTTTCGGCGCGGGTATCGGTCATTCCCGGGCGCAACGTGCTCGGCATCGAACTGCCCAATGCGCGCTCCGAAATGGTGTTCCTGCGCGAGCTTCTGTCGTCGGAAGCCTATGAGCGCAATTCCGCCAAGCTGCCGCTTGGTGCTGGGCAAGGATATCGGCGGCGCGCCGGTCATCACCGATCTCCAGCGCATGCCGCATCTCCTGATCGCCGGCACCACCGGCTCGGGCAAGTCGGTCGGCATCAACACCATGATCCTCTCGATCCTCTACCGCCTGCACGCCCGACCAGTGCAAATTCATCATGATCGACCCGAAGATGCTCGAACTCTCGATGTATGACGGCATCCCGCATCTGCTGGCGCCCGTCGTCACCGAGCCGCGCAAGGCCGTCGTCGCGCTCAAATGGACGGTGCGCGAGATGGAAAACCGCTACCGCGCTCATGTCCAAGCTCGGCGTGCGCAACATCGAGGGCTACAACCAGCGCCTCGCCGAGGCCAAGGCCAAGGGCGAGGCGCTGATGCGCCGGGTGCAGACGGGCTTCGACGAGGATACCGGCCGCCCGGTTTTCGAGGAGCAGCCGCTCGCCACCGACCCGCTGCCGCTCATCGTCGTCGTGGTCGACGAGATGGCCGATCTCATGTTGCTCGCCGGCAAGGACATCGAAGGCGCGGTGCAGCGCCTGGCGCAGATGGCGCGCGCCGCCGGCATCCACATCATCATGGCGACGCAACGGCCCTCGGTCGACGTCATCACCGGGACCATCAAAGCCAACTTTCCAACCCGGGTCTCCTTCCAGGTGACCATCCAAGATCGACAGCCGCACCATCCTGGGCGAGGCCGGCGCCGAGCAGCTCCTGGGCCGCGGCGACATGCTGCACATGGCCGGCGGCGGGCGCATCACCCGCGTCCACGGCCCCTTCGTCTCCGATCAGGAGGTCGAGGCGGTGGTGCGTTTCCTCAAGGATCAACGGGCCGCCGCCCATCCTATCTCGAGGACGTCACCGCCGACGACGAGGACGAGACGGGCCAGTTCCTCGACGGCGAAGCGAGGGCTCGGGCGACCAGCTCTACGACCAGGCGGTCAATCTGGTGCTGCGCGAGCACAAGGCCTCGACCAGCTTCGTGCAGCGCCATCTCCAGATCGGCTACAACCGCGCCGCGCGCATCATCGAGCGCATGGAAGCCGAGGGCGTCGTGGCCTCCGCCAACCATGTCGGCAAGCGCGAGGTGCTGGGCCGCTCGCATGCTGACGCACGGCCCGCGAAAGCCCCATAAAAAGGCCTATACTAAGGCGCGGCATTGCCTGGACCCGCCGCAACAGACGCTTTTCCATGCGCCGCGCCGCGCCTTATCGCCCCGCCGCCACCCCGCCGCAGCATTCGCGCCGGTCCTTGCTGCTGGCGCGCTGGCGCTTCGCTGGCCGCTGGCGCCGCGCCATGCCCGCGCGCGCTCTCGCCCGACGACCAGGCCCGCCATCCAGCGCATCCAGAATTATCTGAACTCGCATCCGCACCCTGGTCTCGCGCTTCGACCAGGTCGCGGATGACGGCGGCATCGCCTCGGGCATGCATCTATCTGCAGCGGCCGGGCCATATGCGCATCGAATACGACAAGCCGAGTCCGATCGTGATCGTCGCCACCAAGGGCAAGATCTACTATTACGACGGCAAGCTCGACCAGGTTTCCTGGGTCGATCTCGACGACACCCCGGCCTGGTTCCTGCTGCAGAAACGTACATCCGCTCGGCGGCGACATCATGGTGCTGAGGCTTGCAGACGCGATCCCGGCGTGCTCAATCCGCACGACCTGACCGAAACCAAGCGCGCCGCGCGCGGCCGGGTGACGCTGGTGTTCAACGACCACCGCTGCAACTGCGGCAATGGTCCATCGTCGACGCGCAGAACAAGACCGTCACCGTGACCCTGTCCGATCCGCATTTCGGCGGCAGCATCGACCAGCGCCTGTTCATCTGGTCCGACCCGCACAGCTCGGCAGGCGGCGGCTGAGCGCGAGGCCGAGCTGAACCAGGCCGCGCCGGCATTTCGCTCATTGCCCGATGCCGACCGGGTCTTCGCCGTGGCGACGCAAGACGGCGCGCTGCTTCCCGTCTATGAGCTTGCATCCCCCCGGCCGGGCGCGGCTTTGCTGCTGGGCCACGCCAACGGTCTGGCCACCGGTTCCTACGGCCCCTGGCTCAGGGAATTGGCGCGCGACATCCGCATCTTCGCCTTCGACGCGCGCGGCAATGGCGGCTCGACTTGGCCGGCCGGATCTCTCGCCGAAATCTTTTCCGTGGCAAACCTCGCCGCCGATCTGCGGCTGGTGATGGCGGCGGTCGAGGCGCGGCTCGACGGCGCGCGGCCCGCTTACCTCGGTCATTCCCTGGGCGCCGCCGCCGGGCTCGACCTCGCGATCTCGGGCGATCTCCCCGATCTCGCCGCGGTGATGCTGATCGACCCGCCGGTCTTTCCGCCGCCCGGCACCAGCGCGCACGCGACGGCGGCGCGGCTGCAGCCGCGCCTCATCGAGCGGCCAGGCGCAAACGCCGCGCCGATTGGCCGAGCCTCGATTCCTTCTGCCGAGCGGCTCCGCACCGCAAGAGCCCCTTCGCCTGTTTTCCCCGGAGATGCTCGAGGCCCATTGCCACGCCACGCTCAAGCCCAAACCCGAAGGCGGCTTCACCCTGTGCTGTCCGCCTGAAGTGGAAGCCCGATTTTCACCGCGCATCACGTGTCCGATAGCTGGGGCAAGCTCGGCCGTTTCGAGCTCCGCTCGACCTCGTCGGCGCCGATCCCGCCCGGCCGAATTACGACTGGATTTCGAACGCCATCGTCGAAATGGCGGAGGCGATGAAACACGCGCACCTGACCGTGCTGGAAGGCGCCGGGCATCTGATGATCCCCGAGGAGCCGGAGCGGCTCTTGGCCCTGGTGCGGCGCTGGCTCGGTTGCGGCTAAGCTCCCGGTCCGGTTCGGGGTCCAGCCATGCGTCTATCGCAGGCCCCACATGCGCTTGGATGCGGCTTTTTTTGCCTTATTCCCTGCCTATTTAATATTAAGAAGCCGCCGGTTTCGGCTGGCGGGCCGGGGGGCTTTTCTAAGCTCCCGTGGCATCCCGATGGGACTTCCGGCGCCTGGCCACTCCCCCCCGGCCAGGCGCCTTAATTTTTGGCGCCGGTTTCACCGGCCGGGGCATTTTTTTGGCTCGCCCGGCATTGTCCGAAACCCGCCGCTCCGTGTTCTAAATCCCCATGGCCCTGACCATCGTCACCTGGAACATCAACTCGGTGCGGCTCCGGATCGGCAATCTGGCGCGGCTCGCGCGCGAGCTCGCGCCCGACGTGATCTGCCTCCAGGAAACCAAGACGCCGGATGAATTCTTCCCGCGCGAGGCGGTGGCGGCACTGGGCTACAAGCACATGCTGATCCACGGCATGAAGGGCTATAACGGCGTCGCGATCTTGTCGCGCGTGGCGCTTCGCAAAACCCGCAGACCAGAGCTGGTGCGGGCGCGAGGATTGCCGGCACATCGTCGCCGGACTGCCCGGGGGCATCGAGCTGCATAATCTCTACGTGCCGGCGGGCGGCGACGAGCCCGACCCCGAGGCCAATCGCCAAATTCGCCCATAAGCTGCAATTCCTCGACGAGGTGTCGAATTACTTCGCCGGCGAGAAAGCGCGCAAGAAGACCATGATCCTGGTCGGCGATCTCAACATCGCGCCCTTGGAAAACGATGTTTGGTCGCACAAGCAGCTTTTGGACGTGGTGAGCCACACGCCCATTGAAGTGGAGAAGCTAACGCGGCTCCAGGAGCGCGGCGGCTTCGTCGACGCGGTCCGGCATTTCATCCCGCCCGAGGAGCGGCTTTACACCTGGTGGAGCTATCGCGCCCGCGATTGGGCGGAATCCGATCGCGGCCGCCGGCTCGACCATATCTGGGTCTCGCCCGCGCTCCAGAGCCGCCTCAAGAAAACCGCGGTCCATCGCGATGCCCGCGACTGGAAACAGCCTTCGGACCATGTGCCGGTTCTGATCCGGCTCGGGGGCTGAAGGGCGCTCCATCCGGCGCTTCGATCCCGCGCGGGCGCTTAATCCCCGGTATTAGGTAGGGGAATAACCCAAAGCCTATTTAGTTTTGCCGGGGCGTATCGGTGTGATTTTAGGGTCTTGTTGTAATTCACGACGTTCTCTGCGAATGCGATCAAACTCGCGTCTGATTTCTTTGTTATTAAGTTCGTCCTCAATGTGCTTACGCACAGCACGTCGAGCTACGAAGGTAAGAGACATATCGCCGTGGCAGGCGCAGTAGTCCATCAAGTCCTCTAGGAGGCGATCTCCCAACCATTCGAAATCTCTTTCCAGTCGTGGCTCGGCGTGACACAGCTTCCCCGAATGCGCACCAATGCGCGGCAATGCGCACCAATATACGTCAATGTACATTGGGCTTGACTAGCGCCTTGAAATACCACAATATGTAGTGGTGCGGTTTCGCTCTCCAGTACAATGGGTAGTCGCAGCGCGCCTCGGAAATCTGCCGCATTCGGCCCCTTGTCTCTGGGCGAAGATTCCGCGATCTGACGCAAGGAATCCAGCCAAATGACCCTCTTCCTGAACTTCCTCGGACTGACTGTCGGCCTGACTTTGGCTGCCGTGGCGTATAGTTATGGACGAAGACTACGCCGGATAGATCACATTGAAGCAAAGAAAAGCGCGTCCAGAGCCAAATCATGGAGGGACGTTGTAAAAGGCCGCACACGTCCAACGGTAGATTGGATGCCGGACGCCCGAGTCCAGGGCGGCATGATTTACAACAGAAAAAAGAATCGCCTTGAAATGAGTGGGCGACTTTCTGCTGACAGTATAAAACGTGTCTTCGGTCACTGATCCCGCAGTTAAAAACTATCCATATGCTGGCTGGATTCCGATGCTAACGGACGCCTGTCCTTCCGACACATCGGGGAAGCACGATCAGCAGAGACGGCATACGCGAATGTAACGACGCAAACTCGACGTTTTATATTGGCCTAATGAGCGCCGAAATCTTGACGACAGATTGTTTCACACATTTGTCGGCCTCCGAAAAAATAAAACTGGATCTTTTTTCTTCGTCTTTGTGGGGGAGTCACTCGGTAATCCAATAGTTGCACCTCGGATCGCCGGAACGATTTTTATTTTCAAATCAGAAGAGGATTGGATTGCGCACGGTCGAGAAGTGGTCACTTCAAATGTGGATGAGCTAAATCATTTAAGACTCGCGCTTGAGAGTAATCGATTTAACAAAATTAAAGAGTGTTTTGCTAACGCTGAATTGTCCTTAAAACAGGAAACGGACATTCAAATTTCTTGTTTGCTCAATCGCACAGGAGAAGCATTTTTCTCCACGCCACTATTCAAAGATAAAAAACTAGAGTCTGAATTCTGATTATATGCCACCAAATTCGGGTATGATTTTTACATTTGGATGGCCAATCAGGCTTACTTTTTCTTACGAGATATAACCCACCGGCATCAGCATCATGCACCTGCAATCGACACGATCTTGGTATTGCAGGATCGTCAACAATTTAACAATGTCGAATGGCGCGCAAACATCATTTATTCCCTTCACCACTACATTATTCTGGCCTGCTGCCGGTTCCAAAGACACCGAGTTAGGTGTTTTGATGGAACTGGAGGTGTGTCATGGAACGACGGAGATTTACACGGGAGTTCAAGCTTGAGGCTGTGAAGCTGATCAAGGATCGGGGCGTGTCGTATGTGCAGGCGGCACGCGATCTGGGTGTACATCAGACGGTGCTGCGCAACTGGGTGAGGGCGTTTGCGGAGGATCCGCAGCATTCCTTCCCTGGCCATGGGCAGATGAAGCCCGAACAGGCCGAGATCGCGCGGTTGAAGCGCGAGGTGATCAAGCTGAAGGCCGAGCGGGACATCCTAAAAAAAGCCGCGGCCTACTTCGCGAAGGAATCGACGTGAGGTTTGCCTTCATCGCGAAGCACCGGGGGATCTGGCCGGCGGGATGGTTGTGCGGGGCGCTCGGTGTCTCGCGGGGTGGCTTCTATGCCTGGCTGACACGACCGCGCAGCCAGCGTAACCGGAGCGATGAAGAACTGTCGGCAAAGGTGCGGGCGAGCTTCCTGGCGAGCGACCGGACCTACGGCGCCAGGCGTGTGTGGCACGACCTGCTCGCCGAGGGTGTGCTGTGCGGACTGCATCGGATCGAGCGATTGATGCGATTACAGGCTCTCAGGGGCGTGTCCGCGTCGACGCCACCTGCCGTCTGATCGGGGCGAGAGGCCGGTGAGCGCCGTTGCTCCCAACGTGCTCGATCGCGCCTTCGAAGCACCGGCTCCAACCGTAAATGGATCGCTGACTTCACCTACATCTGGACCGCCGAGGGCTGGCTCTACGTGGCGGCTGTCGTCGATCTGTTCTCCCGGCGGGTGGTGGGCTGGTCGATGAGTGCCGCGATGACGGCCCAGCTCGTCACCGATGCGCTGACGATGGCGATCTGGCGCAGAGGCAAGCCCGATGCGCTGCTGCATCACTCCGATCGCGGCAGCCAGTACACCAGCGAACCGTTCCAGCGGCTGATGGCCGACCACGGCGTCACCTGCTCGATGAGCCGTTCGGGCAATGTGTGGGACAATGCGGCGATGGAAAGCTTCTTCTCGTCGCTGAAGACCGAGCGCACGGCGCGCAAGACGTACCGGACGCGGGACGAAGCCAAGGCTGACGTGTTCGACTACATTGAGCGCTTCTACAACGTGAAACGCAGACACTCGACAATCGGTTATCTCAGTCCTATGGAGTTCGAGATGCAGGCTGGATTAGTTTAAGCGGGTGTCAACCGAACCGGCAACAGGC